>NZ_JALGQH010000019.1 GCF_022810305.1 Rhodococcus sp. ARC_M6
TCCGAAGCTGACGAGCAAGAGCACAATGACGAGCTGGCCCAATTTCTTACCGATTGCGCCGATGTTCATCGATTTCGTCTCCTTCGGACAGCTAGCTCGCAATACACAGCAGTTCCTCGTATTTCATCGGTTCTTCACACGCATCCGGCTCCGCAGGAAGACTCCCACGGAGCCGGATGCGCATACTCACTAGGAGACTAGGACTTCCAGACCTCGTCGAACAGCATGATGCCGTCGAGGCTCTGCTTCAGTCCGTGCACGTTCTTGTTCCAGACGTCGAGCGTCGGGACGTTGCCCCAGATCAGCCACGGCACGGTCTCGGTAGCGCGTTCCTGGATCTTGGCGAGGACGGCCTTCTTGTCCTCGTCGTTGGTGGCGACACCGAGCTGATCGAGCAGAACGTCCATCTGAGCGTCGGCGTAGTTGGTGACGTTGTTACGGCCACCGCCCTTGATGCCCGTGTAAAGGCGCTCGAACGGATCGGCCTCGGACAGCGAACCGGCTGCGGTGCTCATGTCGTAATCGTGGTCGACGTACATGCGCTTGACCAGATCGCCTGCACCGGTGACGTATTCGATCTGCGTGTCGAAACCGACCGAGTTCAGCATGGCCTGCACGCCGAGCGCGGTTGCCTGTGCGGACGGCTCCTGGATGGAGAGGAACGTGACCTTGCCGTCGAAGCCGTCGGCCTTGGCCTGATCGAGCAGTTCCTTCGCCTTGGCCGGGTCGACACCGGTCGGTGCGACGTCGTTGTGCCAGCGCGAGGTGTCCTGGAAAATTTCCTGGCCGGGCAGGCCCTTGCCGTTGTTGACGCGGGTGTTGAGGGTGTCCGGGTCGATGGCCAGTGCCATTGCCTGACGAACGCGCAGGTCAGCGCCGGGGCGACCCTCAGCCATGTTCACGTTCGCGATGTAACCGAGCGACGGGATGTCGATGAAGCCCGGGTTACCGTTCTCGATCAGATCGAGGATCGGGGTGAGCGTACGCATGTAGGCGACGTCGATGCCGCCGGTCTTGAGGGCTTCAGCTGTCGGCTGAGCGCCGACGATGCTGATCAGCTTGAGCTTGTCGACGTTGGGTGCGCCGCCGATGTAGTCGGGGCGAGCCGCCAGGACGAGTTCCTCGTTGGGAGCAAACTTCTCGAGGGTGAACGCGCCGGCGCCGATGGGGGTGAACTGGTCACCCTTCTGGGCGGTGGGGGCGACGATCATGCCCGGTCCGGTAGCGAGCATCGACTCGACGCCCGTCCACGGATCAACGAGGTTGAAGACAACCGTCGTCGCGTCCGGTGTGTCCATCGAAGCGACCTTGGCGGCCCAGAGGCTGGACTGCGGTCCCTTGTTGGTGACGTAGCGGGTGATGCTGTCGGAGACAGCCTTGGAATCGAAAGCCGTTCCATCACTGAAGGTGGTTCCCGGACGCAGCTTCAACGTCCAGGTCTTGCTGTCGACGCTCGGCTCGAGCGACTCCGCCAGCTGCGGGACGAACTTCTTCGCGATGGGGTCGTAGCGCACCAGCGAGTCGTAGATCGCGCCGAGTTCGCTGCCACCGGTAGCGCCGGCAATCTGGCCCTTGGCGGGATCCAGCGTCGTCACGGAGGAGTAGCCGCTGAAGGTCAGCGTGCCGCCCTTGGTGGGGGTGCCGGGATCGGCCTGTTCGTTGACCATGCCGATCTTGAGTGCGGAACCCGATTCGACAGTTTCACCGCCGCCGCTCGACCCGTTGTCGGCGCACGACGCCAGGAACATGCTTGCGGTGATCGCCAGGGTGACCGCAGCTAATCTGCGACTTCCACGGCGGGAACTACGACTCATTACGAATGCCTCCAAGGCAAGCTAAGACAGTGACTTGATGTTGAACAATGACAGTCTGTGACGAGACGCACAGATTGTTTCAGCCAGTCCCGCTCAGTGGAATTGGTAAAGTTGCGGCCCTCAACTGTCCGTCAAATCATCCTGGCCTGCGATTACCTGCCACCCATAAGAGACCTTTTGGTCTAATCTCGATCGAGCGTTGCTTCCTCCAGGTCCAGTTCACGTAGTACCTTCCGGAGCACTTCGTCGTCTATGCGCCCGGCGTCCCTTTCCGCGATAAAAACTGTGCGCTCCGCCCCGATCATCTCGAGCCGCAAAGTCCGGAACGCCGCCGACGGACTCTCCCCCAGATCCTCGTCACTTCGGCCGAGACGTTCCCACGCCGAATTGGCCCGATGGGTATTCCACGTTCGCAAGATGTCCGCAGCCCGATCACGCACTGCCGGCACCTCACCGTCCGGCGCCCCCACCAACTCGTCCAACCTCGCGGCCGCCGCCCGCGCTGCTTTGTCCTGCGCCGCCGCCTCGGCTCGAGCATCGGACTGCGCCTCATGCCCCGAAACACCGAGCTTCCGAATGACCCAGGGCAGCGAAAGACCATGCAACAACAATGTTCCGACCACAACGACGAAAGTCAGGAACAAGATCAGGGAACGACCGGGAAACTCCTCACCACTGTTCACGGTCAAAGGAATTGCAAAGGCCGCTGCCAACGACACCACACCGCGCATCCCGGCCCACGAGACAACGAATACCGCACCGGCCGACACCTCCGGTTCTCGCGCCCGGATCTTCGGAGACAGCCATCGCGGAAGATACGTGAACGGAAACACCCATGCGATCCGAACAACCACAACCGTCGCGAGCACCGCAATGGACGCCCACACCACCATCGTCGTGCTGTATCCCTGCAATCCACTGACAACACTGGGCAATTGGAGTCCGATCAACAAGAACACGAACGACTCCAAAATCAGGTCGACGGCCTTCCACACCGCGGTGTCCTGCAAACGCGTCGCATAGCCGGCTCGCGTGGAACGTTGACCGAGGAACAGTCCGGCCACGACAACTGCGATGACGCCGGACGTATGGACTTCTTCCGCAGCGAGGTACGTGAAGAACGGCACTACCAAGCCGATTCCGCTCTCCATCACCGGATCTCGCAGCTTGCCGCGAACTTTGGAGACAACAAATCCGACGACGAGGCCGATAGCGGTTCCACCGACGGCCGCAATCACAAAGGTCTCGAAACCACCGATCAGCGTCGCGCCCGTTCCCACCGCAGCAGCCAATGCGACCTTGTATGCCGTGAGGGCGGTCGCGTCGTTGAGCAGAGACTCTCCACCGAGCAAGGTCATGATCCGACGCGGCAGTCCCAGCCTTCGGCCGATTGCACTCGCCGAGACCGCATCCGGCGGGGCAACGATCGCGCCGAGAACCAACGCTGCGGCCACCGAGAATTCGGGGACGATCAGATACGCCACCAATCCGACCGCAGCTGTCGTCGCCAGTGGCAACCCCACCGCCAGAAATCCGATGGGCCGCAGATTCGAACGCAATGCCAGATAGGAACTGTCCAAGGCCGCCGAGTACAGCAGAGGCGGCAGGACGACGAACAGAACGAGGTCCGGATCGAGTTCGATGTCCGGGACTCCCGGTATCTGACAGGCGATCAGACCGACGACGACGAGTATCAGTGGCGACGACAATCCGAATCGGCGGGCAAGCGTCGCCACCAGCAATGCCCCGACTACAACCCCCAGCAAAATCCCGTTCACACAGGCAGCATGCAGGATCGAACGTCGGCGTGCAGTATGGATGACAATGAAAAAAATCCTGAAACGAGCAACCTCTCGCGCGTCGGCACCTGAACCCGCCGCGAGCGGTTGCGAGGAACTTGCCAATACGCCCGAAACGGACCCCGTGGCGTTGACTCCGGGCGCCTGTCAGGGATGCGCCGAACTCGGCGAGGAAAACTGGTCGCACCTGCGAATGTGCCTCACCTGCGGGCACGTCGGGTGCTGTGATTCCAGCCCCCACCAGCATGCAACCAACCATTTTCGGGAAACCGGGCATCCCGTCATGCGGTCGCACGAACCGGGCGAGTCCTGGCGTTGGTGCTATATCCACGACTTGATGGACTAGAAAACACTGAAACCGGAGACGCTTTGCGCGTCCCCGGCTTCAGTGCGTCGAACTATTCAGTTGTCAGTTCTGTCAAGCAGCTCAGTTCGTCTTCCAGGCCTGGTCGAAGAACATGATTCCGTCGAGACTCTGCTGGATGCCGTGGACGTTCTCGCCCCACACACCGAGCCACGGGCTGTTGCCGAGGATCTGCCACGGCACAACCTGGGTTGCGCGCTCCTGAATCTTGGTGAGCACTGCCGTCTTCGCATCGTTGGACGTCGCAACCCCCAACTCGTCGAGCAGCACGTCCATCTGAGCATCGGAGAAGCTCGTAGAGTTGTTGCGTCCACCGGTCTTGAGGTTGGAGTACAGCCGCTCGAACGGGTCAGCCTCCGGCAGGCTTGCCGCGCCGGTCGCCATGTCGAAGTCGCGGTCGACGTACACACGCTTGACGATGTCGGAAACCGAGTTGACGTACTCGATCTGGAAGTCGAAGCCGACTGCATTCGCCATGGACTGCAGGGCCAATGCCATCGCCTGAGCCGAGTTCTCCTGCATGGTCAAGTACGTGACCTTGCCGTCGAAGCCGTCAGCCTTTGCCTGATCGAGCAGTTCCTTCGCCTTGGCCGTATCGACGCCAATGGGAGCAGCGTCGTTGTGCCAACGTGAGCTGTCCTGGAAGATCACCTGTCCGGGAAGGCCATTACCTTCGTTGAGGCGGTTGTCGAGCGCTACCGGATCGGTTGCCAAAGCCAGTGCCTGGCGGACACGAACATCGGCACCCGGGCGACCCGGAGCTGCGTTGATCATGGACAGGTAGGACAGCGACGGAATATCGAGGTAGCCCGGGTATCCGGAGTCGATGAGATCGAGAATGTTCGGAAGTCCTCGGAAGTACGTAGCATCAGCGCCACCGCTCTTGAGCGACTCAGTTGTAGCCTGCGAACCGATAATGCTGATGAGACGCAACTTGTCGAGGTTCGGGGCACCACCGAAGTAATCTTCACGCGCATCGAGAATCATCTCCTCGTTGGGAGCGAACTTCTCGAGCGTGAACGCGCCAGCGCCGATCGGAGTGAACTGGTCACCCTTCTGAGCCGTCGGGGCGACGATCATGCCGGGTCCTGCCGAGAGCATCGACTCGATCCCCGTCCACGGATCATTCAGATTGAAAACAACCGTCTTCGCGTCCGGAGTGTCGACCGAAGCAACCTTCGACGAGTACAAGCTGGACTGCGGTCCCTTGTTCGTGACGTAGCGACTCAGGCTCGAGGAAACGGCCGCAGAATCGACTGGTGTGCCATCACTGAACGTCACTCCATCACGCAACTCGAGAGTCCACGTCTTGAAATCGGCGCTCGGCGACATCGAGTTCGCGAGCTTCGGAACAAACGTCTGCGAAGTCGAGTCGTAGCGAAGCAGGGTGTCGTAAATCGCTCCCAACTCCGAACCGGCAACGGAGCCCGCGATCTGCGTCTTCGCGGGGTCGAGAGTCGTGACGGCGGAGTAGCCACTGAAGGTCAGCGTTCCACCCTTGACCGGATTTCCCTCGTTGGACTGCTCGTTGACGGGACCGATGGCCAGGGCTGAGCCTGATTCAGCGCTGTCGCCGCTGCCGCTGTCCTTCCCATTGTCGGCACACGATGCCAGGAACAAACCGGCGGAAACAGCCAGGGCGACGGCTGCGACCTTACGACTGCCGCGTCGAGAACTGCGACTCATTCAAAACCTCCAGATGGGAAGTGCAACTGTGATGTGAAGCAAAGCCGTCACAGTCTGTGACTTAAGGCACAGGTATTAATGTCCAGTCCCACTCACCGGAAATGAGAAATCCGGGGCCGGGATGCGCTGCGCACCCCGGCCCCGGATTCAGGTAATTCGGTTCAGTCAGTTCTTCCAGGCATCGTTGAAGAACATGATGCCGTCAATACTCTGCTGCACACCGTGGACGTTCTTGGTCCACACGCCGAGCCACGGCGTATTGCCGTAGACCTGCCACGGGACCGTGACGTTGGCGCGTTCCTGAATCTTGGCGAGAACTGCCTTCTTGTCAACATCGTTGGTAGTCGCACCCAACTGATCCAACAGCGTGTCAGTTTCGGGGTCGGAGTAACCAATCGCGTTGTTCCGGCCGCCAGTCTTGAGCGAAGTGTACAAACGCTCGAACGGATCAGCTTCCGGAAGGTTGTTTGCACCCGTAGACATATCGAAGTCACGGTCCACGTAAACCCGCTTGGTCACATCGGATACCGAGTTGACGTACTCGATCTGGAAATCGAATCCCACAGCATTAGCCATCGACTGGATTGCCAGTGCCTGAGCCTGCGCGGTCGGATCCTGCACAGTCAGGAAGGTAATCTTGCCGTCGAAGCCGTCAGCCTTGGCCTCGTCTAGCAGTGCCTTCGCCTTAACCGTGTCGACACCGATCGGAGCGACACCGGAGTCCCAACGCGAGGTGTCCTGGAAGATCTCCTGACCGGGAAGGCCCTTACCTTCGTTGACTCGCTGATCGATAGCCTTGGGATCAACCGCCATGGCCAGCGCCTGACGCACTCGCACATCGGCGCCCGGACGACCCGGTGCCTGGTTCACGTTCGCCAGGTACGACAACGACGGAATGTCCAGGTAGCCCGGGTATCCGGAATCTATGAGATCCAGAACCGTCGACACCGAACGCAGGTACGCGACGTCTACGCCACCACTCTTGAGCGAATCCGCCGTCGCCTGCGCGCCGACAATGCTGATCGCACGAAGCTTGTCGATGTTAGGGGCGCCGCCGAAATAGTCCTCGCGAGCGTCCAGTAACAATTCTTCGTTGGGAGCAAACTTCTCGAGCGTGAACGCGCCCGCACCGATCGGAGTGAAAGTCTCACCCTGCTGCGCGGTCGGGGCAACGATCATGCCCGGTCCGGTCGCGAGCATCGACTGAATTCCGGTCCACGGATCAACGAGGTTGAACACCACCGTCTTGGCGTCCGGGGTGTCGATCGAGGCGACCTTAGCTGCCCACAGACTCGACTGCGGCCCCTTGTTCGTGACGTACCGGTTGATACTCGCCGCGACAGCTGCAGCATCGAAAGGCGTGCCGTCGCTGAACGTGACACCGTCACGAAGCGTCATCGTCCACGTCTTGAAGTCTGTACTGGGCTTCATCGACGACGCCATTCTCGGTTCGAACTTCTGCCCGAGGGGGTCATAGCTCATCAGAGTGTCGTAAATTGCGCCCAACTCGGAGCCCGATACCGAACCGGCGATCTGCGTCTTGGCCGGGTCCAGGGTCGTGACCCCGGCGTATCCGCCGAAGGTCAGCGTGCCGCCCTTCACGGAATCGCCTTCGTTCGCCGGCGCGTTGACAAGGCCGATACTCATGACAGACGCCGATACAGGAGCATCGCCACTACCCTCGGCCTTGCCATTGTCGGCACACGATGCCAGGAACAAACCGGCGGAAACTGCAAGTGCGACTGCAGCAACCTTACGACTGCCGCGTCGAGAACTGCGACTCATTCAAAACCTCCAGATGGGAAGTGCAACTGTGATGCGTACCAAATCCGTCACAGTTTGTGACGTAAGGCACAAGTATTAATGTCCAGTCCCACTCACCGGAATGGGCCAAGGTTGCACTCCGCAACCATCCGGCTCACGACACCGACCTGCACACACAGCGAAGCCGGAGACGCTGAATGCATCTCCGGCTTCGACCAGGCAAAGCTACTGCAGTGTCAGTTCTTCCACGCCTCGTCGAACAACACGATTCCGTCCAGGCTCGGCTCGATGCCGTGAACGTTCTTGTTCCACACATCGATCTGCGGAACGTTGCCCCAGATCTGCCAAGGCAGAGTCTCGTTGGACCGCGTCTGAATCTTGGCGAGAACCGCCTTCTTGTCGCTGTCGGTAACGGCAGCACCCAACTGATCGAGCAATCCGTCCATCTGAGCATCCGAGTAGGCCAGCGCGTTGTTGGGTCCACCCGTCTTGAGTGACGAGTAAAGACGCTCGTACGGATCCGCTTCGGAAATGCTGGTTGCTGCAGTAGTCATGTCGTAGTCGTGGTCGACATACATCCGCTTGACCAGATCGCCGACATTGTTGACGTACTCGATCTGCGTGTCGAAGCCGACGGCGTTGAGCATTGCCTGGACCGCCAACGCAGTGGCCTGAGCGGACGGTTCCTGCATAGCCAGGAAAGTGATCTGGCCGTTGTAACCATCGGCCTTCGCCTGATCGAGCAATGTCTTGGCCTTCGCGGGATCGACTCCCACCGGAGCCACGTCATTGTGCCAACGCGAGGTGTCCTGGAAAATCACCTGACCGGGCATGCCCTTGCCTTCGTTGACACGAGTATTCAAGGCTTCCGGATCAATGGCGTACGTCATCGCCTGACGAACTCGCAGATCATTTCCCGGTCGACCCGGTGCCTGATTCACGTTGGCGATGTAACCGAGCGACGGAATATCGATGAAGCCCGGAAGGCCCGCGCCGACGAGGTCGAGAATCGGCGCGAGGGTACGCAGATAGGCCGCGTCGATGCCGCCGGTCTTGAGCGCCTCGGCAGTGGCCTGGCCGCCAAGGATGCTGATCAGCTTCAGCTTGTCGACGTTGGGCGCACCGTCGTAGTAATCGGGGCGTGCAGCCAAAACCAGTTCCACGTTGGGCGAGAAGTTCTCGAGTGTGAAAGCGCCCGCGCCGATCGGGGTGAACTGAGCGCCCTGTTGAGCCGTCGGTGCGACGATCATGCCGGGACCGGTGGCGAGCATCGTCTGAATGCCCGTCCACGGGGAGTTGAGGTTGAAAACAACCGTCGTGGGATCGGGCGTATCGATCGAGCTGACCTTCTCCATCCACAAGGCCGACTGCGGTCCCCGGTTGGTGATGTAACGAGTAATGCTGGACTTGACGGCTGCCGAGTCCATCGGAGTTCCGTCACTGAATGTGACCCCGTCACGCAGCTTCAACGTCCACGTCTTGCTGTCCGAACTCGGCTCCAGCGACGCAGCCATCTGCGGCTTGAATTCCATTGCGATGGGGTCGTACCGCATCAGGACGTCGTAGATCGCGCCGAGTTCACTACCGCCCGTGGGGCCGGCGACCTGCGCCTTGGCCGGGTCAAGTGTGGTCACGGGGGAGAAACCACTGAAGGTCAGTGTGCCGCCCTTGGTGGGCGTTCCCGGATCCGACTGCTCGTTGACCATGCCGATCTTCAGGGCCGACCCGGAGTCCGGTGTTTCGGTGGCTCCGCCGCCATCCTTGTCACCACTGTCCGAACACGACGCAAGGAGCATCCCGGCAGTGACAGCAAGCGTGACAGCGGCAATACGGCGACTGCCTAGTCGGGAACTACGAGTCATTTACAAACCTCCGGATCGGTCATGCCAGTGCCTTGTGAAGCGAAGCTCTCACAGTTTGTGACTCGAGACACAGTGTTTCGCAAAATAGCCTCGCCCGCTCCATCGGATACCTTTCGCAGTGGCGCTTACGGTGCGCTCACGCGAGGAGGGCACGACATGGGACTGATGAAAGACATCGGCAGCTGGCGACGAGGAAAGAAGCTACAACGACGCCTCCGTGACCTCACCGGAACCCTGGTGGTCGTTACCGGAGCCGGCAGTGGCATCGGCCGCGAAACCGCACTCGCCTTCGCTGCGCAGGGCGCAATCCTCGTCGTCTGCGACATCAACCTCGAAAGTGCGCAGGACACAGCCACACTCATCAATTCACCCTCGCACGCCGGCGGCGCCGAGGCCGTTTTCGGTGGCGGTGCTCACGCCTACCAAGTGGACGTCGCCGACGAACAAGCGATGACCCGATTCGCCGAAACCGTTGCCGCCCAACACGGCATTCCGGACATCGTGGTCAACAACGCCGGCATCGGCTTCTCCGGAACCTTCGCCGACACCACCCAGGAACAGTTCACACGCGTCATGGACATCAACTTCTGGGGAGTTGTCTACGGCTGCCGCGCCTTTTCACCGATGATGATCGAACGGGGCACCGGCGGGCACATCGTCAATCTGTCCTCCGCTGCCGCCTACACGCCGCAGAAGGCACTGACCGCATACTCGACCAGCAAAGCTGCCGTCTTCATGCTGTCCGATTGCCTACGCGCAGAACTACTTCCCCACGGTATCGGTGTCAGTACCATCTGCCCCGGACTCGTCAACACCAACATCGTCAAGACGACGGAATTCGCCGGAACAACGGCCCGGGAACAACTGAAGAATCAAACCAAAGCCGACAATTTCTACCGGCGCCGAAACTTCACGCCTGACCGAGTTGCCAGTGCCATAGTCAACGCCGTCCGCACCAACAAAGCGGTCGTCCCCGTCACCGTCGAAGCGAAACTTGGCTACGGCCTCAGTCGCTACTCCCCCGGATCCATGCGAATCGGAGCGCGCTTCAACGCGCTCTGAGCTACTCTCGCCGGATCAGCTGCCGAATGCCAGACTTACCGTGAATCCTTGTTGCACATCCGCTTCCGAGCGCGGCAATACTTCATAGGTGTCGGCATACTGACCACTGAACCCGGTAACCGTAATCGATCGGCCGACAGCAATGGAGGCAACGTCGATTCCCGTCTGAGTGTTCACGAAAATGACAGTGTTTCCGTTGGCCCCGGAGACCGGAATTTTGTAACCGTACGGCAGATCGTCAACGACCGGACCGCTGACAATGCCGGACACCGTCACGAGTCTACCCTCACTACCCTCGCCGATTGCGTTGAGCGGCAACCTACTGGGCCGAATCTGAGCGCCGGCCCCGATCCGCACAACTGCGGTGGGACGGACGACAAGCAGCCCCTCCTGATCCGCCAGGATGCCGACGACCTGAACCTGGTCACCCACCGCAATTCCTGAGTTCTCGGGGTCGCTCACATAAATGCCCGAATTGCCGCTTTGCAGCCCAAAACCCTTGTCGTAGAAGCTGGATTCGAAAATCCCCGAAGCGGTGGTAGCGGTTCCCACCACCGTGACCGCAGTGCCGATCGGCAGTGTGCGGGCCACCTCGATGGAATTGACCACAACCGACGGTGTCGAACGCAATGGTTCCGCACTTGCGATTGGACCGGCGAGAATGGCGGCTCCCAAAGCCCCTGCGGCCGCCAAAGCTAGAACTCGAACATGATTCATCGAAAACTCTCCCCCATAGTGACACGCAGCTACCAAGCAACGCTGCTGCTGGTAATACTGAGCCACAAGCCAATACGGGGCAACGCGAAAAAGCGGTGGCGACTGTTTGTCACCACCGCTAATCCGCTAAGAATAACTTACGAACCGGAACTTCCGGACGAACTGAGCGAACCGAGTGATCCGAGCGAACCGGTTCCGCCGCCGTCAAGACCGTCGAGGGGGTCGTTACCCTCTTGGCCCGGGAAGTACAGGTACCCGTTGGATACCGTCGTCAACGAAGTTCCGGACGTGGCCGGCACCTTCGCACGCCAGTTGACGATCGGGTTCAGCACACCGAACGGGCCACAGCCACTGGCAGCCGGGATCGCGAAGCCTGTTGCGGCACTCTTGACTCCGCCGACCTTGACACCCATGCCGTCGGAGGTCGGCTCGTACGTCGGTGCGTCCTCATCCGTGTTGGTCTTCAGCAGACGGAACTCCACGGGAGCAGTTTCCGAACCCAGGTAGCAGTTGTCACCCAGGAATGCGTTGTTGATCTTCATACGCACCGGGAGGCTGATGTCGAATTCGGTGACGATGCCGTTGAACGACGGAGCTTCGACAGCCTGTACCTCGGCAGTGACAGCAGCCAGGCCGAACAAGTTGTTGAACGGCAAGTCGATTCCGAGCACGCCACCGGGCACCGTCATCGGCTTGGCGTAAACGCCGTTGTGCCCGTCATCGCGGGGCAGGAGTACCGGATTGCCATCGCCGTCCTCGGTCAGCACGGAAGCGATAACCATGTCCCCGGCCTTGATGGGGAGGTTGAAGCCATTGTTATCGAAGGTGCCGCTCTGGACGTCCACCGCCAGGCACGCTTGCGCGGGATCACCTGTGCTGCTGCGGTATTCGTCGCAGATCGTCGCACCGGGAATCTGCATCGGGGCATCCTGCGCCGACGCCATCGGTGCCGCCATTGCGAGCACTGCGCCGGCCGTACCGGCGACTACTACTGCACGAACTCCGAATCGCCTTGCGCGGGAGTTCTTTACTGTACTTTCCACAATATTCCTTTTGTAGTTGACGAAGTTCGGAAAAAAGTTGACGAATAGCTAACTAGGAGCCCGAGCTACCGCTCGAACCGAGGGATCCCGCACTTCCACTGGATCCCGAGCTGCCGCTGGAACCCGTTCCGCCACCGAGATCATCGAGTGGATCCGAGCCGGCCGTACCGCCCGAGATCATGTATCCGGTGGACACGGTGCTGAGCGAAGTTCCGGAGGTTGCCGGCACCTTTGCTCGCCAGTTGACGATCGGATTCAGCACACCGAACGGACCGCAGCCACTTGCGGCCGGAATCGCAAAATCTGTGGCCTTGTTGTGGATAGGGCTGACCTTGATCCCACCGTCAGGCAACACCTCGTAGCTGGGGAATTCGACATTCGCCGGTGCTAGATGGAAGTTCACCGGTGCAGCCTCCGACCCCAGGAAGCAGTTATCGCCGAGAAATGCATTGTTGATTTTCATCCGAACAGGCAGATTGAAGTCGAAGTCGGTGAAGAGTCCGTTAAAGGTCGGAGTGTCCACCGCTTGCACCTGCGCAGTGACCGCCGCCAGTCCGAAGAGGTTGTTGAACGGCAGGTCGATTCCGAGAACACCGCCCGGCACAGTCAAGGCCTTGGCATACAAACCGTTGTGGCCGTCGGCGCGAGGGATCAGAACGGTGCTTTGCCCATCGGCCGCATCGAGGATCTCGCCGGCGATGATCATGTCACCGTCACCGATGGGCAGATTGAACCCGTTGTTGTTGAAGGTTCCGCTGTTGACGACAACCGATACGCAGCCCTCCATGCCTACTTCACACACCGCTGCACCGGGGACGCCTGTGGCTTCTGCATCCTGAGCCGATGCCATCGGCGCCGCCATGGCCAGTACTACGCCGGCCGTACCGGCGATCACTGCTGCGCGGACGCCGAGGCTGCGCGCGCGGGTGTTTTTGCGAGAGTTCTGCACGTGATGTTGTCCTTTGATGGTGGGGGACGAACAGCAGCTGCCTTGTGTTGTCGACTACTGAAATCAGGCGTAGCGGAGTGCTCGTACTCACAAGTAACAGCCTGGGCAGATGTATATCACAGTCGTTCCTGTCAGAAATAGCCTGAAAGGAATATTCCTTAAATACTCGATCTATCCGCTACTGTGTGTCACACTCATGGGCAATGAACACCAAACGTCTGATTTTATGCCTTGCAGTGACCGGGTTGCTCCTGAGTGCCTGCGGCAACGAATCAACAAGTGAGACAGCAAGTTCGACACCGTCGGCGTCAACTACTGCGGTCGCTGCAACATCGGCCGTGGCGGCATCCGAGTTGGAAACCACGTCTGCGATGGCGCTGCCGACCTCGCCGCCGGTACCCGAGGCTGCGCCATCTCACACTCCCGAGACACCTCCGGCTCTACCGTCCGCGCCGCCCGCGGTTGCCGAGGCAAACTCGCCGATCGATGCACGGTCACCCGATGAAATCGTGGCCGGCGCCGGCGAACGCGGCCAGCGTTATCTCGCGGCCTTACGCCTGGCGGGCATCCCGCCGAGCGGCATGGATTCCGCAGAAATCCTGTATGCCGACGGCACCTGCACAGCAATTGCCGAAGGCATGCCGAGGTCCGCTGTACTCGCAGAGTTCAAATCGGTCGGTGATGTTTACGCACAGATCACACCGATGCCGTCACAGAGAATCGCCGAAATCTATGTGGAGACAGCCGAGAAGACGTACTGCTGAACCGGTTTGGTATTGATCAAGCCTTGCCGGCCAGCCAGTTGTGCAGCCACCGGGTGGCCGTAGTTCCGGATCCGTCGACCACATAGCGGGTGTAGTCGGTGTGTACCTGCGAACCGTAGAAATCGGTCAACTGATCAACGCGGCGGCTGTTAGCACCGGGATCAAGCTGAGCCATCAATGCGGGAAGCCCACCCGCACTGATCAAATCGCGCACGATGACTCCCGCCTCGTCACGCAACGTGACAGTGGTTGCCGGCGTCGGATCCGAAACCTGCGCCATGAAGCCGGCCAGACGCATCACAAAATCGTCTTCCGGTGTCGAGCAGTACAGGTCACCAGCAGCACAGATCGTGACGGTATCGGCTGAGAGCCAACCGAATCCGCCGACGCGCGCACCGCTGGCACCGGCTCCACCGACGCCCGGCCCGATCAGTGCGTCGGACTCGGCGCGACGCGGATCCGACAGCAAACCAACGCCCGCAACACGACTCGGCGGTACGACGCCGACGCCCGTCCCGATTTCGGCGGCGAGATCGCCGGCCGCGTCGGCGCCCTGGCTGTATCCGACGATTGCAAAACGAGTATCACCGCACGAGGCCGCCATCGCCCCGATCATTCCGCGGGCATTGTCGACGGCTTGCTTCTTCGACTTTGCGTAGACGTTGGATTCCCAGGGGAACGCAGTGGCCGAGTACGAGACGTAGTCGGTACGTACCGAGGACGGAAGCCCGTCGGTGACCGGCGTGAGCATGCCCGCACTGGGACTGCCACCCTGCACCGACGCTTCCCAGGTGCCGGGGATTGCCACGACATAGAGTCCCGGGCAGGGAGCGGCAGACGCTATGGGAGCACCGACTGCCGGTACCACTACTGCTGCAGCAGCTGCCGACAAGATCGCGACCCAACGTCGTGCACGCATGCAATTCCCCCGAACCCGGTGAGCGGACTTTGTGCACCACGGATGATGCTTCGAGCAGCATACTGGTCAGAGCGCGTTTTTCGCGACCTCCACGAGTACCTTCATACGCCGACCGGCGGATGCCGCTTCCACTCCTTCGACCACGATGTCTGCGAGCGGCACGCACTCCACCCAGTGGTCGAGAGGATAGGCACCTGCCGCCATCCGTTCGATGACGATCTCGAATTCCTTACGCGAGCACGACAACGACGACATCACCCGAGCCTCGGTCAACATCAGCGCGTACGGATTGAGCTGCAGTGCTTCCTTGTACGTCGCGACCAGAACTACTGCGCCGCGCGCTCGCACCGATGCAAGCGCAGTCTCCACCAGTGCCGCGACACCGGAGCATTCGAATACCGCGTCGGCGCCGTTCCCGTCCGTTCGCTCGACGACGGCGGCCGCAAGATCATCGGCACCGGGATCGATCACGTCGAACCCCATCTTCGTGGCCACGGCTCGGCGTACCGGCGACGGCTCGCTCAGCAGAATCCGGTCCACTCCGCCGGCCCGAAGGTTGAGGGCAGTCGCGATTCCGATGGGCCCCGCCCCCAGGACGAGTGCGGACTGACCCGCCGCCACGCCGGAGAGTTCGACTGCGTGCAGTGCAACCGACAACGGCTCGATCACTGCTCCCTGCTCGAGAGTCACCGAGTCCGGGAGGACGTGCACGGCACTCGCCGGGACTGCCGTGCGCTCGGACAATCCGCCGCCGTGTGCGTTGATCCCGTGGAAGGCCATCATCGCGCACAGGTGCTCGAGACCGCTTCGGCATCGCGCGCATTCGCCGCAGCAATAGTTGGGCTGCACCACTACCCGATCTCCGACGGCCACGCCCTGGGCGCCGGAACCGACCTCCCGCACGATTCCGGAGAATTCGTGACCGAGGATCTGCGGTCCACACGCACCCGTCAAGGGATGCGGCTGATCAGAAATGCCATAGGCGTGGATCAAGCCGAGGTCGCTGCCGCAGATACCGTTGAACGCCACCTCGACAACGACGTAGCCGTCGCGTAGTTCCGGTTCGGGAACATCCTCGACGCGGAGATCGTCGACGCCATGCAGAACAGCCGCCCTCATGCCTTGGCCGCCAATTCGTCTTCGTACTTCTTGGTCATGTGCGCGATTGCGGCATGCTGGGCCTCGTTGTGACTTTCACGGACCTTGCCGGCTCTCGTTGCGGCGTCGAAGGTGGGTTGCGACTGTCCCTGGAAGTGCGGTGCCACCTGCTGCGCGATCAACTCGAACGAGCGTCGAGTAGCCCCCGGGTTCGCCCAATCGGTTCCCATGATCAGCATCGAACCGAACCCACCGGACTGGTCGACGAGCTTGCCGATCAATTCCCTTGCCTGAGCGGGGGTTCCGATGACGCCCATGCCGGAGTGGTTCATATGCGCGATCATCTGTTCCATGCCGGCGCCGCCGGAGCCGAAGTGCGGGAACGCGGCGACCTTGCCGAAGTAGTCGATCCATTCCCCGAGCCCGAACCGCACGTCTTCCTGTGCCTGCTCTTCCGTCTCCGCAATGTGCATGGGGCACACCAGACGCCACTGGTCACGGTCGACGGCGGTACCGAACTCGGTGGCCCGCTCCTCCATGATTCCGAAGTGATGTCCCAGTGCATCGAAGCCTTCGGGGGTGAGAGTCGCGCCGATCGAGAGCAACCCCAATCCGTGCTTACCGGCCAATCGCGGGCCGGTCGGCGAAGACACGCCGGCAACGACGATGTCGAACATCGGGTGCGAGTACGGACGAAGCTGCAGTTGTGCGTCAACCAGGTTGTGCGTCTTGGTCTTTGCGGTTACGCGCTCACCATTCAACAGGCGTACGACGATGTCGAGGTTGTCCTCGAGCAGCTCACGACACTCGGTGGGGTTGAGTCCGATCATCGCCGAGTCGGTCGGCAGTGAACCGGGACCGACACCGAGCATGACGCGTCCGCGAGTGAGGTGATCGAGAAGCACGAGACGGTCCGCGACCCAGAGCGGATTGTGATAACTCAGCGACGTCACACCGGTACCGAGCTTGATCCGCTTGGTGCGTTCGGCTGCCGCGGCGATGAAGATCTCGGGGCTGCCGATGATCTCACTGCCCGCGCTGTGGTGCTCGCCGATCCACACCTCGTCGAAATCGAGACGATCGAGGTGCTCCACCAACTCCAGGTCACGTTGCAATGCGACGGTCGGGTTCTGCCCGACTGCGTGGTGAGGTGCTATGAAAGCGCCGAACCGAAGCCTGCCCATGGAATACTCCTCGAAATCGTTCGAACCAGTCCACTCGACGATAGAATTAGTTCTATTCCAGAAACAGTGCACTTTGGGGGACATCAGTGAGTGACATCGCGTTGACCACCGCGGAATACGAGCGAGTCTTCGCGGTCCTCGAGAGCTGCAACTCGGTGCGAACCGTGACGGAATTCCGGAACGTCATAGTCGAGGCGATACCCGCGGTCTTCCCGGTCCGGTATGCGTCCTGCTTCGTGGGCGACACCTTCGAGAGCCAGTTCACCGACAAGAACGCCACGGCCACCAACGCCGCCGATCACCGCTGGGAGTCCATCCGCGAAAACTACCAGGAACATTGGGCTCGATACGACGTATTCAGCCTCCCGCAGGCGCGGCGCCAACTCCAATCGACAAGGGTCGCATCCCTTTCCGAATTGGGCGGACTACCCAAGCCCTCAGTGGTCTACGTCCACGAATACCTGCACCCGCATCACATGCACTCGGTCAATGCGATGCACCTCGATCTCGCCGAGGGCGGGCACGCATTGATCGGGCTGTTCGATCCCGACGCGGATGCCCTGGGGCCGAAAGATATTCTGGCTCTTCGCCTGTTGGCCAAACAGCTCGCCATCTTGACCCGCAGCCTCGAAGTCCTCCCCGGATATGACCTGTTCGCGACGCTTACGACGCGTCAGCGAGAAGTCGCCACATTGGTCTCGGACGGCCTGAGCAACGCCGCGATCGCCCGGCAGTTGATGCTCACCCCGGACACTGTCAAGAAGTACGTCAGTCGGATCCTGGCCGCAACGGGATGTAGCTCCCGCACCCAACTCGCGATCGACGCACGACGTCAGACTTTCCAGCCCATCTCGGCCTAGACAAAAAACCGCACCCCACCGTTCATGGTGGGGTGCGGTTTTGTCTGAAGACCTTTAACGCTGCATCTTCGCCACTAGCGCTGCGGAGCCGCCGTCGGGTGAATCGGTGACGGCAGGGCGGTAGCGCCCTCGAGGTAGGCGTCCACAGCTGCTGCTGCGGAACGTCCCTCGGCGATAGCCCAGACGATCAGCGACTGACCGCGACCCATATCGCCGGCAACGAAGACGCCGTCGATGTTGGTGTTCCACTTGGACGTGCGGGCGACGTTGCCGCGCTCGTTCAGGTCGACACCGAGATCGGTGAGCAGGCCTGGCTTTTCGGGTCCGACAAAGCCCATGGACAGGAAGACGAGGTCGGCTTCGAGCTCGAAGTCCGAGCCCTCGACCTTCTCGAAGCGACCCGACTTCATCTCGACCTCGTGAGCCTTGAGGCCGGTGACCTTGCCGTCGGTGCCGACGAACTTCTCCGTGTTGACGGAGAACACGCGCTCGCCGCCCTCCTCGTGAGCCGAAGCCACGCGGTACATCAACGGGTATGTCGGCCACGGAGTCTGCTCGGCGCGAGTCTCCGGCGGACGCGGCATGATCTCGAACTGGTGGACGCTGGCTGCGCCCTGACGGTGCGAGGTGCCGAGGCAGTCTGCGCCGGTGTCGCCGCCGCCGATGATGACAACCTTCTTGCCCTTGGCATCGATGGTCGGAGCATCAAGATCGCCGAGCTGAACGCGGTTGGCGATCGGCAGGAACTCCATCGCCTGATGAATGCCGTCGAGTTCGCGGCCCGGGATCGGCAGGTCGCGAGCTTCGGTGGCCCCGCCGGCGAGAACCACGGCGTCGAACTGCTCACGCAGCTCGTCAGCCGTGATGTCTACGCCCACATTGACGTTGGTCTTGAAGACGGTGCCTTCGGCTTCCATCTGCTCGAGACGGCGGTCGATGTGGCGCTTCTCCATCTTGAACTCGGGGATGCCGTAGCGAAGCAGGCCACCGATGCGGTCTGCCCGCTCGAAGACCGTCACCGTGTGACCGGCGCGGGTCAGCTGCTGCGCTGCAGCCAGACCAGCGGGACCACTACCGACAACTGCAATGCGCTTGTTGGTGGAACGTGCAGCGCGAACCGGCTTGACCCAGCCCTCGTCGAAGGCCTTGTCGATGATTTCGACCTCGACCTGCTTGATGGTGACCGGATCCTGGTTGATACCCAGGACGCAGGACGCCTCGCACGGTGCGGGGCACAGGCGACCGGTGAACTCCGGGAAGTTGTTGGTCGCGTGCAGGCGCTCGATCGCGTCCTGCCAATGGTCCTTGTACACCAGGTCGTTCCACTCGGGAATCAGATTCCCGAGGGGGCAACCGTTGTGGCAGAAAGGAATTCCGCAGTCCATGCAACGACTGGCTTGGTTCTTGAGGGATTCTTTCGGGAACTCCTCGTACACCTCTTTCCAGTCGAGCAGGCGTAGTGGAACGGGACGACGGACCGGCAATTCGCGCGAACCGTGCTTCAGGAAACCGCTTGGATCACCCACGAGCTGCCTCCATGATTGCCTCGTCGACGTTTGCGCCGCGAATTTCGGCGTCCTTGATTGCCATCAGTACCTTCTTGTAGTCACGCGGCATCACCTTCGCGAAGTGGGTCACCTGCTGAGACCAGTCCGCGAGGATGCGCGCAGCGACCTCGGAACCCGTTTCGTCGCGGTGCCTTTCGATGGCGCTCTTGAGCCAGACGTACTCGTCGCCCTCGAGATCCTCGAGGTCCACCAGTTCGGTGTTGAGGTTGGCTTCGAAATCGCGGTCGGGGTTGTAGACGAACGCAACGCCGCCGGACATGCCGGCACCGAAGTTACGGCCGGTCTTTCCGAGAATGACCACCTTGCCGCCGGTCATGTACTCGCAACCGTGATCGCCCACGCCCTCGACGACAGCAGTGGCGCCGGAGTTACGGACTGCGAAACGTTCGCCGACGATGCCACGCAGTAGAGCCTCACCGCTGGTGGCGCCGAACAGGATCACGTTGCCGCCGATGATGTTGTCTTCGGCGACAAAGCCTTTCGCTGCATTGAGCGGCGGGCGCACGACGATGCGTCCACCCGAGAGACCCTTGCCGACGAAGTCGTTGGCGTCGCCATTGAGGCGAAGGGTCATACCGCGGGGCACGAAGGCGCCGAAGCTGTTACCGGCACTGCCGGTGAACGTAATGTCGATGGTGTTGTCGGGCAAGCCCTCTCCACCGAACGCCTTGGTGACCTCGTGGCCGAGCATGGTGCCGACCGTGCGGTTCACGTTGGTGATCGCGGACTCGAACTTGACCGGCTCACCCTTGTCGAGTGCGTTCCGAGCGGAGACGATCAACTGCTGATCGAGCGCCTTGTCGAGACCGTGATCCTGCGTACCGGTGCAGTGGAGGTCCTGGTCCATGAATGCGGACTCGACCTGGGTGAGAATCGGCGACAGATCGAGATTGCCTGCCTTGCTTCCCTTCCAGTGCTCGAGAGCGCGCGTGGTGTCCAGCATGTCAACCTGGCCGACTGCTTCGAGCAGCGTGCGGAAACCGAGTTCCGCGAGAATCTCGCGAACCTCTTCGGCGATGAACATGAAGAAGTTCTCGACGAATTCCGGCTTGCCGCTGAAACGCTGTCGCAGCACGGGGTTCTGCGTCGCGACACCCACGGGGCAGGTGTCGAGGTGGCAGACGCGCATCATGATGCAGCCCGAGACCACCAGCGGTGCGGTGGCGAAACCGAATTCTTCGCCGCCGAGCAGGGCAGCAACAACAACGTCGCGGCCCGTCTTGAGCTGACCGTCGACCTGCACGACGATGCGGTCACGAAGACCGTTGAGCAGCAACGTCTGCTGGGTCTCGGCAAGGCCGAGCTCCCACGGTGCGCCGGCATGCTTGACGGAGGTCAGCGGAGTAGCGCCAGTGCCACCGTCGTGACCGGAGATCAGAACGACGTCGGCATGTGCCTTGGAGACACCGGCCGCGACGGTTCCGACGCCGACCTCGGAGACCAGCTTCACGTGAACGCGGGCCTGCGGGTTGGCATTTTTCAGGTCGTGGATCAGCTGAGCGAGATCCTCGATCGAGTAGATGTCATGGTGCGGCGGCGGCGAGATCAGTCCGACGCCCGGCGTGGAGTGCCGAACCTCGGCCACCCACGGGTACACCTTGTGAGCCGGAAGCTGGCCGCCCTCACCGGGCTTGGCTCCCTGCGCCATCTTGATCTGGATATCGGTGCAGTTGGTCAAGTAGTGCGACGTGACGCCGAAGCGTCCCGACGCAACCTGCTTGATGGCACTGCGACGCGAGTCGCCGTTTGCATCCGGGATGAAACGTGACGGATGTTCGCCGCCCTCACCGGAATTGGAACGTGCGCCCAGACGGTTCATCGCGATGGCGAGGGTCTCGTGAGCCTCGGCGGAGATAGAGCCGTAGCTCATCGCACCCGTCGAGAAACGCTTGACGATCTCGCTGGCCGGCTCGACCTCGTCGATGGAGATCGACGGCCGCTTGCCGATGTTGAACTCGAAGAGTCCACGCAGTGCTGCAAGGCGCTCCGACTGGTCGTTGACCAGGGTCGTGTATTCCTTGAACACCTCGTATTGCCCTGTGCGAGTGGCATGCTGAAGCTTGAATACCGTGTCCGGGTTGAACAGGTGGTACTCGCCTTCACGACGCCACTGGTACTCGCCGCCTACCTCGAGCTCGCGGTGAGCGCGCTCTTCGGGACGATCGAGGTACGCAATGCGGTGACGTGCTGCGACGTCGTCGGCAATCTGATCGAGGCCGATACCGCCGAGCTGCGACTGCAGGCCGGTGAAGTACTCGTCCGTCAGCTCCTGCGAGAGGCCGATGACCTGGAACAGCTGAGCACCGGTGTACGACGCGAGCGTCGAGATGCCCATCTTGGACATCACCTTGAGGACGCCCTTGCCGGCTGCCTTGATGTAGTTCGCGATGCCCTTCTCGAGGGTCAGACCCTCGAGGTCACCGTTCTGCAGCAACTCGTCGACGGTTTCGAAAGCCATGTACGGGTTGACCGCTGCGGCACCGAAGCCGATGAGGAGCGCCATGTGATGCACCTCGCGGGCGTCGCCGGCCTCGACGATGAGACCGACCTTGGTACGCGACTTCTCGAGAACCAGGTGGTGATGCACGGCGGAGGTAAGGAGCAGCGACGGGATCGGCGCGTAATCCTCGGTGGACTCGCGGTCCGAGAGCACGATGATGCGTGCGCCACCCTCGATTGCCTGCGAGACCTGGTATTTGATGCCCTCGAGCGCACGACGGATACCGTCGCCGCCTTCCTTGGCGGGGTACAGGCCACGGACCACGACACTGCGGAATCCCGGGAACAGTCCGTTGTCGTTGACGTGAACGAGCTTCGACAGATCGTCGTTGTGCAGGATCGGCTGCGGGAGCGCAATCTGCTTGCAGGAGTCCGCATTCGGATGCAGCAGGTCGCCTTCGGGGCCGATCGTGGCGCCGAGGCTGGTGACAACCTCTTCACGAATAGCGTCGAGCGGCGGGTTGGTGACCTGAGCGAACAGCTGTGAGAAGTAGTCGAACAGCATCCGCGGACGTGCGGAGAGCACGGCAATCGGAGTGTCGGTACCCATCGAACCCAAAGCCTCGGCACCCGAGAGAGCCATCGGCTTGACGAGGAGGTTGACCTCTTCGTTGGTGAAACCGAACAGCTGCTGACGCAGAACCGCACGCTCGTGCGACATGTACGTGTACGGGTGATCGGGCAGGTCGTCCATGTGGATCAGACCTTCGTCGATCCACTGCTGGTACGGCTGCTCGGCAGCGAGTTCGGACTTCAGTTCGTCGTCGCTGATGATCCGGCCCTGCGCGGTGTCCACGAGGAACATGCGACCGGGCTGGAGGCGGATCTTCTGGACCACGGTGGACGGGTCGATCGGCAGAACGCCGACCTCCGACGCCATGACGACAAGGCCGTCTTCGGTGATCCACAGACGCGACGGACGCAGACCGTTGCGGTCCAGCACAGCGCCGATGACGGTGCCGTCGGTGAAGCACACCGACGCCGGTCCGTCCCACGGCTCCATGAGTGCAGAGTGGTATTCGTAGAACGCCCGACGAGCGGGGTCCATGCTCTCGTGCTTCTCCCAGGCTTCCGGGATCATCATCAAGATTGCGTGCGGCAAGCTTCGGCCGGCGAGGTGCAGCATCTCGAGCACCTCGTCGAAACGAGCGGTGTCGCTGGCGCCCTCGGTGCAGATCGGGAAGATCTTGTCCAGGTTCTCGCGGCCACCGAAGACGTCGCTGTCGATGAGGGACTCGCGAGCGCGCATCCAGTTCTCGTTGCCGGTGACGGTGTTGATCTCACCGTTGTGCGCAACCCGTCGGAACGGGTGTGCCAGCGGCCACGACGGGAACGTGTTGGTGGAGAAGCGCGAGTGGACCAAGCCCAAGGCGCTCTCGACACGGTCGTCCTGCAGGTCCAGGTAGAAACCCTTGAGCTGCGGCGTCGTCAGCATGCCCTTGTAGACAAACGTCTGGCCGGAGAGACTGGGGAAGTACACAGTCTCGCTACCGGGGCCGCCCTTGCCGGCGCCTTCGGAGCCGAGTTCGTGCTCGGTGCGCTTACGCACGACGTAAGCACGACGCTCGAGGTCCATGCCCGTGAACTTGTCGCCTTCGGAACCGATGAAGATCTGACGGAACGTCGGCATCGCGTCGCGCGCCAGTGCGCCCAGCGATGAATCGTCGGTTCCGACGTCACGCCAGCCGAGAACCGTCAGGCCCTCTTCGACGACGATCTTCTCGACCGCAGCAGCGGCCTCGTGAGCATCCGTGTCGGCCTGCGGCAGGAATGCCATACCCGTTGCGTACGCGCCTTCGGCGGGCAGCGGGAAGTCCACGACAGCTCGGAAGAACTTGTCGGGAACCTGCAGCAGGATGCCTGCGCCGTCACCCGTGTTGGGTTCGGAGCCGGCAGCGCCGCGGTGCTCGAGGTTCACCAGAGCCGTAATCGCCTTTTCGACGATGTCTCGACTGCGGCGACCATGCATGTCGACAACAAACGCGACACCACAGGAGTCGTGCTCGTTGGACGGGTGATAGAGGCCCTGGGGGCCTGGAAGTTGCTTCATACCTAGCCTTCGTATGCCATAAAGATGCACCGACGACCAGCAACGCTGATGGCCATCAACTTGCAATGCAAGTCAGTAGAGAGCACTGACACGACGATGTGTCAGTACCGGGTTGAAACGTCTGAGAGACAACCGTGTAACAAAAACGATAATTCAGAACCCCGGCATGTGCGCAACTAAGGTAGCCCTTTGTTTGCTCTGAGCTGCGACGATGCTGACGCCCGAGAGCGCCTCGAAGAGATTCAGGGCTGCGTTTCGTGCAGAAAGTTCCGCTTCACAGGATACCGAATCCCCAGGCAAGCAGGCTATGCGGGAGACAAAAGGGCGATATATGCAACAACTGGCCGCAGCGATAAAGATCAGCTGCGGCCAGTGTGCTTGGAACTCTAACAAAAGTTGAGCGATCAACCAAGGGGTTGTCCTCACTTTTCTGTGCGACTAATGCCATTGATGTGATTTGCGTACGCTCACGGCAAGGGAACGAGGTGCAATGACAACGGCAGTGGTGGTGGGCAGCGGCCCCAACGGTCTTGCGGCAGCAATCGAACTCGCTCGCGCGGGGGTCGAGGTACATGTCATCGAAGGCGCCGACAAGATCGGCGGCGGTACCCGCAGCAGTGAGTACATCGTCGAAGGACTCATCCACGACGATTGCGCTGCTTTTCATCCCACCGCTCTGGCCTCACCGTTTTTCAAGGAACTCGACCGGGACTTCAGTCTCGCCGATCACGGACTGACGTGGCTGTGGCCCGAAATCGACCTCGTTCACCCGCTTGACGACGGCACCGCCGGGGTTCTGTGGCGCGATATCAATCGAACCGCAGACGGACTGGGTGTCGACGGCAAGAAGTGGCTCAGCGTCTTCGGATACCTCTCCGAGAACTTCGACGAATTGGTGCAGGACGTCTTCCAGCCGATCGTGCACCTTCCGAAGCACCCGCTGATGCTCGCGCGTTTCGGAACGGGCGCCCTGATTCCCGCGACGGGTTTCGCTCGGCTGTTCAAGACCCCACAAGCTCGGGCGCTATTCGGCGGCGTCGCGGCGCACATGTTCGGGCCGTTGAACCTTCCCCTGTCCAGCGCTGTTGCGTCGATGCTGACCGCAGCTGCCCACGCACACGGTTGGCCTGTGGCACAAGGGGGCTCGGGATCGATCGCGGCGGCGCTCGCATCGATCCTGCGCAGCCTCGGTGGCACGATCGAAACCGGAAACTGGGTCACCAACTACTCCCAACTCGCCGGCTACGACATCGTCATGCTCGATCTCGCACCCGACGCTGCCGCACGATTGCTCGACGGCCTGCAGCCCAACCGAATAGCTCGGGCCTACCGCAAATTTCGTTTCGGCACCGCCGCATACAAAGTCGACTTTGCCGTGCGCGGTGACTCCGATGGAAGCGTCGTACCGTGGACCAATCCCCACGCCCGGAAAGCCGGCACCCTGCATCTCTCCGGAACGATATCGGAAACGGCTGCCGTGGAGCGTCAGACCGTGCAAGGTTCCATGCCTGGGAGACCCTTCATCCTGTTGGGTCAGCAGTTCCTCGCCGATCCATCGCGTTCAGTCGGCGATATTCATCCAGTCTGGTCGTATGCACATGTGCCGCATGGTTATTCGGGCGATGTCACCGATGCGATCACCCGGCAGATAGAGCGCTTCGCACCGGGATTTCGGGACCGGATCGTCGGTACGCACGTTCGCAACGTCCCGCAAATGCAGGCTTACAACCCCAACTATGTCGGTGGTGACATCTCGGCGGGGGCGAACACTGCGCGGCAGATCATCGCCCGCCCCAGATTCGGGCTCAATCCCTATGCGACCGGAGTTCCGGGCGTCTTCCTCTGCTCGTCGGCAACTCCCCCGGGCGGCGGCGTCCACGGGATGGGCGGCTACAACGCAGCGCGGGCAGCACTGAAGTCGCGGAACTGAAACGTCCCCGCGGGGAAGCGGATTCACACGGTATCGATACGAAGTAGATGTTCGATTCCTCGTAGATCTTCCGCATTGCGGGTGACAAGTCGTGCGTTGTGCGCATGGGCGGTCGCAGCGATCATCAGATCAAGTGCCCGCGGCTGGGGCTTGCGCCCATGTTCTTTTACTGCCGCGGCAAGTTGCCCGTAGCTTCGTGCCACCAACGCATCTACGGGAAGTGGCTCAAACTTCCGCTCCACCGCAATCAGACGTTGCAATCGCAGAGCGCGTTGCTCGGCGCTCGCCGCGACCAGAAGTCCGAAGTGCAACTCAGCCAAACTCACTGCACTGATCGCCAACTCGCCATCCAGAGGCGGTACGTCGTTCGCGATGAGAATGCTGGTATCCAACACGGACTTCACTGCTGAGCCCACGGATCAACGATCGGATCGTGCATCAAGGTGCGATCTTTCGCCCACTCCGGGTCGGTTTTCGTTTCGAAGATTTCGGCAATTTCTTCAAATGAGCACCACGCCCTTTTCCCCGCCGGACCGAGAACAGCACTCGGCCGGCCCGCGACGGTAATCAGCATCGTCTCGCCAGCCTCGGCGCGTTTGACGTAGTCGCTGGCGTGCTGCCGAAGTTCCTTCAGCCCCAAACTCTCCATAGCCAATAGTAGCACTAGTGCTACCCCCAATTCGAGGGAAGCTTCCATTCGAAACGTCCCGATGGGGACGGCATTTCAGACAAACCACCGAGTCACTTCTATTCAGGCTGTTCACCCACCGGCGGTTCTTTGCCTACGAACGCAAAATTCATCCGTCGTGCTCCACTCAGGTCCACGACTGGAACACGCTTCTGCGACTCTGCCGCGGCCTCGAACCAACCTCCAGGCGGAATCTCGATTGCCGGGATAGTTCGATCGTCGATATCGATCATTCGAGGTTCCACCTCCTCCCACAGGACCGTCACGTCCGAAACTGCGGAAGCAATGTCCGTCCCATCAATGGTGACCTGAGTTTCGTCGATGATGCCGACGGTCATCTCCGCCCCCACCATTAGCTTGCAAGCCGGTGTGGACCTTGGGCAGGTTGGTCGAAATGCGGCCCTCGGAGTCCTGCACCCCGAACAGCATCGGCGGCGTACATCCACTGGCCGGTCGACCGAACCCGTACATGTCAGGAAACCGGTCCGCGGTACGAAGGTTTGTCTGCACCGAGAAGGTGATGCACGTGGTGTAGACGTGAACGCCGGTAATCCACAACGCAATCTCATCCGTCTGAATGAGAGTGCTGTGCAGCGGCACAAGGACTGGGATCTCGTTGAACGGCACGCCAGGGAACCTGGGCGGTCGGCCGAAGCGGGCGTTGTCGGTCATTTCCCCAGACAAACACAAAGGCCGCGAATCCTGTGAGGATTCGCGGCCTTTGTTTTGTGGGCGGAGGGGGACTTGAACCCCCACGTCCCGAAGGACACTGGCACCTGAAGCCAGCGCGTCTGCCATTCCGCCACCCGCCCGGGCAACGTCGAAACATTATCACGATGAGATTTGAAACCACTATTCGTGCAGGTCAGTACCTGAAACGAAGAACACAGCGCATTGCAAAGGGTGGAACCGATATCATGCAGGAACCACAACCAGGTACTGCTGAGCCGACGTTTGACAGTACCGTGGAACCTGAACAGCAGTTTGGACGACACGCGACTTGGCGGTGCCGGTGCTAGTTGCCGAGCATTTCCAACTCGTCGATGCGAAGCGAGAGGAGACCCCGATGGGCATCGTTCAGCGATTTGAACGGAAGCTTCAAGGAGCTGTCGGTGACGCATTCGCACGTGTCTTCGGCGGCGGCGTCGTGCCACAAGAAGTAGAGGCCGCGCTTCAACAGGAAGCGCGGGACCGCGTCGAACACCTCGGCGGCGGCATCCTTCTTGCTCCCAACCACTACGTCATCACCATCAACAATTCGGATCACGAAGAGTTGGCGGCCGACCGCGACCTCACCATCAAGGCTTTCAGCCGGCATCTGCAGGATTTCATCCGCGATCAGGGCTGGCAGACATATGGCGATATTTCGGTAACCTTCGAGCCTTCGCCTACGCTCCACACCGGCCAGTTCCGTACCCGCGGCACTGTGGACCCGGATGAGGAAGCCAAGCAGGCACCCGCTCGGACCAATGTGCCGCAGGTGTCGTCGCGACCCCCGCAAAGGCCAGAACAGCAAAGACCCACACCGATCGTTCCCCCTGTTTCGAATCCAGTCCCGTCACAACCAGGAGCCGGCACCATGACGCAGAACTCAGGCTACGAATCCAGCCGCGAACCGGCTGGTCGCCAGCCCGATCAGCAGCCGGCTCGTAATGGATACTCACATGACGACAGCGGATCTGCCGCTGCGCAAGGCGGCGGATACCACGCGCCGCAGGGTCAGGGCGCTCCGCCGCAGAACGGCTACGACCGCGGCGACGGTTACCGCACGGGCGACGACCAGCAGGCGTACCCCACCCAGAACCCCAACCCGGCGCCCAACCAGCAGCAGGGCTACGACCAGCAGGGTTACCAGCAGCCCTACAACGATCAGCAGGCGTACCAGGGCAGCTACGACCAGCAGGGCTACACCCAGCAGCCGTACAACGATCAGCAGGGCTACCAGCAGCCTTACAACGATCAGGCCTACAACCAGCAGGCCTACCAGGGCGGCTACGAGCAGCAGGGTTACGACCAGAACGCCAACCCGCAGCAGCCGTACAACGATCAGCAGGGCTATCAGCAGCCTTACAACGATCAGGCCTACAACCAGCAGCCGTACGACGCCCAGTCCTACGACCAGGGCAGCTATGACCAAGGCAATTACGACCAGAGCGCCAACTACGACCAAACCCAGTCGTACGCGCAGCAGAGCTACAACCCGGGCGGATACGCGCCTGCTGCACAGCAGGCTTTGACAGCAACGCTGCAACTCGAAGACGGCAGCGGACGCCACTTCCAGCTTCGCGACGGCAGCAACATCATCGGTCGTGGACAGGAAGCTCAGTTCCGCCTTCCCGACACCGGCGTTTCACGTCGCCACATCGATATCCGTTGGGACGGCCGGACTGCGATGCTGTCCGATCTCGGTTCGACCAACGGCACCACGGTCAACGGCGCGCCGGTTCAGGACTGGCAGCTCGCGGACGGCGACATCGTCCGTGCTGGTCACTCCGAGATCTTGGTGCGCATCCTCTGAGCGCCACTCCTGGACCGGAAAACGTTTGCTCGGAATTTTCTACATAACAATCGAACATAGGGCGGTCCGTCGGCGCGGCGCCGCCCCTCCCGTGTCAGTATCGTGCTCTTTTGGGGCTCCGTGCCCCCTATGATGCTGCCAGTCGACAATGCTTGAACCCCGCTGCTGGGGATCAAGCCATAGAAGGAGGTGGACAGCCGTGCAGGGCCTGATTCTGCAACTCACACGGGCAGGCTTCCTGCTCCTCTTGTGGCTGTTCGTCTGGGCGGTGTTACGCACGCTGCGGTCGGATATCTATGCCGGCTCCGGAGTTCGGGTTCCCGCGCGGTACGCCCGCGCCGGAAAAGTCCTACCGTCACTCGGCAAAACGAAGGTTCCTCGATATCTGGTGGTCACACAGGGCGCCCTTGCCGGCACTCGCATTACGTTGGGTACACAACCCGTCATGATCGGGCGCGCCGACGATTCAACTCTTGTCCTGACCGATGACTACGCGTCGACGCGTCATGCGCGGCTCTCGCAGCGCGGTGCCGACTGGTACGTCGAAGATCTCGGTTCCACCAACGGCACGTATCTCGACCGGGCAAAGGTCACCACGGCTGTACGAGTTCCCTTGGGAACACCGGTTCGTGTCGGAAAGACCGTAATCGAGTTGCGCCCGTGACCCTTGTTCTCCGCTACGCGGCGCGCAGCGACCGCGGTCTCGTGCGCTCCAACAACGAAGATTCCGTGTACGCGGGCGCTCGTCTGTTGGCTTTGGCCGACGGTATGGGTGGCCACGCGGCCGGCGAAGTCGCATCCCAGTTGATGATTGCCGCATTGGCGCACCTCGACGACGACGAACCGGGCGAGGACCTGCTGGGCAAGCTCGAGGCAGCGACTCGTGAGGGCAACGATTCCATCGCCGATCACGTCGAGGAAGAGCCTGAACTCGACGGCATGGGGACCACGCTCACCGCGATCCTGTTTTCCGGCAGCAAACTCGGGCTCGTCCATATCGGTGACTCGCGCGCGTATCTGCTGCGCGACGGTCATCTGACGCAGATCACCCGCGACGACACGTTTGTTCAGTCGCTGGTCGACGAGGGTCGGATCACGGCCGAACAAGCGCACACGCATCCGCAGCGATCCCTGATCATGCGGGCATTGACCGGCAACGAGATCGAGCCGACGCTCACCATGCGCGAAGCCCGCGCCGGTGACCGTTACCTGCTCTGCTCCGACGGCCTGTCCGACGTGGTCAGCGACGAAACCATCGAGAACACGATGAGCGAAGGCTCGCAGGAGCAGTGCGCTGATCGCCTCATCGAATTGGCACTCCGCAGTGGCGGTCCTGACAACGTCACAGTTGTGGTGGCCGACGTCATCGACCTCGATTACGGGCAGTCTCGCCCCATCGTCGCTGGTGCTGCATCCACGGAGGAAGAAGAGTTCGCTCCTCCCCCCAACACTGCCGCGGGCCGAGCCGCAGCTATGCGACCGCCACGCGCAACACCCAAGCGTGTTGTTTCTGTGCCCGAACCCGAGCCCAAGAAAAAGCGAAACCGGTTGTGGTGGGTAGTTCTCGCCGTAGTGCTGCTTGCTGTGATCGCTGTTGGTGCCGTCATCGGCCGCACGGTCATCCGCAACACCTACTACGTCGGGGCGGACGAGGGCCGTGTCACGGTGCTGCGCGGAATCCCCGGTTCTGTCCTCGGTTACTCACTGCAGGAAGCCGATCTGATCGGTTGTGTCGGTGACGACGACGTCCTGACGCTGGTCGCGCCCAGCACCATCCCGAGTGACTGCAACATCCTCGAGGTGACCGATCTGGCACCATCGGCGCAGGAACAGGTCCGGGCCGGGCTCCCGTCGGGCAATCATCAGGACGCACAAAGTCAGATGATCCGACTCATCGGCGGCGATCTCCTGCCTCGTTGCGAACCGGTTCCGGCAACTGCGACGCCGCAACCCACACCGGCCCCGACTGCCGCACCGCCGGCAGCACCGCCCGCTCCCAATGAACCGGCAACAACGACGCCCACTCCTGCGCCGACTCCGACCGGAATCCCCGGTCAGACTTGCAGGACGGTCAACTGATGTCGTCCAACGCCGCCGCCGGGATGGCTTTTCCGAGCCCGCCCGGAGGTTTTGCCCCGGCGCCGGTCCAGTCGACTCGGCGCAACATGGAACTGTTGCTGCTCGGATTTGCCGTCGTCATCACGACGGTGTCGTTGTTGTTGGTCGAAGCTAGCCAGGAACAGAAGATCACCCTCGATCTGGCCAAGTACGCCTTGACGTACACGGGCCTGTTTCTGATCGCGCACTTGGCAATCCGGCGGTACGCACCGTACGCGGACCCGTTGCTGCTCCCGATCGTGGCGCTGCTCAACGGCCTCGGTTTGGTGCTGATTCACCGCCTGGACTTGGCTGACGAGCAGACAGCTCTGTACAACGGCGTCGAAGCACCTTCCCCCGACGCGAACCAGCAGGTGCTGTGGACAGCACTCGCTATCGCGGGTTTTGTTCTGCTACTTGTGTTCTTGAAGGACTACCGCCTGATGGCGCGGTTCAGCTACACACTTGGCCTCGCCGGCCTGGTGTTCTTGGCCATCCCCGCGATTCTGCCGGCCCGGTTCTCGAGCGTGAACGGTGCAAAGATCTGGATTCGCTTGCCTGGATTCAGCATTCAGCCCGGTGAGTTCGCCAAAATTTTGCTGATCATTTTCTTCGCGTCGGTCCTGGTGGCCAAACGTGATCTGTTCACCAGCGCCGGTAAACACTTCCTGGGCATGGACTTTCCGCGTGCCCGCGACCTCGGCCCGATCCTGCTCGCATGGATCGTGTCGGTCGGCGTGCTCGTGTTCGAAACCGACCTCGGTACGTCACTGCTGCTCTTCAGCACGGTACTGGTCATGCTGTACATCGCCACCGAACGTGTGGGCTGGCTCGTGATCGGTGGCGGTCTGCTGGCCATCGGATTCTTCTTCGCCTACAAGATGTTTGCGCACGTCCGCGTGCGCGTCGACACCTGGCTCGATCCGCTCGGCGACTACGCCAACACCGGATATCAGATTTCCCAGTCGCTGTTCGGCCTGGCCACGGGCGGAATCGCCGGTACCGGCCTGGGCAGTGGGCGACCCAATCAGGTGCCGTTCGCCAAAACCGACTTCATCATCGCGACCATCGGCGAAGAACTGGGACTCATCGGCCTGGCAGCGGTTCTGATGTTGTTCCTGCTTCTCATCGTTCGTGGCCTCCGTACAGCGCTGGCGGTGCGTGACAGCTTCGGCAAACTGCTCGCCGCCGGCTTGTCGTTCACCATTGCGATCCAGATTTTTGTTGTGGTCGGTGGCGTCACCAAGCTGATTCCGTTGACCGGTCTGACCACACCGTTCATGTCGTACGGCGGTTCGTCGCTGCTCGCGAACTACCTCCTACTGGGAATTCTCATTCGAATCTCCGATGCCGCCCGCGCACCGGTAGTTGCCAAGAAGAAGGGTCCACCCCCGATCGCCGACGCCCATACCGAGATGATGCCGCGCATATGAACACTCCCCTGCGCCGCGTCGCGATGGCCGTCATGTTGATGGTTGTCGCGCTACTCGCCAACGCCACGTACGTCCAGGTCATCAAAGCCGATGACCTGCGAGCCGACCCCCGCAACTCCCGGGTGCTGCTCGACGAGTACTCACGCCAACGAGGTCAGATCTCGGCTGCCGGACAGGTACTGGCTGCTTCCCAGTCCACCGACGATCGGTACAAATACCTGCGCCAGTACCCCAATCCGTACCCGTACGCCCCGGTCACCGGCTTCTACTCGATGCAATACGGCAGCGCGGGCCTCGAACGTACCGAGGATCCCATCCTCAACGGCTCCGACAACCGGTTGTTCGGTCAGCGTTTCTTCGACATCGTCTCCGGACGCGATCCGCGGGGCGGCAACGTCGTGACGACGCTCAATCCGGCAATGCAGCAGGTCGCCTACGACCAGTTGACCAGCAAGGGTTACACCGGTTCCGTCGTCGCCATCGAACCGAGCACCGGTCGAATCCTGACCATGGTGAGCACGCCGAGCTACGACCCCAACACTCTCGCGAGCCACGACGGCGCCGAAACCACGCGGGCCTGGGACGCACTCAACGCCGACCCGGCCGACCCCCTCGTGAACCGTGCCATCTCGCAGACCTACCCGCCCGGTTCCACATTCAAGGTGATCACCACGGCGGCCGCTCTGACGGGCGGCGCAACCCCGGACGATCAACTGACCGCGGCGCCGCAGATCACGCTGCCCGGAACCAGCACCACCCTCGAGAACTACAACGGAAGCACCTGCGGACCCAATCCGACGGCGTCGCTACGTGACGCGTTCGCGCGTTCTTGCAACACCGCGTTTGTCGAATTGGGCATCAAGGACGGTGCGGAAGCCGTCAAGGACGAAGCCAAGGCTTTCGGTATCGGCCCCAACACACCGGCAATCCCATTGCCCGTCGCCGACAGCACTGTGGGCGACATTCCCGACGACGCGGCGCTCGGCCAGACCAGCATCGGTCAGCGCGACGTCGCCGTGACGCCTCTGGAGAATGCGGTGATCGCCGCGACCGTCGCCAACGGCGGCGTACGGATGCAACCGAATCTGATTTCCCAACTACAGGCGCCGGACCTGACCGATCTCAGTTCACCGGCTCCGGTGTCGATGGGCCAAGCCGTCTCACCGGCCGTGGCTGCAACATTGACTGAATTGATGATCGGTTCGGAAAACTTCACCGGCGGCGAAGGCAAGATCCCGGGCGTCCAGATCGCGTCCAAGACCGGCACGGCCGAACATGGCGTGAATCCGCGGGAAACACCGCCTCACGCCTGGTACATCGCTTTTGCACCCGCTCAGAATCCGACGGTCGCAGTCGCCGTCATCGTCGAGAACGGTGGCGACCGCGGACTTGCCGCTACCGGTGGCTCTGTGGCTGCACCGATCGGTCGCGCAGTAATCGCAGCCGGAATACAAGGGGGCTGAACCATGGCGTTGAACAATGGCGCTTTGATCGCCGATCGTTACCGACTGAACCGGCTCATCGCTACCGGCGGAATGGGCCAGGTCTGGGAAGCAACAGACTCACGACTCAATCGACGCGTCGCCGTCAAGGTACTCAAGTCGGAGTTCTCGTCGGACCCGGAGTTCCTGGAGCGATTCCGATTCGAAGCTCGAACGACAGCTCAGCTCAACCACCCCGGTATCGCGGGAATCTACGATTACGGCGAGACTCGGGACAGCTCAGGTGAATCCACTGCCTACCTGGTGATGGAACTGGTCAACGGTGAACCTCTCAATGCCGTTCTCTCACGCGTCGGCCGCCTTGCGGTTCCGCATGCCCTCGACATGCTCGAGCAGACCGGACGCGCACTGCAGATCGCCCACGACGCCGGTGTCGTGCACCGTGACGTGAAGCCCGGCAACATCCTGATCACCCCCACCGGCCAGGTCAAGATCACCGACTTCGGCATCGCGAAGGCCGTCGAGAACTCTCCCGTCACGCGTACGGGAATGGTGATGGGCACCGCCCAGTACATCGCTCCCGAGCAGGCCCTGGGCCAGGATGCCACCGCAGCCAGTGACGTGTATTCACTGGGAATCGTTGGTTACGAAGCACTTTCCGGACGACGACCCTTCACCGGCGACGGTGCATTGACCGTCGCGATGAAGCACGTCCAGGAAATTCCGGCCCCCATGCCGGCCGACCTGCCCCCGAATATTCGCGAACTCATCGACATCACGCTGACCAAGGATCCCTCCGGTCGTTACGCCAACGGCGGCGAGTTCGCCGATGCCGTCGCCGCTGTACGGGCCGGAAGGCGTCCGCCGCCACCAGGCTTGGCGCACGGCGGATCCGCGACCCCGACCGGCGCAACACAGATATTGGCGCCCACCGCGGGGTATGCCGCGACGGGGTACACCGCTGCGGCGGATGCCGCCGATACCGGCGGGCTGACGAGTGGCCAGAAGGCGATGGCCTGGGCCGGCGGCGGTTTGATCGCCCTGGCACTGATCATCGGCGGCGTCTGGATTGCCACGGACAGCCCGGACAACTCCTCCCCGGCTGTGGTGTCGTCGTCGACGACGACGACCAAACCGACGACCACGACGACCAAACCCACCACGACAACGACTCGGCCCACGACGACGACAACCGAACCGACCACCACAACAACGGTTCCGACGACAACGACGACGACGACGGTTCCGACGACGACCACCACAACAACGGTTCCGACAACCACCACCACGGTTCCGACAACCACCACGACAACCATGACGACCACCACCACGACGACCGAGTCGAACGCTGCAGAAGAACCGCTAGGAAATGAAGAATGACGACACCCCGTAATCTCTCCTCCCGATACGAACTGGGGGAGATTCTCGGCTTCGGTGGAATGTCCGAAGTTCATCTGGCGCGCGACCTCCGACTCAGCCGCGACGTGGCTATCAAGGTTCTGCGAGCCGACCTCGCGCGTGACCCCACGTTCTACTTGCGGTTCCGTCGTGAAGCGCACAATGCCGCCGCCCTGAACCATCCGGCGATCGTGGCTGTCTACGACACGGGTGAAGCCGAGACCGAAGCTGGGCCTCTGCCGTACATCGTGATGGAGTACGTCGACGGCGACACCCTGCGTGACATCGTGCGCAGCAACGGCCCGATGGCGCCCCGTCATGCAATGGAAGTGATCGCGGACGTGTGTGCCGCGCTGGACTTCAGCCATCGCAACGGCATCGTCCACCGCGACGTCAAGCCCGCCAACATCATGATCAACCGCGCCGGCGCCGTGAAGGTGATGGACTTCGGCATCGCCCGAGCCATCTCCGACGCGTCCAGTCCGATGACGCAGACGGCTGCCGTGATCGGCACCGCCCAGTACCTCTCACCTGAGCAAGCCCGCGGTGAGCAGGTCGACGCACGTTCGGACGTCTACTCGCTCGGTTGTGTGCTGTTCGAGGTCCTCACCGGTGAGCCGCCCTTCTCCGGAGACTCTCCGGTCGCAGTGGCGTATCAGCATGTCCGTGAAGACCCGCCCACGCCGTCGGAGGTCAACCGCGACATTCCGCGTGAGCTGGATTCGATCATCCTCAAGGCGATGAGCAAGAACCCCGCCAACCGTTACCAGAGCGCCGGCGACATGCGCAGTGACCTGGTTCGGGTGCTGGGTGGCCAGCGCCCGAGTGCGCCGATGGTGATGAACGACGAGGACCGCACCAGCATCCTCGGTTCCGTCGGCAGCGACACCGGTAACTTCCGCACAGCCCCGGATCCTGTGGATCCGGTGAACCCTGCCGCGAAGCGGAGAGCGCCGGAACCGCCGGCCAAAAAGAAGGGCCTGCGATACGCCCTGATGGGATTCGCGGCTGTTGTGGTCATCGGCTTGATCACGGCGTTCCTGCTGAACGTGAACACCTCCAAGATCGAGATGGTGACCGTTCCCGCAGATCTGACCAACCAACCGGCCGACTCCGCCGAAGCGACACTGCTGAACGCCGGATTCAAGGTGGAACGTCAGCAGAAAACCGACAAGGTGGTTGCGGCGGGCAACGTCATCACTACCCGTCCGGTGGCCGGAGTTCGGATCGAGAAGGGCAGCACCGTCACCCTCGACGTGTCCACCGGCCCCGAGCAGGTTGCCATTCCGCGCCTGACCGGGCTGAGCCAGGACGACGCCGAAAGAAAGCTCAACGCCGTCGGTCTGCGACTGGATCCGACGATCGGACAGGTCGCGTCGACGGTCGCCGAAGTGGACAAGGTCGTCAATCAAGATCCGGCCTCAGGTGTTTCCGTCACGCTCGATTCGGCAGTCTCGATCACCGTCGGCACCGGTCCTGAGCAGGTCCGCGTCCCCGACGTCACAGGCCAGCGTCAGGAAGTTGCGAAGCCCAACATCGAAGGCGCCGGCTTTGTCGTCCAGACAACCGAAATCGATTCCGGGCTCCCCAAGGGCCAGGTGGTCTCTACCGATCCAGCGGGTGGAACGTCGGCAACCAAGGGCACGACCGTGACGCTGCGGGTGTCAAACGGCAACAAGATCGCGATGCCCGACCTCACCAACAAGACCGTGTCCGAGGCATTGGCGACACTGCGCACATCGGGTTGGGCGGGAACGGGAGCACAGCTGGTGCAGACCCAGACCACCACACTCGTTCCCGAGATGGTGGGCAAGATCGTCTCGCAGACTCAGCCCGCGGGATCCGAAATTTCCAAGGACTCCGTCATCACGGTCAGCGTCGGCGCACTGGGGATTCCCGGCCGATAGTGCATCGGATGTAAAAGAGGTCCTCCCGAAAAAGTTCGGGAGGACCTCTTTTGTGACCGGCGTTTTCAGGATCAGCGAAGAACGGGGACTATGCCACCGAGCGCTGACGCAACCTCTGCCTCGAGGGCCTTCACAAGAGCTTCCGGCGGAGCCTCGCCGCACACTGTCAACCAGTTCGCGAGCATCCGATGCCCACCCTGAGTAAGGACGGATTCGGGGTGGAACTGGACACCGTGGATCGGTAGTTCGCGGTGACGCATCGCCATGACGACACCGCTTTCGGTGTGCGCAGTGACCTCGAGTTCGTCCGGAATGGTGTCTTCGAGGACCGTTAGCGAGTGGTAGCGCGTCGCGGTGAACGGATCGGGCAGACCGGCCAGAACACCGACGCCCGTGTGGTTGACCCGGCTCGTCTTTCCGTGAAGAAGTTCCGGCGCCCGATCGACCGTCGCGCCGAAAGCCGCACCGATCGCCTGATGTCCGAGGCAGACGCCGAGCAGTGAAGTCTTGGAGTCGGCACACACTTTCACCAGGTCCATCGTCACGCCCGCGCGCTGCGGGGTACCGGGGCCGGGGCTCAAGAGAATGCCGTCGAACTGGGCCGCTGCCGCCTCGAGGGCACCGGGTCCGGTCAGTTGTGGATCGTCGTTACGCCAAACCACCGCTTCGGTCCCGAGCTGACCCAGGTACTGAACCAGATTGAACACAAAGCTGTCGTAGTTGTCGACGACAAGAATCCTCATAAGAGCAGGGTAAACGTCCGAGTTATCCGCCGGTATAGGCGGGCACCGTGATCTGTTCCGGACTCGCCTGCGTGTACCCCAGCCCGAAGCGCATGGCGTACTGCTTGAAGACCCGGATTCCGGGTTCGCCGGCAAGTGCCGCCTCGAGGCGTTCGGTGTTACCAATCGCTCGCATCACGTACGGCGGACTGTAGGTACGCCCGTGCAGTAGCAGCGTGTTTCCGATACACCGCGGAGCCGACGTATTCACAATCCGCTGATCCTGCATACCGACTGCCTCGGCACCGCCGGCCCACAGAGCATTCAGAACGCTCTGAACGTCCTGCTGATGGACAACCAGGTCGTCCGGGGTGGCGTCGACGGGATATTTGCCGTCGGCGTTACGCGGCGCATCCGTCATGGTGACGACAACACCGGGACCGGTCATCGACGTCAGGCCGGCGTCGACGGAAATCGCGTCGATCTCAGCCAGTGTGTCGGCAACTCCGGCGTTGGATCGCGCGGCCTCGACTTGGAGTGCGTTCAGTTGCGCCGAGAGCTGGTCCCGAGTGGCGGAGACGTCGGAGGCATTGGCCTGTGCGCTGCGAACCAGATCGGAAAGGCGGGTGCTGTCGGTGACCTGGAGTTGATTCTCTTCGGCTGATCGCTGGGCTGTGGCCACCATGAGACCGGCCACCAGGCAGACGACGAGCACTCCGACGCGCCAGAGATTCTGTGTCACCCCACGCTGCGGCACTACTTCCTCCCCGAACTTTCACCGATCGGCCCGTGACCGGCCGGACCCAGCTACGTTAGCGTGTATATACACAATCAGGTCACACCGTTAGAGCGAGGACGTTATGCCCAAGTCGAAGGTACGTAAGAAAAACGACTACACGATCAATCCGGCCAACCGAACTCCGGTCAAGGTGAAGATGGGTCCGTCGAGCACGTTGTACGTCTCGGTGATGCTCGGTTTCATGCTTGTCGGGCTGGCCTGGCTGATTGTGTACTACTTGGCTGCAGATTCCATCACCTGGATGAACGATTTGGGAGCGTACAACTTCCTGGTCGGCTTCGGATTCATGGTCGTGGGACTCATCATGACCATGAAATGGCGTTGACCAGCGAATACTGAATTCGCACCGACTTAGACCCGCCAATCAATTACATGGGTGTCATTCATCCCCAGTGTGGATAACTCCTGTGGACAACTAAGGAAGTTATCCACATGCTCGAGGATGAATTTCATCCACAGCCTCCCGGCAACGGCTCGGACGTCGTCTCGTGGGCCACTCCGATGAGTGCTGTCTACGCAATGTTCGGCGGCGGAATCGCACTCGCGATCGCGACAATCGTGGTGCCCACCGAGACCGCCGGACGGTTCCTGCTCGCCCTCGCGGTGATCGGGCTGTTCGTCATGGGCGGACTCGCATTGAAGCAGAGACCACGACTCGCCGTTATCGACGACAACGGCAGTCCGGCAATTGCCGTGCAAAGGTTGCTCGCCCGCCACGTCTTCACCCGTGAGCAGATCGACCGTGCACGGTTGGTGCGCTACCCGCGTCTGGGTCGACGCGTTCCGATGCTCGAAATCGACATCGTCGACCGCCCGACCGATACGGAGAAACTCCTGATCTTCGGACGCTGGGATCTGGGCACCAACCCCGAAGACGTCCTCGACGTGCTGACCGTTCACGGATTGGTGCCGCCGGAGAAGTAGCTCCCTAGGCGGCAGTTATCTAAACCGCGAGGAAGGGGTACTGCTCCCGCAGCTGCACGACGCGCATCACGACGATTCCGAACATGACCACGGTGACGGCCCCCAAACCGATCCAGCCGATCCGTACGGACTTTTCCCGATCCTGACCGGCGCCGAGCCACTGCGGGGCGTACAGGAACGCTGCGGTGGCCGCAGCGCCCGCGAGAAGCCCGCCCGCGTGACCCCAGAACGAGATACCCGGCAGCGAAATGCTGATGACCACGTTGATCGCGATCACCGAGATGATCGGAACCGGGCTACGACGCAGTCGCAACAGAATCACTGCCTGCGCACCCATGATCCCGAAAATGGCACCGGACGCGCCGGCCGTCCAACTGGCCGCGCCACCGGAGAACACGGGCTGAAATGCCATCACCGACGCGCTGCCGCCGAGCAACGACACCAGATAGACGCTGATGTACCGGGAACGGCCCATCACGATCTCGGTATCGCGGCCCAGGATGTACAGCGCATACATGTTGACGGCCAGATGCAGGATCCCGAAGTGCAAGAAGCCCGAACCGATCAACCGGAACCACTCGCCGCTGGCGACCAGCCCGGGATTGAGGGCCCAGTCCGCAAAAATCGACGAGCCGACCTGATTGTTCATGATGCTGCGCGACTGCACGAGCGTCGCCAGGAAGGCCAGGACGTTCAAGCCCATCAGCGTGTACGTCACAACCGGCACCGGCTGCGTCTGGCTGACCATATTGCCGGCAACACCGCGCACAGGACGAATATCGCGTTGACCGGCAGCTACACAGTCAACACATTGGTAACCCACCGCAGCTTCACGGAGGCAATCCGGGCACGCCGGGCGGCCACAACGATTGCAGGAAAGCGACGTGGGTCGATCTTGATGGCGGACGCACCGCGGTTGGGGCGGGATGCCCTCACTCGCACCGCCGCCCCAACCGGGGTTAGTCATCTTCGTTAATTACCTGTTCAGGAGATGGTGATGCTGTTGATGACGACGGGCTCGACCGGACGATCGGAGCGATCGACAGCGGTGGTGGAGATGGCGTCGACAACCTTGCGAGACTCTTCGTCGACAACCTCACCGAAGATGGAGTGCTTGCGGTTGAGATGCGGCGTCGGGCCGGTGGTGATGAAGAACTGCGAGCCGTTGGTGCCCGGGCCGGAGTTAGCCATGGCAAGCAGGTAGGAGCGGTCGAACTGCAGTTCCGGGTGGAACTCGTCGCCGAACTGGTAACCCGGGCCGCCGCGGCCGGTTCCGGTGGGGTCGCCACCCTGGATCATGAAGCCGTCGATGACACGGTGGAAGACTGCGCCGTCGTAGAACGGTCCGGTCTTGGCGCCGGATGCGTTCTCGGTCTTGTACTCTTTCGAGCCGTCGGCGAGGCCGACGAAGTTCTCGACGGTCTTCGGCGCATGGTTGCCGAACAGAGCGATCTTGATGTCGCCGCGGTTCGTGTGCAGCGTTGCGGTTGCGGTCTGATGAGTTGAAGTCACCCCACCATCGTGCCATTGTCTGGGTTTTCATGGATGCCGCCCCGCAGAATCCGTTCGCAAACTGATGCTCCGACGCCTGTGGCACAGTGAAGTCATGACACGAGTGACCGAGTCCATCAGCACGCAGCTGCCCACCACCGACGCTCGGCGTTGCGCCGCCGTTGTCGCGAAGTCGGTAGCACGGGGCGCCGGCCAGGTCGGACTGTTCCTGGGCCGCCAGGGCGCTGCGGCAGCCAAGAAGGGCGTCGAATGTGCCAAGGCAATTCCGTCCAAGTCGGCAGCCCGGAGCGAACGGGTGGAAAAGCCTCGCGGACGTAAGCGTCTCGCCGTCTTCGTGATCGCCGGCGTTGCGGTGATCGGCGGCGCGGTGTTCTACAAGAGCCGTCGACGCGAGCATCCGCCGGTGGCGTCGGCACCCCCGCGGGTTGACGAGAAAACCGCCTAACCTGTTGCCAGAAGCCCCGGAACACCCAGTGTTCCGGGGCTTTTCAGTACGCCGTCAGCAGTTGGACGGTGCCGGAACGTTATTGAAGCGATCAATCATGTAGCCGATGGATTCGGGAGTTCCCGCCAGATAGGGAGCGGCATGATTTATTGCCATTCCCGGAATGATCGGCGGCAATTCGTTCACCGAAAACTGTACTGTCGCACCGTTGTTGCACCAGTCGCGGGCAAGTTCCTGCCCTTGGCCGAACGGAACGATGTCGTCGGATCGACCGTGCTGGATCAGGACCGGTGACGTCGGAGTCAGATTGCCGATCTTCTGCTCGTCCAGGATTTCCTGAGCAAGCGGCAGACGCGCGAGGACGGCCGACAAGGATTCACCCGACTTGGTGAAACTGGACGAGTCTTGGAATCCGAATTCCAATCCCGTCTCCCCGACACACTGATTCTTGGTAGCGGCCAGCATCTGTCGACCGCGATCGTTGATCTCTGCGTCGAGCAGCGGTTCGACCTCCGGGTACTGCGCCAGAATTCCGTTGAGTGCGTATCCGATAACGCCCGTGAGGAAAGTGCCGTCGACTTGTGCCAGCGTTGCCGCCAGATCGGCCGGCGGAGCGCCCGCATACGTGCCCTTCAGATCAAGTTCCGGTGCGTACGACGGCTTCAATTCCGTTGCGGCCGCGGCAGCTCCGCCGCCCTGCGAGTAACCCCACAGTCCGACGGGACCGTTGCCGGAGATACTGGCATTGGGCAATTGTTGCGCGGCGCGCACCGAATCCAGAACCGCATGGGCCTCGGCCGCACGGTTCACGTAGGTGTGATCGCCCGGAGTTCCCAGGCCGTCGTAGTCCGTCACCACTACGGCAATCCCGTTGAGCAGCAAAATGTTTACCCAGATCGACTCGTAGCCGACCATCACATCTGTGGGGAATTGATATTCGAGGCCCGTATTGAACAGCTTCGATGGCGCACACTGGTCGCCTTGCCCGTGCGTACCCACTGCTGCAGCAACCAGTGGACGCGCCCCCTGTCCGGTCCACGGGTTAGTCGGCTCGAGGTAGGTGCCGGTGACTGCGGCGGGAGCGCCCTTGGCGTCCTCGCTGCGGTACATGATCTTGGTGGCGGTCGCGGGCCACGGACCATTGCTTCCGGGCACGCTCAACATCAAGGGCGTCGCCTCGGCTTTGATGAGATCGCCGTTGCTTCCGGGCGGCAAGTCCGTCGGCGGAGTGTAGAAATCCGTTGGTTCTGCCACCGCAAACGGCGCCGTTGCAGCACTGACGATCAGTGCTGCAACGGACATGCCGGCGACCCACCACATTCGGGTTTTCACGTTCACGTTCTCCCCACGTCGATGTGCACTGTGGTCTGACACACAGTGAACGCAGGGTAACACATACTTCATTTCGGTCAACCCGATAAGGTTCCACACTTAAATTGCTGTACTGCAACCACTTTCAACTACTTGGTCGGCTCCACATTTGTTGTCAGGATCGCACGCAACTGGTTCGTGTTCTCGGGTGTCCACGTCGCGGGATGCAGGATATTCGCCCACATATCCGCCGCATCTTCGCCGTAATTGTGTCCGTGACCGGACGGAACATCCGCCGAGAACACCATGTCCAGAGTGACCTGCCAGAACGTCACCAACGGAATCCACGTCATACCCGGATCGACGTCACGACCCTCCGGCTTCTCCCGCAGCCAGTCCGGCTTGTGGAACAGAAGGTCGAATGACCACCAGGTAATCGGATCACTTGCGTGCTGCCAGTAGACGATTCGATCGTCTTCCCAATCGGCCTTCAATTCGAGGTCTTCAGGGTCCGCCGCAAACCGGATCGTCTGGCCACCGTCGATCACCGGAAGAATCTCACGCGAACCCGAATCACGGTCGTTGGTAATTTCCTGCCACTGAGTCGTAAAGTTCGGCGTACCTACCCACAGTGCGCCGTCGACGCGAGTCATCATGTCCTGAGCACCGGCAAAAGCTGCCTGCCCACCGTAGGAGCCGAGGCTCTCACCGAACACGACAAGCTTGGGACGCGTCTCGACCGGCATGTCGATCCACTCGGCAAAGACCGCGTTGAACAATGCGCGGCCGGCAACCTGCGGTGTCTCCCGGTCCGCGATGAAAGCCAACGGACTGGGCAGGAACGAATACTGCATCGACGCGATAGCCGTGTTGCCGTCCTCGACGTACTCGAACGACGACGCCACATCCTCGTTGACCCAACCGCGACCGGTCGTCGTCACCACAGCCAACGTTCCACGATCGAATCCACCGGTGCGCTTCAATTCCGCCACCACATGGTCTGCAACACCACGAATCGAATCCGAGGACTCACGTCCCGCGTACACCCGGATCGGTTGTTTCGCCTCACGGCCGGTCAACTGCGAAATCTCTTCCGCAGTAGGCCCGCTACCCATGAAGGTGCGGCCCTCCTGCCCCAGGGTGTCCCAGGCTTCCGGTGACATGGGCGAACCACTGCGCTCGGCAATCAGCGGCTGCTCGACGCCGTCAGGTGTCTCGGTATCCGCACCCGAGAAACTCCAGTTCGCGAAGGCGATCAACCCGTTGTACAGCGCACCGTTGATGACAAAGAAACCGAACGCGAACACAACGACGAGGCTGGCAACCTTCGCCGCCTCCTTGGGCACGAATCGCAGAGCAACCTGCGTCAAACGATTGGTCGTGAAGCGGAGGCCCCGAGCCGCCTCGAGCAGAATGAACCAGATGAACAACGAAATGATCAGAACCAAGAGGTAGTTCGCCTGATTGGTAGGCGGCATCTCCACCAGACCCCGGACGATCTGCTGCCACCATGACCCGAGAACCAGGAACAGCGGAACCAGAATCACCGCCGCGGCCGCCATGACCCACCACGCGATCTTCTTCGTCCGCTCCGACCACTTCGGTTCCACACCACACTTGCGAACCATCCACGCGATCAGCGTTCCGAGTGCGTAACCCATCGCCAAGGAGATGCCCGTCGCGACGCCCTGCAAATACCAGGCACGCGGAAGCAGTGAGGGCGTCATGGACCACACAAAAAAGACCAGGGCAAAGGCGAGGCCGACGGGATGCAACGTCCCAAAATATCGGCGCAGGCGGTCCCACACAGGTTTCATGCGGGAATCGTATGCTTCGCCCTGGGAAATGGGCTATTCCTTCGCCTGCGCTCGCCACCGCGGCAGAGCGAACGTACCGTTCGGCGCATCTAAGGCGATGTACGTGGCGTTCGCTCGATGACGGGACAGGCACATAGGCCCGGCATACAAAAACACCCTCCCGGTTTCCCGGGAGGGTGTTTTCTGTCAATCTATTTCACTGTGGAGCCTAGGAGATTCGAACTCCTGACATCTGCCTTGCAAAGGCAGCGCTCTACCAACTGAGCTAAGGCCCCGTTCGGTTTTCCGACCGGAGTCAGACTACCTATGTTCTATCCTGTTTCCAAATCGTGCCAAACCTTGCCTCCGCGCCGACTTTTGATCAGATTGGTGACTACGAGAGACACCAGAACGACGGCCCCAACAAGCAGGAAAACCTTCATTCCAGCAACCCTTCTTCGGCACAAGGAGTGGGCCTAGGAGGACTTGAACCTCCGACCTCTTCATTATCAGTAAAGCGCTCTAACCACCTGAGCTATAGGCCCTTGAACCGGTCCAAAGATTACCCCACCGGTCCCGCAACACCAAAACGGGTCCGGCGGAGCAACGTTTCCGCAGGTCAGTCGCGGTCGGCGAGAGTTACCTCAACGCCACCGACGAGATCACTGCAGAGGTTGTAAATGAACGAACCGATCGTGACGAGCGCCGTGAACAACACCATGTTGGCCACACCGATCACTGCGGAGTAACCGAAAACCTGCCCGGCCGTCACCAGTCCACCCGAACTCGAATCCGACACGATGTCCGTGAACGCGTTATTCAGGCGGTCCCAGACGCCCATGCCGTCCAGCACGACGTAGAGGAGGCCCACAGCCACCATCCACACGAAGAACAGCGACACCGAAATCACGGATGTGATCTTGAGCGTGGACCACGGATCGATACGACGAATCTGCACAGTCGCCCGCAGTGGCGCCCCCTCCGATGCCTGTCCAGCAGCTACGTGAGATTTGTCACTCACCGCTGCCTGTGGCAGTGGATGCTTCGCCTCGGAGAGGTCCGGCATGTCCTTCGGCAGATCCTTACGACTGATGTGTCGAGTCGGACCGTCGATCGCCGCGGCCTTCGCTTTGGGGCTCGGGGCCTTGGAATTTCCAACAGGAGAGTTTCCAGCAGCAGGTGTTCCCACACCAGGATTCCCCGCCGGCAGATTCTGCCCCTTGGGTGCGGCGATCCCGGTGATCACCGGCCGTGCGGGCTGGCCTGCCGGACGGACCGGCGGTGGTCCGGACGGACGACCTGCCGGCGCCGGACCTGCAGTACGGGCTGCCTGCGGCGCACCCTGCGGCGCACCGGAAGGACGGTCGGCCGGTCGCTGATTCGCTGGACCGGTCTGCGGCTTCCCTGCCTGAGCAGGCTGGCCTTTCCTGACGTCAGGTCCGGGTGAGACAGGACGCGTGATGTTGGTCTGAGGTTCCCGCTGCTGCGCCGGACCCGGTTGCTGCTGGGGACCCGGTTGCTTGGGCGGCTGCTGACCACGCTGCCACGGAGGAGCCTGATTGCCCCGAGCCTGAACTGTCGGCGCCTCGGGAGCCTTCGGCGCGGCGGCCGCGGGTGCGGGTGCGGGTGATGAACTCTTCTCTGCACCCGCCACTGCCGGCTTCCCAGCCAGCGGCGCAGCTGACTTATCTGCCACCGGCGCCACAGGCTTGTCCACCACAGGCGCTGCCTGCTTCTCGGCCGGTGCCTTGGCGCCGGCCATAGGCCCGTCAGGCTTGGCGTCGGCCGAGGGCTTAGAGCCCCCGGCACCCGCCGGAGCAGTTACCTGCTCCGGCTTCGGTGGCGTCGAACCGGAAGTGCTCTCGCTCTTCTGGTCACTGCCCGGCTGGTTGGGAGTGCTCACTAAGACTCCTTAGCTCCATCGGCATTGTCTGCGCTGTCGGTGTTCTCGGCAGCAATCTCTTCGGGCTCGTCGGCGTTGCGCGCAATTGCGAGCAGGGTGTCGCCGTCGCCGAGGTTCATCAGACGGACACCCTTGGTCTGGCGTCCGGCCTTACGAACCTGCTTGGCTGCGGTACGAATAACGCCGCCGCCCGAGGTGATCGCGTACAGCTCGTCGTCGTCGTCGACGATGAGCGCACCGACCAGAGTGCCACGTTTCTTGTCGTACTGAATCGTGAGTACGCCCTTGCCGCCGCGGCCCTGGACCGGGTAGTCCTCCATACCAGTTCGCTTGGAGTAACCGCCCGACGTCGCGACCAGGAGGTACTTACCCTCACTGACAACGTTAAGCGAGAGCAGCTCGTCCTCGCCGTTGAAGCGCATGCCCTGGACGCCGGAAGTGGCGCGGCCCATCGGACGCAACGCTTCGTCGGTCGCGGAGAAGCGGATCGACTGTCCCTGTGCCGAGACGAGAAGCAGATCGTCGTCAGCGGAGCAGAGAACAGCGCCGACCAGTTCGTCTTCGTCGCGCAGGTTGATCGCGACGATGCCGCCACTGCGGTTGGAGTCGAAGTCGGTGAGCTTGGACTTCTTGACCAGACCGTTGCGGGTAGCGAGCACGAGGTAAGGCGCGTCTTCGTACGTCTTGATCTGGATGACGGACTGGATGCGCTCGTCCGGCTGGAAGGCCAGCAGGTTCGCGACGTGCTGTCCACGAGCAGTACGGCTGGCTTCGGGCAGTTCGTATGCCTTGGCGCGGTAGACGCGGCCCTTCGTGGTGAAGAAGAGGAGCCAGTCGTGCGTCGAGGTGACGAAGAAGTGCGAGACGATGTCGTCCTGCTTGAGGCCGGCACCCTGAACGCCCTTGCCGCCGCGCTTCTGCGAGCGGTAGAGGTCAGTCTTGGTGCGCTTGGCGTAGCCGGTCTCCGTGATGGTGACGACGACGTCTTCGCGGGCGATCAGATCTTCGTCGTTGACGTCTCCGTCAGCGGCGATGATGCGGGTACGACGGTCGTCGCCGTACTTGTCGACGATTTCCTTGAGCTCGTCACGGACGATCGCACGCTGACGCTCCGGCTTTGCCAGAATGTCTTCGAGGTCCGCGATCTCGATCTCGATCTCGGCCAATTCGTCGACGATCTTCTGACGCTCGAGAGCGGCCAGACGACGCAACTGCATCGCGAGGATGGCGTCCGACTGAATTTCGTCGACCTCGAGGAGGTTCATCAGTCCGGCGCGGGCGACGTCAACGGTCTGCGACGCACGGATCAGGGCGATGACCTCGTCCAACGCGTCGAGAGCCTTGACCAGACCACGCAGGATGTGAGCGCGCTCTTCAGCCTTGCGGAGCAGGTACTTGGTACGACGAACGATGACCTCGAGCTGATGCGTCGTGTACAGACGGATCATCTGGTCGAGGCGCAGCGTGCGCGGCACTCCGTCGACGATGGAGAGCATGTTGCAGCCGAAGCTGGTCTGCAACTGGGTGTGCTTGTAAAGGTTGTTCAGCACGACCTTGGCGACGGCGTCACGCTTGACGGTGACGACGATGCGCATGCCGACGCGGTCCGAGGACTCGTCGTGAATATCGGAGATGCCACCGATCTTGGCATCACGAACCTGATCCGCGATCGAGGTGATCAGGTTGTCCGGGTTGACCTGGTAGGGCAGCTCGGTGATGACAATTGTGGTGCGGCCCTTGGTATCTTCTTCGACCTCGACCACACCGCGCATGCGGACGGATCCGCGGCCGGTGGTGTAGGCATCCTGGATTCCCTGGCCGCCGACGATCAAGCCGTGGGTCGGGAAGTCGGGACCCTTGACTCGTTCCATGACGGCCGCGAGGGTGGATTCCTCGTCGGCTTCGTAGTTCTCGAGCGCCCAGTAGATGGCGTCGGCAACTTCACGCAGGTTGTGCGGCGGGATGTTGGTGGCCATACCGACGGCAATACCGTTGGAACCATTGATCAGCAGGTTCGGGATACGGCTGGGAAGAACCGTAGGTTCCTGGGTCTTACCGTCGTAGTTCGGTGTGAAATCGACTGTCTCGTGGTCGATTTCACGCAGCATTTCCATCGCGAGCGGCGTAAGCCGGCACTCGGTGTAACGCATGGCGGCAGCGCCGTCGTTGCCTCGGGAACCGAAGTTTCCCTGGCCGTCAACGAGGGGGTACCGCAGCGACCACGGCTGGGCCATACGAACCAGGGTGTCGTAGATCGAGGAGTCGCCGTGGGGGTGGTAGTTACCCATGGTCTCGGCGACCGGTCGGGCAGACTTCACGTATCCGCGGTCGGGACGATTTCCGGTGTCGTACATCGCGTACAGCACGCGGCGGTGCACGGGCTTCAGACCATCGCGCACATCCGGCAGAGCGCGACCGACGATGACGCTCATGGCGTAGTCGATGTAGCTGTTCTGCATTTCCTGCTGGATGTCGACCGGTTCGATCCGGTCGTGTTGCGGACCGTCCGGTGGCAACGTGGTGTCGGTCATGAGCTCACTTTCTTAAGAAGAATGGGGGCAAGCCCCTCGTGCGCCTTCTTGGTAGGTCGAACTACCGAAAAGGCGCACAGGGCCAGAGGCCCTACACGTCGAGGAAACGAACATCCCGGGCATTGCGGATGATGAAGCTGCGCCTGGCCTCGACGTCCTCGCCCATCAGCACGCTGAACAGCTCGTCGGCAGCGGCCGCGTCGTCGAGCGTGACGAGACGCAGAACTCGCACCGACGGGTCCATCGTGGTTTCCCACAGTTCCTTGGCATTCATCTCGCCGAGGCCTTTGTAGCGCTGGATGCCGTCGTCCTTGTTGATCTTCTTGCCGGCCGCGAGGCCAGCCTTTACCAGGACGTCGCGTTCACGGTCCGAATAAGCGAAGTCGGGCTCACTGCGCTGCCATTTGAGCTTGTACAGCGGCGGCTGTGCGAGATAGACCTTGCCGGACTCGACCAGCGGCCGCATGAAGCGGAACAACAGGGTGAGCAGCAGGGTCGCGATGTGCTGACCGTCCACGTCGGCGTCGGCCATGAGCACGATCTTGTGATAGCGCAACTTTGCGATATCGAATTCGTCGTGGATACCGGTACCGAAAGCGGTGATCATCGACTGGATTTCGGTGTTCTTCAACGCACGATCGAGACGGGCCTTCTCGACGTTGAGGATTTTTCCGCGCAGCGGCAGGATCGCCTGGTACATCGAGTCGCGACCGGACTTTGCCGAGCCACCTGCGGAGTCGCCCTCCACGATGTAGATCTCGGACTTTGCCGGATCGTTGGAGCGGCAGTCTGCGAGCTTGCCGGGCAGGCCACCGAGATCGGTGGCGCTCTTACGACGCACCAACTCACGGGCCTTACGAGCAGCGATACGTGCCTGAGCCGAAGAGACGGCCTTGTTCACGATCGTCTTGGCGTCGGCGGGATTCGCCTCGAGCCAATGCTGAAGGTGCTCGTTGCACGCCTTCTGCACAAACGATTTGACCTCAGTGTTGCCGAGCTTCGTCTTGGTCTGACCCTCGAACTGCGGCTCGCCGACCTTGACGGAGACGATAGCTGCGAGGCCCTCACGGATGTCGTCGCCGTTGAGGTTCTGCTCTTTTTCCTTGAGCAGCTTCTTGTCACGTGCGTACTTGTTGACGACCGTGGTCAGTGCGGCGCGGAAACCTTCTTCGTGCGTTCCACCCTCATGTGTATTGATGGTGTTGGCGAAGGTGTGCACGGACTCCGAGTAACCGGAGTTCCACTGCATCGCGACCTCGAGCTCGTGGCCCGTGCCCTTGGCTGTGAAGCCGACAACCGAGTTGTGGATGGGGGTCTTGGACTTGTTGATGTGGCGAACGTAGTCCTCGAGGCCACCCGGGTAATGGTAGACGCGGGTCTTGGCCTTGCGAGGTGCTGCCGCGACAGCTTCCTGCGCTTCAGCCGACTTGGGCGCTTCGGCGACATCGAGCGCATCTTCGTCGACGTCGATGACCTCGGCCCGCTCGTCGGCGAGCGTGATGGTGAGGCCCTTGTTGAGGAAGGCCATCTCCTGCAGTCGACGCGCGACGGTCTCGAAGTTGTAGCGAGTGGTCTCGAAGATTTCCGGGTCGGCCCAGAAGGTGACCGTGGTTCCGGTCTCCTTGGTGGCTGGGCCTTGAATCAGCTCACCCGGCTTGGAGTCCGTGTACGTCTGATGCCACTCGTAACCGTCGACCTTGATGTCGACGTCGAGCCTGGTGGAGAGCGCGTTGACCACCGAGATGCCGACACCGTGTAGACCACCGGAGACCGCATACGAATCGGAGTCGAACTTGCCGCCGGCGTGCAGCTGGGTCAGCACGACCTCAACGGTGGGAACCCCGGAGGAGTGCATTCCGACCGGGATGCCGCGGCCGTCGTCGACGACGCGGATGCCACCGTCCTCGAGGAGTGTGACCTCGACCTTTGTGGCATGTCCGGCCATCGCCTCATCGACAGAGTTGTCGACGACCTCCCAAATCAGGTGGTGCAGGCCGCGTTCACCGGTGGAACCGATGTACATGCCTGGGCGCTTACGTACCGCTTCCAGTCCTTCGAGGACCGTGATGGACGATGCGTTGTAGTCCTTGCTGGACGTGCTTGTATCTGACTTCTGGGCAGCCACGGGTGGGTAGCTCTCCTTCTCCGTCAATACTCGAGCGCAACCGTCAGCAAACCCTTGCGGGGTGTCGTCGGAGCGGGTTCGAGAATGTTGCCGCTAGTTACCGAAATTCATCTTACTGGTAAGCACCGACAGGAACCGCTCAATGACACCCCTGGTTGCTTCGCAGGCGAATTATTTTGGCCCCAGGAAGGTGAAACGCTAGGAAGATTGCTTGACTGAGCGACGCTCGCCCAGGGTCGTAATAAATGCCCGCGCATGTTCGGCAACGTCACCGGCGTGCGAAATCGGCGACCAATGACCAGCAGGAATCTCGCTTCGCCGCAGGTCAGAGACCCATTTTTCGGTATCCTCGTAACCCACCGGCCGGACCGCCTTGTCGTACTTGTTCAGTATCAACTGAACGGGCACGTCCGTATACCTGTCCCGAGGCTTGCCGAGAGACGCCCTGATATTTGCCCGGTAGAGCTTGAGTCCGTTGACCATGTCATCTGCGATCGTCGGTGCCGTGTTCACCAATTTCGGGTCGAGACCGTCGAAAAATCTGAGGAACGCCGGCCAATGCTTCGAAAACCACAACCTCAACGGCACCGTGCAGAGGCCCGGAATCTGAAAAAGAACGGTGTACGCCGACGCCACTCCCTGCGCTGCCGGGCCGAGAAAACGCCGCTTGGACGCACTGGACCGGATCCATTTTCCGAGATGGTCGAGATTGGGGCCCGAGATAGAACTGAACGACGCGATCTTCTCTTCCGCGCCGGGTTCGCACACCGCTTCCCAGGCTTCGACGGATCCCCAGTCGTGAGCGAGGACGTGAACTGGCTTGTCGGGGCTGACTGCGTCGATGACGGCAAACAGATCAGCGGCCAGTGCGCTGAGTTGATAGTCCTGCACTCGCGACGGAACGGTGCTCTCGCCGGCTCCGCGACTGTCGTAACTCACCACCCGGAAATCGTCGGCCAACAACGGTGCGACGCGACTCCACAGTTCGTGGGTATCAGGCCAACCGTGGACCAGGACGATGGTTTCGCCGTCCGCTGGTCCTTGCTCGAACACGGCAAGGCTGACGGCACCGTTGGTGACGCGGCGAGCGGTCACGGGGTGGGTAGTCACGGGGTGGGTAGTCACGGGGTGGGTAGTCACGGGGTGGGTAGTCACAGCATGGAGAGGAGAGTGCTTGGTCATCTGTGAACCTTTCGGTACGAGAATCTAGAGATCGAGTACAAGTCGTCCACCGTCGGAACGCGAGACGCAGATGAGCATCTCGTTTTCCTGCTCGGTGTCGGTCAAACGGTTTTCGCGGTGATCCGGAGTGCCCGCGAGTACCTTCACGCGACAGGTACCGCAGAATCCCTGCTGGCAGGAGTAGCCGACTCCCGGCAAGGTTTTCTTGATGACGTCCAATGCAGATTGGTCCGCCGGAACGGCCAACACACGCCCCGAGTTGACCAGTTGCACTTCGAACGGGACGCCGTCTGTTACCGGCGGCGCACCAAACCTTTCGAAATGCAAAGCTGTGGAAGGTGTTTCACGGAACCCGGTGCGTACGGCGTCGAGCATCGGCGTCGGACCACAGCAATACACTGCTCCCCCTACCGGAGCTTTTCCCAGAAGATCTGCAGCAGTGGGTAACCCGTATTCATCGTCGGGCCGCACGAACACCCGCTCCGGATCCCACCCGGCGATCTCTTCGAGAAACGGCATGGATTCACGAGATCGACCTGAGTAGACGAAGTACCAGTCCATCTCCAATTCTCTTGCAGCCCTGACCATTGCAATGATCGGCGTGATGCCGATCCCGCCAGCAACAAAAAGTGCGCGTCCACCGGCGACAAATGGAAAGCCGTTGCGTGGTCCTCGAACTGTGACGTGATCACCGGGTTGGAGGGCATGCATTTCGACCGATCCACCACCACCATCAGGGATCCGGCGCACCGCGACGCTGTATCCCGTGGCATCAGCCGGGTCTCCGCACAACGAATACTGCCGGCGTATACCTGAAGGAAGATGAAAGTCCAGGTGCGAACCGGGATGCCACGGCGGAAGTGCTACGTCATCGGTTGATTCAAAGCGCAGCCGAACCACATTTTCATCCGTCGCGACCACTTCCCTCGAGGCAACCACCATTTTCAAGGCGGTATCAGGGTTGTAGCCGGCGATCTTCGGGTTGTAGTCGTAGGCCGTCAAAACCCGAAGGTACTTGTCCGCCAACAACTCTGTAAGTTGCATGGCTCGGTCGGGTCGTCCGCGACCGGCAAGATCCGGTGGAGCCTGGTACCGCGGCAAACCGCCGTGCCCGGTCAGAACGTCCTTGATCCTGGAGATGGAGGGAATCACTTTGCTGCCGCCTGAGCTGCCGGCGAGGACGCCAAATACTTCACCGCCTGGGCCGTCGAGCCCTCGTTGCTGGGATGGTACGACTTCGAGAAGTACGTCGACATCCGCTTCACCAACTCGTAGCTTGTCGGCACGGTGCCCCGCTTGCCGGCGGCGACAAAATCGGAGAGGTGAGGGCGACGTCTGCTCGGAGCCTGCGCAGCGAGTTCGGGATCGTTTCGCATCAGGAATCGGGTTCCGCGGATCCACAGCCACACAATTACGGGCGTCACCAGGATCTGAGTACGAACTCTGCGGCTTTCACGCTTGTCGAAGTAGCGCATGACGTCGTACGCCACCGAGCGGTGTTCCACTTCTTCGGCACCGTGCCAGCGGAGCAGATCGAGCATGGTCGGGTGCATTCCCGCGCGATCGAGACCCTTGGCGTTGAGAACCCAGTCACCGAGAAATGCCGTGATATGTTCGATGGCTGCAATGATCGCCAACCGTTCGACCAGGTGATTCTCGGCCCGCAAACCCGTCATCGGGCGAGGCCCGAGCAGTTTCGAGAACGTCCATTCCATCTGCTGGGTATACGGCGTCGGATCCAGTCCGTTTTCCTTCAGATGGACAAGTACGCCGGTGTGCGCACCGGCGTGCATGGCTTCCTGGCCGATGAATCCGACGACGTCCTCGCGAAGCTTCTCGTCCTCGATGAGAGGGAGTGCTTCCTTGAACGTTTCGACGAACCACGCTTCACCCGCCGGCAGCAACAGGTGCAGCACGTTGAGTACGTGAGTACTGAACGGATCACCGGGAATCCAGTGCATGGGCAGGTCGGACCAGTCGAATTCGACGTTGCGAGCCTGCAACAGAATGTGGTCGGGCTCCGCGTAAATCTTGCTCGACATTTCGATTACTCCTCATGCCTGTGACACAGTTCACCTATGACGAAGGTTAACTGTAACATGAAGTAATAGGTATAACTAGGCTCGCTCAGCCGTAAGTATCGCGAGGTCCACGGCCTTTGACGTGCCGTTCACCCTTCCGCCAGCTCGGCGCACTCGGTCCGGTGATTCGAAGTGTCTTCACGACGCCGTCACCCACCGCAGCAGCGATTTTCGCAAGGATCTGGGACTGCATCATCCGCAGCTGAGTAGCCCACGCCGTGGACTCTGCCGAGATACTCAAAACGCCGTCACGCAGAGACATCGGTTCGGCGTGCGCAGAAATGTCTTCACCGACCACCTGTGGCCAGCGGCCCAGAACGGTGCCCTCCGACACCTTGGGGGACCATCCGCGGGATTTCGATATCGCGCTGGTCAAAGAGCCGAACGGTTGTGGATCGCGGGCATCCGGACCAGGACCGGACCAACCGCCTCGACGACGCGGTCGACCACTGCCGAACTTCGGCGACGAGCGTCCCTGCCCGACGGATTTACCGTTGGCCTTGGCAGCAGCGCGGGCCTCCTCGAGGGCGCGGCGGGCCAGGTCGATTCCCCGTAGTTCCGGTTCTTTCTCGTCACTCATCGGATTCGACCTCCTCGGATAGATCCTTCGAGACTATCCGCGAAATCCGACCTTCGGGGGTTTCCGACGCTTCGACACCGAACTTGGCTGCCTCGAGTTCTTCCGGAACATCCTCGGGAACTGCCGCGGTGATGAGGACCTGTTCAGCGGTGGCGGCAACTGCGGCCAAGGCCTGTCGACGACGCCGATCCAACTCGGCAAAAACATCGTCGAGAAGAAGCACAGGATCACTGCCGTCGGTTCGCAACAGCGAAAACCCGGCCAGTCTCAGTGAGAGCGCATAAGACCACGATTCCCCATGGCTGGCAAAGCCTTTCGCGGGAGTATCGCCGAGAACCAGCTCGAGGTCATCACGATGCGGACCGACCAGACACACACCTCGGTCGATCTCCTTGGTTCGCATCACCGACAGTTCGTGGTGAAAACGCTCCTCGAGGTACGCGACGTCATCGATTCCGGGAACCCTTGTGGGATCAGTGAATTCGGGATCCAACGAGGTTCCGAGGCTGCTTCGATAACGAATGGAGGCAGGTCGAGATTCTGGTGCTATCGATCGATACGACTCTACGAGATGCGGTGCAAGATCGTGAACCAACTCGAGGCGTCCGGCCAACAGTTGTGCCCCGTGAGCAGCAAGATGCCCGTCCCACACCTCGAGGGTGGAGAGCACATTCTCACCGGAGCCACGTCGCAGAGCCGCGCCGGCTGTCTTCAGAAGCGCCGAGCGTTGACGCAGAACTTTGTCGTAATCGGCACGTACAGCAGCCATTCGGGGAATCCGCGACGTCAACAGTTCGTCGAGATAGCGTCGACGGTCGCTGGGATCACCACGCACCAAAGACAAGTCTTCGGGAGCGAACATCACCGACTGCAGAATTCCCAGAACTTCACGGGGACGTCGCGTCGGCGACTGATTTATCCTGGCGCGGTTGGACTTTCCTTCGATCAACTCGACGTCGATCGTAAGCTCACGTCCGGCATTGACCACTGTGGCACCGGCAAATGCGCTAGCAGTACCGCTGCGAATCATCGGGGCATCGGCGGAGACCCGATGAGACGACAGCGTCGACAAGTAACCGAGTGACTCGAGGATGTTGGTTTTACCGTGTCCGTTGGAACCGAGGAACACGGTTGTACCCGGAAGAAGGTCGAGTGTCAGGGAATCCCAGGAACGGAAGTCCCGCAAAGAGAATCTACGAACGAACACTGTGGTTTCCCCGGATCCGAATGTCGGAGAGCCACCAGGACTCTCCGACGTCAACTATCAGCCGGGAAGACGAACCGGCATCAGCAGGTAGGTGTACTCGCTCGAGGGCGCAGCGAAGTTACCGGATTCGTCCGGTGTCGGATCTTCTTCGGTAGCCGGACGCAGGACAGCCGGACGGCTGGGAGTCGTGAAGCCGAACAGGACGTTTTCGCTGTGCAGCGAGGTTAATCCGTCGTTCAGGTATCCGGGGTTGAACGCGATTGTCAGCGGTTCACCCTGGAACGTCGCATTGAGGGTTTCTTCGGCGCGACCAGCGTCGTCGCCACCAGCGGAGAGCAGGAGACCTTCAGTGGAGAACTGCATACGCACCTGAGCGCCACGCTCAGCCACGAGAGCGACACGCTTGATGGCTTCGATCAGCGGAGCTACCTCGACGGTTGCCATGGCTGTGTGAGTCGCGGGCAGCAACTGACGGAACTTGGGGAATTCTGCATCGAGGAGACGCGTCGTTGTACGACGACCGTCATTCACAATGCCGAGGAGTCCGTCGTTACCGATGCTCGAGCCGGAACCGAGAGCGAGCTCGACCGGCGAATTTGCATTGCCGGCAAGAGTTTTCGCGGATTCCGACAAAGTCTTGGCCGGGATGAGAACTGCTGCTTCTACATCCGGATTGGCCGGAGTCCACTCGAGTTCACGAACAGCGAGACGGAAACGGTCTGTTGCGGCAAGGACGATGGAATTCTGCTTGATCTCGACGCGAATACCCGTCAGCATCGGCAGGGTGTCATCTTTGCCGGCAGCGATGGCGACCTGGCTGATTGCTTCGGAGAACAAATCAACCGGGATGGAACCTGACTGCTGCGGAAGCGTCGGAAGCTGCGGGTAGTCCTCGACCGGCATTGTGGGCAGGGAGAACTTTGCGCTTCCGCACGAGATGAGAACGCGAGTGCCCTCGAGGGACACATCGACAGGCTTGTTAGGCAGGGACTTGGTGATGTCAGCCAAGAGGCGACCCGAGACGAGTACCTGACCCACGGTGGTCACATCTGCGGAGACGCGGACCTGAGCTGAGACCTCGTAATCGAATCCGGAGACGGTGAGTCCCTGTTCGGTTGCATCGAGAAGAACTCCGCCGAGGACGGGAACAGGCGGCCTCGAGGGCAGGCTGCGGGCAACCCACGCGACTGAGTCAGCGAATTCTTCCCGGGAAACGCGAAACTTCAGGCTTCCAAGCTCCATCGCCGGGTGATTCCTCTCGGTAGTCATGTTCTGGTGGTGCGAATCCGCATCAGCTCGTCACAAGTCTGACACAGACGGTAACGACGAGTCTGACCCAGACGGCAACGACGCCAACCGTATGCCCTCGAGGGGCGATGAGGAAAGCCGAAGCCGGGACGGGCGGTCCGCCTCGAGGGGTTCCTAACAGGAGTTGTCCCCAATTCTGTTTTCAAAGAGCTTTTCCTAGAAATTTCTCAGTAGTAGTAATAAGTCCTGTGCAATCTGTGGAGTAACGGTTGTTGATGCAGGTCTGCCCCCTCGAGGGCCTGTGGACTTCTCGAGGACAGACTCGAGGAGCGATTGGCCCCTTCTGTGCACAGTTGAAAAGTTTTCGGATTCCTCCTCGAGATCTCCACAGACTTCGGGAGTTATCCACACAGTTATCCCCAGATGTGAATACTTTTCAAAGGAACTTCCGAGTTCGGTCAAACCGGCGTGTCTAACACGGGCGTGTCGCGAGTTTCGAAGGACCGTTCGCCCTTGAGGGGCCCAATATCGGGGGCGCCGAAAAACACCGATGCCGCTCAAGGGACAACTCCCCTCGAGCGGCATCGGCTCGAAAAACTGCAGGTCAGCGCTTAGAGCGCTGTTTGATCCGAGCCGTCAGCTCCTGGACCTGGTCGTAAACCTTGCGACGCTCGGTCATTTCCTTACGAATCTTCTTGTCGGCATACATGACGGTGGTGTGGTCACGTCCGAATGTCTGACCGATCTTCGGCAATGACAAATCCGTCAGCTCACGGCACAAATACATGGAGATCTGGCGTGCCTGTGCGAGCGGACGGGCCTTACCGGGCCCACACAGGTCGTCGATCGACATATTGAAGTATTCGGCCGTGACGGCCATGATCGTCGCTGCGTTGATCTCGAGGCTCGACGAATCCGGCATCAGATCGCGAAGGACAACTTCGGCCAACGTCAGATCCAACGGCTGACGATTGAGCGAGGCGAACGCGGTGACACGAATCAACGCGCCCTCGAGTTCGCGGATGTTGCGCTCGATCCGGCTGGCGATCAGCTCGAGGACGTCGTGCGGCACCTCGAGGCGATCCATCCTCGCCTTCTTACTCAAGATCGCGATACGCGTCTCGAGTTCCGGCGGCTGAACGTCGGTGATCAGGCCCCATTCGAATCGGGTCCGCAGTCGCTCCTCGAGGGTTGCCAACTGCTTGGGCGGCCGGTCGGAGGAGACGACGATCTGCTTGTTCGCGTTGTGCAGGGTGTTGAAGGTGTGGAAGAACTCTTCCTGGATACCTTCCTTGCCCTCGATGAACTGGATGTCGTCGACCAGCAGCACATCTGTTTCGCGGTAGCGACGCTTGAACGCAACCTTGCGGTCGTCACGAAGACTGTTGATGAAGTCGTTCGTGAACTCTTCGGTAGAGACGTATTTCACGCGCATGCCCGGGAAAAGGCGTTGTGCGTAGTGGCCGGCGGCGTGCAGCAGATGCGTCTTGCCCAGTCCCGACGCTCCCCAGATGAAGAGGGGGTTGTACGCCCGGGCGGGGGCTTCGGCGATCGCGACGGCAGCAGCGTGCGCAAAACGGTTGGAAGACCCGATGACAAAGGTGTCGAAGGTGTACTTCGCGTTCAGGCTGTTTGCACCGGAGTTGGACGACGACGGTGTGGACGGCGGTTTCGTGAAGTACGACGGCCACGATTCGTGAACGCTTGCGAGCGCTTCCCGGTCGTCGTCGACTTCTTCGCTCTCGGCTGTTTCGGAGTCCGAGGGTTCTCCGTCACCTTCGGTGAATCGGCGCCGACGGTAGGCACCGGAACTGTTGACCGATTCGAACTGTCGGCTTCCGGTGCGTTCTTCGGGTTCGGCCGACGGATCGGAGTCCGGCGGAGCGATACGGACGCCGAGTCCTTCTACCTGTCCGCCGAGGTGTCGTCCGAGTGCTTGCAGAATCGGTTCGCGCAGATCGCGTTCGATTGTCTCTTGAGCGAAGGACGACGGAACCGAGAGGAGTGCAAATCCTTGTGCGAGTGTGAGCGGCTTCACCAGACGAACGAACGCCTTCTGCTTACTGCTCAGTATCGGAAGATCGTTCCCGGGGTCATCACTCGTGAGTTCTGCAACCACGTCGACCCAGGCACGTGCGAGCGCGTTGGGATCGTCGTTCACGTGGTTCCTTCCCATGTTTCGGCGACAGGTGAGTGTGCTGGCGCTGCCGAGCGCATTGCTGCGGCGTGGATGTTCGGTGGTGTGGCACCTTTCGGTGTATCGCCCCACCTGAGGTGAGAACCTCGTAAGGCTACGAATATGCCACCTGAACTGTGTTTCCACACAATTATCCACAGATGTGGACAAACGTGCACAGAGTAGGTTTTTTTGTGGCCGTTTTCTTGAAATCCTGACGAGAAACCCATCTACCTGCAGGTTTGTGGGGACTCGAGGCGTCGGACACTCGGTGGTAGCGATGCGTTAATACTCACAGCCCTGTGGATGAATGTGGAAACTCGGGTTTCCACGTCGAAACCTGCGCCTCGAACCGAATGTGCAGATGAGACCTTGTCGAGTGGTTCCACGCCGGAATTGCGTACACCGGGATTTGTCTGCCCCGGTTCGGGTTGCAAAAATGTTGCCAAGGTCACACCTGCTGCCTCGCTCGAGGTCACGGCCCTATGCACAGGTTCAGGCAATCATGTGGGATCTTCGGACTTTTGGCGTGTCGCATTGCTCGGCGTGAGAGGTCCGTCGAAAGTGCTGGTTTGACCTTGGCAACGGTGGTAAGTAACCTCTAACAGTCACCCGTTGGCGGTGATCATTTCGTGCTGACTACACATGTCGGGTCGGAAGGATTATCCAAGCCGCTTGTCAGGTGGAGTACGTAGTTAGTCCTAGCTAGCTAGATCCGGCTAGATCCAAGGCGCTCAAGTGGTGCCGATTTAAATTGAGGGCGCCGGGAGGCGCCAATGAACTTCGAGGAGTGTTGACCGTGGCCAAGGGCAAGCGGACGTTCCAGCCGAATAATCGCCGCCGCGCGCGTGTTCACGGCTTCCGTCTTCGTATGCGTACCCGTGCGGGTCGTGCAATCGTTTCGGCGCGTCGCCGTAAGGGCCGCGAATCCATTACAGCCTGATCTGATTTTGAGTTCAGGAGCTCGGGGTGTTGCCTGAGCCGTACCGGTTGCGTCGCCACTCGGATTTTTCCGTGGCGGTGCGACGCGGTCGTCGTATGGGAAGACGCGACCTTGTCGTGCACGCGTTCGATCGCGAGCAAGTAGAGGCGCTGGTAGTAACAAATCACGGTCCCCGTTTCGGGCTGATCGTGAGCAAGGCTGTCGGGCCGGCGGTGATTCGACATCGAGTCGCGCGCCGGCTTCGTCATATCTGTGCAGACCTCGCACAGCAGGTTTCACCCGAGACGGATGTGGTTATCCGTGCTCTCCCGGGTAGTGCCACCGCCAGTTCTGCGGAACTGGCCGTGCAACTGCGCGCAGGTCTGAAAAAAATGAACCTATTGGTGTCGGTAAGTGAAGAGCCATGAGTACTCCGCTCTCTGAGCAGATCGAATCTCCCTCGGCCTCCCGTTTCTTGACGGTGTTGAAGGTCGTGCGTCGTGCTCCCGCCACTGTTCTGATCTTCTGTATCGAGCTGTACCGGACATATGTGTCGCCCTTGCGGATGCCGACCTGCCGGTTTACCCCCACTTGTAGTGAGTACGCAGTCGAAGCACTGCGCACGCATGGGGCGATCAAAGGCCTTTTCTTGACTGTGGTGCGGTTGGCGAAGTGTGCCCCCTGGCATTCTGGAGGGTGGGACCCCGTCCCTGCCCGTCGTGACCGTGATGCGGGTTGCCGCCACCCTGGTCCTATGGACGAACAGAGGAGTACTTAGAGCCGTGCTCAATTTCATTTACTATCCGGTTTCCGCGATTCTGTGGGTCTGGCACAAGGTCTTCGGCTTTGTGTTGGGCGCAGACAGCGGTATCGCCTGGGCACTGTCCGTGGTGTTCCTGGTGTTCACGTTGCGTGCTGTTCTGTACAAGCCGTTCGTGAAGCAGGTCCGCACCACCCGTCAGATGCAGGAATTGCAGCCCCAGATCAAGGCTCTGCAGAAGAAGTACGCGGGTGACCGTCAGCGTCAGGCTGTCGAGATGCAGAAGCTCCAGAAGGAGCACGGATTCAACCCGATCATGGGTTGCCTCCCGGTCTTGGCTCAGGCGCCGGTGTTCATCGGTCTGTTCCACGTTCTGCGCTCGTTCAACCGCACCGGTACGGGCATGGGCCAGCTGTCAATGACGCCGGCGGAAAACGCTTCTACTGCCAACTACGTGTTCAGTCCGGCAGACGTTCAGTCCTTCCTGGATGCTCGACTGTTCGGTGCACCGATTTCGGCAGCTATCACGACACCGGTTGCTCAGCTCCAGGCTTACGTCACCGAGAACGTTCCGGAACTGCCATCGCGACTGAACATCATCTTGGTTGCCGTTCCGCTGATGATCATCGCCAGCATCGCGACGCACTTCAACTCACGCGCTTCCGTTGCTCGTCAGTCCGAGGCTGCCGCAGCCAACCCGCAGTCCGCGATCATGAACAAGCTCGCGCTCTATGTTTTCCCGCTGGGTGTTCTTGTCGGTGGACCGTTCCTGCCGATCGCCATCCTGCTGTACTGGGTGTCCAACAACATGTGGACCTACGGCCAGCAGCATCTCGTCTTCCGCAAGATCGATGCCGAGGAAGAAGAGAAGAAACAGGAAGCGATCACGCGTCGCAACGACAATGCTCCGAAGCCCGGCGCCCGGCCGGATCCCACGAAGAAAAAGGGTTCCCCGGCTGCGTTGAAGACTGCGGATTCGTCCGACGAAGAAGCAGACCAGCCTGAAGTTTCGCTCCAGAAGCCGGAGAAGCCTGCGCCGAAATCAACCGGTGCAAGCGGCGGCGGTTCCACGTCGAAACCGAAGCAGAACCGGTCACAGACCAATCGCGGTAACTCCCCCAAGCGCAATAAGCGGCGCTGATCGAGGAAAGAGAACGACCAATGTCCAGTGAAGCTGATATCGCTGTGGATGGAGAAAACTCAGACGTGAGCACCGAAACTGCTGCGCCGGTTACCGAGGTCGATATCGATTCCGACCTCGACGACTCCGATGACGATTTGATCGAAGAAGGCGAAATCGCCGGCGATTACCTCGAGCAGTTGCTCGACGTGCTCGACTTCGACGGCGACATCGACTTGGACGTCGAGGGCGATCGCGCGATCGTGAGCATCGACGGTGGAGACGATTTGACCAAGCTGGTCGGTCAGAAGGGTGAGGTTCTGGATGCTCTCCAGGAACTGACCCGGTTGGCTGTTCAGCAATCGACCGGTGAGCGAAGCCGCCTGATGCTGGACATCGCAGGCTGGCGTGCGGGTCGCCGCGAAGCACTCAGTACCCTTGGTGCGGAAGCTGCTGCGCGGGTTCTCGAGACCGGTGAGCGCGAAGAGTTGGCACCGATGACGCCGTTTGAGCGCAAGATCGTGCACGACGCCGTCGCTAAGGTCGACGGTGTTTCGAGCGAAAGTGAGGGCGCTGAGCCTTCACGTCGAGTGGTTGTCCTCAAGGACTGACACTCCCCTGAAGCAAGAAAATGCGGGCCCCGGATTCTTCCGGGGCCCGCATTCTTGTCGGTGTGCGAAGTGATGTGTTTCACGTGAAACGATCTGTCCGTGCCTTCCTCCGAGGGCAGCACATCATGACTGACAGGATCATCGAGAATGACCGAGCCCGACGCTGTCCCGTCCGAGAATTCCCATCGCTCCGACGGGGGCAGTGCTGAGAAGCCTCAGAAGCCTCGCGGCCGGCGAATCCTGAGCGGGATTGCGATCGGGGTTCCCGTGACGGTTGTAGTGCTAGTAGCAGGCCTGTTTGCCGCTACTGCAGTGCTCGACATTCCGTCTCCGCCGACGCTGGCGAGGCTGCTGACCGATGCACCGTCGGGGCAAGGGCTGCTCTACCCGGCCCGGCCCGTGGCGGCTTCACCCGATCCGCGGCCGTTCCCGGTCGTGGCTGCTCCTCTACCGGATACCGTGCCGTGGAAGGGCACGCAGATCTCGGTTACCGATTTTCTCGAGACCACCAATACAAATGCCTTCCTGGTTCTCCGTGACGGCGTGTTGACGCACGAGTGGTATCGCGACGGCATCGAGCCGACTACACAGATGGCGTCGTGGTCGATGGCGAAATCCGTTGTGTCCCTTATGATTGGGCGCGCGATCGAGGCCGGAAAGCTCAGTGAGGACGATAGGCTCGTCGACATTCTCCCCGAACTTGCGACGGGTGGCGAGTACGACGCTGTCACGGTTCGGAACCTGCTGGACATGACTTCGGGTATCGATGTGTCGGAGAATTACAATCCTTACTTTCCCCTGACGGGCACCGCGCGGATGTATCTCAGCCAGGACCTCGGTGAGTTTGTCCGTGACCACCGCGGACTTCGGTTCCCGCCCGGTATCGAGGGAGAGTATCGAAGCGTCGACACCCAATTGTTGGGCCAGGTTCTTGCCGAGGTTGAGGGAACATCATTGACCGAACTTCTCCAACGCGATATCTGGGCGCCGGTGGGCGCTCAGGATGCCGCGACGTGGAATCTCGATCGAGACGGTGGCCAGGAGAAGGCCTTCTGCTGTATCAACGCCACCGCTCGTGATTTTGCCAAGATCGGACAGTTGGTTCTCGACGGCGGAGTCGCACACGGAACCCAGGTTGTTCCGCCGGCGTGGATTGCTCGTATCACCTCCCCTTCGCCGCATCAGGTTTCCTCGTGGGGTTACTCGGCCCAGTGGTGGCACCCGGCCGGCGGTGACGGGCGGGACCTCTCGGCGATCGGCGTCTATGGTCAATTCATCTATGTCGACCCGGGAACCGGCACTGTCATCGTCAAACTCAGTGATCATGGTGCCGAACAGGACGAGCAGGAAACCTTCGATGCGATGCGGGCAATCGCCGATTTCCGCTAGCCGTGGCCTGACGGACATGTTTCACGTGAAACCGATTTCAAGAACATTTCATGGGAATTAATCCCTATGTAAGTACTAAGGCTAGTTTCGTCACTGTGATGATATTAATTCTGCTATTCAGATTTTTGTACCAATGTTTCACGTGAAACCTGGCGCCGAATTGAACTAGTTGGCAGACTCACAGCGAGTCGACGCGTAGAAGTGAACACTTGTCGGTGACAACACGGATAATGACTTGAGTCTTGATTGTTGATTTCGCGGTATTCGCGGGAGGATGTTTCACGTGGAACAAAATGGTGCGCCGTCGGTTGACTGGGATGAACAAGCGACTGCGCGCGCTGTGTTCGGTGACAGATACGACATCGCGGAACGGTACTACCAATCCCTTGCTACAGATGGCGTCGAGCGCGGCCTCATCGGCCCCCGCGAGGTGCCCCGGTTATGGGAACGTCACCTACTCAATTGCGCCGTAATCGGTGAACTGATTGCCGAAGGTGAGTCCGTCGTCGACGTGGGAAGTGGCGCTGGGCTTCCCGGAATTCCGCTCGCAATCGCACGACCGGATCTCAAGATCACTCTCGTCGAACCGCTTTTGCGTCGATCGGTTTACCTTGCCGAGTTCATCGAAGCCAACGGGTTGGATGTGCTTGTCGTTCGTGGGCGCGCCGAAGAATCGGGTGTGGTGAAGGAGGCGGGCGGCGCCGATGTCGTCACTTCGCGTGCCGTCGCTCCTCTGGAAAAGTTGGCACGGTGGTCACTCCCCCTCATTCATGAGCACGGACGGATGCTCGCCTTGAAGGGGTCGAGTGCCGCCGAAGAGATCGAACGAGACCGAACCGCGTTGACAAAACTTGGTGCCGGCAAGTTCGAAATACTCGAATGTGGATCCGAGTTTCTCCGGACTCCGACGGTTGTGGTCAAGGCAGAACGCCTCCCCAAACGACGTCAGCGCTGACGATGTCCGCCAACAATTCTCGGATGACGATGGACAAGAAAGTACAGATGATGAGAGCACCCCGTGATCGATTCGCAATCCAAGGAGCAGTCAATGCCGGCTCGATCTGAATCTGCTGTTTCACGTGAAACAACGACTCCGGTTGTCAGCGCGGATCCGGTGATCAATGACGACGAGAACTTCACTGCCCCCTATGCGGGGCTGTCGTCGGCGGAGACCCCGATCGGTGCCGCTGCGCATCGCGCGAGTCAGGTGCTGCACCCGCATTCGGTGTCCCTGCCCCGGCCGGCATTCCGTCGAGTGATCACGATCGCCAACCAGAAGGGTGGCGTCGGAAAGACAACAACGACGGTCAACCTCGCATCGGCGCTCGCCCTTCAAGGGCTGAGGGTCCTCGTCGTCGATTTGGACCCTCAGGGCAACGCCAGCACCGCGCTTGGCGTCGTACATACCTCGGGCACCCCGTCGAGCTATGAGCTCCTCATCGGCGAAGTGAAGGCCGCTGATGCGGTGCAGACCAGCCCGCACAGTGAGCGACTTCTCTGCATCCCTGCAACGATCGATCTGGCCGGTGCGGAAATCGAGCTGGTCTCGATGGTGGCTCGCGAGAATCGACTCAAGGGTGCACTCAACGACAAGGTCCTCACCGAACTCGACGTGGACTTCGTCCTGATCGATTGCCCGCCTTCTCTGGGTCTGCTGACCGTCAACGCGATGGTGGCGGCCAAGGAAGTTCTGATCCCGATCCAGTGCGAGTACTACGCCCTCGAGGGCGTAGGCCAGTTGCTCCGCAACATCGAATTGGTGCAAGCACACCTCAACCCGGATCTGCACGTCTCCACCGTCCTGCTGACGATGTACGACGGCCGGACCAAGCTTGCAGACCAGGTTGCCGAGGAAGTTCGTAAGCACTTCGGTGACACTGTTCTCCGCGCCGTGATCCCTCGAAGCGTCAAGGTTTCCGAAGCCCCCGGCTACGGCATGACTGTGCTCGACTACGACCCAGGTTCACGGGGGGCGATGAGCTACCTCGATGCGGGCCGCGAACTCGCCGCCCGCTCTGTCACCGCTACGACGACGCAGGAGCAGTGAGATGACCCAGGCACGTAAAGGCGGATTGGGCCGCGGGTTGGCCGCTCTCATTCCCACCGGCCCGGCTACGGCACCCGGCCTCGGTTCGGCGGCTGCCGATGTCGTTATCGGTGGAGACAGCAGTGGAAGCAAGCGCAACCCCTCCCCTCCCCCACTGAAGGTGGCGGCATCGAAGACGCCGCGAGCTACCAAGAAGGCCGCAGCCGGCGCCTCATCGAACGCAGAACTCGAGCCGACCGGTGCGGTGTACCTCGAGATCGAACCGAGTCTGATCGAGACAAACCCGAAGCAACCGCGCACCGTTTTCGACGAGGAAGCGCTTGCGGAGTTGGTGCATTCCATCCGCGAATTCGGATTGATGCAGCCGATCGTGGTTCGTCGTAACGGCGACAAGTACCAACTTGTCATGGGTGAGCGTCGTTGGCGGGCGAGTCAGGAAGCCGGTCTCGAGAAGATTCCGGCGATCATTCGCGAGACTGACGACGACTCGATGTTGCGTGATGCGCTCCTCGAGAATATTCATCGCGTCCAGTTGAATCCCCTCGAGGAGGCTGCCGCGTATCAGCAGTTGCTCGAAGAGTTCGAGGTGACGCATGAAGAATTGGCTCACCGGATCGGTCGTTCACGGCCGGTAGTGACCAACATGATTCGCTTGTTGAAGTTGCCCGTGGCAGTTCAGCGACGTGTCGCTGCCGGTGTTCTCTCGGCCGGGCATGCTCGTGCATTGCTCTCCCTCGAGGCGGGTGCCGACGCTCAGGAAGTGATGGCGGCGCGTGTTGTGGCGGAAGGAATGTCCGTCCGAGCGACCGAGGAAGCTGTCACTTTGGCCAACCGGGCAGACAACGAGATCGCTCCGCCTCAGAAGCGGAAGCCGATTGTGATGCCAGGTCTTCAGGATGTGGCGGAGCGATTGTCGGACTCGTTCGACACTCGTGTGACGGTCAGTCTGGGCAAGCGCAAGGGCAAGATTGTGGTCGAATTCGGCTCCGTCGATGACCTCCAGCGCATCGTCGGGATGATGGAATCGCAGAAGTCGAAGAAGTGACGAAACTCTGACATCCCGATACCCTACCGACTTTCGTCACTGTGACAATACTGTCGGAAACGGGAGTTTCCGAATCGGTATTTGGAATGAAATATGTTGGTCTGCAACAGGTTAGGGAAGACGAACATCATGGCGCTGCCGACGGCGTCGTGGTGGCTTAGTCTGGAGAAGGAAAATACGTCGGTTGGGCCGAAAATCTTCAACAGAGATCTGAAAATGTGCACCAGCGAACTTTGCAACAGAGAACTACGGAGAGTGAGTTAGTCAGTGTCGACTCACACAATCACGTCACTGCGCCTCGACGGTCTCGATCAACTTTCTTCGCACGCTCGCCGGTGCGTGTTCTGGGAGATGGATCCGGCGGCGCTTCACGCGGCTCGCGGGTTTTGTGATCAGGAGTTCGAGAAAGAAGCCTGGCTGTCGATGGTCTTGCTCGAATGGGGATCCTGCGGACAAGTCGCAGTCAAGGACGGTAAGCCACTGGGCAGTGCCCTCTACGCTCCTCCCCGCAGCATTCCGCGGGCACAGATGTTTCCCACCAGCCCGGTCGGCTCCGACGCCGTACTTCTGACCAGCCTCAGACTGGAACCTTCAGGCGAAGAGGAAAGCCTCGGGCCGGCTCTCATTGCGGCTGTGGTGAACGATCTTGTGCGACGCGGTGTACGCGCCTTGGAAGCATTCGGAATCCGCGGAGAACCGCAGCGGCAGTTCGAGGGAGTTGCGTCGGCGACGGCAGCCCTGGAATGTTCGCCGGAAGAATGCATGATCAGTGCTGACTTCCTCGAGGACTGCGGTTTCGAGGTTGTTGCCCCCCACCATCGGTACCCGCGGCTACGCCTCGAGCTCAATCGTGACCACGAGTGGAAGGTTGATGTCGAGGAAGCACTCGACCGCCTCCTGCAGAGCGCAGCGCTCGAGATGATTCAGGCCGGCGAACTGACGCGCGTGTAGTTGACGGGATTGCCACCCGTCGGCGCGCGTCAGTTGCGTTCGGCTACCGAAAGTTCTTCTGCGAGAAGCTCCGCGAAGGTGAACGTGCCGGTCGGCTGATCGTCCTGGCCGAGCAGGTAGAGACGCTTGACCGAAATTAGAATTGCTTCGGCGATGGTGTCGCGCATCCGCGGATTGGTAAGTACCTCAACATCATTCGCGTTGGAGAGGTATCCGAGATCGATTTGAATTGTCGGCATGTTGGTCAGGCGCAACAACTCCCACGTACGGCCGTGAGTTCTGCAGTCCCGCAACGGAGTTCGCGCAACAATTTCACGCTGGACAAAGCCCGTGAGCAGCTGGCCGATCCTCGACACGGAGCCGTGCGAGTTACCGAAATGGAAGCTGGCGATGCCGCTGGCCGACGGGCTGGAATTGCTGTCGCAGCGCAACGAGATCAAGAGATCGGCGTCGAATGCGTTGGAGGTCAACGCACGTTCGGCTTCGGTCGGATCCGCATTGTGCGGGCGCGAGAGGAAGGTTTCCATTCCCGTGGCTGCCATTCGCCCCTCGAGGCGCATAGCGAGATCCCACAAGATGTCGGCTTCGGAAATCCCGTTCACGATGGCGCCGGTGGACGGCCCACCCAAACCCGGATCGATGACGATGCGCTTTCCGCCGAGCTGCGGGCCCTTACGGTGCACCAGTTCCTGCTCGCTGATCGCGTGCGGCGAACCACCGGTGACACGGGTGCCGAGAAGCTCGAGCGAGCGAAGCGTCTGCGGACCGCAGATACCGTCGGCCGCGATACCGATTTCACGCTGGAAGGAAGAAAGGGATTCGTGAGTTTTCGGGCCGAAGAAACCGTCGACGCGACCCGTGTAGAACCCGAGATCCTGAAGTCTGGTCTGCAGCGCTGCCACGTCGTCGCCGTACAGCGGCGCGGACAACTGATAGATCAGAGTTCGGGCGCCCAGACGGTACGAGGCCTCACGAATGGACCGATACGTTGCAGGGCCCACAATTCCGTCGACAAGCAGCCCACGTTGCTGCTGGAAGGCACGAACGGCGCTGTCGAGGTGCTGATCGAAGATGACGTCCGGCGTAACCCAGTGGGCACCGTCGCCGCTTTCACGTCGAATGCTGGAGGGGATGTGATGCAGGTATCCCAGCTTCGTCAACGTGCCCCGAATCTCGGCGACGGCCGGGCCGTGATCACCGTGTCGGAGTCGATGCATGCGTGAAAACCTCTCGGATCGGGTAAAAGAATTCGATCGATGTGCCTGGCAGTGGACCTGGACAGGCACATCGATCGATTATCTCAGAAAATCTGGGGATTGCGAGAATCCCCCCAACTCACAAGACGTCCGCGAGTTCCTTGAGCAGCGCCGCTTTGCCCTTGGCTCCGACGATCGTCTTGATAGGCTTACCGCCCTTGAACAGGATCAACGTCGGAATCGACATCACCTGGAAGTCGCGAGCCGACGCCGGGTTGGCGTCGATGTCGAGCTTGGCGATGGTCAGCTTGTCGCTGTTCTCACCGGCAATTTCCTCGAGAACCGGAGCGACCATCTTGCACGGGCCGCACCAGGTTGCCCAGAAGTCGACCAGAACGGGCTTGTCACTGGCCAGAACGTCCTGCTTGAACGAATCGTCGGTGATGGTGACGGTATTCGACACGATTACTCCTCGAAAGTGGTGAACGAGCTGCGGTCAGAAATCAGGGGGCGCCGACGACGTCGACGGCGTGACCGGCGGCGTCGAGGGTGTTGGCGGTGATATCGCCACGATCGGCCAGCCAACGTTCGGCGTCGATGGCGGCGGAACATCCGGTGCCGGCAGCGGTGATGGCCTGACGGTACGTGTGATCGACCAGGTCACCGGCCGCGAAAACACCGTCGACGGAGGTGGCGGTGGAACCGGGGGCGACGCGGACGTAGCCGGCGTCGTCGAGATCGACCTGGCCCTTGACGAGTTCACTGCGCGGATCGTGGCCGATGGCGACGAACATGCCCGTGATCTCGAGAATCGACGTTTCACCGGTGACGGTGTCGCGGACCTTCAAGCCGGTGACACTGTTCTCGCCCAACACTTCGAGGGGTTCGGTGTTGACGAGGAACCGGATTTTCTCGTTCGCCTTGGCGCGTTCGAGCATGATGCGCGAGGCCCGGAACTCTTCGCGGCGGTGCACCAGGGTCACGGAGCGGGCGAAGCGGGTAAGGAAGGTCGCTTCTTCCATGGCGGAGTCGCCGCCGCCGACGACGACGATGTCCTGGTCGCGGAAGAAGAACCCGTCGCAGGTGGCGCAGGCGCTGACGCCGCGGCCGAGCAGGCGTTCTTCGCCGTCGATGCCGAGGTAACGGGCGGCGGCGCCCATGGCCAGGATGATGGCGTGGGCGGCGTAGGTTTCGCCGTTGGCGACGACGGTTTTGATCGGCTGGCGCAGGTCGATTTCGTCGACGTCTTCGGTGCGGATGTCGGTGTCGAAGCGCAGGGCTTGTTCGCGCATCTGTTCCATGAGGTCGGGGCCCATGATTCCTTCGCGGAATCCGGGGAAGTTTTCGACTTCGGTGGTGGTCATGAGGGCGCCGCCGAACTGGGTTCCCTCGAAGAGGAGGGGCTGGAGCTCGGCGCGCGCGGTGTAGACACCTGCGGTGTATCCGGCGGGGCCGGAACCGACAATGATGACGTCATGGACCGTGGACGGAGTGGTCATGCGAGCCTTCCAGTAGTAAAGAGCCGACTCTTCGTTCTTCGAGAGCCGTACCGATCAACACCAGGATAAGGGGTGTTGTTCCCGGCCTGGCCCGAAAAGTGGTTTGACCCTCAGTTGTCCCTCGAGTTGGCGTCTGCTGGAAGGTTCGCACTCGGCAGTTAGGTGCGCAGGGCCTCCCGCACGACGCAGCGAGTTCCGCTGTAGATGGTGGGCATGCACTTGTTGCAGTGGATGCACAGCCCCTCGGCGACGCTTTCGGCCTGAAATTTGTTGACCAGCTGAGGGTCTCGCAGAAGTGCGCGGGCCATCGCGACAAATTCGAAGCCTTCACTCAGGGCATTGTCGATGGTGTCGACGCGATTGATGCCACCGAGCAGGATGAGCGGCAACTTCAGGGTCTCACGGAACTGGCGGGCGAAGGGAAGGAAGAATCCCTCCTCGAACGGGTACGTCGGGAAGATTTTCGGGCCGTAGAACTTGAGGCCGTATCCCACGAGTTTGGGTTGGGAAGCAACGAACTCTGCCATCGGAACTTCGCCGCGGAAGAAGTACATTCCGTTGAGAAGTGAACTGCCGCCGGTTAATTGCATCGCGTCGAGGTGGCCGTCGGCCTCGAGAATCTTGGCGATGGGCAGGCTCTGGTCGAGCCACAGGCCTTTGGGGACGCCGTCGGACATATTGAACTTCGCGGTGACCGCCACCGATGATCCGGCTGCGAGGCGGACGGCTTCGATGACCCGACGCGGGTACTCGGCGCGCTTGGCGACGCTGCCGCCGTACTGATCGTGGCGCTTGTTCAGGTTGGGGCTCATGAATGAACTGAGCAGGTAGTTGTGACCGAGATGGACCTCGATGGCATCGAATCCGGCATCGACCGCGATTCGTGCGGTGCGCTCGTAGTCGGCGACGACACCGTCGAGTTCCGCGAGGGTCGCGCCCTTCACGATGCCCATGGCCGGCGGACTCAGACGCGTCGACGGGGCGAGGGTCTTGGTCTTGTTGGAGAGGGTGTTGGCGACGAGTCCGGCATGACCGATCTGGGCGGCTGCGAGCGAGCCTTCGGCGTGGACTGCGTCGGTGAGACGACGCAGTCCCGGTAGTGCTTGCTCGTTCATGACGAGGGTGTCGCGGTGCACGCGTCCACCGGGTGAGACGGCGCAATACGCGACGGTGGTCATGGCGGCACCGCCACGAGCGACTTCGGCGTGGAAGTTGATCAGATCGTCCGAAACCGCTCCACGGGGCATGACGCCCTCGAATGTGGCGGCTTTGATAATGCGGTTCTTCAAGGTCAGCGGCCCGAGGCGGGCAGGTTCGAAAATCGCGGGTCGAGGCGGTGTGGTCATGTTCTTCTTCCGGTCGGCGCCTGAATTATTACGTTGCCAGTGGACTCGTATATGGCACGATATAGCGCCGACACCGAATCTGTCCGACAATTCGTCACGATGAACACCACAGGATCCGGTCGCCCACGAGACCCACGCATCGACGACGCAGTTCTCGAGGTCACCCGCTCGATGCTTCTCGACGTCGGTTGGGAGCAACTAAGTCTGCGCGCCATTGCCGCCCGAGCGAGTGTCAGTCGGGCATCCATGTCCCGGAGATGGCCGTCCAAGGCACACCTGGTTCTGGGATCTATTCTCGGAGCGACGCCTGATCTGACGCCCTTCGAGGGGACGGACCGCGTGGGGTGGATTCGCTGGGTGGTCGACGGCAGCGCATTGTTGTTCTCGCGGCCCGAGGTGCGCGCGGCTGCGCCCGGACTGCTGGCCGCGCTACGCGATCACGATGACCTCCGCAACGAGCTCTGGCGTGGCTTCAGTGGACCGAGCACCGCGTTGTTTATTCAGAACTCGAATGATCCGGACGCTGCTCTACTGGATGCAAAGGCAGTGTTGGTGATGGCAGCCGGAGCCGCCATGTTCTCGAGCCTCATCGCCGTGGAGGATAATACGGATGAACTTCGGACCAGAATGCTGGAACTGTTGCTGCCGGCGGCAGAAATCAGCCGATAGTTTTGAGCGACACCATGTTCGGATTGTCGGTGCTGCAGTCCAATCCGACGGCAAGAGCCGTGATCTGGCGAGAATCTTTGCCGCGCAACAGAAGAACAACGGCTGGGGTTCCTTGGACGGTGACCTCACCGGAACCTAGAAGTGGTTGATCTGCCGTAAATCCGTTGGCGAGCAGGCATCCAGATAGTTTTGTCGGATCTTCCAGTGGTCCAAGATTTTTGGAACCGATCAAGGACAAGAAACTATCGGGAGTCGGGTCTTTGCTCACGCTCGGTGTTGATGCCACGGTGGATATCGGCTGTGCGGTGAGATCAGGCTCGGGCTGGTTGGGGCGTACCGCAATCAAGACGGCTACGACGGCAATAGTTGCCGCTGCAGCTCCGCCGATCACCCACCCGCGTCGTGACCGTCGTAACGGCACCACATTGGACGTGAAATTCGGGGAATCGGAATTCTGTTGTGCCCATTCGTTATCCAATGCTTCGTGGATGCGAGTGGCCAGTTCTGGCGGAATGTGATCGGTGTCGGTAGAAGTGTGGTTGTCGATGTCGCCCTGGGTACGCAGCACCTGAGTCACGTTGTCGAGTTTTCGGACGAACGACAGCGCATCCGGGTCTGCTTCGACCAGAGGCCACAAAGTTTCGCTGGTTTTCGGAGCGAGAACACCGGCGTGAAGATCAGCCAGAAGGTCCTCGGAAAATGGTGGGGCAAGAACAGACGGACCAGGTACAGATGAATCTGTCATGAACCTTCCCCTTCCTCGGCGGCAGCGCACACTATTGCGCTCACAAGATAGGACGCGGCAGAGTCATGATCGGTTCCCGGTACCGCCGAACTGGGCCAATTCGCCCGCAAGACGCTTCCGAGCACGAGCGCAGCGACTCTTCACGGTCCCGACCGGAATCCCTAGACGCAGTGCGGCCTCGGCCACGGGATAGCCCTCCATGTCCACAGCGACGACGGCAGCGCGCTGCTCAGGAGGCAATGCGGCCAACGCTGCTTCGACGGTCATGCTCATGTCCACCGCTTCGACGGCGTCGCGAGGATCCCGTGGCTCCTCCACGTTGTCGGCCGACAACGACAGCGCTTGGCGAGACTTGTTTCGCCGTATCCGGTCCAGACACGCATTGACGACAATTGCATGCAGCCAACTCCGCACGGCCGCGTCCCGGCGAAACTTGGAAGCGTTGCGATGCGCGGAGAGCAACCCCTCCTGGAGTGCGTCCGCCGCATCCTCGTCCGAATAGCTGGTACGCCGGGCGACGTGCCATAGATGATCCTGATGCCGGGTCAGCAGTTCACGGAAAGCATGTGGATCGCCCGCCACATGTGCTGTCAGTAATTCGAAATCCGTAGCCCCGCCCCCGGTGCCCCCCCGATAAGTGTGCACGGGCGGATGTTAGCCCAGTGGAGGGGCTTTCGAGGGGTCGGAGACGGGTTAGCGGGCAGCAGTGAACGTTATGTCTGAGATGGATGTTTGGTTCTGTCCGGATTGCGTACTGAGCTTGGTGATCCAGACCAGCACGAACTGTCCGGCACTGTCGCTGGTGACCGGAATTTCGGTGACGCCGCTTTTCAAGACTCCGGATCCGATTTCCTTCGTCTGATCAAGTGTTGTGTCAGCAGAAGGGGCAGAACGGATTTCGACGACGGTACCGGGCGAATCGGATGTAATCGAAACGTTCTTCAGCGCCGCGGGATCAGCGAGCGTCAGCATCAGGCCGACGCCGTTCTTGAGTGACGGGAAGGGCTGGAAGTACGAGTCTGTTGACCACTCGGTGGCAGGGTTTCCGTCGATGACGTTCTTGGCGGTAGCCGGTTGATCCGGGGTGCCTTGAGGTGAGAACACGGTCACGCGAGAGGCGTTCACCGGCATGGTGGCGACAGCGGGAGCCGGTGACGAATTCGTCTCGGGCGCAGAAACTTCCGTGGTCAAACCGAAGTTCTGTTCACTCAGTGGAGTGTCGCTACTGCTGCCCGAGAGGAAACTGGCAACCCACACGCCGAGCAGGATCAGCACGATGACTGTGAAGACGCCGAGTGCGGTCAATGCGGCAAGCATCCGCGTCGACTTCTTCTTCTCGGCTTCAATTGCCTCGGGGTCTGTCAAGGCGTGTCCGGACATACCCGGATCGCGATGGCCCAGACGCAGAGCCGGAATCATTTCCGTCTTGTCGTTGACAACAGATGCCTGATCGAGAATGTGTTGCACCGTTGCGGCAGTACGGATTCCACTCTCCGACTGCAGTGCCCGTGTGGCGACCGCTGAGATATCGAACGGTACCTCGGGGCGGATGACGCGTACCTCGATCGGGCGTCCGGCAGCATCGCGACCAGCCGGCAGCAATCCGCCGACAGGGCCGGCCGAGGGTTCCGCGAGGGGCCAACGGGCCGTGATCAGGGCGTAGAGCATGGCGCCGAGACCGCGAACGTCGCTGGTGGAATCCGCCTCGGCAAGCGTTGCGGGGAAAGCGAGTACGGCATCGCCGTTGATGCTGATACGCACCCGATCGGGGTGATCGATGGACAGTGCACCACCGGTACGGTGAGCTGCCTCGGCGGCAGATGCGAGGCTACGAACAGCGCGTGCGGCACCGATCGGCGACGGCGTCGTTTCGGCCATTTCGCGCAGTGATCGGCCCGGCGTCCATTCAGCGACGACGATGCCGCCCGAGCTTCCACGGACGACGTCGAGGACTCGCGCGAGTCCGGGAGAATTGATGCGGCCCAGGCGTAATGTGCGCGAAAGCACGGCCTGCGGACCGGACTGCGGGTTGTCGTCGCCGCGCTGTTCCGCGTCGACGAACGTCAGGGCTACTTCGCGATCGAGTTTGACGTCGAGGGCTTCCCAGAACTGCAGTCCGCGGGTTCCGCCGTGAGGTGCCAGTAGTCGGTAACGTCCGCCGGCGACCGAGGCGCCGGGAATGAGTTTGGGCCCACGCGGCATCGACCGGGGCACCGAGGCAGTCGGCGCCGAGGCAGTCGGCGCGTTGGCCGGGGGTCGGGAAGCCGGGGGTGCCGAAGCCGGCACAGCGTTTGGTGGCACAGCCTTGGATGGCGCAGCTCGAGGTGCCACAGTCTTCGGTGCCACAGCTTGAGGTGCCACAGCCTTCGGCGCAGCTGTCTCAGGTGGAGCGGCCTTGGGTTCTACAGCCGAGGCCGGCTTGGACGCCTTCACGGCAGAAGTTCCGGCGTTCTTGTCGTCGGAGACCTTGTCGTTGCTCACCCTCGCTCCTTCACTTTCGGTTGACCATCCCCTCGTTCCAGAACCAGCGGTCGTTCCAGGTCGAGGGGTGGTTCCAGCACCAGGGTACGGCAGCGCACCTGGCTGTTCGTACGCGTTTGATCCCATTCTGATTGCGGGAATCAGAACGGTTGCGGCGTCGTCGATATTTTTGTCCGAGTTGTCTTCGTCCGGAATTGCATGCGATTTCTGTGTCGGCTCGGGGCGACCCAACAAAGAACGAATCTTCCGGGAGACGGCAACCGTTACGGAAAGAACTTCCGGGATCTTTTTGAAGTACAGAATCGTGAAGGTGATGGCGAGCATGAGGATGCCGCCGACAGCGACGCGAACAAACGATCCGGGTCCGCCGAATCGTTCGGTGAGCTGGTCGAATCCGAGTACCCGGTCGACGGCCAACATTGTCAGGGAGCCGGCCAACGACGCGAGTACGACGGACCACACGGTTTTGCCGACGTTGGCCATCTGCAGGTTGCCGAGGCTGCGGTGCAGTAGGTAGCCACCGATGGCAGCTCCGGTGATGTATCCGATTCCGTTGGCGGCGCCGAGCAGGATCACGACCTGGTCGGTGTTGGATGCGACCAGCGGGACCAGTGCGGAGAGCGCGACCTTGACGGCGGTGATGCCGAGAACGATCCACGTCGGTGTCCACGCCTGTTCCCGGGCGTAGAAGACGCGAAGCTGGATCAAAACCAGTGCGTAAGGAATGAGGGTGAAGGCCGACCAGCTCACGGCGGTGCCGAGACGCTCGGCCTGCTCGGGTCCGAAGCGGCCGTAGCCGTAGAGGGCTTCACCGACCTGCGGTCCCATGAACGTCAGGAACATGATGATCGGGACCAGCGTGATCATGGTCAGTCGCGTCGCGACGGAGAGGTCGTCGACCACAGCGGGGGTGTCGTCGGCGGCGGCGTTGCGGCTTAGTCGCGGCATGATCGCCGTCAGCACGGTCACACCGAGGACGCCGTACGGGAGCTGGAGCAGCAACCACGCCTGGCTGTAGATGGCCGGGCCGGCCTCGTCGACGTGTGAGGAGATGCGGGTCGCGAAGATCATGCCCATCTGGCTGATCAGCACGTACAAGATGATGGCGACGGCCATGCCGCCGAACTGGCGGAGGCGATCGTCGAGTCCCCAGAGCGGCTTGAGGGAGATCTTCTCGCGTCGTAGCGCGGGGATCAGGCTCGCGGCCTGCGCGATGACACCGGCGGTGATGCCGAGGCCCAGGGTCAGCAGTTTGGGGTCGCTCATCGAGACCGGGTTCAGCGAGATCTCGCCGGGCGTCAGATAGAAGACCACGAACACAACGAGGACGATCACATTGTTGATCACCGGTGCCCAGGCGCCGGGTTTGAAGATCTGACGGGTGTTCAGGAACGCTGTGAACAGCGCGGACAGTCCGTAGAACAGAATCGCCGGCAACAAGAGGTACGACAGAGCTGTCGTCAGATCGGTATTGACCTTGCCGTCCGGAGACAGGAAGACGTATCTCGTGAGTATCGGTGCTGCGAGGGTGGCGAGGAGCGCGGCAACGCCGAGCAGCACCAGCGCCGCGGTGAAGAGTCGACGAACGAATTCTTCGCCGTTGTCAGGGTCTTCACGTTCGGCGCGGACCAACACCGGTACGACGATCGCGGTCAGGACGGCACCGAGAACCAGTTCCGCGATCATGTTCGGAATCTGGCTGGCGATGGTGAAGGAGCTGGCGATCGCCGGCCCCAGGACCATCAGAACCATGAGCTGTTTCGCGAAGCCGGTGATACGGCTCGTCAGTGTTGCGATGGCAATCGAACCGGTTGCGGCGAGGAGTCGGGAGTTGGATTCCTTGCGCTCGCCGGCCATGGCATGCGAATCGGGATCGAACTCGCCGGATTCCGAGACGGGCCGGTTCGCCAATTCCATTTCGGCTTCGCGATAGCGCGGATAGTCGCGAATCACCGGAATGGTCATGGTGGGCGCGTCGTCGAAACGCGCGTCCGGGTTGACCGGCTGAATCGGGTAGCCGCGTTCCCACGGTGGCATGCGTGGATGCGATCCGGTCGCGGCGCTCTTGCGCGTGATCCCGGACCGAGGGCCTTGCGGCGGATTCCCGGTCATCGCTGTTCGTACCCTTCATCTGCTGGGTCCGGCTGACCCCTGAATCGATGCCACAGCCGCCTACCCGCCAAGAACAACAGCAAACCTCCCGCGGTAGCGGTCAGAGCGGCCAGCGGACGACCGTACGCATTCGACCGTACGGTCACGCTGGTCGGCACTCCCAATTGGAGGCCGTCGGTTGTTGTGAGGGAGAAGTTGACGACCAACTTGCGGGAATCGTTCATTTCCGCAGGCACAGTCAATTGTCGGCTACCGCGTGGCGGCAACTGTTTGGGACCGATATCACTGATTTTCATCTCCGGAGGAGCATCGACCCGGAGGTTGACGTTGATCGCGATGGGCAGTTCGTTGCGGGCCACGAGCAGCAAGGGAGCTTGACCGGACGCCAGTGTGTAGACGCCTCCCGGAGATACGACGGTGACTGCTCGGTAGAGGTTGTCGACGGTGCCCGTCACATTGGCTGCGCGGATGCTCGCACTTCGTTCGGCGTTTCGGACGGCGGTGGCACTGGCGTCGCGTCGATTGGCCGAACTCATCGCGCGCAGCAGATCCTCACGGAGCGGCGCCGTGAACCGCTTCGGCGTCAGCGGAAGTCCGGGATCGTCCACAAGGGTCGATTCGAGAGCGTCGATCCGGGGCAGTTGCGTCCGCGCAGTGTCGATGACCGATGTCTGCGGACCGTCCTCGGTTGCCCGTTCCGGGTACTCGAGCGTCGCGGTGTCGGTGGCGCCGGGTTGCCGTCCGAGCAGCGCCGGAAGGGACTGTGGTGTGGCCAGGCCTGATCGGATGAGTGTCGACAGCATCGACAGCACCGCGGTGGCGTCGTCGGCGTCGGCGCTCCACAGTTGCGGTGGGGCCAGGATCTGATTGCGCGGCAGGGCTGTGGGGGTCAACGCGGACCAGGCCAGTGCGCCCAGCGCATCCTGACGTCGGGCAACACGGGATTCGGATACGAGCTGCGGCGCCGTGTCCTTGTCGATGTACGACGGGGTCGACGGGTTGGATCCGGTTGCGGCGAGGGCTGCGGCCGCTCCGGTGTCGAAAGCGAGTGCGCTGACAGTGTCGGTGATGCGTGAGGACAGTTGCGCGCGGCTCGAATCCCCGGCCCGTGTGTCCACAGACGAGGCTGCCACCAGGGCGGTGGTGGGGTGGGCATCGAGAGTGTCGACAGTGACCGAATCGAGGACTCCGGAATCCGGCCACACGAAGTTCCGCACCGAGGTCACACCGAGGATGTTGTCGAGGATGTCGGCGGGGCGCTCGATGGCCGTCGCCGTCAATTCAGGATGTGCGACGGTACCGACCGCAGCGAGATCGGCCTGCGCAAAAGGAACGGACGTCGTGCACATCGACGCAGCTAAAGTCTTGACTCTTTGCAGCCAGTTGCCGGCCGCATCGCGTCCGCGGCCTTCATGGGTAGCGCCGGCGGGGATTCCGGCATTGTCGACGACGAGGTATCCGCGCGTCATGTTCTCGACGGTGATCAACAGGTCGGGATCGATCGCGAGGCAGAGTGAATCCGAGACCCGGCCGTCGGCATCATTTTCGGTTTTGGTCGCAGATTCGACGGCGTCGACAAGCGCGTCGAGGCGTCCGCCGTCGGAAAGTTCGGTGGCAAGTTCGTCGTCGATCAGGCGGATGGGGTCGTTGATCGATCCGGGGATTCCGCCGACGAGTTTCGGGGCGTCGGCGAGAGGCCATATCATCGTCACGCCGACCGGGGCCGAGGTGTCGGGAGGGACAACTGCGGTGGAAGCGCTGGTCGATGTGGATGTCGTCTTTGCGTCCGACGCAGCGGGTACTCCGAGAACCGGGAGGAGGAATCGCGCGTCGTCGAGCCTGGCTGCGCCGCCGTATTCGGGGGTGCCGTTGACGTTGACGAGCATCGGGTAGACGCCGGGTTCGGTGATGTCGAGGGAAAGTTCAGTGGCGGAGCGCAGCGGGAGTGAAAGCGTGAAGGGCCGGGATTCACCCTTGTCGAGGCTGGTGGCGACGGTATCGAATTCGCCGACGGTATCGAAGATGGCTTGATCGAATTCGAGTGCGCCGCGCACGTCGACTGCATTGTCGATGGCCGGCGCTCGTTGCAACCGGACGCCGACATCTTCGACGGGCCGGTCGCCGACATTCTTGACGGTGCCTCGCACGACCACGGTGGGATCACTGGTCGTGGTGATAGTGCTGGGCGAGGTGGATTGGATGGAGAGTTCCAGGAATTTACCGTCGTTGCTGGTACGAGGAGCGCGGGTCTGAGAGTCGGTATCTGCTGGGAGCGCACCGGCCGGGGCGGGGGTTGCGGGGCCCACACCAGCACTGCCTGTCAATCCAACAGCGGCCATCACCAGAGCGGCAACACCCGCTCTCCGTAGAGCCATTCTCATCCGGCGTCCGGTTCCTTCGGGAGCGTTGGTATCGCGGTGGTGCGGGGAGTGTCTTTGGTCCGCGGCATTTCTGCGATCATCTGCGAGGCGAGTTCGGCCAGTTTCCGTTCATCCGCATAGGCGAGACGGGAATGCAGTTCGGACAGCGGAACCCACGCGACCTCGGTGACCTCGATATCCTCGTCGGAAAGTTCTCCGCCGAGAAAACGTAGGAGGTAGTGGTGCACGGTTTTGTGGACCCGTCGGCCTTCGGTGACAAACCAGTAGTCGATGCTGCCCAACGGCGCCAGGACGGTTCCCTGAATGCCCGTTTCTTCCTCGACTTCGCGCATCGCCGTCTGCTCGGCCGTCTCACCCTGCTCGATGTGACCCTTGGGGAGTGACCACAGAAGACGTCCGCGGCGGTCGGTCCGGCCGATCAGTGCAGCGCACAGGCGTTCGGGCGGGCCACCCCAGCCGTCGACGACCAATCCGCCGGCCGAAGTTTCGCGGACCGTACGCATCGCAGATCTTTCGGGGTTGCCGACGGCAGGGCGACGTCGCGAGTTGCGACGGCTCCTGTTCGTTCGTTCGGCACCGGACACCTCATCGATACTAGTTGGCATCGATGCGTTGACCGGTAACCCGCGCAAAGCGGCCACTCGCGGTCATATGCGCGTTCTGCTATTTGCGCACCTTAAGTAAGCTCCATGGACGTGACTGCCCCTACCTCCGATGCCGATCGCCGACTGCGACTGCTTGCCGACGCTTCCGATACATTGCGCACGCTCTCCGATGTGTTGAATCCGCTGGGCGAGCGCTTCGCCGCCGCCGGTCACGAGCTGTATCTGGTGGGCGGCAGCGTTCGCGACACGATTCTGGGCCGCTTCAGCGGTGATCTCGATTTCACGACGGATGCGCGCCCGGAGAAGGTGCAGGCTCTGCTCAAGGGGTGGGTCGACAAGCAGTGGGACACCGGAATCGACTTCGGGACGATCAGCGCCATCAAGGATGGCCAGGAGATCGAAATCACGACCTTCCGGGCGGATGCCTACGATCGCGTCTCGCGTAATCCGATCGTCCAATACGGCAGCACGCTCGCCGACGATCTCGTGCGCCGCGATTTCACGGTCAACGCGATGGCAATGCAGATCGGCGCGGACGGTTCCTTCACGTTCGTCGATCCGCTGAACGGCATGGACGCGCTGCTGGCCGGCGAGCTCGACACGCCGTCGGCTCCCGAGAACTCGTTCAACGACGATCCGCTGCGGATGCTGCGCGCGGCGCGGTTCGTCTCGCAGCTTGGTTTCACGTTAAACAATCGTGTTCTCGAAGCCATCAAGGAAATGGCGTCGCAGATCGAGCGGATCACCGTCGAGCGGGTGCAGGCCGAGCTGAACAAGCTGATGCTGGGTATGTACCCGGTGGACGGAATCAACGTGATGGTCGATTCCGGATTGGCTGCGTTTGTGTTGCCCGAGGTTCCGCAGATGAAGCTCGAGATCGACGAGCACCACCAGCACAAGGACGTCTACCAGCACTCGCTGACGGTGTTGCAGCAGGCGATCGATCTCGAAGAGGGTGATCCGGACCTCGTATTGCGTTGGGCTGCACTACTTCACGACATCGGCAAGCCCGACACCAAGCGTAACGAGCCCGCCGGCGGCGTCAGCTTCCATCACCACGAGGTTGTCGGCGCCAAGCTGGTCCGCAAGCGTTTGCGTGCGCTAAAGTTCTCCAAGCAGATGGTCGACGACATCTCGCATCTTGTGTTCCTGCACTTGCGTTTTCACGGTTACGGCAAGGGGCAGTGGACGGATTCGGCTGTGCGGCGTTACGTCACCGATGCCGGTGAACAGATTCAGCAGTTGCACAAACTTGTGCGCGCCGACTGCACTACCCGCAACAAGCGTCGGGCTGCCCAGTTGCAGGCCACCTACGACGACATCGAAGAGCGCATCGCCCGTATCGCCGAGCAGGAAGACCTGGCGCGCGTGCGCCCGGACCTGGACGGCAACGCCATCATGGAACTGCTGAACATCCCGGCCGGCCCGCAGGTGGGCAAGGCGTGGAGCTTCCTCAAGGAACTGCGTCTGGACCGAGGTCCGCTCGAGCGCGACGTGGCTGAGGCCGAGTTGTTGAAGTGGTGGGAAGAGCAGGCGGAGCCTGTTGAATCAGCCCCCGCGGACGCGCCGGTTGATCAGGACGGCTGACAGCCCTGCGGCGTAGATTCCGGCACCGGCCAGAGCTAATCCGACGCTCTTGCCGTCGGGCGCTATCACCGTCGACCCGGCGGCGATAGCGCCGATGAACGCGATGTTGAAGACGGTGTCCTGCAAGGCGAATACCTGACCACGACGGTCGTCGTCGATGTCGATTTGCATGGCGGCGTCACCGCTGAGTTTGACGGACTGGCCGGCGATGCCGAGTAGGAATGCCGCGATCAGCAGCGACCCCTGTGTCAGGGTTGTCACGAATACCAGTTGGGTCGAGGCAGCGACCGCCAGCGCGTAGGTGACGGTGCGTGAGCGTCCGATGCGCGGTATCAGGAACGGCGTGATCAGTGCGGCAATCAACATTCCGATGGCGGTAGCGGCGACGGCAACGCCGAATCCTGCCATCCCGCCGGGCAATCCGGAGCCGTTCGCGGTGTCTCGCAATACCAGCACCATGATGAGGGTGTTGAGGCCGAAACAGATTCTGTGCGCACCGATCCCGATCATCGTGGTGGTGACGCCGGGAGCTTGCCACACTGCGGTGGCTCCGGTTTTCAAGCCGGCCAGGACGGAGAGGGCGGCGTTGCTGTTCGAGGTTTCCGAGTCTGTTGTTTCAGATGGTGTGGGGCCGAGTGATCTGGCGCTGAATCTTGCTGCTGCCAAAGCCGCAATGATTGATCCCACCGCCGCGCAGGCGACGGCGATTGCCGAGGCCCGATCACCGGCACCGACTACCCCGATTATGGTGACAGCCGTCGCCGCTCCCAGAGCCGACACCACTGAACCCGCTGTTGTCAGAACGGAATTGGTGGCCACCAGCCAGGATTGCCGGACAACCTTGGGTAAGGCTGCCGAGACACCGGCGCCGACAAATCTGCTGACTCCGATGGCTGCCAACGCGCACAACAACAGTGCAGATTCGCCGCCACTGGTTGCAAGGAGTACGGCGGCGGTCAGAATCAGCAGTCCACGCAGAACACTCGCCCACAGGAGGACGAGGCGTCGATCCCAACGGTCCAGGAGTGCGCCGGCAAACGGGCCGATGATCGAATACGGCAGCAGCAGTACGGCAAAGCCCGCAGCGATGGCCACCGGATCTGTTTCCCGTTCCGGGTTGAACAAGATCGCACCACCCAACGCGGCCTGGAACAAGCCGTCGCCGAACTGGCTCGAGAAGCGGACGAGAGCCAGCCGTCCGAGACCCGGGGATTCACGCAGGGTGTGGAGCGTCCGACGCCAAGCCTCGCGGCGGTTCGAGGCTGGGGTCATGGAGGGAAACTCTAGTAGGAACCGAGTTATCGGCGGTCGAACCGGTCTCGCAGGGCATCGAGGCCAACCGAGTACACGCCGTCACCGAAGGCGTTTTCCACGACGGGGATGATCTCGTCGGCTCCGTCGTAGGTAGCGGTCCATCGAACTTCACAGCCGTCAGGGGTAGGCACTACTTCGATGCGTGCAATGTAATTGTCGACCGGAATTGGTTTGTCGAGTACCTCGTAGCTGTAGGTTCGACCCTGATCATCATGCTCGATCAACTTTTCACGTGCCACGACGTTGCCGTCGACGATGAATCGACGTACGGAACCGGGGGTGTTCGGGTCTGTATTTCCCTCCATTTCGGAGGGTGGAATGCGTGGGTGCCAGGAGGCGAGTTTGTCGAATCCTTTTATCGCAGACCAGATCTGGTCCGGATCGGTAGGCAGGGTGATTGTTCGTAGAAGCGTGGCCATCGGTACCCCTCAGTGCGCTTGTGTCAGATTTGTTTGGTGTGACGTGGACACTAGGGATTTGTGCAGCGTGGGGGAACGAAAGTCCCATCTATCGGAACATTGAATGATCAGTTCGTGCCCTCAGGCTGCCGCAGTGCGGGCCTGCTCGGCGTGCCACCAGTCAACGGTCTCCCCCGCCGCTTGTTCGATTGGTGTCGGCCCCAGACCCAGGAGTGCCTCGCTGGCACTCGAATCCATGACAAACGGCTTTGTGAACTGGTAGTTCATCTCGGCGAGTTCGCGGGTGTCGGTATGGACCTTGCCGACGGCATCGAGGACCCAGGCCGGCAGGACCCCAACCTTGGCGGGAGGGGCTCCGGCAGCGTGTGCAAAGGCCTCGGCAATTGTGCGCTGAGTGAGGGCGCGGCCGGTGGGTGCGTGCAGGACGGAGTTCCAGAGCTTCGGATTGTGGGCCGCGGCAATCATCGCGGCCGCAAGATCGGGAACGTAAGTGAAAGAATGTGGCTGATCGGCAGACGCTACGACGCGAATCTTCTTACCGGCCATGACTTTCGGAACCATTCGTTCACCCGCGTGGGCTGTGCGTACGAAGGGGCCGAAGAAGTCGGAGGCGACCACACTCACGGTTGGGGTCGACGATGCTGCTCGGGCGCGTAGCAATGCTGTGCGGACTCCGCGCTTGCCGCCGGTTGCGCTACGTGGATCAGCTTCCGTCATCACGGTGTCCGAGTTGCAGGAGTAGAGGCTTTCCGGGAACACGACCACAGCGTCGAGTGATGCAGCCACGTCGAGAACGATCTTTTCGGCTGCCGGGAGTTCGCGTTCCCAGTCTGCGGCGTTGTAGGCGGCGTGGATGCAGTGGTAGATCGCGGTGGCGCCTTCGGTGGCGGTGCGCAGGGCTTCGGGATCTGAGACGTCGACGCGCCGACGCTCGATCAGGGGGTGTTCGGGTCCGCTTCCAGACCTGGTCAGCAGGCGGACATTGATGCCCTGAACAGCGAGTTGTAGTGCGACGGTCGACCCGACGGGGCCTGCTCCGGTGACGATTTCGAGGCTGGTCATGGCGTGCTCCTCAGTAGGGTTTCGAATGCGAGAGCACTGCTCTCGATTTCTAGGATGCACCCACTTTTTAGTCATGTCAAGAGCACTGCTCTCTTTAGATAACGCTGCTCGCTTTTGTTGATTCTGCTCTCGGAATTGAGGCATGATGTCCTCATGGTTGGAACCCCACGGATGCGAGCGCGCGAGCAGACCACTACTCCACGGATGCGAGCGCGCGAGCAGACATTGCAGGACATCACTCGGATCGGGCGCGAACATCTGGCGTCGGTCGGTGCTGCCGCCCTGTCGCTGCGGGCTGTGGCGCGCGATCTGGGCGTCGTGTCTTCCGCGGTCTACCGGTATGTCGCCAGTCGTGACGAACTGCTGACGTTGCTGGTGGTGGACGGATACAACGAGCTTGGTAGCGAAGTAGACGCAGCGGTGAATGCCGTTGCAGCGGAGGATTATCGGGGCCAATTCTTCGCCTTGGGTCGAGCGCTGCGAGCCTGGGCGGTGCGCGAGCCCGCACGGTACGGATTGCTGTTCGGCAGTCCGGTCCCCGGCTACAACGCGCCCGGCGAAGAGACCACCGGGCCGGGTACCCGTGTCGTCACTCGTTTGATCGCGATCATCGACGGGGCGTATCGGTCGGGGGCGCTGGCGCAGCAGCAGGACGCCGAACTCGGAGAACCCTTGACGTTGGATCTCGAACGCGTCCGCATCGAAATGGACGTCGAACTATCACTGGATGCGGTTGCCCGCGGAACTCTTGTGTGGGTGGCGCTGTTCGGTTCCGTCAACTTCGAGGTGTTCGGTCAGTACGGATCCGACACGTTTGCCGAGCCTGGCGAGCTTTTCGAGCGGCACCTGACGTTGCTCGCGGAGATCGCCGGGTTGAAGTGAGATGATGTCTTCTGTGCCGCACGCAGAAGGACCCGATGATCGAATGGCCTGGATAGAACCGGAGGTTCGTCCGGGTAGTTTGCTGGTGTCGTCCACCGATCTCACCGAACCTGCGTTTCGTCGCACCGTCATCTACATGATCGAACACAACGACGCCGGAAGCCTTGGCGTCGTGATCAATCGGCCGACTGAGACAGCCGTACAGAACGTCCTCCCGCAGTGGGCACCGCTCACCGCAAACCCTTCTTCGCTGTATGTGGGCGGGCCGGTCAAGCAGGATTCCGCGCTGTGTCTCGGAACCGCTCGCAACGGTGCCATGATTGACGGCATCGAAGGGTTGCGCCGCGTGGACGGCAAAGTTGTCATGGTGGATCTGGATTCCGATCCCGACGTTATCGCTCCTCTGGTCGAGGGGATTCGAATCTTTGCCGGATATTCGGGTTGGACTCTGGGACAGCTTGATTCGGAGCTCGAGCGCAACGACTGGATGGTCACCAGTTCATTGCCCTCGGACGTGCTGACTGTCCCGCGCGTCGACGTGTGGGCCCGGGTACTACGACGCCAACCGCTTCCGTTCGCGATGTTGGCGAGTCACCCCATCGAGCTCGAGCGGAACTGACTAGGCGACGCTGACCGGATCTCGTTTCGCGAAGCGTTGCGCCAGCGCGGCGCACACGATCAGCTGGATCTGATGGAAGATCATCAGCGGCAACACGATCAGGCCCACCGGCTGTCCGGCAAAGAGCACTGCCGCCATCGGCAAACCCGTCGCCAAGGATTTCTTGGATCCGCAGAAGATGATGACTATCCGATCGGCCTGATCGAAGCCGAGTTTCTTGCCGGCAAGGGTGGTTGCCCCCAACACCACCGCCAGGATCACGCAGCACACCACGATCAGGGTCAGGATCTGCCAGATCGTGATGGTGCCCCAGATCCCGTCTTTCATGCTTTCGCTGAATGCGGCGAAGACAACCAGAAGGATGGATCCGCGGTCGACGAACTTGGTCGGCTCCGCGTACTTCTGGAGCCATCCGATCACCAATGGCCGAATCAATTGGCCGACGATGAACGGGACCAGCAACTGCGCGACGATATCGAGAATCGAAGAGAAATCGACCGTCGCCTGCCCGGTGGTGTTCATCAGTAGAACCACCAACAGAGGCGTGATGAAGACGCCGATCAGGTTGGAGAACGACGCACTCACGATCGCGCCCGCCACGTTGCCCTTGGCGATGGAGGTGAAGGCGATCGACGATTGGACCGTCGACGGAACCAGACACAGGTAGAGGATTCCGGTGTACAACTCGTCGCTGATCAACGTCGGCGTGAGGATCCGCAGCGCGAGGCCGATCAGAGGGAACAAGAGGAACGTCGACGCCAGAACAACGCTGTGCAGTCGCCAATGCTTGACGCCCTTCCACGCTTCTTGTGGGGAGAGGCGGGCGCCGTAGAGCAGGAACAGGAAGCCGATGGCGATTTTGGTGGCCCAGTCGAGCACTGTCTCAGCAGAGCCGGATGCCGGGAACACACTGCCGAGGACTGCGGCCGCGATGATTCCGAGGATGAACCCGTCGATGTAGAACCTGCTGAGAAACTTCACCGGGCTAAGGATAACGAGGTGCAGTGCGGGAGTCGGCCAGGCGGTTCAGCGTCCCGGCCATCTCCTCGGCTTTCGGTGTGGTGATGGTGAGTCGATCGCCACTCGCGAAGCTGATGACCACAGCGGGCCCGGTGCGGGTGACGATGCCGTAGTTGCGTCGGCCCTTGGTCTTGAGGCCCCAACCGCCGAAATCTGCGAACGGTGTGATCTCGGCGACCTTGGCGCTCACAACCTCGTCGGCGTCGTACCCCATCGCGCGCATGCCCATGTTGACGACGGAGATGCCCCTCTCGTCCACCGTGACGCGAAAGCGCACGAGGCTGACAAGTAGCAGGGCGAGCGCTGCGAATATGAACAGGGACCAGTACGAATCCATCAACAGGCTTGTCAAGACTCCGAGTGCGAGGGTGCTCAGCGCAAGGATGGCTGAACCCTTGGCGGAGAAGCCCACGTCGTCGGAGATCGGTAGTGCAGCATCGCTGCGTGGGAGTTCGGGTGAGGGATTTCCGGAAGCGTGCTCGGGGACGCGGTAGTCGCGCAGCGTGAGGGCGCCCAGGTAGCCGAGCGCGCCGCCGAGCAATGCACCCACACCGATGGACCAATACGGCAGTGAGGTCGTGGACGGATCAACGACGTCGAGTTGGTTGTACAGAAGCGCAAAATTTACGGTGGTGATCAATCCGACGACGCCGAGTCCGGTCACCAGCATGAAGCGCCGCATCATCAGCATTGCCGGCGCCAGAGCCGCAACTGCGCTGAGTCCGCCGCCGAAGAGCAGTGTCAGAAGCGCGACTGTCCACGCGTTGGCGGTGGGCGTCGCAAAGCCGTCGGCCGACGTGGTGGTCCAGTGCGTGGCGATTTTCTCCGGTAGGCGGTGTTCCCACATTTTCGTGAGTACGACGCCACCGAACGCGCACAACGCGGGAATCAGGATGCCGAAGATTGCTCCGGCGGGGTCGACCACACGATGTTTCACGTGAATCAATTCACTTTGCCGGGAGGCAGGCGCCCTTGAGTGAGCAGGCTCCGCAGGAGGACTCTCCGCACTCCGACGCAGCTTCCTTGGCAGACGCTTCCGCCTTGGCTACCGGCGTTTGGTCAGCGGCGGTGTCAGTGTGTCCGGCGCTTTCCGTATGTCCGCAGTTGCAGTCGTTGCCACAGCCGCTCGGCTCGGGGATCGCAGCGGCGGCGCGGGCGCCGATGGCTCCACCGGTACCGGCAGTGAACAATGCTGCGACAACTGCGACGAGGGCGATACCGAGCCCCATGGCCACGCTCATAGTGAGAGCAGCGATGCCGCCGATGACGAGCAGTCCGGCGGCGGCAGCCATCGTGGGGCCGGCGACCTTGTTGGCCAGGGCAAACGATTCTTCGCTTCGCAGGGTGTCCGGGGTGCGGACACCGGCCCAGCGGTTACGCGGGAGCTTGCCGATCAGGCCGGCGACAGCGACTCCGCCGACGGCAAGAGCGAGCACGAACAGCACTACAGCAACAATGACCACCCATACAGGATAGGTGCGTGTGGAGTTGCCCGTATGCCCGGGTGGTGAAGGCTCTACCCTGGTTAACGGTATTTAACGTCAGCCAAGTAGATAGCGACCACAGTGACCGAGTCTTCGCAGTCCCCCGATTCACCAGTCGACGCCACCCCGCAGCACCGCTACTCCGCGGAGCTTGCCGGCCAGATCGAGCAGCGCTGGCAGGACCGCTGGAGCGAGGAGGGCACGTTCAACGCGCCCAATCCGGTCGGTCCGCTGTCCTCCCCCGAGGGCGTGCCCGCCGACAAGCTCTTCGTCCAGGACATGTTCCCGTACCCCTCGGGTTCGGGTCTGCACGTCGGCCACCCGCTCGGATATATCGCGACGGACGTCTTCGCGCGCTACCACCGTATGCAGGGCCACAACGTGCTCCACACCCTCGGCTACGACGCCTTCGGGTTGCCGGCCGAGCAGTACGCCGTGCAGACGGGCACCCACCCGCGTACGACGACCGAAGCGAACATCGCAAACATGCAGCGCCAGCTGCGACGCCTGGGCCTGGGCCACGACGAGCGTCGTAGCCTCGCGACGACGGATATCGATTTCTACCATTGGACGCAGTGGATCTTCCTGCAGATCCATGGCGCTTGGTACGACAAGGCTGCTGGTAAGGCGCGTCGCATCTCGGAGCTGGAAGCTGAATTCTCTTCGGGTGAACGGGATTTGGAAGACGGTGGCGATTGGGCAGCGTTGACCGCTGCGGAACGCGGCAAGGTTCTGGACTCGTACCGCCTTGTCTACCAGTCTGATTCGATGGTGAACTGGTGCCCCGGTCTGGGTACGGTGCTGGCCAACGAAGAGGTGACGGGTGACGGCCGCAGTGAGCGTGGCAACTTCCCCGTCTTCCGCAAGCACCTCCAGCAGTGGATGATGCGGATCACCGCCTACTCCGACCGCCTGGTCGACGACCTCGAGTACCTGGATTGGCCGGACAAGGTCAAGGCCATGCAGCGCAACTGGATCGGCCGCTCCTACGGTGCTGAAGTCACCTTCGCTGCCGGCGAATTCGGCATTGACGTGTTCACGACGCGTCCCGACACGCTGTTCGGTGCCAGCTACGTGACGTTGGCTCCCGAGCACGAGTTGGTCGATCAGTTGGTTACTGCGGAGTGGCCCGAAGGCGTCGACGCCCGCTGGACCAACGGCGCAGCAACTCCGGTGGAAGCGGTTGCGGCATACCGCAAGTCCATCGCTGCCAAGACCGACCTGGAGCGTCAGGAAAACAAGGAGAAGACCGGCGTCTTCCTGGGTGCGTACGCGGTCAACCCCGTCAACGGCCACAAGGTGCCCGTCTTCATCGCCGATTACGTGTTGACCGGCTACGGAACCGGCGCCATCATGGCTGTTCCCGGACACGATCACCGTGACTGGGAATTTGCGACGGCATTCGGCCTCGATATTCTCGAAGTTATTGCCGGTGGCGATGTTTCGGAGGCTGCGTACACAGGTGACGGCGCTCTGGTGAACTCCGACTACCTCGACGGACTGGATGTTGCCGAGGCCAAGGCAACCATCATCAGCAAGCTCGAAGAAGCCGGACACGGCAAGGGCACCATCCAGTACAAACTGCGCGACTGGCTCTTCGCGCGGCAGCGTTACTGGGGCGAGCCTTTCCCGATCGTCTACGACGCAGCCGGAAACGCGCACGCCTTGCCGGATTCGGCTCTGCCCGTGGTGCTTCCGGAGGTCGAGGACTACGCACCCGTGTCCTTCGATGCGGATGACGCCAACTCCGAGCCCTCTCCCCCGCTGAACAAGGCCACTGAGTGGGTCAACGTCGAGCTCGATCTCGGCGACGGCCTGCAGACCTACCACCGCGACACCAACGTCATGCCGCAGTGGGCGGGTAGCTCGTGGTACCAGCTGCGTTACATCGACCCCACCAACCAGGACACCTTCTGCGATCCGCAGAACGAGGCGTACTGGACCGGTCCGCGTCCGGAACTGCACGGTCCCAATGACCCCGGCGGAGTCGATCTTTACGTCGGCGGCGTCGAGCATGCCGTGCTGCACCTGCTGTACTCGCGTTTCTGGCACAAGGTGCTCTTCGATCTGGGTTACGTCAGCTCGAGCGAGCCGTACCGCCGCCTGTACAACCAGGGCTACATCCAGGCCTACGCGTACACCGATGCCCGCGGCGTCTACGTGCCCGCCGAAGAGGTCGTAGAGAAGGACGGCAAGTACTTCTACGAGGGCGCCGAGGTCAATCGCGAGTACGGCAAGATGGGCAAGAGCCTCAAGAACGCCGTTGCGCCGGACGAGATTTGCGCCGAATACGGTGCCGATACCCTGCGCGTCTACGAGATGTCGATGGGTCCGCTGGACACCTCGCGTCCGTGGGCGACCAAGGACGTCGTCGGCGCTGCGCGCTTCCTGCAGCGTGTGTGGCGCGTCGTCATCGACGAGGAGACCGGTAAAGCCCGCGTCACCGACGAAGCGCCCGACGAGGCAACGTTGCGTGCACTCAACAAGGCAATCGCCGGTGTCAGTGAGGATTACACGGCGCTGCGCGACAACACGGCTGCTGCCAAGTTGATCGAGTACAACAACCACCTCACCAAGGTCTTCCCGGGTGGCGCTCCCCGCGCTGCTGTGGAGCCGCTGGTCCTGATGCTCGCTCCCCTGGCTCCGCACCTCGCGGAAGAGCTGTGGTCGCGCCTCGGACATGCGGAATCCCTTGCGCACGGCCCCTTCCCGGCTGTCGAAGAGAAGTGGCTTGTCGAGGACACGGTCGAGTACCCGATCCAGGTCAACGGCAAGGTGCGTAGCCGCATCAGCGTCCCGGCTGATGCCGATCGCAAGGCTGTCGAGGAAATCGCTCTGGCAGACGAGAAGATCGTTGCTCTGCTCGAGGGGAACGCTCCCCGCAAGGTGATCGTTGTTCCCGGCAAGATGGTGAATATCGTCCTTTAGGCGCTTCGCGCACGTGCGCCGTTTTGGTAGTGCCCACTACCAAAACGGCGCACAGCTATTTCATCCTTGCCCGGACAGCGGAGACGAATTCCTCGAAGGCTCGCTCATCGGTGATCCACTTGAGTAGTACGTCGTTTCCCGACGCGGTAATGCGGACGATGTCGCCGATCCTGTCCTTGGCCTTCTCGCACGCCTCGATATTGTCGTAGCTGAATGATTCGAAGCTGAAGTTCCCCATCTTCTTGACGTAGAAGATGACGCGCTGAGCGGTGGCGATGAAAAGTCCGTTCCGGACTCTCTTCTCGCCGATCATCTTGCCACCGGTAGTTCCCTGCACTATTGCTACCGCAGTTTCACCGGACGCGAGATGCGGACGGGCGAGTTCCCATAACTTGTCGATCTTGGTCATATCTTGTCCCCCCGTTTTGCCTGGATCCTTTCACGCGGCGGCGGGGTTGGCACGCCGTGCTTATCCGGTCGGCTGCAACGTCCACCCACTCGTGAGGTCATGCAGGAGATCCGGCAATCGGGGAATGAGCCGCCCCCGCGCCGACATTTCTGTGAACGGATTCGCGAGTATCGTCTGTGTCTCTCGTGAATGTTGTTGTACTGCAGTGATATAGCTGGGTGCCAACTCGTCGGCAATGAATGACCATCGCGCTTCCCGATCCGCCCAGTTGAAGGCAGGAAGCGGCGCCGTCACCGCTGTCTTCACTCCCGCCGCATGGACGGTCACCTCAATCGGCGCGTAAGTTCCGGGTGCGGGAGTTCCTGGCACGGCAGGCTTTCCGGCGATGGTCGTGACGTAGGTGAGAACTCGTCCCATGCTGCCACGCCCCTGTGTCGTGGTATCCCACTGATCTGCGATCACCTGATTTTGCTCGCGTGAGGCCATTCGGACCAGAGCGTCGGCGAGACTGTCCGGAGTGCCCTCGGAGATGCTCTGCCAGGCTTGGGAAATGTTGTCGTCGAATAGTCCGGCTCGTTCGAACTCCTCGATTCCTTTGCTGCCCAGTGCAATATATGCCTCATGCATAGGAACCAGATCCATGAAGATGTGTTTCTGCATGGTGAGGAGTCGTTTGACGTACCAATCGACATCTCCGGAATCGGCGTGTGGTCCTTGTGTGATCAGGAGTTGGAGGTCGGATGGTAGCGGGCTGGTTGTTCCCGGAGGGAAGACTGCGACTACCCCGGCGGCCGCGTCGGCAAGTTGGCGGATGCCGTTGACGCTCAGGATGGTGGACGCATCGCCCAGATCGTAGAAACCGGAAGCGAATGACACACCGGCCAGGCCGGCCATTCCGGACCAATACAGTTCGGGGTGGGCGTTGGTCATCCGCAGATAGTTGACATAGACGTCGTCGATTGTGGTGCGGTTGGCTGCCAGTCCTCGCTGGGGATCCCAGTTCGCCAGTTCGATATTCGCATTCTCTGCCCCGACGGCAAGCCAGTATTGGCGCAGCAGGGTTGCATAACGGCTGGGGTCGACCCCGGAATTGCGGGCTGACGACAGTGCGGACTCGAGCTCGGAACAATCAAGCGGCAGTGCGGGATTCAATCCTCCAGCGGCGGTTCCCTCCTGATTGATCTCGGGAAGGTCGAGGTATTGGGACACCGTCGGCACGGCCTGAGCCTGCGTAATGGCTGTCGTCGTCAGGAAGGCGGCAGCCAGAACGGCTGAGAGAATGCGAAAGCTGTTGAACTTGAACCTGTTGAACGTAGTGAGCACTGGATCTCCCTAGGTTTCCAGTGCAGCAGCAATCGCCTGACCAGGGGCAATTTGTCCAAAATTGTTATCGGTCAGTCGATCTCGTCAGGATGCTGGAGTGACAACGTTTGTGGTCAGTTTTCACCGTCGCAGTCCGTACGTCAATAGGTAGTCCGTAGACAATCAGTGGGCAATCGCTGCGAAACCCATGTCCATCCAGTGGAGCCAGGTACCCGAGTCGATCTGCCGCTCCCACCGTGCCGTCATGGATGACCTGTCTTCGGACGGCCACAAGGTGCTACGCATGCGATCGCCGAGGAAGGTCCATGATCCATCCGTATTCGGGTGCGCGGTCATCGCCCCGAATGAGCCCGATCCGTCGAAGGCCCGCATGACATATGTGTTGGTCTCCGGGTTGTGCTCGCCGATGAGTTCCAGCGCATGAACATGATCGTCGCCAATCGTGACGTCGACCCTGTGGATGACCCACATTCCGCCTGGCATCCACTCGTACTCGTCGGTGCCGTCTATTTCTGCGACTGGCTGTCCGTGTTCGTCCAATACCGTGCCCGATGTCCTCCACCGCCCGATGATGGAGTCGAATGGTCGCATGGTGTCCGGTGCGGCTGTCATAGAGATCCTCTCGTTGATTTTGTTGTAGGCCAGCGCGGAGCGCCTTGCATATATAGACCGGCCCGGGCCCGCGAAGTAATCGGTCCTGCCAGGCGTGCACATCAGCATCCCTGAACGGCGCACAGGGGCGTGGCCCCTGCGCTATCCTCACGAATAGAACCTGTTCTAACTACGAGGGGTATTTCATGGCACCGTCCGCAGAAGCAATTCGTAAGACCGTCGAGGCATACATGAACGCGGTTGCCACTGGCACTGCCGACGAGGTTGTCGCCCTGTATGCCGAGGGTGCCACGGTCGAAGACCCGGTGGGCACCGATGTGCGCACAACCCGCGAGTCGATCCACGAGTTCTATTCCGTAATCGAGAATTTTGATCAGGAAGCTCACCTCGAGGCTCTGCGCATTGCGGGAAATGAAGCGGCATTCCACTTCTCGCTCATCACAAAAATGGGTGACAAGCGTCTGACCATCACACCCATCGATGTCATGACTTTCGACGACGACGCGAAGATCACGTCGATGCGCGCCTTCTGGGGCCAGGAAGACATGATCCAGAGCTGATATGACCCTGAAGGTGATTGACGTCGACGGATTTCGTTGGCAGCTGGACGATTCGGGTTCGGGGCAAGCTGTGGTGATGTGCCACGGCTTCCCCGGTCTCGGGTACAGCTACCGGCATCAGTCCGCGGCACTTGCGAATGCCGGGTTCCGGGCGATTGCCCTGGACATGCCAGGTTACGGTGGAACGACGCGGCCGAGTGACATCGTCGACTACACCAATGATGCTGTGGCAGAGCGCATGATTGCGCTTCTCGACGCCTTGGAGATCGACAAGGCTGTGTTTGTCGGCCACGATTTCGGGGCTCCGGCTGCCTGGACAACGGCGCTGCGATACCCGGAACGCGTTGCGGGACTGGTCTCCTTGGCGGTGCCGTATGCGCCGGATCGATTTCCGGCCCGACCTTCCGTGATCTACGCGTCGATGGCGGCCAAACACTTTCTGCACATTCACTATTTTCAGGAACCGGGTGTGGCCGAGCGAGAACTTGACGCTCACCCTCGCGAGTTCTTGCACCGACTGTTCTTCGCGCTTTCCGGTGGATATCGGTATCTCGACGTCTGGAAGAACTCGTCCGAAGGCAACGGTTACCTGGACGTACTTCCGGAGGCTCCGCCGCTGCCGTGGTCGTGGCTTACCGAAGAAGATTTCGATGTCTATGTAAAGACCTTTACTGCAACAGGTTTCACCGGTGGTCTGAACTGGTACCGCGCGTACGACGCGAACTGGGAACGCAGTGAGGACTTGAACGGCGCCCACATTACGGTTCCGACACTCTTCGTTGCGGGTGCTGAAGACCCGGTGATTGCAATGAGCGGCCCGAAGGCATTGGTGCGCATGAAGGGAACCGTGCCGGACCTGCGCGGTGTCCATCTCCTCGAAGGTGCGGGGCACTTCGTTCAGCAGGAACGTGCCGACGAGGTCAGTGAACTTCTGGTGGAGTTTGTGCGCAGTCTCTAGTCGAATCATCGCAAAAGGTCTACGGTTGCGCAGATGCGAACCAGAATCGTCGATCGCGGTATTCGTGTTGGTATCACCGGAGTACTTGTTGCCGGTTCGTTTCTCGCGCTGGGTGTTTCCGGTGCCAGTGCGGCGCAGCTATGCCCGGGGTCGTCGCCGGCAATTCTCAGCGCACAGATTCCCGGTGCCGCCCTCGAAGGAGTCACCGTCGACGGCCAGGGCCGCCTGTATACGACGGACCTGGTGAGCCGACAAATCTTCCGCGTCGACGCCCCGGGCCAGGCGGCAGTTCCGATAGCGACGGTGCCCGGTGGCGCCGGCGCGCTCGCGTGGAGTCCCGACGGTTCACTGCTGGTGGGAACCGGAACCAATGCGGGGGTTCTGATCGGCGATCTGACGCGTCAGGCGTCCGTAGCCCGCGTCGATGTCAATACCGGCGCGGTTACGCCGTTTGCAGGCGGTTTGAGCGCCGCAAACGGCTTGGCCGTGGCACATGACGGAACAATCTTCGCTACCAACGATTTCGGTTCGCTGATCGGCAAAGTGAGTCCGAATGGTGCCGTCGACCCGGCGTGGGCTACTTTTCCGAGTGCAAACGGTGCGGCGCTGAGTTCGGACAATCGCTGGCTGTACGTCTCGCGTACGTTTGCCAACCCCGGAGTAAGCCGTATTTCTGTCGACAATCCGGGATACTCCGAATCGTTGGTCGATCTCGGCGGACTTGAAACCTTAGCTGCACCTGACGGTTTGACGCTCGATTCTTACGATCGTCCGATTGTCCCGACGGATATCAGTGGCGAGGTGTGGCGCATCGACGGGCCCGGCCAGTACTGCGCGCTCACCAGTGGCCTGCAAGCATCGAGTGTGCTGACGTACGGCCGCGGCACCTCAGGCTTTGCGGCCGGGCACCTCTACCGCGCCGGGTTCGACGGGCGGATCTACGAGATTCCCGCCGGCTTCGATCCGGCGGCGCAAGCTGCGATGCCTTGATCGTCCGCTGCATCTAGTGTCCGAATCATCCATACTGAGGTGCATGGCGGAAACGAGTGCAATCGATGAGGCTGAAATGAGCTTGCCTGCACCTTCAACACCCGCGATACCGCAACCCCTGCTGACGCCTCTCACCGAAGCCGCGATCTTCCTCGTCTTCACCATCGACGAGGGCGGTGATCAGGCAGTTCATGACATCCTGGCAGACCTCTCCGGCCTGCAGCGATCCATCGGATTCCGGGTTCCGGCGGGCGGGTTGGCTACCGTCGTCGGAATCGGCTCGGACGCCTGGGATCGGCTGTTCGAGGGGCCGAGACCAGCGGACTTACATCCGTTTGTCGAATTGACCGGCGACAAGCACCACGCGCCCCGGACTTCGGGTGATCTGTTGTTTCACATCCGTGCCCGGCAGATGGACCTGTGTTTCGAGTACGCGACCGTTGTCACGAACCGATTGACCGGGGCGGCGACGGTGATCGACGAGGTCCACGGGTTCAAATACTTTGAGCAACGCGATCTGATGGGCTTCGTCGACGGGACCGAAAATCCAGCCGGTCAAGCAGCATTCGTTGCCGTCACAGTCGGTGACGAAGACCCCGAGTTTGCGGGCAGTAGTTATGTCATCGTGCAGAAGTACCTTCACGACATGTCCGGGTGGAATGCTTTGCCCATCTCGGAACAGGAAAACGTCATCGGGCGTTCAAAACTCGAAGACCTCGAGATGGACGACGAGATCAAGCCGTCCAACGCGCACACCGCGCTCACGGTCATCGAGGACGAGTCCGGGCAGCAGATTCAGATCCTGCGTGACAACATGCCGTTCGGCCACGTCGGATCGGCTGAGATGGGCACGTACTTCATCGGATATTCAGCGTCGCCGACCGTGACCGAGCAGATGCTGACCAACATGTTCATCGGAAACCCGCCCGGAAACACTGACCGAATTCTCGAATTCTCTACTGCTGTCACCGGAATCAACTTCTTTGTTCCGACGGCAGATTTTCTGGATGATCCCCCGGATCTTCCGACTCGCCTTGTGCCCCCAGCTAAGTTCACAGCGCCGAACTCTGACGGTTCTCTCGGAATCGGCAGCCTCAAAAGGAGTGACTGGTAATGACAAATTTGCACCGCGATCTAGCACCCATTTCGGCGCCGGCGTGGGCCGAAATCGAGGAAGAAGCCAGCCGCACCTTCAAGCGTCATGTGGCCGGCCGACGCGTCGTCGACGTCGAAGGTCCGGCGGGTGTTGATCTAGCCTGCGTTGCGTTGGGTCATCAGGTTCCCATCAGTTCACTCTCGGACGGCGTGATTGCCCACGCTCGTCAGTCGCAGCCGATCATCGAACTGCGGGTGCCGTTCACTGTCAGTCGCCAGGCAATCGACGACGTCGAGCGCGGCGCAAAGGATTCCGATTGGCAGCCGGTAAAAGATGCCGCGAAGAAGATTGCGTTTGCCGAGGACCGCGCCGTGTTCGAGGGATACCCGGCCGCGAACATCACGGGTGTTCGCGCTAGCGGATCCAACCCCGAACTGGCGCTGCCCGCCGACGCCAAGGACTATCCGGAGGCCATCAGCCAGGCGCTCACATCCTTGCGTTTGGCCGGCGTCAATGGGCCGTACTCGTTGCTGCTCAACGCCGATGCATTCACCCAGATCAACGAGACCTCCGATCACGGCTACCCCATTCGCGAGCACATCCGACGCGTACTCGACGGCGACATAATCTGGGCGCCGGCTATCGACGGTGCATTCCTGATGTCTACTCGCGGTGGGGATTACGAGCTGCATATCGGGCAGGACCTGTCGATCGGCTACCTATCTCACGACGCAAACTCGGTGGAACTGTACTTCCAGGAGTCGATGACCTTCCTGATGTACACGAGTGAAGCTGTTGTCTCACTTACGTAATAGACGCTGATACCACCGGAGACGAATCGGAGAAGTCTTCCGTAAGCGTTTGCGCGCTAACATTTCCGACGCCGCAGCGAATGCGTCGCGGTCGAATCCCGGAGGTGGTTGCGTGCCGTCGACAAGGGCGCGAACCAGAGCCGCCTGGCGAGCCTCGAGACTGCTCATGCGCGTGACCAGTGCGTTCCGGCGGTGATGAGGGTCAGTTTTGCTGCGTCAGCGATGGCATCGAGTTCGTCGAGCAGTTCCAATGCCGGCGGATAGTTACCGTCCCGCTCGAGCATCACTGCCGGGTGATGCCCTTCCGCGGTGAGACGGGTGAGCAGTTCCAATACCGGTTCGGGTACCGGATCGGTATGGGTGTCATGATATTTGCCGTTGCGAATACTGCCGCCGGCGATGTGGCAGTAGGAAATGTGATCGAGCGGCAGCCGGCTCAATTCCGCCCACGGGTCACGTTGCCGATTAAGAGCATTCGCGTAGACGTTGGCAATATCCACAACGAGACGCACGCCGGTACGCTCGATCAGCTCGGACAGAAATTCTGCTTCCGTCAGCTCGTTGTCGGGCCAGTCGAAGAGCGCCGCAATGTTCTCCACCGCCAGTGGCACCGGTAAGCAGTCCTGGGTTCGGGTGATGTTGCGGGTGAGCGCATCCAGAGCCTCGTAAGAGCGGGGTACCGGGAGCAGGTGTCCGGCCTCGATGCCGCCGGCCCGGACAAACGCGATGTGCTCACTGACCATCGGAGCGTGGAGCAACGCAGCCACACGGGCCAGATGATCGACGCGGTGAGCGTCCAGCGTCTCCGCGCCGCCCAGAGACAGTGAGATTCCATGAGGGATAACTGGAATGCACAACGATTCCAGTTCCAGAGGCACGTGCTTGTGAATAGTCTCGGCAATCACTTCGCAGAACGCCAAGCCGTTGAGCTGCGCGATGATCCCCGCAATTTCAGGGCGCCAACCGATACCCAACCCTTGTAGTATCACCCGCCGCACCCGCTGGAACCACCGCCGCTGTCGGAGCTTCCACAACTGCTGCCACCGCTACCGCTACCGCTGTCCGATCCGCTCGAGCTCCCGCCGCCGCCAGTGCCGGCTCCGGGGCTAGCCGATACGGCACTGGCCAGGGATGGGTCGATGAGAACCAGTGCGCCGGTGCCGAACAGGGCCGCCGACAGGCCGGCAAATGACGGTCCGTAGCTGGAGAACGAGGGGTTCAAATTTGGGGAGAGGAATGAGTTCTCCTGTTTGAGGCGCTCGAGTTCTGCATCTCCGAATCTGGTTCGTCGAGTGTCGCGGCGCACGTAGATGGTCAGTGCCACGAGTACGGCCAGGATCGCGAGTAGAAAGCCGACTGGGTGACCACTGGCGATACCCGCGACCAGTCGGATGGAACCGACAGCGATCACGGCCGCGATCGGAGCGATCCGCATTGCGGCATCGACACCGCTTTGTGGGCGCTGAAGATAGCCCTCGTCCATCAGCGTTGAACGTAGTTGAACCAGTGGAATATTCAGCCTCTTTACCAAGCGAACTCGGTGCAGCGGTACCGCGCCTTTACCGAGCTGTTCATGGACTGTACGGGTGAACCAGTCGAGGTGCTGCATGTCTTGCGCGAACAGTGCGCGCTTGAACTTCCCTCCGATCGTGATCATTTCAGCGCTGCGGAGGATGGTTACCGACGCGAGAATCGCCTGAAAATCACTGGTTAAGGCACCGACTTCCGGTGGGGTCAGTGGACGCGTTGCTCTGCCTGGTGATTCCCGTGCACGCATCCGAAGGGTCAACGAGAGGGCAACGGCGACAGCTGCTCCCACGAGGTACCAGAGCAGAAACGTCTGACTCGGGATTCCCCAAGTGTCACTCCTCATCGGGATCCTGTGGGGCGGAGGACGATCTCCGTCGGGTGGGCGTCGGCGGGAGTTTCGACGGCCACCCGAACTGCCTGCGCGACTGTGGACGGCTTGAGGAAGAGCGTCGGGTCGTAATCCCCGCCCGCGCCGGTAATGATCTCGCGTTGCATGTCGGTATCGATGCGTCCGGGATGAATGGACGTCACGCGCAACGAAGGCTCTTCGAGCCGCAGGGCGTCTCCGAAGGCGCGGAGCGCGAACTTACTAGCGGCATACGACGCCCAGCCTGCGTTGGAGCGTAGCCCGGCACCGGAGTTGATCAGCACGACGTGGCCGTTCGAGGCGCGCAATGCGGGCAGCAGAAGCCGCGTCAGTTCAGCGACGGCAATGACATTGGCCTCGAAGGTGCGTCGCCACTGTTCGACGGAGGATTCTTCGATGGTGCCGAGGTCTGCGATACCGGCGTTGTGGACCAGGACGTTCAAATTATCGATCGAGTCGGCCGCGGCGGCTACGGCGTCGTAATCGGTGAGGTCGACGGGCCACGGCGTTGAACGGGGTAGCTCGGCGGCAATCGACTCGAGAGAGCTTGTAGACCGCGCACCCAGCAGCAGGTTATGCGTGGGTGCCAGTTCGCGTGCAATGGCAGCTCCGAGGCCGCGGCTGGAACCGGTGATCAAGGCAGTAGGACGCATTCGCCCAGCCTAGCTAAGTAGACGTCCTAGCCAAGCAGTGCGTAGATCGACGCCGGCGATCCCGAACCTCCCCGATTGACGGTGCCGCCCGCCAGTATGTGGGCTCCGGTAGTGGGTAGCGCGCTCAGGTTGGCCAGATTTTCCAGGCTGATTCGACGCTCACCGTACAGAAGTTTCGAGACGGCGTAGCTGCTGTCATTGCCGGGGTCCGGACCGAAGGTATCGATACCCAGGGCGCCCTGTCTGCCCAGCCGGCCGGAGGTGAGGAGCCACTGAACAGCTTCGATGCTGAAGCCTGGCTGATGGCACACGCCGGAATCATCATTGTTGGCGTAACTATCTGTGCCCCAACGTGATTCCCAGCCGGTCCAAGCGATTACAGCCGCCCCGTTCGGTATGCGTCCGTGCTCCGATTCCCACTCTTCCAGATCGGCGACAGTGAGAACGTAGTCAGCCTCGTTGCCCGCCCGCGCTCGGACGTCAATCTTCACTGCCGGAAGGTACAGGTCTGCCGGATCCAGTTGATCCGCGGTGAGTCCGCCGATTTCGAAGTGTGCCGGTGCGCCCCAATGTGTTCCGGTGTGCTCACCCTGCTTCAGGTACTGCAGGTAGTAGCCGTCGGCTTTGATGGTTGCAGCGGTGTACAGTGTAAATTCCGGGTCGCCAGGGAAGATCGGCGTCGTAGCTGGGTCGTTGACGTGCGATAGAGAAACGATGTTCTGCGTCTCGCTGATGATGTTGCCGGGCACAGATTCCCAGGATGACCATCGTAGGTTTCGGACGGCGATCACCTGGCCGTCGGGACGGGTGTCGACGTACTGCGAGTATTTCCGGGCCAATGCATCGATCGCTTTTTCTGCCTCGGACGTTGGTGCCTCCAGTATCTCTGCTTCCCCATCCGCCCGTACCCACCAGAGCTGAGACCACTCGTCGTCGTAACGATCGACCAACAGGCTGACTCGCGGGTTCTGTGAGATATTTCGGAGCCGACGAAGCGCTGTGGTGGTTTTCGGTTTGTGGTCCACACAGGAATAGAGGGTGTCTCCGACCACCACGAACACGAGCGGCACGATGTGCGGGACTCCAGTGGCGTCGGCAGTGGCCAGACTTGCCGCCCGCGCGGCCGCGAATCGTGCTCTCGGATCGTCCATAACCACAGCGTAAAGCCATCAAGGGTTGCCGCACGAGCCTGGTGGCGGAACAGTGGACTCATGGAACCGGGTGAAGCGCTTCGTGAAATCGCATACTGGCTCGAACGATCGCGTGCCGAAACGCACCGCGTGAAGGCCTACCGACGGGCAGCGGAGGTTTTTGCGGGGCTGTCGGACGACGACAAGGAATCGCGTCGCAAAGCCGACAGTTGGAAGGCGCTCACCGGGATAGGCCCCAAGACAGCCACCATCATCGCGCAGTCTTACGACGGGGTACCCGAATATCTGGCGGAGTTGCGAGGTGAGGCTCAGCCGATTGGTGACGGCCCGCTGCGTCAGGCATTGCGCGGTGATCTTCACACGCACTCCGATTGGTCGGACGGGGGCAGTCCGATCGAGGAAATGATGCGACGAGCGGCAGCGTTGGGCCACGATTACTGCGCTCTCACGGACCACTCGCCGCGTTTGACGGTTGCCAACGGGCTCTCGGCGGATCGTCTTCGCGCCCAACTCGACGTCATTGCCGGGCTCAATGCGGAGCTGGCGCCGTTTCGCATTCTCACCGGAATTGAAGTAGACATCCTCGAGGACGGCTCGTTGGACCAAGACCCGGATCTTCTCGACGAGCTCGATATCGTTGTTGCGAGTGTGCATTCCAAACTCAGATCCGAACGCGAAGCTATGACGCGCAGAATGCTTGCTGCAGTGCGTAATCCGCGCGTCGATATTCTCGGCCATTGCACCGGGCGTCTCGTTGAAGGTGCTCGCGGCACGCGCCCGGAATCGCAGTTCGACGCAGAAAAGGTCTTCGAGGCGTGCCGTGAATCTGGTACCGCCGTCGAGATCAACTCGAGGCCCGAGCGTCGTGACCCGCCATCGCGGCTGATCGAGTTGGCGCTCGAACTGGATTGCCTCTTCTCTATTGACACCGACGCTCACGCGCCCGGTCAGTTGGCGTGGCAGGGTTACGGTTGTGAGCGGGCGGAGAAATGCGGCGTCGACGCCAATCGGGTGGTCAATACCTGGACGGTCGACGTGCTTCTCGACTGGGCGGGCAACTGAGAGTGCCGAAAGTTCGAATGTTGTTGGTCCGCTCCGATCTCGGCGAAGACTCTTCGGGTGCAAAGACTTTCGATATCATGAGGTTGGAATGTGTATCAGTTCTGCATTTCGATCGGTACCGGAATCGGCTACTGCTGTACTTTCGCAATGGCCGGCGTTTCGACACGAAGGCGCATTACGACGTGCGGACTCCACACCGGTTCTACCCGGTGTGAAGTCTGACGCGTATGTTGTTGTGCTGCAGCATCAACACCGCTGGGTCGAGCGACGCGGTTTCTGCTCGGGGTCGATTGCCGGCGGCGGTATGAACCACGGTTTGTGGTCGCTGCCCATCTTGATTTCCCACTGGCCGGCGAATCCGGACTTGTTGTGCACCAACCGATGATGGCTGCGGCACAGCAATGTGAGGTTGTCCATCACTGTCGGCCCGTTCTGGGACCACGGTGTGATGTGGTGTGCGTCTGTCCAGGCGGGGACGCAATCGCAGCCGGGGAAGGCGCAGCCTTTGTCGCGGGCGATCAACGCGGTCCGTTGCGCGGCTGAGACCAGCCGTTTCAGTGGGCTGACGTCGAGGGGTGCGCCGTTCTCGTCGAGCAGGACGGTGGAGAGCATGCAGTCGCATGCCAGCATGTGGGTGCGGGTGATGCTCAGTGGTCCCATCCACGGCATGTGGCCGACGTCGAGATCGTCGAGGTTGTGGAGGTTGTCGAAATCGAGGACCGGATTACCGTCGGCATCGCCGGAAGTATGTCCGCTGGTGCTGGCGCATTTTCGGTGCTCGGCAAGGTCTTTCGCGTTGACGTGCACGTTCACGTGTGGGCGCTGGCCGCCGTCAATTCCGGTGGCAGCGTTGTCGAGGTAGCGGCGGATCAGTTCGGTGAAGGCGTCGGCGGTGCGTTTGGCGGCGGATCGCTGGTCCGGGGTGCCGTCGGCGGCCGGGGTCGGCATCGATAACCCGGACAGTGCGGCGAGAAGCATTTCGCCGGTCAGTGAGTCGACATCGCCTTTGATCGCGACTCTCCCGTTCAGGGTCGGGGAGATGCGTAGTTCGTTGCGGTCGTCGTCTTCGCCGGGTGGGGTGTCGTCGGATTCGAAGATCCGCTCGAGCACCGCGATCGCATACCGCAGTTTCGCGGTGGTGGCTTCCATCCCGGAGGCTGCGGCGAGGAGAGTGTTGATGCAGTGCGGTAATGCTGTTTCCGGCATGCCTTTTGGTGGTGTTTCGCAGAAGGCGACGATGAGGGCGGTGTGGTCGAAGGTGAGGTTGCCGGCGTCGAATTGAGCGGCGACGGTCGGGAAGGCGCGTAGTGCCAGTCCGAGGGCGGCGATTTTGTTGCCGGCGGGGATTTGCAGCATGGTGTTGGCGGCGAGCCAGCGTCCGGCTCCGCGGTAGCAGAGTACTTGTTCGTCGGGGTTCAGGGCTAGGGCGTCGACGGCAACTACCCGAATGGCTTCGAGGCGAAGGATTTCCGCGGATGCGGTGATGGCGATTTCGCGTATGTCTGTGGGGCGGAGTTGCCAGATTCGACTGCGTAGGCCGGCTGCGGATCCGGCGAGCATGCCGGCGGCTGCGTCGTCGGTCATGTCGTTGATGCTGTCACTACTCATTGAACACCCCCCCCGGTTGGATCCCCCGATCCATGCCCTCAATTGTACTCGAACAACCATTCGAGTCAAGGGAAAGTTTCGATGGGCGAACAGAAGTGGATTTTCGAGGCGTGATTGCGTTCTACAGCATCAGTACCGGGTCGGTGGTCAGTCCGATGTTGAGCCACGGTTCGTAGGGTAGGTCGCCGAGGTACGTGGCGAATGAGCGTCGTAGTGAGTCTTCGTCGGCGATCGCCCAGGTGTCCGGCCCAACCAGGAACATTGCTTCGACGTACACCTTCCTGCCGACCTTGCTCATGATGAGAGCTGTTTCGTTCAAACCGAATTCGTCACGAACTGCCGTTATCACGTCGTGGACATGTGCTTGGACTTGTGCGTTGGGTGCGCCTTCGAGAAGTTCCACCACTGCAGTTCGGAGTAGAGCCGCGACCTGTGGGACCAGCATCGTGCAACCGACAAGCACCCATGCCGAGTCGACATACCGATCCGCGCCCGAGAGGCTGGTTCGGCCCAGGATCATTGCGACGCCAGCTCCTGCGGCGACCAGTGCGCTCAACGCCGCCGATGCACCCCACTGCTTGGCCTCAGCGACCAGCAGGCGGAGGTGCGGTCGAGCTTGCCGATGTACTGCCAGATAATCACTGATATGACGGCACTGATAGCTCCGTAGGCGGCCAGCGAGCCGGCCGCAACGTCGGCTCCCCCGGCCAGATGACACGGATTGCCTCGGCCGCTGCATAGACCAGTGTTGCCAGAAGTGCCACGCCCTGCACTGCGATGACCACGGGAGTCAAGGCTTGCGTCCCGAATGGGAAGCGCGCAGTAGGTCCGGACTCTGCGATCCGTGAGACGCGTAGGGACAGCCAGGTCAGAATCATCGCGATCAGGGCGTACACACCGTCGAGCAGGATTGCCTGCGACTGCGAGATCCAACCCCAGACGGCCGCCATTACAGCTAGTGCAGTCCCGATGACCATCGAATGCCGCAGGGCTGTGCGTTCCCGCTCCTCTTCTTTGATGCCGATAAATCATGACCGCCTTGTTTGTTTTGATGCCGCGTAGGTAGAAATACCAGCAAAACGGGCACGAGGGTGAATCATGGCGCCTGTCGGATCGCGCAGACGCCCTGCGCGACGCAAAATGGACGTCTATGGCCGACCGCGGATTCACCCCGACTCAGCTCGCTGCCCGAGCCGCGTACCTGTTGCGCGGAAATGATCTGGGCACCATGACCAGTGCTGCTCCCAAGCTTTATCCACATATGTGGAGTTGGGACGCGGCGTTCGTGGCGGTGGGGTTGGCGCCGTTGAGTGTCGAGCGGGCGGTCGTCGAACTCGATACCTTGCTGTCGGCGCAGTGGAAGAACGGAATGATTCCCCACATCGTGTTCGCGAATGGCGTCGACGGTTATTTTCCCGGCCCGACGCGTTGGGACGTCAATGCTTTGGCAGCGCACGCGCCGGTCGGGGTTGCTACGTCGGGAATCACCCAGCCTCCGGTTCACTCGATCGCGGTGCAACGAATCCTCGATCATTCGCGTCGCCACGGACGTACGACGCGGGCCGTGGCCGAGGAGTTCTTGGATCGACGGTGGAATGACCTGGTGCGGTGGCATCGTTGGCTTGCCGAAGCCCGTGATCTCGAGGGCAATGGCCGCATCGCGCTGTACCACGGGTGGGAATCGGGGATGGACAATTCTCCACGTTGGGACGCTGCGTACGCGAATGTTGTTGCGGGGCATGTCCCGGCGTATCAGCGTGCTGATCTTGCCGTCGTGACGGATCTTTCGCAGCGTCCCAAGAATCATGAGTACGACCGCTATCTGTGGCTGCTCGAGGAAATGAAGTCGGTGCGCTACGACGACCAACAGCTTTCGACGGCAATGAGTTTTGCTGTCGAGGATGTATTTGTCTCAGCCGTGTTTTCGATGGCGTGTGACGTGTTGGCCACGATCGGCGAGGAGCATTCGCGACCGAATTCCGATGTGCGGGATTTGCGGGGTTGGGCGGACCGTTTCCGGCAAGGCGTTATCAGTACCACTGACGAGCGTTCGGGCGCTGCCAAGGATTTTGATCTGCGCACCGGTCGTTGGGTGCATACCGAGACCATCGCGATGTTTGCGCCGTTGTTGTGTGGCGGTCTGAGCCGTGATGCCGAGCGTGCGCTCTTGCGTACTTTTGAGGGCCCGAAGTTTTGTGGGCATCCGGACATGAGGTTCGCCGTTCCGCCGTCGACGTCTCCGGTGTCGGGTGATTTCCGTCCGCGTGAGTATTGGCGTGGTCCGGTGTGGCCGGTGATCACCTGGCTGTTCTCGTGGGCCTTCGCGCGTCGTGGTTGGGCTGAGCGTTCGCACCTTCTTCGTTCGGAAGGTTTGCGCCAGGCCAGCGACGGCAGTTTTGCCGAGTACTACGAACCGTTTACCGGGGAGCCGTTGGGCAGCATGCAGCAGTCGTGGACAGCCGCTGCGGTTCTTGACTGGTTGGGGTAGCCGACCCTCGTCGAGGTTGGCATTTGCGCCTCAGCAAGTCTTTCCTTAGCTTGTTTGTTGCTGAAAAATGTCGTGTTTGTCACATTGTCTGTAGTTTGTCGGGAAGTCCTGCCTGGCGGACAGTAACTGTCGGGCGAATCGGTCCAGGTGGCGACCGGCAGTACCGACTGAGGCTTCCCGAGGAGTCTGTCCGGCGGTTGAGGACGATCCATTAAGTCTTCGACCTGGCCGTCACTCTGCATGTGTACAACTTGAACTGCGCATATGCCAGGAAGTGAAGTTCTCCTTGCGATGGATCCTCGGGTGGTGGTCCACGCATGATTCCTTCAGTGGGCTTCTTGTCAGTTGGAACGCAAGGGGCGAGAAAAATGCCGCCCCGCGTCCAAGTTTTCACTCAAAATCAGACAAATTGCCCAATTTACCCATATAAACCCGCAATGGGTTTGTTCTCTGCTATCTTTGACGGAGTAACTAGAAGATTGCTCTCGGTTCGCGGGGATTCGGGGTGCAGGTCCGCAACGGACAGCTTCTGCCGCTACGTACATGTGATCTCGAAAAGGAGACCGATTGGGCAACAGTGCACGGAGTGAAGGCATCGCACCGCAGTCGGACCCAACGGCCCGATCCAGTTCAGGAAATGCCTGCTCACACCGGACTCCGACAGACATCACCATTCGACACACCCAGACCATCCTGGAGAGAAAGTAATGCCAAACGACTTACCGCCGACACGGTCGGCCATATTCACCGCAGGGCTTCCGCCCTGGGTGCGAGCCTGGACTGTGGTGTGGACCACCATTGCCATGATCCTGGGCATCTCCGGCGCGACGGCAGTGGTTGCCTCAGCTCAGCCGCTCCTCGCTCAGGGTGGCCCAGCTCAAGCCAAGGCACCTGCTCGAGCTGCAGTCCTTCCGGACGAGCAACCGCCTACGGGCTGTGCTTTCAGTGCACCCAACACCGGCAATTTCTCGCAGAACATCTGCTGGATCGACATGTCGACGTTCAACCAGGCCGCAGCCACTACTCCTGCCGGCCAGCCGATGACGGTCAAGCTGACGGACCTGTACACGATCAAATTCAACGCTAAGCTGCTGAACTCGATCGACGGTTCTACCGCAAAGCCGCACACGGGTGTCGCTGCGAACCCGCTCCCCGCGTTGAGTGGCTACTCCGCGCTTGGAGACGTCGCGTACACCGGCGTCCCGCAGTCGGTAAAGCCGGCTCTGTATCAGGAAGTCCCGGACATGAAAGGGCCAAACCGGGTGCAGTCGGGCGGTACGGTCCAGCTCGATAATATCGATATGATCGGGCCGAACGGTTCGGTCGACAACTACGGACTTGTGGTCGCCGATGCCGAATCTACGGATCCGGTTGCTGTCGATGACAAAGAGTTCTTGTCATTCGAGTCGGACAAGGCCTTTCGTCTGATCGAGCGCACTATGGGTGTGAATTCCACTCCAACGTGGCCCCCCCTTCAGGCATGCAACGGCACCATGGGTGGCGCGGATGGACTGACCGGACTGGGAACCACTTCTGTTCGATGCGACTCGTGGTGGGATGACGACGTCTCGAAGAATTACTCCCCGGGCGCGGTTGTCCTCGCCGCGACAGCACCGAATACTTTTTCGGGCACCTTCGGAAACACGGCGTCAGATACGTCTCGACAGGGTCTGGCTTTCGGCATTTTGCTGCCCAAGGTCAAGATCGACAAGGACCTCACCCGCGTAACTCCCGGTGACGATTTCACCATCGGTATGAGTACCGGTACGTTCGCGAACGCTGCAGACGCTGCTGCAATGGAGCTGAAGAGCACCAATACCGGCGCTACGGACACAGCGGCGTCCACCGGCTGGCGGATGCTGCTCGCGGATACAACACCGACTCCGGTCACATTCTGGGAGAAGCCCACTACATCGGCAACCAAGACCGCGAACTATGCGACCACTTGGCAGTGTGAGGTAAATGGTGTTTCTCAGAACCTTCAAGTAGGTGAGGTCGCGCAGGTGGCACTTGCACCCGGTGACAACGCATACTGCAAGATCATCAACACTCCGGTTCTTGTAAAGAAATCGTCTTCACCACCTAGCGGCGATGCTGTCAAAGTTGGCGACACGATCACCTACACCCTGAATTTCCAGAATCCCGGCACAGCCGCCGCGGCAATCGACTACACCGATTACCTGGCTGACGTGATGGACAACGCGGACATCACCGCGGTTCAGGCAACAAACGGTCTCACCGCTGCTCTCGATGGGCAGACACTCAAGGTCGGCGGCACACTTGCTGCCAACACGACCGGAACGGTGACCTACACCGCAACGGTCAAGACTCTCGGGGACAAGGTCCTCAACAACTACCTGGCGCCGGGGACCACAACTCCTCCGACGACATGTGATTCCAGCACCAACCTCTGTACAACGCACCCGATTCCGGGTTTCGAGCTGACGAAGACTGCCGATCCTGTGACAGGTTCGACGGTTCAGGCCGGCGAGACGATCACCTACACAGTCACCGGAACGAACACGGGTAAAACGGCGCTGACTCCGGCGACGATCACTGACGATCTGTCTGCTGTTCTCAGCAGCGCGACTATCGTCGGCACCCCTACCTCATCACTGCCTGGCACACCGAGCATCTCGGGTTCCACGCTGACGTGGTCGGGGAATTTGGCCGTTGGCCAGTCGGTTGTGCTCACCTACAAGGTGAAGATCAATGACGGCGTCGCAGCTGGCACCGTTCTGAACAACAAGGTAACCGGCACCGCGAAGCCTCCGACGGGTCCGGAGATCACTCCCCCGGCCGTCGAGACCAACCACTCGGTTCCGGGATTCACTCTGGCGAAGACCGCCAATCCGGTTTCTGGTTCGACGGTTCAGGCTGGCGAGACGATCACCTACACCGTGACCGGCTCCAACGCTGGTAAGGCGACGCTCGATCCGGCGATGATCACTGATGATCTGTCTGCCGTTCTCAACAATGCTGCCATCGACGGCCCGATAACGGCGACGATCGACGGTGCACCTGTGGCCGCTCCGGCACTGAGCGGCACCACGTTGACGTGGACGGGTGTACTCGAGGCCGGCAAGTCGGTTGTTCTCACCTACAAGGTGAAGATCAAGGACGGCGTCGCTGCAGGCACCGTTCTGAACAACAAGGTCACCGGTACGGCGAAGCCTCCGACGGGTCCGGAGATCACTCCCCCGGGCGTGGAGACCAACCACTCGGTTCCTGGTTTCACGATCACGAAGTCTGCTGTGCCACCGACGACCACCTCCGTCAACGGCAACGACACCATCACCTACACGGTCACCGGTGCGAACACCGGTAGTACCACGTTGGATCCGGTGACGATCACGGATGATCTCACTGCCGTGTTGGCCAACGCCGATCTGATCGGGACGCCGACGGCGACCATCGACGGTCAGCCTGCGACGGCTCCGGTTGTCAACGGCAATACGTTGACGTGGACGGGTGTTCTGCCGGCGGGTAAGTCGGTTGTTCTCACCTATGCGGTGAAGGTCGATGCCGGTGTTGCCGGTGGCACGGTTCTGAAGAACCATGTCACGGGTATCGCGAAGCCTCCGACGGGTCCGGAGATCACTCCTCCGGCTGTGGAGACCGAGCATCCGGTGACGGCTGCCCCCGGTTTCGCAGTCACCAAGACCGCTGCACCCGTTTCGGGTTCGACGGTCAAGGGCGGCGACACCATCACCTACACGGTCACCGGTTCCAACACCG
>NZ_JALGQH010000001.1 GCF_022810305.1 Rhodococcus sp. ARC_M6
GGGTCCAGGTGCCGGTGAGGGTGGTGGCGGCGACTGCGCTGGCTCCGGCGGCTGCGGCGATGAATCCGCGGCGGGTCAGTCGGGTTGTTTCGTTGTGGGCCGTCATGGTGGGGCTACTCCATCGGGGGTTGAGAACTGCAATGAATTCGACAGGTGGATATCAAGCAAGGGTGAGAACTACATCGGCCAGGGCGGGAGTTTCACGCTCCTGCACCAATGCAGAGATCAAGAGTTGCCCTTGGTCTTTCCAGATCCGGATACTCAAGTTCTCGCCCGGAAATACTACACCGGCAAATCGGGCGCGAAATCCGGCTACCTGCGAACTGTCGCCGTCAAGCATCGTATCTACGGCGGCCTTGCAGACCATTCCGTACGTGCACAATCCGTGCAGGATTGGTGCCGGAAATCCTGCTGCGGAGGCGAATTGAGGATCCGAGTGCAGCGGATTGCGATCACCGCACATCCGGTACAGCAGAGCCTGCTGGGGGAGAACCGGCAGCAGAATCTCGGCGTCCGGCTCGCGATCAGGCAACGAAACCGACTCCGAGGGGCCACGTTCACCGCCGAATCCGCCTTCTCCGCGCGCGAAGATAGAGGAGCGCGCAGTCCACAGCGGATTGCCTTCGGCGTCGACGGTCACCGATTCCTGGACGATGACTGCAGCCTTGCCCTTATCCCATATCTCGGAAATTCGGGTTGTGGTGCGTCCGCTCCCACTAGCCGGGATCGGTTGGTGGACTGTAACTTCCTGGCTTCCGTGAACGACCTTGGCCAGATCTATTTCGATGCCGGGGAACGAAACCTTGGGAGCTTCGGTGGCGTGGAAATTGGCTGCGACTGTCGCGAAGGTTGGCAGCACCTGCGGCTTGGTGTCGTCGAGGTAGCGCAATTCGTTCGTGTCGAGCGGGCGTGCTCCGGCGCCGAGCGCGAGATGGTAGTGCTGCACGTCCGACGGGGTCCACGAAAATTCTTGTGGCGCAAGCTCTGCGCCCAGAGCGATGCTGGGATCAATTGGCATTGTCGACTCCGGCGTCTGCGGTGCTGGCCTTGGCCTTCTTCACACGATCGGCAATGTCGAGAACGGCAAGGTAGCCGAAAGTCATTGCGGGACCGATGGTTGCGCCCGGACCGGCGTAGGTATGGCCCATGACGGGCGCGCTGGCATTGCCCGCGGCGTAGAGGCCGTCGATGACACTGCCGTCTTCGCGAAGTGCGCGACCGTTGACGTCGGTGCAGATTCCGCCCTTGGTTCCGAGGTCTCCCGGAACCATCTTGATGGCGTAGAACGGCGCCTTGGTGATCTCGCCGAGGCTGGGGTTCTTCAGTCGCGGGTCGCCGTAGTATGCGTCGTAGCCGCTGTCGCCGCGACCGAAGTCTTCGTCCTTGCCGCTGCGTGCGAAACCGTTGAACCGCTCCACCGTCTCGGTCAGAGCGGACACGGGAAGCCCTGTCTTCTCGGCCAATTCGGCGATTGTTCCAGCCTTCACGACGACGCCGGCCTTGAGCCAGCGGCCGGGGAAGGGTGAGCGCGGCGTGATGCCGGCGAACGTGTAGCGGTTGCGGTAACGCTGATCGAGGATCATCCATGTCGGGATGTTCTCGCCCGGACCTTCACCCTGGCCAAATTCTCCGCCGTACATCGCATGCGTTGCCTCCACGTACGGTGCCGCTTCGTTGCCGAAACGCTTGCCGGACGTGTTGACCATCATCGAGCCGGGGAGTGTGCGCTCCGACAAAGCGAACCACGGTCCGCCAGTCAGCGGGATTGACGGACCCCACCAAGCGTCGTCCATGAAATCGACTGCAGCGCCCAGTTTCTGGCCCGCCACGATGCCGTCGCCGGTGTTTGCTTTGGCGCCGACTGTCCATTCGGTGCCGATGGGGCCGCGCTGGTACTTCTCGCGCATTTCTTTGTTGTGCTCGAACCCGCCCGAGCCGAGGACGACTCCGTGGCGAGCATGGATGACCTGCTCCTCGCCGTCGATCAGGACGTTGACGCCGCGAACTGCGCCGTCTTCGGTGTGCAGCGAGGTAAGCGGTGTGCTCAGCAGGATGGGGACACCGGCCGACTGGAGGCCGAGTCGCATGCCGGCAACAAGCGCCTGTCCGCGAACGAGGAGGTCCTTGCGGGTTGCCTTGGCTGCGAGGAATCGCATGCCGACCTTCATTGCGCGCAGCGGTCCGCGCGGGTTGCGCATCAGCAAGTTGAGCCACTTGTAGTCGGCCTGGGTGATGACGAAGTTCTTGGGTGCTTTGACGTAGTCGGGTTCGAGGTTCTTGCGGTCGGCGCCCAATTTGTTGCCGTCGAACGGGGTGGGTTCGACGCTGCGTCCGCCGACGCGTCCGCCGGGGGCTTCGGGATAGTAGTCGGAGTATCCGGGAACCCACTGCAGTTCGAGGGGGCTGTTCTTCAGGACGAAGGACAGCATTTCCGGTCCGCGGTCGAGATAGGTGTCGATCCGCTCAGGGGCGACGACGTCGCCGATGATGCTGTGCAGGTAGGAACGCGCAGCCTCTGGTGTATCGCTCACCCCTGCAGCCTGAAGTGCTTCGTTGTTGGGGATCCAGACGCCGCCGCCTGAACGGGCGGTGGATCCGCCGTAATGGGCGGCCTTCTCCACGATGACCACACTCAAACCCTGATGGGCCGCGGTCAAGGCCGCTGTCATACCTGCTGCACCACTACCGACGACGACGATGTCGTATTCCTGCTTGCTCATGTAGAACACGTTATAGAATGATGGGGGTGTCAGTCCATGCTTTCTGCCAGGAAGTATTTCCGAACGCCGTCAGTGATAACGAAACACGTTGCAGTGAAATTGAGGATGGTGCGGTGTGACCTGGGATACTTCGGTTGATGTCCTCGTGGTCGGGTTCGGGGTGGCGGGCGCCAGCGCGGCACTCGAAGCCGTAGCGGCAGGTTCGTCGGTGATGGCGATCGACCGGGCATTGGGAGGCGGCGCCAGCACCATTTCGGGTGGCGTCGTCTACGCGGGCGGCGGAACGTCGGTTCAGCAGGAAGCCGGAATCGACGACAGCCCGGAGGCCATGCTCGCGTATCTCGAACGCGAGGTCGGCGACGCGGTAGCTCCCGAGACCTTGCGGCGTTTTGTCGACGAAAGCCCCGCGATGATCGACTGGCTGGCTAGTCACGGCGTGCCGTTCGAAGCGTCACTCTGCCCGTACAAGACCTCCTACCCGAGCAACAAGTACTACCTGTACTACTCGGGCAGTGAGTCCGCCGGCGGATTCCGGGACGCGGCCAAACCTGCACCTCGCGGACATCGCGCCAAAGGTCCCGGTACGTCCGGGAAGATGCTCTACGGTCCCATGGCAAAATCGGCTGCAGCCAAAGGCGTGCAGCTGCTCGGCCAAACCCGTGCGGACCAGTTGATCATCGAAGACGGACGAGTCATCGGCGTCGAGGCATTCACGCTCCGTGATGCACCGGCAAGTGTTCGGCGTCGTCACGCCATGCTCGGCTCGATTTCATCCAAGCCTGGTGTCTACGCTCCACAGTTGCGCACGATTCTCGATGCCCGTATCCGCAAGATCGAGAAGAAGTACGCCAAAAGGATTCGCATCCAGGCTCGCGGCGGCGTGATTCTCTCTGCCGGCGGGTTCGTGTCCAACCGCGACATGATGCGGACCCACGCCCCCGCGTACAAGGGCGGAATCCCGCTCGGCACTTCCGGTGACGACGGCAAGGGAATTCAACTCGGTATTGATGCCGGCGGCGCCACCGACAAGCTCGGCAACGTTTCCGCCTGGCGATTCATCGTGCCGCCCAGCGCTTTCCTCGGTTCCCTTCTGGTGAATCCGACGGGCGAACGAATGGTCGACGAGTCGCGCTACGGCGCGGCCCTCGGCCATGCGATGGTCGAGAAGAGCAGTGGAATCGGCTGGCTTCTTGCCGATTCCGATCTGGTTCGTGAAGCGAAGGCTCAGATCCCCGATCAATCGATGTGGTTTCAGCGGATCCAGACCACGGGAATGATGCGGACCGCAGTACACGGCAACACCATTGCCGAGGTGGCGAAGAAGGCTGGTATCGACGAGGCCGGACTCCAGGCAACCGTCGACGCCCACAATGCTGCGGCTGCAAGCGGACAACCCGATCCGATGGGCAAACCAGCCGACTTCGTGCGGCCTGCGCTGACGGCGCCGTTCACGATGTACGACGTCTCGGTCAAGCCCAGCATGATGAATCCGTGCCCGATGTTGACACTTGGCGGATTGGTTGTCGACGAGAACACCGGTGCTGTGAAAAACGAAGACGGACAGGGAATTCCCGGCCTTTATGCAGCCGGTCGCAGTGCTGTCGGAATTTGTTCGAACTCGTACGTAAGCGGTCTGTCGCTCGCTGACTGTGTGTTCTCGGGCCGCCGCGCCGGACTGCACGCGGCCACTTTCTCCGACGCTCGGAAAGTCTGAAAGCCACGCGAAGCTGCGGCAGCGTCGTAAGCTCGGTGTGTGACTGACGTATTGGACGGAAAAATTGCATTGGTGACCGGCGCGTCCTCAGGTTTGGGGCGCGCCGTAGCCGAAATTCTGACCCGAAGGGGTGCGCAGGTTTTCGGCGTTGCCCGCGGCGAAGAGCAGCTTCGACAATCGATGATCGATGTGGTCGGTGCCGTTGGTGAGCAGAGGTATTCGGCTTCCGATGTTTCTGATTCCGCGCAATGTGCTGCGGCGGTTCAGAAGTGCGTCGACACTATCGGCGGTATCGATATCCTGGTCAACGTGGCCGGTTCGCACACGCTCCGCCACACGGCCGAGATTGCCGATGACGAGTGGGCACATGACCTCGCCGTGAACCTCAACGGACCGTTCTTCCTTTCTCGCGCAGCACTTCCGCATCTGCTCGAGCGCGGTGGCAACATTGTCAACGTGTCCTCGATTGCCGGGCTCGAAGGGCAGGCCTACTCCGCCGGATACTGCTCCGCCAAGCATGGACTGATCGGGCTCACCCGAGCCATGGCGATGGAGTTTACCGGGAAGACCTTGCGCGTCAACGCCATCTGCCCCGGCGGCATGATGACTCCTCAGGTCACCGGATTCACCTTTCCGGACGGCGTCGATTTCGACCTCGTGATGAAGGTTGCCTCGCCTCGTGGGCTCATGGAAGCAGAAGACGTCGCGAAGATGGTGGCGTTCATCGCCTCGGACGACGCGTCCGCGATCCACGGTGCCGTGTACTCGGTAGACAACGGGAAAATGGCATGACACCGCTGGTCTCGGGACCGATCTTCCAGATCTGCTGGGTGGTGGAGGATATTGCCGCTGCCGAGCGAGAGTTCACCGAGAAATGGGGAGTTCGGCGCTGGCTACGGTTGCCCGACATTGCATTCGGCCCCGAGACCACCACGTACCGCGGCAAGCCGGCCGAGTACACCATCGATGTGTCACTGGGCTATGTCGGAACCCAGCAGATCGAGCTGATCCAGCCGGTTTCGGGGCAAAACCTCTACACGGAGTTCCTCGAGAAACGTGGAGTGGGTGTCCACCATGTGGCCTGGGTACCCGACGATTACGAGGAAACTCTCGCCGAAGCCGGCCGTCGTGGGATGCCGATCCTGCAACAGGGCCGTGTCGAGGGTGCCGGTATGGAATTTGCGTACCTCGATGGCGGGGCCTTGGGTGGATACGTGGAACTGATGAAACTCACTCCGGAGATTCGCTTGATGTTCGACTCTCTTGTCGACGATTGAAAACTTTCGACCAGTAAGCGTTCGTCTCGGCGGGAGTTCCACGAAAACCCAGATACCCGTCGGGGCGAATGATGAAGGCGGAGTGCTGTTCTACTCCGTAGGCGGCGCAGAACTCGGAGTGGCCGTCACAAATGACCGGGAGGGTGGAGTCGGCGACCGCCGCTGCAATCACGTAGACATCCACACGGCCGTGCGTGCTTCGACGTGCTGCGGCAGCGCATTCCTCCAATCGGCTGATGCTCGTTGATGATCCGTCGGTACACAGAAGTAGTGTGTGGTTCACACCGGTGAACAATTCGAACAACCTGAACGAGAATTGAACGCCGTCGCGCTGGAGGCCCCGCGCATCGGGGGCACGCTCGCCAGGCTGAACAGCATGGCTTGTAGCCACCCGTCCGGTGTTGAGCGGGCTGGCCGGATAGTCGATCAGTAATTGCGCCTGACGACGCATCGCGGTATCGAGGGAGGGCTCGCCGGCACCGATACCTTCACGCGCATTGCGTACCGTCATTCCGACGACTTCCTCACCGACGGGACGCCTTTCGGCGTCGTAAGTGTCGAGAAGCTCAGGTGTGGCGATACGGTCGACGGCCAGCGCAAGTTTCCAGGCAAGGTTGTGGGCATCTTGAATTCCGGTGTTCATGCCCTGTGCGCCGGTCGGTGGATGAATATGGGCGGCATCGCCGGCAATGAAAACCTTTCCCCGGCTGTAGGCGTCGACGATTCGGTGGCTGATACGGAAGACAGATGACCAGCGCAACGACGACGCCGTTGTGGGTTCGGGAGACAGTCGGTCCAGAACTGCTTGAATGTGATGAAGCTGCGGAGCCTTGTCCGACGAAAATCCATGGGCGACAGCGTCAGCGCTCGCCGGATCGGGCATCAGTTCATCGGGGACGAGCATAGACATCCGATATCTCTTGTGGCCGGGCAACGGGATACAGACCAACAGATCGTCGACCGCTCCCACATTGTCGACATGGCTCGCCCGGATCGCATATCCACAGGGGACCGACCAATCTACTTCGACGTCGCCGAGCATGTAACTTTCGGCGAATGCAGCGCCCTCGAACGTCAATCCCAAACCTTTACGGACAACGCTGTGCGCGCCGTCGCAACCCACCAGGTAGCGAGCCTGCACCTCGGTTCCGTCGCTGAGGACGCACGTGACGCCGTCGTCGGTCTGCTCGAAACCGGTGAGGGCGATACCGCGCTGGATCGCCGTGCCCAGTTCGCTCAGTCTGGCGGTCAGGATATTTTCGGTCTCGTATTGAGGCAGGCCCATGAAGGTGTACGGGACGTCCTCGGGCAGCGTGAGATCTATCCGTCCCACTTCCGTGCCATTGGTGTACATGATCTGTCCGCGAAGGATGGCTGACGCGTCGAGGATCTGCCCGAGGACACCCATATTCTCGAAGACTTCGAGAGTCCGGGGTTGAATGCCAACAGCTTTGGCGTACGGGAGTGGTTTCGCGAGGGGATCGACGATCCGAAGGTCGACCCCGCGTCGGCGCAATTCGATGGCGGTGGTCAATCCGATCGGGCCTGCGCCTGCGACGAGTACATCGATATCCATAAGGACCTACTGAGGTAGGGGACTTTCACTGAAACTCAGTATGCGCGACCAACGGAGTGAATTTCCGGTTTTCAAAGGTTGTACTTTCACAGCCAGGTGCACCGCTGCTGCCAACTGATCCAACATCACGGCCCGCAGGTCCGGAACAGCTAATACGAGGTGCGTTCGCTCGCACATGGTGAATTTCTCGGACTCGGACAGCCTGGCGAACGCTATCCGGCGACTGACAACGAGAAAAGGGCCGACCCAATCGGGTCGGCCCTCACTCTGACGTAATTGTGGTCAGCTGGTTTCCGGATCCCGGACCGAAATTGTGCCGTCCACAACGGCGTCGGCGATGCTGTCGTGGAGCTGCGGGCACCCATCTTTCAGAGCCGAAGTCTGCCCCGACGCGATGGCGTCCTTGAAGGTGTGGCACCGAAGCGCCGGATCGGAGGTCCACTGAATGCTGGTGTGCTTGTACGTGTTCTTTCGAACCAATACGCAAGCGCCACAAGCTTTGCAGTCGACTTCCTGCAAACCCGAATCCAGGTATTCGTGTTTGTCTTCGACGGTCTGAGCGGCGATTGCGCCTCGCCGTGCCGGCTGCCCGGCAAAGTCCGGAGCCTTGGCCCAGCGGTAGTCACGAATCGAGGCGCTCACGATTAAACCTCTGCTTCGTTCTTTGCCGCAGCTTCGGCGGCTTCCTTCTCGGCTTTCTGGCGCGCGAGGTTTTCTTCGACCTCGAGGTGCCAGGCTTCGTTGGCTTTGGTGGTGTCTACCTCGAACTCGAAGCGTTGCGTCATCTTCTCGGTGACGTCAGCCTTGTCGACGTAGAACTGCTCGTACCAGCGTCGAAGCTGGTAGACCGGGCCGTCTTCTTCGCAGAGCAACGGGTTTTCGATCTTGGTCTTGTTCTTCCAGATCACGACGTCCTGGAGGAAACCTTCGCTGATGCCCTCGGTGAACTTGGCAGCAAGCTTGTCGGAAACCTCGTCTGTGAGGCCCGTGGGCTTCTTGACCGTGACACCCCACTGCAGCACGAAGGAATCCGGGCTGATCGGGTAGTGGCAATTGATGAGAACGCTCTCGACCTCGAACCCGCTGTAGCTGTTCCACAGGGGGTTGACCATGTACGACGGTCCGTAATACGCGGCCTCGGACCGAAGCAGGGAGTCTCCGCCGTACTGCGACGCCATTCCGATGTCGGGGCGTCCCGTGGTGTTGAGGTACTGGGTTGCGACTTCACCTTCGAAGACGTTCTTGAAGTAGGTCGGGAAGGCGTAGTGGATGTAGTAGAAATGCGCCATGTCCACGACGTTGTCGATGATCTCGCGGCAGTTGGAGCCTTCGATGACCATGGAGTTCCAGGTCCAGTCGGTCCACTCGTCGCTGTAGGCGCCTTCGATGCGCGGGATGACGATGTCCTCGGGCGGAGGATTGCCCTCGGGGTCGTTCCAGACGAAGAGCTGAGCGTTCTGCTCGAGGGTGTGCCAAGCGCGCGTGCGAGCGAGCGGGGGGACACGACGTGCGTAGGGAATCGCGGTGCATTTTCCGTTGCCGCCCCAGCGCCAGTCGTGGAACGGGCAAGCGATGGAATCGCCCTTGACCTCGCCTTGTGTGAGGTCACCGCCCATGTGGCGGCAGTAGCCGTCAAGGACCTTGATATCGCCCTTGGTGTCTGCGAACACTACGAGCTTGGTACCGAAAGCCTCGATCGCGTGCGGTTTGCCGTCTTTGAAGGTCTTCAGAAGACCCAGGCAATGCCACCCGCGGGCGAAACGGGTCTGTACCGTTCCCACGTCGATCTCGCGAATTTGCGCCATTGTGACGTCACATCCCTTCATGCTGTTAATAGAACACGTTATAGAACGAACTTCAGTTTCGCTAGATATCGGAGGTACTTGTTACAGCATTGCGGCTACAAACGAGACCTTTGTCGACGTCTCGACAGAAAAGAGAACGTGTTCTAGTCTCAAGTGTAAGTGAACCATCCGATCGGGAAAGACAGGAGCGTCGAAGTGGATAACCATGACAGCCACGAGGTGATGCAGAGGCTCGACGCACTGCTGCCGGCACTGCGTGAGCGGGCACAGGAAGCAGAGGACCTTCGTCGAATTCCCGACGAGTCCATCAAGGCTCTGCAGGAGACGGGCTTCTTCCGACTCCTGCAGCCGAAGCAGTGGGGCGGATACGAAGCCGATCCCACGCTGTTCTACTCGGCAGTGAAGAAGATTGCCAGTGCCTGCGGATCGACAGGTTGGGTCTCCTCGATTATCGGTGTGCACAACTGGCACCTTGCTCTCTTCCCTCAGCAAGCGCAGGAAGACGTGTGGGGCAACGACTCTGACGTCCGCATCTCGTCCTCCTATGCACCGATGGGAATGGGCGAAGTTGTCGAGGGCGGCTACAAGGTCAACGGCGCGTGGGCCTGGTCTTCGGGCTGCGACCACGCAAGTTGGGTCGTACTCGGCGGACCGGTCATCAAAGACGGTCGACCCGTCGACTTCGTGAGCTACCTGATTCCTCGCGAGGACTACCAGATCGACGACGTCTGGAACGTAGTCGGCCTGCGCGGAACCGGCTCCAATACCGTTGTGGTCAAGGATGCTTTTGTCCCGTCGCACCGCGTTCTCAGCTTCCGTGCCATGAGTGAACTGACCGCTCCGGGCCTCGAGAACAACACGGCTCCCGTATACAAGATGCCGTGGGGAACCGTTCACCCCACCACGATTTCCGCGCCCATCGTCGGAATGGCATACGGCGCGTACGAAGCCCACGTCGAGCATCAGGGCAAGCGCGTTCGTGCAGCCTTTGCCGGCGAGAAGTCCAAGGACGACCCGTTCGCGAAGGTTCGTATCGCCGAGGCTTCCAGCGACATCGATGCAGCCTGGCGTCAGCTTGTCGGCAACGTCGCCGACGAGTACGCGTTGATCCTTGCCGGCGAAGAGGTTCCGATGGAACTGCGTCTGCGCGCCCGCCGCGACCAGGTGCGCGCCACGGGTCGTGCCATCGCGTCGATCGACAAGCTCTTCGAGAACTCCGGTGCCACGGCGCTGCAGAACGGCACGCCGATCCAGCGCTTCTGGCGTGACGCACACGCGGGCCGTGTTCACGCAGCCAACGACCCCGAGCGCGCTTACGTCATGTTCGGCACGGGCGAGTTCGGCCTTCCGATCACCGACACGATGGTCTAAAGGGAGACGCAGTGACCACCACCGAAGAATCACTCACCTACGAGTCCACCTCGCGTTTCGCGCAGGTACGCCCCGATCTGAAACTGCACTTCCACGAAGCCGGCGTCGGTAACGACCAAACCATCGTGCTGCTGCACGGCGGCGGACCCGGTGCATCGTCGTGGTCGAACTTCGCACGCAACATTCCGGTGTTGGCGAAGAACTTTCACGTCATCGCGGTTGATCAGCCCGGCTACGGTCAGTCCGACAAGCCGACCGAGCATCCGCAGTACTTCGCGCACAGCGCGTCGGCGCTCAACGATCTCCTGGACACTCTCGAGATCACGGGACGCGTAGACCTACTGGGTAATTCGCTCGGTGGTGGCGCTGCGGTCCGCTTTGCGCTCGACTACCCGGATCGCGCCGGACGGCTTGTCCTCATGGGCCCCGGCGGACTCAGCGTCAACCTCTTTTCGCCGGATCCCACCGAGGGCGTCAAGAACCTCGGAAAGTTCAGCTACCAGCCGACGCGCGAAAACCTCGAAGCGTTCCTGCGCATCATGGTTTTCGATCAGAAGCTCATCACGTCGGAACTTGTCGACGAGCGGTTTGCCGCTGCCAGTACGCCGGAGTCACTTGCCGCAACCAAGGCGATGGGTAAGTCCTTCTCCAGCGGCGACTTCGAACTCGGCATGCTCTGGCGTGAGGCGTACAAGCTTCGCCAGCGGGTGCTCCTGATCTGGGGTCGCGAAGATCGCGTCAACCCGCTCGACGGTGCGCTGGTCGCACTCAAGATGATTCCGCGTGCGCAGCTTCACGTCTTCGGCGGCTGCGGACACTGGGCTCAGCTTGAAAAGTTTGACGAATTCAACCGGCTCGCAACCGATTTCTTGCTCGACGGAGGTAAGTGATGGGTATTCGTTCACTGGCATACATGCGCATCGGGGCCACCGACATGGCCGCATGGCGTGACTACGGCCTCAAGGTCCTCGGTATGAACGAGGGCAAGGGCGTCGACGCGAATTCGCTGTACCTGCGGATGGACGATTTCCCGGCGCGTCTGGTCATCGTTCCGAACGAGACGGATCGACTTCTCGTCTCGGGCTGGGAGACCGCGAATGCAGCGGAACTGCAAGACATTCGTGATCGTCTGTCCGCTGCCGGCGTTCCCTTCAAAGAGGGCACAGCGGAGCAGTTGAAGGACCGGCGCGTCGTCGAACTGATCGCATTCGAGGACACCTCGGGTAACTCCCTCGAAGTGTTCCACGGTGTCGCGCTTGAACATCGGCGCATCGTCAGCCCGTACGGACACAAGTTTGTGACGGGTGAGCAGGGCCTCGGCCACGTCGTACTCACCACCGACGACGACGACGCTTCGCTGCGGTTCTACCGCGACGTCCTCGGATTCACGTTGCGGGACTCGATGCGTCTGCCACCGCAGATGGTCGGCCGGCCCGCAGACGGAGATCCGGCCTGGCTCCGGTTCCTCGGCTGCAACCCACGCCATCACAGCCTCGCGTTCCTGCCGTTCCCCAACCCGACCGGCATCGTGCACCTGATGCTCGAGGTGGAGAACTCCGACGACGTCGGGCTGTGCCTGGACCGTGCGCTGCGCAAGAACGTCAAGATGTCCGCGACGCTCGGGCGCCACGTCAACGACGAAATGTTGTCCTTCTACATGAAGACTCCGGGCGGATTCGACATCGAATTCGGCTGTGAGGGACTCGAAGTCGAAGACGAAAGCTGGATCGCGCGCGAAAGTACGGCAGTAAGTCTGTGGGGTCACGACTTCACCGTCGGACTGAAGCCGTGAGTACCCCCGCGCTCGACCCACGGCAGTTCCGCACAGTTCTGGGTCAGTTCTGCACCGGCGTCACCATCATCACGACAGTTGACGATGGTGAGCCCGTGGGCTTTGCCTGCCAGTCTTTTGCCGCGCTCTCCCTCGATCCGCCACTGGTGTTGTTCTGCCCCACCAAGGGTTCTCGATCCTGGGCGGCAATCGAGAAGACCGGCAAGTTCGCTGTCAACGTGTTGGCAGAAGAGCAGCAGTCCGTGTGTGCACGTTTCGGCTCGCGTGAGCCGGACAAGTTTGCCGGTATCGACTGGACTCCTTCACCATTGGGTTCACCGATCATCGACAACTCGCTGGCACACATCGACTGCACCGTCGAGACCGTCCACGACGGCGGCGATCACTACGTCGTCTTCGGTCGCGTCTCGTCGATGAGTGAGATCAAAACCGAACGCCCGCTGCTGTTCTACCGCGGGCAGTACACGGGTATCGAGCCGGACAAGACCGTACCGGCTCAGTGGCGGGACGATCTGGAAGCGTTCCTGACCACCATCACGGAAGATACCTGGCTGTAGAAGCCTTTGCTCACTGCGCGCCTCGTGGTTCCATGAGGCGCGCAGTGCTGTTTATACGCTCGGTTGAGCGTTCGGCAACGAGAAGCAGGTGTGGCAGAAGTCCTCGCCGAATGCCGTCAGCACGATGCTGCGACGCACGATCTTGTTGGAACGCCCAGCGCGGCGGACGGCGTCGAGCACTGAAGGTTGCACCTCGACCACCTGGTATCGGTTGGCTTCGACAGGTTCGCGGGAGAATGACACCAGCCCCAGTCGATGCAGGTTGTTGAGATAGGCATTGGTGCGATCCAGGTGCCGGCAGCCGGCCAGTTCGCCGATCATCGACAATCCCTCTTCGATCATTTCCGATCCCACGCCAAAGGGCCGAGCAGTACGCACATCGACGCTCGGTTGTGCACCGGAGATGGCGAGCAGCCTCAGGATTCGCGCTTCGTCGGGAGCTGTTTCGTCGAGGATCCGGTCGTAGGCCGGGTGGAGATCGTCGCTCTCGGTGACGTCGGCGGAGCGGTCGAGCAGGTTGTCGCCGCGCAGGCGCAGGGCAGCGAGGGCTGATTCGGCGCTTTGCTTGCGAGAGGGCCGTGCCATCATCGCTGACCGTAGGTTCTCGGATCGGGAAGGTGTTTCGCCGGTGGGACGCGGCTGGATATTGGCGGATTGGGCAGCCTCTGCGGCCGCTTCCGTCGCAGCTTGAACGATCTGCCGGGTGGCCTCTCGCGCTGTGCCGAAGGCCCATCCTGTCAGCTTCAGCGACGTGAGCGTGGTGGTGGCGGTCAAGCCGACAAGGCTGCGGATGAGTCGCTTCTCGACGGACTCTTCTGATGCCATGTCGGTATCCCATTCGTCGGCGGGTTCGTCGAGTATGAATCGATGATCGTGTTGTTCAGTCATGGTCATACTCCGAATATCGCGAGGTGCAGGAAACCGGCCAATGAGCCGAGTACGGCTCCGTGCACGAACAGCAGCCATTCATCTTGTTTGACGGCTGATCGCAGTAGTTCGCTGAAATCTTCGGGCGACAGTTTGTTCATCTGAACCGTGACAAAGACCCGGATTTTCTCGGACTGGCTTTCGGCGAATGCCGCGTCCTCGAAAACGCGGGGGACAAGGTCGAGGACTTCGGTAGTCGCCAGGCTCGGAAGACGGTTGTAGCTCTGTGAACCCACAGTCATTTTGACGACGGATCGTGCCCAGCCGACGGCGTCGTCGACGGATTCTCGTAGTACCTGATCGAGCATTCGTCGAGTGCGGTCCGAACGCGGGCCTTCGAGTAGTTCGGTGCCGATGTTCTCGAGGGTGACAACGTGATCGGCCAGTGTCTTTGCATAGCCGGCAATGATTTCCGTACGGCGCTTGAGGAAGAGTCCTTGCCTCCACGGAACCCAGCGGTTGGGCGTGATGGGTTCGAAGATCATCTTGATGCCGAGGTAGTTCACGACGTAGCCGATGATGACGCCGCCGATGGGCAGCACCCACCAGAACGGCAGGAAATGGAGCACGGCTACCAGTACGAAGCCCATCGGGAAACCGAAGTAGAAACCGAAGTTCTGCATGAAGCGCAGTTCTTTGTTTCCCATGGTTCGGAAGATGTCGTTGAGGAGTTTCGGGTGCGAAGACAGGTATCGGATCACCATGAGTTTGGCGTCGATGAACTCGTCGATGTTCTCTTCGATACGGGCCGTGATGGTGCGAACGCTGGCCGGTAGGTCATCTTCGACCTTGCGGAAGACGGCTTCCTTCACAGGGTTCGGGAGGTTGTGCCAGAGCTGAGGATTCTCGGCGGTCATGATTCGGGTGACTACACCGCGGACTTCGCTCCGCGAGATGGTGACCAGATGCTCCGCGATGCTGTCGGGATCGAGTTCACGATAGAAGTCGGCGATACTGCCGACTTTTGCCAGTGACTTGTCCACCGCGATCGACGCCATTTTCTCGGCGCGAGAGGGCACGATGCCTTGCCAACCGAAACGGCCGTCACTGGTGATTGCCGGGATCACCTGAACTCGGCGCGGCAACAGCGGGAACAAGAACTTGAGTCCCGGAACTTTGATTCCGTGGAAATTGATCGGCGCAAACAACATCAGCACACCAGACCAATTGGTGATGTACCCGATGATTCCGGTGAACAACGGGATGGTGATCAACTGTTCGAGCAAGTGGTCCGGCACCGTTGCCAATCCTCCTCATATCCGAGAATCTCACGTTCGGACATGATCGCCGAAGTTGTGTGTCACTGGCCCGAGAACTGCCATCCCGGTTGCGTCAGCATAGAGTGCCGACAAACTGGGTCTGGGATCGGTTCCGAAGTTAATGTAACCTGACGTCCATGGTCAGCTTTATGCAGTACACGACGACGCCGGTTTTCTTCCGGCGCATCGATTAGCTACTGCTGACCGAACCCATTACCCGCCCCGGGAGTTATCGCCCGGGGCATTGTTATTTCTTGGGCGTGCGGCTCCCGGTTCATCCGAAACGGAGCACTCGTCATGAGCATCGACCACCGCGTACTCGGACGCGAATTGGAACTGTTTGCCACTAATCCCGCCGTCGGCGCAGGCCTGCCGTTGTGGCTGCCCGACGGCGCAGTCATCAGAGCTGAACTCGAAAAGCTGGCTGCCGAGGAGGCGGCCAGGTCCGGTTGCCGGGGCGTCTACACACCAGTCCTTGCCAAGAAGGAGTTGTACGAGCGTTCCGGCCATTGGTCCAAATTTTCCGACGATATGTTTCCGGAAATGAAGATCGGCGGTGAGTCGTTCCTGTTGCGGCCGGCCAACTGTCCGCATCACGCGCAGATATTTGCCGCGCGAGGACGCAGTTATCGAGAGTTGCCTTTTCGAGTCCGCGAACTCGGTTCGATGTTCCGAAGCGAACTGTCCGGGGTTCTCGGTGGGCTGAGTCGGGTCAGGCAGATCAATCTTGACGACGCACATGTCTTCTGCAGTCCCGCGCAGGTACAGGCGGAGGTGATGGTGGCGCTCGACGCAATCGAGCGGTGCTACTCGATCCTGGGGATTTCGGACCGCGAGTATCGACTTTCGATTCGCGGGGCAGAAGGTCAGTATCTCGGTAGTGACAACCAATGGGCGGACGCCGAGGACCAATTGCGTCGTGCCTTGGCGGAGCGGTCGATAAGCTATGTGGAAGCGAAAGGCGAAGCTGCCTTCTACGGACCCAAGATCGACGTCCAGGTACGCGACGCACAGGGCCGGGAAGAAACTCTCTCGACCGTTCAACTCGACTTCAACCAACCTGAGCGATTCGAGTTGGAGTACACCGACGAGGACGGATCCAAAGCGCGCCCGATCATGATTCACCGTGGGCTGCTGGGTTCCATGGAGCGGTTGACCGCGCTGTTGATCGAACGATTCGAGGGCCGAATGCCGCCGTGGTTGGCGCCCAATCAGGTGTCGGTCCTACCGATCGGCGACGAGCATGTAGTCGCTGCTGAAGAACTTCGATGCCGTCTCGCGGATCGTGGCGTCCGGGTTGTTGTTGCGTCGGGCGGATCGTTGGGGCGACGCATTCGTGAAGCGCGAACCCATCGGGATCCCTACATCGCGGTGATCGGGGACAGTGAAATACGTGACGACGCAGTCAATGTTCTGGTTCCAGCGCACGATCAGAAGTCAGTAGTTGATGCGGGAGTCTTTGTGGATCAAGTTGTTTCGGATATCTCGCGCCGATCGCTTACCTCGAGTGCGTACTAGCCGCCTGCCGGGAGCTCATGGAGAGCGCGAACCAAAGGTGCGAGTTCCGGTGTCTTGCAGGCTTCTTCGAGCGCGGCTTCGAGGGTCGCGTCGTGTGTCGGTCGGGCGCTGTCGAGCAGTTCCCGGCCGGCCGGGGTGAGTTCGGTGTAGATGCCGCGGCGGTCGTCGGCGCACAGAATGCGGGTGAGGAGGTCGCGGTCTTCGAGGCGATTGACCAAGCGGGTGGTGGCGCTGCTGCTCAACGCGGCCGCGCGAGCCAGCTGAGCCATCCGCATGTGCCAGCCGTCCTGGCGGCTCAAGGCGTCGAGAACGGTGTATTCGACGACGGACAGTTTGTGCTCACGCTGGAGGGCGCGTTCGAGTTCGGTATCGAGAGCGCCGTGGAGAGCGGCGAGAGTGCGCCACCCCTGCGAGCGGATTTCGACAGCGTCGTCGGCGATCCCCATGTGATTCTCCTTGTCGGTTTCCTACGGCCTCAGGTTACCAGCTTGCGCATGTAGCACGCGCATGCAACTATTTATGACGCGCCTGCAACTACTGCATACGCCTGCTACAGGCTGACGCGTAAATCTGTGAAAGGAACATCGAGATGCCATTGGGTCTCATTGCCCTCGCCATGGGCGGGTTCGGGATCGGCCTCACCGAATTTGTCATCATGGGCCTCCTTCCCGAGGTCTCGGCTGACTTCGAGGTGTCCGAATCCGTCGCCGGCTACCTCATCTCGGGCTATGCACTGTCCGTTGCGATCGGTGCGATCCTGCTGACCGCGGCCGTCATCCGCTTCGAGCGCAAGAAAGTGCTGCTCTCGCTGATGGTGCTGTTCATCATCGGAAACCTGATGTCGGCACTCGCGCCCTCCTACGAGGTGATGATGGGCGGCCGCGTCATCGCAGCCCTGTGCCACGGAGCGTTCTTCGGAATCGGATCCGTCGTGGCAGCAGACATGGTTGCGCCCAACAAGCGCGCCGGAGCCATCGCGATGATGTTTGCCGGTCTCACCATCGCCAATGTTCTTGGTGTGCCGTTCGGAACTCTGCTCGGCCAGCAACTCGGATGGCGCTCGACGTTCTGGGCCATCACCGTCATCGGCATCATCGCAATGATCGGAATTGCCGCACTGGTTCCGACGACGCCCGCAAATGCGTCCAACGGTGGACTGCGCAATGAATTGGGCGCCTTCCGCAACAAGCAGGTCTGGTTCTCGATCGCCATCACAATCCTCGGCTACGGCGGAATGTTCGGCGCATTCACCTACATTGCCTTCAGCCTCACCGAGGTAAGTGGCTTTGCGACGTCCAGCGTTCCGTGGCTTCTCATCCTCTTCGGCACGGGCTTGTTCGTCGGAAACTTCTTGGGCGCCAAGGCAGCTGATCGTGCGCTGACGAAGTCACTCGTGTGGACTCTGGCAATTCTGACCGTCGTACTGATCGTGTTCGCAGCTACTGCGGAGAGCAAGATCATGACCGTCATCTCGCTGTTCCTGATGGGCGCCTTCGGCTTTGCGACGGTACCCAGCTTGCAGATGAGGATCATGAATTACGCGTCGGCGGCACCGACTATGGCGTCGGGGGCAAATATCGCGGCCTTCAACGTCGGCAATGCATTGGGCGCGTGGCTGGGTGGTATCACCATCGCCGCAGGATTCGGGTTCACGTCACCGATCTGGATGGGAGCAGTAGTCACGGTAGTCGGCTTGCTGGTGCTGCTGGTCGCGTCGTCGGTGGATCGTTCGCCGAAGGTGCCGCCCCAATCACCGCGTGAACGTATCGCTTCCCTCGTCTAACAAGGGGAGCGATACGTTCACGTGATTCAGGAAACCTGGAATTCCGTCGTCATGCCGCTGAAAGGCGTGATTTGCCCGGTACCGCGAGCCTTCGACGCACCGAAATGCTGGATCCGGTAGGTGCCGGCCTTGGTTCCGGCGGGTACATCCCAGGTGACGCGGGCGACGGAACTGTTGCTGCCGACGCGACGCCAATGGAGTTTGGTGGACCAGTCGGCGTCGTCGGCGACGCGAGTCCACTGTCCACCGGCGTTGCGCTGGACTTCGTAGAACGTCCCGTTGCGCTGGGTGTCGTTTTTGGGGTGGCCGGTGACAAATTCGACGGCAACCTGCTGACCAGCGGTGCTGTCAGTGGGTTGGATTGTCGCCGTGCCGAATTGTGTTCCGGGCAACGGCTCGTCGAAGTCGACGCCGGGGCCGAAGCTGGGCTGGAAGCCGGACAGGTCAGCGGGTGCGGGGCCACGCGGCGGTTCGACGCCGTCCCGCATGGAGGCTGCGAGCGCGGCGTATCCCTGCTGGTAGGCGGGGAGGGTGTAGCGGCCGAACATCGTCGAACCACCCTCGTACTGCTGGGAATCGTATTCCTGGGGAGTGGTGCAGTAACTCGAGTACGAGTTGGCGTAGCCCTGGAAGATGACGTTTTCGAGCGGTACGCCCAACTCTGCGGCAACTGTTCGACGCACCCGTAGGCCGGAGACGATGGTGAATTCTGCTGGGCCGCCGACGATGTAGAACTGGCCGATGCGCAGGATCTGAATCTTCAAGACGTTGGGGACCCAGCCGCCGGGTGGGAGCAGGCCGACAGGCACTACGACGAGCTTGGGGGCTTGTGCATCTTGAAGCCACTGGGGGACAGGTGCATCCATGCCGCCGAGGGCGTCGATCATGGGATTGCGAGTGCCCTCGGGGAAGATCGGGATTGCCGGACCGTCTTCGATGCTGCCCGCGCTCATGGCGGCACCGATTGCCGCGGGAGCAGTGCGATGTTCGCGTCCGTCCGGGGTGAACTTTCCGCTGACGATCTGGTTTGCCATGTCCAGGTACATGATTCGGCTGTCGACGCCACCGGTGAGAGTTTCCGACGCGGAGTCGAAGGCGGCCTGGGCGGCGGCGACCTGGCGTTGCCCGATGATGCGGGCGTTCTCGAACTCGTCTTCGGTGGGGCCACGTCCCGGTTCGAGGAACAGGTTCGGGGACATGTCGCCACTGTTGGTCTGGGGGAATGCGGCCACAAAGTTGGGAGTGCCGTCGAGGTAGCGGACGCCCTTGTCGTCGTGCTCCCAGAAGTAGGCGGCTGCGCCCTTGTTGTCGCCGGAGATCAGGTGGTTCTCGTTGGTGAGGGACGCGCAGTGGGTGGCGAACCAGTTGATCGAGCCGATGTCCGTGCCACTCTGGCTGATTCGCATGACGCGCATGTGATGGTCGTTGCCACCGGGGTAGTAGGACTTGTCCTCTGCCGGGTTGAGGTCGAAGGCAACTCGGGAGCGGTTGACGCTGGCGTCGGTCAGATCGGAGCGTCCGAACCGCACGGTGCCCGGCGCAAGATCGGCGTGCGCGGCGCTGATTGCTTCGACAATGCCGTTCACCTCGGCTTCGAACACCTGAAGTTCGAAGCCGAGAACCGCGAGGTTGTAGGCGTAGTTGTGGGAGGCGCCGCCACAGGCCGCATGGGAGTGGATGGCTGTCAGCATGACGTTGCGTTCGGTGTACAGGTCACCGAACTTCTGGCCGAGTCGACGCAGTACCTCGTCGTGAACGGACTGGAAGATCATGCAGTTGTCGACGCAGACGTACATCACGCGCGCATTGCCGTCGCCGAAAGCGAAGGCGCGGGCACGCATTCGCTGATGTAGACCTTCGGCGCGCTGCTCGAAGCTCGAGTAACCCATCATGCCGACCTCGGCGACCGGGCCGGTGACGTCGGAGATTCCGACGCCTACCTGCATGGAACCTGAGGGTGCCGAGGCTTCGGCAAAAGCATGCGTCGAGCCCAGTACTGCGAGCGCTGGAGCAACGGCGGCACCTGCCAAGACGGTGCGTCGAGTGATGTTCACGGGTGTCCTTTCCGGCGGCCGACGCCAGTTGGTCAACCGTCCAGCAGTGTAGCCCGTGTCACATATGTGTGGAAAGGGTAGTCGCTCTTAGATTTCTGTCGCCTCTCCGAACGTCATGGAGAGGTTCGAAATCGTGGTGGTCATCAGGGCGCGGCGAGGCAACCCGAGGCGTCGTAGTTCGGCCGCCATCGGATGGCTGCCGAGTTGAAGTTCTGCGCCGCCGGGGCGTGACTTCACGCCCGTCGGTGCCATGTCCCACGACGTGCAGCGGGTGACGCCGTCGAGGTGCGAGTAGGCGGCCAGTGACATGTTCGCTCCCGACCCGGGAACACTCAGTCCGGACTTCACGCTCAACTGGGTGATGAGCTTTCCGTCCCGGGACACTGAACCGCGCTTGACGGACCCCGTGTGCTCGGTATCGAACTCTGCCAACACTTTCGGGAATCCCCAGATCCCGCGGCCCGCGGCTTTGGTGAATTCGCCGTCGACGGGAAGTTCGTGAATGAGTGCGCCTGCGGTGCCGGAAGCCAGCGACCGTAGATCGCTCAGTACCGAGGTCCCTGGCGGGGCGGTATGGCTTCGTACCATGTACGTCACACCGAATTCGTTGTAAGGACCCAGATCTCCGTCCACGTAGTCGACAAATACCAGCCCGCACAGGGCGCGTCCGGGTCGGTACTGAAGCACCGTCAAACCGGTGTAGTCGATGATCGACTGAGCGGTCACGCTGGGCACGGAATACATCGCCATGAAGGCAGATGCGGTCCGGACCTCGACGGGCATTTCGACGATCTTGCCCAGGATGCTGTAACTCACGACGCCACCCCGCTGATCGCACATGATCTTCCGGTCATCGATATCTCCTGCTCCTAGGTGCGCTCGCGCAGTCTTGTGCTCTATAGGAACAGGTTCTACTTAGAGAGGCAAGGGGGAGTAGGCCGTCAGTTGGGCAATTGGCAGCTGGGCTGCGGCGCGTCCTCGGACAGGGGGCTGCCGGTGGGGTTCACGTAGACGATCATGAGGACCAGCGGTGTGGTCTGCGAATTGTTGCCGATGTGAATATTTCCGGATCCACTCGGCTCGACGAGGGTGTTGCCGGTCTGATAGATACCGTCGACGGTGCAGTCGGAGCGGTAGTGGCTCAACGTGCCGGCAGCTACAAATCCGTACAGCGTCCCGTCGTGGAAGTGCCAGCCGGTGGATCCGCCCGGGTCGACGGTGATCTTGCGCAGGACGTAGTCCTTGTCGCCGAATGTCACCTTGCCGAGGATTTCACCGTGCACGCCGGTGCCAGGGGTCGCCGATGCGGTCAGTGGCGTCAGAGACAGGCCGACTGCGGCGGACAGGGCGAGCAGAACCTGATGTCGTTTACGCATGTGCGGCCTCTCGGAGGGATGTAATCGACAGTTTCCTCCATTTACGTCCGAATTACCCGGGTTTGAAAGATTGTTTCGACTACACCGGATGTTCGTCTCGATCCGATGGAGGATAGAGATAGTGAAAACGCTCGATGAGTCCGTCGATCCAGTCCAATCGCGCCGTGAACACTCGGTGGTGGTGAGGCTGGGATCGGGATCGGGTGCCTACAAGAACCGCTCGAATTCGATTGAGTGCCAACGGTGATTTCACGGATGCGGCGATCAGGTCGTCGAGTCCGGCACGGACGAAGGAGTCCAGGCCGGGCAGTGGGATGACGACGCGCAGTGCGCCGGCATCGTCGGCAATGCTCAGCGGAACGGTATTCAGAGATGACGCTCGAACCAGCAGATCCTCGATTTCGTCGAGAGTTTGGACGGCGGTCGCTGGATCGTTGACCGCCGGCGACAGCGCGCGCAACCCGATGTCGGCGAGCAATCGCAGTGCTAGCAGCGGATCCTGGGTGAAGGTTCTTTCTCGTCCACCGACGAGGCAGTCCACGACGGTTGCGTCGGGGAGATAGCCATTGTGCACTTCAGCGATGGGAGTTCCGTATTGCAAGGTAGTGCCCGGAATCTGGAGCAGGACAACCAGCGCGTCGGCCGCTTGCGCTGCGCCCCGGAGTTGATTGACCAGAATTTGTTGGAGCACCGCAGGTGGGTGGGGCCAGATGATTGTCGAATGCATCGTCGATCCCGATAGTGTTGGGGCCGATCGATTTTCATCAGTCGGTGGATAGACGGAGTCAAGAACGAGGCGTCCGCGATCTGCGATGGACGCCAGTGCCGGTGCCAACTGTATTGATGCAAAAGCTCTCAACTGGAGCACCCGTAGGAGCGACAACATCGCCAGCAACAACAGAACTGCGACGGTCGGAATGATTACCGACACGTCGTTGTGACCGCTGATCGCAAGGGCAGTGGTGAGGTCGAAGACCGACTGGCCGATGGCGAAGGCGAAAGTTCGCCAAACAATCGGATCGTCGCGAAAAAGCGTCAACCGTGGGGTGAACGTGGTGGACGCCCACTGCACGACCAGGAAAAGGAGTGAGAAGATCACGGCGATCACGCCTAGTACTCCCAGCCCGATGGCCACCAGCATGTCGGACACTTGGCGAGCAGGCAACACGGGTCCACGCTGAACCAACGGAATCGCAAGTCCGGCCGCCAAACCCGCCAGCATCATGACAAGTTGAGCGAACCCAGCCCGCCACCGCCGACGGCGGAGGAGGAAGGCTTTTCCGATCGGGGTCGAATAGCGCTGATCCACCTCTTCGAACATGGGTTATGTCGCGAACCGGGGCATCACCCGAAACGGATGATGTTGTTCCGTCAGCGTCCCTGCGACCCTGGAAAGGAGTCAATGCAAACGGACGGGGTGCAAATTGCCATGACGGATCCGATGAGTCAGCGACGCGAGGTACTGCCGGTCCCGGATCGCCAATATCTGGGGTTGGTGACCTACGACGCGAAGGATCCGGATACGACGTTCCCGCCGATCACACCGCAGTTGCCTCCGGTAGGGGCACCGAACGTGCTGGTGATTCTGCTCGACGATGTGGGGTTCGGTGCCAGTAGTGCTTTCGGTGGGCCGTCGAATAATCCCACCGCGGAGCGATTGCAGCAGAACGGGCTCACCTACAACCGTTTTCACACCACAGCACTCTGTGCGCCGACGAGAGCTGCTCTTCTGAGCGGGCGCAACCATCACTCGGTCGGGATGGGTTCGGTCACGGAGACTGCAACGTCGGCTCCCGGCCTGTCCGGTTTGAAGTCGAATACCAAAGCAGCACTGCCGATGACGTTGAAACTGAACGGATATTCGACGGCTCAATTCGGCAAGTGTCATGAGGTGCCGCCCTGGCAGACATCGCCGGTCGGTCCGTTCACGGCTTGGCCTACCGGAGAGGGAGGGTTCGAGCACTTCTACGGTTTCATCGGCGGAGAGAACAATCAGTACTATCCCGCGCTGTACGAGGGAATCGCTCCGGTGGAACCGGAGAAGACGCCGGAGGAGGGTTATCACCTCACCGAGGACCTCGCGGACCACGCGATCGACTGGGTTCGGACGCAGAAGGCCTTGGCGCCGGAAAAGCCGTTCTTCATGTACTTTGCGCCCGGCGCTACGCATGCGCCGCACCATGTTCCGCAAGAATGGACGGATAGATATGCCGGCCGATTCTCGGGCGGTTGGGATGCTCAGCGGGAAACCATTCTGGAGCAGCAGAAGCAGCGAGGCGTCGTACCCGCGGATGCGGTACTGACTTCTCGACCCGATGAGATTCCGGCGTGGGACGAGATGAGTGACGAACTCAAACCGGTACTCGAGCGTCAAATGGAGGTTTACGCAGGCTTTCTCGAACACACCGACTATCACGTGGGACGCGTGGTCGATGCCATCGAGGAACTCGGTGCACTCGAAAATACGTTGGTGTACTACATCATCGGAGACAACGGCGCCTCGGCAGAAGGAACCGTCAACGGTGCCTTCAACGAGATGGCCAATTTCAACGGGCTCGCGGCAATCGAGACGCCGGAGTTCATGGTGGAAGTCAAGGACCTATTTGGTACCAAGGACGCGTACAACCACTACTCGGTCGGGTGGGCATGGGCGATGTGCACTCCGTTCCAATGGACCAAACAGGTTGCCTCGCACTGGGGTGGCACGCGTAACGGCACCATCGTGCATTGGCCGGCGGGAATCGAGAGCAAGGGCGAGACGCGTTCACAGTTCACCCACGTCATCGATGTCGCACCAACGATTCTCGAGGCTGCACGACTGCCAGAGCCTACCTTCGTGAACGGTGTGCAGCAGTCGCCCATCGAGGGCACGAGTATGACGTACTCCTTCGCAGACGCATCGGCGCCGGAACGTCATGATCTGCAGTACTTCGAGATGGCCGGAAATCGCGGAATCTATTACAAGGGTTGGAGTGCCGTCACTCGGCACAGTATCCCGTGGCTGTTCAGTCAGGAGTTGCCGGCACTCGACGACGACGTGTGGGAGTTGTACGACGGAACAAAGGATTGGACGCAAGCGAACGACCTCGCTGCTGAGATGCCCGAGCGGCTGGCGTCACTGCAGCGACTGTGGCTGATCGAGGCCGTGAAGTACAACGTACTGCCGATCGACGATCGAAGATTCGAGCGGTTCAATCCTGCCATTGCCGGACGGCCACAATTGATTTCAGGTAAACGTCAGGTCCTGTTTCCGGGCATGAAACGCCTGAGTGAGCACAGTGTGCTCAGCATCAAGAATCGATCGTTCAGTGTCACTGCGGTAGTAGATATTCCTGAGGGAGTTGCCTCGCAGGGTGTAGTGATCGCGCAGGGCGGCCGATTTGGCGGGTGGGGTCTCTACGTCAAAGAAGGCCGCGTCAAGTTCGTGTACAACCTCCTCGGTATGGCCGAGTTCATTACCGAGGCCGGTGAGGATCTCCCGTCGGGCAAGCATCAGATTCGAGCCGAATTTGCTTACGACGGTGGTGGTCTCGCCAAAGGCGGAGATGTCACCTTGTTCTACGACGGAAAGCCGGTGGGAACCGGCCGCGTCGAGCTGACCCAGCCGATGGTTTTCTCGGCGGACGAAACAACCGATGTCGGAGACGATTACGGAATGCCGGTCAGTACCGATTACGGCGATATCACCAAATTCAACGGACGCATAGACGTCGTGCAGTTGGATGTCGGAGACGATGACCATTCCCACCTCATTGATCCGGAAGAAGTAGCACGGGTAGCGATTTCACGGCAGTAACACCCCCCGTTCGGAAGGGCTGTCATGTCAAACGTCATTCGAAGTATTCACGACCTCGTTCGTCATGCTCGCGGTCCGACGCATCATCACCATCATCGATCACCGCATGCGTCCCGGCGGCTGCGTGCGCATCACTTACTGGTGACTCCCCACGCGTTCGACTGAACGGTCTGTCCCGGCGCAGCAGCTAGGCTCCTGGCATGTATCAGGTCGCTAGTCGACGCCGAAGCCAACCGCCTCCGGCGCGGTTCGTGTTCGAGGCGTTGGTCGAACCACACTGGGAGCCCGTCCGGCATTGGCTTGATCTGATGGAGGGCGAGACCGAACCCGAGATTGTCAGGACAGTCGATCCTGAGTTGGTGGTCTGGTCGTCGATCTGGCGGGATCGACCCGACGCGATTATTCGATTCGACATCGAATCAATCGGAAACAGCACGATGCTGTGTTGGACGCTGTTCGTGGATGACCCGATACCGTCAGACTCGGAGGTGTCCTGATGCGCCGTCGGCTGAACGTACTGATTAACGCCAATCTACGATTCACATTTGGTCAGTAGTACTTCGCAGGGGTCCAGCAAGCGAGACGTGTCGGTGCGCCGTGGTGAGATAGAACCTCATCGGGTGAAAAGGGGCGTTCGAGTGTTGACGTTGTATCGCGCGGAGCGCTCCGACACACTGGTCGCAGCTCTGGCCACTCTCCTTCGTACGCCGCTATCGGACCCCTTTGCCCGGGAAATTATCGCCGTTCCCGCGAAAGGTGTGGAACGTTGGCTCAACCAGCAGCTTTCGGCACGATTGGGCACCACGACGGTGTCGTCGCACGACGGAATTTCTGCGAACATCAGCTTCCCGTCTCCCGCTCGTCTGGTCGACCAGTCCCTCGCCACTGTCAGTGGCATCAGCGCAGACAACGATCCCTGGTCGTCGACGCGTCTGGTGTGGACGGTTCTTGATGCGATCGACGATTCCATTACTGAACCGTGGTGCGGAGTCTTGGCGAAGCACCTTCGGGGGCTCGGGGTGGGCCGACGGTTCGCGTCGGCGTCGCACGTCACCGACTTGTTCCGCAGCTACAGCGCGCAGCGTCCGCAGATGCTGATCGACTGGGCAGCGGGACGGTTCACCGATGGTCAGGGTTCGCCGCTGGCCGAGGATTTCGAGTGGCAGGCCAGATTGTGGACCATTGTTGCAGACCGAATTGATGCGCCTGGCCCAGCTGAACGTCTTGTATCGGTGTGCCGGGCATTGCGCGAGGATGCGTCGTTGGTTGATCTGCCCGAACGATTTTCGGTGTTCGGACCTACCCGACTTCCGGTCGATCAGCGTCTAGTTCTCGATGCATTGGCCGTTCACCGCGATGTGCATGTGTGGTTGCCACATCCCAGCCCGGCACTGTGGGAGCAGCTCGGCAAGGAGTTGCCGACGGCTGCCCGTCGTTCGGGGGATACTTCTGCCCTGATCTCGCCGAATCCATTGTTGTCCAGCCTGGCCCGAGACGTTCGAGAGATGCAGTCGAGTTTTGCAACCATCGATTTCACATCGGTACAGCTGCCCGCTGAGCCCAGAACTCAGACCCTGCTTGCGGCCGTGCAAGCGGACATCATTGCGGACCGTGCACCAGTATCCGGTGTAAAACCTGATGGGACAGTGCAGGTTCATGCCTGTCACGGTCCTGCTCGTCAAGTCGAAGTTCTGCGGGAATCTCTGCTGCGATTGTTCGAGGATGATCCCACTCTCGAGCCTCGAGACGTTCTTGTCATGTGCCCGGACGTCGAAACATTTTCACCCTTGGTACGCGCGGCATTCGGCCAGGGAATTCACGGCCACCCCGGACACCGGCTTCGTGTCCGCCTGGCTGATCGCGGTCTACGCCAAACCAATCCGATGCTGGCTGTGCTGGCCACCCTGCTCGAACTTGCCGACGGTCGTGCAACCGCCAGCCAGGTTCTCGACCTTGCCGCGAGCGAACCGATACGCACACGTTTCTCGTTCTCCGACGACGAGTTGGAGCGGCTCCGTGAATGGGCCACAGCGGCCGGCGCACGGTGGGGAATCGACAGTCGGCAACGCGCAAACTTCGGTCTGGCAGGTTTCAAACAGAACACCTTCAATACGGCTGTCGACCGAATCTTGTTGGGCGCAAGTGCAGACGAATCGGAGAATGCCTGGCTGGATCTGGCGTTGCCGCTCGACGACGTCGAGAGCACCGACATCGACCTCAGTGGACGGTTCGCCGAGTACATCGACCGAATGGCGGTATCGCTGCGCGATCTGGCCGGCCCTCATTCGCCGTCGGAGTGGCTTCGAGTACTCGTCCGAGCTCTCGATCTGCTCACCGATGCGGCCCCGGCCGACGCATGGCAGAGCGCGTCGGCGCACAGCGAACTCGCGAGTGCGCTCCAGTACGGTTCCGACACCACACTTGCGCTCTCCGATATCCGCACGCTTCTCTCGAAAGGCCTGGCCGGCAAGCCGACTCGCGCCAACTTCCGTACCGGTGAATTGACTGTGTGCACCATGGTGCCGATGCGCTCGGTACCGCACCGCGTCGTTGTTCTCCTCGGTCTCGACGACGAGGTATTCCCGCGATCCGGGGGCGTCGACGGGGATGACATCCTGGCCCGCGATCCTATTGTCGGGGAAAGGGATCTGCGAAGCGAAGACAGGCAGCTTCTCCTCGACGCAGTCATGTCGGCCGGCGAGCATCTCCTTCTTCTGTACACCGGAGCAGATCCGGTCACGGGAGCAATCCGTCCACCGGCAATTCCTCTGAGTGGCTTGCTCGATGTACTGAAATCGACTGTCGAACAGGACGGTATGGCGCAGGTACTCACGCGGCATCCGTTGCAGTCCTTCGACCGGCGGAACTTCCAACTCGGTAGTCCGTTCAGCTTCGACGCCGCCGCGCTGGCAGGCGCACGGGCAATCGGGGAAACGCCGATCGAACTGCAGACGGTCCGCTCGGCGTCATTGCCCCTGATGCCGAACGATGACGTGGATCTGGCAGATCTGGTGTCTTTCCTGATTCATCCCGCGCGGGGGTTCCTCCGTCAACGGCTCGGTGTAAAGATTCCGGAGACGGGCGACGACATCGCAGATTCACTCGATGCGGAACTCGACGGGCTGGCAACCTGGGAGTTGGGAGATCGAATGCTCGCCTCCCGCTTGGCCGGTCGCAGTTCCGCAGACTTTCGGGCAGCCGAATGGCGCCGTGGAACCTTACCGCCATACTCGCTCGGTAACACGGTGTTGGGCAACGTCGAGTGGGTAGTGGACCAGCTGGCGGGCCTCACGTTGCCGCATATGAGCGGTGACGCGACCGCTGTCGACGTATCGGTCGAGATCGGTGACGGTCGACGACTCAACGGAACCGTGACGGGCGTCTATGGCAATTCGATTGTCCGGGCGCAGTATTCGTCGCTGGCGGCAAAACATAGGTTGACGGAGTGGGTTAATCTCTTGGCGCTGGCAGCGGCGGGTACTGACGAACAGGTCAATGCGGTGACGGTGGGCCGTGGCGGGAACAGGCGCCCAGCCACTCGGTCGATTCTGGCTGCACCGACCAACGCGCTGGACGTACTGCGTCAGCTAGTCGATCTTCGTGATCGAGGTTTGCATACGCCGATTCCGCTGTGGACCAATGCCACTGCCGAATATGCGAACCGGCGTTTTGGTGGTCTGTCGATCGACAACGCGATGAGTAGTGCCGAGGCAACCTGGGGACGCGCGTTCGGCGACAGAGTTGATCCGAGCAATGTTTACGTATTCGGAGAATCGAGCGCCTTTGCCGATCTCGCGGCAAGCGCACCTCTCGAGGACGAATGTGTGTGGGCCGAAGAACCTACCCGGTTCGGGGTTCTGGCGAATCGACTCTGGCTACCGTTGTTGGCCAATGAAAGTGCGGAGTAGACATGGACTTCGATCTGTTGGGGAAGCTTCCCACCGGAACAACGGTGCTGGAGGCGAGTGCCGGTACCGGCAAGACGTACGCCATTGTCGGACTGGCAACTCGGTGCGTAGCCGAGGGCGTTGCCGACATTTCGCAGGTACTGCTGGTGACATTCAGTAGGGCTGCCACACAAGAACTTCGGGAACGTACGCGTGAGCGGTTTGCGGGCGTTTCGGCAGCGTTGGCCGATGTCGACAACGCTCGGTCATCCCAGGACGAGCTCATAAGCTATCTGGCCTCCACCGCTGATGACGAGGTAGCGCTCCGTCGTCGTCGACTCCTCCGGGCACTTGCCGAGTTCGATTCCGGAACTATGACCACGACGCACAGCTTCTGTCAGCGGATGCTCGACAGCCTGGGTATCGCGGGCGAACGGGAACCTGACGCGACGTTTGTCGAATCGGTGGACGACCTGATTGCCGAGGTCGTCACCGACCTCTATCTCATTCGGTACAGCGCTCTGGATACGTCGCCGCCGTTCTCGATGAACGATGCGTTGGCAATTGCGCGCAGTGCGGTGGCGGATGGACAGGCGGTCCTCGAACCGGATGCCGATGAAGAAACCGTCCCCGGCCAGCGAGTATTGTTCGCGGCTGCGGCAAGAATCGAGGTCGAACGACGTAAGCGGGCCAAAGGGATTCGCGACTTCAACGATCTCTTGACCCTCCTGCACGGTGTGCTCGCGGATCCGGACTGCGGGTCCGAAGCATGCCGTCGAGTGCGCGAGAAGTTCCGGGTAGTTCTTATCGACGAGTTTCAGGACACCGACCCACTGCAGTGGGAAATCCTAAGGCTCGCGTTTCACGGACAGACGACGCTCGTCCTGGTTGGTGACCCCAAGCAGGCCATCTACGCGTTCCGTGGTGCCGAGGTGCTGAGTTATCTGGACGCAGTCCGTCAGGCCGATTCACATCAGGAACTCACCACCAATTGGCGCAGCGATCCGGGAGTTCTGACTGCGCTTCAACATCTGTACGGTGGCGCGGCGCTCGGTAACGAAGACATCGTGGCGCATCCGGTTGCGCCGTCGCACAAGGTTTCCCGGCTCTCTGATCAGCCTCCCTTGCGGTTGCGTTATCTGCCTCGAACAGGTGCGGGTCCGCTCAACCGGTCGCAGTTCCCGGCGGTCGGTCGATTGCGTAGTCGAATCGCCGAGGATCTTGCCGCCGACGTCGTGCGTCTGTTGCACAGTGGTTCGAGTTTGACTCTCGGTGGTTCCACACGCCCGGTAGTGCCCGGTGATATCGCAGTCTTGGTGCGTAATCACAAGCAGGCCGAGATGATTCGCGGCACCCTCGAGAGAGTGGGTGTTCCCTCGGTGTTGGCGGGAGGCTCGAGCGTATTCGCGACACCGAGTGCCCAGCACTGGTTGTGGCTGTTGCAGGCCGTCGAGCAGCCGCATCGCAGCGACAGAGTGCGGTTGGCCGCACTGTCCCCGATCCTGGGGTATACGCCGGAGATGGTGGATTCCGATGGCAACACCGTAGTGGCTGCCGTATCGGGTCAGTTGCGGGTGTTTGCCGAGCTGTTCGGGCGTATCGGTTTTGCCGCGGTGTTCGAACGTATCTCTTCTGAAACAGGCTTGGAGAGAAGGATATTGTCGGCACCTGCGGGTGAGCGGCAGTTCACCGACCTGCGACATATCGCGCAGATGCTGGGCCGAGTAGCGGCCGAAGAGTCCTTCGGGTTGAGTGCGCTGGTGCGTTGGCTCAGTGATCGAATCAAGGATCCGGCTTCGGGAAGCGTGACTGATCGCAGCCGACGTTTGGACAGTGACGCGGCGGCGGTGCAGATCGCGACGGTTCACGCCAGCAAGGGGCTCGAGTTCCCGATTGTGTACGTGCCCTTCGGTTGGGACAGCGTCGGCGGATTCGCGGCGGCCACTCAGATGCTTCACGACGGAGACGGACGCAGACTGCTCGATGTCGGAGGGGAATACGGTCCGGGATACGGCGCCAGGAAGCTGACGGCTGAAACTGAAAGTGCGGGCGAGGAATTGCGTCTGCTGTACGTGGCACTCACCCGGGCTCAATGTCAGGTGGTCTTGTGGTGGGCACCGGCATTCGGCACGTCCCGGTCTGCGTTGCACCGGCTACTACTCGGGCGCAGTCCCGGAATTTCCGAGCCGACGCGCGTAGTGAAGGTGCTTGACGACGGCGTCATTGCGGCACGTTTGGAATCGTGGCCGGCCGAGAGGTCGGACGTGATTTCTGTTGAATCCGTGGGTCCGCACCCGCCGTCCGTCGAGCGATGGTCTGAATCCGGCACCGAGGCTTACACATTGGAAGCCGCACGATTCGATCGTGATCTGGACTCGTTGTGGCGTCGGACATCGTATTCGGCGTTGACGGCGGGCGCTCACCACGCACCCACTGCTGACAGTGAGGCAGAGAATCCGGGGAAGGATGACGAACCGGAAGAATCCGTCGAGGCCGGTCCGGTAGTAGCGTCGCCGCTGGAAGCGCTACCGTCGCCGATGAACGGTTTACCGGCCGGCGCAGCGTTCGGCACGCTCGTTCACGAAATCTTTGAAGTAGTAGACACGTCGGCGCAGGATTTGCGCAGCGAACTCGGCGATCGGTGCAGTGAGGCAGTATCCGCCCGCGCTGCGGACATCGACCCGGATGCACTGGCCGATGCCTTGTTGCTGGTGATGCAGACGCCCTTGGGTTTCGGAACCTTGGCAAGTATTGCACCGTCGAATCGACTGCCGGAGTTGGATTTCGAGCTGCCGTTGGCCGGTGGTGACGATCCGGTGTCCTTGAGTGTCACGCTCCACCGGGTGGCGGACCTCCTCCGAAAGCACTTGCCGCACGACGACATTCTTGTGGGTTACGCCGACCATCTCGATCGTGTCGAGACCATGCCGATGCGGGGATTTCTGACGGGAAGCATCGATGCGGTACTGCGGATCCCCGGGCCGTCGTTTGTGATCGTCGACTACAAGACCAACCGATTGGGTCGAGGCGATCTCACTGCGGCCCACTACACTCGGGACTTGATGGCGGCCGAAATGATCCGTTCGCACTACCCACTTCAAGCCTTGTTGTATTCGGTTGCGCTGCACCGGTATCTGCGTTGGCGGCTCGCGGATTACGATCCACATCGGCATCTCGGCGGTGCTCAGTACCAGTTCGTCCGCGGCATGCTCGGCCCCGGAAGCCCAGCAGGCTGCGGCGTGTTCGAGTGGAAGCCGCCGGCCGCACTTGTAGTTGAGCTTTCGGATCTCCTTGCAGGCCATGTCCCGTCCGTCGATGCAGTGCAGGAGTCCCGATGACCGACTCGCAACTGGCTCAGCGAGCGCGGGGGATAGTGCGCACGTTCAATGAGGCTGGAGTTCTTGTGGCCGCCGACGTCCATGTGGCCGCCAGGCTGTGCGCGTTGGGCGGGGAACCGTCGCACGACGTCATGCTGGTTGCGGCCCTGGCTGTGCGCGCGGTGCGCTCGGGATCGGTATGCCTGGATCTGCGACGCATGCATCTGGTCATCGTCGACGGCGCCACCGAAGCAGACCTCGCGGCGTTGCCGTGGCCGGAACCCGACGCGATTGTCAGCGCGCTGCGGCTCAGTCCATTGGTGATCGGTGGAACTGCCGGCCCGCTGCGGCCACTGCGTCTGGTGGATACCGATGACGGCGAATTGTTGTACCTCGATCGGTACTTCTTGCAGGAGCAGACTATTCGTCGGGTGCTCGACGAACGAGCCGCCACACATCCGGCCATCGACTCGGATGCGGTTCGTGCCGGGTTGGATAGATTCTTCGTTGACAATACGGTGCCCACACCCAGTCCGGACCGCCAGCGTGTGGCGGCGGCGCTCGCGCTCACACACTGGACCACCGTCGTTGCCGGCGGTCCGGGAACCGGCAAGACTCACACGGTGGCACGCATTCTTGCGCTCCTCGTAACCGAGCATGGTTCCACGGTCAGGATCGGACTCGCCGCGCCCACCGGTAAAGCCGCTGCGCGACTGCAGGAATCGGTACGTGAGCAAGCCGAGCTGTTGGAACTTCCATCGGAACTGACCGCGATGACCCTGCACCGGTTGTTGGGTTGGCAGCGCGGCAGTGCCAGTAGGTTCAAGTACAACGCGTCCAATCGGCTGCCGTACGACGTGGTGGTGGTAGACGAGACCTCGATGGTGTCGTTGACGTTGATGGCACGTTTGCTCGAGGCTGTGCGTCCTGATGCGAGGTTGCTGCTGGTCGGTGACCCGGATCAGCTGACCTCCGTCGATGCCGGCGCTGTTCTCGCCGACCTTGTTGCGAGGCCGTCACAAGCCCCGGGCAACCCGGTGCTCGACGATGTGGTCGCCGAAGACCTTGCAGATCGCGATGCGGAAGAATCGCTCTCCGATCATGATCGAGATCGGCTTCGCGCCGGCATAGTGCAGCTTTCCCGCGGCAGAAGATTCGACGGAACCATTGCGCAATTGGCGCACGCGGTTCGGGAGGGCAAAGGTGCCGAGGTCATGGCAATCCTCCGCAGCGACGATCCTGCCGTGTCGTTCCACTCACCCGACGATCTGGACTCCTTGCGTGCAGACCTAGTCGGCAGTTCCGAGGCCGTGACCAGGTTCGCAGAACGGGGCGACGCGTCAGGCGCCGTGAAAAGCATGGAAACGCACCGGCTGCTGTGCGCTCACCGTGACGGTCCGTACGGAGTCAGCCGCTGGGCGCAGCAGGCCATGGACTGGGTTGGCAGCGCATCCGGGCAGTTCTTGAACCCCGCGCAGTGGTATCCCGGTCAGCCGTTGCTGGTGACAGCCAATGACTACGAGGTGGGCATCTACAACGGTGATACCGGGGTGATCGTCGATAGCGGCGACGGCGTACTCATGGCTGCCTTCCAACGAGGGAACGAGACCTTCGAGTTGCATCCGAGCTCGTTGTCGGCTGTGCAGACGGTGTACGCGATGACCATTCACCGAAGCCAAGGCAGCCAGTACGACACGGTCTCGGTGATGCTGCCGGCGGAGGCGTCGTCGCTACTGACCCGAGAGTTGTTGTACACCGCCATCACTCGCGCACGAACCCATGTACGGGTGATCGGAACGGAGGAATCCGTGCGGGCGGGCGTCGAGCGTCAAGTGCTCCGGGCCAGTGGATTGCGTCGCGAAATTCGGCCCTACTCGGGTTAAGAGTGCGGATGCCGGGTACTTATTGAGGGCATTGCCTCCGCTGTCGACGCTTGATCGAGCGATACCGAGACCCCATATGGAATCCGCAGATGCCCAACCACTCAGCATTTCGGAGCGCGCTGAACTGGAGAAGTTACGCGCCCAACTGGCGGCGACCAGCGGAGAGAACCATGACGACGGGAAGCATGGTGGCCACTCGGGTGTGCGGTGGACCGGCGTCGGGATTCTCCTCGTCTTGATTCTGGTGCTGTCGTTTTGCGGTGTTCTGGCTCGGTATGCGCGCAGCGAAGTGCTCGATACCGACCGCTATGTGCAGACCATCGCCCCACTGGGGTCCAATTCGGTCCTGCAAGGCGAAATCACCGACCGAATCACCGATGAGATCGATTCCCAATTGGATATCGAAAAGGTGACCGCAGACGCGTTGACGTCTCTGACCGAGAACGCGGAGCGTGTGCCCCCGGTTGTTGTGGGGCTTGCGCCTGTGATTGCGAGTCAAGCGAAATCATTCATCCATCAGACGGTGGGATCGTTGGTGGCCTCGGATCAGTTCGAAACGCTGTGGATCGAGGCGAACAAACAGGCCCATCAATCGTTGACGGCCGTGTTGACCGGCGATACACGAGCTGGAATTCAGATCAATGATCAGGGCGCGGTCAGCATCTCGCTTGCACCGATCATCGAAAGGGCCAGCACGGTACTCACCGATCGTGGGTTTGCATTTGCCGACAAGATCCCGGACGTGAACAAGACGTTCGTGATTTTCGAATCACCGAACCTGGTCAAGGCGCAGCGGCTGGTGTCAGCTCTGGACAAAGCGTCGGCTGTGTTGCCGTGGTTGATTCTGATTGCTGCCGCGGGGGCAATCTGGTGTGCACCGGCCGGGTCGCGTCGACGCGCTCTCGCCCTGGTCGGCGTCAGTATTGCAGTGGCGATGGCGCTCCTGGCGATAGCGCTGAGCATTGGGCGGGCGGTGTATCTGGACGATATTCCGTCGGATGTCCTCTCACCTCAAGCGGCGGCGGTGCTCATCGACACGCTTCTCTTGCCGCTCAAGACCAGCCTGCGCGCTGTATTCATTCTCGCTATTGTCATCGCGGTGGTCGGCTACCTCACCGGTCACTCGGCGTCGGCCAGTGCCGTGCGCCGCGGGTTCAGCAGGGCTGTCGGCTCGGTAAGATCGGATTCGGATCGCGAGCCCAATGCGTTCGAGGTGATTTGCGCTAAATACACTGTGGCGCTTCGAGTTTTGTTTGTTGCCATTGCTGTAGCCGTATTGATTTTCTGGCGATATCCGTCCGGGGTCGTGGTGGCGGTGACAGTGCTCATTACCGTACTGGCCCTACTTGCTCTCGAGCTGATTGCGCGGCCGGCCCGCGCCCGCGGGAACGTGGTCGGTACTCAAAAGATGTGACATGTCGAAGGGTTCATGTACTCTTGGGTCAGCTTCACGAGATGCGGTGCCAAGCTCCGACTGGCCGCACACCAACCCCACTGGCGTTCCGGGGTGGTTCGGATGACGAAGCGGTCCGCACCGACCGGTATGGGCAAGAGCGCCCCCGTCCGCGGCGGGCCAAGCCGCAGGAGTTCGTAATGAGTGAAAATGTGTTTGATCACGCTGAGTTGAGTCCCGAAGAGCTGCTCGATCCAGCAACCTTGGTCCCGGGAGACTTGATCGTTGCCGGGGGAGGTCGCGTCCTGGTAGTGGGATTTCCGCAGTCGCACAGGGATTCTCGGGGAAAAATTGTCTTCACCGTGGATACGGTTGCTCGCGATGAAACGGTCGGCGTCACAGTCCTCGGAGAGGAGACCGTCTGGCGCAGAGATCTTTTCGATCCCAGCAGGTACGAGTATGAGGTTGCCCCCACCCGCAGTGGTCTTCAGGAGATCCGGGCGCTCACGAGGAACGGTGTCAAGGTCGGCGCACTCAGAAGGTCGCTGTCGGACGGCGCGATCGTCGAAATCAGTCCGGCCAGTTCATTTCATCCGTTGCACGCGTTACTTCTCGATCAGGCTCGCAGAGTGCGTACTGCGGCGTGACCGGTGGTGTCGGTACCTCCCGGAAACGGGAGGTACCGACACCAGTTCGTCAGACGTACTGCGAGTACGCGGGCAGATCCAGCTGACCGTTGCCGGACAAACCGATCACGATCACCTCCGGCTCGGTCGCGTTGCGTGCGTGGGCAATTGCTCCGGCGACGGCGTGAGTCGATTCCGGTGCGGGGATGATGCCTTCGGCGCGGGCAAATACCAGCCCGGCCTGCAGTGCCTCGTCCTGGCCAACTGCAATGGCGTCCATCAAACCGAGGTTGACAGCGTGCGAGACCATCGGCGACATGCCGTGGTAGCGCAGGCCGCCGGCGTGGATGGCCGGGGGAACAAAATCCTTGCCCAGCGTGTGCATCTTGAGCAGCGGCGTCAGGCCCGCAACGTCACCGAAGTCGTAGCGGTACTCACCCTCGGTCAGGGACGGGCACGCTGACGGCTCGCAAGCGACGAGACGAGTCTTGGTGCCCTCACGCAAATTGCGTCCGAGGAACGGGAACGTCAGACCAGCCAGGTTGGAACCTCCACCAGCACAACCGAACACGATGTCCGGTACGGCGTCGCCGGCCTCTTCGAGCTGAACCATTGCTTCCTGGCCGATGACGGTCTGGTGCAGCATGACGTGGTTCAGGACGGAACCGAGGGAGTAGTGGGTATTGGGATCCTGAGCAGCAACCTCGACTGCCTCACTGATCGCCATACCCAGTGAACCCGAGGTGCCGGGATGTGATTTCAGAAGCGCGCGACCAGCTTCCGTCAGATCCGACGGCGACGGATGGCAGATTCCACCGTAGGCCTCCATCTGGATACGACGGTACGGCTTCGAGTCGAAGGACGAGCGGACCTGCCAGACCTCGACCTCGAGTCCGAGAAGAGCACCGGCGAAGGACAACGATGCACCCCACTGGCCCGCGCCCGTTTCGGTGGTGAGCTTGGTGGTTCCTTCAAGAGCGTTGTAGTACGCCTGAGCCACAGCGGTATTCGGCTTGTGCGAGCCGACGGGGCTCACGCCCTCGTACTTGTAGTAGATGCGGGCCGGCGTTCCCAGGGCGCGCTCGAGTCGGTGTGCCCGGACCAGCGGAGAGGGTCTCCACATGCCGTAGATCTCGCGGACGGTCTCCGGGATCTCGATGTACCGCTCCGTTGCCACTTCCTGCATGATGAGGCTCATCGGGAACAGCGGCGCAAGATCCTCGGGGCCCAGCGGCTCACGGGTACCGGGGTGCAAGTGCGGCGGGACGGGTTCGGGGAGGTCAGCCGCCAGGTTGTACCAGTGCGTCGGAACCTTCGACGGGATGGATACGCCCAAAGGCTCGAGCGAACGGTTGAGTGGTGTGGTGGTCAACTAACTCTCCTTCATGGATTCGAGTACCTGATACGAGTATCGGGTGATCCAATGCAGGAGCGTGCGGACCACCCGATCTGATTCGGGGCAGCACGCAGTTGCGGCTGACCGTCAGCGGTCAAGCCACCAGGTGTGTGTGGGAAGCAAGGTCACGACGCGATGGTACATCGCGGGTTCGGAACCGGTGTGTGTCGGCTCGGTGAACGGGCCACAATCCTAGTGAGCACCGTTTGTCTCGAGCTAGTGCCGCTTTCAGCAGGCAAGAACGGGTGCTCACTACGCACAGAAGGTGCTCACTCCCGGCCTGAATCACTGCTCCCATGAAGTAGCGTGGTGGTGAATCCAGTCCACGAGATGCGTGAAGGAGCTGCGGCGATGGTAGAGGTGAGCTCACGTGACCGGATGATCCGCAGCGCAGTCGAGTTGATCAGCCGCAACGGCGTCGACGCGACCTCGTTCAACGACGTGATCAAGCACAGCGGGGCGCCGCGTGGTTCCATCTACCACCACTTTCCCGGTGGAAAGACGCAGTTGATGGTCGAGGCGGTGCAGGCGGCCGGCGCGATAATCACCCGCAGGATCAGCGCGGCAGCCGTCACGGGTTCGCCCGCCGACGTCATCGATGCGGTCGGCGATATCTGGCGTCGTAACCTCGCGCAATCCGACTATGCGATCGGCTGCCCAGTCATCGCCGGCGGGCTGGCCAGAGCCAGTGAGCCCGAAGTTGCGGAGGCTGCTGCCGAGGTACTGCTCGGCTGGCAGAAACTCGTCGAGACTGCGCTGGAAGCCGCAGGTTCACCGGCAGCGCAGGCTCAGTCGATGGCAAACCTGACGATCGCCTCGATCGAGGGGGCCGTTGCGCTGTGTCAGACGACGCGCAGCATCGAACCCCTCGAACGGGTAATGACGACCTTGCAGGAACTGTCGAAAATTACTGTGGCGCACCAATATTAAGTTCGTCCGGATGTGCGCCGACGCGGGTGCCGTCGTCGAGCGTCGCAATTTCGCTGAGGTCGAGTTCGGTGAGTTCGAAGTCGAAGACATCGATATTTGCGGCTATGCGGGCATCGTGAACGGACTTGGGAATGACGATCAAACCGTTCTGCAGATGCCAACGAATCAATACCTGCGCCGCTGACTTGCTGTGGCGGTCACCGATGCGGGTAATGATCGGATCCGTCAGGAGCGTGTTCGGCTTGGATGCCGGACCCCATCCTGCGTTGCTGGTACCGCCGAGCGGGCTCCATGACTCGACGGCAATTCCATGCTCGGCAGCCTTCTCGCGAATAGTGGACTGGGGGAGGTGCGGATGCAGTTCCACCTGATCCACCGCCGGGAGCAGCCCACCACGGTCGACGAGAAGCTGCAGGTGGTGGGGTTCGAAATTGCAAACACCGACGGCTTTCGCGCGGCCGGATTCTGCGATCTTCTCCATCGCGTCCCAGGTGCGGAGCAGACGTTCCTTGTCCTGAAGAGGCCAGTGAACGAGGTAGAGATCGACGTAATCGACGCCCAGCTTGTCGATGCTCGTATCAAACGCCTTCAATGCAGGTTCGTAACCCTGATCCGAGTTCCACAGCTTGGTGGTCAGGAAGACGTCTTCGCGGGCAACTGATGAACGTGCAAGGCCGCGTCCGACGCCTTCCTCGTTGCCATACGCCGAGGCCGTGTCGATGTGGCGGTAACCGGCCTCGTCGAGCGCAAATCGCACGGCATGTTCGGTTTCGTCGTTGGTGGCCTGCCAGACGCCGAGGCCGAGTTGCGGGATGGTTGTTCCGGAATTCAGCGTGATGTCGGGGATACTCATGCAACCAGGCTAGCGAGGGTGGCTGAGGTTTTCCTGGCATCATTGACCTACGTGACTGGAATCCGAATGTTTGCCACCGACCTCGACGGCACTCTGCTGCGCTCCGATCGAACAATTTCCGAGCGTACGGCGCTGGCGATGGAGAATGCGCGGCTCGCCGGGATCGAAGTTGTGTGGGCTACAGCGCGAGCGCGCCATTCCGTGCACACGCTCGCACGCTCCTGCGGATTCCGAGGGAAAGCGGTGTGCGCCAATGGTGCCGTCATTCTCGATCTTGCCGACGGTACCCCGAGGATCGTCGATACTATCTCGATCGAAACATCTTTGGCAGCAATGGCAATGGAACAAATTCGAGCGTTGATTCCGGGCGTTGTCTTTGCGAACGTCGGTCCTACCCAGTTCTTTGCAGAACCGGAATACGCTGCGCTGTGTGACTTCTCGGATCATCACCGACACCTCCACGAGATGGTTCTCGCGGACGCCTTGCCGCTGGATATCGAACCTATGGTGAAGATTGTTGCCCGGCACCCGCACGTTCCGAGTGCTGATTTGTACCGGACTGCGGTGGCTGCCGGGATTGCCGGCGTCGAACTGACTCATTCGGGTGCCCCGTACCTGGAAATGGCGGCGGCCGGTGTATCCAAAGCCAGTGCGCTGGCACAGTTGTGCGCGGCAGAAGGCATCGAACCTTCGCAGGTTGCAGCCGCGGGTGACGCCTTCAACGACATGGCGATGCTGATGTGGGCGGGCACCGCTCTGGCACCGTCGAACGCTCTGTCCGAGATCCTCGAACTAGCCGATCGGGTATTGCCCAGCCACAACGACGACGGGGTGGCGAGCTATCTCGAGGAGTTGGTGGCAGGTCAGTAGTTTCAGCTGTTGACGGCTGTTGGTCCGAAACCCACGCCGCAGTCCGTCATGAACTCCGCGAATACTCGATCGAAGCGATCCGGATAGTCAAGATGCGGGAAATGCCCGGCGCGAGGGAAGATTTCGACGCGTCCGAGAGGGAGCTCTGCAACCGCATTCTGGGTGTGGGCGTTGGGGATGATGCTGTCTTCCGCACCCCAGACCAGTAGCGCCTGCAGGTTCTTGAACTTCCCGAAATGTGTTGTAGCCGTGACAGTCTGGCCTTGGTAGTTGATTACGGATCGGGCTGTCGCCAGAAATGCTTGTCGAGTGGACGCGTCGGCGACGGAGGCGAAGCTCTTGCGCGCCTCGGTGGCGCTCGCACCTAATTTGAACAGGCCGATCTTGTTGAACTGCTCGAGGACCTTGTTCGTGGCATCGGTCAGTGCCTTCGAAGCGAGGAGGGGAAGCACCAACTCACTGCCCGGCAACGTTGCCGCGCGGAGGAGTGGGCTGACCTCTGGTCCCAAGCCGCCACTGGCGACCAAGCACAGGCGCTCGACGCGGTCGGGGAACAAGTACAGCGTTTGCATGGCGACCCCGCCGCCGAGTGAATGGCCCACCAGCGTGGCCGACGGGATATCGAGGGCTTCGAGTAGATCGCGCACGGTTGCTGCATGCGCGCTCAGTGAGTAATCGCCGGCAGGCTTGTCGGAGGCGCCATGGCCGAACAGATCGGGCGCGATGACGCGGTAGCGCCGGGAAAGCGTCTCGATCTGCGGCTCCCAGTTGGAGTGCGCTCCGAGAAGACCGTGGATCAACACCACGACGGGCCCGTCGCCCTGATCAACGTATTTCAGCTGGTCACCGTGCAGTACAACGGTCTGCAGTTGGTCGGTTGCCATGATTGAACCTTCCAGAGTGGCCAGTCGTTCCAAGTCACTCGCGTGTTGTGAGGGCCGCAGTTCCGCCCCGACGCGGCCTCGCTGTATTTGTAACCGGGAGTACCCAGTGTCCTTAGTATGCAGACCTCAAGGCATTCTGTCGTGGGGATCGGAGTGCGTTGTGATCAAAGGTGAATGATGCGGCACGAGGAGACGTAGGACTCATCGATATGAAGATTAGACGAAACTCTGACCTGGCACGTAGGTCGCGCAGATGGGACTGACAATGGCCGAACACGCAGTTGTAGCCAAGACGAGCGCATTTCGTAACAAGTGCATGCAAGAGTCGCACATACGCAACGGATTTGCAGGAACGGAATGCTCCGGACTGATATTGCCGAAATTTTCGGTTTCGGCGGAACTGCGCTGTACCTCCATTTGAAGTAATCGAGTACGAAACAGTGTGATCAGGTTCAGCAAGCTTGACCAATGGAGACGCCTTAAAATGGCGGTTCGCCGGCTTGAGCATCGTCAACCTGCACATAATCGGACTGCTCTGGATATCGCACCGGCCGCAAATGCATCGCTGCCTTGTGGAACGCCTCGTGGAGATTGTTTTCATAGCGCTCGATCAAGGTTGCCGAATTTGAACTTGGATCAACCAATCGTGCACTGGTGTGGTAAGTCTCGATAACGTACGGGCGGTTGGCAGCTCTCGGATTGTGCCGCAGAAGCCGTTCCCATGCATCCTGCGCCACCCGGCCATGAAGCATGACCGCCGTCAGGTTTGGAAGCAGTTCAAGTAGTTCTTCAAGTGCGAGTGTTGCCTGACGTTCCTCTTTGAGTGATCTGTTCTTGTCGTAGCCGCTCCAAGGAAATGCATTCCAGGAAACAACGTCCTCGATGTCTATTTTGTATTCATCGAGAAAATTCTTGTGACGAATCGAAGACGAATCGACGTTTTCGTGACATATCATCCCCGGTCCGTCGTGATGAGGGGTCGAACTCCAACCTGGCGACTGAAAAAGGGCGAGTATGCGTGCGTTCCTGCCGCCGTAGGTGGGGGCAACGTGGGGTATGAAACGATCAGGATGCTCAGCGTGAAGCCTGTCGACAAGTTCGTTGATTGGCTTGACGTTAGGAGCGTAAATATGGCGTCGAAGTTCTCTGACGTACGCCGGATCGGCGCAGCGCTGACTGGGTGACGGTTCGGCGCAGCGTTGACTGGGTGACGGTTCGGCGCAGCGTTGACTGGGTGACGGTTCGTTGAACTGTTTCGCGAACTCTGCAACTTTTGTCACCAATCCGACTCGGTACGTGCTTGCTTGATTCACTAACCTGTCGAACCGACGCTTTCGCTCCATGCTTTCTCCCATCTCGGCGCTCGTACTACTGCACGAGCACTTACGACTACCTCGACTTGCTGACTCGTCGATCTGTCCCAGGGCTTGTAGCCCTTCAATATTGAGGCTGACCTGGATCCGACTTCTCACTGGACATGACGAATCTACGTGAACACAGATGAAGAGGCTTAGATGGGCTGTCCTTCTATTTGGCGTGGTTCAGAACAAGTTCGCAGTACACTCTGGCCATCCAACGATGAGTGGCGGGCATTGTTGGATGGTCGTCGATTGAAGCTCGTACAGTTCGATCCAGTTCTAAGAGAGCAACACAGGGGTCTTGAGCATCTGTGCGTTACCCAACTCTTTGCAACTCTGACATAGGTTGCGCCACTACCATCGATGGTTGTTGAAAACAGGTTTGAAGAGATTCGAACCTTGTTCGAATCTTGAACTTGCACGAGTTGAATGATATTCCGGTTATTCTCGCTGCCGCCGAGGGTTCTCGAGTGTGGACTTATCGGTAGGTTGCGTTGGTTCTGTATTCAGCCCGTGTACCCGTGAAGCCCTCGTACTGGAGTCGTTCGATCAGTCCCTGCACAAAAGCGCCTGCTGATCGAGCAGTCCTGTGACCGTGCGGGGATTCGCATTCTGCGACTGGGGAATTGCCGATTGAGCGTCAGGCAAAATCCTCGAGTTTCCCGAACGTCAGGGCGACATCCCACGGATGGACGTTCCACGTTTGGATCGCTGCTGTGGCGAAGATGCCGGCGGCCTCGATGGTGTCCTGTGATGCCGGGGCGGCCACCGACACTCCTGGTTGATCGTTCGGAACTTCAGGCCAGACGCCGGTATCGGCGGGCACCGGCGCTGCTTCCATGACGGCATTGGCCGTGCCGTCTTCGCTGATCACGGCAAACAGGCAATGTGGTTGCGGCGGAGCGTCCCATCCGCCGAGTTCGGCGAGCCAGAATTCGCCACGCCCGGCCGCCGAGAGTGCGACCGATGCGAGTGCAAGTTCGAGATCGTCCCACGGATCTCCGACGACGGGAATTGCATCACCGAGTTGGAAAGGTTCGGCGAGGGCGGCGCTGTCGGGGGATGCGAAACGCGGCTGAACAGTGAGTGTTCCGGCTTGCATATCCAGCATGGCGACTTCACGAAATCTGTTGTCCGGCATCATCGTGCGGGAGATTATTCCGCGTCCGAGAAGTTTGCCGAGGGCTTCGGGATTGTCGACGCTCCACAAGTGGGTCTCGTCCTCGGACCAGGTGCGGATCATGCCGCTGACGACGGGACTGATCAACACAGGCTCGAGTTGCGTGTTGCCTATCAGTTCGCTCATCGCTGGCTCCCGCCGAAGTTTGTGCCGCCGGGCGCGTTCCGGGCGACACCATAAGTATGCAGCCTCTTGCTGTGCGCCTTTATTACCCGCCCGCGGTTAATAAAGGCGCACAGCAGTTCGGTCACATATGTGTGCCGCCGTCAATGCGGATTTCTGTTCCGGTGACGAAGGATCCGTCTTCGGATGCGAGCATCGCGATGACGCCGGCCACTGCGGACGGGGGAGCGAAGCCGTTGCCGATGGCCGGTAGCAACTTACTGATGAGGGAGTAGTCGATCTCTTCGGGGAACCCGGGGTTGGAGGTCATTCCCGACGCGATGCTGCCCGGCGCGACGGCAACAGCGCGCAGGCCCTGCTTGCTGTATTCGAGAGCGATTGCGTGCGTGAAGGACTGGATTGCGCCCTTGGATGCGGCGTACGCAGCCATGTACGGGTGGGCGAATGTTGCGGACGTGGAGCTGAAGTTGACCACTACGCCGTTGCCGGTTTCGAGCAGCGCCGGGAGAGCCTCACGCGTCATGAGGAATGTGCCGGTGAGGTTGACGCCGATGACGGTGTTCCAGAAGTCGAGTGACATCTCGTGGGTGTGTGCGGAACGCAGAATTCCGGCCGCATTGACCAGCACGTCAAGTCCGCCGAGTGCGGTGATGGCAGAACCGATCTGCTCGTGCACGGAAGTTTCGTTGGAGATGTCGACGGTGACGATGGTCAGCCGGTCGCTGTCACCGGCTGCTACGGCTGCGGCCCGAGTGAGTTCCAGTCCGTCTTCCGAAATATCGGCTGCGACAACGGTGCCGCCTTCGGACAGGATCCGAGCAACTGTGGCCTGTCCGATGCCGGACCCTGCACCACTGATGAGGACACGTTTGTTGTCGAAGCGATTCATGAAGACTCTCCGGTCTGTCGAAGTGGATTGTGCCGTTTCCCATTCTGCGCGCTGAAGCACACCGAACCAGGGGGCGTTCCATTCAGTGAACGAAGACAGCTTGAATCTCGCGTGGCGCTGGTCGGGTTACGGCGAGAAGAAAGGCCTCCTCAGCTAGCCGGCCATGCATTCCCTTCCCGCAATGTCAGACGGTCTGGGTGAGTTTGACGCCAATGCCCCCTCAGCATATTTCGGCTGAGGGGGCATTCGGGCGGTTTTGCTCAGAGATCCAACTTAAGTACTAGAGCCCTGCGGCAGTTGCCAACTCGGGGAGATAGTCACTTGGCTGACCGAACAACTGTGCACTGCTGTGTGCACGTTTGAAGTACAGCTGAGCGTCGTGCTCCCACGTGATGGCGATTCCGCCGTGAAGCTGGACGGCCTCGGACGTGATCTCCTGCAGTGCTTCCGAGCAGTACACCTTGGCGATGGCGGCATCACCGGCAGACTGTGTTGCCACAGCCGCGTAGGTCATGGACCGGGCGGTCTCGACCAGCGTGTACATGTCGGCCATCCGGTGCTTGAGGGCCTGGAAGGAACCGATCGCGCGACCGAACTGCTTGCGGGACTTCGTGTATTCCACAGTCTGTTCGACGATTGCTGCAGCCGCGCCCACCTGTTCGGCGGACAGTGCGATCAAGACAACCGTTCGGATGCGATCGACCAGATCCTCAGACCACTGCAACGGGCGTCCGCGAACACCGGAGAACGTGACCTCCGACAGGGTTCGCGTCGGATCCATCGTGGGAACCCGTCGCCGGGAGACACCTTCGGCGGCGGGATCCACTTCGTAGAAACCGTCGGCCGTCAGTACCAGCAGAGTGTCGGCGACATGCCCGTCGAGGACATACGCCGCTGTGCCGTTCAGTGCATCTTCGGTGGCTTCGACGCCGAAGGTGTTCCAGCCGGCAGCACCGGCCCAGCACAGTGCGAGGATGCTTTCGCCGGCGGCGACACCGGGGAGCAGACGCGAGCACGCGTCGGCGTCACCGGAGAGCAGCAGTGCCTGCGCCGCGAGAATCGCGGAACCCAGCATCGGCGACGGCGTCAGTGTGCGGCCCAGTTCTTCCTGGACCACATGAACTTCAGCCAAGCTTGCTCCGACGCCGTCGAACTCCTCGGGGATCGCCAGTGCGGCGATGCCGATCTGTTCGCACAGCTTGTTCCACAGAGCGGCGTCGTAGCCGATGTCGGTGGTGATGGCTGCGCGGACGGCAGCGGAGTCGGAGTGCTTGCTCAGGAGGTCGCGTACCGACGCGCGCAGCGCCGCCTGATCTTCGGTGTCGATGCTCATGACGCCGAGACTAGCGATTCGACGACGCGTGCGCGGTGCATTGCCGGAGTACCCCAGGCGGTGAGCAGTGCTCGTACCTTGGTGAGCCACAGCGAGAGATCATGTTCCATCGTGTAACCGATGGCACCGTGAACCTGGAGACCGACGCGAGCAGCCTTGTAGGCGGCATCGCCGCAGGCGACCTTGGCGGCGGAGATGTCACGCGAAGCATCTGCGGAGCCGTCACGAACCGACAGTGCGGCACCGTGAAGCAGCGGGCGAGCCATTTCGAGGGAAACGGCAACCTCGGCGAGGTGATGCTTGATTGCCTGGAACTGTCCGATGACCTTGCCGAACTGCTTGCGCTGCTTCGCATATTCGGTGCTGATCTCGAGCAGGGTCTGTCCGAGGCCCAGGAGCTGAGCTGCCGTAGCCAGCGCGCCCAGGTCGAAGGCTGCCGCGAAGTCGGCGTTGCCGAGCGAATCACCGGCGGTGACCTCGAAGAGCTTGCGGGAGAGGTCTACCGACGCCTTGGCTTCGCCGATGACACCCAGGTTGACTGCGCCACCCTGTGCGAGCAGAACCAGGTCCACGGAGTTGGCGTCGAGTGCGAACGGCGTGTTCGGGGGAGCGGCAACAGTCGCGAGGGAACCCTCGGCGAGGGCGGAGAGGCGTTCCGGTGCAACCGAAGCCAGAAGCGTCGGTACTACTGCGATGGTTTCGACAACCGGGCCGGGAACGGCATGGCGGCCGAGCTGTTCGATCGCGACAACGAGGTCGATGGCGTCGGCGCCCAGACCGTCGTGCTCTTCGGCGATGACGAGGCCGTTGACGCCGGTCTCGGCGAGGCGCTGCCACACCTTCTTGCCGGGTGCGGTGTCACCGTCGTTCCAGGCGCGGATGACGGCGGGCATGTCGGACTTGGTGAGCAACGCATCGATGCTCGCAGCGAAGTCCTGGTGGGAGGAGTCGAGCGCGAATCTCATCGGTCCGCCTTAGGTAGGCCGAGCAGACGCTCAGCGATGACATTTTTCTGAATCTCGTTGGTGCCGGCGTAGATCGGGCCCGACAGGGAGAACAGATATCCGTCCATCCAGTTGTCGGCCAGCTCGGCTTCGGGACCCTGCAGGTCGAGAGCGGTCTCGTGGGTAGCGATATCCCACTCGGACCAGAAGACCTTGTTGATCGAGGACTCGGCGCCGAGCTGTCCGCCGTCGGCGAGACGTGTCACGGTGCCGAAAGTGTTGAGCTGGTAGGCCCGAGCGCCGATCCAGGCGTCGGCGACCTTGTTGCGCAGTGCGCTGTCGTCCGTACGGCCGCTGGCCTTGTACAGCTCAAGCAGGCGGTCGACGGTGGCGAGGAAGCGGCCGGGGCTACGCAGAGACAGTCCGCGCTCGTTGCTGGCGGTGCTCATTGCGACGCGCCAGCCCTCGTTGACGCTACCGATCACACCGGACTCGCCGGGGTTGGCCGGGTCGTCCGGAACGAAGACGTCTTCGAGGAAGATCTCGGCAAAGCCAGGCTCTCCGTCGAGCTGATCGATGGGGCGAACGGTGACGCCCTTCGACCGGATGTCGAACATGAAGTACGTGATGCCCTTGTGGCGCTGCGCATCCGGATCGGAGCGGAACAGGCCGAAGCCCCAGTCCGCGAAGCTGGCACGCGAGCTCCACGTCTTCTGGCCGTTGAGCAGCCAGCCGCCGTCGACCTTCGTGGCGCTCGAACGCAGGCTTGCGAGGTCGGAGCCGGACTCGGGCTCGGACCAGGCTTGGGCCCAGATGTCGTCGGCACGGGCCATGCGCGGCATGATGCGAGCGAGCTGCTCGGCATTGGCATGCTCGAAAAGTGTGGGCGCCAAGAGGAAGATGCCGTTCTGGCTCACACGTCCCGGTGCGCCGGAGCGGTAGTACTCCTCTTCGAAGATGACCCACTCGAGCAGCGACGCGTCGCGTCCGCCGAGTTCCTTGGGCCACGAGACGACGGCGTAGCCGGCGTCGGCGAGAGTGTGCTCCCACTGACGGTGCTCTTCGAAGCCCTCGGCGGTATCCATCGATTTCAGAGGTGTGGCGGGCACATTCGCCTCCAGGAACGAGCGGACCTCGTCACGGAATGCGGTTGTGGCGTCGTCGAATACGAGATCCACTAGTTTGTTCCTTCCTGCGGCTTGCGAGCGCTGGCAGCCATTGCCTTGGCATCGAGACCGCCAAGTGAATCTTTGCCTACTTCGGCATTGTGGGCGTGAGCAAAATGATGGAGACCGAAGACGGAGTCGATGCCGTTGCGCATCCCCATCTGATCCTCACACTGGTTGACTGCTTTCTTGGTGAGCGCCAAGCCGAAGCGTGGCATCTCCGAGATACGTTCGGCGAGTGCGAACGTCTCCGTTTCGAGTTCGTCGCGAGCGACGACGCGGTTGACCATGCCGATTTCGTAGGCGCGCTGCGCCGTGAATCGGTCACCGGTGAACAGCATCTCCTTGGCGAACCGCGATCCGACCATCCACGGGTGTGCAAAGTACTCCACGCCGGGAATGCCCATGCGGACAACAGGATCGGAGAAGAATGCGTCGTCGGAGGCGACGATCATGTCGCAGACCCAGGCGAGCATGAGTCCGCCGGCGATGCAGGCGCCGTGGACCATGGCGATGGTGGGCTTGGGGATCTCCCGCCAGCGGCGGCACATTCCCAGGTACACCTCCATCTCGCGAGCGAAACGTTGGTCACCACCGGGCTTGTCGACATGGTCCCACCACATGGTGGCCTTGTTTTCGTACTCGACGTGATGGTCGCGGCCCGGAGTTCCCAGGTCGTGTCCGGCACTGAAGTGAGGTCCGTTGCCCGCCAAGACGATGACCTTGACGTCGTCGTCTTCGACGGCGCGCTGGAATGCTGCGTCGAGAGCGTAGGTCACTACCGAGTTCTGGGCATTGCGGTAGTCGGGCCGGTTCAAGGACACAAGCGCGACGGGTCCGCGAACCTCGTAGGTTACGACATCAACTTCGATAGGAACGGTCATGACTGTTCCTCGCGCAGAACTGTTTTGAGAATCTTGCCCGAAGGGTTGCGCGGGAGATGATCGACGAAGCGAACCTCACGGGGAACCTTGAAGCCCGCGATCTTCTCCTTGAGGAAGGCGATGACCGACTCTTCGGTGAGACCGGCGCCGTCGAGTTGAGCGATGTAGACGCGTCCCACCTCGCCCATCCGATGATCGGGGATGCCGATGGCAGCCGATTCGTGGACGCCGGGCAGACGAGCCAGCATTCCTTCGATTTCGGCGGGGTAGACGTTGAATCCACCGCTGACGTACATGTCCTTGAGACGGTCGGTGATATCGAGATATCCACGCTCGTCCAGGGTTCCGATGTCACCGGTGTGCAACCAGCCGTCGGCGTCGATGGCCTTGGCGGTTGATTCGGGATCGTCGAGGTATCCGAGCATCACGTTCGGTCCACGAAGCAGGATCTCGTTCTGATCGCCCAGCTTGACCTCGAAATCGGCTGTCGCACGGCCCGAAGAGGTGGAGACGGTGACCGGGTCGTCGTCGGTGCGGCACATGGTGGCGACGACTGCCTCGGTCAGACCGTAGGCGGTGAGAACTGCGTCGAACAGTTCGCTCTGCATACGCTCGACCAGCGCGACCGGAACCGGAGCGGCACCCGTGATCGCGATGCGCAGTGACGACAAGTCGTATTCGCCGCGGCGGGGGTGATCGAGGATGGTCTGGTAGATCGTCGGAGCGCCCGGCAGGATGCTGACCTGCTCACTGTTGATCAGTGCAAGAGTCTCGTCGATGTTGAAGACGGACACCGGAACGATGGTCGCACCGTTGAGCAGGCACACCAGAATTCCGGCCTTGTAGCCGAAGGTGTGGAAGAACGGGCTGATGATGAGGAAGTTGTCTCTTTCCGTCACCTCGGCATTTTCTCCCCAGGCTTGCGCTACGCCGATGGACTGGCGATGTGCGCTGATCGCGCCCTTGCTGCGTCCCGTCGTGCCGGAGGTGAAGAGGATGTCGCTGATGTCGTCAGGCTGCACTGCTACTGCCCGAGCATCTGCTTCGGTGCGAGCGTCGTCGGTGGCGAGGGCAACGAAGTCCTCGAACTCGATGACGCCGTCGCGTGCGTCGTCCCCGTCGACGGTGATCCGGATGACGGTGGGAATGGACAGCTCAGGATTCGCGTCGAGTAGCTGCTGGTAGCGATCGGCCTTGAGGAACTTGCCGACGATGACCAGGGCAGCGGCGTCGACGCGCTCGATGATGTCGAGTGCCTCGGTTCCGGTGTACCGGGTGTTGATCGGGATAATCGCTGCTCCGACGTACTGCGCGCCGAGCAGAGCGATCACCCAATGGTGGGTGTTGGGTGCCCAGATCACGACGCGGTCGCCGGCCTTCACGCCACGAGTGATCAGTGCGCCCGCGAAATCGCGGACACGCTGGTGCAGCTCTGCAAAGGTCAGTCGGGTGTCGCCATCGGCGATTGCCGCGCGATCACCGAACTCCTCGGCGGCCCGGATGAGGGCTGATGGGATGGTTCTCGGTTGTTCGGTCACTGGACTCCTACCTGACACGCTACCTAGCAAGTGCTTGGTAGGTTATCTTACATATGTGGACCAGAGCGAGAGCCCGGACGGGCAGATGACGGACGACGAGTTTGCAGCGGAAGTTTCGCAGTGGCTGGCAGAGAACCTGACGGGCAAATTTGCCCAGCTCAAGGGCAAGGGCGGCCCGGGTAGCGAGCACGAGTTCTTTGAGCAGCGACTCGAATGGGACAAGCACCTTGCTGCCGCCGGATGGACGTGCCTGGGGTGGCCGAAGGAGTTCGGCGGCCGCGGAGCCACCATCGCCCAGCAGGTCATCTTCCATCAGGAGTACGCCAAGTCGGGTGCGCCCGCACGCGTCAGCCACATCGGTGAAGAGCTACTCGGCCCGACGCTGATCGCCTACGGAACCGATGAACAGAAGCGCCGCTTCCTGCCGGGCATCAACACCGTCAGCGAACTCTGGTCGCAGGGATACTCCGAACCCGGAGCCGGTTCCGACCTCGCCAACGTCTCGACGACGGCTCGTCTCGAAGACGGCAAGTGGATCATCAACGGCCAGAAGGTCTGGACGTCGCTGGCTCACGTTGCCCAGTGGTGCTTCGTCGTCTGCCGCACCGAGGTGGGCTCCAAGCGTCACCAGGGTCTGAGCTTCCTGCTCGTTCCGCTGGACCAGCCCGGCGTGACCGTGCGTCCCATCCAGCAGCTCACCGGCACCTCCGAATTCAACGAGGTCTTCTTCGACGACGCCGTCACTGAAGCCGAACTGGTTGTCGGCCAACCGGGCGAAGGCTGGAAGATCGCCATGGGCCTGCTCACCTTCGAGCGCGGTGTGTCCACCCTCGGCCAGCAGATCGGCTTCGCCCGCGAACTCAAGGGCGTCGTTGATCTCGCGAAAGCCAATGGCAGTGACCAAGATCCGCACATCCGCGAAAAGATCGCTCGTGCCTGGGTCGGCCTACGTGTCATGCGCGCCCACGCAATGCGAACTCTCGACGCAGTCGATGCCGGAACCGGCGGCGGCGAAGCATCGGTCGCAAAACTGTTGTGGGCCAACTGGCATCGCGACCTCGGCCAGCTGTCGATGGACGTGCAGGGTGCGTCGTCATTGGTTGCTCCGTGGGCCGATTCCGAGGGAAATCCGTCGGACATCACCGATCCCGAGCACCTCGAGCTGGACGAGTGGCAGCGACTCTTCCTCTTCACGCGCGCCGACACGATCTACGGCGGCTCCAACGAAATTCAACGCAACATCATTTCCGAGCGTGTGCTCGGTCTTCCCCGAGAGGCTCGTTAAATGTCTGACTCCACAGTAGTTTCGCCCCTGTCCGTCGTTCCGGAAGAAACCCCGGGCCACGGATTGCTCAAGGGCAAGAAGGCAATCATCACCGCCGCAGCCGGCACCGGCATCGGCTTCTCCACCGCGCGACGCGTTCTCCTGGAAGGCGGCGACGTCCTGGTCTCCGACTTCCACGAGCGTCGTCTCGGCGAGACGGTCGAGAAGCTGAAGGCTGAATTCCCCGGCCAGCAGGTCGAATCGATCATCTGCGACGTTTCCAGCACCGCGCAGGTCGACGCACTGTTCGACGGCGCAGTCGAGAAGATGGGCCGCATCGACATCGTGGTCAACAACGCCGGCCTGGGCGGCGAAACCCCCGTCGTCGATATGACCGATGATCAGTGGGATCGCGTCCTCGACATCACTCTCAACAGCACGTTCCGTGCGACGCGTGCTGCTCTGCGTTACTTCAAGGGTGTCGAACACGGCGGCGTTCTGGTGAACAACGCGTCGGTTCTCGGCTGGCGTGCGCAGCATTCGCAGGCTCACTACGCCGCCGCCAAGGCCGGCGTCATGGCTTTGACTCGTTGCAGCGCAATCGAGGCCGCCGAATACGGCGTCCGCATCAACGCCGTCTCGCCTTCCATTGCGCGCCATGCCTTCCTGGCCAAGGTCACCAGCGAAGAACTGCTGGATCAGCTGGCTTCCGGTGAGGCTTACGGCCGCGCAGCCGAGGTCTGGGAAATCGCTTCGGTGATCGCGATGCTCGCGAGCGATTACACGACGTACATGACCGGCGAGATCGTTTCCGTTTCTTCGCAGCGGGCGTAGTTCTCCTGCTGTGCGCCTTTATTACCCGCCCGGGGTTAATAAAGGCGCACAGCGAGGCCCTGGATAGGATGAAATTCATGACGCCACCCCGCAATCCCGACGAAACGACAGGGAAATCCGGCCGCCGCGACGAACTGCTCGCGATCGCAGCCGGCCTGTTCGCCGACCGCGGAGTACGTGCAACGACGGTACGAGATATCGCCGATGCTGCCGGAATTCTGTCCGGCAGTCTCTACCACCATTTTGATTCCAAGGAGTCGATGGTTGACGAGATCCTGCACCAGTTCCTCGACGAGTTGTTCGGCAAGTACCGCGAAATCGTCGCCGCCGGCCTTGACAGCCGCGCAACGATCGAAGCGTTGATCGTCACTTCGTACGAGGCGATCGACGCCTCTCACTCGGCCGTCGCGATCTACCAGGACGAAGTCAAGCATCTGGTCGCGAACGAGCGATTCTCGTATCTGGTGGAACGTAATACAGAGTTCCGGGACCTGTGGGTGGGAGTGCTCGAGGCGGGCGTTGCCGACGGTAGCTTCCGCTCCGACATCGACGTGGAACTTGTTTTCCGTTTCATGCGCGACACCGTCTGGGTTGCCGTGCGCTGGTACCGCCCGGGTGGCTCGTTGACCGCGCACACCGTGGCAGCTCAGTACCTGGCGATCGTGCTCGACGGGCTCTCGGATCCAGTTGCGTCATCTAAAACTATTGCTGCACAACAAAACTAGGAGTGAAGATAATGTCCGAGGTATACATCGTCGATGCAATCCGCACCCCGATCGGCAAGCGCGGCGGCGCACTGTCGGCTGTGCACCCCATTGACTTGGGTGCTCACGTAGTCAAGGCCGTTGTCGAGCGCACCGGCATTGATCCCGCAGACGTCGACGACGTCATCTTCGGTTGCGTCGACGCCATCGGCGGCCAGGCCGGCAACATCGCCCGTATGGCTTGGCTCGCAGCGGGATACCCGCAGCACGTCCCCGGCGTGACGGTTGACCGTCAGTGTGGTTCCAGCCAGCAGGCTGTGCACTTCGGCGCGCAGGCCATCCTATCCGGCACCGCAGATCTGATCGTTGCCGGCGGCGTTCAGAACATGAGCCAGATCCCGATCTCGGCAGCCATGATCGTCGGCCAGCAGTACGGATTCGAGACCCCGACTTCAGGTTCCGTGGGTTGGACCGAGCGTTACGGCAACCAGGAAGTCTCGCAGTTCAAGGGCGCCGAAATGATCGCCGAGAAGTGGGACGTCAGCCGCGAAGAGCTCGAGAAGTGGGCTCTGCAGAGCCATGAGCGCGCCAAGGCCGCTATCGCAGCAGGACGCTTCGACAACGAAATCGTCACCATGGGCGACGCGACAGTCGACGAAGGCCCGCGTGAGACCAGCCTCGAAAAGATGGCGACCCTCAAGGTCCTCGTCGAAGACGGCCGCATGACCGCTGCTGTCGCAAGCCAGATCTCGGACGGTGCCAGTGCACTGCTGCTGGCGTCGGAAGAAGCAGTCAAGAAGCACGGCCTCAAGCCGCGCGCGCGCATCCATCACCTCAGTGCACGCGGCGACGACCCCATCTTCATGCTCAGCGCGCCGATTCCGGCAACGCAGCACGCCTTGAAGAAGGCCGGCCTGACCATCGAAGACATCGACCTGGTCGAGATCAACGAGGCTTTCGCCCCCGTCGTCCTCGCCTGGATCAAGGAAATCGGCGCAGACCCGGCCAAGGTCAACGTCAACGGCGGCGCAATCGCACTCGGCCACCCGCTCGGTGCTACCGGCACCAAGCTGATGGCAACGCTCCTCAACGAGCTCGAGCGCACCGGCGGACGCTACGGATTGCTCACCATCTGTGAGGGTGGCGGAACCGCAAACGTGACGATTATCGAGCGTCTCTGACCTAATTGCTGTGCGCCTTTATTAACCGCCCGCGGTTAATAAAGGCGCACAGTGGGTTAGCTCTGCGGAGTATCCGCTACCTGGACGTCGAACTTCACGTTGTCACCGTCGACGCTGGTCATGGTTCCGGTGACGTCGTATTTGGTGCCCTGATCCGTCAGTGTGCAGGTGACGGTTGCATCTACCTCGGCGTCGAGACCTTCGGGGCAGGCCTCGGACCGAAGGTCCTCGCTGGTATTAGACCCAGATTCACCTTTTCGGACTCATCGGGCACGCCATTTTTTTCTGGAGTTCTTCGAGGTCAGCGGCGTCGTACCGTCAGCTGGAACCCTTCGGGCATCAGTGTCAGTCGCTCGGCCACCTTCAGTTGATATTCGGGATCCGGTTCGATGGTGTACTTCTGCAAAATTGTGCCGAGAACAAGAACTGCCTCGTGAATCGCGAATTGTCTACCGATGCAAGCACGTTCACCGGTTCCGAAAGGCTTGTACGCGTGCGCCGGTCTGGCCTTGATGTTGGCCGGCAAGAATCGGTCCGGGTCGAAGGCTTCAGGATCGTTGCCCCACACGGGATCTCGATGCAGGGACGGGATGAGTACCAGCATCCAATCGCCCTTCTTCATTGGATACTTGCCAACCAAGGTGGTGTCCTGCCGTGCTGCGCGGGCGTAGGCCGGGGCTGTCGGCCACAGTCGCAAAGACTCGTCGAGGACGCGTCGTACATGCCGTAATTTGGCGATCTTCTCGAACGGCGGTTCTTCCTCGCCCCAAATCTGATCGACCTCGGCCTGAGCTTTGGCGAGAACATCCGGATTTTTTGCGAGGTAATACAAGGCGAATGACAAAGCGCCGGAAGTTGTTTCATGTCCGGCAACCAGGAATGTGACTACCTGGTGGCGAATGTTCAGTTCGTCGATTCGGTTCGGATCGTTCTCCCGGGCCGCGCGCAACATGAGTTCCAGAAGGTCTTCGTGCACCCCGCCAGGATTCTCGCGGCGAACGCGAATCACCTCGTCCACCACTTCGGCCATGTAGGCCTTGCGGACTTCGTCGCGTCGGTCGGCTCGGCGCGCGAGAAGGCGGCCGACCGCAGTCGATTTGATGAAGGTGGTCTGCTGCGAATGTGAGAGCGCACCGATCATCGCTTTGACAAACGGATGCGGTTCTTCACGATCGAACGAGTCGAAGGAGTAGCTGAACCCGGTTCGGCCGATAGTTTCGAGCGTCAATTTGGTCATGTCGGCGGAGACGTCGACGGGGGAGTTGCTGCCGTGGTTGTCCCAGTATCCGACGAGTTCGCTCGCCACATCGAGCATCGTGCGGTGATACGAGCGCATCGCGGCCTGGCTGAACGCCGGGGCCAGGAGGTTGTGGGCTTTGCCCCAGTTGGGCTCGTGATTGTAGGCGGTGAAGAGGCCGTCGCCGCCGATGCCGCGCAGAGCTTTCACACCCGGGGCCAGGTGTTTTACAAATCGTGACTCGTCGGAGAGTTCCGCGACCATGTCTGCTCCGGACACGAACACGAATCGATTGCCGAGCACATATCTTTCGAAGATCGGACCCAGTTCGCGGCCGATACTCACGGAGTTCTGCAGTGGTGTCCTGATGTTGATGCCGAGGACGTCGCCGACGATGGGGAGTCGCCGCGCTGGGTGCGGAATGGTGGCTTCGCCGCTAATCGGCGTTGCGTCGACGCTCATCGTTGTCCCCCGAGAAGAGTTCGCTTACTGAATTAGTGTCTAGTACGCAAAGTACGCCTTACTGAATCGGTGTCAAGTAGTACTCTGATTTTGCTATGGCCACTCCACGAAAACGTCTGGATCGCGAGCAGCGCCGCACGCAGTTGCTCGATATCGGTATACAACTTTTTGCCGACCGATCGTACGAGGACGTCTGGATCGAAGAGGTCGCCGAGATCGCCGGGGTGTCTCGGGGACTCATGTACCACTACTTCCCGACCAAACGGGATTTCTTTGCGGCGATCGTCGAGCGCGAATCGAAGCATCTCCTCGACGTGACCGCGCCCGACGCGTCGCTGCCGGTCCACGAGCAAATCGCCGCTGGATTGGACGCCTACTTCGAGTACGTCAAAACCCACAGTCATGGTGTCCGTGCGATCAACATCGGCACGTTGTCAGCGGAAGCCGCGATCCGCGAGATCGTCGAACACGAATTGGCGGAGCAGCAGACGCGCATTCTCGACGCGTGGGGATTCGAGGGTGAGCGTCGAGTGCTTGCTGCCGTTGCTGTTCGGGGATGGATCGCATTCGTTCGGGCGGTCTGTCTGGACTGGCTGGATCACCCGGCAATTCCGCAGGAAGAGCTGCGGGTGATCTGCTTGCGCACGTTGGCCGGAGCGCTCGGGAATTAGTCGACTTCAGCAAACTTTCGCGACTTGTTGGTGATAATCGCACCGAATGCTGCTGCAAGAGGGAACATTACGACGCCGTAGACCGCTGCCGGAACTGCCAGTTGAACGTTGTCCATCAGGCTCACTGCGATGGTGATCGCCAAAGTGCTGTTGTGGATACCGATTTCCATGGAACTGGCGATGGCTTGACGATCCTCGAGGCCGAAGATCTTGGGTACGACGTATCCGATGGAGAGGCTCAGTACGCAGAACAAAGCTGCAACGATGCCGATGTCGAGAAGGTAGTCCGCGATGTTCGCGCGCTCCGAGATGACGGTTCCGACAATGACCAGTGCCAGCACGGCGGCAGATCCGATGCGAACCGGCTTGTCCATACGCTCGGCAAAGGCACTCGAGCGCAAGCGAACCCACATGCCGATAGCTACGGGGATCAGGACGACGGCAAAAACTTGAAGGACCTTCGTGAACTGGAGGCCGAGGGTGCCGTCGGCATCGTCAGGTTCGAAGTAACTGAGCGCGAAGTTGGTGATCAGCGGCAGGGTGACGACGGCGATCACTGAATTGACCGCTGTGAGCGTCACATTGAGCGCGACATCGCCCCGGAAGAGATGACTGAAGAGATTGGCTGTGGTTCCGCCCGGTGACGCGGCGAGGAGCATCATGCCGACTGCCAACAGTGGATCGAGATCGAAGAGGGTGACCAGCCCGAAGGCGGCGGCGGGCAGCAATATCAGTTGGCAGACGAGAGCGATGGACACAGCTTTGGGTGCCTTCGCAACGCGGGCAAAATCACCGACGGTCAGTGAGAGTCCGAGGCCGAACATGATGATGGCGAGCGCGACCGGCAAGCCGACCGACGTGAGAGCTGAGTCCATGGGTAATGGCTTCTTCCAGTTACTTGGGGAGAATTTTACTGAAACTACCGCGATGCCCGATTCTGCGTGGCCATTTGGATACATTGGTGTATCGGGCCGTGACGGAGTGCCCGGGCACGGTTATCGTCGAACTATGTGCCGAAACATCACCGAACTCCGTGGACTCGAACCGCCGGCCACACCGGAGGAGATCGAGGCAGCATCTCGCCAATACATACGTAAGGTGAGTGGAATCGCCAAAGTCTCCGACGCGAACCGCGATGCCTTCGAGCAGGCTGTCCGTGAGGTCACCGCGACTACGACGCGCCTGCTCAGTGAGCTCCCGCCACGTAAGCAACCGCCGCAGACTGTTCCGCCGCTGCGTCGGCCGGAGGTAGTGGCGCGGATCGCGGCACGCGCTACCTAGTCCGGTGGACCTGACCGATATCGACGCCTGGGACGCCGATTCCCTAGCGGACCTTGCCGGTGGGCTCGAAGGGATGCTGGTCGCCCATCGCGTCCGCGACCTGCAACACCGGTTGGCAGCACTACGCGTTGCTGCTCGAGACGACGAACTGCAAGTGCGTGCCGACGGCGAGGTGCGAGCAGCAGTGGCCGTCGCCGACGGGCATCCGCTGCAGAGGCAGATTTCTGAACTGTCGGCGCAGGTGTCCGAGTTGATAGCCGAAGCAGTTCTGGTCGGGGCAGAATTCGACCATGCCCGCGCGTCGGTGACCGCGCCGGTGAGTGCCGATTTTCGCGATAATGTCACTCGGGTCAACAAGGATTGGCGCAATCTCTGTGCAGACGGTCAAGCAGAAATCGTCAAGAATGCTCCGGAGCTGATCGCTAACCTGGACGGTATCCCCGCTGCGGTGCGCGATGTCGCGAATCGTGCGCGAATCGACACGGAACGTCGTCGGCTGCAAGATGACTCGATCCGCATTCAACAGGAATTGCAACGAGAGTTCTTCGGCGGACGTCTCAGCAATACCGGCGCCGGATTGTGGTACGCCCAGCGCAAACTGGAAGATCTGGACGCACTCGAGGAGTTACTGCGCGAAGATGCCGACTTCATGTTGGTCATGATGGACATGCGTTCCGGCGAACGAGGCTTCGCGGCAGTTGCCGTGGGTGATCCTGGTACCGCAGATCATCTTTCGGTGACAGTGCCGGGCCTCAATACCAACGTCAAGGATTCCATGCGCGGTATGGCACTCGAGGCGCGTCGGCTCCGGGACGAGGCCGGGCGCCAACTCCACACGGCGGGGCGTGGACACGAAAAGGTGTGCACCATCGCCTGGATTGGCTACGACGCCCCGCAGATGACTGGCCCTGGCAAGTTCGACGTGGGCCGCGCCAGCCTCGACGTCAGCCGAGGCACCAAGGCACGGATCGCCGCCGACGCACTCAGTAGCTTCTTCCACGGGCTGCGCGCATCGTCGGTGAAGGACAATCCGCACTTCACTGCTCTCGGACACTCATACGGATCGCTCGCCACTTCCCTTGCCTTGCAACGGAATGGGTATGTGGGAGTCGCGGACGTGGTGTTCTACGGCTCGCCGGGGGTACGGGCGCGTGAAGAATCGCAGCTCGAAGTCGCGGTCGGTCACGTCTACGTCATGAAGGCAGAGGGCGACGCCATCGCCGGCTTCGGTCGCTTCGGCGGTGATCCGTCCGATTGGTCCTTTCAATGTCTTTCCACCAGAAGTGGTTACAGTCCGGACGGGATCTATCGTGAGCGTGCATTCGGTCATGCCGAATATGCCAGAACCGGAGACAACGGAGAGCTGAGAATGACCGGCTACAACCTGGCCGTCGTCATTGCCGGACTACCGGAACGGGCCGTACTGGCCTGAACACGTGTCGTGGCTACTGCACCGCGCATCTGCGCGCTGTTTCTTCAACGACTGGCAAAGAACCTGGTTGCGGCCTTTTCGTCCCGGTTGTTCTGCAGGAGGATGTCGAGAACGTTGCCGTGCTGATCGATGGCCCGCCACAGGTACTGACGTTTCCCGTTGATCTTCAGGGACACCTCGTCGAGGTGCCATCTGTCGTCCGGCCGGGGTGCACGTCGGCGTAAGGCGGCGGCGTATTCAGGCCCGAACGCCGCGCACCATGTCCGGATCGTCTCGTACGACACGTCGACGCCGCGAGCGCGCATGAGCACCTCGACCTCGCGGTAGGACAGTGGGAACCGGTGATATAACCACACACAATGGGCGATGATCTCCCGGGGAAACCGGTAGCCCTTGTATGTCGACGACATCATCGAATCCGTTCCGGCCGAAGCAATCTCACCAAGTTGAGAGTGCATCTTCTTTTCGTGCTTGTACATGTCCGTTGTCGGCTGCCGGCTGGTGGACACGGTGCGCCGGGCTGAGCGCACGACGGCCTCGTCGATCATCCGGCCGGACTTGTCTACGATGGCACCGCGACCAGCTGCCACACCGGCTTCGAAGCGTTCGAGCATCTGATGTGCCTCGTCGATCGCTCTAACGGACGGCGTAAACACCTTGTGTACCAGGGCAACCTGGCTCGGGTGAATACAGGCCCGGCCGAAGAACCCTTGTCGCCGCGCTCGTTCGGTGGACACCTGTAGAGTGTCGAGGTCGTGAGTGTTGATCGATACCGGCGCGACGGGAGGCGTCGATCCGGCTCCGGCACAGGCGAATACGATCTGGTTGCGCGCCCACGCAGTCTCCGACTCGTCCGGGCCGGGGTCCAGACCCACTGCAGCACAGAGGTCGTATTCACCCAGTTGCACTCGCGCTACACGGGGAATGCTGAGCAGGTCATCGATCCGACGTACCGCTTCCGGTGTCTCGATCAACGGGGAAACCAGTAGAGAGTTGTTCAACTGCGTGTCGGCAACTCTCTCGAGGTCGGTCAGGCTGGCCTTGGCCAGGACGATTCCGGTGAGTGAGTAGCCGGTGCCGAGGGACGACAGGTCTTCTTCGCCGAGGTGGCCGGGGTTGATTCGTACCCATAGTTCGACGCCGGTGTCGGCCCTGTGTTGGCTCAGGAAGTCGACAACATTCTGGCGCGCTCGAGCTTTGGCTGCGAGGGGCACTGCGTCTTCCAAATCGAGGATGACTGCGTCGGCGCCCGATGCGATGGCCTTGTCGAATCGTTCCGGTGCGGTCCCCGGGACGTAGAGGTACGACCGCGGGAGCGGCCGGTTTTCCTCGTCGCGTACGGCGATGGTGTCCAGGATTTCTTCGTACGCGCAGTCGGCTCGTGTACTGACCTGAATCATTTATCTCCTGTCTGGGACAGTCGCTAGGCAACCGTCCGACTGGACTAAGTCAAGGATGACCGTCCAACTTATGCAATTCGGATCAAGGTAACGCAGCCCAGGCATTCACGGCGGATTTACCATAAAGAATATCGACGAATAATTCAACCGACTGACACGTATGATTATCGGGCGACCATACGACTCGCGGTCTAGAAAATCATCCTGGCCTGCATCATTGACATATTAGTCAGGTTGTTGCCAGAAAAGGAAGGGGGTCGGACGAACAATTCCCGGATCGCGCTCCATGTTCCTGCGCAGTAAATTCTCGACCATCCAGCGGTTTTTCGAATTCTCAATCTCATTAACAACAAATGCGACGTCATTGACAACAAACATGACGCCAATAACAATAAGGATGGGTCATTAACAACGAATTCGACGGCATTAACAACAAATACGGGTGTGATCCCCGAGATTCCCGGAGGGATTACACCCGTACGACGTCACATCATGGCGTGGTGGATTAGGCGAGGTTCCGTCGTCAGCGGGGGATCGTGTCGGGCATGATCAAGTCGGGAACCATCAAATCGTCGAAGTCCGGTTCCCCGAGCATCGCGACCAGATCCGGCCGCGCGTTGCGCACCGACCGTGCCGCGTCGACGAACGAGCGCACCAACACTGAGTTGTTGTCGGAGTGCCACGCCACGGCGACCTCATTCGGTGCGGCGTCCGCGATCGGCACAACCTTCACTCCCGGATAGGGGATCCAGCGAGCACACGCCCCCGTCACCACGACGCCGACGCCGGCAGCCACCTTCTGGTACTCCTCGAGCACCGTGGTGGAGCGGGACATCACCTTCGCCGGCACTCCGTCGCGATGGGCATCGAGTTCCCAGTACGCATTCCACGTCGGGTCGGTGTTGGCCGCTCCGAGAAACGGCTCCTCGATCAGTTCGGCGGCAGCGACCGAGGTGCGGTCGGCGAGGGGATGGTCGGTGCGGAGCATCACCACGAGGGGTTCGGTGAACAGCGGCTCGAACTCGACGCCCTCCGTCGTGAGCGGACGACGCAGGAACGCCACATCCACCGAGCGGTCGGCCAATCCGGCTGACGGATCGTCATAGTTGAACTGGCGCATCTCCACTGTCACGCCGGGCTGGCGATCGCGGAAGGCGGACAGGATCGGCTCGGTCAGCATCAGGGCTGCTCCCTCGAGGAATCCCAGTACCAACCGCTCGTGTTCGCTGCGCTGCGCTGCGCGGGCACGCTCGGCGGCGGCGTCGAGCGCGGCCAGTATCGCGCTGGTGTCCTCGAGGAACGCGGCACCGGCCGCGGTCAGGGTTATGCTGCGCGTGGTCCGGGTCAGTAGCGCTACGCCGAGGGTCCGTTCCAACTGCTTGATCTGCACGCTCAGTGCCTGCTGCGCGATGTGCAGTCCTTGAGCGGCGCGCGTGAAGCTCAACTCTTCTGCCACCGCGACGAAGTAGCGTAGTTGACGCGTGTGGAGTTCCATAGCGGGATTCTATGTCGGGGTTGTCGGGTGAATGTCATTCCAGGCGGTGGATGGGACTAGCTTCTGCCGTCCTGCCGGCGATCGGTGTCAACCAGGGCATCCCCAGTGGGCTGGCCGCGATCAACTCCTCTCGATCGCGGTGACGGATAGTCCGGTGTCTCGCGCACCCTCGCCGGACGTCTCCATGCTTCCGGCCGCCGCGGATCCGGATGATCGCCACTCGTCACTGCACCGAAGTGGTCATCCGATTCCCGGTATGGGTCCCGTCACCAAACAGGCCGCCTCTGCCCTCGGTGATGTTCTTCTGTGTCTGAAAACTGCTGCACTCCACTCAACTTGACAGACGTCGTCGCGACCCGGAAATCGGCCAACCGCCGAAGTCTACGATTGTGGGTCCCAGCGTGAAATTCGACGACGTGACAGTCATGGTGTCGGTGTGGCCCGAGGTTCGACGTTACTGGGTAACTTTGACGGGGGCGCTAATGGTCATACTGTCCATGCAAGATCAAAGTGTCTGGGCAAGAGTCATTTTGGGAAACCTAGCGGTTCGCCCTCTCGTTCTACGGGATCGAGTGGCTGATCATCGACATGCATTGCAGCTATCTCTGGGCAAACCAAATTGCAATGTCGACGGTTGGGCTCCAGAAGTCGAACTATTCGAATGATCGGCTGAGAACTCCCGAGGTTGCCGGCATCCGGAACTGCGCTTGTCTGATTCTTAGTTGTAGCGAAAAGAGTTGCACTACAAATAACTTGACAGTGTTTAACTTGACAATCCGGCTTCGATTTCGCGACTGCATCGACCGCTCGAGACGTCCGGTCCGTATGAGCTATCACAATGCCCGATCGCCTAATTACCGTAATTTTCGTGATTTGCCCTAATTGCTGATCGATTGCGCTACCTTGAGCCGGATCGATGTAACTGGACGCTCGTCTAGGCGCTCGTTTCAGGGCGGTTGCCGAGACGCCCCAAAGAAAGGGAATCATGATGCAGAGCAACACCCTTCGTGCGGTCGGAGGCCTGAGCGTATTAGCTGTGGCCGCCGGATTCGCGGTCACGATAGGCGGCGGAATCGCAAGTGCTGCACCGGGATCGCTGAGCTGGGCCGACGGCAACACCAACTTGAGCCGCACCATCAGCAATGTAACCCCGATCGAGGGCGAGGTCATCACCTCCTCGACCACCTTCAAGCGGGCTCAATTCAAAGAGGCCGAACTACTCTGGATGGTCAAGGACTTCCACCCGACGTGTCTGACCTACGTGGAGGGTTCCGCCACGCTCAACGGCAACCCGATCGCCTCGACGTCGGAGGCAGGCTTCGCCATGGTCGGCAGCCCCACGGCCACCACGACCTTGGCTAGGGTGGTCGACAACCTCTTCAACGGCGGTACCACGCCGGCCACGTTCGTGTTCTCGTACACGGTCGGTGCCGACTGCGCCCGTGGTGTCCCGCTGGTTACGGGGATGGATTACAACGGCGATCTCGGTTTCAGTACCTTCGCCACCAAAGGCCCGTCGGTCTCGGTGAGCAAGAACGTTTCGACGACGGCGCTCGCACCGGTCACCGGTGCAAAGGTTGGCCAGTCGACGACACTGAGCGCACCGGTCACCGGCGGCGCCGACGGCAACATCGTCGAGTTCTACGACGGCATCACAAAGCTCGGCGAAGGTACCCTCAGTGCTGGCACAGCCACGCTGGCGTGGATCCCAGTCACGGATGGTCAGCACAGCCTGACCGCGAAGTTCCTGGGGACGGCCGCGGCCATCGAGTCGACCTCGGCGCCGCAGAACGTCCAGGTGATTCCCGCTGATGTCGAGACGTCGACCACGTTGACCGTCCCGGCCACCGCCGACGTCGGCGCGAACGTCACCTTCACTGCTGCCATCACCCCGGCCACCGCAACCGGCCAGGTGCAGTTCAAGGACGGCGACATCAACGTCGGCGAGCCCGTTGCCGTGGTCGACGGAAGCGCCTCGATCACCCGCCAGTTCCCGGAGGCCGGTACGCATAGCATCACCGCGCACTTCGTCAGCTCCGGCGGCAGTCTCAATTCCGACTCGGAAGCATCCGCACTGAATATCACCGACGCCGACTTCGGCACCACTACAACGGTTCTCGAGCCGGTAACCGCAACCGTCGACGTCGAGACCAACCTCTCGGCCACCGTGATGCCGTTCCCGAGCGCCGGTGAGGTCGAATTCATCGTCGACGACATCTCCGTCGGTAAGGTCAACGTGGGCACCGGTGACGGAGTCGCAGTTCTTCCGCACACCTTCACCACCGTCGGCACCTCCAACGTGGTCGCGAAGTTCCTCAGAACCCCCGGATTCACGGATTCCACCTCGGTTTCGCGCTCGGTCACCGTCAAGGCAGCCGAACCTAACCGCGAAGACACCACCACCACCCTCGGTGTCACCGGCGCCTCCAACGTCGGCACCTCGATGACGTTCACGGCAACCGTCGCTCCGTCGACCGCCAACGGAACGATCCAGTTCAAGGTCGGTAACACACTCATCGGCGCACCCGTCGCCGTCGTCAACGGTGTCGCCACCGGCACACACATCTTCGACGCCGAAGGCACCTACACCGTCACGGCAGTCTTCGTCGGCGGCGACGGCTGGAACGACTCCGTCTCCGGCCCCACCGTCGTGGGCATCACCACCGCCACCACCCCCGGTGATCCGACCGGAAGCCTGGGCTCACTCTCCGGCATTTTCGGTAGCTAATTCCACTCCCGCAGCCATTCATCCTTAGGAGAATTCGTGCAGAAGAAAAGGATTCAACGGCTCGTCACACCGATCGGTGTGGGAGCGCTCGCCTGCGTCACCATGCTGGGCGGTGTTCCGGCGCAGGCCGCGACCACCAGCACCACGTTCATCGCGGCCTGCCTGGCCACGCCCTCGGCAGTGGCCGGTCCGACCACCGAAGCCCAGAACGCCACCGTCAATGTCGACGCACCCGAGTCGGTCAACGCCGGCGAGGAGTTCGAGGTCACCATCGTGCCGCCGCCGATCACCTACCCGAACAAGGTGTCTGTCGCGAACGTGCAGAACGTCTCGCGCATCAAGATCGACGTAGCGATCCCCTCGAACGCCGAGTTCCTCGGCGCGGAGATCGTGGTCGGCACCTCCTCAGGACTCAGTGGCACGGCACCAAATGTGCTGCGTGTCAACGAAGCCGGCAATACCGACCCCAACGGGACGATCATCCGCCTCTCGGGTGACAACGCCACGATCGGCAACAGTCCCAACTCGAGCACCAGCAACCAGGCCGGTATCGTCGCCAACGCCGCCAGCGGCGCGAACACCACCTTCCAGTTGCCGCAGGTCAAGGCACGCCTGAAGGCCGGCCCGTCCGGCGCCGTCGAGATGAAGCTTCGCACCGCCGGGGACGCAGCGAAGTGGAACCACGACAAGAACTTCCTGACCTTTCTGCCGAAGGCCAGCGCACCGATCGTCGGCACCGCGTGGGCCCCCACCCGTTGCACCCCACGTGACAGTGAAACCGCAGCGCTCAACAACGGCGCCGGCCCGCTCGCCTCGACCAACATCATCGAAGCCGACAAGCAAACCACCACCACCGTCGTCGCTCCCGGCGCAGTCAAGAACGGCGCCGAGGTCACCTTGACCGCGAACGTCGCCCCGGCCGCACCGGGCGGCACCGTCGAGTTCTTCGACGGCGCAACCTCTCTCGGCGCACCGGTGGACGTAGCGAACGGCACCGCCGCGATCACGCACACCTTCACCACCGACGGCAACCACGAGATCACCGCCGCGTTCTCCGGAACCACCGGCTTCATCACCTCGACCTCCGCGGTCAAGACCATCAACGTGAGCACCGACGACACCGTCACCACGCTCGCGATGACCAGCCCGGAACTGGCCTTCGTCGACCAGGACGTCAACCTGCACGCACAGGTCACCCCGGCAGTCCAGGGTGGCACGGTGGAGTTCACCGTTGACGGCGGTGACAAGGTGACCGGCACGGTCGGCACCGACGGTGTCGCGGTCGCGCCGTACAAGTTCACCACCACCGGCACTCACCGCGTCCTCGCGCGCTACTCCGGCACCCAGGGCGTCGGGGGTTCTGTCGCACCGATGTTCCCGGTCAGCGTCACCACCGCTCCGGCGGCGGATGTTCAGACCAGCACAACGCTCGCCCCGGTCGGCACGATCACCAAGGGCAGCTCGGTCACGCTGAGGGCAACGGTCGATCCGACCACCGCCAACGGCAAGGTCCAGTTCAAGATGGGTGACGTCAATCTCGGCGCTCCCGTCTCCGTGGTGAACGGTGTTGCGAGCTTGCCCACCACGTTCGCAGCTTCGGGTGAGTTCAGCATCACCGCTGAATTCATCGGCGCTGCAGGGTTTATCGACTCGGCCTCTGCTCCGCAGGCACTGACGGTTCCCGCCGACACCGATCCGGGCCCGGGCGGCCCCTTCGGTAGCTTGTCAAGCATCTTCGGATCGTAAGATTCGAGTTGTAAGACGATAAACGAAAGGCGCGCCACCGACATTGTTTCGGTGGCGCGCCCTGTCGGGCCCAAGTCCCAGCTGCACCCGAAAATTGCTGCATCCCAAACAACTTGACAATCCCCTGTGATCTACTGCTCGGGAGGTTTGAGCGCCACGTCGGCCAACTCCGTGGTCTCGGCGTACGGCGTTCGTTTCGAGAGCTCGAATTTTCGAGCTGACCAAGGAGAAATTGAATGGCATCGACGTTGGTTCGCAAAGGGCTGGTAGCCGCCGTGTCCTTGACCGGTTGCATTGCCCTCGCAGTGGGCGGCAGCGGTATCGCGTCCGCAGCAGGAGTGGATCGTCCGTTCACCGCATCGTGCCACGGCTGGCAGTATCCCGGGCCGATCACTCACAACGAGACGCGTGACTCCGGAGTCACGATCACGGCACCGGCAGCCGTTCCGCCGAATTCGACTTTCACGTATCGCATCGCACCCAAGCCGATGACGGTACCCAGCAGTGGCTACGACCTCAGAAACGTCGTGAACTGGACGCGCCTGAAATTCGATTTCGATATCCCCGTCGGCACCACGTATGTGGGGGCGCAGATCGTTTCCGGTACCGGTTCGAACCTGGGCGGCGTGGCACCCTCGGTTCTTCGGATCAACGACAACGGTTCTCCCGACTCCAACGGTGCACATCTCCGAATTGCCGGCAGCAACGTCACCGCCGGCAACGGGCCGAACACCGATGACAACAGCGGCGGCGGTATCGAGGTCGGTGCCGGGCAGACATTCCAACTCCCCGCCGTTGATGTCACCGTAGTTTCTGGGGTAGTCGGTACCCAGATCAAGCCGATGCTGCGTGTGACCGATACCAACTCCGGTTCGTACGACAGCGCGAACAATTACCTGACCTTCTTGCAGCAGGAAACGTTGCTCGGTGGGGTGAGGTACTGGCTGACTACCAATTGCTCACCGCGCGACAACCGATCCGCTGGACTGAACTCGGGCGGTCAGCCGCTGACAACAATCAGCGTCGATTCGAGCCTGGCCCAGACGGAAACGCGAATCAGCGCACCGGCAAGTGCGGTCGTCGGGGATTCGATCGAGTTGACGGCGACGGTGACTCCCATGCCGTCGGGCGGAACAGTGCAGTTCCGTGACGGCGGTACCGATCTCGGCGCTCCGGTACCTGTCGTCAACGGCGTTGCGAAGGCGAACCGCACGATGGACACGGCGGGCGACCGCAACATATCGGCGTACTACGCCGGTACTGCGGGATTCATGGAATCCATGTCCGGAGCCGTCACGGTCAATGTCACCGAACCAGTTGTCCCCGAACCCGGCAGTCTCGGTAGCCTCGGATTCGGGTCGTGAAAATTGTGAAGAGAGAACAGGATTCGTCGATGAAAACAGTGTTCCGTCGCGGCAGCGCGCTCACCGCCGCATCTGCGTTGGCCGGTGGCTTGTTCATGGTCGCCGGGGGTGCGACTGCTTCTGCTGCTCCCGAAGTTAAGAACGTGGGCTTCACAACCGCATGCCATGTCCGCGAGATGGACGGTGCCGCAAGCCCGATCACGTTCAACGAGACCCTCGGATCGGGGGTTACTGTCACCGCGCCCGCAACGGCTACCCCGGGAGAAACCCTTACCTATCGTCTGCAGCCGAATGAGATGAAGGCGAACAGCGGCGGCCACGCCAGCCGCAACGTTGTTCATTGGGCGAGGATCAAATATGACTTCGATATCCCGGCGGGGGTGGAATTCGTGAAGTCCGAACTCGTGGCAAATAGTGCGTACGGTCTCGGATCCGACAGTGCCACTCCGACTGTCACCCAGATCGACGACAGCGGAAACCTGTCCGCGGCCGGTACACATCTGCGTATTTCCGGTCTGAATCGAACGACCGGGAACGGGCCGAACTCCGCCGTTCGATCCAGCGACGGAATCATCGTCGGCGCAAACACCAAGTTCCGGCTGCCGGCGATCGATGTGACGGTCAAGGCCGGTGCTGCCGGGACCGAGATCAACCCTTCGGTGCGCGTCTCCGATTCGGGTTCTGCAAATTACGATAACGACAAGAACGCTCTCACCTTCGTTCAACGTGAGAAGGACGTTTTCGGGGTGAATTACTGGGAGCGTTACAACTGCTCGCCTCGCGACAATAGTTCGTCCAGCCTCAATGCCGGTGGTAAAGCGCTCACTACGATTTACGTCAGTCAGCCGACCACGACGACGATGCAGATGCCGGAGTCGGTGCAGGCGAGTGCACCGACCGAACTCGTCGCGAATGTCGGTCCGGCGCCGGTAAGGGGCAATGTGCAGTTCCGAATTAATGGTGCTGACATTGGCTCACCGGTTGCTCCCGGCCCCGATGGTGTTGCGCGGCTACCCCATACGTTCTACACAGCCGGAACAGCACAAGTGTCCGCTGCATTTCAGGGAGTAAACGGATTTCTGAGCTCCAGCTCTACAGAGGCGACGGTGACGGTGACCGCGGCACCGGTAGTCAAGCAAACCGATACGGTAGTGACGGTGCCTGGCGATGCCAAGACAGGTACGTCGGTGACTCTGAAGGCACAGGTATCACCGCTACCCGCCGCCGGCACCCTCCAATTCAAGGACGGCGCTGCAAATATCGGTGATCCGATTACGGTGAGTGCCGACGGAAGCGCAACCCTCGAACACGTCTTCACCTCGGCGGGAACACACGCTGTGTCGGCCTATTACTCCGGCGCAACAGGATTCAAGCCGTCGATAGCACCAGCACAATCGGTCATCGTGTCGGATCCGGCACCGTCGGACGTCACCACTTCGACTTCGCTGAATGTTCCAGGGTCGGCGAAACAGGCTGCCGCGGTTGAACTGTCGGTGACGGTCGCACCGAACCCGGGTGGGGGCTCCGTCCAGTTCTACGACGGTGACCAGCTCATCGGAGAATCCGTCGTCGTCGGGGCAGATGGCGTAGCTCGTATGACGCACACGTTCACCTCGATCGGCGATCATCGGATCACGGCTGTATTCAACGGGCGTGCTGGGTTTACGCAGTCGACGTCGGACGAATCGATCGTGAGTGTGTCGTCGACGCCGGGAGATGGCGGAACAGACGGCAACGGTTCATTGGGTGGCCTGTTCGGTTCCTGATTCAATCGATTCGAACGCTACTGCCCCCTACTCCGATCGGGGTAGGGGGCAGTAGCGTTCGGCCGACTTCTTACGAACTAGCTGCCGTTTTCCAAGATGCGGGAGATGGTGTCGCCGAGGACATCGCTGATAGACCCGGTTGAGGACATCTGACCGTCGGAGGATCCGAGACCGGCTCCGTCGAGGCTTCCGGTGGCCGATTCGCCGGCATTCTTGGCGCGAACAGTGAAGCACGAGTTCAGGTTCGGGAGCCACTCTTCGATACCTACGGTGCCTGCGACACCGATGCCGCCACTTGTCATCGTATCGCCGACCTTAACACCGGCGGGGACCTTGTATGTGATGTCAAGTGTTACCGGATTGCCGGAGTTGACAAACCATCCGGTGCTTCGGACTGAGTAGCCGGTTCCGTTGGCTACCGGCGTGACCGCCTCGGATTTCTGGCCACCAATAGCGTGGTAAGCGGTCACGCTGGCGCTGACCGGTGCACCGAATCCGGCAGGCGGGTAATCGGTGATTGTGTTGACGTACGGATTGCCGATTGAGGTGGTGCCGACAACCGTCTTGTAGGTCACTTCGGTGCCCGCAGCTACCTCTTTTTCGGTGACAGTCTTGCTGTAGTTGTGCGTGATCCACACGGTGGAGGGATTGTTCTTGCTCGCATTCGAGGTCTGCTGGCAGGCGGGGGCGGCGGAGGAAATTCCGGTGCCGATTCCGACGGTGACGCCGGCGGCAATGAGAGCCAAGGACGCAGTTGTGGCTACAGCCTGGCGCATTGAGGGACGAGACATTCTAGGGCTCCATTCGATTCATCAGGATTGCAGGTGCGTTCCGAATGCCCGTGCAGTTGGGCTGGGGGAGTGAGCGCCGTCGAAATGGTTCGGAACGCGCGAGCATGGCATCACCCTTTCTACTAGACCCTCGTCTGGTTTGCGGCGGAATGCGAGAACTGCAACAGGCCGCGCAGCGGAGCAGGCATTCGGACGAAAGATGTTGCACCCCAAATAACTTGACAGTGTCAACTTCGTCGAATCTCCGGACAGGACGGTTGTCCAACCTAGATGATGACCGGCATGCATCTGAACGATCGTGTTACTCGTTTCCCTCGGCGCAGCGCTGCGGTCTTCGCGACTCTGCCGGCCGCACTGCTCCTCGCGGCCTCGGGTGCGCTGCTCGCTCCCAGCATCGCCTCGGCCGCTCCGGGCGACGACATCACCGACTCGTGCCTGGAGATGTCCCAGAACAATGGTCCGTGGGTGTCGCCGGCAGTCTTCGAGCCCAGCGGTACCGGCTATGTCCCGATCCCCGGTGACTCCGGCACGGTGCTGACCTTCGATGTGCGCAACACCTGTGCCGTGCCCGCGACCCTCACCCTTTTCAGCGAGAAGTGGTCGGTTGCCGATGGCGGTACCGCGACAGTGCAGGGCCAGATCGGCAGCCAGAAGGGTCAGCAGGTTCAGATCGGTCCCGGTAAGGACTCGGCAACTCGCATTGAGTTGGCGAAGAAGGCTGTCACGACGAACATTGGTGTGGAGATCGGGTTCATCCTCGGCATTCCCGGTGGTGAGGTTGTGCAGGGCAACGAGATCAATGGCGGTTGGGGCCTGGCCTTGGTGGAGGACGAGGCCGCTGCAGTGGTTGCACCCGCTGCTCCCACCGGCCTGACTCTCGGCGCAACCGAGGTAGAGGCGGGTACACCGGTCAAGGTTTCCGGCAAGGCGCAGCCGGGCAGCGCCGTCACGGTCACGGGCGGCGGCGCGAGCTGCACCGCTACTGCGGACACGAACGGCAACTTCAGTTGCGACCTGACGATCGCCACGGTCGGCGATCACTCGATCACCGCTACCGCGGCGAATGCCGGCGGCACCAGCCCGGCCTCAACTGCAGTCACGGTGAAGGTCACGGCAGAAACCACCGATCCCGGTGGCAGTAGCAGCGGTTCCCTCGGCAGCCTGGACATTTTCGGCAGCCTCGGTAGCTAGCGCCCGGCCAATTCGGCCACACAATCCTCGCGATGCGCGGGGGACGGTATCGACCAGCCCTGCGCATCGCTGACTTCTCGGCTACCGATTTCGTTCGGCGGCTGAATCCCCACGCCCCTTTCCGGGGCTGATCCACCGGACTGCGCTTCTGCGCCGCTCGGGCTCAATCAAGCGCGTCGGATGTCCCGACGCGACAGCACAGGAGGAATACCAGATGAAGAAGACCACCAAGGGCGCCATCGCTGCCGGTGCGGCCGCACTGCTCCTCGCCGGCGGCGCGGGCACCATGGCCTCGTGGAACGCATCCACCAATGCAGGTGCGGCACAGACAGTCACGGCCGGTTCGATGGCGGTCGAGCAGACCGGTACCGGCACCTGGACGTGGGGAACTGGCGGAACGTTCAACCCCGCTTCGGACAAGATCGTGCCTGGCGACGTCGTCAAGTACACCGCCACCTACAAGATCGACCTCGTCGGCACGAACCTGAAGGCCACGCTGACGCCGTCACTTTCGGGCGTCTCCGGAGACCTGGCGAGCCAGCTCACGACGGCCGCCTCCAGCAGCACCCAGACGGTGTACAGCGCGGGCCTGAACCAGGTGGCCACGTTCACCACCGAGATCACGTTCAACAACACGGGGATTGATAACACCGGCCAGACGAAGACCGCCAGCCTCTCCGGCGGCGCGGTCACCCTCGAGCAGACGCTCTCCTAGTAATCCGTAACCAGAAGAAGGTCACGTGAAAACCCAGTACAAATGGGCGATCGCAGCGTCGTCGGTTCTGCTCATCGGGTTTGTCTCGGTGCAGCAGACCGGCGCGCTGTGGCGCGATTCAGTTGAATCACCCGGCGGCACCATCACAGCCGGTTTGCTCGATATCTCCGCTGGTACCGCCGGGGTCAAGCAGTTCAACCTCGACGGGTTCAAGTTGGAGAACAAGGGCCCGGGCGACAGTATTCAGATGCCCTTGCCGGTGATCAACTCCGGCAATGTGAAGATGAGCTATTTGCTGGAGGATGTCACCCTGGGCGGGGCCACCCCGCCGCCGATGAAACTGCGGGTGGCCACGGTGGCCAGCGAGGCTGCCTGCACGGCAACCGGTGATGTAGGCACCGAACTCTACGACGATGACATGGATGGGGCGGGGTTCGGAGCGCAGCTGGTCCAGCCCGGGCAGATGCAGGTGCTGTGCTTGCGGGCAACGCTGGGCTCAGCTGCGGCAGCCGCCCAGACGACCAACGCCACGTTCACCTTCGCTGCAAGCTCGGTTAGCCAGTAATGACGATCACCGCGAGAAGCCAGCGCGTGAGCGAGCGTGCCGAGCATCAACCTCGTCGCACTGCACACGCGGAAACGTCGAAGCGGCAACCTGATTCCGGGAACGGTGGAGGCGACAAGACTACCGTCTGGTGGTGGACTCGCACCATCGTCTCGTGGGTGCTGTTGCTGTTGATGGTCGGTTTTCTCGCGGTGATGGTCGTTATTCCCCGGCTCACTGGCTCGACCGCGTACACGGTGCTCACCGGCTCGATGGAACCGACGATGCCTCCGGGCACGCTCATCGTCGTCAAGCCGACCCCTAACGAGGACCTGGCGACCGGGGATGTGATCACGTTCCAGCCGGTTTCCGGCGATCCGGCAGTGGTCACTCACCGTATCGAGGGAATCTATTACACCGGGGAAGGGGAGCGTCGCATCCACACCCGCGGCGACAACAACCCCATCGCAGACTCGTGGTCGCTTGTGCCGGAACAGATTCGGGGTCGAGTCATCTACTCGGTGCCATATCTGGGGCGGGTGAACACGGTGATCAACGGTCAATCGCGGTCGATTCTCATCACGGGCGTTGCGGCGGCCTTGGGTGGATATGCGGTGTGGATGGTGATCAGCGGGTTGCTCGACAAACGCCGGGAGAACGGCGCGGACGGGGAACCGGTCGACGAACAGGGTTCTGATGCAGACGACTTGCAGGCTCATACCTTGCCGGTATCAACCACTGAAACGAAAATAGGACACGAGAATGTCTAACAACCAGCAATCGCGCGACAATGCGCGCTTCGGGTCGGGGATGCGCGGCAGTTTGGGCGAAACCGGCTGGACCCGTGCGCGTGCCGTCCTCTCTCTCGGCATGGTCTTGGGTCTCGGTGCGGTCGGCACGATGGCGGCGTGGTCCGACAGCGCTACCGCGACCACCGGCATGTTCAGTACCTCGTCGGTCCAGATGAAGATCGAAGACCAGCGGCCCACCGTTGCCTATGTTGCGCTCACCAAGTCCAGCATGCGGTTGGGTGAGAGCACGGCCGGTGAGATCGATGTCCAGAACACGGGCACGATCAACTTCAAATGGGCTGTGGCCAAGGCGTTTACCGGACCTGCGGACCTGGTCGACAAGCTGACTATGAGCGTGCACAAGACCGGCGCCAACAGTGGCAGCACCTGCACGGGGCCAGTGATCACCGAAGTCGACCGTATTCTCGCGGCCGGAGCCGAGGAAACAGTGTGCCTCCAGGTCAAGCTTGCTTCGGATGCCGGGATCAACGCGCGGTTCAAGATCGCCGACCTCGGCTTCAACTTCACCGCCGAAGGCGTTGTACCCACGCCATGACAGCCACCGATGAGTCGGCTGCACCGGGCCACAGCAGAGGCAAGGAGATCGCGCTCAATGTTGCCGCGATCGCCGGGCTGATCTGCATCATCGCCACTCTCGCCTCGATGTTGTTCGGGATCAAGCCCCTGGTGTTCCGCTCGGGTTCAATGTCGCCGGAGATATCTACCGGCGCAATGGCTTTGGCCAAGACCGTCCCTGCGACAGAACTGGTCGTCGGGGATGTGGTCAGTGTCAACAACGACCAGGGTGTGCGGATCACCCACCGCGTGGACAGTCTCGAGTCGACTGGCGGGGAAGTGGTGATCGCCACGCTCAAGGGAGACGCCAACAACGCGCCCGACCGCCTGCCGTACATGATCACCGAAGCGGACCATGTCTTCTTTCATGTCGGTGGTCTCGGTTACGTCGTTGCTTGGCTGTCCAGCCCGCTTGCCATCTTTCTCGGCGGCGGTCTGGTAGGCGCTGTGCTTGTCATTGCATTCGGAAAATCGAAAGACCGACGCTTGGCCCCTTCCGGTGCCGGCACTACGAACGACGCCCCCGTCGACTCTCACGAAACCCGCGGGGACCTTCAGGAGGCTCACAATGTTTGATCTGCGACGTGCTCGCGCCGGCAAGCTGTCAGTGCGATCCTTGATCGCTGTTGCCGGTGTTGCCGCAGCGACCTTCGGGATGGCGCAGACTACGGGGACGATGGCTAACCCCACGGATGCCGTCAGTACCACGGGGTCACAGTTGGCGACGGGCAACTTATTTCCGACGCCGCTCATCCCGGAGAATCAGTTCTGCTACACAAAAGGTTCCGGAAAGAATCAAACAGTGACGCTGGAATGGACTGCGGTGCCAGGAGCGACTGGCTATCGAGTCGAATTCTACGATTCGACCAACAGCAATCCGAGTGGTGTGCCTGCCCAGACAGTAATTGTGCCCAGAGTGACGGGAATCGATTTCGAGGCAGACAGATGGGCGAGGATTCGCACCTTGAATGGTCCTGCCGTCTCGTCAGGGTACAAAGCTGCAGGTATGACGTGGGAATACAGCTGGTCTGGGGTGGGTAATTTCTCGAAGTGCAGTGGAAATTACCGTCAAGTTGCCAACCAGCTGTGGGAGGACACCTACGAATGGGATCCGGCAACACCGGACCCCAATGGCACCGCAGCACGGGGGATGGCACCGGAGGTGATGTCGATTGATTCACCGCAGGAGCTAATCGAGCCGCCAATCGAGGCCCCCACGGCTTACGGAACCACCACACCGGCCCCGACCACTACGACCGAGGCTCCGGACTCGACCACGACAACTGAGGCTCCTTCTAGCTCGACGACTACTCCGGCTCCGACCACCTCACCGGAGACCACTCCGACCGAGGATCCGAAGCTGGTGCTGACGGACACTGTCGAAAGTGGCGGTCTCACCGCAGGCTGGACCGTGGGCGGGAACAAGGTTGCAGTTGTCGACGCTGACGGCAACGAGTTGGCAAGCGGCCGCGCCGAATCCGGCTCGACCCTGCACTGGTTCGATGGCCAGCTGTGGATCGTCGGAAGTACCCAGGTGTACCGCATCATGGAGTCGCCGCAGGACGGCAAGTGGAAGTTCTACAAGGATAGCGGGCAGAACATGCCGGACTTCGGTTAACAGTTAACCGCTAGCCCTCTCTGCTGTGCCCCCGAGTCCCCCCGGGCTCGGGGGCACAGCCGTCTGTCGGTTCGGGTTCGGGTGCTCCGAACTCTTGACCCTTGTTGGTGGGCGAGATTCGGATGATCCCGGCCGCACCGAAATCCCTTGCTGTGCAGACGGGTATGGCCCCCGCCGAGATTTCCGGTGGGGGCCACACTCATATTGCTAATTTCAGGGGGACGAACCCTCAGGATCCGAAGATGTTGCCCAGTGATCCGAACAGGCCGCCGCCGTTGCCGGGGGCGTCGGTGACTACAACGGTGCTTTGCTCTGTGGTCGAAGAGCCGAGGTGGCCCGGGGTGCCGCTGAAGACCGCGGTGATGTGGCTGGTGCCGGCAGTCAGGAAGATGTGCGAGAGCGTGGCCTTGCCGTTGACCAGTGCGACCGGATCACCGATCAGTGTGTCGCCGTCCTTGAACTGGACGGTGCCACCGGCCGGGGTGGGGGAGATCGTGGCGACCAGATCCACGGCGAGACCTGTTGTTGCGGTGGGGAGCAGGGTCAGCACCGTAGTGGTGGCTACGTCGGTGGCGGTGGGTGCCGTCACCGTGATGGTGTGTACACCCGAGGTGGAGGTGACGAATCCGGTTGCACCGGAGTAGACGGCGGTGATGTTCTGGGCGCCGACGGTGAACTGCTCGGTGATGGAGGCATTGCCTTCGGAGTCAAGGGCGACCGGTGCGCCGAGGTCTTCGGTGCCGTTCTTGAACTGGACGGTTCCACCGGTCGGTACTGGTGAAACCTGTACTCCCAGAACTACGTCTGTGCCGGAGACTGCGGTGGCCGGGGCCGTCAGCACCGTGGTGGTGGCGACGTCGGCTGCGGTCACCGCGACGGTGTGCGGGGTGGAGGTGGAGGGCTGGAATTCTGCGGCGCCGGCGAATACGGCGGTGATGGAGTGGGTTCCGGCTGCCAGTGGTGCTGTGGTGGTGGCGTTGCCTTGGGCGTCGAGTTCGACCGGTGCGCCGAGGTTTTCGGTGCCGTTCTTGAACTGGACGGTGGAGCCGGCGGCCGGGGTGGGTGAGACGTTCACGTTCAGTGCGATATCGGTGCCGACGACGCCGGTGGTGTCACCGCCGACAGTGGTGGTGGTTGCGACGTTGGCCGGGGTGACGGCGACGGTGTGTGGGGTGGAGGTGGAGGGCTGGAATTCTGCGGCGCCGGCGAATACTGCGGTGATGGAGTGGGTTCCGGCTGCCAGTGGTGCTGTGGTGGTGGCGTTGCCTTGGGCGTCGAGTTCGACCGGTGCGCCGAGGTTTTCGGTGCCGTTCTTGAACTGGACGGTGGAGCCGGCGGCGGGGGCGGGTGAAACGTTGACGGTCAGTGCGACATCGGTGCCGACGACGCCGGTGGTGTCACCGGTGACGGTGGTGGTAGTGGCGACGTTCGCGGGAGAAACCGTGATGTTGTGTGCATCCGAGGTCGAGGTGACGAATCCGGTTGCACCGGAGTACACGGCGGTGATGCTCTGTGCGCCGGTGGTGAACTGCTGGGTGATGGAGCCCTTGCCGTCAGCGTCGAGGGCGACGGCGGTACCGACATCAGAAGTGCCGTTCTTGAACTGGACGGTGCCGCCGACCGGGACGGGGGAAACCTGCACGTCGAGAACCACGTCCGCACCGGCGACTGCGGTGGCTGGGCCGGTCACAGCGGTAGTGGTCACGACGTCAGCCGCAGACACCGACACGTTTTGCGCTGCCGAGGTCGACTCGTTGGCTTTTGTCGTTCCCAGGAACTTCGCGGTCAGGCTGCGTGCGCCTTCCGCGGCTGGGGTCCACGCGAAGGTGGCAGTACCGGCGGCGAGGGTGCCTTCGCCGAGCTTGGTTGTGCCGTCGTAGAATTCGACGGGATTTCCGTCGGCTCCGCCGGTCACGGTCGCACTCAGTGCCGTCGACTGGCCAACCTTTGCGCCGGTGACCGGTGCGAGCGCTGTTGTCGAAACGTTCTTGCTCACCGAGACCGACGGGCCTTTGGTGGCGAAGGTACTGAAACCGAGATCGCCGTTGTAATCCATCCCCGTAACCAGCGGGACACCACGGGCGCAGTCGGCACCGACCTTGTACGAGAACACGAACGTGGCCGGCGTGGTGCCGCCGTTCGCGAAGTTGTCGACCACCCTCGCCAAGGTCGTGGTGGCCGTGGGGCTGCCGACCATTGCGAAGCCTGCCTCCGACGTCGAGGCGATCGCGTTGCCGTTGAGCTTGGCGGAATTAGGGACGTAGGTCAGACACGTCGGGTGGAAGTCCTTGACCATCCAGAGCAGTTCGGCTTCCTTGAATTGGGCCCGCTTGAAGGTGGTCGAGGAGGTGATGATCTCACCCTCGACCGGGGTTACGTTGCTGATGGTGCGGCTCAAGTTGGTGTTGCCGTCGGCCCAGCCAGTCGTTAGCGGTCCCGCATTTGCGACTCCACCGCCGATTGAGACCGCGAATCCAGCGGCCACAGCAAATGCGCTCAGGCCTCCGACCGCGCGAAGAGTGTTGCTCTGCATCGTTTTCCCTTTCTTTGGGCGTCCAGGTAACAGCCCTGAAACGAGCGCCTAGACGAGCGTCCAGTTAATCGATCCGGCTCAAAGTAGCGCAATCGACCAGCAATTAGGGAGAATCGCGATAATTACGGCAATTGGGAGAGCTGGGCAGTGCATTCATTCATGCGGCCGGACGTCTCGGGTGGCAGATTCGGTCGCGAGATCGGAGCAGGGTGTCAACTTATTTGCTGTCAAGTTGTTTGGAGTGCAACTGTTTTCAGGTCCCAGGGGGTCGATGGAGCAGTGTTCAGGCTATCGGTGACGGTGGGCGCTCGCAGTCGACTATTCTAAAAATTCAACTGCCGGTTCATGACTGTCAGCCAGAGAATTGGTTGTGCGAAAGAATAGCTAGACGGATGGTTGCTGGTCAGCGCCCTTTTTGTCACCGGTCGTCGGCTGATACGGGCACGACCGACGGGCGAAATTGGGCCCGAACCGGCGGAGCCTGTACCTCGACGACACCGCAGATCGTGCGATCTCAACAACTTGACAGTGCCTCCGAGGAGCACAGTGAAAATGGCGATTTCGCCACTCCAACTGGACGATTGGTCTACAGTTCCGAAATTAGAAGTCCTGCACTGTATTGATCCGGCGATGGAGCCCACGTGCCTTTGAATTCTCTTTCTCGACGAATGTTCTTGACCGCCGGCGCCGGCGCGGCAGCTGTCGCTGCCACCTCGATGCTGCCGCCGTCGCTGCAGCGCGCAATGGCTTCGCCGGTACCTCCGGGAGGACTCGACTCCATCGAGCACGTAGTCCTGGTCATGCAGGAGAACCGCTCGTTCGACCACTACTACGGAATGCTGCGCGGCGTAAGAGGATTCGGTGACCCCAACGCGTTGACGTTGCGGGGCGGGGGCTCCGCGTTGGAGCAGCCTGGACCGAACGGTCCGGTGCTTCCGTTCCCGATCCGGGACTCTGCCGCCGCGCAGCAGATGGACACCCAGAACGTCACCGGCCTCGACCACAGCTGGGACGGCGGCCACAAGGCCCTGGCGGACGGCTGGCACGACGGCTGGATCGAGGCCAAGACGGCCTCAACGATGGCCTACTACGACCGCCGCGACATGCCGTTCCACTACGAGCTCGCGGATGCGTTCACGATCTGCGACGCCTATCACTGCTCGGTGCCGACGTCGACCAGTCCGAACCGCAACTATTGGGTGTCCGGGTACACGGGATTCGAACCCGCCGGCCTGAATCCGTTGGGTTCGATGGATTCGTTGGGTTCGGCCGGGTCGTCGGAATCCGGAGGTCCCGGGGGTCGCGCCGTCACTAACGCCGCGTACAACCCCTGGCATGCCGGCTACGGGTGGACCACCGTTCCGGAGCGGCTGCAGGCCGCCGGCATCAGTTGGAAGACGTACCAGGAGTGGGACAACTTTCAGGACAACAACCTGGAGTACTTCACCACCTTCAAGAAGGTGGCGGCTCAGCTACTCAGCGTGATCCCCTTCCAAGTGCAGACACTGGCCGGGCTCTACCTGGCGCTGCCCGAGTTGCCTGCTGCGGCACAGGACACGGCGGTGCGAGCCCTCGCGAATGCGGCGGACGGACTGTCTCCCGCCGACCGCGAGTTGTACGACCGCGCGCTGTATCGATCACGGCCGGGCACGCTTGCCGCCGAGTTCCGTAGGGATGCCGAGTCGGGCACACTGCCACAGGTCAGCTATCTCGTTCCGTCCGAGGTTGATTCGGAGCATCCATCCGGATCGTCGCCGGCGGCGAGTGCGACGCTGCTGTACCAGGTGCTCGACGCGATCGCTTCCGATCCGGCGCTCTGGGCGAAGACGGCCGTGATCGTCAACTTCGACGAGAACGATGGCTTCTTCGACCATGTGCCGCCGCCTCGTCCGCCGTTCTCGGTCGGTTCGGAGTGGGTGGGGGGTCAGCCGCTCGGGCTCGGTCCCCGGGTGCCGATGACGATCATCTCGCCGTGGACCGTCGGCGGATTCGTGTGCTCGCAGGTCTTCGACCACACGTCGGTGAATCAGTTCCTGGAGAGGCGATTCGGGATCACCCAGCCGGAGATCGATCCGTGGCGGAGGACGGTCAGCGGGGACCTGACGTCGGCCTTCGACTTTGCGAACCCGCGAAGCCGGCCCAACCTCGTCCGCCCGCAGCCCACCCCGCCGCTCGAGCCGAGGTGGACCCCGACCCCACCGGCCTTGCAGCACATGCCGGTGCAGGAGAGCGGTACCCGTCCCGCTCGGGCATTGCCGTATCAGCCGGACGCGTATGCGACCGTGGACTCCGGTGCGCATTCTCTGACGGTGCACCTTGTCAACGGCGGTGCCGAGTCGGCGCACCTGGCCTTGTATCCCTACGCGGGGGAGTTCGACCTACCGCGGCACTACGACGTCCTCGGGGAGGCTGACGACACCGTAGCCCTCGAGGGTTCGCAATACAGCCTGACCCTGTTGGGCCCCAACGGTTTCAGACGCGAATTTGCCGGGTCGATCGACGGCGCGGCAGCTGCGCTCGACGTGTCCACCCGGGTCGACGCGTCGGGGGGAGTAGTCGATGTGACTGTGGCTAATCCAGGTTCCCGCGAACTGACCGTCGTGATCGGCGGACAGAGTCGTCTGATCGCGGCAGGCGGTAGCGCGTCGTGGACGGTGCTGTCGGTGGACGGCTGGTATGAGGCTGACGTGACCGTCGGCGAGGACCCGGACTTCCGCCGCCGGCTCGTCGGACATATCGAGAACGGCACCAGCAGCGTCAGCCAACAGGCATGATGTGGCGACGAGTAATCAAGTCCAGATCTAAATCCCTAGTGGGACAGGTTGATCAATCAGATCGTTTAGTAGGAGGTTCTGTGCGTCGAATACAGTTCGTATCACTTATCATGGCGGGTTCGCTCGCCCTCGGTGCCGGTGTTGCTGCGGCACAAGGCAGTTTGGCGTCATCAGGTGGAAGTGACGTTGCGCCGTCCTACATTACGGACGACGACGGCCGTTCCCTGATCCTGCGAGGGTTCAACACCGCCTCCAGCGCCAAGAGCGCACCGGATGGCATGCCGGACTTCACCGAGGCGGACCTCGACCGCGAACAAGCCGACATGGGAACGAACTTCGTGCGTTTCCTGATCTCCTGGCGCTCCGTGGAACCCGCACCAGGACAGTACGACCAGGCATATCTGGACCGCGTCGAGGATCGGGTCAGCTGGTACGCCGAGCGCGGCTACAAGGTGATGCTCGACATGCACCAGGACGTGTACTCCGGTGCAATTACTCCGGCGGGCGACGGCGGCAACGGTGCCGGCAACATTGGCAACGGTGCACCGGCCTGGGCGACGTTTATGGACGGCCTCGCGGTGAAACCTCAGCCCCGCTGGGAGCTGTACTACATCCAGCCCGGCGTGATGCGCGCGTTCGACAACTTCTGGAACACCACCGGCAAGCACCCCGAGTTGGTCGAGCACTACGCGAACGCCTGGCAGGCAGTCGCCGAGCGTTTTGCAGGCAATGACACCGTTGTGGCGTACGACTTGATGAACGAGCCCTTCGGCGGTTCCATGCAGGGTCCGTCGTTCGAGGCCGGACCGCTCGCAGCGATGTATCAGCGGACCACCAACGCGATTCGTCAGGTCGACCAGGACAGCTGGGTATGTGTCGCCCCGCAGGCTATCGGTGTCAACCAGGGACTTTCCAGCGGGCTCACCAAGATCAACGACCCGCGTGCCGGCGAGCAGCGAATCGCCTACTGCCCGCACCTCTACCCGCTTCCCCTTGACCTCGGTGACGGGTACTCGGGTTTGTCACGCACCCTCACCGACGCGACTATCACCGCCTGGCGCGCCGACATCGAACACGTCGCCGGCGACGTACTCGGCGGCGTACCGATCATCATCGGAGAGATCGGGCTCGACACCACACTGCCCGGAGCCACTGACTACATCGATCGTGTGTACACGAACGCTCGAGAGATGGGCGCAGGTGTCGCGTACTGGTCCAGTGATCCCGGCCCCTGGGGTCCGTACCTGCCTGACGGATCACAGACGCTGCTCGTCGACTCTCTGAACAAGCCGTACCCCCGCGCGGTGGCGGGCACGCCCACCGAATGGTCGTCGACTGTCGACCGCCTTCAGTTGACGTTGACTCCGGACCCCGCAGTCACGGCACCGACTGAGATCTACTTGCCCGAGAGTGGGTTCCCCGGTGGCGTCAAGGTTGAGGGTGCTGACGTCGTGAACTGGGATCGCGACAGCCGATTGCTGACCGTCCGGACGGCAACTGGCGCACCTACCGCGACTGTCACGGTAACCCCAGCGGGTTCATAGCCGGCGGTTTGTCGCTTGACAATGTGACGCCCTTGCCACGCTAGGCAATTGGCAAGGGCGGCTAGGCATCAGTGGTTTACGGCTCGGCGTACGTGAGATTGATCAGAATCTGACTTTTGCGTGTGTCGAGCCGTCGCTGAGATTGCTCGATTATCCAAAAATTACTAAGTACTGTGCTTTAGCAGCGATGGGGAGTTGTCATAACCATGCGAATTGATCTCGGTGCGAGGGAAGTCGTCAGTGGGGTTGAAGAGATGACGGTCGATGCGGCGTTGCCGGAAGCAGCGGCTGTAACCAGTCGACCGATCGACGAGGAATTTCTCACTCCGAAAGAAGTCGCAGTTCTCTTTCACGTCAACTCCAAGACTGTCGGTCGGTGGGCGAGGACCGGAAAGATTCGATTCACAACCACCATCGGTGGACATCGTCGCTATCGCAGTGCGGAGGTGCATGCCCTTCTCCGTGCGCTCGCGCTTTCTCCCTCCGGTGACGGTTAGGAACCTGAAGTACGCGATTGAACGCGTTGTACTGCACCGCAACATTTTTGTCGGAATGAATAGGTGTTGGGCTGCCTACACGAGATTCTTGCTTCCCTTGATTCGACGACGAATGTCGCGCATCAGCATCGTATTGCCACCGTGACGAATGAACCTGGGAATGAACCGGTTGGCAAACGAGACGAAGATGAACAGGTTCTCGAATCGGCGCCGATCGTCTTCGGTCCAGTCGAGTTGGAGTTGATTGCGATAGATCGGCGGAAGAAATCCGATTGTCAGGAAGCGCAGTAGATTTCGGAACGGAAGTCGTAGAGGCCATGCAATCATGCGCAGGCCTATGAGGTCGTTGAGGAACTGTTTTGTCCTCTCGTCCATCACAACTCGTTCGCAGCCGATGTTCCAGTAGCGCTCGAAATCTGCGCGCGTCGCCGGCCACATCTCTTCGGTCACCTGAAGGGTGGTCCCCAGCGTTGATGCCGACTGATAGAAAGCTTCGGCCTGTTCTTCGCTCATCTTGCCGTGCAGCAGTTGATGGCTGTCCTCGAATCCAATGAACAGGCAAGCGGCGACCCACATCTGGAGCTCGCGATTGAACGCGTTGTACTGCACCGCGCTGTTTTCGTCGGAATGAACATGACGATGGACGGAGTCCACAGCCTTTCGGTAGGCGATTCGCTCGGCCTCGGTGCCGAGAATGGCAACACTCAGATACTGCGTGGTGGAGCGGGCACGCTTCCAGGGATGGACCATCAAAGCACCCGACTCGACTTTGCTCTCCATCACGCCGTACGCAACTTCGGGCCATCCGAGTTGCTGCACGACGTTGGCAGCAGCGCCTGCGAAGGACCAGAAGTCGAGTGCATCGGTGATGTTCGCGGGGGTCCTGGTCCACCGCTTGCGTTGCGTTGTAATGGTTATGCGCGTCTGATCCGTCGACAGAGATGATTCGGTCTGCGCCGAATCCAGGTACTTCGCGGGCATCGGTCCTCCGGAGTCGGTGGGCTATTTGGTTACGACGTTGTCCACAAGCCACTGGTTATCCGAGCGGACAAGACTGAGGACCATTCGATACTTCTGGGAGTTTCCCTGCGGCGTAGCAACATTCTTGGCTTCTTGGTCGACGAACACGAGAACTGTTGCTGAATCCGAGTCGACGCTTTCGATGCCGACGTTTGTCGCTGTTGCGGTCGCCTGACCCTGGCCGCCGGCAACGACGTCGCGAAGTGAGTCCACCATCGTCTTGTAGGTGCCGGCAAACGCCTCCGTGGACATGGACGCAATCGTGTCCTTGTTGGCGTCCAGATTCTGATAGTCGAAGGAGGACATAATGATCGAGTACTCACGTGCGGTATCCATTGCTTCGGTTCGCAATGAGCTTTCGGCGCGAGCCGAGAATATCTGAAACGCCAGGGCCGCGAGGGCTCCGACGAGCCCGATTGCCAGGATCGCAGTCAGGAAGGACGGTCGGCGTGGCTTCTCGGTAGCCTTGATGTCGACGATCTCGATCTGTGTAGTATCAACGGGGCCCATTTCCCAGTCCTTCCAACATCATTCTCCAGTAGTTCAGCGCGTCGACACCGGTCGGAATCAGAATCGGATCGGGCACGATCGGCGGTCCGATCGGGGTGCCGGGGATGGTCGAGTTCTGCAATCCCAAGTTGTCGGGCCGTGGTGCATTCTGCGCTCCGCGTTGGACCAGATCATTGTCTGGCGGACAGTACATTGCGAGATTCGGACTGGTGGGCCTGAGATCGCCGACCTCGCGCCTCGGAGTGTCGTAATTGCAGACGGGGCCCTGCGTCGCGACCAACGCAAAGTCGGCGCGATCTCCGTTGACTATTGATGCCAGCTTGGCGAGGCCTTCCGGGAAGGTCACAAGGCCGGTTTCGAGAGCGTCGGTTCGATCGGAGATGATCGGTGCGACGCTGACGACGTTGGTCAACACCGAACCAAAGGTGTTGTGGTACTTGTCGAAGAGTTGCTGGGCGCTAGTGAGGGCTGCTGGTGAGTGATCGGTGAGGTAGATCAGCACCGGGGCGTTGGAATCGAGTTGCTGGGTGAAATTCTTGGCAGCTGACATTCCGCGAACAAACGAATCCGATTGCCCCGCCATGGAATCCGCCAGGGTGGAGGTGCGCGAGAGCAGTGCCGCCAATTCGGTGGACTGATCGTTCAACTGTGCGGAGAGTGTTCCACCGTTGTCGATCATGGTGCGCAGGCTGGGGCCGAGTCCGTTGAACGAGTTGCCCAATTCAGTTCCGATATCACTGATCGCCTGTGGGTCGATTCCCTCGAGTACGTTTGACGCCTGAAGCATCAACTGACTCATCTGGACTGGTTGCTGATCCGCCGGCATGGGAATCTCGTCGCCGTCTTCGAGATACGGTCCGTGATCGGTCTGTGGATAGATGTCGACGTTCTGGATTCCGGCGGCACTTCCCATTGTCACTTTGGCGATGCTGTCGCTGGGTATCTCGGTGTCGCTGCCCAACGAAAGCTCGATACGAGCTGAGCGCGTACTGGGAGCGAGCGCGACGTCACTGACCTTTCCCACCTGGATGCCGCGATACGTGACGCCGGTTCCCTTGGTCAGCCCGAAAGCGTCGGACATGTTGGCGTGCAGGCGGATATGATCGCCCAGTCCCTGTGGGCCCACAACGTAGACGATGCCGAAAGGGATCACCACGATAGCGGTGAGAGCGAACAAGACGAGTTGGACGAGAGCGAGTCGTTTCATCGGATGCCTCCCTGGAGCAGATCAGTGAGAGTTCCGACCGGACCCGTGCTGGCATCGTGCCCCACGATGCCACCGGTCAGGAGTTTGTCGATGCTTCCCGGAATATCGAGCGCGCCGTCGAAAACCAGGTAGTCACCGCGGACCGACCGCGTGAAATTTTCGAGCATCCCGTTCATGTTGGTCAGTGTCGTACCGATTTCGGAGTTGAACGAATCCAGTGTTCTCACAACCGTAGCCGCATCTCGAAATGTGCTGTCGAGTCCTTGCGGAGACGAGTCGAGAATCCTGTTGGCATTGGTGGCAAGCTGGGCGGTCGAGTTCAACAGATTCGAAATCTGGTCCTTCTGCCCCACGAGTATCGAGACGACCTCAGGCACGGAATCCAAGTAGTTGTCGATGACTTCTCGCTGCCCTGCCATCTGAGACGAAACCCGCGCAGCGAGGTCGACGGCTTCGTTGAACTCGTCCTGATGGGTACTTGCCGTAGCCGTCAACGAGGTGAGAGTGTCGGTGAGCGAGCGCACTTCCGCTGACTTGCCGGAGAAGGCGATGTTCAGTTCGCGTACAACGGTATCGAGTTGGTCGATACCGCTGCCGGTGATCACGGTGCCGAGTGTGGCGAGTGCACTCTCGACCTGCGGTCCAATCTCGGTGCGAGACTCGGGGATCGTCTGACCGTCGCTCAACCTTGTGCTCGACGGCGTCTCCGGGACTCGAAGCCGAATGAACGGGTTGCCCAGTCCCGAAGGGAGTTCGACTGCGGCTTCGACGTTGTCCGGCAACTGCGTCGCGGTATCCAAACTCAGCGTGACCCTGGCTCCGGCGACGTCGGTGGACAGCTCCGACACCCGTCCGATTACCTTCTGCCCGCTCCGGACGTCGGCTCCCAGAACCAGACCGTCGGCACCCGCGAGTTGTACGTCCACGGTGTAGGCGTCGCCGTCGGCCGACCGTCCCAGCGGAAGGTCCTGAATCCCGGCGGTACAGCCGCCGAATGCCATGAGCGCGGCGACACCGACACCGACTGCAACGACACCGGACACCATTCGAACCGGCAGTTTCATCAGTTGCCGCCCAGTGTCGAAGCGAGGCCCAGTGGGTCGGATGCACTGAGCGGGAAGGAAATCGGATTCGTGAATCCGGCGCCCGTGCAGATCGGCAACTTGTATGTCTCGCACAGCGACTCGGCGACGGCGAACTGCGTGAGGGCCGTCGAGACGTTGAGACGAATGCGTCCGCGCCCGTCCGGACCGATGGTATTCGAGAGATTCTGCATCATCAGGGGAACGAGGTCCATGAACTCTGCGAGGCCGGGTTGTTCGGCGGCGAGGGTATCACCCAGGATCCGAACATTGTCCGCGATGGTGCCGACGTCGTCGCCATGGTCGGTCATGAAGGTATTCAGCTGATCGAACACGACCTGCAGATCCTGAAGAGGCTCGGAGATGTCCATGTTCTGGCTCGACCACTGATCGCCCAACTCTCCGAGACCGCTCACCAGGTCGTCGAGGCTGACTTGCCGTGAATCCAACGCTCCCATCAACGAGTTCAGGTTGTCGACGAGTGCGCCGATGTCTTCGGACCGGGCACCGACAACTCCGGTGGCGGTACTGAGATTGCGGATGGCAGTGTTGAACTGATCGCCCTGACCTTTCCAACCGGTCGCACTGCTTGCCACCAATTGCCCGAGATTTCCGCCGTCGGAACCGAAGGCACTTGCCAAAGTGCTGACGCTGCCCATCAGTCCGTCGAAGTCGATGGGGGCATGAGCGCGCTCGATCGGAATGATCGCGCCGTCTTCCAGCGTGGCGCCCCCGGTATAGGCTGGGCCGAGTTCGACATGACGGTCGCTGATTACCGACGGATTGAGAACGTAGGCAGAAGCATTCGACGGTAGTTCGACGGATTTCGGCATGGACAGGGCAACTCGAACCGACGTTCCCCGAGGTTCAAGCGAAGTAACTGTTCCCACTCCGACGCCCAAGACGGTAACCTTGCTGCCCTCGAAGATGCCACCGACGTAGCTGAAGTCGGCATAGACGGTCTTGGACTGATCGGTGCGTCCGAAGATGTACCAACCAGGGAGAGCGATCGCGAGCGCCACCACGAGGAGTGCGGTGACAGCCTTTCGTGTATTCACTTGCAGCCCTCCATGATGCCCAGTGCGCAGAGCAAGTTGTCGGGAATGACAGCTGCCGGAGCGTTGACGTCGGTCCAGTTGCCGGTGCCTGTGGCATTGGTAACCGAGCGCAGTGCAGACGGCAGGCGCGCCATCAGTAAGTCGATCTGATCTGCGTTGTTCTTCAGTGTTGCGGTGACCTGGACGAGGTTGTCCGTCATCGCCCCGAATTCCTCGCGATGATCGACCAGCGTGGACGAGAGTTTGGAGATGATCACTGTGAGGTTGTCCACGAGTTGTGTCAGTGCTTGCTTGCGGACGGAGAGCGTGCGGATGATGGTTTGTGCATTGGCTGCGGTATTGACGATCGAATCACTCTGTTGCACAGCCATGTCCGACAATCTGCGGGACATAGTGAGGATCTGGTCGATCTGCTCACCGTTTTGGGCGAAGGCTGCGGATGCGCCGCTGATCCCGGCGAGGGTTCTGCCGACTTGGTCGGGATCAGTCGGAATTACCTGTGCCAGAGTGTTCATCATCGATTCCATGGACTTCAGGTCGACGTTTGCTGCTATGTCGGTGGCATCATTGCTGACATCATCGAGGCTGTAAGGGGCAGTAGTTCGAGAGCGGGGTATGACGTTTCCGTCAGACGCATCGATGATGCCCGACGGAACTATATCGAGGTATCGCTTGCCCAGAACAGTTTTGAGCCGGACCGACGCGGTGGTCTGATTGCCCAGCGGCTGGTCCTTGTCCAGGCGGAAGCTGACGACCACATGGTCACCTGCAAGCACGATTGAATCGACACGCCCAGCCGGTACGCCGGCTACGTAGACTGGATCGGTGTCCGACAGTCCACTGGCGTTGGCAAATTCTGCAGTGAATGCGGATGTGCGGACGTTGTACCAAAACTTCGGAATTCCCAGCGCAGTAGCGAGTCCCACAACAATGAGGAAGATTCCGATGCTGCCCAGCGTCAACGCTGTGCTGTCCCCGCTGCGCCGACGGTCGCCTTTGGCCAGGAACATCATGAGCACACCGGCGAATGTGTTGTACCGAAAATGTTGGCTTCCACGTCTCCTGCTTTCAAGGTGAAATTGCACAGGTACAGGCTGACGAAGCTTCCGTAACTGCCGATGCGATTGGCAGCATCGGCAAACTTGGGAAGATTTGTCACCAATCGGTTGAACTCGTCGGTACTGGCTATCCAACTGGCCGTGACACTTTCGAGTTGCTGCACTGCCGTGCCGAACGTGTCGTTTGTGCTGGAGATGATGTGGGCCAGTGACGCAACGGTGCTGTTTCCCTGATCGAGGAGCGTCGCAAGTTGATCGTTTTCGCCGACAACAGATGTGCTGAGTTGGCTCAATCCATCGAGGAGGCCGATCAACTCCGGTTGCCGATTGTCGACGGATGTCAGCAGCGTGTTCAGATTCGTGAGCAGTTGAGCGAACACGTCCTTGCGCTCTGTCAGTCCGGAACTCAGGGAGGCGATCTGATCGAGCAGTGTGGTCAGCGCCCCGCCCTGCCCGTTGAACGTTTCGACGAAACTGCGTGTCAGACTATTGACCTCGTTGGTTTCCAGTGCAGCGAACAGCGGTTTGAATCCGTTCATCAACGCCGTTAGATTGATGGGCGGGGTGGTTTGAGACAGTGGGACGGTTCCGCCGGGCTCAACGCTCGAACCGGTTCCGGGGTTCTGGGTCAGCGCGAGGTAGCGGGCACCGAGCATGTCTCCGTAGCGAACGGCAGCATGTACGTCCTCAGCCAGGGAGTACTGTGATTCGATCTCGACGTCGACTATCGCCTTGCTGGTTCCGCCTCCGTTGTCGGCAAATTCGACGGCGTCGACGCGCCCGATTCGTACTCCGGACAGTGTCACGGGATTTCCCGGGTTGAGGCCCTCGACGTCGGAGAACTCGAACTTATACGTTTCGGTGCTTCCACGAACCGGAACTGAGAGGGTATTCGCGACGAATGACGCGCAAGCGAGCCCGGCAGTGCAATAGACGGCCAGGCGAACCACCTGGGACGGTAGAACTTTCACGGAACAGTCACCTCGCTACCTCTGACCAAGGGCCCGAGCATCAACGTGGTGGCAACGTTGGGGGAGGCCGATGGACCGGGTGCTCTGCCGAGAAGTTGATCCTCGAGGTATCCGAGCGCGGATGCTTCGTCGCGGCCGCCGACCACGGGGAGATTGGCCGATGCAAGGGAAGCTTCCTGGTTGGAGCCGAAACATTTTGCGCCGCGCTCAGTTCCGTACTGCGGGCAATCTTCGGCCGTGTAGGGCAGTGGATCCGCGAATGTGGGAACGGCGGTGATGTTGAACTTTCCGGTCGAGAAGACGCGGGCACCGGCCGCGCCGAAGGCTCCGGCATTGGCGAGAGTGGAACGTAGGCCGTCGGGATTGGCTGCCGTCGTCGCGAGAATCTTTCCAGCACTGTCCAACACCGTGATGATGTTTCGATTGTTCTCGGCAACGAAGTTGTTGACCGTTGCGGCGAAGACCGTTGACGCACCGATCGATGTCTCGAGGTCGGTCTTGTTTTCCACCAGGGAATTCGAGACGGACGTTGCCGACGCCAAAGTGTCGAGGATGTCGGGCGTAGCGCGATTGAGCGCATCAACGACGGATTTGAATTCCGGTGTCGAATCGAGGAATTGCTGTGCGGCCGGGGTCAGAACCACTGATGCCTCACTGAGATCGTCGATCATCGCGGCGATGTTCTCGCCCTTGCCGTCCAGCGCTTGGCTGAGTGCTGTGAGGGCAGTGTGTAGCTTTTCGGGTTGCATCGCTGTGAGTAATCCGACGAGCTTGGTGTACACGTCGTACAGCGCAACAGCTTCGGGGCCACTGTCCAGGAGTATCTGGTCACCACTTGTCAGCGTTGCAGTCCCGGAAGGGGTCGGGCTGTCGACCAACTGCATGTAGATGTCTCCGAAGAACGTCCGGGGGACTACCCGCGCAAAGACGTCGGCGGGGATCTCCGATGCGTTTGCTTCATCGATCTGCAACTGCACTACTGATTCAGTTGTACCGGAATGTATTTCACCGATCCTGCCGATGTTGACCCCGTGATATCTCACGGGAGCTTCGCCGCTGATCAGTCCGGCAGTTGCGGGAACGGAGACAAAGACGTCGGTGGTCTGCTCGAGGGTACCGGAGCCGCGTAGAACCATGGTGACGGACGCAGCGATTGCGAGCGCGATTGCGAGCGCGCCACGGAGTGCGTAGACGAGTTTGTTTCTGGTCGTGAGTTTGTCCATGCCGTCAGACCCCCATTCCCGGTATTTCGGGAACGAGGCCCCAGAGGCCGAAGGTCATCAGTACGTCCAAAATTCCGATCGCAAGGATTGCGGTACGGAGTGCCCGGCCGGCTGCCTGCCCGACTCCCGCCGGTCCGCCGGAGGCGTAGAACCCGTAGGCGCAGTGAACAAGAGCGACAACGGCGGCGAACACGATTGCCTTCAACCCCGAGTACAGCAGATCCTGCGGAGAAATCGCGAGATGGAAAAAGTAGTCGTATGTCCCGGCGGATGCGCCGTTGAAGAAAACCACCACCAGCCGGGTGGAGAGGTAACTCGCGAGCAGTCCGATCATGTAGATCGGGATGACACAGATCATAGCGGCGATCACGCGGGTGCCGGCAAGAAAGGGAATGGACCGGATGGCCATGGAGTCGAGTGCGTCGATCTCGTCGGAAATACGCATGGCGCCGATTTGCGCTGTGAATCCGGTTCCGACCTTGGCGGCCAAGGCAATTGCGACGACGACGGGCGCCAACTCGCGTGTATTGGCAACCGCCGACAGCATTCCTGAAAGAGATGTCATTCCGACAAGTTCGAGTCCGCGGTGGGTTTCGACGCCGAGCATCATGGCCGCGGCCAGGGACATGGCGAAGACAATTCCGATGGTCCCGCCGCCGGACAGTAGAGAATTGGTTCCGAAGCTGACCTCGCTGATCTGTCCGAGTACATGCTTGCGGTATTTGGTGAGGGCAAACGGAATTGAGGCGATGGTACGCACGTAGAACGTGACGTGTTGACCGAGCGACACGAGGTTGTCGCCGACGTTGCGGACGGGTCGGGCGGCTCGGTGTGCACGAATTCGAAAATCGACGAGGGGCATCAGAATTCACCCACGGCCGGAACTATGACCGTATAGAGCGCGGACAACACGGTATTGGCGATGAAGACCAGCGCAAATGCCATGACAACTGCTTCATTGACCGCGTCGGCCACTCCGCGGGGTCCACCCTTGGCGTGCAGGCCCTTGAACGTAGCGACCAACGTCGACGTGAGGCCGAAGATCGAGGCTTTGACGAGGGCCATGACGAAGTCGGACAATCGCCCGTACTGACTGAACGTGGCCATGAATGTTCCGGCAGGTAGGTGCTGGACGTAAATATGGTAGAGGTAGCAGGCGATCACGCCGCCAAACGTCACCATCGAACACAACGCGAGGGAAACAACTACTGCAGCAACTAATCTGGGAGCCACCAGGCGCTCGATTACGTCGATGCCCATCACTTCCATTGCATCGATTTCTTCGCGGATCTTCCGGGAACCGAGGTCTGTGCAGATCGCGGACCCCGCAACGCCGGCCATCATCAACGCACAGACGAGCGCAGCTGCCTGGCCGACGATGATGAATGCGACAACCGCGCCGGAATACCCGCCCGCGCCGATCCGGCCGGCGAGTTCGCCAACCGATACGGCAATGAAGACGCCGATCGGAATCATGAGGAGTAATGACGGACCGGTGCTGACACGGCCGATGAACAATGTCTGAGTGATTGTCTCGTGCAACGAGAGCCGTCGGCGTGCAATGGCAGTGAACAAGCCGAACACTGCCTGAACCGAGAATCCGATGAGGTAGCCACCCTGTAGCGCGACGTCCTTGACCGGGCCTTTCGGCGCAGGGAACTCGTACGTCATCTATGGGTTCCTTTGCAGGTCAACGTTGTTCAGCATGGGCATCGAACTGTCCGGGAGCTGTCGGTCGAGCTAACTGCGAGTGAAGCATCTCACACATATATGTGTGCGGCAAGCATTATGTGAACGGATATTCTGATTTCGGACGAACAACATGCACCACGAAATTTGGGCCGGCAATCCTTCAGTGCGCGCTCTATCTGCGAAAACAGTGCGCAAGTGATGTGAGCTGGTGGAAAACGTGTGCGCTGATTCCCATTTATGCTTAGGCTGATTCTCACAGACGGTTCCGCATCGGAGAACGGGGAAGACGGTGGACCAGGGCGAGTCATCCATCTCGTCGCCGGTGGGCGTCAGCGTTCAACCTCGGCCGGGGGTCGTCCGGAAGCGGCCGAAGGATCGTCGCGAACACATTGCGGCAGCTGCGGCAATCGCGTTCAGTGAACGTGGATATCACGCAGTAAGCGTGGACGATATCGCGTCGTCGGTCGGGATTTCAGGTTCCGCCCTGTATCGGCACTTTCCGAACAAGTATGCGCTGTTTCTGCATTCGGCTCTGGCATTGACGGAGTCGCTGAAAATTGCTCTCGATTCGGTTGAGGTCGACCCGGTGGCAACCGATCATGATCGGTTGCGGGCTGATCTGTTGGCCGTGCTCCGAACGACGATTCGGAATCGGCGCACCGCTGGAATCTATCGGTGGGAAAGCAGGTTCCTGGGCCCTGAGGACCGGGCTGTCATCCGAGATCAGACGCGGGAAGCCAACCGCCGGGTCGGGATGCATCTCTCAGCGAACGAAGTTGGGATCACTCTGCTGGACAGAAAGATTGTGGTTGCGGCAATGTTCAGCGCAATCGGCAGTATCACTGCGCACAATCGGGCTTTGTCTCAGCGTGGAATCGAGAAAATCCTTCTCGAATCGTGTCTCTCGATCGATCGTGTCATCCTCGGTTCGGCAGTGGAGCTGCCTGATCAGTTGTCATCGCCACAGCTTCCGACAACCAATAAGCGGGAACTCCTCATGCAGGAAGCTGTGAGGCTCTTCAATTCTCGGGGATATCACGAGGTCAGTATCGAGGACATTGCTGTAGCAGCAGGCTTCAATGCGTCGGGAATGTATCGATACTTTCCCAGCAAAGCTGACCTCCTGGCCGCGGTGTTCTACCGGGCAGCCGATCGCTTGGACCTTGCGACGGCAGCAGTGCTGGCTTCCGTGCGGTCGGCTGATGAAGGTCTCGACGCGTTGTCCTCGATGTACGTGAACCTCTCGTTTGCGCAGCATGATTTGATGTCCGTGTACTTCACGGAGATGAACAATTTGATGCCCGCCCACCGTAGTGATCTGCGGAACCGGCAGAAGCTGTACGTCGCTCAGTGGGCGGGCTTATTGTGTGAGGTCCGGCCCGAACTGTCAATGGTGGAAGCCGAATTCGTTGTTCATGCGGCTCTGAACGTAGTCCCGGATGTGGGACGGATTCTCGGGTTCGGTCCCGAACCTGAAGGCATGGGTAAGGTTCAGCAGTTGATGACGGTCGTTCTCTTCGGAGATATGCGCGCGAACTAGATACCGGTAGCCCTCGAAGGGGACGAGCGGTGTTGGGTCTTTGCGTCCGTCAGGGTGTGGGATTGCAATGATTCTCACTTCTGGCTCGGTGTGTAGATTCCATTTGTCTTCCGTTGTCCTGCAGTGATATTAGCGTGCACCTAGCCGCGCAGAGCACTGCTGCGCGAACAGTGGGATGCATCGCTATCGCCCAGGTTCGCCTGGCTATCGATGGCATGCTGCCCTTCACTTTCTTAGTTGAGGGTTCTCGGCCGATCTCCAGGGATCGGCCGAGAAGCGTTGTTGGCGTGTGTAGTTAGATGTTCATCTGGAAACCGGCTCCTTCGACTGCATTTTTGATCGAATTCGCATCGATGGGGTCGCTGCTGTCGATGGTGACCTGACCGGTGGACAGATCGACATCGACGGAGATGACGCCGGCGATACCGCCGACAGCTTTTCGGACCGAGGAGGCGCAGGGGCCGCAGGTCATTCCGGAGACGGTGACGGTTGAGGTGCTCATGGAGTTCTCATTTCGTAGTTGCGAGTGCCGGTGTGGTGTCGGGTTGCGTACGAAGTGTCGAACGCATTGCAATTTGTACCATACCCCCCTATGGTATCCAATGAAGGAGCGAAATCGCTCTGGCCCCGGCAGGGGAGACCGGATGTCCACGCATGGCGGGCGCCGGTCAATGAGATGTGAAACCTACTTTCTGGCAAGATATTTCGCGTCTATCTGGACGTGTGACGGAGCGGCCACGCTGGGTAGTCGCCACCGCTCACCTCGCATCACCTCTACCCCGTACAGGTAAGGAACAAACAACATGTCCACACCGGCACAATCCACGAGAAAGTGGTGGGCGTTGGCGTTGATCGCCGCCGCTCAGTTCATGGTCATCATGGACACCTCCATCATCGGTGTCGCTCTTCCTCAAATGCAGAGCGATCTCGGCTTCTCCCAAGAGAACCTGACGTGGGTGTTCAATGCCTACGTCATCGCATTCGGTGGGCTGCTCCTACTCGGTGGGCGCCTTTCCGATTTGTTCGGCGCACGCCGGGTGTTCTCCACCGGCTGGATAGTTTTGCTGGCCGGTTCCGTTGTTGCCGGTGCCGCCGGTAATGTCGCCGTCGAACTTGCCGGCCGCGCAGTCCAAGGGGCCGGCGCTGCACTGATCGCGCCGTCGGCACTCACCTTGCTGATGATGCTGTTCGGCAGCACGCAAAAAGAGATGACCAAAGCACTGTCCATCTATGGTGCCGCAGCCCCGGCCGGCGGTACCGCCGGCGTGTTCCTCGGCGGTGTCATCACCGAATATGCGAGCTGGCCTTGGGTTTTCTATCTCAACATCCCCATCGCGATCATCGCATTGATCGCCACTCCCTTCCTGATGCCGAACGCACCGGCGCGCACCGGATCGATCGACTTCCTCGGTGCTCTTGCGGTCACTGCAGGCCTCGCAGTCGGAGTCTTCGGCATCGTTCGAGCACCTGACGTCGGCTGGGGATCCGGGCAGACGTGGCTTACGCTCGCCGTCGCAGCCGCGCTGCTGGCTTCGTTTGTGTTGATTCAGTCCAAGCGTCGGGAACCACTGGTACGGCTCGGAATCTTCAAGGCACCCAACCTTGCCGCCGCAAACATCGCGCAGTTGGTCCTCGGTGCAGCCTGGATCCCGATGTGGTTCTTCCTGAACCTGTACCTGCAGCAAGTGCTCGGATACAGTGCCTTCCCCGCCGGTGCGGCACTACTGCCGATGACAATATTTGTCATGCTCGGCATGATCGTTGTCGCGCCGCGGGCCATGCAACGGTTCGGTGCCAAGACAATGATCGTGGCAGGTTTGCTGGTACTCGGAATCGGTTTGGGGTGGATGTCGTTGATCCGGCCTACCGGCAACTTCTGGGTTGATGTGCTGCCGGCGTCGCTCGTGGCAGCGGCGGGCATGACGCTGGCGTTCATTCCCTCACTGGGAACGGCGATTTCGGCGGCGCGCCCGGAAGAGGGTGGATTGGCGTCCGGCATAGTCAATGTCAGCTACCAGGTTGGCTCGGCCGTCGGGCTGGCCGTGATGACTGCGATCGCAGCGGTGTTCGGCGCTGATCAGCTCGGTGACCTGACCGAGTTGACCAACGGATTCTCCGCAGTCTTCCTCGGTGCGGCTGTCATCGCAGTGGTCGGCGCCGGTATCACCGCGGTATCGATGCGGACGACGAATGACGCGGCTCAACCAGTCGTAACCTCTTGAGACACTCGGGTTGATCCGTCAACGCACTGAGTGCGCCTCCCCAAGTAGGGGAGACGCACTCAGTGTTTCCACATGGGTGAATCAGCGAAGTGCAGTAAGCGCGTCGATACGCTTGGCCGCATCCTCCATGATGCTTTCGATCAGTTCCTTGCAGCTGGGCAGGTCGTTGATCATGCCGACAACCTGGCCCGAAGCGAGCACGCCGGCTTCGGTATTGCCCTCCACCAGACCGGCTTTAAGCAGCATCGGGGTGTTGGCAGCCATGATGATCTGCATGACGGTGCGGTCGCCGGAACGCTTCATTGCGAGGCCGTCCTTGGCGAGGGTCGACCACTTCATGCCCGTCATCGCCTTGAACTTCAGGGCGTTCTTGCCTGCGGCGACCAGGCCACGGGCGTAGCTGGAACCTTCGAGGCTGTTCACCAGTTCGGTGTTGAGCACGCGGTGCGGCATGCCGTCGACCTTGCGCGAGACGGTGGTATCCGTCAGGCCGCGCTTGAGGTATTCCTGCTTGACGGAATCCGGTACCGAGGAATCGCTGGTGAGCAGGAAGCGAGTGCCCATGGCGACGCCGGCAGCGCCGTACGCGAGTGCCGCAGCGAGGCCGCGACCGTCGAAGAAGCCACCACCGGCGATAACCGGGATGTCAACGGCGTCGAGAACCGAGGGGAGCAGAAGCGTCGTTGCCACACCGCCGGTGTGACCGCCACCTTCGCCGCCCTGGACGACGACAGCGTCCGCGCCCCAGGAAGCGACCTTGACCGCATGCTTCGCAGCACCGATCGAGGGAACGACGACAATGCCGTTGTCCTTGAGCCTGGAGATCAGATCCTTCTTGGGGGCCAAGGCAAATGACGCAACCTTGACGCCTTCGCGGATCAGAAGGTCGATGCGCTCTTTTGCGTCCGTGGCGTCGGCGCGCATGTTGACACCGAACGGCTTGTCCGTGAGAACCTTCGTCTTCTTGATTGCGTTCTCGAGCTCGTCGTACGTCATCGTTGCCGAAGCGAGGATGCCGAGTCCTCCTGCGTTAGCCGTCGCCGACGTGAGAGCGGGACCGGAAACCCAGCCCATGCCCGTCTGAACGATCGGGTAGTCGACGCCGACCAGTTCGGTCAGCGCAGTCTTGATCGACGGTGTTGCATTACCCTCGCTCCGCTCGACCGGTGTGCTCACGCGCTGACCTCACGGTCACGCAGGTTACGCGGATCGAGGGTCTCGCGAATGAGGTGGATTTCCTCGACGGTGGGCTCGCGGGTGACGCCGGCCTCGGCGAGTCCGGCAACCTCGAACGACGTGTTCTCGGCAACCTCTTCAGCCGTGACGCCGGGGTGAAGGGTCAACGCGCGGAACGTGTTTCCCGGTCCACCGAAGTCGAAGACGCCCAGGTTGGTGACAACGCGGGGGATGTTGAGGTACTTGTATGCCGGGTTCTCGGGATCGATCTGGTCGTAGCCGACACCGCACACCACGTCGACCTTGTCCACGAACACTCGCTTGGAGTGCTTGGGGACGAAGTAGCTGGTGGCGTGGTTGATCGTGTTACCCGGCGCGCCGCGCACACCGAACATCTGACGCGACGGCTGCTGAAGCGGGCCGAAAGCGGAGAGGTTCTGGTTGCCGTGGCGATCGAGCTGGTTGGCGCCCATGACAACGTGGCGACGACCGGAAGCAACCACGTCGAACACCTTGCGGAAAGGCATCCATCCTTCGATGGGGCCCTTCGCTCCGACGCCCGGGGTGTCCTCGAAAATGAGGGCTTCACCGTCGGTGATCAGAAGGTCAGGTTCGGTGGTCAACCGAGCCAGGCGAGCACCGATGGTCGACGACGTCGACATCGGGCTGGCCATGATTTCGCCTGCACCGGAAAAGATTTCGGCGCATGCGATGACGACGTACTCTGCGCGGGTGACGGTTGATTCACTCATGACGCCTGCTCCTCTGCGAACTTCTTCACTGCTGCCTGGTAGTCCTCTTCGCTGCCGGAGAGGAAGGTATCGACAAATGCCTGCCACGACTCGGGGGTCTTGGCTGCCTCGGCGTAGTGGCGCTGGAACTTCTCGTCGCGGCCGTAGCTTTCGCCGGCCAGCGTGAAGTGAGCACCGTTCGGGGCCTCGACGACGCCGTCGACCATCATGCGGTTGAGCAGAAGGTTCTGCAGGGGAACGGTTTTGACCAGTTCCTCGGTCTCGACGATCTTCTCGACGGAGACGTAACGCTTCTCTGCTGCCATGCAGTACAGGTCGTCGAAGTACGGGTCGACGCCGTTGTAGGCGGCGTTGCCGTGCTTGTCACCGAGATTGAGGTGAACGAACGACGCGTCGAGGTTGAGCGCGGGCATCGCGATCAGCGTCTCGGAGCGGCCGTCGGCCTCGGGGTACGGGGAGGTGACGGTCTTGAGCTCGTCGCCCCAGAAGTTGCGGACGTCGGAACCCAGGCCTGCGCGGATCGGCAGGAAGGGGAGACGGGCAGCGGCGGCTTCGAGGCCGCACTTGACCATGCCCTCGTCCATTTCGCGGGATTCGATCTCACCGTTGGTGCGAGCCTTGGCGAACCACGGATCGTAAAACGGAGCGGAGTCCAGGGACACGAAGCCGTAGTACGCCTTCTTGACCTTGCCGGCCGAGCACAGCAGGCCGAGGTCCGGTCCGCCGTACGTGACGACGGTCAGGTCCTTGATGTCCGAGCGCAGGATTGCGCGCACGAAAGCCATCGGCTTGCGGCGAGATCCCCAGCCGCCCAATCCGATTGTCATTCCACTACGGAGCTCGCCGACAACCTCGTCGAGCGACATTGTCTTGTCACGCTTGCTAGCCATGATGTCTCAGCCTTCCTTCTGGGTTGCGTTCTCACGCGGCTTGCCGGTTGCGACGAACTCGTCGCGATGCTCGTCGGATACACCGAGCAGGTTGAGCTCGAAGGTGTAGCCCTGCTCGAGGCGGTAGCTGCTCTTGACGTCGACGGGGTCGATGCCGTTGATGGCTTCCTTGGCGCAACGGATGATGCGCGTGTCCTTGGCAGCGATCTTGGATGCGATCTCGCGGGCACAGTCGTCGAGCTTCTCGCGCGGGACAACGTCGTAGACGCTGCCGAACTGCTTGAGGGTGTGGGCGTCGACGCTCTGAGCCGTGTAGTACAGCGCGCGCATCATGTGCTGCGGTACCAGGCGAGCGAGGTGGGTGGCTGCGCCGAGTGCGCCGCGGTCGACCTCGGGGAGAGAGAAGATCGCGTCGTCGGAAGCGACGATGACGTCAGCGTTGCCGACCAGGCCGATGCCGCCGCCGACGCAGAAGCCGTTGACTGCCACGACGACCGGAACAGCGCAGTCGTAGACCGCGGCAAATGCAGCAGCGCAACCGCGGTTGGCGGCAACAAGTGCGTCGTAACCGTCGGTGGCCTGCATCTCCTTGATGTCGACGCCGGCGTTGAATCCGCGGCCTTCGGCACGCAGGATCACGACGTGGGTGTTGAGGTCCTTGCCCGCGTCGAGGATCGCGTCGGCCAGGTCGAACCATCCCTGTGACGGGATTGCGTTGACCGGCGCGTAGTCGATGGTGACCGTGGTGATGCCGGTTCCGTCGGAGGAGGTGCTGATGCCCATATCGGGTTTCCTTACGTCTGTGTACCAAACCAAGCGATTGCTTGGTAAGTTAGCACACAAGCGGAGCCGACAAGCCCGAGCAGAGTGCAATAGGAGATAAAAATGAGTGGATTGGTCGACGGACGCGTAGTCATCATCACCGGGGCAGGCCGCGGTATCGGACGCGCGCACGCACTGGCATTTGCTGCCGAGGGTGCCAAGGTCGTGGTCAACGACATCGGTGCGGGTGCCGACGGCTCCGCGACCGGTGAAAGCCCGGCCGAGCAGGTTGTTGCCGAGATCATCGCAGCCGGCGGCGAAGCTGTCGTCAACGGCGACGACGTCGCAGACTGGGCCGGCGCCGAGAACCTCATCAAGACCGCCATCGACAACTTCGGTCGCCTCGACGTGCTGGTCAACAACGCAGGCTTCCTGCGTGACCGCATGCTCGTCGGCATGAGTGAAGCTGAATGGGACGCCGTCACGCGCGTTCACCTCAAGGGCCACTTCGCGCCCCTGCGCCATGCCGCCGCTTACTGGCGCGCGCAGGCCAAGGCCGGCAACGTCATTGATGCCCGCATCATCAACACCAGCTCGGGCGCAGGCCTGCAGGGCTCCATCGGCCAGGGCAACTACGCCGCCGCCAAGGCCGGCATCGCCGAGATGACCATCCAGGCAGCAGCCGAGTTCAAGAACTACGGCGTCAGCGTCAACGCGATCGCGCCTTCTGCGCGTACCCGCATGACGGTCGGTGCCGGTGGCGCTATGGCGGAGATGATGGCAGCTCCGGAAGAGGGCTTCGACGCCATGGCGCCGGAGAACGTCTCACCGCTCGTCGTCTGGCTCGGTAGCGCCGAGTCCAAGGACGTCACGGGCCGCGTCTTCGAGATCGAGGGCGGAAAGATCACCGTCGCCGAAGGATGGCGTCACGGACCGAGCGAAGACAAGGGCGATCGCTGGGATCCGAAGGAAATCGGACCCGTCATTGCTTCGCTGCTGGAGAAGGCCGAGACCCCGACGCCGGTGTACGGAGCGTAAAGGGTTGCTGTGCGCCTTTATTAACCGCCCGCGGTTAATAAAGGCGCACAGGGGGCTTGCCCCCTACCAGATCTTTACGCGCTTTTCCGGCTCCAAATACAGTGCATCGCCTGGCTTGACGTCGAATTCCTCGTGGAAGATGTCGAGGTTGCGGACTACGCCGTTGCAGCGGAATTCCGGCGGTGAATGCGGATCGACGGCGAGCCGGCGCAATGCCTCGGCTTCACGAGCCTTTGTCCGCCACACCTGAGCCCACCCGAAGAACACGCGCTGCAAACCGGTGAGGCCGTCGATGACGGGCGGTTCGGTGCCTTCGGTTGCAATCTTGTACGCCGCGATAGCGATGGAGAGCCCGCCCAGATCGCCGATGTTCTCACCGATCGTGAACTCGCCGTTGACGGTGTGGCCCGGCAGTTCCTTGGGCTCGAACTCGTTGTATTGCTCGATCAAAGCCTTTGTGCGCTTGCCGAATTCGGTCCGATCGTCGTCGGTCCACCAGTCGACCATGTTGCCGTCGCCGTCGTACTTGGCGCCCTGGTCATCGAAACCGTGCCCGATCTCGTGGCCGATGACCGCACCGATTCCGCCGTAGTTGGCGGCGTCGTCAGCGGCTGCGTCGAAGAACGGGGGCTGCAAAATCGCTGCGGGGAAAACGATTTCGTTCATTCCCGGGTTGTAGTACGCGTTAACGGTCTGGGGGGTCATGAACCACTCGTCGCGGTCGACGGGACCACCCAACTTGGCGAGGTCGCGATCGTATTCCGCGGCGTATCCGGCGCGGTAGTTTCCGACGACATCGGTCGCTGAAATCTCCAGGCCGGAGTAGTCGCGCCACTTGTCGGGGTAGCCGATCTTGGGAGTGAACTTGTCGAGCTTGGCCAGTGCGGCCTTGCGGGTATCGGGACTCATCCACTCGAGGTCGGAGATGTTGCGGCGGTAGGCTTCCTGGAGATTGCCGACCAACTCCAGCATGCGAACCTTGGCCTCGGCCGGGAAGTGGCGCTCCACGTAGATCTTGCCGACGGCCTCGCCGAGCAGATCCTGGACCATGCCGACTCCGCGCTTCCAGCGCTCACGGTTCTCTTCGGTACCGGACAGGGTGGTGCCGTAGAACGCGAAGTTCTCGTCCACCAATGACGAATGCAAGTACGGGGCGCGTGAATGGATGACTTTCCAGGCAGCCCAGGCCTTCCAGTCGTCGAGATCTTCCGACGCCCACAGTGCTGTGAAGTTATGCAGGAAATCGGGCTGGCGAACAACGATCTCCGCGAACTTCTCGGAAGTCGTTCCCAGGCCGGACAGCCAAGCAGCCCAATCCAATCCGGGATTCTGCTCGGTCAGTTCCTCGAAGCCCATCAAGTTGTAACTCAGCTCGGCGTCACGACGCTTCACCACATCCCAGTGCCCTGCCGCGATCTTCTTCTCGAGATCGAACACACGCTGCGCCTCGTAGCCGAGGCCGGCAAGGTTGAACATCTTCTCGACATGCGCGACAAACTTTTCGCGGATCTCGGCGTAGTTGTCTTCGCGGTAGTACGACTCATCAGGCAGGCTGATGCCCGCTTGACTGAAGTGAATGAGATAGCGCTCGGAATTCTTGGCATCGGTGTCGACGTAGTGGGAGATAGCCCCGCCCACACCGGTCCGCTGATGACGTCCGATCACCGTAGCGAGGGACGAGCGATCCGGAGCGTCCGCGATGGCGTCCAGTTCGTCGTCGATCGGGGAAAGACCGGCAGCTTCGATCGCGTCGGCATCCATGAAACTGGAGTACAGGTCGCCGATGCGCTGCGCATCGGTTCCGGCCTCCGGTGAAGACTGCGAGGCCTCGGTGATGATGGTCTGAACGTCTTCCTCAGCCTTGTCGTACAGCGTGCGGAAGGCGCCGTCGACGGCGCGGTCCGCCGGAATCTCGTATTCGGCGAGCCATTTCCCGTTTACATGGACGAACAGATCGTCTTGCGCGCGGGTGTCGCTGTCGAGGTGGGTGAGGTCGATGCCTGAGCGATGAGCCGTGGTCATTTCTCCATCCTTACACGATCATCACATTCCGCTCAGTCTCACTACCGCGACCCGCTCAGGGCTTGCGCGATCTGAGTCACCACTATCTCGGGGGTGAGCGTCAACTGATGCCACGTGAAGCGCAGGACGTGCCAGCCCGCGTTCACCAGAATGTTCTGGCGGTGCGCGTCGGAGTTGAACCGATCCACGTTGCCGTGCCAGGCCCAGCCGTCAACCTCGATTGCCAGGGCGTGAGCGACAAATGCCACGTCGATAACGTAGCCGCAACTGCGGTACTGGGGAGTCCAACCCGAAATCCGGTGAAGCCGCAATAGCTGGTGCAGGGTCCGTTCTGCTTCGGATTCACCGCCGTCACCGGCGGCCTTCAGTAATCGGGCTGCGACGGCGCTTCCCGTGCGGCCGAGGTTGCGTCGGTGTGCTGCCTCGAGTGAGCTCGGCGACGTATGGCGCTGCAGGGTTGCGAACAGTTGGTCAATGAGGACTGTTCTGTGTTGTTTGATGCAGTTCTGTCCATCCTGTGCCGCCATGATTTTGTTCGTGCTCATGTCCACTTGGACGCGGCGCACGCTGGAGGTTCCGCTGCCGTGCTGATCGTGAAGGGTTTCGCTCGCTCAGCGAACGAAACCCTTCACAATCAGGTCAGCTTCCGTAGACGAGCGCGGGGAGCAACGATGAACCCATCGATGAACCCACGACCGCCGACCCCATGCCGAGCGGAAGGAGTACGGACATCATGTTCTGGTAGTCAACAGCCTCGATCGGCGGCAGTCCCGGGATCGGATTGGGAACCGGCGCGTGACGCTCCCAAGCTCCACAGCGGTTGGAGGTGAAGCTTGTGTCGCCCCACATCACTTGGATTGTTTGGGCGCCGTCGCCGAAGCTGTTTTCGATGATGGTGCGACCGGATCCCGTTCGCTCCCAGTAGCAGGTCCGGCCACCGGAAGTGCTCCACAGGCCGGGCAACATCTGGCCTTCCCCACCTCCGACACGGTAGACGCCATCGGTGCCGCCGGGAATATAGGTGCCTGCGTTGGCGACACCGCCACCCGCGAGTGCCAAACCGACGGCCGATGCAGCGCACAACAGTGCCCCGACAAACTTCTTCTTCACTAATTCTCCCAATGCTCGCAAACTTGACTTGCGAACATTATCGGACCAGTCGGTCTAATTTTGTGGAGCCCTCTGATTGTGAAGGATTTCACTCGCTCAGCGAACGAAATCTTTCACAATCAGGTCAGGTATCGATGCCAAGGTTGATGACTGCGAGGTAGGTGCCGTCCGACTGCTTTTCGACGGTCATGATGCCGGTCTCGTCGAAGATCCCGTCGCTGGCGTTGGTGGTGTTGCTCTCGCGGCCGGTGTGTTCGCTGTACGGACTGGTGGCATACACCGCGTTGAGGAGGGACTCGTCGAAGAAGGTCTGCGTGGTGAGGACAGTCTTCTTGTCGATGTGCACCTTGACGTGAATGTGCGTGGTGCGGCCCATGTACCAGCCGGGGAAGATGGTGGTGAACTGGGCGATGCCGTTGGTGTCCGTGGTCTGGGCGCCGCGCAAATAGGTGCCGTCGTCTGTGGTGGTGGCTTCGCTGTCGCCGACGCTGTAGGAGCCGTCGGAGGTTTCGCCGGAGCCGCCCATTCCGCCACCGCCTCCTGCTGGGGGCTGACCCATCCCACCGCCTGACGGGGGTTCGCCCATTCCGCCGGCCGGCGGAGTTCCGCCTCCTCCGCCACCGTTGGCGCTCACTGAACCGGATTCGAAGCCGGAGTACACACCGCCGGCGTCGCAGTGCCAGATCTCGACGACGGCATTGTTGACGGCGCCGATGCTGCCGTCGACGTTGCACTGGCTGTTGTCCTGCACCCGCATGGCAACCTGCAGGGTGGTGCCGGGGCGATCTTCGCGGATGTCGCTGCGGATGGAATCGACGTCGAACCAGTAGGGGCCCTGAGTTTCTTCCTTACTCATGACGCACTGGGGTGCCTTGGCGAGCAGCGCGGTGACGGCGTCACCCGGGGTGGCGGTGGTGGTTGTCGATGCCACCGCAGTGGCCGACGTGGTGGTGCCACTGTTGCCGCCGCAGGCGGCGATGAGTCCGCCCAAGCTGATGGTTCCGCCGAGCGCCAGAGCCCGCCTGCGGCTCACTCGTTGCCGACTGATTTCGATGTCTTTGTTCACGCGTCTACCTCCACTGTGGCTGTTGGCTCAATGGTGGATGGGCGACCTGGCGCGGGGCTGGCTACTCGCTGTGAACTTGCTGGGAGAGCATCTGGATGCTGGAGGTGGCGCGGACGTAGACCTGGCCCGTGTTGTCGACGATGCGGGATTCGATCAGTGCAAGCCTGCGACCGGCGCGGATCACGTCGGCTTCGGCGCGCATCACGGGCCCGTCGATGCTGGGGGAGCGCAAGAAGTCGATTTTGTGGTCGAGAACGCGGTAGTCCTGTTCGGTGATGGTCAGGGTCTGGGCGGCAAGGCCGGTGATGACGTCGACGACCGAGATGAGGACGCCGCCCTGTACTGCTCCGAGGGGGTTTGCCATCCACTCGACCGGCGCAACTTCACCGACGACGGAGCCGGGTGTCACCTCGGACACGGTGAGGTCGAGGAGTCCGGCGAGCGGTCCGCGCTTGATTGTTCCGGCGAGGATTCCCTCGACGACGTCGGATCCACTGCGTCCGGTCAGATCGCTGACACCCTCCGGGATCGGCACCTCGAAGGGCTGGGCTTCCATGTAGTCGTCGATGCCTACGACGGGTGGCCGTGTGACGATCATGGCGCGGCCGGCCATCACGGCGAGGAGGGTGTTGTTGCCGTCGCGTAGTTCACCGGACGCCAGTCCGACGCCGTCGTCGAGATGCACGAGTGTGCCTACGGCTCCGACACTTCCGGCCCGCGGGAAATCGGCAGCAGTGCTGACGGTGATCTGTGCGAGCACCGACTGATGGTCGGAGGTGAGTCCGGAATACACGGCTCCGCCGGTGACTCCGTCGAGCATGACGCCGATAGATCCGAGCACGGTGCGGCCACGATGATCCTGAAAGCGTTCGCCGGTTTCCTGGGCAAAGGTGAGACTGCCGGGCGCTACCGCAACCGCGCGAATATCCATCAGAGTGTTGAGAGGATCAAGCTTCTTGACGGGCGCGGCGGAGTAATCGATGCTCATGCCTCGAGTATTACCGGGGGCACCGGGCGTGCCGGAGACCGGGTCTCAACCACCGATACGGGCGTGCATTTCCCAGACGAGGACTTCTGCTCCGGCTTCGGAAGTCAGTTGTTGTCCACCGGACGAGGTCAGGCGCACTGCGTCACCTTGATGCAACGTCCCGACGCCTTCCATTTCTACTGTGCCGTCGGCGACGAACACGTGCAGGAACGGTGCGCTCGGAAGGTTCACAGCTTTACCGGGGTGCAAGCGGGCGACGTGCAGAGCCGCATGTTTGTTGTTGATGCGTATGGCCGAATGATCCTTGTACTGCGGCATTCCCGAAGCGACGGGGATCAGGCCGCCGCGCAGGAGCTCGTCGTCGATTTCGAGTTGTTCGTATCCGGGCGTGAGGCCGGCCTCGTCGGGGACCACCCACATCTGGACGAAATGCACAGGATCGGAATGCTGTTGGCCGCCGAGGCGCCAGGAATCGTTTTTCTCGCTGTGCATGATGCCGCTGCCGGCGCTCATCCGTTGTGCGAGTCCGGGATAGATGACGCCGGAGTGGCCGATGGAATCCTGGTGGACCAGTGAACCCCGGAGCACCCACGTGACGATTTCCATGTCTTGGTGTGGGTGCGTGTCGAATCCGCTTCCGGCAAGCACGGTGTCGTCGTTGTTGACGAGGAGAAGCCCGTGGTGGGTGTTGTCGGGATCGTAGTGCTGACCGAAGGAGAAGGAGTGCTTTGAATCCAGCCAGGAGATGCGGGATTTCAAGCGGTCGCCGGATCGGTGTACGTCGATATGTGAAGCCAGCATGAGGTTCTCCTTCGGTCCGGATTCTTTCAGACTACGAGGTGTCAGCTCAGTGTTTCGTGAGCTGCGGGGATGGATCCGAGGCGTCCGGCCTGGAAGTCCTCGAAGGCCTGCATGACCTCGGACTTGGTGTTCATGACAAACGGACCGGCCATGGCGATGGGTTCGCGGATCGGCTTGCCGCCGAGGATGAAGACCTCGAGCGATTCGGTCCGTGAATCTTGGCGATCGGATGCTGCGATGGTGATGGTGTCGCCGCGCCCGAAGACCGTTGTCTGTCCGGCGCGAACGGGCCGACGCTCGGCGCCGACGGTTCCCTCACCGGCAAGAACGTAGACGAGGGCGTTGAAGTCCGGGTTCCATGGCAATGTGACGCTGGCGCCGGGGGCAATGGTTGTGTGAGACAGTGCGATTGGTGTGTACGTCGATCCGGGGCCAGCGTGGCCGGCGATCTCTCCGGCGATAACGCGAACCAAGGCGCCGCCGTCGGGGGAGGAAACCAGTGCAACCTTGTTGCCGGTGATGTCCTGGTAGCGCGGTGCTGCCATCTTGTTGTTGCGGGGCAGGTTCACCCATAGTTGGACGCCGTGGAAGAGGCCGCCGCTGACAACGAGGTGCTCCGGGGGAGTTTCGATATGGAGGATGCCGCCGCCGGCTGTCATCCACTGGGTGTCGCCGCCGCTGATCACGCCGCCGCCGCCGTTGGAGTCCTGGTGTTCCATGATGCCGTCGATCATGTAGGTGACGGTCTCGAAGCCGCGGTGCGGATGCCAGGGGGTGCCCTTGGGCTCACCGGGCGCGTAGTTGACCTCGCCCATCTGGTCCATGTGAATGAAGGGGTCGAGCGCGGAGAGGTCGATGCCGGCGAATGCTCGGTGGACGGGGAATCCTTCGCCTTCGTATCCGATCGGTGCGGTGGTGATGCTCTTGACCGGGCGGTTGACGGCAGACGAAGCCGGCTCGTCGAGGCGGGGCAGGGACAAGATGTTCTCGACTGTCACAGCAGGCATGTCGTTCTCCTCGTACTCAAGTAGTTGATTGTTCAACTATCTCATGAGGAGTCAACAATGTCGAGTCGGAGATATTCCCGGGCTGATCGTGAAGGATTTCGCTCGCTCAGCGAACGAAATCCTTCACAAACAGAATCAGTTCTTGATGCTCAGCACCCGGGTCTCCAGGAAGTCATGGACACCGGCTTCTCCGCCTTCACGGCCGAAGCCACTGCTCTTCATGCCGCCGAAGGGGAGTTCCACTTCGAGTGCGTTGTGAGTGTTCACCCAGACCTGGCCGGCGTCGATCTGTTCGGCTACCGCGACGGCAGCAGCTTGCTCTCCCCAGACCGAAGCGCCCAGTCCGAATTCCTGGCTGTTCAATGTGGAGACCACTGCATCGACGTCGGTGTAGGCCACGACGGGGAATGCCAAACCGAACTGTTCGAACTTGACGATGTCGCTGTTGTCGTCCACCCCGCGTACCAGTGCCGGCTCCATGAAGTAGCCGGGGAGTGTGGTGACTCGGTTGCCGCCGACGATGTCGGCGCCGTCGGCACGGGCCTTGTCGAGCAGTCCCTGCACGTACTCGAGCTGAGCGGAATTGTGCAGCGGCCCGGCTGTTGTTCCGGGCGTCGATCCGTCGCCCACCACCACGGTGGACATCGCAGCTTCGAAGGCGGCGCAGAACGCGTCGACCTTATCTGCGGGAACGTAGGCGCGCTTGGGCGCGATGCACATCTGGCCACTGTTGAAGAACGCAGCATTGGCCAAAAAGCCTGCAGCGTAATTGATATCCGCAGTGTCGAGAATGATCGCGGGGTCATTGCCGCCGAGTTCGAGAGTAACCGGCGTGATGGTGTCGGCGGCCTGCTTCATGATCGCCTTGCCGACGCTCGTGGAACCGGTGAACGACACCTTGCGCACCGCGGAGTGCTCGATCAAGGCCTTGCCGGTATCCGGTCCGCCGTAGACGATATCGAGGACACCTTCCGGGAGGATGGACTGCAGGATGCGGACAACCTCACCGACGACCAGCGAAACAGATTCGGCGGGCTTGACCAGAACGGTGTTGCCGGCAGCGAGCGCGGGTGCAATCTTCGCCATCATGAGGAAGATCGGGAAGTTCCACGGCACGATGGCTGCCACAACGCCCAAGGGGCGGTGCTGAATTCGCGCTTCTCGAATCGGTGATGCGGGTGCTTCGGATTCGTCGGCCCAATCGAGACGGGCGAAGTGCGCAAGGCAGCGCGCCGAGATCCAGACTTCACCGCTCGAGTCGCTGAGAGATTTTCCTTGCTCGGCGGTGAGTAGGGCGGAGATCGTGGGGGTCTGGCGCATGAGTTCGTAGGAACACGCGGCGAGCAGGCCCTGCCGTGTGCTCCGCGAGGTGCGCCAGTTCGCAAATGCAGCTTGCGCAGCAACAGCTTTCGCGTCAAGCTCGGCGGGTGTCGTGATGGATGTGCGCCCGACCTCTTCGAGGGTGGCGGGGTTGATCGAGATCAGTACGTTGTCGATGCTCATGGGAAAACTCCTGACTAGGCTGTGGCGGTGGCCATTGCGGCCATGGCAGGCGCGATGTACGAGCGGAAGATCATGGCGCTGAATCCGCCGTCGATCGGGATGTCGGCTCCACTGATCCAGGCAGCGTCCGACGAGGCGAGGAAGATGATGGCGTCGGCAATCTCGCCGGGCTGCGCATGGCGTCCGGCCCAGGTGACGGCACCGGAGATTGCGGCGTCACCCATGGTGGCCGTGAAATCCTTCAGCAGCGGTGTCCCGACGGTGCCGGGGGAGACGGAGTTGGAGCGCAGGCCGATGTGCTTGCCGTCGACGGCAAGGTTGCCGGCGTTGATGATGGCGGCTTCCTTGGAGACGTTGTAGCAGACCTCGTCGATGTTGGGGAAGTCTGCGAGCGAATGCAGCGCCTCTTCCCAGTTATCAATGGCCAGAAAAGCATTGAGGCGGGCAAAGTTCTGCTGCCACAAGAATCCGGCTTGCGATGCGGTGGTGACGACGGCCGGGTCGGCGGTGAACTTGGGCAGCAGCAACCGAGTGAGGTCGCGAGGGGCGAGTGCGTTGATCGACATGACGGTGCGCCACGGCAGAGTAGCGGCGACGCCGGCGTTGTTGATCAGTACGTCGATCGGGCCTTCGATCTGGGCGGCGATTGCCTCGACTCCGGCTTGGGTCGAGAGGTCGCCGACAATCATCTGGGAGACGGAATCGCTCGTGGAAGGGACGCGGTCGATGCCGATGACGGTTGCGCCGAGTGCGGCAAGTTTGGTGGCGGCCTGCGCTCCGATGCCGGACGAGCAACCTGTGAGGACAACGGTTTTTCCGGTGTAGTCGATCATGACGTGATGCTCCTGTTGCCGTGGAGGGAATGGCTGGATCTGCAGCGAAGACGACTCGAAATCTCTAGTTGCAGTGAAGAATTGCAACTTCGCGAAGGCGAATGCTGGAGACAGAACCGTATTCGTTGCGAGTGCGACATGGGTATTCCCGGTGAGTGGGACTAAGGATTTCCGGGTGGAATTCAGCACTATTGACACGTGTCAAAAATCTGCCTACGATGTGGCCTGGCTCACAAATGCGTCGAGATGAGAGGTGGAACGAGTTGTCGGACAAGGGCGAGTTTCGACGCGAGTCGATCTTGCGTGCCTTGGAAAACCTTCTCGAGACAACAACTCTCAATGATCTGAACGTTCGCGACATTTCGCAGGCGGCTGGTGTGACTCGCTCGGCCTTCTATTTCTACTTCGACAACAAGTCCGTCGCAGTTCGTGAACTCACCAAAGAAGTCGACGAGGAAGTTGCCGTTGCCTCTGCCATCTACTGCGACGGAGACGGCGATCCTGCAAAGTTGATCGAGGAGATGATCACCGCAGTACAGGGCACCTGGATGAGGCACCCGCATTTGCTTCGGGCAATGCGTGACGCCCGGTCTTCAGATCCGGGGGTTGAGGATCTCTGGGATCGCGGGCTCGAGAGTTTCATCGAACCTGTTGCCGCAGTCATAAACTCGGAGCGCAGTGCCGGTCGCGCACCGGAGGGTGCCGACGCCGGCATGCTTGCATTGATTCTGATGGAGGCCATTGAGCGGATCGGTAATCGCTATTGGATTGGCGACCACCATGCTGTAGATGTGGAAGCGTCGAAGCAAGCACTTGTCGGGGTATGGATGGGAGCGATTTATGGCCGCGTATGACGTGCCCACGGGGTGGAGTGATGAAGAAGCGCTTCTTCGCTATGCACCCGAGGCGTCGGAGGTCCTTCTTCGAATGATCTTCACCAATCCTGGGGTTCTGGGTGGTCTGGCGCGGAAAACGTGTGCAGATGCTCTGTCGTTGTCGGCGTTGCCGGTGCTGCCGCAGGTCGAGGAGATCTCGGATTCGATTGCACTCGACTTTGCGGAGCAGTTCAGCATCGACGTATCGAGTGTCGACGTTGGTCTGCGCACCGCGCTGCTGAATGAGATGGGCAGCGGCGCCAAGGAATTCGTATTCGGGGTGTATGTCGCCGACTGGATTCCGCGCTTGTTGCACATCCTGGAGCTGTTATTCGGGCCGTCGAAAACGCAGTGGGAGACAGTGCCGGCGTGGGGTGAGTTCGAGCTTTCGGTGGAGAGCGCGCTGTTTGCTCGCAACGTGGCCCGGCTCAGGATTCTCGATCCTGTGACGACGGAACTGGTGCGGCTCCGTCAAGCGCGCCAACATAATTGCCGGTTGTGTAAGTCGCTGAGGATGAATACGGCGTTGGAGGCCGGCGCGGACGAAGCGCTCTTCGGCAAGGTGGACAACTACGAGAGCAGTGACATGTCGCCTCGCCACAAGGCGGCACTCGCGTTGGCCGACGAGATGGTGTGGCAACCCGGATTCATTCCCGTCGACGTGATTGATGCAGTGCGTGAGCATTTTTCGCCGGCTGAGGCCGTCGAACTTGTGTTGGACATGACCAGGAACGCAATATCGAAGGTGGCTGTCGCATTCGGTTCGGATGCACCCCACGTTGACGAAGGCGTGGAAATCTATGACGTGGACGTGGAAGGCAACGTTACGTTCGGGTTGGACTTTCGCGAGCGGATTTGACGCCCCGTGATGACCACAACTGCGGCGAGTAGAGCAATGAGAGCGGCGGTGAACCATCTGGTGCGGCCATCGGGGGTCGTCGCTGTAACCTCTACGTTCGCTGCGGTCCCCTGATCGGGAAACGTGATTGCTGCGTTGGCTTTGCGCTCGATCAGCCCACTCTTCATCGCGATCTCGGCGTTCCAGGGACCGGCCGGCACCTGGTCGTCGAGAGCGATAGTGACGGAAGAGCTTCCGCCCGGAGCGAGTGTGGTTCCCAGAGTAATCGGGAAGGGTCCGGCGCTGAGGCCACCGGGACCACCGGTCAATGTCAGCGTCCCACTCAGGTCCACGGCTCGGCCCCCACGGTTGTGCACTGTGGCGGCCAGCTCGGGTCCGCCATCGGAAGTGCGTCCCGGAGTGAGAGATTCGACCTCGAAGTCGGTCCGCGGCGGATTTCCGGTACCGATCGACAAGTAGATGCGGATGCCCACCCGGCTGACCTGTGTGACACCGCCGGTCGCGGATGGATCCGAGCGTACCTCCGCCCAGATCACGCCGTACTGCTCACCGGGGGCCGCATCGGAGGGAACGGAGATCGTCACGGTTGTTGTGACCTGTTCGCCGGCACCGATATCGGGGGCGGAAGGGTCGAGCGTCGTGGACACGGACAATTCGTTCGGGGTACGTCCGTCGGCGAGGACAAACGTGCCGTCGTGGATATCGGCTGCTGCCGCGTACAAGCTGACAAGGGCCGGTGAACTTGTCGTGTTGGAGACTTCCACGTGGCGTTGAATCGTCGTGCCTGGGGTGACGTGGTCGACGATGTAGATCGCGGCGCGTGGATCCTCACGTCCGGCTGTCGACGCGTCGAGCAACCGAACGCCGATTCCGCCGTCGGGGAGGGGGATTGGGGGTTGGGCGGCAACGTTGGTGAACCAACCAAGCGCGGCGACGAGAGTCAGTGCTCCGAGGACGGTGAGCAGACACCGGAGTTCACGTCCGTGATTACGCAACGGAATGGGTAATGGTCGCACTGTAGGCACCCGCGACCGCGTCGACGGGCACAGTTACCGATATGGTCGGGGTCCAGGTGGCCGAGTTGTTGCCCGTGACGGACGTAGCGGTGACCGCTGCGGTAAGGCTGCTGAGATCACCGGGATCATTGGATACGACTGTCGAGGTGCCTGTTCGGGATATGGCTCCGGCGCTGTAGCTGACTGCGCTTGCTGGGATCGGAGGACCTGATGCGGTGGTGAAGTCGGTCGAGACGACGCTGGCGACCCAGCCCGAAGTCGCGGCGCTGCCGCGAGCATCGTTGACGTGGACCTCGCCGAGGGGGCCGGATACGACACCGTTCGAGGAGTGCGTACCGAGATGTGTGACTGCGGTCGGCGCGGAGATGGTCAATGATCCACCGGTGACGACGAACGTAACGGGGGTTTCGTCGGCCATTGCCGGGCCGGTTGACAGTGCGGTGAGAACGAGTGCGCCGATAATTGAGACGGCGCGAAAGTTACGTCTGAGCATCCACATTCCCAACTTCGTGGTTTTCGACTGAGCTATGACTGTTGCTTGGTGCGGCGACGCAGCCACCACAGCACTGCCGCAGCGATGACTAGGAGCGCGGCGGTGCCGAGAGCGATCTTCAGGACGTTGGACTTGTGAGGTTCGACGGTCTCTCCCATGCCTGCATCCGGGAACGTGATGGGGGCTTCCGTACTGCGTTCGAGGAGACCACTTTTCAGACGCAGCTGAGCCGTCCAGGGACCGTTGGGCAGTTCGCGGGCCATCGTGGTGACAATGGTTCCGGTACCTCCCGGTGCAATTGTTGCGCCTTGCTGCGGAGTGAATGGTCCGGCAGACAATCCGCCGGGTCCTTTGGTGAGTGTGAGTTCGCCGGTGATGTCGACGGCCCGTCCACCGATGTTGGTGACGAGGGCGGAGACCTGGGGTTTGCCGTGATCATCACGTGACGTAGTGAGGGACGTGATGGCGAAGTCTGCGGGTGTTCCGTTGCCGGCTCCCACGGAGAGATAGATGCGGATGCCGGCTCTGCTGGCCTGCACGATGTTCGATCCTTGCGCTGCCGCACTGCGGATTTCGGCCCACACGGCTCCGTACTGCTCGCCTTCGGCGGCGTCCTTGGGAACGTCGATGGTCACGACAGCCTCGGCTGCGCCGCGGGGAGGCAGGTCGATAGTCGACTGATCAACCGAGGTCCATGTTGTCAGCTCGTTCATCGATGGGTCGTTGTCACCGACGAAGATGCCGTTGTCGATGTGAGCGGCGCCAGTGTAGATGCGCACCGATTGGGGGGAGTCCGAATTGTTACGGATCTGGATGCGACGGTTAATGACTGTGCCTGGTGGAAGGTGGTCCACGATGTAGGCGCGTGCGCGGGGATCTTGTTGTGTGGCAGTGGGAATATCGAGTAGTTGCACTTCGATTCCCGGCTGGCCAGGGAGGGTTTGCGCTGTCCCGTCCGTCGAGGACAGCATTGTCAGGACGAGCACACACAGGGCGGTGAGGACAGTACGCACGATCCGGGGACTCCCAGGGTTATCGGAGTTCACCCGTTGAGGTGAACACAATCATCAATCGAGAGGACTGCGGGGGCGAGATGGACGCCCCCGCAGCTGTTCTCGGTGGGTCAGAGAACGGAGTGTGTCAGTGTTGCGACGTACGTGTCAGCCAACGCGCTTGCCGGGACCGGAATGGTCAGGGCCGCATCCCAGGTTGCGGTGTTGTTGCCGGAAACTCCGGTCGCGGTCTGAACAGTGCGGACCTCAACAGGATTGGTTGCGGTGGAAGATGCCACAGTCGCCGTTCCGACTACGACGGCCGTGGTGGGGGTGTACTCGGCGGCGGACGCCGGGATAACGGCCGCCGTTGCGCCGCCGACAAAGTCGGTCAGGGCGATGGAGGCTGCCCAGTCAACTTTGGCGGAGCGGTTGTCGGTCACCTCGACGCCGAGAATACCTGCTTCGGCATCGAATCCCGGGGTGACCTCGAGAGCGTCGGCATTGGCGGGCGCGGTGATGGCGATACCGCCGGTGGCAGCCACCTCGACTGTCGTGATCGTGTCGGCAGCCGAGGCAGGCATTGCCAAACCTGCGGCGACTGCCACGGAGAAGCCCACAACGAGTGTGGTGCGAGTTATTGAACGCATGAAAGAACCCCAATGGTGAGATGTAGCAGATGGACGCTGGAACCAGCATGAAAGATGCCTACGATCGTGCGAATTCCTTGATTCTGAATTCGATTGATACGTAAGATTTTTCGGTGAATCAGACCAAGTATTTGATCTGGGGGTGATTGTGTGCGACGCCATGTTGAATGTCAACGAAGCGCTGCAGCGGGTGTGTGGCTGTCCATCACATCGATATCGGGGTCAATTTCGGTTCTCCTGAATGTGAAACGCGCACACGAAGAGAGCGCGTGACACTGGCGGTGTCATGGCGCGGTTTCTGACGTTCGAAAGCCGTCTGTCGTCACTTTGTAAGCTGGAGTGCAGCTTTGGGTTCCTCGCGACGGTAGCTCGAGGAATTACCCAGGACTAGACGATGCGACAGGAGGGGGACGAAGACCCTATGAAGTAGGGACCGCGACCCCCGCAAATCAGGGACGAAGAGGTGGTCACATTCGTCCGATACCGGCGCACAACAGTTCGATCAGGCGCCGGTAGACGCGGTCGGGGTCGGCGCCGGCCGGATGTCCTTCTTGCGCTTCCAATACACAGAAGCCGTGCAGGGCGCTACGCAAGGACCATGCTGCTTGCTCGGAGTCGTCTTCGCTCAGTCCGTAGCCGGCGATGACGCGGTTGATGACGTCGACTACCTCGCCCACCGCAGCGACAAGATCTGCATGCGGGGCGGTGGGGTAGCGGTCGGTGATGGCATACAGACCGGGGTGTGTTCGGACGAAACTGCGCCAGGCGTCGGCTAGCGCAAAAACAGCGTCGTCCTTGGCCAGTCCGACGGCGGCGGTGCGGAGGTGCTCGGCGAGCAAGTGACGCGCGAGCAGGCTGAGTTGATGTTGGACGTCGTCGACTCCGTCTACATGCTTGTACAGAGCTGACTGACGAACATCGAGGGTTTCGGCGAGTTGGCTGAGAACCAGAGCGTCGGGTCCGCGACTGTCCACGAGCTCGGCGGCGGCCGTGATGATGCGTTCGCGGGTGACCGGGATTCTCATGTCAACATCTTCCCTTGTGAGGACAACGCCATCTGGTGATAACCTATCACCATGAGTGATGATGTATCTTCGGGGGCCGTTTCCGCTGGAACTGGCGATTCTCAACGGCGTCGGGATCTGCAGGTGGTTGTCACCGGCGCGTGCATCCTGGGGATGACATCGATCCTCTACGACTTGTCCGGCACGTCGCCCGTGACCGGCGCCTTCTTTCGGTGTCTCTACGCCTTGATTCCGCTCGTGATCGTGGTCCTCGTCCAACGACGTCGCCCGTCGGCACATCCGTCCCGCGGACGTTGGGTTGCCAAGGCCGTCGTCGCCGGAGTGTTCTTGGGTATCGACTTGGTGCTCTGGCACGAGGCAATTCACTCGATCGGCGCAGGTTTGTCGACGGTTCTGCTGAACCTGCAGGTGCTGTTCGTGGCTATCCTCGGGTATGTGGTTTTGCGTCAGCGCATCACTCGGGAACTGCTGACGAGCATGCCTCTGCTCTTTGTCGGCGTGGCACTTGTCGCGGGAATGAGTACCTCGCTGACGGGAGCGAACCCGGCTGTCGGTGCTTCCTTCGCGATCATTGCAGCGGGAGCCTATGCCGTGTACATCTTCATGATGGGCTTGGCGACGCGTGCTGCCGGTCGGACCGGGCTGCCGATGCTGGTCTCCACAGCCGCAACTGGTGTGACGGCCGGATTGTTCGGTGTGGTCACCGGAACTCTTGATCTTGCACCACCTTTGGCGGCGCAAGGTTGGCTCATTTTGTTGGCCTTGGTATCGCAGGTAGTGGGCTGGCTGTTGGTGGCCAGTGCCAGCCAGCGGTTGCCGGCAGGAAATATCGCTGCCAGCCTGGTGTTGCAATCGGCGTCGGCATTGCTGTTCGGTGCCGTCCTTCTTTCTCAAATCCCCAGCATCGTGCAGATTGTGGGTGCGGTGTTGATTCTTGCCGGAGTGGTTGTCGCGACGCGGCAGCCTGCAGTGAAATCGCCGACGCCTACTGTCGGAAAACGAACGGAGATAAAGGCATGACACTGGTGGCCGATCGTATCTACATCAACGGTGACATCAAGACCATGGACGACGCAGTCGCGGGTGCGCCGACGGCTATGGCTACCAAGGACGGCAGGTTCGTTGCCGTCGGCTCCGACGCCGAGATCACAGCTTTGGCCGGACCTGACGCAGTTGTGGTGGATTTGGCTGGGGCAGTTGTTGTTCCCGGATTCATCGAAACGCATCTGCATCCGATCATGTGGGGGATGAATCTCGGTAACGTCGAGGCGACGACGGGTGCGTGCCCCTCGATCGAGGTGCTCATCGACGCGTTGAGTGCGCGCGCAGCGATCACCCCGGCCGGCGAGGTCATCCAGGCGTGGGGATTCGACGACAGCCTGGTGGCCGAAGACCGGGGGCTGACAACAGCTGACCTGGACCGGGCGTCGCCGCAGCATCCGATCCTGGTGCGACACTTGTCAGCCCACGGAATTTACGTCAATTCCCTTGCCTTGGAGATGGCCGGTATCGATGCGGCGACGGTCGATCCGGAGGGCGGTGTCATCGTCCGCGACGCAGACGGAGTTCCGACCGGCGAACTGCGCGAAATTCCGGCAATGTCCCTGGTACACAGCCTTACCCCGGATATGGACAGTGATGCGTCCAAGGTCGCGGTACTGCGTGCCCAGGAAGTTATGGCGTCGGTGGGTGTGACGAGCTTCCACGACATGTACGTCACGGCCGAAATGTACGACACCTACCGCGAACTCGAAGAGACTGGCGAACTGCGTCTGCGCGCGCGGCTGTATCTCGGTCATGGCGTGCACGATCAGTTGGGTGGGGCACCGGAGCCGACTGCTCTGGTGAGTGTGGGTGGTGTGAAGCTGATTTCGGATGGATCCATCCAGTTGCACACCGCGGCATTGACCGAGCCGTACCACGATCTGGGTGGTTGCCATTGCGGAGGAATGGCTATTCCGTCGGGCTCACTCAATGCGCTGGTCGACGAGCATCATGCTGCCGGACGGCAGGTCGCTATTCATACGAACGGCGATCAGGCCATCGACTTTGCGCTGGACGCAATCGCTTTGGCGAAGACGGCTCACCCGGAAATCGATGTGGCGCATCGCCTCGAACACGTGCAAACACTGCGTGACGATCAGATTTCTCGGATGGTCGAATTGGGCGTCGTGGCATCGATTTTTGTCAATCACGTCTACTACTGGGGCGATCGCCATCGTGATCGTTTCCTGGGTCCGGGGCGCGGCGAGCGGATCAGTCCCGTGGCATCTGTTGTTGCTGCCGGTCTTCCCTTTGGCCTGCATTGCGATTGCCCGGTTACTCCGGTCAATCCACTCTTCACCATGAATACTGCCGTGCATCGTGTGACCCGTGAGGGCCACGTTCTGGGCGCCGATCAGCGGGTGAGCGCGTACGTTGCGTTGTCCGGCTACACAAGTTCCGCCGCGCGTATTACGGGTGAGGCAACCGACAAAGGTCGGATAGTCGTAGGACTTTTGGCGGATTTTGTTGTGCTCGAAGGAGATCCGTTGGACGGTAATGAAGGTGACCTTTCGACACTGAAGGTCCTTCGTACTGTTGTCGGCGGCGACACGATCTTCGAGGCGTAGTTCCTCGCCGTTCTCCTCGGGCGTGAGAATTGCCGCGCCCGAGGAGAAGGTCTCGGCGGCGATGGCCGTATTTTGGCCCGAGATGGACAATCGTGGCAAATGGCCGAGTGTTGACACTTCGGACAAATCTGTTGGTGGAGTGCAGATTCCGTAAGGAGGATTCCTGCAATCGTCCTTTGTGCATTGTCATTGCGCGTCGCCGGTGGTGGGCGATCCCAGCCTGGACGTCGACACTTCTCCGTCGATAAGCTCGAATTTTCCGTACGTGGCGATGTATTTCGACGGTGAGACCGGTTGATTCGATCTGGCCATTGAATCTGATGCTCAATGGAATTGGCTATTGGTCGAATGACGTTCGCTAAATTGCGTTTATCTTCAGGATAATTGGAGTCAGGGTAATTCTTCGATCGTGAATCATGGCCGCATGCAATTGAGTTCCGAGTGTTGCCGGTAGTCGTCTGCCGGAGGCCTTGGGCCGCTGCTGCTACGCGGCAGCGTGCTGTGACAGCGAAGACGCGTAGGTAGTGCCGGTCGGCAGAGGTGCCCTGGTAGGCGTCAGTTCGACGGTCTGGGTGTTTGCTGAAATGTCGCCACGCTCGGGATTCAAGTACGAACCATGACAGTGAAACAAACCAAAAGTTTGTTGACTGTTCGATTGCGTCAAGCGGAACGGTAACTCGGTCCGTTACCGATCTTTCTTTCTTCGGGTGAATTAGTTATGACGCATAGCTAACTATTTCTTACCTTCCTGGTTACCGGACTGAAACTCCCCGCATCGGTCATTTGCAGGGCAACTGAACATCTGCCCAGAAAAACTGACACATAAGTTGATACGTGTGGTAGAAATTGATCCGATGCAAATTGCTGGCTATGTATGAGCGAGGGCATACAGGGATAGTGGTTCGGCGCGAAAGCTTTCCGCAACATGTTTGGCACTAACGACAGGCGCCTGTTCTCTACCCCCGCTCCGGGGCGTACGTGAACTGGATCTGGCGTCTTTCAATCCACACGCCCGGTAACGGGATAGACGAAATGAGTCTTCACATGTCTCGATTCTTTCCGGTCGGGGACGGACGCGTAGCCCGTCTTCCTCGGCGCACCGCGGCGGTGTTCACCGCGCTGCCGGCTGCACTGCTCCTCGCGGCCTCGGGTGCATTACTCGCACCCAGCATTGCCTCAGCCGCTCCGGGTGACGACATCACCGACTCGTGCCTGGAGATGTCCCAGAACGGCGGGGCCTGGTTTGCTCCGAGCACCTTCGGCCCCGTCGGTACGGACTACGTTCCGGTCCCCGGGGACTCCGGCACAGTGCTGACCTTCGATGTTCGCAACACCTGCGACGTACCCGCGACCCTCACCCTCTTCAGCCAGGGCTGGTCGGTTACCGACGGCGGCACTGCGACCGTGCAGGGCCAGATCGGCAGCCAGAAGGGGCAGCAGGTTCAGATCGGTCCCGGTGTGAACTCGGCAACTCGCATTGAGTTGGCGAAGAAACCTGTCACGACGAATGTCGGCGTGCAGATCGGGTTCATCCTGGGCATTCCCGGTGGTGAGGTTGTGCAGGGCAACGAGATCAATGGCGGTTGGAATCTCGAGCTCATCGAGGACGAGCCCGTCGTGGTGGTGGCACCCGCTGCGCCCACCGGCCTGACCCTCGACGCGGCCGAGGTCGAGACGGGTACTCCGGTCACGGTTTCCGGTACGGCCGAGTCCGGCAGCACCGTCACCGTGACCGGCGGCGGCAAGAGCTGCACCGCCACAGCGGACACGAACGGCAACTTCAGTTGCCAGCTGACGATTACCGAGGTCGGTAGCCATCCGATCACCGCTACCGCGAGCAATGCCGGCGGCACCAGCCAGGCCTCGACTGCAGTCACGGTGAAGGTCACGGCAGAAACCACCGATCCAGGCACCGGCAGTCTCGGGAGCCTCGGCAGCAGCAGCGGTTCCCTCGGCAGCCTGGACATTTTCGGCAGCCTCGGCAGCTAGTCGTTCGCGACTCGCCGGACATTCAGTAATGCCCCTGGGCAGGGGCGAGAGTCCCTGCCCCACAAAAAACTTCAGCTGATGCGCTCCGGCGTATTGCACAGCTGACTCGACCCGAGCCATCGGGTTGGACCACGAGGGATGGCCGAATCGAGGCCGGACCTTTCGATCTGCCGACAGTGCACTCCCGCACTGGCGTTGGTTGTTCAAGAAAAAGGACACATCAGATGAAGAAGACCACCAAGGGCGCTATCGCTGCTGGCGCTGCTGCACTGCTCCTCACCGGCGGCGCGGGCACGATGGCTGCGTGGAACGCATCGACTGGCACCAGCGGAGCAGCGACCGTCACCGCTGGCTCTTTGTCGATCAGCGAAGCTCCGGGCACGGGTGTGTGGAAGCTCGGCACTGCAGCGTTCGACCCGGCCACCCAAAAGATTGTTCCCGGTGACGTTGTTACCTACAGCGCTACCTACAACTACACCCTCGTCGGCACCAACCTCAAGGCCACGCTGAAGCCGTCGCTCAGTGGTCTCACCGGGACTGCCAATGCGCTGCAGGCGCAGCTCACCGTCGCCAATGCGAACGGTGCGGATGAGGTGGTCACCGCATCTGGTACCCGGACGATCACCACCAGCATCACCTTCGACCCGAAGGATGGCACGTTCGATAACTCCGCTCAGGGTCAGTCCGTCACCCTCTCCGGCGGCGCGGTCACCCTCGAGCAGAAGCTCTCCTAGTAATCCGTAACCAGAAGAAGGTCACGTGAAAACCCAGTACAAATGGGCGATCGCAGCGTCGTCGGTTCTGCTCATCGGGTTCGTCTCGGTGCAGCAGACCGGTGCGCTGTGGCGCGATTCAGTAGAAGCGACCGGCGGCGGCACCATCACAGCCGGTTTGCTCGACATCTCCGCAGGCACCGACGGGGTCAAGCAGTTCAACCTCGACGGGTTCAAGCTGGAGAACAAGGGCCCGGGCGACAGCATTCAGATGCCCCTGCCGGTGATCAACTCCGGCAACGTGCAGATGAGCTACACGCTGTCCGATGTGGTGCTCAACGGCGCCACACCTCCGCCACTCACCCTGCGTGTGACGAAGGTGGCCAATGAGGCGGCCTGCACCGCAATCAGCGATGGGGGCACTGACGTGCTCTACAGCGGTGCCATGGACGGCGCGGCCTTTGCTCAGTCCCAACTTGTCCCGGCCGGTCAGATGCAGGTGCTGTGCCTGCGGGCCACCCTGGATCCGGGCGCGGCAGCGGCTCAGGAGTCCAACGCCACGTTCACCTTCGCTGCAAGCTCGGTTAGCCAGCAATGACAATCACCGCGAGAAGTCGCCGCGCGGGCGACCATACCGAGGGATCTCCTCGGCATGCAGCCCCCGCACGAGTACCGGATCAGCACCAGCATCCTGCTGACGATAGGGACGAGAAGACCACGATCTGGTGGTGGACTCGCACCATCGTCTCGTGGGTGCTGCTGCTGCTGATGGTCGGGCTTCTCGCGGTGATGGTCGTTATTCCCCGGCTCACCGGCTCGACCGCGTACACGGTGCTCACCGGCTCGATGGAACCGACGATGCCTCCGGGCACGCTCATCGTCGTCAAGCGGACCCCGAATGAGGACCTGAACACAGGGGACGTGATCACGTTCCAGCCCGTCTCCGGCGAGCCCGGGGTGGTGACCCACCGCATCGAGGGCATCTACTACACCGGGGAAGGTGAGCGTCGCATCCACACCCGCGGCGACAACAACCCCATCGCAGACTCGTGGTCGCTGGTGCCCGAACAGATCCGGGGTCGGGTCATCTACTCGGTGCCATATCTCGGTCGGGTGAACACGGTGATCAACGGCCAGTCGCGATCGATTCTCATCACCGGCGTTGCGGTGGCCTTGGGTGGATACGCGGTGTGGATGGTGATCAGCGGACTGCTCGACAAGCGCCGTGAGAACGGTGTGGACGGGGGACCGGCCGACGAACAGGGTTCCGACGCAGACGACTTGCAGGCTCATGCCATGCCGGTATCAACCACTGAAACGAAAATAGGTCACGAGAATGTCTAACAACCAGCAATCGCGCGACAACGCGCGCTTCGGGTCGGGGATGCGCGGCCGTTTAGGCGAAACCGGCTGGACCCGTGCTCGGGCCGTTCTCTCTCTCGGCATGGTCTTGGGTCTCGGCGGGGTCGGAACGATGGCGGCGTGGTCCGACAGCGCTACCGCGACCACCGGGGTCTTCAGTACCTCGTCGGTCCAGATGAAGGTGAATGACCAGCGGCCCACTGCCGTCTACGCGGCGCTCGCCAAGTCCAGCATGCGGCTTGGTGAGAGCACGGCGGGTCAGGTCAAGGTCCAGAACACGGGCACGATCAACTTCAATTGGGTTGTGGCCAAGGCGTTTACCGGACCTGCGGACCTGGTCGACAAGCTGACTATGAGCGTGCACAAGACCGGTGCCAACAGTGGCGGTGCCTGCACGGGAGCCGTGATCAGCGGAGCTGGCGGTACTCTCGCGGCCGGAGCCGAGGAAACAGTGTGCATCCAGGTCAAGCTTGCTTCGGATGCCGGCATCAATGCGCGGTTCAAGATCGCCCAACTCGGCTTCAACTTCACCGCCGAAGGCGTTGTACCTACGCCATGACAGTCACCACCGATGGGCCGGCTGCGCCCGGCCGCAGCCGAGGCAAGGAGATCGCGCTCAATGTTGCCGCGGTCGCCGGGCTGATCTGCATCATCGCCACTCTCGCCTCGATGTTGTTCGGCATCAAGCCCCTGGTGTTTCGCTCGGGCTCGATGTCGCCGGAGATCTCTACCGGCGCACTGGCTCTGGCCAAGACCGTCCCTGCGACAGAACTGACCGTCGGGGATGTGGTCAGCGTCAACAACGACCAGGGCGTGCGGATCACCCATCGCGTGGACAGTCTCGAATTGACTGGTGGGGTCGAGGTGATCGCCACCCTCAAGGGTGATGCCAACAATGGTCCCGACCGCCTGCCCTACGTGATCACCGAAGCGGACCGTGTCTTCTTTCATGTCGGTGGTCTCGGTTACGTCGTGGCTTGGCTGTCCAGCCCGCTTGCCATCTTTCTCGGCGGCGGTCTGGTAGGCGCTGTGCTTGTCATTGCATTCGGAAAATCGAAAGACCGACGCTTGGCCCCTTCCGGTGCCGGCACTACGAACGACGCCCCCGTCGACTCTCACGAAACCCGCGGGGACCTTCAGGAGGCTCACAATGTTTGATCTGCGACGTGCTCGCGCCGGCAAGCTGTCCGTGCGATCCTTGATCGCTGTTGCCGGTGTTGCCGCAGCGACCTTCGGACTGGCGCAGGCCACGGGGACGATGGCTAACCCCACGGATGCCGTCAGTACCACGGGGTCACAGTTGGCGACGGGCAACTTCTATCCGACACTGATCACCCCCCAGGTCACCTGCAAAGAACTTGGAACCGCTGGAATTAAGCGCGTAACCGTTTCTTGGGGTGCAGTGCAGGGCGCGACGCAATACCGCTTGAAGATCGTCAGGGACAACAACCCCAATGAGGTGTTGGCGAACGATGTGTACCCCGCCAGCCAGCTTTCGCGAACTGATTTTCGAATCTCGTCGTACAAGGGCGCCTATGCGCGCGTGTATACGATCAATAATGGCGTTGAATCATCAGGTTGGCGAGGCATTGGGATTCAGAGTGCAACCGGCGTTGACACGTGGTGCACGAACAACCCTTCCTATAGTGCCAACCAGACATGGGAGGATACCCACGTCTGGGATCCGGCAACGCCGGACCCCAATGGCTCCGCAGCACGGGGGGTGGCACCCGAGGCGATGGAGATGGATTCCGATCAGGACGTGACGGACGAAACGACGGCCGGGGAGACCGCCACCCCGGACCCGACGACGACGACGACGGCTCCTGCCTCGACCACGACCGAGCCTCCCACCAGCTCTACCGCTACTCCCGGCACGACTACTCCCGGCACGACTACTCCGGACGCGACTACCTCGCCGGAGACCACTCCGACGGAGAACCCGAAGCTGGTGCTGACGGGCACTGTCGAGAGTGGCGGTCTCACCGCAGGTTGGACCGCGGGCGGTAACAAAGTCGCGGTAGTCGATGCTGACGGCAAGGAGTTGGCCAGCGGCCGCGTCGAATCGGGCTCGACCCTGCACTGGAACAACGGCCAGCTGTGGATTGTCGGGGCCACCGAGGTCTACCGCATCATGGAATCACCGCAGGACGGCAAGTGGAAGTTCTACACCGACAGCGGGCAGAACATGCCTGACTTCGAGTAGCAGCTAACCGCTAGACCACTCAACTGTGCCCCCGAGTCTCCGGACCCGGGGGCACAGTCGTGTGTCGGACCGTCAGATTTAGGCTCTGATGGCGTCGCACAAATAGGCTCGGTACCCACTCCGGCGGCGCAGATTCAGTCAGCGATACGTGCTCACTCTTCTCGAGCAGCATTGTCAGGGCGATCTTTGCTTCCAGGCGGGCAAGGGCGGCGCCCACACAGAAGTGCACACCTTTCCCGAAGGCGAGATGAGACCGAAGATTGGTGCGGCCGAGGTTGAGATCATTCGGGTTCTCGAAGGCTGCCGGATCGCGATTTGCGGAGCCCCACAAGAGAATTAGATGACTACCGGCTGGCAGTTCGATACCGCCCAGCGTGGTATCCACGTTGACGTGTCGGTGGTGTCCGCGGAATGGCGGCTCAAGTCGCAGGGCCTCTTCGAGAAAGGGGGTGATCAAAGTAGAATCGTCTCGAAGTTGTTGTTGCAGTTCAGGTTTCTCGGCAAGAATCCTCGCAGCGTTGGCAATCAACCCGGCGGTGGATTCGCCGCCGGCGCCCACCAGTTGCACCAGCATGAGGACGGCCACTGTTGTATCGACCTCGCCGCTGTTGCACGCGCGCACCAAATCGCCGAGAAGATTCTCGCCGGGGGAGGTCTGGGCGTCGGCTAATTTTCCGTACAGATAGCCGGTGAGTTGGGTCGCGGCCGTGACAACCTCGGGCAGGCGATCCTGTGTGACAATCCCGCTGAGCAGTTCAGTGCTGTTGTAAGACCACGTAAGTAGTTGCGGTACATCGGATTCCGGTAATCCGATCAGGTGGGCGACCATCTGTAGCGGCAGTTGATCTGCAACTGCAGATACCCATTCGATGTTGCGGCCGTCAAAATGGTTGTTCCACAACCCTTCTGCGTAATCGGCGATCAACGGCTCCATTGCCCGGATGCGTTTGCCGGCAAGCGTGGGGAGAACCAATTTGCGATGCTGCTGGTGGCTGGGATCGTCGCCGGTGGCAAGAACATGGATGGCTTGCCCGCCGCCGTCCATGTCGAAGGTAGTCGGTGATCCGTCGGCCGAGTAAACCAGGACGCCGGTGAGATTGGACGAGAAATCCGCAGTACGGCCGAGGGCCTCGGTGACAAGTTCCCAACTCGAAACGAGGTAGAAGTCGGTATCGGGAATCCGGTACACGGGATGATCCTGCCGCAGTGCCGCATACAGTGGATAGGGGTTCTCGATGTTGTCGGGAGCAAAGGGATCGATGTCGATTGAGGCGGTCACCGGTTCAGAATTCAGGTCCAATCCAGGCTTGTCAACCGATGAAAATGCTGGATGACCTGCAATTTCAGTAAATTCTCACGGCGCCGCGAGTTGCGGTATTCAGTGCTGGTCACAGCGGTGATCGCAGATCAAGAATTGAGAATTCTGGCTAGTCTTGTCTCATGGTGAGACGAAGTGAATCAGATGCAACGGATTGGCTGGCCGGTGGGAACCGTCGCGAACTTGCCATAGAACGCATCTATCGCGTGGCGGCAGAGTTGATCCGTGATCGCGGATTTGACTCCATCAGCGTCGACGACGTAGCCGAGCGCGCCGGGTGCTCACGGGCCACGCTGTACCGCTACGTGGGCGGTAAGGCCGCCATCCGTGACGGGGTGATGGCGCGGAGTGCCGCAGCCGTAGCGCGGGAAGTCTCGGCCGCCGTGGCATCGTTGGCAGGCAAGTCGCGGGTTGTCGAAGCCATTCTTGTTTCGGTGCGCGCGATTCGCGCCGACGCCGCAGTCAGTGACGGCCTTACTGCGGCTCGGGCAACCGGGATGGACAACTACGTGGCATCATCGAAGTTGCTTGGCGACAACGCAATCGAACTTGCGGGTCTGGATGCCGGAGATGAAACCTCGCAATGGGTGGTCCGGATTGTGTTGGCGCTACTGGCTTGGCCGCTGGCTGATGAAGAATCCGAAAGACGGATGGTGGAATCGTTTTTTGCGTGACGTCACCTGTAGCCGCAGCATCGCGTTGATCAACGCGTCGTTGCCTCCGCCCCCCGGAAATGGGGCGGAGGCAACGTCGTCAGTGTGTCGATACGGGGAGAAAAGTCAGCTTCCGAAGCCGAAGATCTGCTCGAGCGATCCGAACAGGTTGCCCCCCGGGGTGCTCGGAGCATCCGTCACATCGACGGTCACGGTGAGTGTCAGATCAGGATTGACACCGTTGGTCGCATTGAGGATGAACGTGTAAGTACCTGCAACGGTGGGTGTTCCGGACAGCATGCCGTTGGTAAACGTCATGCCGGTGGGCAACGTCGCCGGGTCGACCACCGTGACGGTCGGGCTGGGGTTGCCGGTGACCGTGAATTCGCGCGAAAGTGCTTTTCCGACTACAGCATTGAGGGTAACGGGTCCGGCGTCGGTGAACATCGGCGCCGCGGGAGCTGCGGCAATAGTGAGGGTGACAGTCAAGGTGGCCGGGCTTCCGGCACCGTTGTCTGCGGTAACGGTGAACGGGAACGATCCTGCGGTGGTGGGTGTTCCGGTCAGGACACCGGCGGGGCTGAGGGTGAGTCCGGTGGGTAGTCCGGTGGCGGTGACGGTTGGTGTCGGGTTTCCGGTGACGGCGAAGGTGTGGGTCAGTTCGGTTCCGGCGATACCGTTCACGGTCACGGGGCCAGCATCAACAAATGCCGGAGCAGCAGGTGCTGCGGCGACTGTAACGGTCACCTCGAGGGCGGCATCAGGGCTGGTACTACTGGCGGCTTTGAGGGTGAATGGGTAGACCCCGGACGTGGTGGGTGCCCCGGTGAGGGTGCCGTCGGTGAACGTCATCCCTGCCGGCAGTGTCGCCGGGTCGATTACCGTGACGGTGGGGGTGGGGTTACCGGTGACCGGGAATTCTCGGGTCAACGCTGTGCCGACTACAGCATCCAATGCAACAGGTGCGGTGTCCGTGAACGCGGGGGCTGCTGGCGCTGCGGCAATGGTGAGGGTGACGGTCAAGGTGGTAGGAGTGCCGACACCGTTGGTCGCTTGAAGGATGAACGTGTAAGTGCCTGCTGTGGTGGGTGTTCCGGACAGCGCACCGTTGGTGAAGGTCATGCCGGTGGGCAGCTTCGCCGGGTCGATCACCGTGACGGTGGGGGTGGGGTTGCCGGTGACCGGGAATTCTCGGGTCAACGCTGTGCCGACTACAGCATCCAATGCAACAGGTGCGGTGTCCGTGAACGCGGGGGCTGCTGGCGCTGCGGTAATGGTGAGGGTGACGGTCAAGGTGGCGGGGGTGCCGACACCGTTGGTCGCGGTGACGGTGACGGGGAATGTTCCTGTGGTAGTGGGTGTTCCGGTCAGGACACCGGCGGGGCTGAGAGTGAGTCCGGTCGGTAGTCCGGTGGCGGTGACGGTCGGGGTCGGGTTTCCGGTGACGGCGAAGGTGTGGGTGAGTTCGGTTCCGGCGATACCGTTCACGGTGACCGGGCCGGCGTCGACGAATGCCGGGGCGGCAGGGGCCGGCGGTTTCAGCGCCAACGAATGGGAGAGGCCGGCAGCGATGGCGGTGTAGCCGGAACTGGTCGGGGCGGTAGTCTGCCCGTCGCCGTTGTATCCCCAGGCTTTGATGGTGCCGGCAGCGTTCAGCGCCAACGAATGGGTGCCCGCGGCGATGGCGGTGTAGCCGCTACCGCCAGGGACGGCGCTCTGCCCGTCGCCGTTGTATCCCCAGGTTGTGATGGTGCCGTCGGCTTTGAGCGCCAACGAATGGTTGGTGCCGGCGGCGATAGCTTTGTAGCCGGAACCGGCCGGGATGTTGAGCTGCCCGAAGCTGTTGTTTCCCCAGGCTTTGATGGTGCCGTTTGAGGTCAACGCCACCGAATGGGCACCGCCGGCGGCGATGGCAATGTGGCCGGAACCGGCCGGGGCCGTTGCCTGCCCGTAGTTGTTGCGTCCCCAGGCTGTGATGGTGCCGTCGGCTTTGAGCGCCAACGAATGGTTGGTGCTGGCGGCGATGGCGGTGTAGTCGTTACCGGCCGGGGCCGTTGCCTGCCCGTGGTTGTTGTTTCCCCAGGCTGTGATGGTGCCGTTGGCTTTGAGCGCCAACGAATGGGTGCCGCCGGCGGCGATGGCGGTGTAGTCGTTACCGGTCGGGGCGGTGGCCTGCCCGTAGGCGTTGTGTCCCCAGGCTGTGATGGTGCCGTCGGCTTTGAGCGCCAACGAATGGCTGTCGCCGCCGGCGACGGCGGTGAAAGCGCTACCAGCCGGGGCGGTGGCCTGCCCGAAGTAGTTGTATCCCCAGGCCGCGATGGTATTGGGAGATGCGACCGGCACACCGACCGGTGCGGCCGCGGCAGCGGTCGCGACCGCCAGGACCAGGGCTCCGGAGGTTACTAGAGCAGCCAGCCCTCGCAGGAGTCTGCTTCGGCGTGGTCGGTGGGGGTGATTGTGTAGTGCCATGGTGGCGTGCCTTTCGGGGCGGGTTTCTGGAGCGTCGGGTCAGGGCGTCGAGGTCAGGACCCGAAGATCGTGCCGAGTATGCCGAGAGACCCGGTCGACGGCGTGGTGGTCGTGGCTTCGGCGACGGTGACGGTGACCTCCAAGGTCGCTGCCGGATCTATGTCATTGGTGGCGGTCACCGTGAACGTGTACTTCCCGGCAGTGGTGGCGGTACCGGACAGCGCACCCTTCTCACTCAGGGTCAGACCTGCGGGGAGTTCACCGGTGGTCACTGCGACCGTGGGTGTGGGGAAGCCTGTGAGGGTGAAGGTGTGGCTGTAGGGCTGGCCGGCGGTGGCGGCGGGCGGTGCGCCGGTCAGAGTCGGCGCGGTCGAGGCGTCTATGGCGAGGGAATGGTAGATGCCGGCCGCGATGGCGGTGTAGCCGCCGCCGGTCGGCGTGTTGTTGAGCTGCCCATAGTTGTTGGATCCCCAAGCAGTGATGTGGCCGTCGGCGCTCAACGCGAGGGAATGGTAATCGCCGGCGGCGAGAGCAATGTAGCCGCCGTCGGTCGGCGTGCCCGTGAGCTGCCCGTAGTCGTTGGATCCCCAGGAGATGACGTGCCCGTCGGACGTCAGCGCGAGGGAATGAGCGTCGCCGGCAGCAACAGCGGTGTAGGTCTGCCCGACGGGCGGGGCGGGCACCGTGGCCTGCTCGTCGTCGTTGTTTCCCCAGCCGACGGCGTGGCCGCTGGGTGAAACCGGGACCCCGACCGGCGCGGCGACGGCAGGGACTGCGAGCGCGGCGGCGATGCCGGTCGCCGCCAGCCCGGTCAGGACGGCGCGCAGGAGTCGGGATCTGCCGCGGGTACGTGGTAGGCGGTCGAGTAGTGGGGTGGACATGCAGGGGCTCCTTGACTACGGGGTGGAGGGTTCGGGGTGTCAACTGGCGGCGGCCCGGAATTGCGTGTGACTGTAACGGACAAATTGGGCTCAATCTGAGGTCAGCAGCGAACTTGCCCCGAACTCCTTCGAGCGCCGATTCAGGTTGTGCCGCAACGAGATGACGGTCCCGGTAGCGTCTCGTCGATCTGCTGACGGTGCCGCGACGGCGGGCTCGACAAATCATCGAATCCCTGGTCACGGCAGGTATCGGTATTCGCGATCTCCCGATCCGCAATCACAGGCGGTCGGGGCCGTCGCGGCGATCGACACGCAGCATTTCCCACGTTTCGAGCCTCGCGCTCCGCGAATTCTCTCGTCTTCCGGCGTACCGCGTCCGCAGTAGATGACTGTCGCAAATGCCCACTTGACTCCTATCCTTCTCTCCATGGATGTGGTGGAACGGTGGGTGCAGCTGTCGTATCGACGGCCGGTGCTGACGGCAGGGGTAGTCGCGGTGTTCGTCGGGGCCTGCGGGGTCATCGCACTGCGATTCGAGCAGCGCGGCGGACGCCCGGGTGACACGTCGACGATCGCGGCACTGATCGTCGCGTCGACTGCGGCCGCACTCACGGTCAAACGCACCCACCCGTGGTGGGCACTCGCGATCACCACAGCGGGCACTGTCGCCTACATCGCCTACTCGGGCCAGTTCAACGCGGCCGCCACCTTGCCCCTCAGCGTCTGTCTGTGCACCGTCGCTTCACGGTTCGAAGCGCGGACCGCGATAGCGGCGACAGCCGCGGTGTGCGTCGGATTAACCTGTGTTGCTGCGATACTCGGCCCGCAGTGGCTGCTCGTGGAACGCGTCGGTCTGATCGGCTGGCCGCTGTTGGGCGCGTCCATCGGCGGCGTGACACGAGCCCGCAACCGTTACGTGACCGCGGTGGAGACACGCGCGCAGGTGTCGGCGGCACTCTACGAATACGAAGCGGAGCGTCGGGTCACCGAGGAACGACTGCGCATCAGCCGCGACATCCACGACGTGGTCGCCCATCACCTGGCCGCCCTCAACTTGCAGATCGGGACCGCGCGCCATGTGCTCGACCGCCCCGAACTCGCGGCGCAGGCACTGGCCGGCATGCACGAGAACTCCGAAGCCGCCCTCCGCGAGATCAAGGGGCTCGTCGGAATGCTTCGTGCCGCGGATGACGAGCCGCGAGGGCCGGTGCCCGGGCTGAGCGATGTCGATGCCCTCGTCGACGCGGCCCTCGCGTCCGGCCTCGACGTGCGGACAATCGTCGCCGGCAGTGTCCGCCCGGCCGCCCCCGATGTGGAACTGGCTGCCTACCGGGTAATTCAAGAGGCGCTCACCAACGCCGCCAAGCACGCCCCCGGCGAACCCGTGACGCTGACCATGACGTACCGGTTGTCGACGCTGACCATCGAGGTCGGAAACCGGATCGCCGCGGCGGGCAGGCGCAAGACGGGAGGAGGCTTCGGGCTCGCCGGAATGAGTGAGCGAGTGCGTGCCGCGGGTGGACACCTGGACGCCGACGACGGCGGCGGCGGCCGGTTCGTGGTCGCAGTCGAACTCCCGCTCGCCGCCGCCTACGAGGTGCGGAGCCGATGACGATACGAGTGGTCATCGCCGACGACCAAGCACTCTTTCGCAGTACATTGCGTCTGCTCGTCGATTCCGAACGAGACATGGAGGTAGTCGCCGAAGCACGCGACGGCGCCGAAGCTGTCCGCGCGACGCGTCGGACGGTGCCCGATGTGGCGATCCTCGACATTCGCATGCCGAACCTCGACGGCATCGAGGCGACCAGAGCGGTCGTGAACGATCCGCTGCTGGCCCGAACACGCGTGCTGATCCTGACGACATTCGAGTTCGACGAGAACGTTGCCAAGGCACTGCGCGCGGGCGCAGCTGGATTCTTGGGCAAGGATGCGCGGCCGGCGGAGTTACTCGACGCCGTCCGCTCGGTGGCGCGCGGGACCATACCGCTCTCGCCTACGGCCACAAGGTTGCTGGTGGACGAGTTCCTGGCGCGGCCCGTCGGGTCGGCGATTCGCGGCGACAGCCTGCTGCACGATCTGACCCCTCGCGAGCGTGAGGTGGTGGTTCAGGTGGCGGGCGGAGCCGCCAACGACGAGATCGCGCGCACGCTGGGGATCACCGTGCTCACCGCCAAAACACACGTGAACCGGGCGATGACCAAACTCGTTGCCCGAGACCGGGCGCAGCTCGTAGTGCGCGCTTACGAGTTGGGAATCGTCTCACCCGGGCAAACCCCCAGGGCTCCGGCAAAGTCTCATAAATCCTTGTCAGATGGTGTGAAGTAGGCCGATGAAGAATCCGAAAGACGGATGGTCGAATCGTTTATTGCGTGACGTCACCTGCGTCCGCGGCCTCGGCGGCGATACGTAAGTCACGCTTGAGTACCTTGCCGGCAGCCGAAAGTGGCAGTGCGTCAACGAACTGGATCGATCGCGGTGCTTTGTAGCCGGAGACAAGGGATTTCGCGTGGGCGCGAAGCTCGTCGAAGTCTGTCTGGGCGCCGGGGCGCAGAACGATAACGGCATGTACCCGCTCGCCCCACTTCGGATCTTTCACGCCCACAACGGAACAGGCGGCTACCGCCGGATGTTGTGACAAGGCGTTCTCGACCTCGGTGGAGTAGACGTTCTCGCCTCCGGTGATGATCATGTCCTTGATTCGATCGACGATGAAGAGATACCCGCGCTCGTCGAGATACCCGGCATCGCCGGTGTGCATCCAACCGCCGGCGAAGGCTGCCGCTGTTTCCTCCGGGAGGTTGCGGTAGCCGAGCATCAGATGGTCGCCGCGCGTGACGATTTCGCCGACAGTTCCAGACGGCACTTCGTTTCCGGCGGGGTCGAGGATCTGCACTTCGCAATGGGGGAGTGCGCGGCCTGCTGATCGAAGCAGATCGCCACCATTGAGGTGATCGGCGGCGCTCAGCACAGTGATGTGTGCGGTCTCGGTCATTCCATAACCCTGTGTGAAACCACTACGCGGGAATGCCTTCATCGAACGTTCCAGGAGAGCCGGTGAAATGGGGGAGGCACCGTACCGAACCACCTGAACACTTGAGCGGTCGTAAGCGTCGAGATCCGTTGTGGTAAACAACATGTGAAGCATGGTCGGTACAACGCCCACCGTGGTGGGCCGGTGCCGGTCGATAGCCTCGAGCATGGCCTGCGGAGAGAACACCGGCAGGAAGACCTGAGTGCCGCCCATCATGTTCTGCGCCATCCAGCTCGCGATGCCGGCGATATGGAACAGCGGATTGGCAAGCAGATTGACGCCGTCGGCGATGGCAGGCTTGCCGGCGGCCAGTGTTCCCAGCGTCGACGTCATCAATCCCGTGTGGCTGACCATCACGCCTTTGGAGCGCCCGGTTGTTCCGCCGGTGTAGAGCAGAAGGGCAACGGCGTCGTCGCCGATCCGGAGGTCTGGGACAGGCTCGGATTCGGCAATGAGCTTGTCGTAGTCGATCATTCCCGTCGGAACCGTTCCGGAACCGCAGAACACGACGCGGCCCAGATCGGGGCTGAGTTCGCGTAGTTCCGGTACCAACGGGGCTGAGTTCTCGTCGACGATCAGGGTGGTCGATCCCGAATCATTGAGGGCATAAGCTATTTCCGCGGCAGACCATCGAGAGTTGAGCGGGCTGACCGTGGCTCCGGACCACCAGCCGGCCAAAATTGTCTCGTGACAACGGTCCGAGTTCAATGCAAGAAGCGATATGCAGTCGCCCTGACCGCTGCCGAGTCCGCTCGCCAACCGCGCCACACGATCAACGGACTCGGCCGTCGTGAAGGTTCGATCTCCGAAGACGGTCATGGGACGTCCCGGTGATTCGCGCAAGGCGCGATGAATGAACTGGGTCAGAAACACGACTGTCCTCCGGAACTGTGAACGAACTACTCCAGAATCATCGCATCAGCTCGGAATGCCCTGCTTCCAGGATCACAGTGAACTGCGCAAACCGGCCACCTGATGGCCGCTGACGTGCGAGAGTGCTCGGGTGCGCAGATTAGGTGTGGTGTTGCTCGGTGCCCTCGTTCTCCCTCTGGCGGGATTCGGGGTGGCCGGGGCGGCGCCCGGAGCCACGTCGTTCGGCGATACGACGTCCGTCGGCGTCCACAATTCTTACGAGAAGTCGACCTTCCCGTATTTTGCCGACGCTCTCGACTCAGGCGCAGCTCTCATCGAATTGGATCTGTGGACCAACGTCGCGGGCACGGACTGGCGGGTTTCGCACGAGAATCCTTTTGGCAGTAACAGTAACTGCGTCGGCGCGCAGAATGCAGCGGGGCTACGTAGCGGTTTTCGAGATCAAGGCTTCGCGGGCTGCTTGGCCGACATGCGGGCGTGGAGTGACGTCAATCCGGAACATCCGCCGGTGATGGTCAAACTCGAACTCAAAGACGGATTCACAACCGGGTACGGGCGGGGCCCGGCCGACCTCGACGCGTTGATTCTCGGCACGCTGGGCGACGCCGTCTTCACGCCGGCTGATCTGGTGGGCGATCAGTTTTCGACGCCGGACGAGGCAGTTACCCAGCGAGGTTGGCCGTCGGAAAACGCGATGGCCGGTAAGTTCATCTTCGAGTTGATTCCCGGAACCGTCGAAGAAAAGAATCCGCTCGATACGTGGTGGACGGATGTCGAATACGCAACGCACCTGCGCGATCTTGCGGCCCTGAATCGGCTCGAGGAAGCGTCGGCGTTCCCGGCGGTGCATCGTGCGTCGCCGGGTGATCCGCGCATTGCCCGGTACGCGGACCCGTCGGTGCGACCGTGGTTTGTTCTCTTCGACGGGGACGCAGCCGAATACGTCGGCGGCGCAATCGATCCCAGTTGGTACCACGAACGTGGCTATCTGCTGATCATGACGGACGCTCAGAACGTGACGCCCGCAATCGACGGGACACACGCGTCGGAAGGCGAGGCACAGGACCGACTTGATCGACTGGCCGGCGACCATGCCAGTTACATCACCTCGGATTGGTCGAAACTTCCGAGTGTGCTTGCCACCGTGATTCCGCGCCGCTGAGAACTATCCCGCGACGCCGTCGACGGAGAGTCGGTCCACAACGCGACGGGCCGGGCTTTTGTGTGAGGGTGTGCGGGTATTTTCGTCCACTAGTTGGTTTTGTGTGCGGGTTCCCGTGCGTCGGCGGAAGTTGTGTGCGCTCAGGCACGGTTGTAGCGGCGTCTGTGCACCACCGTGCTTTGGGTCATCTCATCGGACGTTCGGGCGCACATCGGCGGGAGCGGCGGCTTGAGGGTTCGGTCCCGACAAGAACGGCGCAGGACAGGCAGTATGGGGTACATGGCAACTCTCACGTGGAACCCCGAAATCTACGGTCGATACGCCGATGAGCGCTCGCGGCCGTATGTCGAACTGATCTCACGCGTCGCTGCAGACGAGCCCTCCCACATCGCGGACTTGGGCTGCGGTTCCGGCGCATTGACTGCAATGCTGGGTGAGCGTTGGCCTGACGCTGATGTTGTGGGCACCGATTCGTCACCCGAGATGCTTGCGCAGGCGCCGATGGACCTGCCGAGCAACGTCACCATTGCGCTGGAGGACATCAACGACTTCGACGCGACAGATTGCGACGTCGTCGTGAGTAATGCTGCTTTGCAATGGGTTCCGAACCATCGCGATTTGATCGACAAGTGGGCGGATTCCCTGGCATCGGGGTCATGGCTCGCCTGGCAGGTTCCCGGAAACTTCGATGCTCCATCGCATGTGCTGATGCGCGACCTCGCTGAGTCCTCGACCTGGCGTGACCGGGTGGGCGGGGTGCTGCGCGGACCTGAAGGTGTTGACAACCCGGTTGACTACGCCGCCCGACTCCACGCACACGGGTTTGAGGTCGACGCCTGGGAAACGACATACGTTCATGTGTTGGCCGGCGAAGATCCAGTTCTGGGATGGGTACGGGGAACGGGTCTGCGTCCGGTGCTCGAGGCCTTGGGTGAGGTCGACGGTTTCGAGTTCGAACAGCAGTACTCCGAGCTGTTGGGTGAGGCCTACCCGGCAACCTCGGCGGGCACGCTCTTCCCGTTCCGCCGGGTCTTCTGTGTGGGCAGAAAACGCTGACTAACCGACTGTCACGAAGCCTTCCGAGACCATCCAGTCGCGCGCAACCTCGGCAGGTTCCTTGCCCTCGACATCAACCTGTCGGTTCAGCTCCGTCATCACCTCGTTGGTGAGACGCTCCGAAATTGGTGCCATGATCTCGGCTACCTGCGGATGGGCATCGGCAAAACTCTTCTTCATCACCAGTGCCGGATTGTATTTCGGGAAGAAGGACAGATCGTCGTCGAGCAGTACAAGGTCGAGGGCGATGATGCGGCCGTCAGTGGTGAAGACCTCGCCGAACTTGCACTGATTTCCGTCGGCGGTTGCCTGATAGATGATGCCGCCCTGCAGAATCTGTCGCTGCGCACGGCTTGCATCGAATCCGTATTTGGCTGCCAGTCCGGGGAATCCGTCCTGGCGTACGTTGAATTCGGTTTCCACACAGGTCACCGCAGCTCCCGGATCTGATTCGACCAGTCGTGCGTAGTCCGAAATCGTTTTGACGCCGGTCTTTTCGGCCGTTTCCTTGTTCATCGCCAAGGCGTAGGTGTTGTTCATCGGTGCCGGATCGATCCAGACCATGTCGTTCTTGGCAAGATCCTCATCTCGCACGGCATCGAACTGTGCCTGCGGGTCGGGCAGCGGTATCTCGTTGCCGAGGTGGTTGATCCAACCAGTACCCGTGTATTCGTAGGTGAGATCGATCTGCCCGTTCAGTTGGGCGTCCCGGGTACTGTTGCTGCCCTGAATGTTGGTGAGGTCACGAACGTCGGCGCCGGCTGCGACCATGGCGAATTCGATCATGTATCCCAGGATTATCTGTTCGGTGAAGTCCTTGGATCCGACGGTCATCTTGACACCCTCGAGTTCCGGAACCGGCTGGATGCTGCCCGGGCCTACTGCCAGGGGAACCGCGCCACCGGATTCGAGACCACACGACGTAACGAGTGTGAGACCAAGTGCAACTGCGACGAACTTCCAGCCGCGCTTCTTCTTCGACATCATCGTAATCCCTTGGGGCCGAGGAACTGTTCGGCCAACGCGCCCAACCAGTCCAGCAACAAGGCCAGTGATACGGCAAGTACCGCACCTACTACCAGCGTGACGTTGTCGCGAAGTTTGTAGCCGGTGTCGATCATGATTCCCAGGCCGCCGGCGCTGACGAGGAAGCAGAGCGTCGCTGTTCCCACGGCCAGTACCAGCGAAGTGCGAAGGCCGGCAAGGATATAGGGGACAGCCATGGGGAACTCGAGATGTCGCAGGATGGTGAACGACGACATACCCTGACCACGTCCCGCGTCGATCAGAGTCTTGTCTACCTGCTGATAGCCCAGAATTGTATTGCGTAGCACCGGAAGCAACGAATAGAACGCGATGGGAAACACGCCGATCCAGAAGCCGGTGGTTCGGGTGGCCAGATAAAACAGGACCAGCAAGCCTACTGCCGGTGCGGCCGCGCCGATGTTGGCTATTCCCACAATAATCGGGGCCAGCCGGGTGAACCGGGGCCGCGTCAACAGGGTGCCGAGTGGGACTGCCAGCGCAACCACGATGATGACGACCGCGGCGGTGAGCATGATGTGCTGCCACGTCAATGTCGCGATGTTTGTTGCGTTGATACTGGCCTTCTGGGTGGCGGTCAGATCTCGGGTGAATGCCCAGATCAGCACGCCGACTACAAGAATCAGGACGATGATCGGCTGAACGAGCAGTCGCGCCCGCTCCGCTCGACGCGTTGACGCATTTTCAGCGGCGCCCAGATCGACGGTTGCAGCGGCGAGGTCTGCCGTTGACGCGCTCACTCCGCGTCCTCGTCGTGATCATGTTCATGTTCTGCGCGCATCGCCGAAAGATGGCTGACCAGTGAGTCGATGGTGATGAGTCCGACGTATTCGCCGCGTAGGCCGGTGACAACCGTGGATGCGTTGCTCTCGGCGAGAAGGGCTTCGAGTGCGTCCTGCAAGGTCGATTGAATCGAGACGGCCTCGCCGAGTTCGTTGCCGATACCACGCAGCGACGTCGCGTGAGCGAGGTGCATCGGCGATACCCAGCGGAGGGGGCGGTCGCGCTGGTCCAGGACCAGCGCCCACTTCCATTTACGATCTGCGAGTTTACTTCTCAAACCTTCGACCGAGTCGGTCTCACGGGCTGTGACGCACTGCTTGAGCTTGATCTGACGCACACGAGTCAAGGTCAACTGTTTGAGTGAAGCGTCGGCGCCGACAAATCCGGCGACCATGTCGTTGGCGGGGTTGGCGAGAATAGCCTCGGGGGTGTCGTACTGCATGATGCTGGATTGGTTGCCCAGCACGGCAATCCGATCGCCGAGTTTGACGGCCTCGTTGAAATCGTGGGTGACAAACACGATGGTCTTCCCGAGTTCCGATTGCAGACGCATCAATTCGTCCTGCAGGAGCCCGCGCGTGATCGGATCCACGGCGCCGAAAGGTTCGTCCATCAACAGAACCGGGGGATCGGCAGCAAGTGCTCTCGCAACCCCGACGCGTTGCTGCTGACCGCCGGAAAGTTGTCGCGGGTAACGGTCACGGTAGGTATCGGGATCAAGGCCGACAAGATCGAGCATTTCGTCGACACGAGCTGTGATCCGTTTTTTGTCCCAGCCGATGAGGCCGGGAACGGTGGCCACGTTCTTGGCGATCGTGAAGTGCGGAAACAGGCCGGCCTGCTGAATCGAGTAGCCGATACCGCGTCGTAGCTTGTCCGGGTCGATGGACAATGCGTCTTTGCCGTCGATGGTGATTTTGCCGGAGGTGGGCTCGATGAGGCGGTTGATCATGCGCATTGTTGTTGTCTTGCCGCAACCGGACGGTCCGACGAAGACGACGATTTCACCCGCCGGAATCGTCAGCGACACGTTGTCGACGGCGGCGTCCTTCTGTCCCGGATACCGCTTGGTCACGGATTCCAAGACGATCTCAACGCCGGAAACCTTCTGATCTGCGGAGATACCGGACGGGATGGTTTCAGTCATGAAAGACCCCTCGAAGTAGTGAGACGGCCGATGATGACGTAGATACCGTCGAGAATCAGGGCCAGAATGACGATGAGAACGGTGCCGGTCAGGGCCTGGGGAACCGCATTGGGGCTGCCGACGCGGGACAGTCCGGAGAAGATCAAGTTGCCCAGTCCGGGGCCTTTGGCGTACGCGGCGATAGCGAGGATGCCCATCAGCATCTGGGTGCTGACGCGCATTCCGGTCAGTATCGACGGCCAGGCGATGGGTAGTTCGATACGACTCAGAACTCGGAGTCGGTTCATACCGACGCCACGCGCTGCGTCGGTGATCGCCGGGTTGACCGCGGCGAGTCCGATGATCGTGTTTCTGATGATCGGAAGCAGCGCATAGAGAATCAACGCAGTGATGGTGGGCGGGACACCCAGCCCGAGAATCGGAATGAGAAGTCCGAGAAGTGCAAACGAAGGAACGGTCAAAATCGTGCTGGCCAGTGCTGTCGCCAGTGACGAACCAGCAGGGCTGCGGTACACAAGAATTCCGATGAGAACCGCAGCAATCGTTGCGATGATCACCGACTGGATAACGGCTGAAACGTGGAGATAGGAGTCGGTCAATAGCTGTTGTCGTCGTTCGACGACAAAATCCCACAGTGCGCCCATATTTCCGAACCCACTTTCTTTCGGACATCTGCTCGCTCGAAGGCGTACCCCCTCGCACACATCCGGTACACAAGCCGTGTTCGGAGCGCAAGGGGTTTCCGTCGACTTTCGTCCTAAAATCTCAGGACTGCAACTAATTCCGAAGGCAGCGTGTCGGATGTTGTTCTGGATGAGGGATTTTCCCGGAGACTTCGCTGCGAATCTGAGGAAACGGGCATAGAGTAAATCGACCAATTCGCCTGTTTTGGGAGTGTGAGATGGACAAGCCGACGAGTGAGACCACGGCTGAACCGGCGAGTGCAGTACCCACGAAGAAGTGGGCAGCGCTGATAGTTCTGGTTGGTGGACTGGCGATGATCGTCATCGACGGCACCATCGTCGGAGTTGCATTGCCGGTCTTGGTTGACGACCTGGACTTGGACTTCAACGACGCCCAGTGGATCAACAGTCTGTACTCGGTGATCTTTGCGGCGCTGCTACTCACCTCGGGTCGCCTCGGTGATCGATTGGGCCGCCGACGCCTGTACATGGTGGGCATCGCCATCTTCGTGATCGGCAGTCTCATGGCGTCGATGGCAGACAGCGCGACCACCCTGATCCTCGCTCGCGCTATCCAAGGCGTCGGCGGAGCCTGCGTTCTTCCGGCCACGTTGTCCTCGATGAACTCCATCTTCCGGGGCAAGGACAGAGCCATGGCCTTCGGTGTGTGGGGCGCCGTCATCGCCGGCGTTGCGGCCATCGGTCCGCTGCTCGGCGGTTGGATTACCACCTACTTCACCTGGCCCTGGATTTTTGTCATCAACGTTCCCATCGGCATCGTTTTGCTGATTGCCGCCTACGTGGTCGTCCCGGAAACTCGGGCGGGAGTCATCGATCCCGGACTCGATATTCCGGGTCTTCTATTGAGTGCCTTCGGTTTCGGAGCAGTGATCTTTGCGCTCATCGAAGGCGACAGTCTCGGTTGGTGGACGCAGAAAGCGGATCTGAATGTTCTGGGGATTACCTGGTCGGCTGATGCGCCACTGCCCGCGGTTCCCACGATCGGTGCGATCGGAATCATGCTGCTGATCGGATTTGCGTTCTGGGAGCGGCATCGCGGACGGATTCACCGCTCCGCAATCCTGGACATGAACCTGTTCTTCACACCTACGTTCAGTTGGGGCAACGTGACCGCCATGATGGTGGCGATCGCAGAGTTCGGACTGCTGTTCGTGCTGCCCCTCTACCTCGTCAATGCACTCGGGCTCTCCACGATGGGCGCCGGATTCGTGCTCGCCGCGATGGCCGGCGGCGCGTTCATATCCGGTTCTCTCGCACGGCATCTCACAGCACTGATCGGTGCCCCCGGAACGGTGATACTCGGACTGCTTCTGGAAGTTGTCGGCGTTATCGTTGTTGCGGTATTCGTGAGTTCGACTGTGGCACCGTGGCTTTTGGCCCTACTTTTGGTGATCTACGGAACGGGGCTCGGTCTGGCATCAGCTCAGCTCACCGGAACCACCCTGGCAGACATACCGCCCGAAGAGTCCGGCCAAGGTTCCGCAACGCAGAGCACGGTCCGTCAATTGGGTTCGGCAATCGGAAGTGCCCTCGTGGGAGCAGTATTGGCATTCGGATTGTCGAGAAATATGCCCGGCACCCTCGAAGCAGGTGGAGTGCCCGCGGCGGAGGCCAACCAACTTTCCGACGCCACCCGCGAATCTGCCGGCAGCGCTATCGGAGTGCTGAGAGATCAAGGCACACACGGGAAATTGGGCGAAGCCGCTCCGGATGTAGTGCGCTTGCTGTCGGACGGATTTGCCGAGGCCACGCGCTACTCGCTGTACGTGTCAGCGGCGTTCCTGCTGCTCGGACTTATCGGCGCACTCAGAGTAAAGGCAAGTGCGCAAAAAGTAGCCTCGAGATAGAGAAACGGGAGGGTTCGAGAAACGAACCCTCCCGCAGCAAAAATTGTGGACTCAAGCCCAGCTGAGTGCGTCCTCGTTAGCCAAACGCGGCAGGCGATCGAACCACGGGTTCTCGCCGGGGTGGCCGATGTTCACGACGAGGCTGGTCTTGAAGCGGCCGTCGGCGAAGAACTCTCCGTCGATGCCGGCAGCGTCGAAACCGGCCATCGGGCCGGCAACCAGACCCTGTGCGCGGATAGCAAGAATCAGGTATCCGGCCTGGATTGCAGCGTTGAACTGGCTGGTCGCCGTGCTGGCGGCTTCGTTCGACGCGAAGTGGTCCTTCATTTCCGGACGGATCGGGAACAGAACCGGGATGTGTTCGTAGAACTTGGTGTCGACGGCCAGAACGGCAACGGCGGGTGCCGACGCGGTCTTGGCCTTGTTGCCGTCGGCCATGTGTTCTACGAGGCGAGCCTTGCCCTCTTCGGTGCGGACGAACAGAACGCGCAGTGGGTTGGTGTTGGCCGCAGTGGGTGCCCACTTCACGAGCTCCCAGATGGCGGTGAGTTCGTCATCGGTGACCGGCTCGTTGGAGAAGGAATTTGCGGTGCGGGCCTCGGTGAAGAGCAGTTCGCGGCCGGCTGCGTCGAGCTGCTGCGCGGTGAAGGGTGTGGCTGCGTCGAGCGACATAGGTCGTATCCGTTCCGTGACGCCCTGCCGGAAGGATCCGGTAAAGCGAGTTGCTAGTAAAAACAAAGTGACTATGGATACGGTAGCACTACCGGTAGGGTGGTGGCATGGCGAGCAAGAGCGAGACAGAGCACCAGCCCCGCGCCTGCGACGGCGCGCTGGCACGTGCCTTCAGCTTTCTGGGCAAACGCTGGAACGGTGTCATTCTCGGCACGCTGCTGAGCGGGCCGGCTGGGTTTGCCGAGCTCAAGCGGGCTGTCGGCGGGATCAGTGACTCGGTGCTCTCCGAGCGGTTGACGGAATTGGCGGGCGCGGGACTGGTGGTTCGCAGTGTCGACGCCGGGCCTCCCATCGCGGTGGAATACCAGCTCACAGCGTCGGGGCATGCATTGTTGCCGGCCTTGAACGAGCTGACGACGTGGGCTACCGAGAACCTGCCTGCGGCGGACTGTCCAGCGTCGTGACGGCGTCGGACGAAGTCGCAACGTAGTTGCAACCTCCCTTTGATTAGTGTTCTGGATCACATCGAGTTCGCGGTGATTCGCGTTGATTCGCGATCGAACAAGGTGCACGGTCCAGGGTCGCAACCGGTGGCGATTGTGGACAAGGCTCCGTGGGTTGAGACCACAGCTCGCGGAGCCGTTCCTCCACTCGGGAGGGGCGAACCACCCGGCACCGGCCGACAGGAGTCCCGGTGTCCGTCGCGGTGGAAACGTCAGGTGAACTCGATTGGGCCGAAGAGCCCACCCGATGTTCCGAATTAGATGCGTTCCTTCCCGGTCCACCCTCCTTGGCAATGTGCTTGACGGAGCCGCCGCGAGGCCTGGCCGATATCGCGTCGTTGCTGCTGGCCGCGCCCTGGCTACTTCGATCGCCACGCGGTGACGGCCATCCCGCCTTGGTCTTGCCTGGACTGTTGGCTTCGGATGCGTCGACGATTGTGATGCGCGCGTACCTGCGATTTCTCGGATATCGAGTCCACGGCTGGAATCTTGGTTTCAACACTGGGCCGACACCGGCGGTTGTCGACGGACTGCCCCGGGTGCTCACGGAATTGGGGGATCGTTACGAAGAGCCGGTGTCCGTGGTCGGTTGGAGTCTCGGCGGAATCTATGCCCGACAACTCGCGCGAGAGTTGCCTGAGTCAGTGCGTCAAGTAGTGACCTTGGGCAGCCCGTTCGGGCTGAGCAGCCTTGGGCAGACGTGGGCCGGTGCGCTGTATTCGAGAATGTCGGGCAACCATGCGGTTCTCCCGCCGGTCGACGGTATCGACTGGGAACAGGGGCAGCCTCTGCCCGTTCCATCGACGGCGCTCTACTCAAAACATGACGGCGTGGTTCCGTGGCAGGTGTGCCGCGACTTTCCGACGGATCGCTCGGAAAGTGTTGCGGTGCACGGTAGTCACATCGGGCTGACGCATAACCCCACCGCGCTGTGGGCAGTAGCGGACAGGCTCGCGCAAGCATCAGACGTGTGGAGTCCGTTTGTAGTTCCCCGGCACCTGCGCCGACTGTATCCGCGGTGAAAGACTGCTATCGCTCAATGCTTCCTCGGAGGAGGAACTCGGTCGTGACTCGTTCGAAGGCTTCCTTGGCTTCCACCATCACCCAGTGACCACAATTGGGAAAGATGTGCAGCTCGGCGTTGGGGATGAGCCGCAGCGGGATCATCGGCATATCCGGCGGGCACCGCCTGTCGTCGAGACCCCAGGTGAGCAGAGTCGGGCACTGCACCTTGTGCATCATCGACCAGTACGGCGGCACATCAGACTTGGACATCATCTGCTGTTGCGCTGCAAATGCTTTGGAGCCGTACATCGCCTCCAGGCTCTGGTGTGAGGCCGGATCGTTCGCGGTTTCCCAGCGTTCCTCGATCCGTTCCTCGGTGATGACGCTGGGGTCGAACACCATGCATTCGAGCCAGCGAACCAGTCCTTCGCGGCTGGGGGCGTCAGCGAACTGCTGTAGTAGACGCGTTCCCTCGCTGGGGTTTTGGCTGAAGATATTTGGGCCCACCCCGCCGATGGTGACCAGTTTGCTTACCCGCTCGGGATGTCGCATGGCCACGTTGACCCCGACGACACCGCCCATCGAATTGCCGATCATCGCCGCCGACGAAATGTCGAGTGCGTCCATGAATCGGATAACTGCCGAACTGGCAGTGATAACCGGGTGTCCGTCGACGGGGTCACTGATACCGAAACCTGGAACTCCAGTATGTAGCAATGGAAGTGCTCGGCGAAGACCTCGAGGTTTCCGCGGTAATTTCGCCATCCGCTGACTCCGATTCCGGAGCCGTGCAGCAGGATCAGCGGTGGGCCGTCGCCGGCCTCGTGATAGCGCAAGATCCCCTTGTCTGTCGCTACTTCCCGCTTGGTTCCCTCGTAGCTCACGTCCATTCGGCAATACTAGAACATGTTGCAGTTTCATGGGCGGGTAGTGGCTTATCTCTTCCGCGTCTTCAGTAGCTGCTTGGCCTCGTGCAGTTCGTCGGATGACAAGGGTGGCAGGGGGAGTGGGTCACGGTGCAGGCCTTCGGCGCGGAGTCCGTCGAGCATTACCGACATGTATCGACGCCAGACCGTCGGATTGACGGGTTGGGCAAACTCGGTGACGGCACCGACCATGAAGATGAGGCCGAAGAGGTCGGTGGGCACTGCGTCGGGGCGCAGCATTCCGGCGTCTTGTGCGCGTTTGAATATTTCTTCGACAGCCGGTTCGATAATGGATCGCTGGCCTGCGACCTGCTCGCACCCTTCGTCGGTTCCGTTGAGAACGTCTTTGAGTCCACGGTTGACCGACATACGGCCACAAGCGAATTCGGCAAAAGTGACCAGCGCGTCCCAGGGGTCGGGATTGGCGAGAGATGCTTCGGTGGCGGCAGCCATATCGGCAAAATTCTGCTGGAAGACGCCGTCGATCAACTCTTCCTTGTTGGAGAATCGTCGGTACACCGTTCCGACGCCGACGCGCGCGCGGCGAGCGACGTCGTCAAGCGTGACGTCGATACCTTCTTCGGCGAACAACTCGCGTGCGGCATCGATGATCAACTGCCGATTGCGTGCGGCGTCGGCGCGAAGCGGGCGTTCCATTGCGGTACTCATGATGTCCAGTTTACTCGCCAAGTGGAGACAGCATCTCCGTTTGGGTGTACCGTTTTCGCTAACCGGAGAAGCCATCTCCGCATAGGTTGGGCGAGGGAACATGTCAGACATTGCTGAGTGGACTGAAACCGAGCAGTCCCCGGCGCCTTCAGGGGACAACCACGCAAAACGGTGGCTGATTCTCGCGGTTCTGGGAATTGCGCAGCTCATGGTGGTCTTGGATGCCACCATCGTCAACATCGCGCTGCCGGCTGCGCAGCGCTCACTGGAGTTCGGGGATTCCGATCGTCAGTGGATCATCACGGCCTACGCCTTGGCCTTTGGCAGCTTGCTGCTGCTCGGCGGTCGGCTGAGCGACCTGTTCGGTCGCCGACGCACCTTCATTGTCGGCCTGATCGGTTTTGCGGTTACCTCCGCAATCGGTGGTGCCGCCGTCAACTTCGAGATGCTTGTCGCCGCACGCGCCGGTCAAGGTGTCTTCGGTGCGCTCCTTGCGCCGGCGGCGCTGTCCTTGCTGACGGTGACCTTCACCGACCCGGCGGAACGCGCAAAGGCCTTCGGAATCTTCGGTGCCGTTGCCGGCGCCGGTGGCGCTGTCGGACTACTGCTCGGCGGTGCGCTCACCGAATGGGTCGACTGGCGCTGGTGCCTCTTCGTGAATCTCTTCTTCGCGGCAATCGCATTGGTCGGAGCGGTCATGCTCTTCGCGCCGCACGTCGCGACCAGCGACAGGCCGAAACTCGACATCCCCGGAACAATCCTGGTTGCGATCAGCTTGTTCAGCATCGTCTTCGGATTCTCCAAGGCAGAGTCCGACGGCTGGAGTTCAGGCGCCACCATCGCGTGGCTGAGTACGGGCGTCGTCTTTATGGCCGCATTCATCTACTGGCAGACCAAGTCCGACCATCCTCTACTCCCGCTGCGAGTTGTCACTGATCGCATTCGGGCCGGCTCGTATCTGGCTATCTTCCTTTCCGGTGCAGGTATGTTTGCGGTCTTCTTGTTCCTGACCTATTACATGCAGCTGATCCTCGGCTACTCGCCGATCATGACCGGGCTGGCTTTCATGCCGATGGTGTTCGGAATCGTCACTGCAGCAACGCTTTCAACGGCAGTTCTCCTGCCCCGGTTCGGCCCTCGCATCTTGATCACGAGTGGAATGGTCATCGCCGCAATCGGAATGACCATTCTGGCGCAGATTTCCGTTGACAGCACTTACGCCGTCCACATCATGCCCGGACTTATCGTGACGGGCCTCGGCATGGGCACCATCTTTGCGCCGTCGATGCAGGGCGCCACCTCGGGAGTTCGATACGAGGACGCCGGAGTTGCCTCGGCGACGGTCAATACGATGCAGCAGGTAGGCGGTTCCATCGGTACCGCACTGCTCAGCACTATCGCAGCATCGGCGTCCACCAAGTATCTGGTCGGCCGCGAGATGAATCCGCTGACACAAGCGCAGGCAGCCGTCGAAAGTTACACGACGACGTTCTATTGGGCCGCAGCCATTTTCGTTGTCGGCGCAGTGTTGACGGGGCTGGTCATCCGCAGTGGTCTGCTGCCGTCGGCACCTGAGGGTGAATTGGTCCTCGCGCACTGACGAACGTGCTGGGGTCACCGCCGTGTGAACGGTGGCCCCGGCCGGTGCGGAATACTGCTGAGCATGAAGTGGAAAAGTCCGACCGACACCGGCTGGTCTGTGCAAATCGCGGCAGACCTCTCCTTAGTGGCTATTTTCGATCCGGCCGGTGTGCTGCGCGGTGAACTCTTTCCGGCTTCGGATAGCGAGTTCACAGGTCATTTCGGCAGTTGGAAGCGGGAATCCACGGCTGAACGTATCGATCGATACGGTCCGGCCCTGATCAAAGGCAAGCCTGCGACCTTACAGTTGCCGGGTGTGGGCGCCGTGAGCGTGTCAGACGGAAAACTGGGCGCGATGCGGCGCCGGAACAAGTTCTGCGAAGTTTCGGTAGCCGGACGTCAGTATCGGTTCGAACATTCGTCGGGGCGTAAGGCAACGGCACTGCGTGACGGAACCACGTTGGCCCGGTACGTGCGTGCACACGGTCTTCGTGCAATCGAGGTGTCGCGCAAGAGTTTTGCCGCGACGGACGAACTCGACGAGTGCGTGCTGACACTGTTTCAGAAGGTTATCTTGCCGGGGCGCGAAGGTGCATTCAGCGAGACGATGTCGGCGCTGAGTATCTGATCAGCAGCCGCCGTCGGAAGCTGATCGGCAGCGATGCAGGACATGATCGAGTTGATCGGTGGTGAGCGCAGGAACCGGAAGCTCGCGGGGGGCGGACCGTGAGCTGCACAGTCCGTCGATCATGAACCCGAGCACTCGTCGGTACGCCTGAGGAGCTTCGTCGCCCCCGAAGTTCTGTGCCATCTTGATTGTCTGCATCAGGAGGGGGACGTCATTGATCTCGAAATCGCTGCGCAGCGTTCCCTGCGCTTTGGCGCGATTGACGAGGGCGGCGGTGCTGCGAGTGATGCTCGCGCGAGCCTTGGAAAACGCGTCGGACTCGAAGCGGCTGTCCATGAGGAGGTCGCCGAAACCGCGGTTGTCGGACATGCGCAGTGAAATTTCTTCGAGATAGTGGACGAGACCGGCCCAAGCGTCGGGCGCCTCGAGGGAGATGGTCGCGAGGGATTCGATCTCGGCGCAGCGGGTGTCGAACAGCGCCTGGATCAGTTCGTCTTTGCTGGCGAACCGTCGGTAGACGGTTCCGACTCCCACGCCGGCATGGCGCGCGACGTCGGCCAGGGTGGCATCGAGGCCTTGGGCGCCGAAGACTGCTCGAGCGGAATACAGGATGCGCTCGAGGTTGGCTTTTGCGTCGGCGCGCAGGCGCGGTGGCGTGCAGTCGGCCGAGATTCCCGCACGCGGCGCGTCGGGGTGTGTTGTCGGCATCCTCACAGTCTACGACACTAAGCGGAATGATCGGTTCCGCTAGTGCTATATTGCTAAGCGGAACGTATGGTTCCGATTAATTTCACGAGAGAAGCTACATATGAGCACGTCTGACATCTGGGTCGGGAGCAATCCGACCTCGGTGGTAGGTAGGCAAAAGAGCGGCATCTCGGCGAGATTGATCGGACTCCTCACCGGCGATCGCGCATTCGTTCAGCTCATTCGATTCGCCCTTGTCGGCGGAATCAGCAACATCCTCTACTTCGGTGCCTTCCTTGCGCTTCACGGCGACGGTGTCCTTGTCGCCAATACTGTGGGCGCAGTGCTGAGCACCATCCTGGCCAACGAACTTCACCGCCGGCTCACCTTCCACGCTGCTGATCGTGTCCATTGGTTCACTGCACAGTGGGAAGGCGGCGGACTGGCACTGATCGGATTGGCGGCCAGTTCGGCCGCGATCAGCGCCCTCGGTGTCCTCCTTCCCGGAGCGAGTGGCGTACTTCAGGCTGCACTCGTGATCGGAGTCAGCGCCCTCGTCGGAGGCCTGCGCTTTGTCGCCCTTCGCGGTTGGGTGTTCTGACCGAACTTGCTCGCGACGTGGGGAACACTGAGACCCATGAGCATTTCGATAGCCGACTCCGGTATCCGGTTGGGTTTGCTCTGTCTCGTAATGGCCGTACTGGCGGCCGTGGTATATCGCTTCACTCGCCTCGGTAGCGTCCGCACCGTTCCCGGCGCGGTGGTGCGCGGAGCATTGCAGCTCGCTGCGATTTCCTTGATCCTGGCCGCAGCCCTCGCACACATCTGGTCAGCGGTACTCGTTCTCATCGGAATGTTCGGTGCCGCATCATTTACCGCGGCACGACGATCCCTGGCCGGAATCTCCGGTGCTTGGTTGAGCGTTGCGGTGGCATCGGGAGTCGGTGTTGTCCTTCCCCTGATGCTTGTTTCCGGAGTCGTGCCCTTCGAAGGCGTGGCGCTGGTGCCGATCGGTGGAATCGTGATGGGCGGCGCCATGACGGCAACGTCGTTGGCCGCCAAGCGTGGTCTCGACGCCATCGACGGACGGTACGGAGAAGTGGAAGCCGCTCTCAGTCTTGGCTTTTCACAGCGGGATGCACGCTGGGAAGTGGCACGAACCGGGGGCGCCGACGCCTTGCTGCCCGGGCTGGATCAAACCCGAACCGTCGGTCTGGTGACATTGCCCGGTGCGTTTGTCGGTGTACTGCTTGCCACGGGTTCGGCAGTACAAGCCGGCGCCGTACAAATCCTCGTGTTGGCAGGATTACTGCTGGCTCAAACCTGCTCGGTGGCAGTGGCGTTGGAATTGGTGGCGCGTGGATTTGTCTATCGAAACCGGGCTGTCAGGCCGAGGCGAGTGCGTTGATCCCGTCGCTGTGTAGGACACGATCGGGAAGATCAGGGGTGTTCACGGCGAGGGTGATCATGGCTTTGCCGATGTTCTCACTGGTGGTGACACTGCCCGGCAGCATCCTTTTCAGCAACGGATAGAGCGGCACGGACATTTTATAGAAGGCTTTGTACCACCAGGTTTTCGACGGTGATCCCGGGCGCGGACGGATGAATCCAGGTCTGAAGATGTAGACGTTGAGGGGGAGCATGAGCAGCGCATTCTCGACTCCGCCGCGTACACGTTTCCACATTGTCCGGCTGGTCTCGGTGGAGTCGGCGCTCTCGCCGGACACGTAGACGAACACCGTCTGAGCATTCAAGCGTGAGAGCGTTGTTGCGGCCGAGAGCGTGATGTCACGGGTGACTCTGGTGTAATCAGGTTCGTCCATTCCCGCGGAGGAGACACCGAGGCAGAAGAAGCAGGCGTCGGATCCAGCCAGGTCCGCTTCGACGGCCGTCAGATTGAGCAGATCGCGATGAACGACGCCGATGACCTTCGCGTCGGTAGTGATGGACGCGTTGCGGCCGACGGTGACAACAGTGTCGATTCGTGGATCATCCAGGCATTCGCACAGAACGCTGTTGCCCACCATCCCCGTCGCCCCGAAAATAACAACCTTCATTTCAATGCCCCCCAGCCGTGGAATTATCCGGTAACCCTACCGAACGGTTCGGTGACTGCTGTGAGGGCGGGAGACGCCGGACCCGAGAACTCCATATGGTCGCCCAGGTCCCCCAAGGTGGAGTGAAGCCGGTCCAGAATGTAATTCTGACGCATGTTCCACGGCGATTGCGAACCCTGCTTCGGAAACTGATCGACGGCGCGCATCACGTATCCGGATGCAAGATCAAGAATGGGCCGCTGATCCATCTCCTCGTTCACCTGGGGAATGCACGTCGTATGATCGCGCTTCTTCATCTCCGACAGTAGCCGACACACGTACATCGATGTCAGATCTGCCCGTAACGTCCACGACGCGTTGGTATATCCGACGCACAGGGCAAAGTTCGGAACTCCGCTGATCATCATGCCCTTGTACACGTACCGCTCGCCCAACGTCACCGCCTCGCCGTCCACCTCGATGGTCATGCCGCCGCAGGCTTCCATCTTCAAACCTGTTGCCGTGACGATGATGTCGGCCTCCAGTTCGGTGCCTGACGCGAGTCTTATTCCAGTCTCGGTGAAGGTGTCGATGGTATCCGTCGCGATGGACGCCTTACCGGATCGAAGGGCCTTGAACAGATCCCCGTCGGGGACGACGCACAGGCGCTGATCCCACGGATCGTACGTCGGCGTGAAATGTGGATCGAGCGGAACATCCTGGGGGAGTTGCCTCTTGGCTGCCAAGCTGAGGATCTTCTTGGCACGTGCCGGGCTGCGGCGACACAGTTGGTAGAACCCGAGATTGATCAGAACGCTTTTCCATCGAACTATGCTGTGTGCCAGCTTGGCCGGCAAGATCTTGCGGACGGAATCAGCAATCTTGTCGCTCGACGGAAGAGACAGGATGTACGACGGGGACCGCTGCAGCATCGTGACGTGTTCGGCTGTGCGCGACATCGTCGGAACCAAAGTGACTGCGGTAGCGCCACTTCCGATGACAACAACCTTCTTGTCGGCGTAATCGAGATCCTTCGGCCAGAACTGCGGATGGACAACCGTCCCGCCAAACGTCTCGAGTCCCGGGAAGTCTGGTGTGTACCCGGAGTCATAGCTGTAGTACCCACTGCAGAGATACAGAAAATTGCAGGTCAGAACGTGAATACGATCGCCGCTGGAGATGGTGGCCGTCCAGGTCGCGGTCTCGGAGGACCACGACGCCGCTACCACCTTCTGGTTGTACCGGATTTTTTGATCGATACCGTTCTCCCGGGCGGTGTCGCGGACGTATCGAAGGATCGACGGACCGTCGGCAATTGCCTTGGCGTCCGTCCACGGACGGAACGGATAGCCGAGGGTGAACATGTCGGAGTCCGAGCGAATGCCGGGGTACTTGAACAGATCCCAGGTTCCGCCGCTGTTCGAGCGGGCTTCGAGAATTGCGTAGGATTTTCCGGGAAGCTCGGTCTGGAGGCGATAGGCCGCACCGATGCCGGACAGTCCGGCGCCGACAATCACTACGTCGAGGTGTTCGATGCTCATCTGTTCGGACTCCGTATCGAGTGCGCCGTCATTGGTCGAAGGGTGGTCTAAACCCACACTACTGAGTGACGCTCAGTACTGCGAGATCGGAGTTATCCGAGAAAAACCGGCATTTTCAGTCGACGGTTGGTCGATGATGAAGGTTCGTACGGGCGGCGACACGTCGAGGAGAAATCAATATGGTCCGTTCCAGTCGGTTAGCCGGAGGTTTGGCCGTCGTGTGCACGATGTTGTTGGTCAACCTGGGAGTTGCCACCGCAGATGAGCCGATTGCCGGATCGGTCATCTCGCGCGCGCCTCTCGAGCCGAGCGTCCTACCGGCCGGAGCCGCCGTCTCGGAACGGGTTGTCTACCGAACGCTGCGCACAGCGGATCGTCCCGGGATCTCGTCAGGTTCGATATTTCTTCCCGAAGGGACGCCGCCGCCGGGCGGTTGGCCGGTGATTTCGTACGCACACGGAACAGTAGGCATCGCAGATCCCTGCGCGCCTTCGGCAACGGGTTTCGATGTGGTGGAACGCGAACCCATCGAACGATGGCTGGCCGCGGGCTACGCGGTTGTTGCCACCGACTACTCCGGGATGGGAACCGAAGGAACCCTTGCTTACCTTGACGGTCACGCCGCGGGCGCCAATGCCGTCGACATTGTTCGAGCCGCGCACGAGGTGTACGGAGACGTTCTCGACGACCGCTGGATGGTGGCGGGCTTCTCACAAGGAGGACACGCGGCGTATTTCGCCGGCCACGAAGCAAGCTCTCGCGCAACGGAATTGGACTTCCGTGGAACTGTTGTTGTTGCCGGACCCACCCACATGGAAGGGCTCTTCCCGCTCGGGGGTCCGCTGTTTCCCGATCTGGGTATTACGGGCCTTGTAGGGTATGCGCTGTACGTTCTCGCCGGCATCGACGATCAACGGCCGGAAGAGAATGTTCGCCAGTACCTTTCGCCACTCGGAGTTTCGTGGATGGAGAAGGCGGCGACGGTCTGTGCCGCTGATCTGGGGCGCGCAGTTGCCGCCGAACGCATTCAATTGGGGTCGCTGTTTGCTCAATCACTATGGACGCCACGCATGCACGACCTCCTGCGTTCCATGCTGCAAGTGCCCGTCGACGGGTATGACCGGCCCTTGCGTATCGTTCAATCCACGTCCGACACGACGGTACCCATTCCGCTCACCTGGGCGCAGATCGCCGATTTGCGTATCCGCGGAACACAATTCGAATATCAGCAAATTGACGGCGTCTCCCACAGTCGATCGTTGATGGCATCGATCGACCAGACGATGGAGTTCACGGATCGGGTGATGCGTTAACCCATGTATCTGCGGTGATACATCATGGAGTCGTCGCCGTTTGCGACCCACACGATTGCAGCAATCGCGTAGAGAATGCACACGAGCAGAAGCAGTGCACCGGCGATGATCAGCGATATCTGCCCCAGTCGTTTCACTCGATCCGACGCGTAGCGCGAGCCCGCCACATCGCCGTCGGCCCACAACGGATAGACGTTGAAGGCATGTGTGAATGCCGCGAAGGCCAGCGGCCAGAAGAAGAGCAGAGACGCCACTGCCCACCCGGCATTAACGGGTGGACGTTCGGGGTTCCGGGGGATGGCAGGCTGGATAGGTTGTTCCGAACTGGTCATGAGGATCTCCTGACAAGGGGGTTCCTACTCGACGCTACTGCGATTGTCCCGAAGATTCATTGAGGCTTTGCGAGGTCAGCCGTAGTGCCAATCGTGATCCATCTTCCGGAAGTACGGAAACAGTGTTGCCTCCTCGAAATCGAGATGGGACTGCATGTGATCGGCCAGTTCGGTGAAGGCAGCACGGGCACGCTCGACAGTTGTCGGATCGGTGCTCAACTGCAGTGACGCTCTCTTTGCCTCCGAGACGATCTCGCCGACAGCCTTGTGCTCGGATTGCAACCGCTCGACTGCCGGTGCGAGTTCGGGAAAATTCCGCGTCATGACGGGGAACATCCGTTGATCTTCGATCGTGTGATGAAGCGTCAAGGTATTGCAGTAGAAATCGCAGTTGACACGCAGTTGCCACACAAAATCGGCGATGGTGAGTCCGGAAATCATGTCCGGAATCGATGAACGGTCGGCTGTTTCGTCGGCCAGCAGTACCAGCGCCTGCTCGAGAACCTCGACATCGGCCCGCAGTGGTTCGTGGACCTGTCTCAGTTGCTCGACCATGCGTCGGCCGGCGGGCGTCGATCGAGTTGTCATGCGGGTACCGATGCGCGATCCGCCAGCATTCGGGCGACAGGCAGGACGTCTCGGGCAGCCATCTCGATACGTTCGAACACCTCGGGGTTGAGAATAGTGGTGCCATCGAAATCGCCTGCGCTGAGATAGATTCCGACCGGAGCCGTCCACGCTTGGAAGAACGCGAACAGTGGGCGTAACGCGTGATCGAGAACAAGCGCGTGTCGATCACTGCCGCCGGTCGCAGCAAGAATCACCGGAGTGTTTGCCAGCGCGTACTGATCCACCAGATCGAAAAAATGCTTGAACAATCCCGGATACGACCCCCGGAAAACCGGCGCCGCAGCAATGACGATGTCTGCATTCTCGACGGCAGCCAGTGCGTCGGCGGTGGCCGGATCTACCTGATCGCGATCGAGTGTGCCCGCCAAATCGGGTAACAGATCGACGATTTCGATGAAGGTGGCGTCGATCTGCTCGGAATCGCCGAGTGTGTCGACGATGAGATCGGCCAGCGCACGAGTTTTCGACGGTTTCTGCAGGTTGCCCACGACGGCAACAACTTTGAGTGGAGTGGTCATGAGTGGAGTCCTACTTCTCGGATGCTTTCAGGGATTCGATCTCCTTGCGGACGACGGGAGCGACCTCGGTGCCCAGGATTTCGATGGCGCGCAGCATGTCCTTCTGGGGGACGTTGCCGAATCCCATCTGGATCATGATGCGGTCATGACGGAACAGTTCGTACTGCGCCATCGTCTTGTCGATGATCTCCTGCGGACCGCCCAGGAAGAATGCACCGGCCGTCGTGGCTTGAGCTTCGTATGCCCGGCGCGGCATGGGAACTCCGTTTCCGCGCTGGTGGTGGTTCTGCATCCAGCCGGCCTGGAAGTACGGGTACGACGTATCGAGTGCAGCCTGCTTCGAGGTGTCGACAAAGCCGGGCGACGCGATCGAGACCTTCAGGTTCTTCGGGTCATGGCCGAAATCGGCGGCCGCCCGGCGATACAGGTCCACAAAGGGCTCGAACTGTTGGTAGCTGCCGCCGATGATGGCCAGCGACAACGGGAGTCCGAGCTTGGCGGCGCGAACCACCGAAGCGGGAGTGCCGCCGACGGCGATCCACACGGGGATCTGGCGATCCGGACGCGGCGTCACGTCACCGTCGACCAGGCTGGGGCGGAGGTTCCCTTCCCAGTTGATCGGATTCTCGTCACGCAGCTTCAGAAGCAGATCGAGCTTCTCGGTAAAGAGCTCGTTGTACTGGGACAGGTCGTAGCCGAACAGTGGGAAGGACTCGGTGTACGAGCCTCGGCCGGCGATGATTTCGGCGCGACCTTCCGAGAGGAGATCGACCGTGGAGAACTGCTGGAACACGCGGACCGGATCGTCGGAACTGAGGACCGTGACGGCGCTGGAAAGCTTGATGGAGGTGGTGGCCTGAGCCATCGCGGCCAGCACTACCGCGGGCGACGAGACTGCGAAGTCCGTCCGGTGATGCTCGCCAACGCCGAAGACGTCGAGGCCGACCTGATCGGCGACGGTTGCCTGCTCCACCAGATGGCGAAGGTGGACACCGGGATTCATCATCTTGCCGGTTGTGGGATCGGGGGTGAGCTCGCCGAAGTGGTAGATGCCGAGTTCGAATGCCATGTCTTTTCTCTCTATCGATTCGTGGGGGTGATGGGGAGTTGCCGGACACCTAAGTCGCAGGCATCTCCCGTGTTGGTGTGGTGCGCCGCGAGGCGGCCGAAGAACTTGTCGAGGACCGGGAGTTCTTCCGGTTCGATGAGATCGGCGAAGTATTCCGCTATCCCTCGCCGATGGATGTCAGAGGCGGCGCGCAAGGTCTTCTTGCCGGCCGGGGTGAGTGAGATGGTGACGACGCGACGGTCGTTGTCCGGGCGGATCCGTTCGACCAGCCCGGCTTCTGCCAGGCGATCCGCGACTCGGGTGACTCCGCTGGTGGTGACCAGTACTTGTTCGGCGAGGTCACCCATCCGTAGGGAGTTACCGGGCGCCTCGTGCAAGCGCAGGAGTACGTCGTATTGACCGAGCGTGAGTCCGGTAGCGGAGCGAAGATCAGCCTCCATCTTGCCGAGGATGATGCTGTGCGCGACCACCAGGTTGCGCCAGGTTCGGCTGCGTACCGGTTCGTCGGTGTTCATCCTCGGTCACTCTCCTCGTTTATTTGCGCTCGCAAGTATTGCTTACACAAGTATTACATCCAGCGGGCGGAATCTATTCCCGGACCGGTTCTCGATAGGGTTTGCTCATGGAATTGGTGCGTGGGGCGAACACGGTCGTCGAAGGAAACTCGCTACGAGTGGCGGTCACGGGCGCTACTCCCGGGAGTGTCGATCTGATGGTTTTTCAGCTCGGAGCAGGCAACAAGGTTCGCAGCGACGCCGACTTCATCTTCTTCAACCAGCCGGTCTCCCCGGAAGGTGCCGTGCGTATCGGTGACGGTGGAGTGGTCGATATCAACGTCGCGAGTGTGCCCGCCGACATCACGATGCTCAGTGTCGCGGTATCGCTCGATCAGAATGTGGCCGGAGCGCTCGCTGCTGTGGCGAATCTGGGTGCGTCCATCCAAACCGTCGGCGGTACGCCGATTTCTGCTCCCGCATTGGGTCTCACCACCGAACGCGCTGCGGTGCTCATCGAGATCTATCGGCGCGGCGATTCGTGGAAGATCCGCAATGTCTCGGCCGGTTGGGACGGAGGACTGGCCGACCTGGTTACAGCTTTCGGTGTATCAGTGGACGAAGAACCGGCGCCGGTTGCTGCCGACGGAATTCGCACCGTCCCCGATGAAGCCAAGCTGTCGATGGTGAAACGAGAAAAACTCGACCTCCGCAAGCGCGAAGTCGCGAAGGTGCTGTTGACCAAGGGCGGCAACGGGATCAGAGCCCGAGTCATCCTGGTGATCGACAAAACCGGCAGCATGAACAAGCAGTACAAAACCAAGGTGGTGCATCGCGTCGTCGAGCGCATGATTCCTGTCGCGATACAGCTCGACGACGACGGAAAGCTCGAGCCGTACCTGTATGCGGTTGGCTTCCATAAACTTCCGGAGATCTCGGTGCACGAGGCAGAATCCTGGTCCGAGACCTATCTGCATCTGCGCGGGAAGCACGGCGGGTTCAACTACGACGCGATCGGCGCAGTCAATCGTGAAATTCCGATCATGACAGAGATCGTGTCGGGTCTGAACCCGGGCGCCACCCCCACGCTGGTCCTCTTCTTCACCGACGGTGGGTTTTCCGAGCGTCGGGAGATCGCGAAACTCATGCGCGCGGCGTCGGCGCTGCCCGCGTTCTGGCAGTTCGTGGGAATCGGAAAAGCGAACTACGGCGTACTCGAGAAACTCGACGACATGGACGGCAGGATTGTCGACAACGCGGGGTTCTTTGCGCTCGACGACATCGATACCGTTTCCGATGCCGAACTCTATTCACGATTGTTGAGCGAGTTTCCGGATTGGTACAAGGCTGCTGTGGCTGCGGGAGTTACGAGGTAGCGCTGCGTGGTCCGATCGATTCGGCGATGAATCGCATGGTGGTGTCGAAGCCGTCGGCGATGTCGTAGTCGGAGTCCTGGTGCCAGTAGCGGACCGACGAAATATACACGGCTGCAACAGTCTGAGCGAGAAATTCGATCGGAAAATCCGTTCGAACTTCTCCGGCAGCGATTCCGGGTTCAAGCACTCGCAAAATTTGATCGTTGAACTGTTCGGTTCTTTCCTGACTGATCTGGTTGCTTGCCAGATCCCGTTCGAGTTCACCGGTCACTCCGCGTAGATAGATGCGGAATCGGCGTGTTGCATCGGTGACGTCTTCGAAGACGTGTCGAACCCGCTGCGCTGTTGTCAGGTCCTGGTCGAGCAGGCCGTCGATCAAGACGGCCAACTTCTGCATGTGCCCGTCGTGCAACGCGGAGACGAGTGAATCCTTGGTCTGGAAGTAGTTGAAGAAAGTTGCCCGCGAGACATCTGCCATTTCGGCGATGTCGTCGATTGTTGTCCCTGTCACGCCCTTCTCGGCGAAGAGTGTTCGAGCTGCGCTCAACAGGCGCTGACGCGTCTCGTATTTGTTGCGCTCACGGCGACTGAGGGCGATCGGTTGATTCGTTGACATCGACTCTCCACTTCCAATTTCTCCAAACCCTTCCATAAAGCTGAACTCAAGTCTATATTTGGCCCGCAGTACAAGAATTTGACCCAGTCGAAGGTACGTAGCGCGAAGGAGAGCTCACTATCGTGACAACGAGTATGCCGCAGGAAGCGGAAGCGTCGATCACTACGACCGAGACCGATCTGGAGGTTGTAGCTACTGCGTTGGAGCGCTGGCTCAGCGCAACACTGGATACTGCTACCGACGTTCGCGTCTACAACCTGAGCCGTCCGACTCACTCGGGAATGTCCAGTGTCTCAGTATTATTCGACTTGGACTGGACCGAAGACGGTGTCGCGACGACGGCGCAGTTGGTGGCGCGCCTGGCGCCCGAAGCTACGGCGTTTCCGGTTTTCCCCCGCTACGACCTCCAAGCCCAGTTCGACGTCCTGACTGCGGTTCGTCAGCGCAGTGACGTGTCGGTACCGCGCGTCCGCTGGGTCGAGAACTCCGCTGACGCCCTGGGGACTCCGTTCCTGGTGATGGACCGCGTCACGGGGGCCGTCCCCGTCGACAATCCGCCCTACGTCTTCGGCGGGTGGCTTCAAGAATCCGCCGTCGCAGACCGGACGCGTGTTCAGTCGAACAGCGTCGACATTCTGGCGCGAATTCACGGCATCGATGCAGACTTGCCCACTTTGAGCGACAGTTCGGGCCTGCGTCGACACTTCGAGGGTGAACGCGCGTACTACGAATGGACCCGTCGCCATGACGGATTGCGAATTCCGGTGCTGGAAAGCGCATTCGACTGGCTCGAAGAGCACTGGCCGAGCGACCCCAGCGAAGACGTCCTGTGCTGGGGTGATGCCCGCATCGGCAACATCATGTTCCAGGGAACAGATCCGGTTGCCGTGCTCGACTGGGAATCTGCGACGTTGGCGCCGCGCGAGTTGGATCTGGGTTGGTTCATCTTCTTTCACCGCCAGTTCCAGGACTTGGCCGAGCAGTTCTCGATGCCAGGTTTACCGGACATGTTCCGGCGCAACGATGTAGTGGCGGAATACGAAAATGCTACGGGAGTTACCGTCCGCGACTTGGACTTCTATCTGGTCTACGCCGCACTGCGGCACGGGATCGTCATGTCGCAGATCGAACGACGGCGAATCCACTTCGGGGAGAAGCAGCCTCCGGAGAATCTCGACGAGTACGTGATGCATCACGCGATGCTCGCCGGACTTATTGACGGAACCTACGAATGGGAGAAGAAATGAAGCCGATCGATCTCGACGAATACCCGGTGCATCAGGCACCGTTGTCGATGGCACGCATGACGTCGACCGACCGAAACTTCTACGATCGCTGCTACTTCAACGCACACGATCGTACGGGTGACGTCTTTCTGGTGACCGGACTCGGGGTTTACCCCAACCTCGGAGTTGTCGATGCATTTGCGACGGTCCGTACCGGAGACACCCAAGTAGCTATTCGCTTTTCCGATGCGCACGAGGAAACGTCGACCAAGGCGGAGGTGGGTGGGTACCGAATCGAGGTAGTCAAGCCGCTGCAGACCATCCGCGTCATTTGTGAACACGATGATCTCGCCTTCGACATGACCTGGAACGGCGCCTTCGATTCGGTGCTCGAGGAGCATCACACACTCATGGCCGGCCCGCGCGCGATCCTCGACGCCACTCGCTTCGCACAGGTCGGAAGCTGGTCCGGAACAATGAATGTCGGCGGCAAAGACCTGGTTGTCGATCCGGCAGTGTGGACGGGAACGCGGGACCGCTCGTGGGGGATCAGGCCTGTCGGCGAGCCGGATCCGGCTGGTCGCATGGCCGAAACTCCGACCGGCGGCCACTGGTGGACCTATGTACCGCTGCGCTTCGACGACTTTGCCCTCATGGTGATCGTGCAGGAAAGCCCGGACGGCTACCGGACGCTGAGCCATGCAACACGAACTTTCCGTGACGGCCGCGTCGAGCAATTGGGTTGGCCGCGTACGGAAATCAAGTACCGCTCCGGCACCCGGCATCCGGAGAGCGCGCGTCTACACCTGACTACACCGTCGGGTGAACCGTTGGTTGTCGACATCGAGACCCTGGGTTTTGTCGCACTCAACGTCGGTGCCGGCTACGGCGGTGACTCGGATTGGACGCACGGAGAATGGCGTGGACGTAACTGGAGTTCGTCGTCGGTCTACGACCTCACCGACCCTGCGATCACCGGAAAGCTTCCCTACGGCACCATCGACCACATCGCGCGCGCAACCTGCAACGGTGCCGAGGGGTGGGGCATGTTCGAGCATGCAGTGATGGGTCGCCACGACCCGTCGGGATTTGTGGGCTGGCTCGACATGGCACCGTGATCGGCGGTTAGTTAGCTGAAACAACCTGTCGCGTAGTTTCTTCCAAGAAGCTGTCGATGTAAGCCCACGTGGAGTTCTTTGCCGTCGGGCCGGCCACCAGACCGAGGTGGCTGCCCGGCGCCGTTTCGAATCGGACGGACGGCGATCCGGTCAGGACCGACGTGATCGCCACCGCCGATGCAATCGGTGCGATGACATCCGACGCTCCGGAGATCGACAGTACCGGTGCATTCAGGTTGGCCAGCTTGATGTTTCGGCCTGCCAGTGTGACCGAGTCATTGAGCAGGCCGTTACCCAGGATGAGCTGTTCACAGATCTGTTGGAAGGCCTTGCCCGGATATCCGGGCATCTCCGCCATGAAGTTGTCGATCGATTCCATCCGGGCCAGCGTTTCGGTGTTGTGCAGATTTTTGGCGATAAACCACGGTTTGAGTAACTCGCGTTGCGGCGCGGTCACTCGGTAGCTTGCCTGCACGATGGGAGCGGGAAGGCCGCCCACCAGGTCGGTGACGGTGGTCAGTGGGCGCTCGCCGGTGAACTTTCCGATCAGCCGAAGTGGGCTGATGGCCGGGATTTTGGTATAGTCGATGGGCGTGCCGATGGTCGTGATCGACGCAATCGGCAGTTCGGGATGCGCCGACGCAGTCAGTAGGGTCATGGTTCCGCCGAGACTCCAGCCGATGACGGAAACGGCTGCACCGTCATGTAATTCGGAGACCGTCCGGATCGCTTCGGGAAGTATGTCGTCGACCCAGGCTTCGAATCCCAGGTCGCGGTCGGCATATCGCATCGTGCCGTAATCGACGACGTAAGGCGTATGGCCTCCGCTGCTGAGGTGTGCGGCGAGGCTCTGGCCCGGACGCAGGTCGTAGCAGTGTGCGGTGACGGCCAGCGGCGGCACGAGGAGGACGGGTGCGCCTGCGGCGTCGCCGAAGCGGTACAGATCGCGATGTGGGCCACTGCTGATCAACGTGCTCGGAGTGCGCTGGGGTTGTTCGACGCCGTCGCCGAATGACAGTCCCCAGGCGTTTCGTGCTGCGTCGCCCAGCGTGGGGCGCCAGGTCGCGATCAAACCGCTGATATCTCGCACTGCTATCCCCTTGGGCTCGAGCCGCAGCCGTCGGTTCGGCCACCTTTGGTGCATGTTACCTGAGATAACATGCACCAAAGGGTTGCCACCATCCCACTACGATTCGTGGGTGACCGATTACGACGACATTGACATGTTCGGTGGCCTCGACGCCTCCACCCTGCCGCCGCGCCAGCAGCGGATTCTGGTGACCATCCGAGATTGGGTGGCCGCCAACGGATGCGCGCCGAGTACCCGGCAGATTGGCGACGCCGTAGGACTGCGCTCGACGTCGTCGGTGTCGAAGCATCTGAAGGGTCTCGAGGAAAAGGGTTTCCTCCGCCGCGGTACGGCCATGACACGGCAGTTGGACGTGCGCCCGTTCCTCTCCGGCGGAACGTCGGGGCATTCGTCCGACAACAACGTGAGGGTGCCGGTAGTCGGCGATATTGCCGCCGGCACACCGATTCTCGCCGACGAGCATGCCGACGAGGTGCTGGCACTCCCTCGGGAACTCGTCGGCTCCGGCACGGTGTTCGGGCTGCGAGTGCGCGGCGAGTCGATGATTGATGCCGCGATCTGCGACGGCGATGTTGTTGTCGTGCGCCGCCAGGAGGAGGCGCATTCCGGAGAGATCGTCGCCGCGATGATCGACGGCGAGGCAACGGTGAAGGTGCTCCGTCGCCGCAACGGCCACGTCTACCTCGAGCCCCGCAACGCCGCCTATTCGGTCATCGACGGCGACGGTGCAGCCATTCTGGGCAAGGTCGTTTCGGTGATGCGGCGGATCTGATCCGGATACCGCCGTATCAATCTCGACTTATTTGCCGGAGCCCAGAAGGGAGACCGCGGTGGCGTCGGCATAACGCTGCGCCACGTCTGCCCAGTTGATGATGTTCCAGTACGCCTTCACATAGTCGGCCTTCACGTTCTTGTACTGCAAGTAGAAGGCATGCTCCCACATGTCGAGCATGAGCAGCGGCACGATTCCGATGCTGATGTTGCCCTGCTGGTCGGTGAGCTGTTCGATGATCAGGCGCTGCCCGATCGTGTCGTACGCCAGCACAGCCCAGCCCGAACCCTGCAAAGTGGTTGCAACGGCGGAGAAGTGGGTGACAAACGCGTCGAACGAACCGAAATGCTCGTCGATCGCGGCGGCCAGTTCACCCTCGGGGCGCTCACCGCCGTTGGGGGAGAGGTTCTTCCAGAAGATGGAGTGATTGGTGTGCCCACCCAGGTGGAAGGCGAGGTTCTTGCTGAGCAACGGGGCCTTGGCCGCAATGGTGCCGTCTTCACGGGCCGCAGCCAACTGCTCGATCGCACTGTTTGCGCCCGCGACATAAGTGGCATGGTGCTTGCTGTGATGCAGTTCCATGATCTCGCCGGAAATGTGCGGCTCGAGGGCTGCATAGTCGTAATCAAGCTGGGGCAAAACGTATTCGGTCATGGTTGAGCACCTTTCGGTTGAGGGGGCTGGGTAGGAGCGAGGTGTCGATACGCTCGGTCGTGATAGACGAGGGGTGAGCGAATTCGCGCCGGGGTCACGACGTCGACAACCTCGGCAGTGACGATGAGCGCGGACCCGCAAGCGGTTGTGCTGAGCGGGACCGCCCGCAGGGCATGTCCGGTGCCGTGTAGAAGTGGTTCACCAGTCTCGAGGAATGACCACTCCATGTCGTCGCCGAACCGGACGGCGCCGCGCGTCGCAAATGTCGAAGCCAGCTGCGCATTTCCGGAATGGGCAAGGTGAACAAGGAAACTGGTGGCAGTCGCAATTGCGGCGGCAGATCCACGTAGAGATTGCAGCGAGAACGCGAGTACTGCGGGATCGGCGCTGATCGAGATCACCGACGACGACGTGATCCCGACCGGGCCGTCATCGCCGGTGGCTGTGATGACGGCGACGCCGGCCGGGTGATTGCGGAACGCGTCGACAAATGAGGTACGGATCGACATCGCTGGTCTTGAATCGGATTGCGGTCCAACCAGTTCCGTCGTCACGGGGATCCTGCCCTTCGCTACTCGATTGTTGCTGTCGATGCACTTTGTGTGTGCTGTACCGACGTTAAGATCTCGAGTGCACTTGAGGTCAAGATGATGTGGGGGACCTCACCCGCCCAGCTTGCCGGCCAATCGTTTGATGTACTCCACAACTTCTTCAGGCGTCTTATCCGGAGTTCCGAACATCGCCTCGGTTACTCCGATGCTCTCCCAGTGAGCGAGCTTCTCGGGGTCCGGCTTTCCGGCAAGAACAGTGATTTCGGGTTCACCGCTGCGACCGGCCTCCGCCCAGATCTTGCGCAGTAGCGTGACGTTCTCTTCGATTTCCTGCTGAATCGGGGTCGTGATCCAGCCGTCGGCAGACTTGGCGATCCACTTGAATGTCTTCTCGCTGGCTCCAGCGCCGAGGAGGATGGGCGGGCGCGGCTTCTGGACCGGCTTGGGCCAGGCCCAGCTTGCGCCGTATTTCACGAACTGGCCCTCGTACGAGGCCTCGTCCTTCGACCACAGTTCGCCCATGGCTTCGAGGTACTCCCGCAATGCGGTGCGACGCTTGTTCGGCGGAACGCCGTGATCGGCGAGTTCCTCTGCATTCCAACCGAATCCGACTCCGAAAACGACGCGGCCGTCGGACAGGTGATCGAGTGACGCAATGGTCTTCGCGAGGGTGATCGGATCATGTTCGAGGGGCAAGGCCACCGAAGTGCCCAAACGAATGGTGCTGGTGACCGATGCAGCAGTGCCGAGTGCTACCCACGGGTCAAGGGTGCGCAGGTAGCGGTCATCCGGCAGTGCCGCGGATTGGGTTCCGGGATGATCGGAATCCCGCGACACCGGAATGTGGGTGTGCTCGGGGACGTAGAAGGCGTCGAACCCGCTGGCTTCGGCCGCGACAGCGGCATCGGCAGGGCGAATGCCCCGGTCGCTGGTGAACAAGCTGAGTCCGTAACGCACAGGGTTCTCCTTAGGTGGTCCGTCGTCGAAACTGTAACTTGTTGCAGGTTTGTTCGGATAGGTTCTGCGCGCATTTCGCTCGAGAAGCCATTTTTCTGGGGGAACCTATTTCCCTCGCATTTGCGGGTAATTGCCGATACCGGTACTACTTAGCCCATGCCCACGACGCCACTGACACGACGCATCGCCGTCGATCTGTGCCGTCTTGGTGCCAACTGCTGTTGCCGTTGATTCCTTTCCGATCTCCGTAAGTGAGAATGGCGCCTTCTGTGCGCGCCTGTTATTGCACATGCATCTCATGCATTTCTGCATGTGTGCCGGAATCTCAGTACGTCAAGGAAGAAATGGCGATGTCGACTTCTGTCGAAACAGTAGAACCGGTACCTGTCCGGGTAGTGGATCGTGGTCCAACTCGATCATGGACTTCGGGGTGGGCAACCGTCGGGTTGCCGGTGCTGTCCGTGATCGTTTTTCTGGCGTTATGGCAGGTCGCTGCAGCGAGCGGCACATGGAGTGAGATCTTCGTTCCGTTTCCGAGCACAGTGTGGCGTGCGTTCGTGAACTCGGTGACCACGCACGACGGTGTGCGCGGCTACCAGGGCTATCTGCTGTGGGAGCACCTGTACATGACACTGCGCCGCGTGTTGGTCGGCGTGATCATCGGCGTCGGACTCGGCGTGATTCTCGGGTTGGCCATGGGATCGGTGACATGGCTGCGGAGCCTGCTCGAACCATGGCTGACGTTTCTGCGCGCATTGCCACCGCTGGCGTACTTCTTCCTGCTCGTGATCTGGCTCGGTATCGACGAAGCCCCCAAGATCACGTTGCTGGCGCTGGCCGCACTCCCTCCGACGGCAGTGGCGACCACCGCCGCCGTTGTCGCTGCGCCGATCGGACTGGTCGAGGCAGCAAGGGCATTGGGTGCGTCTCGGACGCAAGTGATCCGCGATGTTGTCATACCGTCGGCGCTGCCCGAAACTTTCACCGGTATTCGATTGTCGGTGGGTATGGCGTATTCATCGGTGGTCGCAGCGGAACTATTCAACGGTATTCCCGGAATCGGTGGAATGGTCAAGGACGCAAGCAATTACAACAACACTCCGGTAGTGCTGGTGGGGATCTTTTCCATCGGATTCTCCGGATTAATCATCGACGGACTACTGCGTGCCGCAGAGCGCCGCGCCGTTCCCTGGAGGGGAAAAGTATGACGAATATTCGGAAGAAACATGGGCACAAAGGTTCCCGGACCGCGATTGCCGTACTGATCGGAGTTATCACCCTCGTATTGGGCGCGTGCTCTATCGATCAATCAGGTCAGGATTCGTCCAAGCCGACGATACGCATTGCATACCAGTCCTTTCCGAGTGGTGACCTGATAGTCAAGAACAATCGATGGCTCGAAGACGCACTGCCTGAGTACAACGTGAAATGGACCAAATTCGATTCGGGAGCTGATGTCAACACCGCTTTCATCGCCGGTGAAATCGACTTCGGCGCAATCGGTTCGAGCTCGGTCGCGCGTGGACTCTCGGCACCGCTGAACATTCCGTATCAGGTCGCCTTTGTTCTCGATGTGGCCGGCGACAACGAGGCTCTGGTTGCGCGTAACGCAACCGGCATCAAGACCGTTGCTGATCTGCGTGGAAAGAAGATAGCCACGGCCTTCGCCTCGACTGCGCACTACAGTCTGCTGGCCGCGTTGAATCAGGTTGGATTGAGTGTCGATGACGTTCAGTTGGTGGACCTACAACCGCAAGCATCCCTTGCCGCTTGGCAGCGCGGCGATATCGACGCCGTCTACACCTGGCTGCCGACACTGGACGAACTTCGGAAGGACGGAACACAATTGATCACCAGTCGCGAACTCGCGGCTGCAGGAAAGCCGACGTTGGACCTGGGAGTAGTCGCGACGTCATTTGCGAACGATCATCCCGAGATCGTGGACTCCTGGCGTCAGGTTCAAGCTCGCGCGCTCGAGACGATTGTCGCCGATCCGGATGCCGCCGCGGAAGCTGTTGCAGCGCAATTGGGTACCACCAAAGAAGACGCAGCCTCTCAATTGAAGCAGGGAGTGTTCCTCACGCTGGCGCAGATCACCTCGCCGGAATGGCTCGGCACGGAAGGTGCTCCGGGGAACTTGGCGGTGAATCTGCGGAGTGCGGCGCAGTTCCTGGCCGAGCAGAAACAAATCGAGAGCGTGCCCGAACCGACTGTCTTCCAGAACGCTCTCTATGTGAGAGGTCTGCCCGATGTCCTTGCTCAGTAACTCGACACCACGGCAAGTCGAGGGGGAATTCGCGGCCGGACTTCCGGGTGCAATCCGAATTGACACGGTGTCACACGAATACAGCCACGGCAGGGAATCCGTTGCTGCCGTGGGGCCCGTCTCCATCGACATCCCGCCGGGTGAGTTCGTGGTTCTGGTCGGCGCATCTGGGTGCGGTAAAAGCACGCTGCTGCGGCTGATTGCGGGATTCGAGAATCCTTCCAGTGGAAGGATTCAGGTATCCGGATCGGATCCCGTCCCGGGGGTGAGCGCGGGAGTCGTGTTCCAGCAACCGCGACTCTTTCCGTGGAAGTCGGTGGGCGGCAACATCGACTTGGCACTCAAATACGCGGGTATCGCCAAGCCCGTCCGCGAGCGGCGACGAGCAGAACTACTCCACCGCGTCGGATTGGACGGAACCGAAGACCGCAGAATCTGGGAGATCTCCGGCGGCCAGCAGCAGAGGGTAGCGATTGCGCGGGCGCTGGCGGCGGACACGTCGTTGTTGCTGTTGGACGAACCGTTTGCGGCGCTGGACGCACTTACCCGAGAACGACTCCAGGAAGACCTTCGCAACGTCAGTGTCGAATCCGGGCGGACCAGCGTCTTTGTTACCCATAGTGCTGACGAGGCAGCATTTCTCGGTTCGCGTGTTGTGGTTCTGACTAGCCGGCCGGGCAAGGTTGCACTCGATCTGAAAATTGACCTCCCTCGAACAGGAGTTGATCCCGACGAACTCCGGGGGTCGTCCGAATATGCGGCGATCCGAGCCGAAGTCGGTCACGCCGTGAAGGTTGCGGCAGCAGCGTAGCGACCCTGCGCGTCGAGTGCTACGGGGTTGCGTCGATAATGTGAAGGAGAACGTGCAGGACACGACGAACAAGGAGTGGGTCATGGCAACTGAAGTGGAGTCCGGTGACCTCGTGCAGGCAGCCGACCATGCGGGTCCGTGGACGGTAGTCGAGGTTCGTCAGGGCATGGCCTTGCTCGAACACGGTGACGGGCACAGGCTGTCCCTTCGGACGACATCCCTGACCGTTGTACGTAAGGGTGGTGGGAAGAAAATCGCCTCCGCCGAAAGCGCTTCCGACGACGGCACATCACCGACACTGTTCGACTGACGGTCAAGCAGCGTCGAACGGTGCGGCGTATCTGAAGGTGCCCGTCTGATCCGGCTGATGGGTGGTGAGGGTGCGGATCTGAAAGTGCGCACCCCACTCGGCTTCCGGAGACTCGATGCCTACCGCGGTGCTGGTGACAAAACCGAAACGCGGGTAGTACTCGGTGCTGCCGAGTAGCGCTAGTATCGGTACGTCCAGAGCGTCGGCGGCGCCGATCACCGTGTGCATCAACGCCGACCCGACTCCCGCGCGCTGGTTTCCCGGCGTCACGGCCAGCGGGCCCAAGCCCACCGCGTCTACCCCGTCGACCCAACCCCGGGTTCCGAGTACGAAGCCGACGATCTCGCCGGCGACTTCGGCAACCAAGGACAACTTGGGCAGGTACTCGTCCGAAGCGAAGAGTTGGCGCGTCAGTTCGATCTCGTACGGGGTTTCGCCCGGCGGTGCCTGATCCGCGAATGCGGCCCCCAGCAGTGCATAGATGGCTTCGCGGTCGGACGGAGTCTCTCGGCGGACATACATGGTTGGAAATCTACCCGGCTCAGGGCCTCTCGCGCTTCCCGTTTTCTGCTTGCCGCGCAACGCGCTGTTCGTAGTCGGCGCGGCCGACTGGATCGACGGATGTGAGGGCGCGACGATCATCGATGACGCGGCGTCCGATATTGATCACCCACTCGGGAACCAGAGCATCGATGACGTCCCAACCGGCAAGGTAACGCGGAACGGCAGTTTCGGCTCGGCGATGGCCAACCGAATCTACGACGGCCTGCGCAACCACCTCGGGTTCGACTGTCGGCATCCCCTTGCCCAGTGGGACTCCGGACGACAGTCCGGTCCGGACAGCGCTCGGCAGGGTTGCACTGACGCTGACCCCGGAATCGGCGAATTCGACCCGCGCCGAGGCGGATAGGCCGACAGTACCGAACTTGCTGGCGTTGTACACGGCCATTCCCGGGACGGGAAGCTTACCGGCCATGGACGCCACATTCACGACGTGACCGCGTCGGCGATCATCCATTCCCGTTAGGATAGAGCGCATTCCGTGAATCGGACCCCAGACGTTGACATCGAGCGTGACCCAGCTGACGGCGTCGGACTCATCGAGAAATGCGCCGATCGGCATGACGCCGGCATTGTTGACCAGGATGTCGATGTGCCCGAACTCTTCGATCACCTTGGCCGTGAAGGTTTCCCGCGACGACCGTGAGGTGACGTCGAGTGCGTAGCCGCGCCCGCCGAAAGTCGTTGCCGTGTCAACAGCGGTGACCTCTTCGATGTCTCCGACGCAAACGTGTGCACCCTGAGATACAAACAATTGCGCTGTGGCTCTGCCGATTCCGCGTCCGCCGCCGGAAATGACGACTACGCTGCCGGCGAGATCGATTGCCGGATAGTTGTTGCCGAAGATCCTCATGAGGTTCGCTCCGCGGTGATGGTGTTGTTGTAGGCATTCGGGTCGAAATCATGTAGGCGTCGACGCATGGCTCCGGACGACCACGGCCAGTTGAAACTGTTGCGGCCGTTGACATCGAAGAAGTAGCTTTCGCAACCGCCCGCGTTGTACACGGTAGTTCCCAGTGCATCTTGAACCTGGGCATTGAGGTCGGGCTTGGGCAACACCCACTGCGCCGTGCGTTGTGGATATGCAGCCGCATCACTCGATCAAATTGCCGAAGACACGGGATATTTCAAAGGCGCCGTCTACTCGAACTTCAAGAACAAAGACGAACTATGCGCTGAGGTTCTCGGCCGAATCAGGCTGACGAAGGTCGGTGAGATCACCGAACAACTTGGAGCGGAATCGAGCGTCGACGACGCCATCAGCGAGTTTGCGGTGTGGGCCGAACGCACCATCGGTGACCAGCGGTGGACTCTCCTCGAAGTGGAGTACTCGGTCCGCTCGCGTCACAGCGACGAGATCCGCGAGAAAATCGCGTCCGGTGCCGAGCAGGTGCGAGTCCTGATCGCAGGAGTCGTCCGGCACCTGGCAGAAGCGAACGTTGTGAAGCCGTCAATCGATCCGGATGTCGCGGCGCTTCGGATACTGAGTGTCGGAATCGGTTTGGGACTCCAGCGGGCTATCAGCCCGGAGCTTTCGGTTGATCCGTTGGTCGACACTGTGCGGGAATTCCTGTTGCCGCGGTAGTGGACGAGTGACTCATCTGAATCATGGCACATTGCGAAAGCTGGTCTCGGCAGCGGTTTCGTTCAGCAGTGCCCGCAGCATTCCGCCGATCTCCACAACCGCGGTGCGTGCCGCGGCACTGGGGCCGACTATGTTGACAAACCCGTGGATGAAGCCCGGGTAACGGCGGCTCATCACACGAACTCCGTTGTCCTGCAACTTCTGTGCGTACGACTCGCCTTCGTCGCGAAGTGGGTCGAATCCTGCGGTCACGACGATTGTCGGCGGAAGGCCGCTCAGGTTCGGTGCGCGCAGCGGTGATACCCAGGGGTTCAGTGGATCTGCATTCACGCCGAGAAAGGTTCTCTCGTAGAAGTTGATGTTTTCAGTCGTGAGGAAGAATCCCTCGGCGAATGCTGCTCGCGACGGCGCCTTCTCGTGAAAGTCGGTAGCCGGATAGATCAAGAGTTGAGCTGCCGGCAACGTGAGGCCGTCGTCGCGCGCGCGGAGTGCGACGACAGCAGCGAGATGCGCTCCCGCACTGTCACCGCCCACTGCAATGCGAGCAGGATCCGCACCCAATTCCGTAGCGCGCGACATGATGTCCTGATATGCGGCATAGGCATCGTCGACTGGTGTGGGGAAAGGGAATTCGGGGGCGAGACGATATTCGACCGAGACTATGCGGGCACCCGACGTTTCCGCCAACAATCGACACGGAGCGTCATGTGATTCGATACCCCCTTGTACCCAGCCTCCGCCGTGAAAGAACACCAGAAGCGCACCGGACTCGTGGGTCGGAATGTAGAGACGTGCGCGTAGTGGCCCGTCGGCGCCCCGGACAAGAATGTCGTCGGTGTGAATGGAGATGGGCTTACCGGCCATCATTTTGGCTGTTCTCGTCAGTTCGGCGCGGGCTGCCGCAAGCACATGATCTTCGGATGAGAGTGCAGGTCGCGGGCGGGCCTTGGACAACGTCAAGAGCAGGTGAGCGTCGGGGTGGAGTGTGAGCCCGTCCCTGTGCACTGGCGGGCCGGTGATCCGGCGCCGGATTGTCAGGGGCAACGCGAACGCGGTTGAGACGAAGAGCGCTTGGGCTCGATCTCGAACGCTGAGGCGACTGACGCTTGTCGTGGATTCCGTCACGGCGCGCGCAGTCACGGGGTGCTCTGCCGGCGTGCGGTGATTGCTCCGTGAGGCCTGTACCCGATCCCCGTTCGTGTATGTGTCTCGATCACCTCGAAGCCTGCCGTCACCAACTCCTGGCCGAGTTCAGCCACTGGCCATCGAAAAGCAGTGGTTGCGGCATGGTCGAAAGGACCTACGGTTGCTCCTTCGAAGAAGCCCACCAACAAACCTCCGCCAGGCCGAATTACGCGCGCGAACTCGGCGAGAGGCGCCTTGATGTCTTGTGGACTGTGGTGAATGAGCGAGTACCAGGAAAGCACACCGCCCAATGATTCTGTCGCCGCATCCAATACCTCGAAGCTGCCGACCTCGAAGGAAATGTCTGGATACTGCAGACGAGCTCGTTCGACGAACTTGGGAACAAGATCAATCCCGCTCACAGCTAGTCCGGACTCGGCCAAGAAGTCGGTCCACTGCCCCGGACCACACCCGGCGTCGAGCACGGGAGATATCAGGGTGGCGGCCCAACTGCTTACCAGGGAGCGGTCGGACGGGTGTGTCGAAGTCATGCAGCCAAAGAGATCCGAGTACTCCTGGGATCTGGCCGAGTATGCCTCGCGGACTGTGTCGCCCGATTGGGCGCGCGTGCTCTCCATGCCGTCAATGATCGTCGATGGCGTGCCGGGGCAAGTGCGAATGCTCGAACTGCCCCCGCAGGCCGTTGCAGCGTTGCTGAATAAACTCGTAGGGTAGGGCATGCCGTCGCTCCGCGAACTGTCCATCACCCGTGTCGAGAACACCTATCTGGTTCGGTGTGGACACGCCAATTGGGTTCTTGTAGAAGAGGGTTCCGATCTGACGCTGATCGACGGCGGGTATCCGGCCAATGGCGGTGACGTGGAACGGTCGATCGAGCAGATCGGCCACGTCATCGAGGATGTTCGGTCAGTACTCGTCACTCACGCCCATATCGATCACATCGGTGGCATCGCGGACATCCTGACCCGTTGCGACATACCGGTGCTGATGGACCCGTTGGAGGTGGCTCATGCCAGGCGCGAGTATCTGCAGCAACTTGGTCCGGCCAAGACCCCGTTGCTGTTGTGGCGCCGCGGCGCACCGAAATGGCTGTTCGACGTGATCGGCGCCGGCGCCTTGAAGGGTGCGGAACTACCTCAGGCACAAGCATTTAAGGAAGGCTGTGTCCTGGATGTTCCGGGCGGCATCATCCCCATCCCGACGCATGGACACACTGACGGGCACAGTGCGTACCTGGTTCCAGGCGCGGGAGTGATCGCGTCGGGCGACGCTCTGGTGACGGGCCACGCGACATCGCGGGTGGCGGGACCGCAGTTTCTGGTGTGCCCCTTCAACCACGACCGGACCGCGACGGACGAGGCTCTGGGCAACATTGCGTCAGCACCTGCCGGCGTTCTGTTTCCCGGACACGGACCGGCGTACGAGGGAAGCATGACAACAGCGGTGGAGCAGGCCCGCGACGGCCGGACGAGAATGAGGCCATGAGTACCCTCGAAACGGTTGATCGTGGTGAACTGCAAGGATTTCTCCATCGGCCTGACAGCGATCCGATCGCGACGTTGGCTCTCACCCACGGCGCTGGAAGTAACTGCGACACAGTGTTGCTCAAGGCCGCGGCCGAAGGCTTTGCCGAAGCCGGAGTGCAGGTTCTTCGGTTCGATCTGGCATTCCGGGTACGCCGGCCGAAAGGTCCGCCGCACCCGTCGCGTGCTGCCGAAGATCGGGCCGGGATTGCGGAAGTTGTTGCAACGCTGCGTAGTGACTACGCCACGGAGGGTCCGCTACTTCTCGGGGGCCATTCGTACGGTGGACGCCAGGCGTCGATGCTTGTGTCCGAGAATCCCGGTGTGGTGGACGGGTTGATATTGCTGTCCTATCCGTTGCATCCGCCGAAGAAGCCCGACAAGCTGCGTATCGAGCACCTTCCACTGTTGAGCACACCGGTTGTGGTGGTTCACGGTTCGAAGGACGAATTTGCCACCACCGACGAAATGCGGTCGGCACTGACTCTGATCCCGGCGGAGACGAGACTGGTGGACTTCGAAGGTGCCAGACACGATCTGGCTGTGGCGAAATTTCCCGTCGTGGAACAGACAATCCGGGAGGCATTCGAACTGTTCGGTCTTTAGCTGGTGTAAGTATTGGAACCAGCGAACAATTCAAACGCTGGTGATGCGGGAGCGTGCCTCAAAGTAGTGGTCGGTTGCTCCTGTCGATAGTACCTGGTGAGATCGAACTATGAGTGCTCAGCAATATCAGCCCAGTGGCCTGTCCGACGTCACGGTGAGCGTCGACGGCGACGACACCGTCGTTACCTTCCCCCGAACGTTGCTGTACCCCGTGGACCAGGTGTGGGCGGCGGTAACCGATCCGGAAATGTTGGCGCAATGGTCGCCGTACACGGCTGATCGTGATCTGAGCAGTGTCGGCGAAGCAGTCATCATCATGCTTTCGGAAGACGGAACCCCGGACATGTCATTGCCGGTGTCCGTGCGGGTGGCAGAAGAGGCTCGCCGACTCGAACATGAATGGGGCCCAGACGAATTGATCTGGGAACTCACCTCCGTCGAGGGCGGTACGCACGTTGTGCTGACGCAGCGTTCGCGGGCCGAGGGCATGGCTTCGGCCTTGGCGGCAGGCTGGCATCTGTGCTTCGACGTGCTGGACGCACTGCTCGCCGGTTCGCCGTTCGGTCCCGTCGTGGGAGCCAAGGCGCGTGACTACGGGTGGGATGATTTGAACGCGCGTTACGCGCGTCAGTTGGGAATCAGCGAATCCGAAGTTTGGTAGAGCTCAACGAGTCCGGGTCGACGCCCGCACGATTAGTTCGACCGGCAGTCTCACCGATTCGACGCTCTTTCCTCCGATGAGGAATAGCAGGTGACCGACTCCGGTCGCACCGATCTTGCGGGCGGGTGACCGTACCGTCGTGAGCGGGACGGGTAGTTGCGAGACGACAGGAATGTCGTTGTAGCCCACCAGCGCAAGGTCGTCGGGAATGCTCAGGCCAAGGTCGCGGGCAACGCCGAGAACACCGATGGCGATGGTGTCACTGACTGTGAAGATCGCGTCGGGACGCGTTGTGCCGCCGAGCAATCTGGCTGCGGCGCGCACACCGCCGTCCACCTCGAAGTCCGATGCAACAATCCGGCTCGCCGGCAGTTCCAGCCCGGCTTCGGTGAGTGCATCCCGGAATCCGGCGACGCGCTCGCGGGAAGTGCTGGCATGGTCGGGTCCGGCAATTATCCCGAGGTCTCGATAACCGCAGTCGAGCAGGTGTTTTCCGGCGAGATACCCACCGCGGCGATCATCGCCGCTGACATAGGGGAGTCCGACGTCGACGTGTCGGTTGAGGAGCAGAACCGGGAGCGACCGAGCCAGGAGAGACTCGACAAAATCGGTGCCCGGCAGGTGGATACTGCTGAGCATGAGGCCGTCGACCTGGCGGCTGATCAGGAACTCGACGGCTTTGCGTTGTGCATCCACGGCATCGGGTGGGCTGGAGAGCAGAACCGAATAGCCGGCGGCAGTCGCTGCCTCTTCGATGCCTTCGAACATGGTGGCGACGACGCCGTCGGTGAGTCTCGGCATGACCACGCCGATCGTCGTGGTTTTGCGTGTTCGCAGGCTGGCCGCCCACAGATTAGGTTGGTAGCCAAGGTCTTCGGCAACTTGGCGCACGCGCCGAGCCGAGTCGGACCACCCGTCGACGGGTTCGGCTTGCCGTAGAACGCGCGACGCTGTCGAGATGTGGACCCCGGCCCTGTCTGCGATTTCGCGCAGTGTGGGCGGACGTCCACTACTGCGGTCAGACGGATGAGGCGACATCAACGGTGGGACTCCTGGTACGAATTCGGGGATTGACGTGGTGGCTGTTCGGTCCCTACTCTAGGTGATGCAAACGATTGCACAATCGTTCTTGCACCATTGCAAGCAGGTTCCACATCCCCCTTGGAGGCCCCGTGACCACGCCGCAGTCCCTGTCAGAACTCTTTGCCATCGACACCCTGCTCGACGCCGAGGAAATCGCGATTCGCGACACCGTTCGGAAGATGGTGGATAGTCGCATCCGTCCGCACATCGGACAGTGGTTCGAGGACGCCGCCCTGCCGGCACGGGAGTTGGCACTGGAACTGGGATCTTTGGGCGTGCTGGGCATGCACCTGGACGGCTATGGCTGCGCCGGGATGAGCGCCACTGCCTACGGGTTGGCGTGCCAGGAACTCGAAGCCGTCGACTCGGGAATTCGCAGTCTGGTGTCAGTGCAGGGGTCGTTGGCGATGTTCGCGATTCATCACAACGGCAGCGAAGAGCAGAAGAATGAATGGCTGCCTCGCATGGCGACCGGTGAAGCCATCGGTTGCTTCGGTTTGACGGAACCTGACTTCGGATCGAACCCCGGCGGTATGCTCACCAATGCCAAGCGAGATGGCGACGACTGGATTCTGAACGGCACCAAGATGTGGATCACCAACGGTTCCATCGCGGACGTGGCTGTGGTGTGGGCGCGAACGGACGACGGTGTGCGCGGCTTTGTCGTTCCGACAAACACTCCCGGCTTCTCGGCCCCCGAGATCAAGAACAAGATGTCGCTTCGGGCCTCGGTTACTTCCGAACTTGTCCTCGAAGACGTGCGTCTGCCGTCGTCGGCGATGCTGCCCAAGGCCCGTGGCCTGTCCGGTCCGTTGGGCTGCCTCAACGAGGCACGCTTCGGCATCATTTTCGGTTCGATGGGCGCGGCCCGAGACTGCCTGGAGACGGCGATCTCGTATGCGCGTGATCGGAAGGTCTTCGACAAGTCGTTGGCCGCCTACCAGCTCACGCAGGCCAAAATTGCCGACATGGCAGTCGAATTGGGTAAAGGGCAGTTGCTTGCCATCCATCTCGGACGTCTCAAGGATGCCGGCACGGTGCGACCCGAGCAGGTCAGCACGGGCAAGCTGAACAACGTGCGTGAAGCAATCAAGATCGCTCGCGAATGTCGAACCATCTTGGGCGCCAACGGCATCACTCTCGAGTACCCGATCATTCGCCATGCCAACAATCTGGAATCCGTTCTCACCTACGAAGGCACGTCCGAGGTGCACCAATTGGTGATCGGCCGCGCACTGACCGGAGAAGAAGCATTCCGGTGACATCCGCACTGGGCGACCTGGTCATCGCAGACTTCGGGCGCGTGCTCGCCGGGCCCTACGCCACAATGCTTCTCGCGGATCTGGGTGCCGAGGTGATCAAGATCGAACGCCCCGGCGTCGGTGATGACACCCGCACGTGGGGACCACCGTGGGTTGGGGACGAATCAAGTTACTTTCTCTCGGTGAACCGCAACAAGAAGTCCGTGACGTTGGACCTGCGTGACGAACATGATCTGTCGATCGCACAAGACCTGGTGCGCACGGCGGACGTCGTTGTGCAGAACTTCCTGCCCGGGACCATGGATCGGCTCGGGCTCGGTTACGACGCTGTGCGAGAAATGAATCCGGGTGTTGTCTACTGCTCGATCAGTGGCTTCGGTGGCAACAATTCGCTACCGGGATACGACCTGTTGATCCAGGCGGTCGGCGGGCTGATGAGTATCACCGGGCCGGATCCGCAGACTCCGACCAAGGCTGGCGTCGCTCTGGTCGATGTCATCACCGGCCTGCATGCGAGTGTGGGAATTCTTGCGGCGCTGCGTCATCGGGATAAGGCGGGCGAAGGGCAGCATGTAGAAGTCAACCTGTTGTCGTCGTTGCTGTCGGCACTTGCCAATCAGTCATCCGGATACGTTGCGGCCGGGGTAGTTCCGCAAGCCATGGGTAATCGGCATCCCAGCGTGGCGCCGTACGAGGTATTCCAGACTGCGGACCGACCGTTGGTGCTGGCGGTGGGCAACGATCGCCAATTCGGTTCGTTGGTCGAGGTTCTGGGTATCCCGGAGTTGGCTGTTGACGTGCGATTCTTGTCCAACGGCTTACGCGTCGCGCATCGAGAAGAACTCTTCGACGCCCTGACCGCGGCACTCGCGGACGGAAGTGCAGACTACTGGTTCGAGAAGCTCACCCAACGAGGGGTTCCCTGTGGGCCGCTCAACAACATTGCCGAGGCAGTTGACTTGGCCGAGCGGTTGAACCTGAATCCTGTTGTGAATATCGATGATCCGCGTCGCCCAGACCCGATCAGGCAGGTGGCCAACCCGATCGGTCTGAGCGTCACGCCGGCGACGTATCGGACGGCGCCGCCGAGGCTGGGGGAGGACTCGGCTATATCTTCAGGACAAGCTTTCCGGTGTTAGCACCCGCAAACAGGAGATTGAGGCTGTCTCCGAAAGCATCGATGCCGCCGTCGACAATGTGTTCACGAGCAGTCAATTGGCCACTCTTGATCCACTTTCCGATCTGTTTCTGCGCCTCGGAGTATCGATCGAGGTAATCGAACACTACAAATCCTGTCATCGTTGCCCGGTTTACCAGCAGCGAAAGGTAGTGCGAGGGGCCGGGTTGTGGTTCGGTGGCGTTGTATCCGGCAATTGCACCGCAGATGACCACGCGGGCATGCAAGCGCAGACGGGAGAGTGCAGCGTCGAGGATCTCGCCGCCGACGTTGTCGAAGTACACGTCAATTCCGTCGGGTGCTGCTGCGCGCAGACCCTTGTAGACGGAGTCGTTCTTGTAGTCGATGGCGACGTCGAAACCGAGTTCGTCGGTGAGCCAAGCGCATTTCTCCGGCCCACCGGCGATACCGATCACGGTGCAGCCATGGATCTTTGCGATCTGGCCGACGAGGCTGCCCACGGCGCCGGCGGCACCGGATACGACAACGGTGTCGCCATCCTTCAGCTTTCCGACGTCGAGCAGTCCGAAATAGGCTGTCACGCCCGGGAATCCGAGTGCTCCGAGCCAGGTGGGCAGGGGAGCGATCGACTCGTCGACACGCGTGACGTCGGCGCCGTCGGAAATTCCGTACTCGGAGGCGCCGAACGATCCGGCGACAACGTCTCCGACCTTGTAGTCAGGGTGCTGAGATTCGGTGATATGCCCGACGCCGTGGGCGCGCATGACGGAACCTAGTTTTACGGGCGGAACATACGACTTGACGTCGTTGAGCCAACCGCGCATTGCGGGGTCGAGGGAGAGGTATTCGACCTTGACGACAAACTCGCCGGGTCCGGCTACCGGAATGTCACCGTCCACGTAGTCCCAGGTGGAGGCATCGGGAAGTCCCGTTGGTCGGGCGGCGAGGCGTACTTGGCGGTTGGGCATGTGTCCCTCTCGGCAGGTCAGTTGAACTTGAGGCCGGATTCAATATAGGTGATCGGGTGGTAACTGGGGAAGGGTTCCGGACGGTTCGCGTCGTATGGGTATGTTCGATCGATGAGCAACACAAACATCGAAGAAGTGCTTGCAGCGCCCGACTGGTTCACCACGGCATTGTCAGCGCCGGTCGAGACAGGTGCCTTGGAGGTTGAGGGTGCGACCATCCGGTTCCGTGCCTGGGGTCCGGTCGGGCCGGGAATCGTCCTGGTTCACGGCGGCGCTGCGCACAGTCAGTGGTGGGATCACATCGGACCGCAGTTCGCTGCCGGAACCCGAGTTGTCGCTCTCGATATGACCGGGCACGGGGACAGTGACACCCGCGAAACCTATTCGATGTCTCAGTGGGCGCGCGAAGTGATCGCTGCCGGCCGCGCCGGTGGGATCGAAGGAAAGCCGACCCTGGTGGGACACAGTATGGGTGGCATCGTCTCGTTTGTGGCCTCGAACCTGTACGGCAAAGATCTCGGCGGCGTTGTCATCATCGATTCTCCCTTGCGTGCGAGGACACCAGAGGAAGAAGCTGCCCGACGTCAGAACGCGTTCGGGCCGAAGAAGGTCTATCCGACCCGCGAAGATGCGAAGTCGCGCTTTCGTTTTGTTCCGTCACAGGATGCCGGATTGCCTTGTATCCGTGACCATGTGGCGGAAACCTCGATGGTGGCCGTGGACGGCGGATGGTCGTGGAAATTCGATCCGAACTTCTTCCTGCGGGTAGGGGAGGAGGAAGCGCTGGGTGAAGGTACTCGTTGTCGCACAGCATATTTCCGTGCGGAGAACGGGATTGTTTCCGAAGAGTTGATGAGTCATATCTGCACGCTGCTCGGGCCCGAAGCCATCATCGCCGAGATTCCTGACGCCGGCCATCACGTCATGATCGATCAGCCTTTGCAGTTGGTGACGGGGATTCGGACCGTGCTGAGTGCGTGGGAAGCCTTGTGAAAAAGGCGATTGCCGGGATGATGGCCAGGGCGATCGCACCACCCGCAATCGCGAGAGCGGCGTAGCTGGTTGACGCCATCATGAATCCGGATGCCAGTCCGCCGCCGGCACCGGCGATGGCGATAGAGACATCGACCGTGCCTTGAGTTTTAGCGCGCGCACTCAGGGGGACGGCTCCGGTGATGATGGTGGTTCCACTTACCAACCCGAAACTCCAGCCGAGGCCGAGTAGACCGAGTGCCAAGGCGAGGCTGAATACCGAATCGGTGGGCGCAACCGCGGCGGTGATTCCGGCAGCAAGAAGTGTCACCGCTGATGCGACTGCGACGATGCGAGGTCCGAAGCGGTCGACCAGGAACCCCGACAGCGGTGAGGGGAGATACATCGCGGCGACATGCACAGCGATCACGATGCCGGTGGCGCCGACCCCATGCCCATGATGCTGCATGTGGATCGGCGTCATTGTCATGATCGCGACCATGACCAACTGGGACAGGACCATGATCGTCGTGCCGAGGGCCACGGCACTGTTCCACATCGATGTCGGAGCCGAAGTGAGTGAGGGAACGTCGTCGCCCTCGGTGTCGTCGGCAAGTGTCCTCGCCAGGATCAGTGGGTCGGGACGCAAGAGCACCCAGAGAACAAGTCCGGCGGCGCCGTAGGCGAGTGCAGCGAGCATGAACGGCCCAGCGAGGCGAGGAATCGACATCGCTTCGGCGAGATCGCCGAGGACGGTCACGAGGTTGGGGCCGATCACTGCGCCGACGGTGGTTGCGACCAGGACGGTACTGACGGCTCGTCCCCGGTGAGCGGGGGCTGCGAGATCGGCGCCGGCATAACGGGCTTGGAGGTTGGTTGCCGTTCCGGCCCCGTAGACGAAGAGCGCAATGAACAACAGTGGAATGTTGTCCAAGGCGGCAGCAGCAACGACGCCGAGACTGCCGAGCGCGCCGACGGCATATCCGCTCGCGAGTCCGGCGCGACGCCCGAGTCGCTGCGACAGCCTGCCGACGGTGGCTGCCGCAGCAGCTGATCCGATGGTGAAGAGGGCACTGGGGAGGCCGGCGAGGCCCGTCGAATCGAGCATGTCCTGCGCTAGGAGCGCTCCGACGGTGATGCCGGCGGCCAACCCTGCTCCGCTGAGGATCTGGGCTGCTACTAGTACGCGAAGGGTTCGCCGTTGAGCGGCGTCGATGTCTGGCGTGATGGTGTTCACGAAGTCAGTTGCGCACTGCTGCGACAAAGTTTTCGATCAACGCGTGATCCTTCACTCCGCGCGAAGATTCGACGCCACTGGACACGTCGACGCCCCAGGCTCCGGTGGCGTCCAACGCGGCGCGGACGTTGTCGGGGTTGAGTCCGCCGGCCAGAATCCACTGCCCCTGCGGGCGCGATTGCTGCTGCGCCCAGTCCCACGGCACTCCGGACCCGGCGTCAGCGCCGTCGATCAGGAGTTCGTCCTCACCCAGATCGAGGTTGTACCCATCGCGCACCTTGCCGGATACAACGGCACGAATCACGAGGAGTCCGGCGTCGTGCAGACTCTGGACTTGCTCGGCGGAATCGAGATCATGGATCTGGACGTACTTCAGTCCGGTGGCCCGGGCGATGTCGAGGATCTGATCGAGGGGATTGCCCAGAAATACGCCGACCGCTCTGATGCCGTCAGGTACCCGTGAAATGAGATCTGCCGCCAGTGCGGGATCGACTTTGCGGACGCTCTCGGCGAACACAAAACCGATGGCGTCGACGCCCAGTCGCACAGCTAGATCGACGGTATCGGCGTCGCGAAGTCCACAGACCTTGATGAATGTCACCTGGTTCAGAGTACTAGTCTCGAGCGAGCGACATTCCTTCGCGCGAGAGGCTCGACGTGGACTGGCTCTATCAAACGAGTGTGATCTCGGGGCCGTTGCCTGTGATCCTGACGGCGCTGGGTGTGCTCGGTGGATTGTGGCTCCTGAGTGGGAAGACACGGTGGTTTTACCGCTACGCGATCCCCGTCTGCGGCTTCGTTGCGCTTCTGATCATGGTGGCCGCGTGGATCCTGGTGGAAAAGGTGGTCGTGCCTTTCCCCGATCCGATCGCGATGTCGATTTACGTGTGGATCGGGATGGGCGTGTACGCGCTGCTGCTTCTCGGCCCACGCATCAAGGCGGGTGGGAGCATTCGAAGCGCCGCTGCCTCCGTGGTGGCAGCGTTGCTAGTTGTTCTTGCAGCTGCGACGCAGATCAATCTGGAGTTCTCGGCCTATCCGACAATCGGAATTGTGCTGGGCCACGACGATTTCGATCGAATCGCTCTCATCGATGTACCCGGACCGACAACCCCGGTCATCACCGGAAATCCCACGGACACCGTGTGGAAAGCGCCGGAAGGCATGACGACTCGCGGTCGGGTCGCGACTTTGCCTGTCCCCGGTACGGTTTCAGGATTTGTCGCTCGAGATGCGGAGGTGTACCTACCGCCGTCGTACTTCACGGATCCGCGTCCGCTGCTTCCGGTACTGGTGTTGATGGCGGGGCAACCCGGGAGTCCGCAAGACTGGCTACAGGGTGGGAAGCTCACCGCCACAATGGATTCCTTTGCGCACCAACATGACGGGTTGGCGCCGATCGTCGTTCTGGCCGACGCCACCGGTACTCAATTCGCAAATCCGCTGTGTACCGATTCCCCCGCCGGCAATGTCGCGACGTACCTGGCCAAGGATCTACCGGCGGCAGTGACCGCAGCGTTCCAGGTCGATACGAATCCGAAGGCCTGGGCCATCGGCGGACTCTCTTACGGCGGAACGTGCTCGCTGCAGATGGCGACCAACTTTCCCGACGTCTACCCGACCTTCTTCGACCTCTCCGGTCAGCTCGAGCCTTCGCTCGGCGACCGCGCGCGCACCGTCGAGCAGATATTCGGTGGCAACGAAGGGGCGTTCAAGAAGGTCAACCCGATGGACATTCTGGCGGGACGGAAGTTCCCGGATTCGGGCGGAATCGTCGTGGTCGGTTCCGACGACAACGAGTTCAAGCCCGGTCAGCAGAAGATCTACGACGCGGCCAAAGTTGCGGGGATGGATGTGAAGTACCTCGAACTGCCCGGAGGCCACAGCTTTGTCGTGTGGTCGGCCGCCCTCCAGAAGGAACTGACCTGGTTGTCGCAGCGTATGGGGCTGATCAGCTGAGTTCCTTTCCCTGTAATTGGAACGTGTTCTATATTCGGTATATGACTGCTCCCCGGCAGTCGTCCCTGATCGTTCACTGACTGGAGTGCAGGCACATGTACGAGTGGTCCGACACCGACCTGATGTTCCGCGACGCCTTGCGGGGCTTCATCGACAAGGAGGTGCGCCCGCACGTCGACAAGCTCGAAAGTGGTGAACTGCCTCCCTTCGACATCATCCGCAAGCTGTACGAGACCTTCGGACTGGCCGACATGGCACGTGAAGGCCTCGAGAAGTCGCTCGCCCGTGAGCGTGGCGACGCCCCCGCCGGTGACGGTGAGAAGTCCAGCGCCTTCAGCGGCGCCGGCAGCATGGGCGTTGTACTCAACAGTGAACTGGCCGGCGTCACCCTCGGCCTCGTCGCCACCATGGGTGTGAGCCTCGGATTGACCGCCGGCACCATCCGCAGCCGCGGCACCCTGGCGCAGAAGGAACGCTGGCTGCCCGGGCTGGTCACGTTCGACACCGTCGGCGCGTGGGCCATCACCGAACCCGACTCCGGATCGGACGCCTTCGGCGGCATGAAGTCCTACGTACGACGCGACGGTGACGATTACATCCTCAACGGCAACAAGACCTTCATCACCAACGGTCCGTACGCCGACGTCACCATCGTCTACGCCAAGCTCGACGAAGGCGACGCGTCCGTCGACCGCCGCGACCGCAAGGTTCTCGCATTCATCCTCGACAAGGGCATGGAAGGCTTCACGCAGGGCACTCCCTTCAAGAAGATGGGCATGAACTCCTCGCCCACCGGCGAGTTGTTCTTCGACAACGTGCGGATCTCCAAGGACCGCCTACTCGGCGAAACCGAAGACAGCGGAAAGTCCGACGGAAAATCCAGTGCCAAGGAAAGTTTTGCTGCCGAGCGAATCGGCATCGCATCCCTGGCATTGGGCATCATCAACGAATGCCACCGGTTGAGCATCGACTACGCAAAGTCTCGCAAGCTGTGGGGCCGCGAAATCGGGCAGTTCCAGCTCATCCAGCTCAAGCTCGCCGAGATGGAAATTGCTCGAATCAACGTGCAGAACATGGTCTTCAATGCAATCGAGCGCACCGCAGCCGGCGACAAGGTGACCCTGGCAGAGGCATCGGCGATGAAGCTCTACTCATCCCGCGCGGCAACCGAGGTTGCAATGGAAGCCGTCCAGTTGTTCGGCGGCAACGGTTATATGGCTGAGTACCGCGTCGAGCAGCTTGCGCGCGACGCGAAGTCGCTCATGATCTACGCCGGCAGCAACGAAATCCAGGTCACCCACATTGCGAAGGGTCTACTGGGCTAGTTCTGGTTCAGAAACGGAATTAGCGACGCCAGAACAGCTTCGGAGGCTGCGACGGCACTGGCATGATCAGTGCCCTCGATAACGGTCAACGAACAATCAGGGATCAGGGATGCGGCGTACTCGGTATCGGGGCGCCGCTCCCGGTCTTTCGAGCCGACAAACATCGACGTCGGGGTGGTCATGGCGCGAAGAACGGCGTCGTCGATCCCGGGTTCGACATCCGACCGTCGCATGTACGCAGCCAAGGCCAGCGCATCATTGCGACGGAACGCCGCAGCAGTCTGCGGATCGACGGGCCTACCGCGCCTGATGCCCCAGCCTTCGAGGAAGCCGTCCATACCGGTCCGCTCGAGAGCGTCGACGCAGCCCGGGAAGAACAGAGCGTCGAACGCCCCGGTCATGGGTCGACTACTGCCGCCGCCGACGGTCAGCGACCGGATCCGCTCGGAATGTTCGATTGCCAGCGACAGTACGGCTCGACCACCGAACGAGTACCCCAAGACATGCGCGGGTTCGAACGGCGATTCGGTATCGAGGATTTCGAGCAGATCCGCGACCACCAGATCCATTGCATAAGAATCGGAATCGTGTGGCTTGTCGCTGCGACCATGACCACGCATGTCGACCAGGATCAGTCGATACTGCGCTTGCAGGGCTTTGACGTAGCCGAATCCCCTCCAGATCGAGTGGGACAGGGCCGTGCCGTGCACCATCAGCAGGGGAGTGCCCGTGCCCACAACCTGGTACGCGATACGGGTGCCGTCGACCGGGTTCCTCACGTCCTGCATCACCGATTCAGTATGGACGTGAACGGGGCGGCGGGCTACTCGGGGTCGATTTCTTGAATTCCGTTCTCATCCATACTGATCCAGCGGGTGATTCCGATGTCCCGCAGGAAGGGGAGATCGTGACTGACAACTACAAGTGCGCCCCGGAAATCTTGTAGGGCTTGCGTCAAGTGGGCGAGGCTCGGCAGATCCAGGTTGTTGGTCGGTTCGTCGAGTAGCAGGAGTTTTGGTGCCGGCTGCGCCAAAAGGATGGTGGCCAGCGCCGCGCGAAGGCGTTCGCCGCCGGACAGGGCTGACGCCAACACATCGGAATCTGTTCCGCGGAAAAGGAATCGAGCGAGCTGTCCGCGAATTTCCTCACTGGTTGCATGCGGGGCAGCCAACGCGACGTTGTCGGCGACCGACAGGTCATTGTCGAATACGTCCAGCCTCTGAGGCAGGGCGTGGCAGGGAACGAACGGGGCAGACGCCACGACTGCGTCGAGCAGTGTCGTCTTACCGATTCCGTTGCTTCCCACTATCGCAATGCGTTCGGGTCCGGTGATCTGCAGTGAGATTTGTTGGCCGCTACGCAGGGTCACCTCGTCCAGTGCAGCCACCTGCTGACCTGGAAATACCTCGGTGGCAGGCAGATTCAGCCGAATTTCGCGGTCGTCCCGAAGCAATTCCTCGGCATCGGTGAGTGCAGACTTGGCGTCGTCGACCTTTCCAGTGTGGCTGACCGCGAGTTTGCCGGCGGAAACTTCGGCCTTACGCTTGCGCGTCTGCGCCAGAATGGGTGGCAGACGCTTTTCGTCGAGCATCTTCTGTCCGTACCGCTTTCGGCGGTCCAGCTTGATACGTGTCTCGATCAGTTCGCGGCTCTGTTTTGCCAGATCGGTCTTGGCATCTCGAACAGCGGCCTGGGCGTTTTCCTGTTCGGCAGCAACTATTTCTTGGTACATCGAGTAGTTGCCGCCGAACACTCGGAGATTGCCGCGCCGCAATTCGACCGTGAACTCCATGCTGTTCAGCAATTCCCGGTCGTGGCTCACAACCACGACAGTGCCCGGAAACTGTTGCACTGCATCGTGAACCCTGCCACGGGCCTCGCGGTCCAGGTTGTTGGTCGGCTCGTCCAATAGCAGCACCTGCGGATTTTTCAGTAGTGCCGCAGTGAGGCCGAGTAGTACTGTCTCGCCGCCGGAGAGAGTTCCCACCGTGCGTCCCAAGGCTTGGGTGTCGGGTACAACGCGCTCGAGGCCAAGGCGATGCAGAGTCGAGATCGCACGTTCCTCGATATCCCAGTTGTTGTCGACCCGGGAGAAATCGGACTCCGTACCGTCGCCGGTTTCTATGCGGTGCAAAGCCTTTCGCAGATCGTGAATGCCCAGAATGTCATCGACTCGGACGTCAGGATCCAATGTGATGTCTTGGCGCAAATACCCGATCTCGCCGGAGGCATTGACGGAGCCGGCATCCGGTGTCAGTTGGCCTGCAATCAGGCGCAACAGTGTCGACTTTCCGGATCCGTTCAGTCCCACCAGACCGACTCGGCCGCTGGGAAACACGAGGTTGAGGCCGGTGAAAACCTGCTCGCCGTCAGGCCAGGTGAAGGTGAGATCGGACAGCGACAGGTATGAATGAGAATGGGTCATGCGTACTCCAGAGGGTGCGGGGAACCACCCGGCTCAGCCGCGGCTGATGGGTGTGGATGCCTTCGCGTAATTAACCTCTAGATGAGCAACGGCCCGTTTCCTGTTCTGCTGGGAATGGTTCGCTGTCAACCGTACTCGATGACCGTCGTGCGCGGCAATTGAATTGTTGCGTGGATCTCCTCTCAGATTCTTGGGCCTTCCGCTCGCAGGTCTTCCACCTTTGACATCGCGTCCCGGAGTTCCGCGAGCCACTGTTCGCTGTGTTGGCCTGCCAAGCGAACCGTCCATTTGAGGGCGTCAGCACGTGATCGAGCGACACCCGCGTCGACCAATGTGTCGAGAACCTTGCGCTCGGGTTGCCGCAACCTCGTCATTACCGGAACTGCGAGATGTGTGAACAGGACGGTCTTTTCGTCGAGTTTCACTCCCCAAGCGACCTTGCGTCCGTATCGAGCTTCCGCCTCGTCGGCGATACGCATGCGATCGGCGCGAGTGGTTTCACGGAAGCGAGAGACTCGCCCCTCGGCAGCTGCGTCTCCGCCGTCGACAGGCGGTAGTTCTCCGATGACAACAATTTCCTCGCGGTCCACCTGAACATCGGCCGGGCCAGTGAACCAGGTGTCGGGGAGTCGGCCGGCAAACCAGTCGGCCGCGTCACCGGCGTCGGGAACGGATGCTTGTTGCCAACCACCCGGGCGACCGAATCCGCGCTCGCCGGGGCCGTGTGAATTTTTCATGACGTTCTCCTGAGAAGTCGTCTGCAGGGCTTATTGCACTGATTACATGATTACACCGATATTCGAAGCTTCGCCACAAATTCGGGCATGATCGAGAATGTGCGCCAGTCAAGAGTCGATACCCACCGCAGATTGATCCGACGAGCCCTAGCGTCGGTGGCGCTGGGAGCAGCTGTCGCAGGCAGCGTTGTCGCCTGCAGTAGTGGCCCCGACCAGCCGCGATCAGTGGCCGAGCAGTTTGCATCGGCGCTCACGGCAGATGATGTTCAGACGGCCGCCAACCTCACTACGGATCCTGCTGCTGCATCTATAGCGATCACAGCCATGATCGACGGGCTGGGGAAGGACGAGGGCACGTTCACGGTCTCGGATGCCGAAGAATCCAACGACAACGACAACGCCGGCACCTTCACCCTCGACGCATTCTGGAAATTCGCCGAAGGACAGGACTGGTCGTACTCGACGCACGGGAGCGCATCGGCAAGCGGCGACAACTGGTTGATTCAATGGGACCCGACGTTGCTCGCCCCGGATCTGACGGCATCGACAACCCTTCGATACACGCCCACGACGGGCGCACCGCCCGTCGTTCTCGATTCCGCCCGCCAACCCATCATGGAACAGCAGGTCGTGACCCTGGTGAATCTCGATCCCACCGCGGATACCGCTGCCGTAGCGGCACTTCTGTCGCCGATCGCCCCGACGATCACTGCCGATTCCTTGCGCAGTGACTTGGCCAGTGCCGCCGGCAAACCTGTCACCGCCGTCACCCTTCGCGCGGAAGACCTTGCACCCATTGAAGATCGACTGGTTGCCGTACCTGGTGTGACGCTGGCGCCGCAAGCACGGCTGCTTTCCGTCGACAAGGCTCTTTCGTCACCGACATTCAGTGGGCTTGCGGATCTGTGGCAGCAAGGTCAGGACAAATCTGCCGGCTGGGCGGTGCAACTGGTGAAAGAGAACGGCGCCGCAACAACTCTCGCCGGGCAGGACGGGCCGGTCGCCCCGAACATTGCAACCACGATCGATCGAAACCTTCAGTTGGCCGCCGAAAACGCACTTGCCGGGGTCACGCAGCCGGGAGTGATCGTTGCATTGCAACCGTCGTCCGGTGCAGTTCTGGCAGTGGCGCAGAATTCGGCTGCAGATGCCCAGGGGCCGATTGCTTTGACCGGTCTGTACCCGCCGGGATCGACCTTCAAGACCGTGACGACGTCGGCCGCACTGCAAGCCGGTGTCGCGACTCCTGACACGATCCTGCCGTGCCCCGGGACCGAGAACATCGAGGGTCGGCAGATTCCCAACGACGACGAGTTCGACCTCGGCTCGGTTCCGCTGCACACCGCATTTGCGAAGTCGTGCAACACCACGATGGCGCGGCTCGCAGTCGGACTGCCCGCGGACGCTCTGCATAACGCGGCCCTGCAATTCGGATTGGGCGTCGACTATGTCACCCCGGGCCTGACGACGGTGACCGGAAAGGTTCCCGACGCGAACACTCCGGCCGAGCGTGTCGAGTCCGCGATCGGGCAGGGCGCAGTTACGGCCACGCCGTTCGGGATGGCGTTGGTCGCGTCTTCGATTGCGAATGGTGCGACACCGGTTCCGATGCTTGTGAAGGGGCAACCAGGCGTCGCCGATCAGACGGTTGCGCCCGCTCCGTCGGCGGTGACCGAACAGTTGCAGGCGATGATGCGAGAGACCGTCACGGGCGGAACGGCTACCTCGCTCGCGGACATCGACGGACTGTTGGGCAAGACCGGAACGGCGGAAGTGGACGGGGGATCCGCCCACGGATGGTTTGTCGGGATCAAGGGTGATCTGGCATTTGCGGTGTTCATTGCGGGTGCCGATAGTTCCACACCTGCTGTGCAGGTAGCCGGTACTTTTCTGCGCTGAAACGTCATTGCGGTTGCAGTTCGATGACGCCTCCGTGGCTCAACCGTGACACGTTCGTAGGCATCCCGTGCTTGTTACCGGTGTGACTGGAGTGAAGAGTTGCTTCAATGGGGACCGGATCACAGATAAGCCGTCGTGGGAAATACGTCATCGCTTCGATAGCTGCTGTCGTTATGACAGTGGCGCTCGCATCGTGCGTCGTCGGGGGCGACAAGAAGACCGACGCCGCTTCGGTGGTCGAAGACTTTGTCAATGCCCTCAATAATCGTGACATCGACGCCGCCGCCGACCTCACCTCGTACCCCAACGCCGCCCGCGCGTCGATCGCGCAGATGTTTGACGGCCTCGACGCGAAGTCGTCGGATTTCGACGTCGCACAGGTTATGGACCTCGGTAGCGACTCCGCATTCTTCACACTCGATGCCGCCTGGAACTTCGGCGAAGGCAAAGACTGGACCTACCAGTCGCAAGGCGAAGTCCGCGACCTCTCCGTCGGTTGGCGCTTGTCCTGGGATCCGGCCGTCATCGTCCCCGGGCTCGGCAATGGACGCACAGTCTCCTACACCCGGACCGATGCGGCGCCGCCCAAAGTCGTCGACGCCGGCGGCACTCTGCTCATGAACGAACAGACCATCAACGCCATCACCCTCGACCCGGCAACAATGCCCGATCCCGTCGACACCACCACGCGACTCGCGAAAGTCATCGAACCCGTCGCTCCGCTCGTGACGTCGGAATCGATGCTCGCCGACCTCGCGGCGAACCCCGGCAAGCCGGTCACCGCAGTACTGCTACGCGACCCCGACTATGCCTATCTCGAAAGCGATTTCGCCATCCCGGGCGTTGTGGTCGTCAAGACGCCCAAGTTGATCGCGTCGGACCGGCGGATCGGCTCGCCGCTCCTGGATCCGCTCCGCACTGTGTGGCAGGCAAACCGCGACGCCACCGCAGGATGGGCCGTCAACCTCGTTGATTCGGGCGGTGTGCCGACCAAGCAAGCCGGCGTCCAAGGGCCTCCCGGTCCTGATGTAGCCGCAACTTTGGACTCCCACACGCAACTCGCAGCCATCGAGGCTGTCGTCAGTGCCGGAACCCCCGCAGCAATCGTCGCGATCCGACCCTCTGACGGCGCGATTCTTGCTGCAGCACAAAACAATCAGGCAATCGAACAGGGTCCGATCGCATTTACCGGGCTACGTCCGGCCGGGGGCGCCCTCGACCTCGTCCGGCTTGCCGCCTCCATCCAGAACGGCGTCGACCCCAGCGCAGTGTCCCCGGAACAACTGACCGATGCCGCGCATCAACTGGGCCTGGGCAACGGATTCAACATCCCCGGCTTGGAACAGCAGACGGCTGTGTTTGCGTCCGACCGCCCGGGTAGCAATCAGTCCGTGAGCAACATTCTGGCGTCGAACAAGACAGCGGGCACCGGCGATCCGCAGGTCACTCCGTTCGGAATGGCAATGCTCGCAGCATCTATCGCACGCGGCAGTGCTCCGACGCCGATGATGGTGTTCGGTCAGCCGGCCACCGCTGACGCCGTCGGATCCCCATTGCCGGCCGACGTGAACAACCGTCTGCGTGACTCCATGCGCGGCGCCGGTGGGCTGGTGGGGTACCCCGATCTCATGGCGGCAGGGGCTGCGAGCGGCGACGATCGCTGGTTCTTCGGATCCCGTGGTGATCTGGCATTTGCAGTGCTCGTCGCTGATGCGGACGGCAACGACCGGGCGCAGCAGATGACGGAGAAGCTCTTTCAGGAGCTTGCCAAGCCTGCCGACAAGTAGGTACCGGCACCGGGTAGGTTCATGATTCGTGAACCTGCTCGATTTCGGATTCCTCGTCGTAGCGGGATTTTTCAGTGGACTCGTCGGATTTGTCACCGGACTGGCATCCATCGTTTCGTATCCCGCGTTACTCAGTGTCGGGTTGTCACCCGTCAGTGCCAACATGACCAATACTGTTGCGCTGGTTGCCGTCGGTGTCGGAGCGTTGGCGAACTCCTCCCGTGAGGTTGCCGACACCGGGCCCAAACTTGTTCGGTGGGGTGTCTATTCGGCACTCGGCGGTGTTGTCGGGGCACTGATTCTCATTCTTGCGCCGGAAGGATCCTTCGAATCCGTCGTACCGGCGATGGTTGCTTTCGCGGCACTCGCATTGCTACTGCAGCCGAAAATTCGTGAGCTTTCCGGTGGAGGAGAGCGTCCGGGAATCTACTCCGCGGCACTGTTTGCCGTCGCCGTCTACGGCGGTTACTTCGGTGCCGGCGCAGGCGTGATCTTTCTGGCGGCAACGCTGATCCTCACGTCCGAATCAGTGTGGCGTGCAACGATCCTGAAGAGCTTCTTCCTCGGTATCGCGAATCTGGTTGCAGCGCTCATCTTTGCGTTCTCCGGACAGGTGCACTGGGTGGCTGCGCTGGCAATGGCTCTCGGCGCGTTGGCCGGTGGTTGGTGCGGACCTCCCGTCGTCAAGAAAATCCCGCCATCGGTACTGCGCGTGGCAGTGGCAATGGCGGGATTCGCTCTGGCGCTGTGGCTGTGGGTCAAATAGCTACTGCACGCCCTGCATCAGTTTCTTGATCCACGGCGACACGACCGCGAGAATGACTCCGATTCCGATCGACGTGAATCCGATGACCAGGAAGAACGGCTTGCTGTTGTCGATGTCGAAGTAACCCGCCAAAGTTCCCGCCATCGAAGTGCCCAACGCAACGGACAGGAAGAACAACGCGACCATCTGGGTGTGGAAATGCTCCGGCGCGAGTTTGGTTGCGAGAGAAAGACCAACGGGGGAGAGGAACAGTTCCGCGAAGGTGAACAGCAGAAGCACTCCCGCCAGTCCGAGGAGTGGCGCGCTGTTCGGTCCACCGCCGGTGATAGGGATGAAGGCCAGAAATGCCAGGCCCATGATGCCGGTACCGATTGCGAACTTGATGGGCGACGACGGTTGGCGTGGCCCGAGTTTGGTCCACATCGCTGCAAAGACACCGGCGAAGATGATGATGAACACCGGGTTGATGGATTGCACCCAGGTCGGCGGAAAATCCCAACCGAAGAGGTTGCGGTCCAACAATTTGTCCGAGATGACAGGCACCGTGGTGAACTGTTGCTGGAACAGCGACCAGAAGGCCGCGCTGGCAATGAACATCGGAATGAACGCGAATACTCGACTGCGTTCGACCTTCGTGATGTTCTTGCTGGTCAGCATGAGCAGGAAGTACCCGACCGAAGCAATGATGGTCAAGCCGACCACGATGTCGGACATGTTGTCCGCTCGGATCAGCCCGGTGATCGACGCGATGGCCACCACAATGATCGCAACGATGCCGATGCCGATATAGACCGAACGCTTCTCCGGGGGGAGTGGATTGCCTGGGACTTCACCGATCCCGCGAAGGTGCTTGCGGCCCAACGTGTACTGGATCAGACCCAGTGCCATACCGACGGCGGCGAGGGCGAACCCGGCGTGGAATCCCCATTCCTTCTGCACCGCACCGGTCAGTAGCGGACCGACCAACCCGCCGATGTTGATGCCCATGTAGAAAATGGAGAATCCGGCGTCGCGGCGATCGTCGTTTTCGGAATACAGATCTCCGACCAGTGACGTCGCGTTTGCCTTGAGCCCGCCACTGCCGAATGCGACCATGACCAAGCCGATGCCCACACCCCACAAACCGGGGAACACCGCTAGCGCAATGTGGCCGGCCATGATCAGCGAAGCACTGTAGAACAACGTCCGTTCGGAGCCGAGCAGGCGGTCTGCAACCCAGGCACCCAGAATCGTAGACAGATAGACGGTGCCGCCGTAGGCGCCGACAATGCTGGTCGCGGCGGCCTGGCTGATGCCGAGGCCGCCGTCGCTGACGCTGTAGTACAAGTAGTAGATCAGGATGCCTTGCATCCCGTAGAAGGAGAATCTCTCCCACATCTCCACACCGAAGAGGTTGGCCAGCGCAAATGGCTGTCCGAAGAACCCTCGGTCTTCTTTTTCGCTACGTTCGACGGGCTCCGTAGTGTTGCTCATCCGAAAAGTGTCCTACTTCTACGGACATTTCGGGTAGTTCGGGACCGTCGACACGGTTACGACCTGGCGCGAATTTTTGCGACCACCGGCAGCAGCGCGCGCCAGCCGAGAATGAATGCGCCGAGGAAGAGCGTGGCGACCACGATGAAACTGAACTCGGTGCCCTGACCGCTGAGCACTCGCAGCACCATGCCGAAGATGACGGTGGAGAGCCACACGACGACGCCGGTGGGGATCAGGAGAGTGGCGTCGAACTTGTCGCGGTAGAGCGCGAGCGTGCCGGACCAACCGATGACCAAGCCGGTAAGGAAGGGCCAGACAGTCATCATCAACCCGGAGAGGGCGTTCGCTTCGTCATGGGTTCGGCGGCCGATTGCGCAGAACACGATCACGATTACGGCGTCGATCAGGAGGGGGAGCGTGTGCTTCTTCACGCCGTCAACCATACGACTGTGCGCCTTTATTAACCGCGGGCGGTTAATAAAGGCGCACAGGGGCGAAGGCCTTAGGCCTGCAGGCCGGCCTCGATCTCGATGGTGAGGGTGATCTTGTCGCCGACAACTGCGCCGCCGCCTTCGAGGGGCATGTCGATGGAGATGTCGAAGTCACGGCGGTTGATGACGGTGGTGGCTTCGAAGCCGGCAACCGGACCGTGGCCCATGCCCGGGTTGACGCCGTTGAACTCGAGGTTGAGCTCGATCGGACGCGTCACACCGTGCAGCGAGAAGTCGCCGACGAGTACGAAGTCGCTGCCCTTGGCGCGAATCTCCGTGGACTTGAAGGTGGCCTTCGGGAACTTCTCGACGTCGAAGAAGTCAGCGGACTTGATGTGGCCGTCGCGCTGCTCGTTCTTGGTGTTGATGGAGTCGACGGAGATCTCGGCCTCGACCGAAGCGGTGCCGTCCTCGCCGACGGTGATGGTGCCGGAGAACTCGTCGAACGTGCCGCGGACCTTGGAGACAACGAGGTGGCGAACGGAGAAGGCGACGGCCGAGTGGGTGGGGTCGATGACCCAGGTTCCGGCGGTCAATGCGGGCAAGGTGGTGGCGGTGGTCATCGAAACTCCTTGATAAGTAGTTGAATGTTCAATTGCTTGTAGGTTCAACTATGGACCCTAGAGATTTCTTCCGCAACCCGAAGTGGTCTGCATCACATCATTCGGGTCGTTGCGTAGACCGCGTGAAGTGCCGACGCCGTGACGGATTGATGGAAAGCCACTCCCCACCGCTGAACCCCGTTGACCACGCACTCGGTGATCGTCATAGTGGAATGTGCAGTGCCGGACGACGCCGGATTGCCAGGCAGTGAATGCTGCGTGAGGGAGAGAACTTCAACGGCCGATCCCTGTTCGGTCAAGATCTTGCACAGTGACTCGATCGGTCCGGACGCGCAGGACTCGGCGGTGACCTCATGGCCGTCGCGATCCAGAACGACGAACAGGTTGTCTCCGTCCGTAGTGTGCTCCACCGAGTATCGGCGCATTCCTCCGTTGTACCCGTACTCTCGCAGCAGTAGGTTCCACAGCTGGTCAGCGGTCATTTCCGAGCCGGAACCGTCGGTTTCGCGTTGTACGCGTGACGCGAAGTCGATTTGCAGGCGCCGGGGAAGTTCGACGCCGTATTCGGACGCCAGCAGGTAAGCGATCCCACCCTTTCCGGACTGGCTGTTGACTCGGATCACCGCTTGGTAGTCACGGCCGAGGTCGGCGGGGTCGATTGGTAGGTAGGGCACCGCCCACGGCGCGTGCGACGGATCGATGCCGGCGGCGTCTGCGGTTGCGTAGTGATGGGCGAAGCCCTTCTTGATCGCGTCCTGGTGTGTGCCGGAGAATGCGGTGTAGACCAGGTCGCCGCCGTAGGGGTGTCGTTCGTGAACCGGAATTCTGTTGCAGTACTCCACAGTTCGGCGGATGTTGTCGATATCCCGGAAGTCAATCTTCGGGTCCACCCCCTGTGCATGCAGATTCAGTCCCAGCGTCACCAGGTCGACGTTGCCGGTGCGTTCGCCGTTGCCGAAGAGGCAACCCTCGACGCGTTGAGCGCCGGCCAGTACTGCGAGTTCGGCGCACGCAACCCCGGTCCCGCGATCATTGTGTGGATGTATAGACAGGATCACCGAATCGCGTCGTCCCAGATTGCTGTGCATGTACTCGATTTGGTCGGCATAGATGTTGGGAGTGGCGATTTCGACTGTGGCAGGCAGGTTATGGATGACCGGGCGGTCCGGGCTTGCGTCCCAGAGTTCGGTGAGACTGTTGCAGACCTGCAGCACATAGTCGGGTTCGGTCAGATTGAAAACTTCGGGAGAAAACTCGAAACGCCAACCATTCTGTCCTTCGCCGCCACGGGCAACGTCCTCGGCGGCACGAAAAATCAGGCCGTGCAGTTCTTCTCGCTCTTTGCCCAGGACGACGTTGCGCCACGTCGGGGCTGTCGCGGTGTACATGTGAACAACGGCGTTAGGTAAACCCTGGATCGATTCGTACGTCCGGTTGATCAAATCTTTTCGGGCAGCGGTGAATACGACGATGGTGACATCATTGGGAACAAGATCGAATCTCACCAGGTCGCGAACGAAATCGAAATCGGTCTGGCTGGCCGAGGGGTAGCCGACCTCGATTTCCTTGTATCCGACGGCAATCATCAGTTCGAACATCCGGCGTTTGCGTGCGGGGTCCATCGGTTCAGCGAGGGCTTGGTTGCCGTCGCGCAGATCCACGGGTACCCACAAGGGGGCCTCGGTGGTCCGATTGCTCGGCCAGGTTCGTTCGAAAGTCGGAATCTCGACGCGATCCCAGGCGGCGCGGTAGCGCTCGGACGGCATGGGGGAAGGTTTCTGGTTGTTCCAGGTGATGCTCATGGGATTTCTCCGTGCTGGTCGAAGTTGAATGACCGGCCACGGCGAAACCCCGCGGAGGGGTGCCGGTCTTTCAGGCCCCGCCGCGGCAGTCGAGAAGAAGTCCACTTTCAGCCATGCGGGTTACACTAGAACGAAATCACTTATCAGACAACCTGAGGAGTTTTAGTGTCACCGATAGTCGAACGTCGATTGCTCACCGATCAAGCTGCCGAGCTGCTTCGTGAGCGGATCGTCGGCGGTGAATGGGAAGTTGGCGCCAAACTTCCTGGTGAGACCACTCTTGCAGCCGAATTGGGTATCGGACGATCCACCATCAGGGAAGCGGTCAGGACTCTCGCCGGTCTCGGAATGCTCGAATCGCGGCAAGGAGCCGGCGTGTTTTTGCGCAGCACGACCCCGCCCGATCAATGGCCACGAGTCCTCGAAGCGGAAGCCATCCTGCACGTCGTCGAGGTGCGCAATGCAGTCGAGGTCGAAGCAGCCCGACTCGCGGCACGGAGGCGTGATGACTCGGATATCGAAGCGCTGCGGCGGGCTCTCGCGGGGAGAGCAGCGGCCGCCGGCTCGGATGACGCAACCTTCGTGGACGCAGACATCGCAGTCCACCGAGCCGTGGTCGAAGCCGCGCACAATCCCGTGTTGTCGGAACTCTTCGAGACATTTGTTCCGCGGCTACGTACCGCACTGATCGAATTGATCGGAGTGCTCGATCTGCATCCACAGAGTCAGCCCGACGCTGACGAACACCGAATGTTGGTCGATGCAATCGAAGCTGGTGATGCCGAAGAAGCAGTACGAATCAGCCGCGCACACCTCGACGACATGGCCGCTGCATTGGAGAGCTAGACGCCCGGCTGCTCGCGGCGCTCGAACTCGACGTCTATGTCCAAATCGTCGTGGTGAGTTGCGCGGAAGGAGACCAGGAAAACCAGCCAGCCGGCCAACACGACGAGAACGAGACTGACTATCCGATAAACGAATACCGCTGCGGCAGCCTGTGCCCACGAAGAGCCTGCCATGATGAGAGCCGTGACAAGGACGGGCTCCACAACTCCGAGTCCACCAGGCATGAGAGGGATACTGCCCACGGCTTTTGCCGCTGTGAAAGCTATGAGAAGGCCGGCGAAACTCGGGTCGGCCCCGACCGCCCAACACGCGAAGCCCAGACACAGGACGTCGGCTACTCGGTGAACAGTCGACCATCCGAACGCGATTGCCGTGTCGGTACGACTGAGCTCTACGGCGTCTAGTTGCTTCAGAATCTCGGACCAACGCGCTACTCCACGGTCTGCTGAGTTATCGCGAAAGTTGTTGTATCGGGCTAGAACTCGGTGGCCGATACGCTCGATACTGCCGGGGTTCTGAGCAATGTATCGCAGCCCGAGGAATAATGCTGCCATACCGACGATCGATATCGTGAGCGTCACCGGGCTCACCTTGGTGCCGAATGCGACTGCGCCGGTAGCACCGAGGATCGCGAGTGTGGCGGCGGCGATCACACCACACATCGCAAGCTGCCACGACGCGACCACCGGCGTCGCACCCCACTTACGTGTTTGCTTGTAGGTGAAAGCGGTGGAGAACACTTGGCCCGCAGGCAACGTCAATGCCATTGCGGTACTCGCATAGATGACTGACAGGTTCTTGACATGACCGGCGACCACACCTGCAGCGTTCAGAAGGCGTTGTTGAACCGAGGCGTAGCCGCTCAGCGAAACAGCCTGTGCTGCCAGACACGCGGCCACCCATCCCCAATGGATCTCGGTAAGGGCCTGCCAGTACTCGTTGAGACGGGGCCACAGGATGGTTCCCTCGACGATCAGCAGTGCGACCAAGGCAAACCCGAGGACGATTTTCAGCCACCAGAAGCGCCCTCTGACCCGGCCGGATGCGGCCTTGGGCGGGGTATTTCCAGGCTGAGCCATTGATTCAGACTAGCCAATCGGTTCCGGATCGACCTCAGGATACTTTTCGGGCCAGGCCAGATGGGTGAGCCGCCGGCGCCCGCGAAGCTGAACCTGCTCGCCCAGTTCCCACTGGGCCTGTTCTTCCTCGTCCGCGAAGTACAGTGCGCTCGTCGACGCGAGGACTCGACTGGGACGGAACTTCGCAAGCTCCGTCAGACGCGAAGCCTCGTTCACCGGATCACCGATAACCGTGTACTCGAAACGTTCCGCCGCACCGATATTTCCAGCGACGGCCAACCCCGCACTCACACCGATCCCCACGTCCAGGCCGGTGATCTCATCGAGCTTGAAGCGTAGTTCGCGGGCCGCGGCAAGTGCTGCGGTAGGCGCATCCGGGCGGTCGAGGGGAGCGCCGAAGATGGCGAGCGCCGCATCTCCCATGAACTTGTTCACGAATCCGTTGTGACGGTCGATGACGTCGACGACAACCCGGAAGAACTCGTTGAGCAATTCGACGACCTCGCCAGGCGGACGCTCGGCCGCAGCACCCGTCGATCCGACCATGTCGACAAAGAGGACTGCAACAAATCGTGTTTCGCCGCCGAGTTCGGTACCGAACTGCAAAGCGCGTCGAGCAACGTCTTCACCGACATGCTGACCGAACAATTGCCGGAGCAGTCGACGCTCGTCGGATTCCTTCATCATCCGGTTGAACCCGACCTGCAGACGCCCGATCTCGCTGCCGTCGAACACCTCCACACGAACGTCGGTGGCACCGCGCTGCACCCGCTCGATGGCTCGTCGAAGCTGGCGGATGGGGTCGGAGATCTGACTTGAAGTCAACATGGACAGCGCGAACGCCTGCACGATAGCCATGATGGAGATCAACAGGATTGTCCAGGCCAACGAGTCGGGCGCGAAATCGAAGTCGCTGCTCAGCTGAGTGGCGCAGAGCAGGATGATGCCGGCGACGGGCATCAGGGTGCCCAGACCCCACGTCATCATCAAGCGGGTGCCGACGCCCGGAGCCATCGTCCGGTCGAACTCGCCTTCACTGAGGGCTTGGGCAGCGACGGGTCGCAGGATCCGCTCGCCGAGCATGTAGGTGAATCCGAAGGTCGTGGTCGCAGCCATGCACACGGTGACGACCACCGCGATAGCCAACCCGGGTACCTCGTTGATCGTCAGCAGCACGAAGATGACGCCGCCGAGGACCCAGAGAACAAGGTGGACGATCGCCTGCCGGAGCGGGGCATGCAGCGCTGCCATCTGCTCACTGCGTGTCGGCGGACCGCCGCGTAATCGCCACCGAATGACCTTGCGGAGCATCATCGCCGCCGCAGTCAGACTGACAACTCCGGCAAACGCGAGGTAGATCCCGAATATCGCGAAGTTGCGGACATGATCGGCAACGATCGAGTCGGACTCCTCGATGGGCACGCCGTACCGGACGAAGGCAAAAACCAGTACTGCACCGAGCAAATTGGCCGCAAGCATCGAAACCATATAGATGGGCCATCGACTGCGGATCGTCACCGCTATCGCTCTGTATGAGGCCCGCACAGCGTTCAATTTAGCTGGCGGGGGTCGAACCGTTGGTATGCACGTCCGATTTTGCGTCCGCCCTCGCTTGTCGGCATAGACAGTTAGGCTCCCGATGTGAACGCAAACGTGGGGAATGCGGACGGGGATTTCGGTATGAGCGAGTTCGAGCGGGTATGAGAAAGCCCATCAGCGCCGACGCCCAGGCAGTGCATCCCGGCGTGCGCATCGCCGCCGAATGGTCGTGGCGCCTCATCATGATCTTCGCGGGCTTGGCCGTCCTCGCCTACATCGTGTTGCGCCTCGAGACAGTACTCATCCCGGTGGGACTGGCGCTCCTGGCGTCGGCGCTGCTGGTGCCGTTGGTGGACCGCTTGCAGGCGTGGGGTGTACCGCGATCCGCGGCGGTAATCCTGGTACTTCTCGGCGCGATCGGAATCGTCGCCGGAATCTTGGCCTTTGTCGTCGAGCAGTTCATCGACGGACTGCCACAGCTCACCGACCAATTTGCCGCCAGCGTCACCCAGATCCAGAACTGGTTGACCAGCGGCCCGCTCCATTTCAGTGAAGATCAGATTCGGCAGGCCGGCGATTCCGTCGTGAAGTCGGTGCAGTCCAATCGTGAAGAACTGACCAGCGGCGCCCTGACCACGGCAACCGTCATCGGTGAGATCTTCACCGGTGCATTCCTGACCCTCTTCACTCTCATCTTCTTCCTGTACGGCGGCGATCAGATCTGGGGATTCGTCACGAGGATCGTTCCGCGTGATTCCAGACGCCGAGTACGGATCGCCGGGTCCGCCGGCTTCGGCTCGCTCATCGGATACGTACGAGCGACAGTGGCAGTCGCCGCTGCGGACGCCATTGGAATCGGTTTAGGCCTCGTCATCCTCGGTGTTCCGCTGGCCATGCCCTTGGCATCACTGGTGTTTGTCGGCGCGTTCATCCCGATTATCGGCGCCTTCCTCACAGGCTTTCTCGCCGTTCTCGTTGCACTGGTCACGAAGGGACTCCTGACCGCCCTGATCGTGCTCGGAATCATCATCGGCGTGATGCAACTCGAAGCGCACGTCATGCAGCCATTGCTGCTCGGACGAGCGGTTCGACTGCATCCATTGGCAGTTGTTCTCGCGATTACCACAGGCATCGTCCTCGCCGGGATAGTCGGTGGACTCCTCGCGGTACCCATCGTCGCCGTCCTCAACACGGCAATTCGCTCGTTGCTCGCCGACGACCCCGAGGCTGTGTACGAGCAACTGCACGTCGAAGATCCGGAGACACCCCTCTACCCAGCGCAACCCGACGAAGTACGAACCGAACCGCGAACCGAGAATCCGATCGCACCGAGCGATGTCACCCCTGATGACTGAATCTTCCAGCCGACGGAGATTGCACTACCGACCCACCGTTCGCGCAGCGTCCGGAGTAGACACCGATCCGGATGCACCGCTGTGGCGGGCTGCGCAGGCATTTCGACTGGTCACTCTGATCTACGCGATCAGCTATCAATTCGCGTCGGTGTCGAACTACACCAATTCACGTCTCAGCTGGTTTTTTGTTGCGCTTATGGCGGTGTGGTCCGGAGTCTCCGCGGTGATGCTCGCCGGCGGAACGGTTCCGCATGCCGGCAAGCTCCAACATCAGATCAAGCGGGGACGTCGCCTACGCACCTACATCGTGCTCACCGATCAAGCGGTCGTCATTGCGTTGATGGCGTCGACGAGACTCGTCTCCGACCACGAGTGGTACCAAAATCACCAGACCTTACCCACCACACTGTGGGCGACCAATGCGGTGATTTCTGCGGCAATTCTCGGTGGCCCCTGGCTCGGAATCGCGTCGGGAGTTCTCATCTCCTCGGCAAGCGCGATCATTCGAGACCAGATCAATCTCGATCTGTGGCGCGATGCCACAGCCCCGGTCCTGGTTTCGGTGGGCTTGGCTCTGGGCCTCGCCACCACGACAGCCAGACGCGCCCATCGACAACTCGAACAAGCCGTGCGTCTGATCGCTGTTACCGAAGAACGCGAACGGCTCGCCCGAGAAGTTCACGACGGAGTTCTGCAAGTTCTGGCGATGGTTCGAAGGCGAGGTGCGGAACTCGGCGGCGAAGCAGCAGAACTCGCCGAACTGGCCGGGGAACAGGAAGTCGCGTTGCGGATGCTCATCTCCGAGCAGAGTTCCGGCGTCACCGCCGACGTCGGCGGCCAGAGAGTGGACCTCGCTCCGCTGCTGACCACTCAGGCAAGCACAACCGTTTCCGTGTCCACTCCCGCCCACCCCGTAGTTCTCGGCCGCGATTGCGCAATCGAACTGGCCGCAATCGTCGACAACGCCCTGTCCAACACGGCGATCCATGCCGGACCCGGCGCTAAGGCATACGTACTCCTCGAGGATCTACCAGGCGAAGTCATCGTCAGTATCCGCGACGACGGCGTCGGCATACCGGAAGGTCGATTGGCCGCCGCCGAAGCCGAAGGCCGCATGGGAGTATCGAAGTCGATTCTCGGTCGTGTCGCGGCGCTTGGAGGCACCGCGACCCTGCACACCGGCCCCGGGGAGGGCACCGAATGGGAGATCAGCGTTCCGAAGGGAAGTAGTGGCAGTGACTGAAGAACAAACTGCGGCCGGCGTATCGGTGATGGTCGTCGACGATCACCCGATGTGGCGAGACGGAGTGTCCCGTGACCTGGAATCAGCCGGGTTCACCGTCACAGCCACCGCTGACGGTGTCGAGCGCGCCCGCAGTCGCGCCGCCGCTGTCAGGCCGGACGTCGTGCTCATGGACATGCATCTGACCGACGGAAACGGAGCCGATGCCACCACAGCAGTGCTCGAGGTCTCGCCGAACAGCAAGATCCTGGTGCTCTCGGCGTCATCGGAACGCGACGATGTTCTCGACGCGATCAAAGCCGGAGCATCCGGCTACCTGGTCAAAAGTGCTTCCGTCGCCGAACTACTCGACGCCGTACGAGCCACTTACAACGGGCAGGCAGTATTCACCCCGGGCCTCGCCGGACTGGTTCTCGGCGAGTACCGACGCATGTCCAGTGCCCCGGCTGACGACCGCGCACCGGAAGTTCCCAGGCTCACCGAACGTGAGACGGAGGTGCTGCGACTGGTTGCAAAGGGGCTCAGTGCCAAGCAGATTGCGACGCGACTTTCCCTGAGTCATCGAACCGTCGAAAACCATGTACAGGCCACGCTCCGCAAACTGCAGTTGGCCAACCGGGTGGAATTGACGCGCTACGCAATCGAGCAAGGGCTCGACTAGCGCTTATCCTGGAGGCATGGAGGCCAGGAATCTACGAGTATCGGATGCAGAGCGAGAGCACGTCGGCGAATTGCTGCAGAAAGCAGTCGGGCAGGGAATGCTCTCGCTCGGTGAGTTCACCGAACGGATGGACACCGCATTGGCCGCGAAGACTCGCGGTGAACTGAACGTCGTGCTGGCAGATCTTCCCGGCATCACCTTGATCTCGGATTACGAACCGCCGGCGTATCCCACAGGTCAGCCTGGCTATCCGTATCCGCAAGCCCAGCACCCGCAACCTCAGCAGGCTCAGTATCCCCAACAGATCCGGTACCCCCAGCCACACCAACCACAGGTCGGTGTTCCTGCAACCGGGCCGTACGGCGCGGCCAACGCTGCGATCGTTCGTGGACGTATGTCGACGGTGACCCGCAACGGGGCCTGGATTGTTCCGCCGTCGGTGGTGATTGACACTCGAATGTCCAGTGTCACAATCGATTTCACCCGCGCAGTCATGCAGACACAGATAGTGCACGTCTCGATCAACGACTATGCGAGTTCGATTGCACTGATCGTTCCCGAGGAAGCCACCGTCGACATGAACGACGTCGAAGCCATCGGAGGCAGCGCCTCCAACAAGGTGCGCAGCGGGCCGCACATGGGTCCGTTGCATCTCGTGGTGCACGGCAAGGTCCGCTTCGGCAGCGTCACCGCCAAACATCCTTTCGGGACCACCATCCGAAGGATGCTGGGTTCCTGATCCGAGAAGCACCCAGGGCAATCGAGTAGTTCTACTCATCTGAATCCGAGTCTCCGATAGCAGGCTCGGAGTATGACCACACCAAGTTCTCCGGCTGTTGATCCGCGACTCGTGACGGCCCTGTCGACCGAATGCGAGAGCATCGGTCGAGCGTTGCACCACCTGGGGCAGAACCTATCGATCCTGCAGTCGCAGTTGGTGAGTGTGCCTGCGCAGATGCCCGTGCGGTTTTCGCCCCCGGCACCTCCGCTTCATGTTCCGCCGCCGCAACAGCAATACGCTCCGCCGCCGCAACAGCAATACGCTCCGCCGCCGCCGCCGCCGCCGCCGCAACAGCAATACGCTCCGCAGCAGTATGTCGGTGCGCCGTACGACCGTCGTGAGCCGTGGTGGCAGCGCGACGGGGTGATCAGCCGGCTACTGGCGATTGCCGGCGTCTCGGTCACTTTGATCGGGGTTGTCATGCTTCTGGTGCTGGCGGCTCAGTCCGGATTCTTCGGGCCACCGCTCCGCGTCATCGGTGGCGCCGCGCTGTCCGGTGGACTAATCTTCGCCGGATTTCGGGTGTACGGACGCCCCGGCGGCAGGGTAGGTGCAATTGCTCTGGTGGCCACCGGGTTTGCCGGCTTCTACCTCGACGTCATGGCCGCTTCGGTTCTGTACGGCTGGCTCGTTGTGCCGGTGGCGATGGTGGTTGCATTCGGAATTGCCGCTGCCGGAATTGCCGTGGCAGTGAAATGGGATTCCGAACCGCTTACACTGCTGATCGTGCTCGGCGCTGCACTGTTGGCGCCGGTGCTGACGGGTGCAATAACGTTGACGCTCATCGGTTTTCTCGTAGCCATCCAATTGGCGGCATTCTCCGCTCAGCTCGGTCGGGAATGGAAGTACCTGGGCTTGGCACGAACAGTGCCGGCGGTACTCGCACTTGTCGTCGCTGTTGCTTCGGGGCTGATGTTCGGCGTAACCGACAGTGAAGCAGCTCAATTGGTTGTCTGCGCCATTCTTGTCGCTGTGATCGGCTTGGCCTCCTCGTCACTTGTGCAACGCGTCGGTTCGCCGTCACGCGGCGGTGTTGCGGGCGGATGGTCGAGTGCAACCTTCGTTGTCGCAACACTCCCTCTCATCGCCGTCGGACTGCTCCTCGATCGTCAGATGGCAGCCGTGCTGTACGGCGTCATGGCTGTGCTTCTCCTGTCAGGCGCTGCAGTGGGTGGGGCTCTATCGGTCCACCTTCGAATGTCCGTTGCCGGCACCGGAGCATTGGCTCTGCTGCTCTGCTGCGCTGCAGGATCTCCTGAATCATTGATCGCCGCAGTTCTTCTCGTGGTTGCGATGATCTTCTTCGGTGTTGCATTCTCGGCCGGATCGCGATTCGTGTTCGCCTTGGGATCGATCTTTGCCGCAGCCGGGCTGATCGGGTTCCTGGTGTCGGTTCCGCCTTCGGCACTGATGACGGCTCGGGCCGCGTCGGCGCACCTCGACGCGATCTCGGCATTGACAGGCCTCGTTGCAATTGGCGTACTCGTCGCCGGTGCGTGGACGATCCGACAGCTGAAGTTGGTAGACGAGAACAACATTGCCACGATTTGGGCCCTCGCCGGCCTGGGCGGCCTCTACGGATTGACGTGTGCACTGGTGGCTTCGGGCATCGAGATCTGGGGCGCGACAGGATTTGTGTTCGGCCACAGCGCCGCGACCGTGGTGTGGATGCTGGCAGCCACATCTGCCCTGGTGTACGGCTTGAACAACCGCCGACAGGCTCACGTGATGCTGGGCACCGGGCTTGCTCTCACCGGCGCCGCCCTCGCCAAGCTCTTCCTGTTCGATCTCGCAACACTCAGCGGACTGGTGCGTGGCGTTGCATTCCTGATCGTCGGACTGCTGCTCCTGCTTGTCGGGACGCGCTACGCACGCGCATTCGGCAAGCAGGAACAGGTCAACGCTGCTTCTTCTGCCTCGCGATGAGTTCGCTGACACTGACAGCATTGTTGTCGTCAGGGCGGTGGCGTCCAGTCGCTACGTCCTCGGCAGTGCTTCCGTTGACTGCAGTGCTTCCGTTGACAGGCGCTTCGGTGGCAGGTTGGACGGCCCCGTTGCTTGCAGCCCCGTTGCTTGCATTTCCGTTGGTCGCGACGGTTGCTCGGACGCCCGGAAGTGGCCTCGACGCGGGCGGCGTCGCCTCCGAGGTGCGAAGATCCGACAACCAGCTTTCGATCGGACGTACTTCGGGGGCGGGGGGAGATGCCGGCGCAGGTTTTACCGCCTTGTACGTCGGGTTGGGAACCGGCGCTTCGATCAGGTCTTGCGGAGCAGTGACCAGTGGCCGGTCAGTGCTGCGGCGCCGCGGTGTCTCGTCAGGCTTGACCGTCGGGGCCTTGACGGACATTTCACCGAGGGGGATGGGTTCGGTGAGGGGGTCTGGTTCACGTTTGCCAGAAGCCGGCGTGATGGGAGGCTGCACCCGCGATGCCGTGGTCTTGGCGAAGCCGGGTCCGGCGATCGCGCCGACAGGTACGAGCTGCGGGATGTTGGCGAGTGCAAGCTCACTGTCCAGAATCGGCTCGCCCAGACCGATCTTTTCCTGGATCCGTTTCATCCAGGCAGGAGCCCACCAGCAGTCGTCGCCGAGCAGTTTCATCGTGGCGGGCACGAGGAACATTCGGATGAGTGTGGCGTCGATGACGAGGGCCGCGATCATGCCGTACGAGATGTACTTCATCATCACGAGTTCAGACAGGCCGAACGCGCCGGTCACCACGATGAGGATCAGTGCAGCCGCTGTAATGATTCGGCCGGTATGCGCCGTTCCGATGCGGATGGATTCGGTAGTGCTTGCCCCTTGGGCGCGGGCTTCCACCATCCGGGAGAGCAGGAACACTTCGTAATCGGTGGAGAGTCCGTAGACGATCGCGATGATCAGGACCAGAACGGGCGACATGATGGGGCCGGGCGTGAAGTTGAGCATCTCGGAGCCGTGCCCGTCGATGAAGATCCACGTCAGGATTCCGAGTGTCGCTCCCAATCCGAGGGCACTCATCAGCGCTGCCTTGATCGGTAGGACCAACGATCCGAAGGTAAGGAACATGAGCAGCGTCGTGAGCACCAGGACTGTGACGACCATCAGCGGCAGTCGGTCGAGGAGTGCGTCGACGCTGTCCTGCTCGATGGCAGGGGTGCCGCCGACGAGGACCGCCGTACCTTCAGGCCATTCAGCGGATCGGAGGTAGTCGACGGTGGGACGTGCCTCGTTGCGCTCGGTCAGACCGGCCTTGAGGACGTTGACGCCGTTCTTTGTCGCCTGCTCGGGAGTGAACTTCTCGACGAGTCCCGGAGCGTCGTTGGCAGTCTTCATGATCTGGCCGAGAGCTGCATTGTCTGCGCCCTCGATGACCAGCCGGATGGGCTCGGTGCGGTTACCCGGGAAGAGTTCGTCGAACTCGGCTTGCGCCACGCGGGTGGGGCTGTTGGGCGGCAGATAGGTCTCGTTGATACCGCCGAACTTTATGCCGCTGAGCGGAATGATCATCAGGAGCAAAGCGACGATGATCGGGATCGCGACTTTGAGTGGATGTCGCATCACGAACGAGGTGAGCTTGCCCCAGAAGCCGTTCTCGATTTCTTCATTGGTCTTGGTCTGACGCAGTCGCTGGAACGTGAGCGCGTCGATCCGCTTGCCGAGAATTCCCAGGATGGCGGGAAGGATCGTGATGGACGAAATCGCTGCGAGCATGACGGCTGCGATGGCGCCGTAGGCGACGGATTTCAGGAATCCCTGGGGGAAGAGCAGAAGCCCGCCGAGGCTGACCGCGACCATCGTGGCCGAGAACATGACTGTTCGACCGGCCGTCATGACGGTTCTGCGAACTGCGGACGGGGTGTCGTACCCCTCGGCTATCTCTTCGCGGAAGCGACTGACGATGAACAGTCCGTAGTCGATGGCAAGACCCAGTCCGACCAGTGAGACCACCGGCGCAACAAATGCGTTGACCTCGGTGAAATTGGTGATCAGGCGGATGATGCCGTTGGCGCCGATGACGGTGAGTCCACCGATGATCAGAGGCAGTGCCGCAGCGACCACGCCACCGAAGACGAAGAACAACAAGACCCCGACGGCCGGAATCGCGAGCATTTCCATGCGCTTGATGTCATTGGCCATCGTGTCGTTCAGCGAGTTCGCCACCGGCTGCAGACCGGCCAACTGAACGTCGACGCCGTCGATGTAGAAAGCGCTCTCGACGTCGCGGAAGTTGTTGGATACAGCTGTGTCGTTGTCGCCCGCGATGGCGATGCTGGCGACCGCGTTTTGCTTCGTCGGGTCGGCCAAGGCGGCGACGGAGAGTCCGTCGCCGACCTTGAAGTACGAACCGTTGATCTTCATGATCTGGTCGGGGTGCTCGGCGACGAGCCGTTGCAGGCTGTCGATGACTTTCGCCTGGAACTCGGGATCGTCGACGGTCTTGCCTTCCGGCGCTGTATACAGCGCCAAGACGTCGCCCGTTGTGCTCCGCCCGAATGTGCCGTCAGCGAGTTTGGCAGCCTCGACCGATTGCGATCCCGGATCGTCCCAGCCGCTCTGGCTGAGGTGATCTTGCAGGCTCAGACCGTAAGCGGCGAGCCCAAGAAGACCCGCCACCATGACGGCGATGACGGTGAAGCGGGCACGGTAGACGATGCTTCCCCAGCTGGCGAACACTGATCAACTCCTATTCGGCAACACTTTTTCGCCCGATGAGCAGGGCGGAAAGCGGTCGGAACGGCTGCAACCAGGCGCCCTCGTCGGGCAGAGTATCCAGGCTTACCCGCGGCAGAGGCTCGCGGAACACACCGGGGATATCCTCGAGATCGACGAAGTCCAAGATGTCGGACGACACAGCCCAGCTGGCGTGCTCGCGGAATCCGAGTACTTGAACCGGAATGCCGGTTGCTGCGATGTTCTCCAACGGTTCGCGGAATGCTTGCCCGTCGGCGGACGCGACCATAATTCCGGCCAAGCCCTCGCCGTACCGCAGAGCGATGTGCTCGAGCATGTCTGAATCGACATCGCTGTCCTCATCGACCTTCGGCTTGGCGAACACCGCAAAACCCACATTACGCAACGCTTCGACCCAGGGGCGTACAACGTCGGCGCTGCCGGTCGCAATGTTCGTGAAGACTGTCGCTTCGGGCTCGAGAGTGCCATTTTCCCGAGTGGACAGTTCAGCGGTGCGCGAGAGTAGCCAACGACCGAGAGCGTCGAATCGTGGCCGGTAGGCGGCCGTCGGGCGTCCACCGAGGATCGCACCGAGGCCCATGTCCAGGTTGGGGGCGTCCCAGACGAGAAGTACCCGCTTGGGGTGGCGGGAGTCACGACCGAGGTCGAGGGGAGATCCTGACGACGTGACGTCCTCAGATAGCTGTTCGCTGACACTCATGCTCTGATCTTCCCCCATATGAACTCGTTGATTGCACTTCCGACTTGATGGGCCTTGTCCTCGAACTTCGTGACAGGCCGCTCATGGGTCATCGGGGACTCCCAATCGAGTGCCGTCAGCAGAGGCTCCTGGTTACCGATTTCATCGATCCATTCGGCGTAGTCGGCATGGTCTGTGGCGACGTGAAGAACTCCGCCAGGCTTGAGGCGGTTGGCGATCAGCGCGAAGGTCGGAGCCTGCAGCAGGCGACGCTTGTGGTGCCGAGCCTTGGGCCACGGGTCCGGGAAGAACACGCGAACACCCGTCAGTGATTCGGGGGCGATCATGTTTTCCAGAACGTCCATCGCGTCGCCGCGGAGAACACGAATATTCGGGATTTCTTCGCGTTCTACCTGCTGGAGCAGCTGCGCGAGCCCGGGGCGATAGACCTCGATAGCGACCAGATTGACGTGCGGCTCTGCCTTGGCCATTGCTGCGGTGGCGGTACCGGTGCCCGATCCGATCTCGATGATCAGGGGTGCGTCGCGTCCGAACCAGGCGTTCGCGTCGAGGGGGGTATCGGACACGTCGGCGCCGATGAGCGGCCACTGACGGTCCCACGACTTCTGCTGTGCGTCGGTCAGCGCACCCCGGCGCGAGCGGAAACTTGTCACGCGCGGATGGAGACGGGAACCCTTGGATTCTTCCGTCTCGCCAGCGTTCGGGGTTGGCAGTGCATGCTGATCGGCTTCGTTCACGCGTCCATTGTCACGCATGAGCGCCATATATCGCAGACGGGTCTGAAGTTCGACTTGAGGCTTTCTGTGAAAAGCGCGGAAAACAGGACAGGAAATCTGTGTAGTCGAACACCGGATGACCCGCCGGGAACAGCTCCCGCGAAGTGGACCTGACAGAATCTGGCCAGCACGAGGGGAGCGTGGAGTGAGGATGAGAACAGGGGCTCGATTGATGGCCGTGGGGTCGATGGAGGACGCGACCGCGGAACCGATGGACGAGCTGAGGCGGCTCGCGTACCGGCTGATGCCGATCGACCAGCGCGCCGCAGAAGCCGTGCATTCGATTGTCGGATCGCTGACAGCGCCGTTGCAGGTGCTAGTTGCCGGACGAAGCGGAGTGGGGCGCTCTGCAGTGGTCCGGTTGCTCGAAAGTGACGACAGAGCGACGCGTCGCGTCGGCGGTGCTCCAGTAATACCGACGGAGACGCGAGCGTTCGATGTGCCGGGGGCAAGTGATCCGGACCTGACCCACCACTGCGTCGTGTACGTGGTTGTCGACGGAGTCCGAGATGTGGATCGGCGTGCCGCACGGCGGTTGTCCGATCGCGGGTTTGTCGTCGTGAACAAGGCCGACCGCGTGGGCGACGGCTGGGAAGCTGCGGTCGGACGCGCCGCCGAGATTGCGGATGAGGTCGGGACTGTCACGGTTCCCCTGGTGGCGTTGACCGGAGAAGGCGGTGGCGCCGTTTTCGACGTCCTCGCCCGGATACTCGAGACCGCGTGGTGGCGCAGAGTCGACGGAATGCGATCAGTACTCGACAGGCTTGCCGCCGTCGCCGACGCAGACGAGGCCGGCGCGCAGGACGAAGTCGAGCGGTACTTGGCCGACGAGGGCGGGGTGATCTTTGCCGCGACTGCCGTGCTGGTGCGTCCGGAGTTGCAGGCGTTTGTCGCCGCAGCGCCTGCTCGACCGAATACGGTCGACGAAGCACTGCGGTGTGCAACGTGGTGGGGAGGGCAGGCGCAACGCGAGCACCCTGCGTGGCCGGACGCGATTTCACTCGTTCAGCGTGCCTACGTCAGAAGGTGGGCGTCGCTCGGTGGCAGACCCGACCGACCCGAGGTCGCTCCGTGACTGACAGTCCGACGGTAGCGTCCGCCGCTATGGGGCCGGTGGTGGAGCGATGGAATCCGGCCGGGGTGTCGGGGGACGTCGAAGAAGGTGAATTTAACAGTGCTGCAAAGGTTCTTGTCATCGGTCCGCCTCGGTGTGGGCGCGAAGACGTGGAGCGACTACTTCGGTCGAGCGCTGGATATGTCACTGTCGAGTGCGCGGCCGACGCGATAATCGTGTTATTGGTCATCGACGCCGCGAGCGTGATCGGAAGTGAAGAACTGGAGTTGCTCGACGAGGCGGGGGTTGGTGGCTTGCCGTTTGCGGTAGTGCTGACCGGTGTGGACGTCTATGAGGACTGGGAATCCGTGTGTGCTCGTGGCCTGGGCATTCTTGCTGCGCATCGTGATGTCTACGGCGCTGCCACCGTCGTCGAGTTGTCCGAGCACGGCGGGTCGGCGTCGTTGTTCGCCGTTGTAGACGGCGTCCGATTACGTGCTGTATCCCAGCCAGGCGGCGGAGTGATCGCCGAAACCCGAAGAATGATCGACTTCGAGATCCGAAACCTCCGCGAGAATGCTCCCGGTAGCGAATTACGTTCGGAGCGAGCGCAATTGCTGACCGATCGTGATGGTCGACGCAGTGAACGCCTTGCACAGATGCGAAGCCGGCTCCAACGGGCACGCGCTGATCTCACACAGCAGATTGCGGACACCGCCCGTATGACGGTGGCGTCGGCACGCATCTGGATCGACGAGTCCACCCGAGCTGAACTCCTGAGCTTGCCGGCGCGTATCGAACACGAAGTTGCTAGCAACACAATCATTTTCGATGCCGCGATGTCCACGGCGGTCGGAGCAGGGGAGGATGGCGGCCAGCTTCCCGTGCCGCGTTTTCCCGACGGACCGGCCGTGCGGACCCAGGGGAACGAAGAGCGAATCACCGTGTTGGTCGGGGCATCGGCTGGACTCGGATTGGGTCGGATCGCAGTCACTCCGTTGGAGATGATCCCGGCACTGGACATTGCAAGCATTCCGGTGACCCTCGCACTCGGCGCGGCAGCAGCGTGGTGGTTGAGCCGCGCGAGAAGCGTTGCCGCAGAACGAGCGCACGCTCGCGCCTGGTTGGTCGAAACGATGTCTACCGTGCGAGCGCAATGGGAGCAACGCGTACTGAACGGACTTCTCGACGCGGAAGTGGACCTCGCCAACGCGATCATGGCGGAGAGTCGTGAATTGATTGCGTCGGTGCAGGCGCGAATCGTGGAGATCGATGCCGAACTCCGGACGCTGGGCCAGGCTCATACCGGACAATTGGCGGCGTGTGAACGAGACCTTGCGATTCTGAACGGATCCGGAACCTGAGCAGGTTGTCCACAGGAACAAACTTTCGAGAGGGAGGAGCTGCCGAAATCTGGTAATACTGATGAGTCTCGTCATTCGGTAGGGGTTGCCGTAGCGAGGCGCAGGTACCAACTACAGGGGGAACCATGGACAGCTTTCTGATCACGGCAGACAACGTCGACACCGGTCGGTTCGACGTCTGTCACCTGCCCGTCGCGCATCTGCCGGCCGAGGGCATCGACCCGGCAACGTTCGGACCGGGATCGGGCGCCGTCGACGTCGGAGACCTGACGGTAAATCTCGACGCCTTCGATCTGGACGGAGACGGAATCGTCGACAGTCGCGTCGTCCATTCCGACGATGCGCTTGTCGTCGTCTCGGATTTCGATCACGACGGCGGCGCGGACCGCGTGACGATGGTCGAAGCCGATGGCGACTACTCGGCGTGGGAATGCCACCGCGACGACGAAGGACTGTTGGTCTGGGACCGCATCGACGCCGGGACCTTATGAGTGAAAATCCCGGGACTTTTGGAGCAAAAGTGGCCGTTTGACGCCTTCACCGGCCGGGTACGCCGCCTGAATACACCATCTGAATCGTTTCTGTGACAATTCTGACCACACCCGATTACCTGCAGGTGAACAGCCAGCGTTAACCTCACTACATAGGACACCCGGCGTCCGTGGAATTCACGTGAGTGGATGACGCGGCTGGACCCCGTCGAGAGGGGGACACCGGGATCAACTGGTATCGGGGCGCTACCTGTGAAGGTGCGTCGTGTGTCAGGAGAACCCGGTTCCGGCTCACCCCAGGAGAGTTTGATGACCTCAGCGACCATTCCCGGTCTCAATGGAACTGACGGCACGCCCCCCACGCAGCACAAGGAACTCCTTGCGTGGGTCCAAGAGGTTGCCGAACTCACCCAGCCGGCTCGCGTCGTCTTTGCAGACGGCTCGGACGAAGAGTGGGACCGGCTGACCAACAAGCTGGTCGAGGCAGGCACCTTCACACGCCTCAACGACGAGAAGAAGCCGAACTCGTTCCTCGGCAATTCCGATCCTTCCGATGTGGCACGCGTCGAATCGCGCACCTACATCTGCTCGAAGGAAGAAATCGACGCAGGCCCCACCAATAACTGGATGGACCCGTCGGAGATGCGCACCCTCATGGGTGACTTGTACCGCGGTTGCATGCGCGGACGCACCATGTACGTCGTGCCGTTCTGCATGGGTCCCCTCGGCGCCGAGGATCCCAAGCTGGGCGTCGAGCTCACGGACTCCGAGTACGTCGTCGTCTCCATGCGCGTCATGACTCGCATGGGTGCCCAGGTTCTCGAGAAGCTCGGCACCGACGGATTCTTCGTCAAGGCACTGCATTCGTTGGGCGCTCCGCTGGCCGAAGGCCAAGCTGACGTCGCGTGGCCGTGCAACGACACCAAGTACATCACCCACTTCCCCGAGGATCGTGAGATCTGGAGCTTCGGTTCCGGCTACGGCGGAAACGCTCTCCTGGGCAAGAAGTGCTTCTCGCTGCGCATCGCTTCGGCAATGGCGCACGACGAGGGCTGGCTGGCCGAGCACATGCTCATCCTCAAGCTCATCTCTCCGGAGGACAAGGCTTACTACATTGCGGCGGCATTCCCGTCCGCCTGTGGCAAGACCAACCTTGCGATGATCCAGCCCACCATCCCCGGATGGCGTGCCGAGACCCTCGGTGACGACATCGCCTGGATGCGTTTCGGTGACGACGGACAGCTCTACGCCGTCAACCCGGAATTCGGTTTCTTCGGCGTGGCACCCGGCACCAACTGGTCCTCGAACCCCAACGCCATGCGCACCATCGACCAGGGCAACACGGTCTTCACCAACGTTGCACTGACCGACGACGGCGACGTCTGGTGGGAAGGCCTCGAAGGCGACCCGCAGCACCTGATCGACTGGAAGGGCAACGAGTGGACGCCCGAATCCGGCAACCAGGCTGCTCATCCCAACTCGCGTTACTGCACCCCGATGTCGCAGTGCCCGATCATGGCTCCCGAGTGGGACGACCCGAATGGCGTGCCGATCTCGGCAATCCTCTTCGGCGGACGTCGCAAGACCACGGTTCCGCTGGTCACCGAGGCTCGTGACTGGCAGCACGGCGTCTTCATGGGCGCCACGGTCGGCTCCGAGCAGACCGCAGCCGCAGAAGGCACAGTCGGCACGGTTCGCCGCGACCCGATGGCAATGCTGCCGTTCCTCGGCTACAACGTGGGCGACTACTTCCAGCATTGGATCGACCTCGGCAAGGCTGCCGACGAGTCCAAGCTGCCCAAGGTCTTCTACGTCAACTGGTTCCGCCGCGGCGACGACGGACGTTTCCTGTGGCCAGGCTTCGGTGAGAACTCTCGCGTCCTGAAGTGGATCGTCGAGCGTATCGAGCACAAGGCTGCGGGCATCGACACCCCGATCGGCGTCGTTCCCACCGGTGAGGCTCTCGATATCGACGGCCTGGATGTGTCGGCTGCCGACATCACCGAGGCTCTCGCGGTCAACATCGACGAGTGGAAGGCCGAGATCCCGCTCATCGAGGAGTGGTTCGATTTCGTCGGCGAGAAGCTGCCTACCGGCATTCGCGACGAGTTCGAGGCTCTGAAGCAGCGTCTGGGCTGAAGTCCATTGCGTTTTAGTTCTTCTGCGTGACCCGATGCCGCATCGATTCGATCTAAGCGAATTGATGCGGTATTCGGCGTTTGAGGGCATTTTCGTGCTGATTCGGGTCGCTTCTGGTAATTTAACCGGCCCGGTTGAGGCATAGGCCACATCGAATGATGCAATACGTTGTCAGCGAAACGATCCGGTCGACACTGCGACCGCATGGAGGTACGGAAATGGCCGGAATTTACAACGACGTCACCGAGTTGGTCGGGCGCACCCCGCTGGTGCGACTCAACCGTCTTACCGAGGGTCTCGGCGCACAGGTTGTAGTGAAGCTCGAGTTCTACAACCCGGCAAACAGTGTCAAGGACCGTATCGGCGTTGCGATCATCGACGCCGCCGAGAAGTCCGGTGAACTCAAGCCCGGCGGCACCATCGTCGAAGGCACCAGTGGTAACACCGGTATCGCCCTCGCCATGGTCGGCGCTGCACGCGGCTACAAGGTCATCCTGACGATGCCTGAGACCATGTCCACCGAGCGTCGCGTCATGCTGCGCGCCTACGGCGCTGAGATCGTGCTGACGCCGGGTTCCGAGGGTATGGCCGGTGCTGTGGCCAAGGCCAAGGAAATTGTCGAGCAGACCGAAAATGCCGTCTCGGCAAGCCAGTTCGCGAACCCAGCGAACCCGGCCATCCACGAGGTCACCACAGGTGAAGAGGTTTGGGCGGACACCGACGGTGCCGTCGACATCTTTGTGGCAGGTATCGGAACCGGCGGCACCATCACCGGCGTCGGACGCACACTCAAGAAGTACAAGCCCGAGGTCAAGATCGTGGGCGTCGAACCCCTCGACTCCCCGATCCTCAACGGTGGAGCGCCCGGACCCCACAAGATTCAGGGCATCGGCGCCAACTTCGTTCCCGAGATCCTCGATCGCGAGATCTACGACGAGATCATCGACGTCACGTTCCCGGACTCCATCGAGATCGCCCGTGCGCTCGGTACCCAGGAAGGCATCCTCGGTGGCATCTCATCCGGCGCCATCGTTTGGGCTGCCCTCGAACTGGCCAAGCGTCCCGAGAACGCCGGCAAGTTGATCGTGGCTGTGGTCTGCGACTTCGGTGAGCGTTACATCTCCACCCCGCTGTTCGAACACATCCGGGACTGAGGTTCGTGAGTATCCTCGGCACCATTCGCGAGGACCTGCAGGCTGCGCGCGGTCAGGATCCTGCCGCGCGCAGCAATGCGGAGAACGCGCTCGTTTACTCAGGGCTGCACGCCATCTGGTCGCATCGAGTTGCGCACAGGATGTGGGCAGTGCCAGCACTGCGCGGCCCCGCCCGGGTGCTGTCGCAGCTGACACGTTTTGCCACCGGCATCGAGATTCATCCCGGCGCCACCATCGGCCGACGGTTCTTCATCGACCACGGCATGGGCGTTGTGATCGGGGAAACTGCTGAGGTCGGCAACGACGTCATGCTCTATCACGGGGTCACCCTCGGTGGTCGTTCACTCGAGCAGGTCAAGCGTCACCCGACACTCGAAGACCGCGTCACCGTCGGTGCGGGTGCCAAGATCCTCGGCCCCGTCGTCATCGGCGAAGGCAGTGCTATCGGCGCCAATGCTGTTGTGACACGGGATGTTCCGGCTGATTCCATTGCAACAGGAATTCCCGCAGTGGCGCGTCCGCGCACCACCACGGAGAAGTTGGTGGATCCGAACAGTTACATCGATCCGGCGATGTATATCTGAGCGAGTTTGCCGGTGGCCGCCCCTCGTTTCGACGGTGGGGCGGCCATCGGCGTCTGTTCAGACTCGGACAGGTTCGGGACAATTGCTGTGAGTGGGCACCCTTTTCATGAAGTGGGCACCCCTTCCGTCTTGCTGGAAGGGGTGCCCACTGTGCACAAAGGGTGCTCGCTCAGGCCGCGATGGACGGTTCTTCCGGCGTCGAAAGCGTCAGGATCGCCCGTACGACGCGTGGGCTCTGCTCGAGTGTGCGCTCGAGTTCGCGCAAGGTGTGGGCGACTCGTGATTCTGCGTAGTCGCCCACCAGGTCGACACTGGCAACCAGATACACCTGCCGCGGACCGAGGTATTCCATGCGCAGGAACGTGATTCGGTTGATGTCGGGAAGCGCGGTGAGTGCTTCAATGCCGGCTGCGCGGAGCGTCGGCGATGCTTCTTCGCCGACCAGGAACCGGCGATTGCGATCGATCAGGATCACCGCGATCACGCCCAGCAGGATGCCGACGCAGATGGATCCGAGGGCGTCGGGAATCGGTGAGCCAGTGATCTGGTGCAGCAGCACGCCGACAAACGCGATGATCAAACCGATCAGTGCCGCAGCGTCTTCGGCAAACACGGCCCGCGTCGTGGGGTCGGATGTGTTGAGTGCCTGAGCAAGGACATCGCGGTTGACGGCTGCCGCTTCACCGCGGAGTTGTTTGTACGCCTGACGGAACGAGATGCCCTCGAGGATGAACGAGACCCCGAGAACTGCGTAGGCAACACCGAAGTCGGTGGCCGGCTCAGAATGGAACAGTTCTTGGATTCCGTGGGTGATCGACACTCCGGCGCCGAGGGCGAAGAGTCCGAGGGCCGCGAACATCGACCAGATGTAGGCCTCGCGGCCGTATCCGAGTGGATGTTCGCGGTCCGGGACTCGCTTCGATCGCTTGTTGGCGATGAGGAGCAGCACCTCGTTGCCGGTATCGGCCCACGAGTGGGTGGCTTCGGCGACCATCGACGCCGATCCGGTGATGATCGCGGCAGCTGTTTTTGCCGCGGCGATCAAAGCGTTTGCGGCAAATGCCAGTACGACGGTGGCGGTGCTTTCGTCTTGTGATGCCTTTGTCTCGGTTTCGGTGCTCACGATTCTCAGGCTAGGCGGGGGCTGGCGGTTTTGCGCAGGGAGTGAGCACCCTTTTCATGAAGTGAGCACCCCTTCCGTAGTGCGGGAAGGGGTGCTCACTGTGCACAAAGGGTGCTAGCTCAAGTCAAGATCAGCTCGTGTAGCCGGGGGGCATGAGCACGGACTTGCTCTCACAGAAGGCTTCGAGGCCTTCCGGTCCGTTCTCGCGTCCGATTCCGGAGTTCTTGTAGCCACCGAACGGTGAGCCGGCGTCGAAGGCGTACCAGTTGATTCCGTAGGTTCCGGTGCGGATCTGCGCGGCAATTTCGAGGCCGTGCTCGATGTCGGTGGTCCACACGGAGCCGGCGAGGCCGTAGTCGGAGTCGTTGGCGATCTTGATGGCCTCGTCCTCGGAGTCGTACGGAATCACTGAGAGGACGGGTCCGAAGATCTCTTCGCGGGCGATGGTCATGGAGTTGTCTACGTCGGCGAAGATGGTGGGCTCGACGTACCAGCCCTTGTCCAGGCCGGCGGGACGGCCGCCGCCGAGAACGAGACGAGCGCCCTCTTCCAGACCCTTGGCGATGTAACCCTCGACGCGCTCACGCTGCTTCTCGGAGATCAAGGGGCCGAGCTGGGCTGCCGGATCCGAAGGATCGCCGACGGTCATGTAACCGGCAGCGGTCTTCATTCCCTCGATGACCTCGTCATAACGTGAACGGGGAGCGAGGATTCGGGTCTGTGCAACACAGGCCTGGCCGGTGTTCATCAGGCCGGACATGACGAGCATCGGCATACCGGCAGCAATGTCGGCGTCCTCGAGGATGATCGCAGCGGACTTGCCGCCGAGTTCGAGGGAGCAGCGCTTGAGGTTCTGAGCGGCGATGGCGCCGATCTTGCGGCCGACGGCGCTGGAGCCGGTGAAGGTGATCTTGTCGATGTCGGGATGTGAGACCAGGTATTCGCCGGTCTCGGCGCCACCGGGGAGTACGGAGATGACGCCGGCGGGAACGCCTGCCTCGGCAAAGATTTCGGCAACCACATGGACGGAGAGCGGCGACTCGGGTGCCGGCTTGAGTAGGACGGCGCAGCCTGCGAGCAGGGCGGGAGCGAGCTTGTTGATCGCGAGGAACAGTGGAACGTTCCAGGCGAGAACGGCAGCGACGACGCCGACGGGCTCACGGGTGACCTTGGTCTGGCCGAAGACGCCGGTGCGCTTCTCTTCCCAGGCAAATTTGTCAGCGAGTTCGGAGTAGAAGCCGAGCGTCGCCATCGACGGGGTCTGCTGCATCATGCCGACCATTGACGGCGGCTGGCCCATCTCGTTGGAGATGAGCTGGTTGAGTTCTGCGCTGCCCTCTTCGAGGAGCTTGGCGGCCTTCGCGAGGATCGCGCCGCGCTCGGCGGGCGTCGTCTTACCCCAGGGTCCGTTGTCGAAAGCGTTGCGGGCAGCGGCGACTGCGGCATCGATGTCTGCGGGGGTGGCGACGGGGCAGCTTCCGACGAGCTCTTCCGTTGCCGGGGAGAACACTTCGAGAACCTGGTCGGTGGCGGGGGCGACCCACTCGCCGCCGATGTAGAGCTTGTCGTACTTTGTCATCACAATCATTCCTCGGTGTTGTCGGTCTGAGGTTCTGGGGCCATATCGGTGAAACTGGTGAAGCCGTAACGCTCGTGGGGTCCGATGGCCGCGACTTCGAAAAGTCCCGTGCCGTCGAAGGTTTGACCACCCTCGGTGAGATGGAATTTGCTGAGGTTGTCCACGGGGGAGAACATGCGCTGCATGGGTTCGAATTCGTGGACTTTGTGTCGCAGGCCTTGCACGACGAGTTCGCCTTGCCACATTCCGTGACGCCAGTCCTGCTCGAGGCCGTAGCCGGTGCCGATGCCGATGTGGTTGGCCAGCAACAGTTCACAGTCGACGGTCAGTACCTCACCGTTGGGGCGGTGAAAGGTGAGGGTGGCGCCGGTGACGTCGCGGGTGGCGGGGCAGAAGATCAGGTTGTGCTCGGGTCGGCCGAGCCATTCCGTGTCGCGGCCAGGCTCCGGCCACACCCGCATCGCTTCCTCGATGATGCGTCGGCCCTGCGCGTCTTCCTGCATGATGACGGAGATGGTGAAATCGTCGAATTGCATGACGGAGTAAACCCAGAAGAAGTTCTGGATATCATCGACGGCGCGGCGGCCGGGAGGTTCGGCCTCGCCGACCGGACGCACGCCCCACGAACGATCACGGTTGCCGCGCCACGTTGTCGGGTCGATCGCGATCTCTTCACCGTCGACGGTGAGATTTCCTGTCCACGTTCCCGTTTGCAAGAAGCGGGACGTTTCGAAGGTTACTCGTTCGAGTTGACGACGAAACTGCTTAGGTTCCAAGGCCGCCGGGATGGTGGCGTCGAAGGTGATGTCGAAGGAGAGATCGTATTCACTGCTCGGTTCGAGGACAACACGAAGTTTCTGCAGGCCTTCGAGGACCTCGATGCGCAGTGGTCCGACCGTGGTGTCGGTGCGGTCGGCACCGAGAGCTTTCGACATCCGAGCCACGATGTGATGGTCACCGTGGCGGAGGACCGCAAAACCGTCCATGACACCGAGATTGGGGTACTGGCCCAAGCCGACGATCAGGAAGGTGTCGTCGCTGTCGGTGGGATAGCAGTTGAAGTAGTAGCGGTCGTAGAAGTTTCGGTCCGAGGTGGCAACGTGGCGGACAGGCTCGGCGATCTGGTGAATGGGGTAATCGTCCATCGGTGACAACATGCTCACTTCACCCCTTCCCAGTAGGTGCCGTCGAGCATCGTGGTGACGGTTGCTCGGTGCATGATCATGTCGTCCGGGTCCGCCGGCGTCTCGGCTTGGCCGAACGCTATGGCGCGGGCTTGGACGCGATACATGACCGTGGCGTGCCGGATGGCTGCGTAGGTGGTGTAGAACTCCAGATCGGTCGGCGTGTATCCGGTGAGATCGGCATAGGTGTCGGCTACGTCCTGGAGCCGAAGGAAATCGGGCAGGCCAGGCAAGTTTGCAAGGCCGGCAAAGTCTTCGAAGAATCTGTGCTGGAACACCATCCAGCCAAGATCCAGCTCGCGCGGGCCGAGCGTCGCCATTTCCCAGTCGAGCACCGCAGCGGGTTCGAAGTCCTGGTACATGACGTTCCCGATTCGGGAATCGCCCCAGCTGAGTACTGCGGGGGAGTCGTCGGCGGGGTTGTTGGCTTCGGCCCAATCGAGGCAACGTTCGATGAGCGGTGACCGTGCTCCGTCCGCGACAGTCCACTCGTAGAATCGACGCTGATCGGCGATGTGAGCGGAGAGTGCTTCTCGGGCAGTCGAACCCGATCCCGGGAGTTGGAGGAAGTCGAATCGCTCGAGCGGCTTCTCGATGGCGTGCAGGTGGGCGAGAATCTTCACGGAACTGTTCTGAAGTGTCAGGCGCTGCTCGGGTGTTGCCTCAGTTACCCAGGATCCGAAGGTGTAGGGCATGACGTCTGGCGGAACCTGGCCGGAGATGCGTTCCATCACGAAAAACGGTGCGCCGAGAGCGTCGGAACCCGATTCGGACCAGTAGACGGACGGGACCGGAACGTCGGAATGCTCGCGGACCTGCGCCATCGTTCGGAACTGGGCTTCGAGGTCGTAGGTCGGAAAGATCGGCATGGTGGTCGCCGCCGGTGCAACGCGCGCGACCATCGGGTGGTGTTCGCCGTCCCACGTCGCGTCGAAGAGGATGGTTTCGCTGGACATGCCGTTGGCGGCAGGCAAGGTGACGTCGCCGACGGTCACGCTGGATCCGGCCGGTACTTTGGCCGCCATCCACCGCTCGAGGCGCTCACGCAGGTCTTCGGTGTCACGCTGGGAACTGCTCGGTCGGGCGACCTGAGCGAGATGTTCAGCTTCGTCTGCTGAGACAACGTCGGAACTCATGGTCACCTCCTTCCACTGTTGTCGTGTGCCAAGCCTGCGATGTGTGAGTCAGACCACTAAAACACGTTACAGAAATAAGTACCAGATGGCAGCCGTTTACTGGGACTTGCGGTGCATGAATTGGGAAAGAACCCGTGTCAGATATCGACGTCGAGGGACAGAAGTCCGGCGCCCGTCAAAGTTCCGGCAGTCCCGAGTTGAGCGGGCAGGATGCTCAGGTCCGAGATGAATGACAATCGGGCATGTCGGGCAGCCGCTTCGAGTAGCGGTTCCCACAGCGGTGGGCCGGCCTGGGAGAATCCGCCGCCCAAGACGGCGAGGTTCACATCCAGGAGAGCCGCGGCGGACGCGATCGCAATCCCCAAGGCGTGGCCTGCCCGCGCAAGCGCCGCGGTTGCTATGGGATCACCACCGCGTGCGGCGTCGGCGAGTTCGAGTCCGGTGCTGCCCGCCCAACCCTGAGTTCTCGCCCATCGGGCCGCCGACGGACCGCTCGCGACGGTCTCGAGGCAGCCGACGCCACCGCAACTGCAGGGTTCGTCGGCGCCAGGGACAGAGCTGGTGCCGGAGACAGCCATGTGCCCGATGTGGCCGGCGTTGCCGGTGCGACCGGTAGCAATGCGTCCGCCGAGGACAACGCCGCCGCCGATTCCGGTGGACACGACCAGGCTCAGAAGGTTCGGGATTCCGCGTCCGGCGCCGTGATGATGTTCGGCCAGTGCCGCGGCAGCGCCGTCCATCGCAAGCGCTGTTCGGGCACCCGGAAAAAGCGCTTCTATGGCTTCGATCAGCGGGAACCCTCGGGCCCACTCGCTGATGTTTATGGGTGCTACGACGCCGCCGACGGTATCGACCGGGCCGGCGCAGGCGATCCCGACAGCGTGGATGCTTCTGCCGTCGGCAACTCGCCGAAGTAATGCCGCGCAGGTGGCCCAGGTGTCTGCATCAGGGGTTGGCACGGTCTCGACATCGGGGACTCTGCCGTCCTCCCGTACTACGCCGGCAGCCATCTTGGTGCCACCGATGTCGAGTGCGAGGCGCACGTTATTTCTTTTCGAGAACCACGACGAGGTTGCTCACCAGAAACTCCCGAAGGCCCGGAACACGGACCATCCACCAAGCCCACGATGGGTGATAGCGGGGGATTGCGGCGAGTAGTTCGCCCTGCTGTGTTCCACGGGCCCAGCGTAAGCCGTCGGTGGCGCCGACTTTGAACAATGACGTGCCGAATTTGTTCTTGGGTTCGCGGCCGGTGGTGCGGAGATAACGCCGGGCCGCGTACTCGCCGCCGAAGGCGTGCCACGGCCCGGTTTCGTGGCCACCGAACGGCCCCCACCACAGGGTGTACGAGAGGACCATCAGCCCGCCGGGTTTGGTGACGCGCAACATTTCCTCGGCCATCAGCCACGGTTCGCTCACGTGCTCGGCCACATTCGACGAGAAGCAGATGTCCACGGACGAGTCCCGAAACGGCAAGGCCAGGCCGGATCCGCGTACAGCGCCGCCGACGGTCAGGCCGGCCGCGTGCATTTCCGACGGATCGGGTTCGACCGGAATGTAGCGGGCGCCGGCGGCTTGGAATACCTCCGCGAAGTAGCCGGGACCGCCGCCGACGTCGAGGACCGTCAACCCGTCCAAGGATTGACCGGTGTGACCTTCGTGCAGGTCCGAGATCAATTCGACCGAGTCGCGGGCCAGTGCGCCGTAGAAGATGTCGGGCGCGCTTTGCTCGTGGCGGAAGTCGCTGAGCAACGCGACGGATCGTTTGAGGGTTGCCCGTCGGCCGAAAATGCGGGTCACTGCGGGCTTGGTCACGGAAAGCAACTTTAGCGACTGGTGTGCTCAGTCCACGAATACCGTCGATTCCAGTGTCTGCCGAGTGAGTCAATACGGACGCAGAAGCAGTTAGGGTGTTCCGCAGGGTTACCGACCGGTCATGGTGGGCATCCCCCGCAAGACCACACGCACCCGCTGCGGTCACAAGGACGAACTCGTAGGAGTAACGCACGTGCGTGAGGTTCTGTTGCTCTGTTGGCGCGACACCGGGCACCCGCAGGGCGGCGGAAGCGAGCGGTACCTCGAGCAAGTCGGAACCCAGTTGGCCGCGCGCGGAATCCAGGTGACGTTGCGGACCGCGTCGTATCCCGGTGCTCCAGCGTCCGAGAACCGCGACGGCATCACCATCAGTCGCTCCGGTGGACGCTTCAGCGTGTACCCGCGGGCACTGGCTGCGATTGCCGCCGGCCGACTCGGATTCGGTTCGCTCAAGGGTATTCGTCCCGACGCCGTCATCGACACGCAGAACGGGATCCCATTTTTCTCGAAGATGGTGACCGGTGCACCGGTCACTCTGCTGGTTCATCACTGCCATCGCGAACAGTGGCCGGTTGCGGGCAAGCTCGTCGGCCGGATCGGTTGGTGGGTGGAATCCCGGTTGTCCCCGCGGACGCATCGGAGCAGTCAGTATCTGACCGTGTCACTGCCTTCGGCCGAAGAGTTGGCGGATCTGGGAGTGGATCGCAACCGAATTGCCGTGGTGCGCAACGGGGCTGATCGACTTCCGGTCGGCGTCGACGCGGGTGGTTCGATCACCCGGGCCACCCGCCCTACCATGTCGGTGCTCTCGCGTCTGGTGCCGCACAAGCAGATTGAGGATGCTCTCGAAGCTGTTGCGGTACTTCGACCTTCGGTTCCGGATGTCCATCTGGACGTCATCGGTGGCGGCTGGTGGGAGCAGAACCTGCGTGATCGTGCTGCCGAGTTGGGTATCGACGACGCGGTGACGTTCTACGGGCATGTCGACGAGGCGCGCAAGCATGAACTGTTGGCGCAGTCGTGGATCCACCTCATGCCTTCGCGCAAAGAAGGATGGGGGTTGGCTGTCATCGAAGCCGCGCAGCACGGTGTGCCGACCATCGGATACCGCAGCTCCAAAGGTTTGACGGATTCGATCGTCGACGGTGTGACCGGCCTTCTGGTGGGCGGCGAAAGCGTCGGTGACGCCGACGTGGCAGAACTGACCGAGGCAGCCGGAATTCTGTTGCGCGATCACGAACTTCGAACGGTTCTCGGTGAGAAGGCGCGGGTATGGTCCGGCGAATTCTCTTGGGAGCAAACCGGAACCGGGGTGTTCGAAGTATTGACCGCCACGGCGGACGGGCGAAGGGTTTCAGGTTTGGTTGCGCCGCGCGAGTCGAACTCTGTTCTTGTGCAATCCGACTGACAGCAGCGCAACTGTCCCCATCAGAACCCAGGCCAGGTGCGCAATGATGACGGAGGCGCGCGCGATGCTCGAAGCTTGGTGCACGGCAGGTTTTCCGGGGACTCGATAGAGTTCGAGATAGTTGTCGGCGAATACCTTCTCCAGATCGCGGAGTGAAGACTCGTCGAATTGGCCTGGCGTATCCCGTTCCACCAATACCCATCCGACGCCGAGTGCGGCCAATTCGGCGTTTCCGCCGCCGGAAAGCAAGAGATCCTCGACCTGGCCGGCGCGAGTTCCTTCTCCACCGACGGCTCCACCGGCGACTATCAGTTGCCCTGTTTGCAGGACGTCGAGGGGGAGGAAACGCGGCGCCGGATCGAGAACCGGGGCGTCTCCGCTGTACGTGAAAGCGCGGAACATTCCGGCGGGAAGTATTGCCACATCACCGGATTCGCCTCTCAGCTGCTCGGATACTGTGGTCCAGGCCTGCGGGTAGGTTACAGGTTTCAGGGCCCCGCCGACGCCCCAGACCAGATCGGGCAGTGCCAGGATCGTGACGACCACGGCAGCGATCGACCACGTCGGTCTGGGCAGGGGAAAGCGCTGTTGCGCCCACATCACGGCGGCAGCTGCGGACAATGCGTAGAAGGGCGCCGCCAGAGCCACCCACTTCTGTGAGTCGCGGAGCAGTCCTGCGCCCGAAAAGGATTCGACGGACCAGCGGCCCACGTCGAGGCCCCACGGCGTCGCACCCAAAGCCGGAGCGAGCACGGCGGCGAGGGCCAGGATTCCCAGAGCGGCAATAACCGGATTACGACGCCGCCGCCACAGCGCCGGGATGCCGCTGAGAACCAGGATGAGGAGCAGAACCGTCCCGACTACGGCGAAGAGCGTTGCGCGCGTGGCCGGAACGGCGGCTGAATTCCAGACGCCACCCAAACCAGCGAGGCTGCCCAGAGTTCCGAGCCCGGGTTCCGCGCGGGCGGCAAACGCTGCCACCCCGGCAGGGTCGGAGCCGTCGCCGACGCCGTCGGCGAGGAGCGTTGCAGTCAGCCACGGCGACGCCGCGATCAGGAAGAGTGCGCCCACACCGCTCAGGCGTCGCAGCACCGGCGATTGCCCGCCGGGTGACCCAACCACCACCAATGCCGTCGTCAATCCCAGGAGTGCGCCGGTAGGCGTCAGACCCGCAAATGCCAAAGCTGCTGCCAGGCCCCACCAGGAACCGGGAATCCGGCGTCGTACCCCGATACCGGCGCACACAATCCACGGCAACGCGCCGTAACCCGCCAGCAGGCTCCAATGTCCTTGCAGCAGACGCTCGGCGACGTACGGGTTCCACAACATGACCGTCGACGCCACCAATTGTGGTCCCAGTCCGGCGCTCGGCAGGAGTACCGCGACCAGGCGTGCCGCGCCCCAGCCGGCCAGCCAGAGTGCGGCGAGCAACAGGCCTTTCACTACCAGTCCGCCGTCGACGACTGTGCTCAGTGCTGCAATGAGAGCGTCCTGAGGAACAGCACGTGCGGCTGCGTCGGTGAGTCCGAGAGCGGAGTCCGTGAGGTATGACCGGGGGGTGCTGACGGCGTCGCGCAGCAAAAGGTAGCCGGAGCCGAACAGTGGACCGAGGATCAAGGCCGACAGTGCCAGGCTGTACACCGCCGCTACGAAGCTGTCGCGTTTCGGCTGCACTGTCATGACGCGCACGATACGTGGTGCATCATTGGTCGCATGGCGCGCCAACCCCTCGACCGTTCTGCTGGCACCGAGGACACGCACTACGCCGCGACTGCCGCCGGGGTCAGCATGGTGATGGCCGGTTCCATGACTGCGAATGTGGCTGCGTACCTGCTTGCGTGGTTGGCGAGTCGATGGTTGGGCCCTGCCGGGTACGGCGAATTCGCGAGTCTGCTGGCCGCACAGTTGGTGCTGGCAGTCCCGGCCCTGGCGTTGCAGACAGTGGTCGCCCGTGAGGCCGTACGAGGCAAGAGCACAGAAGCCTTGCGGTCGTTGGGTTATCGATGCGCGGCGATCGTTGCCGTTCTCGCCGTGGTGCTCACTCCCGCGATGGCCTGGCTTCTCGATACCGGAATCGTGGCAGCGTTTTCTGCTTTGGTGACAGCTCCGATGCTGGTTTTGCTGGCCACGGAACAGGGATTGTTGCAGGGGCGTGGCCGGTTCGGTGCACTCAGTGCCGTGCTTGCGGGCGCGGGAGTAATGAAAGTTGTTCCGGCAGTGTTAGTTCTGGCTTTCGGCGGCGCAGCCTCCGGGGCGCTGGTCGCGGGTGCGGCCGGAACGGCGTTGTTGGTGGCGGCAGTTCGGATTCTCGACCGAACCGCAGTGCCGAGTGCGCATCAGCCCGTCCGTATCGGTGTTGCATCCGTGCTCGCGGCCTCGCAGGTTCAACTTGCACTGATCGCCTTGTCGTCGCTGGACCTGCTGATCGTCCGCGTGGTGCTGAGCGAATACGACGCCGGTATCTACGCACTGGGCGCGGTGGCAACCAAAGCGGCGTTCTGGCTGCCCCAAGCGGTCGGGGTCGTCCTGTATCCGAAGATGGCGAATCCTGCGCAGTCGGCTCGCGCTGTGCGGACTGCGTTGGCTGTGCTCGTCGGGATCGGCGCAACTTTGGTGCTGGGCGCGGCAATTGCGGGTCCGTTGGTGCCGGTGCTGGTGGGCGACGATTACGCCCCCGTGGCGTCGATGCTGTGGGCTTTTGCTCTGCACGGTGCGGTGCTGGCGGTGTTGCAGTGCGCTCTGCTCGCGGCAATCGCGTCGGAACGCACGAGGGTCGCTGTACTCGCGTGGATCGGGCTTCTCGTCGAAGGCACAGTGATGCTGGTGTGGGCCGAGACGCCCGGGGAGTTGATCGGGACTGCGGTGGTAATCGCGTCGGTGACGGCGGTTGCCGTGGCGACTGCTGCAGTACGGAGTGCGGACCGTGCGAGTGTCAGCGCGAGCTAGCACCTTCTCAATGAAGTAGGCACCCCTTCCGACGTGCGGGAAGGGGTGCCTACTTCATACAACGGGTGCCAGCTTCACTGGCGAAACTCATCAGTCCTTGCGAAGATCCGGACGCGGGATCACCTGAGTGTCGTCGGAGGTCCAGTCGTGCTCGCCGGGAGCGGGGCTGGCGGGACGCTGTCCGCTCGGAGCCTGGCCTCCGCCGGCGTGTGCTGCCGCCGGGGTTCCACCCTTGCCGCCGCGCACACCGAGGAAGATACCGGCGGCCAGTGCGATCAGGCCGAGGATGCCGGCGATGATCGGAACGGTACGACCGACGAGGTTGAGCAGATCCATGCCGTCCTTGGCCTGCCCGATCTGGTACTCGATGGTTGCTTCGTCGAAGGGAAGCGTGACGTTCAGGACGTCGACGTCGACCGAGTTCTTGTTGCGGCCGTAGTACTGATGCAGCTGCTCCTGGCCCTTGACGATGACACCGGTCTTGGGCTCGACCCACAGGTCACGAACGTTGGTGTACCAACGCGTCATCGTGATGGGGGTTTCGCCACCCGGTACGCCCCAGGTGTCGGCAGGCAGCGTCAGCTTGTTCGTGGGGGAGTTGACGACCTTCGACAGATCGACAGGTTCGACCGTCTGTGTGAAGTGGTAGACCTTCATGCCGTTGATCTCGGTCTCTTCGACGAAGTCGATGTCCTGAGTCGCGCGAGCATTGAGATCGAAGTACGGGTAGGTCTTCTTCTCCGTGTTGAACGGGAACTTGTACTGCAATCCGTCGCGGGAGAGTTCCTGTGCAGGCTGACCGGGGTCGGTCTGAATGGTTCCGACCGGGTCGTTGGTCGGCATGGAGCTGACGCGATCGAGCGTGACGGTGTCGACGGATGCAGTCAAGAGTCCGCTGTCGCCCTGCTTGTCGGTGCGGATGACGGTCTGGCCGGCTTGGACCGTGATGTCGTCGGCGTTGGAAGGATCCTGCGTCGTGACGTAGCGCTGAGCGACGATCGGTACGTTCTTGTCGACCTGTGCCTTACCGGCGAGCAGTGCCGCGGAGTTGAGGACACTGCCGTTGCCCGTCGCGATGGTGGTCACCTCGAGGTCGAGCGGCGTCTTCTCCAACTTTCCCACCATGTAGGTAGGAATGAGGACGGCGATGGCCAAGAGGAAGGCTCCAAGGCCCACCAGAATGCAAGGAAGTATCCGGCTCGGCCCTGAGCGTTCCGCCATGCTGTGACTCCTACCCGTTAGTAGTTTTGAGGTTCGGAAACCTGCACGATATGAGCTGCGCAGGTCGTATGGGGTCACCGTAGACACCCTGTGTGGCAGAACACTAACAGTCCACCGGCCCGGTTTGTCGCATGAGGTCATGAATTGGCCTGGCATTTTCTTTGAAGTGCCTGGCGGTTTCGGACAATGGGCCTGGAGTGCACAATTATCCGTGATGATGAGTCCCGTGAAATCTTCTCGAACCGTCCCGCCGCAGGCCCGGGGCTTCATTCCCGCATTGGACGGTATGCGAGGTTTGGCGGCACTCGGCGTTCTAGTCACTCACGTTGCGTTCCAGACCGGCGAAGCGCAGTCCGGGGCGATCGGACGAGCTTTCGGTCGCCTTGATCTTGCCGTGGCAGTGTTCTTTGCACTGTCCGGATTTCTGTTGTGGCGTCCGCATGCCGCTGCGGCCCGCGGAATCGGTCGACCACAAGAACCCGTGAAGTATTGGATCTCGCGAGCGACACGTATTCTCCCCGCGTACTGGGTGGCAGTGACGCTCATACTTCTTTTCCTGCCCGGAGCCGGCGGCGGATACAAGGTGTGGCTCGCGAATCTCAGTTTGGTGCAAGTCTTCGTACCTTTGACGCTCACCGAGGGTCTCACCCAGATGTGGAGCCTCTCGGTGGAGGTGGCGTTCTATCTGTTGCTCCCTCTTTTTGCGTTTTTGTTGGTGCGTCTTCGGGGAGGTGCGGCGCGGTGGCGGATTCCGTTGCTGCTCGGGGTTTCGGGGTTGGCGTTGACGTGGTCGTTCCTGCCGGTCCCTGCCCCCGATTTCATTCATCATGACAATTGGTTGCCGGGGTATCTGCCGTGGTTCGGGGTGGGCATGGTGCTGGCGGAGTTGGCTGTCGGCCCGTCGACGTGGATGCACCGTCTGGCTCATCACCGGTTGTTGTTGGCGGGTGTGGCGCTCGTTGCATTTGTTTTGTCGTGCACTGATCTGGCGGGACCTGAGGGGATGGTGCGTCCGGAGCCTTGGCAGTTCTCGATGAAGATCCTGCTGGGCGCGATCATCAGCTTTGCGCTGATCGCTCCGTTGGTGCTGCGGGATTTGGCGGAGCACCGGTTTCTGGCGGAGCACCGGTTTCTGGCGGGTCCGATGGCGTTGGCGATCGGCCGCTGGTCGTACGGACTCTTCATCTGGCATTTGGCGGTACTCAACGCGGTGTTCCCGGTGTTCGGAATTGTGCCGTTCCAGGGCAGCTTCTTCTACGTTCTGGCGTTGACGTTCGTTCTGAGTGTGGCTGTGGCGTCGGCAAGTTACGCGCTGGTGGAGGAACCGGCGCGTGTTTTCGTGACCCGTTGGGAAAAGCGTCGCCACATCGGCGAACCTGCAAAGGGCAACGCGGCCAGCCCGGTCACGACCAACGCCACCAACATCGAGAACTGAATCGGGAACGAATCTCCGACGTATCCGCCGGGTGCCCGCCAGGGTCCGGTGGAGAGCATCGTGATGCCGACCATCGCGGCGACGCCGGCAGTGCCGACCAGGATGCGGGCGGTGCGGACGGGCCCGATCTTCCGCATCAACGCCAGACCAATCGCGGAGCAGGCGACGACGATGGCCGCTCCGACTCCGCCGCCGATTACCGTGGCTGCTGCCAAGACGCCTAGCCAGCCCACAGAGACGCTATGCCAGGGCCGCGGCGGTGTCGGGCACCTCGGGGCGCGTCGAGTCGGGAGAAGAGCAGCTAGCAGTAACGGAATCAGCAGCACCAAACCGCCGAAGATTCCGAGTCGGTACCAGCGGTCACCGGGGAAATCGAGAGTGATGGTCCCGGAGGTGCCGGCGGGCACGATCCAGCCTTGCTGCCAGCCGTTCACTACGACAGGTGCCAATTCGGAACCGTCTGGCGCGGTGGCGATCCAGCCGGTACTCGTGCTTTCCGGGTTGACGATCAACTGATCGGTCGCGGAATCGTCGACGATGAGTTCGCGGTGATTCGCTGTCCAAGCCGAAGACGCCAGCGCGATTTGCTTCAGCGCAGTCAGCGGATCGGAACCGACAGTGGTGAGGTCGAGGATGTCGACCGAGAATGCCGGTCCGGGTTCGACCAACACCTCCGGTTGACCGGTAGGAAGGAGTGCAGTCCCGGTGGTTCCGCAGATTATCGCCTCGATCGGCGCCCCGGTGCGGAGTTTCCCGGCCGTAGTGTCGATTGTTGTGGGGAACTGTTGTCCCGCAATCGTGATCGTCGGTCCGGTGCCGCAGGGTACGTTGATCTGCCGACCGTCGAGGGCGTTGTCGGATTGCGCGCCGGAACCCGCAACAGCCGTACCGTCGCTACCGATCACACCTACTTCGGCCAGACCCGTCGGCTGCACCTGAGCAAAGCCGAGGGCGTTCTGATCGAGAACCGGATCCCAGTCCGCGATACTCAGAACGATCTTGTCGGTGACGAAGGGGGACAGCAACACTCGATTTCCATCGTCAAGTCTGCGCACCTGAGGCCCGTTCCCGAGATTGACGGCAACGCTGGTCGGCAGCGACGGCAAGACGCCGAGACTGGGCGTGATGTCGAGGGCAGTGACCAGGGTCGGTTCCGGAAGCGTCAGGGTGAGAGTCGGTTTCGGGCCACTGGGCTCTGCGGTGCTCTGGGACGCGGACCAGGTGGTCCGTGGATCGCCGTCAACGGCGGCAAATGCTGATCCGCGGGTGTCGCCGATATCGCTCGAACCGGAGGCCGTGATTCGGCCGGGAACGCGTAGGAGCTCTTCCAATGCGTGGCCCTGGCGTGCTCGAACCGTCAGAGCGGCTGTGACAGAAGTATTTTCGGGGACATTCAGGGTGCGGCTGAAACGGCTAGGTTCCTCGGGGATCGCCATGAATGCGTTGCTGCATCGCACTCGTTCAGTGCTGTTCGCGCAGGAATTTCGGCCCGGGAACTCCTGGGTCAGATTCCAGGAAGATACGGAAGAGTTGTTCGGTGTTGCCGGTAGTACCGTGTCGAAGCGGATGGGAACCGGCTTCGGCGCACTGCGATCGGCGAAGTCCTCGACGACGAGTTCGCTGATACCGAACTGCGTTCCGACCGAGCCATTTTCGGTATGCGTTGCCGTCACCCGGAGCCACGGCGTGGTACCGGCCGGGATGGAGACGGTAACGGGCTCGCCCGGCCGATCGACCTTGACCGCGGTGCTTCCGTTCGGTGTGGACACCTCGAGCCATTTGACGGGTGCCCCGATTGCGGCGGCGCTGGTAGTCAGATGGAGCAGGCCACTCGAAATGGGAGTGTCGAAGTCGATCTGCAACCACTGTCCGAGGGCACGTTCGATTCCGTTGCTGAACCAGCCGGTACCCGGATCGCCGTCGACCGTCGCGGCGGGACTGCTCGACGGCGACGTTCCACCCAGTTGGGTGGCGTCGGACGCCGAGCTCGAGACCGTGATCGACGCGCCGCTCCACTGCCCTTCTACCAGCGACGGCCCTTCTCCCAGTCGGGTATCGGTGACGGGGTAGTCGGGAACCAAGTTGTACGTACGTCGCTGACTCTCGGGTGTCCGCAGCGCGGAGCTGTGATTGTCTACCTGACCGAAATCGGTTTCACGATCACGGGGAGTGTCGGTCACGGTGACGGCATCGACAGGCAATCCGGCAGCTGCTGCGTCGGCGGCGAATACGACGGGACCGGTACCGGGGAGCGTGCCGCTTTCATGGAGGCGTGCAACGGCTTCCGGCCCGCCTTGAACGCGCGGGACTGTATCGAGATCTACCGAATACGGGCCGCTGACAGCGTCACTGCCGTCGGGTGGGGTGACCTGGAAGATTTCGATCGGCGAGTAGCCGGGGCGCAGATCACTGTCGGCGACAAGGCCTTCGATCGGCTTCGGTGAGGCGTCGTCGCCGAACTCGGCGACCTTGTTGATGCCGGGGGAGCCTTCGATCGCCTGATGGACCAGGATCGGCCGAGCCGAGCGAGAGGTATCCGCATCCAGATCGTTGCGCATGACGAGGAAGTGAATGCCTTGGCCGAGAAGCGTTTGCGCGAGTCCGTCGGAGGGACGGCCGTCGGCGATCAGGCGTTGCACGGAGTCGAGGGCACGAATCGCGCCGGGCGGGGTCAACGGGACGGAGTCTCGGACCGCCCACGGCGTCGTAGCCAATGCTTGAAGGGGTTCGTCGCGGGTCAGTCCCCACACCTGGCTGCCGAAGGGCGCTCCCGGCACTATCAGGGCACGTTCGGCTTCGGAGCCGGGAGAGGTGTTGTCTTCCAGCCATTGTGCGGCGTCGTTCCAGTACGACGGTACCTCGGGGTACGCGCCGCGGGGCGCCAGCTTGCCGGTCCACGCTAATGCCGTCGAGAGAGTGAGCGCGACCAGGATCAGGGAGGTCAACGCAACCATCGGTTCGCGTTCGGGGTGGATGAATGCGCGTCGCCAACGCGCATTCGGAACAGAGCCCGGCAGCGGGACCTTCGCCAGCAGATGGGCGAGTCCGAGTACCAGCGGCAGGCGAACCAGTGGCTCGAGCTTGTGGACATTGCGCAGGGGTGCACCAGCGGAGTCGAGGAACAGGCGAACTTGATCGGAGATCGGCGAACTGAGCTCACCGACGTACCCGGCAGCCAAACCCGTAATGCCGACAAAGAGGATGAGCGTCAGTCGACCGCGGGCAGGCATGGACCGCATGGCGAGTCCGGCGAGTCCGGCCGCCGCAACCAGTCCCGTCGCGACCACTGCCGCCGGTTGAGTGACGAGAACAGCTCCGGCAATACGTTCCGGCGATACGAACGGTGTCCAACTGTCCGTGCCCCGGAGGATTTCAGCCAGCGACGTCCACTGCGTCGTGACGCCGGCGGATTCGATGTAGTCGAGGAACGGTGGGCTGACCTTGCCGAGGAGGATCAGCGGAACGATCCACCAGAGCGTGCCGAGAGCGACGAACAGTGCCCACCACGCGGTGAACGTCAGCCACGCGCGGTTCGGTTTGTACGAGAGCCACCAGATAACAGCGACGAGGCAGGCGGCGGCGGTAGCAACGGCGTTGATCGAGCCCATGAGGGCAATGGCAAGGCCGGATTGTGCAGCCAATTTCCAATAGGGCCTTCGGCCCTGTGCACCTTTTTGGTAGTCGGCGCTATCAGAAAGGCGCACAGGGCGGAACGCCACAATTACCGGCAACAACACCCACGGCGCCAACATCATCGGCAAGGTTTCCGACGAAATCGAGCCGAGAGTCGTGAGTACGCGCGGGGACAGGACAAACGCCACTGCCGCGATAAGACGAGAACTCCGGCTACCGACGCCCAGTGCTTCGGCGACGCGGATGATGCCCCAGAATCCGGCGATCAGCAGTAGCGCCCACCAGATGCGCTGTGTCATCCAGGGCGGTATGTGTGCGAGTTCGCCCAACGCAAAGAACGGGCCGTGCGGGAAGAAGTACCCGTAGGCCTGGTTCTGAACTTGGCCAAGTGGAGCCTGGCTACTCCACTGATGTGAAGCACGTTCGAGGAAGCCGAACGGATTCTGCGTCAGGTCGTACTTGGTGTCGGCTGTGATCAGCCCGGGTGCCTGAAGAAAAGTGAGAAGAAACGCTACAACGGAGGCGCCGAACAGCCACCGCTTGGACAGAGGCTCCGCCGACGGCACTGCGTCGGCGGAAGAACGGGAACTCGCGAGGCTTGCGCTCTCAGCGGCTGCCGTACTCAACCTGGTTCAGGATGGAAGAATTTGCGTTTCCGCTGCGGTCGATCTCGGGACGAGTGTTGTCCGAAGCTGCGGCCGTTGCGCCGAATATGGCGGCGGCACCCAGAACGACGCCGGCGACAGCGCTAACCACGCCGGGGACAAGGAACTTCGTCATCGCGGATCTCCCAATAGGTCGTGGGTCGGTCGGCCGGAACTTACCGGTCCGTACGAACTGTTCGGGTCAAGGTATCACCCGTTCTCGAGAATTCGGACGATTGGCCCCAGTACGTGTGGATTAGTTTGTTTTTCGAACACCCAGTGCGGTGAGTAAGGTTCGCAATTTCGTGGTTGTCTCGTCCAATTCGTCCTGTGGGTCCGATTCAGCGACGATTCCGCCGCCTGCACTAGCCCAGGCAGTGAACCCGTCGGCACTGATCTCGGCGCAGCGAATCGCAACCACCCAATCGCCGTCGCCGTCGCCGTCGCACCACCCGACAGCGCCGCCGTAGAACCGTCTCGGCTCTTCGATGTCCCGGATGACGTCCAAGGCGGCATCGGTGGGCGTTCCGCAGAGCGCGGGCGTCGGATGGAGGGCGATCGCAAGGTCGAGTGCGGAGGTGGTGGGGTCCGTCAGTATGCCGCGAATCGGGCTGGCGAGGTGCCAGACCTCGTGGGTGCTGGTCAGTTCGGGCGTCGTCGGCACCGAAAGGTCGGTGCACAGCGGTTCCAGAATTTCCCGAATCCACGCTGTGACAAAGGCATGCTCAGCCAGGTTCTTCGTGGAATGCAGAAGGCTTGTGCCGGCGTCGCGATCAGCCTCGGGTGAGGTGCCTCTGCGGGCAGTCCCCGCGAGGGGGCGGCATGTCACGACTGTTCCCCGCCGGCTCACCAACACTTCGGGGGTGGCACCCACCAGGCTGTGTCCCACAAAATCGGCTCCCGCGGCGCTGAGATCAACGGCGAAAGTGGTGGCGGCGGGATTGAGTGCAGACATCCGGGCAGCGAGTGCTGTTGGAGAGATGGAAGATTCGGCAAGAAGTTCGACGGTCCGGGCCGAGACCACCTTGTCGAGTTCACGGTTGCGTAGGCGATTGATCAGTTTTTCCACCCGCAGAAGGTGCTCCGCCGACGACGGGATTTCACGAACCGCCCGCGTGACCGGCAAGTCGCCGCCGGCAGTCGGACTCCACGGACCGTTGGTGACGGTGGCCTGGGCGGGTTCGTACAGGGCAGTAGGTGCCGACGGGTCGAAGGGCAGTGCCCCGACGATCAGACGCGCAGAACCGTCCGACAACGCGTCGGCCGCTGCGCGTGCGCCGTCGAAGCTGCGTCGTACGCCGCGAGTGAGCACACTGTGATCGGGCCGTGAGAGAACAAAACCGTCCATGGTGGCTAACACATTAGTCGGCCACCCGGACGGGTTACTTACCTGGAGGGACGATCAACACCGGTCGATGACTGTGACGCAGAACATGATCCGCGACGCTGCTCTGCAACAACGACCGCAAACCGGTGGTGCCGCGTGTGCCCGTGACGATGATGTCGACATCCAACTCGTCAGCAGTTTCGACTATCGCGGACCAGATGGCCGACGTGCATTCCGCGCTGCGACCTTCCACAGTCAAGCCGACTGCCTCAGCCAATGCGACGCCCTCTGCCAGCGTGCTCTTGGCATCTGTGTACGCGATGTCCTCGACGTCGTCGTCCGGTATCCACTCGGGTTGCATCACGCCCGAGAGGCCGGACATGCGGGCCGCTTGGCGAACCATCGGCTCCCACGCGGTGACAAGAATTGCGCGATTAGCGGCAAGAAAACGCCCCGCGTAGGTGATAGCGCGTCGAGCGTTGTCGGAACCGTCGTACGCGATGAGCATCAATCCTTGTGGCATCACGACCTCCTCGTTGGCGGGGAATCGGTTCACGTCCAGGCTACCGTCCCAAGGTGCCCGTGAGGGAGTGTATGGGCATCGGGTCCGTTACGGTCGGAGTATGCGGATCAAGTTTGCAAAAACGGCGACAACCCTTGCGCTCTGTGGAGGGTTGGTAGCGGGATGCTCGATGGACGGCGGAGACGTCGCAGCACCGGCAACATCGGCATCCTCTACCTCGACGACCGCTACATCCGAGATTGCGTCGACGCCGGTGACTTCCAGTGCGGCGCCGGCGCCGGCCACGTGTGGCAGCGATCTTCTCGCGTCCTTGTCGCTGCGGCAGAAGCTTGCGCAACTTCTCAACGTCGGTGTCACCGGAACTGACGACGCCTTGGCAATTGTGGAGAGTGAGCAGATTGGCGGCATCTTCGTCGGCAGTTGGACCGATCAGTCGATGTTGACCAACCGTGAAGTACCGCAAGTGACTTCGGCATCGAAGCTGCCGTTGATGGTCACAATCGACGAGGAGGGCGGACGAGTTTCTCGGGTCGCCGGCATCCTCGGGCCTGATCCGTCGGCGCGGGAAACTGCCGAGACGATGACGGTGGAACAGACGTACCAGATGGCGCTCGAGCGTGGTCGCGGACTGAAGGACCTGGGAATCACGGTCAACTACGCACCCGACGTCGACGTGAGTTCTCAGCCTGCCGATTCGGTGATCGGCGATCGCTCGTACTCGGACGATCCCGCGACCGTTGTCGCCTATGCCGGCGCCTACGCGCAGGGTATGCGTGACGCCGGTATTTTCCCGGTGATCAAACACTTCCCGGGCCACGGCAGTGCATCCGGAGATTCGCACACCGGCGCTGTCACGACGCCACCAATCGAGGATCTCATCGCGTCGGACCTCATTCCCTTTCGCGAGTTGGCAAACACCGGAGTCGGCGTGATGCTGGGTCATCTGGAGGTTCCGGGTCTTACCGAACCCGGTGTCCCGGCAAGTATCAGCCCGGCTGCAGTTGCATTCTTACGCGACGGAACCGGTTACGGTGCAGCGCCGTTCACAGGTCCGGTCTTCACCGATGACCTCAGCGGCATGCAGGCCATCACCGACCGATACGATATTGCCGACGCCGTACAGGCCGCGCTGGTGGCGGGCGTGGACCAGGCTTTGTGGCTGACAACCACGGACGTACCGCGCGTGCTCGATCATCTCGAAGACGCTGTTGCGTCGGGTGCTCTGACGCAGTCTCGTGTCGACCAGGCAGTGGTGACGGTGGCGCAGACCAAGGGCGCAGTCACCTGCTGAGTCGACGGTATATCTTACCGTAGAGTAAGATCGACATTTACCCCTGTGGTTGGAGGAAGCATGGCCGGCGGCACAAAGCGACTGCCACGCGCGGTGCGTGAGCAGCAGATGCTCGACGCGGCCGTGGACGTGTTCTCGGACAGGGGATTTCACGAAACATCGATGGACGCCATTGCGGCCAAAGCTGAGATTTCGAAGCCGATGCTGTATCTGTACTACGGCTCCAAAGAAGAGCTCTTTGCCGCATGCATCCACCGTGAGGGTCTGCGGTTCCTCGAGGCACTTGCCCCGGCCGGCGCACCCAATCTGACACCTCGCGAGCAATTGCGTGCTGCCCTCGAAGGGTTTCTCGGATTCGTCGGGGCAAACCGCAAATCGTGGATGGTGCTCTACCGTCAGGCCGTCGGGCAGCAGGCTTTTGCGGGAACCGTGCAGTCCAGTCGCGACCGGTTGATCGAACTGACCGCGCATCTGCTCGAGTCCAGCACCAAGGATCCGGATGCTGCCCACGACTACGGGATCATCGCAATTGCACTCGTCGGGGCCGGTGAGGCTGTTGCCGACCGCGTTGCCGGTGGCGAAATCGAAGTGGACGAGGCGGCGGATCTGCTCGAATCCCTGGCGTGGCGCGGTCTGTCGGGCAAGAAAAAGCCCGAATAGTCCCACCCCTTCTCCGGGGTGAACGTATCGCTCCCCTTGTTGGATAGGGGGAGCGATACGTTCACGCGGTCCAGAGTGGGGGGGAAACCAGCTCAGCGCAGCGTCGCAGTGACGTGCGGGTACCCCTTCTTCGGGTGGCGCAGAGCCAGATCCCAGCCGTTGTCGACGCGATCTGCGTAGGCGTTCAGTGTTGCCGGCAAGAGAATCGGCTTGCCGAAGCGCACGCTGTACGTGACCTTGTCGGCAATGGAACCTTCCACTGTCCGCAAGAGTGCTGCGGCGCTCCACATTCCGTGAGCGATGGTCTTCGGAAATCCGAAAGCCTTGGCGCCCAAGGATGAAACGTGGATCGGGTTGCGGTCGCCGGAGACGGCGGCGTACTTGCTGATCATGGTCTGGTCGACGCGGATGGTGCTCATCGGCATCGGCGGAACCTCGTCGGCCTTGGGCTCCGGTCGAGCCTCGCCCGACAGCGAGGTCTTCTGCTGGTTGAGGAACGACGACGTCTGTCGCCACACCAGTTCACGTCCGACCCGAATTTCGGTGACGACGTCGATCAGCAGGCCCTTGCGATGCTCACGTAGGTTCTGGGCGTGAACCGAGAGGTCCAGCGGTTCGCTGACCGAGATCGGGCGCAGTGATTCGATGACGTTCTCGGCGTGTACGGAACCGACTGCGGGGAAGGGAAATTCCTTCGACACCATCAGTTTCATCACGGTCGGGAATGCCAGCGTGAAGGGGTAGGTGATCGGCAGGGCGTCGCCGAATCGCAGGCCCGTGACACGGCAGTATGCAGCCAGGTTGTCGGTGTCTACCTTCAGTCCGGTGAGGGTGTAGACGGTCGACGGTACTGAGCGTGAGTCGGATTTGTTCCACGGCATCAGTCCCAGTACAGCTCGGGAGTAGATGTCGGCGGTCTTGGGCTGCTCGGTCAGGGCAACGGTTTTGGTTGCCATCATGCGCCCAGCAGGCTCTGGCCGCAGACGCGAACAACCTGCGCCGTAACAGCATTGGAGGCCGGGCTGGCGAAGTAGGCGACTGTTTCCGCGACGTCGACGGTCTGGCCTCCCTGCAGGAGGGAGCTCATGCGACGGCCGGCTTCGCGGGTGGCGAAGGGAATGGCTGCAGTCATGGCGGTTTCGATGAAGCCCGGTGCGACTGCGTTGATGGTGATGTTCTTTTTCGCCAGGACAGGAGCTTCGGCGTGGACAAGGCCGATGACGCCGGCCTTGGATGTGCCGTAGTTGGTCTGGCCGCGGTTACCCGCGATGCCGGCGATGGAGGACACGTCGACGACGCGGCCACCATCCTTGAGGGCGCCCTTCTCGACGAGGTACTCGGTGATCTTCTGCGGTGCAAGAAGATTGACGTTCATGACCATGTTCCAGCGGCCTTCGTCCATGTTGGCGAGGGTCTTGTCACGGGTGATGCCGGCGTTGTGGACGATGATGTCTGCTCCGCCGTGACGCTCGAGCAGGTGTGCAGCGAGAACCTCGGCTGCGTCGGCTGCGGTGACGTCGAGAGCCAACGACGTGCCACCGACCTTGTTGGCCGTGGCCGAAAGTTCTGCTCCCGAAGAGGGAATGTCGGCGCAGATCACGTGTGCGCCGTCGCGGGCGAGAACCTCGGCGATGGTGGCGCCGATACCGCGGGCTGCGCCGGTGACAACGGCGACCTTGCCGTCGAGCGGCTTGTCCCAGTTGGCCGGGGCGACTGAATCTTGCGCTCCGACGACGATGACCTGGCCGTCGACAAATGCTGACTTGGCCGAAAGAAGAAAGCGCAGAGTCGATTCGACGCCCGAGAGGCCGGTGGAAGCCTTGGGGGAGACGTAGACGAGCTGAGCCGTGGAGCCGCGCTTGATTTCCTTGCCGACGCTGCGAGTGAAACCTTCGAGAGCGCGCTGCGCGACGTGTTCGTCGACGCTGGACGTCTCTTCAGGTGTCGTGCCGAGAACGACGACGCGAGCGGACGGTGCGAGGTTGCGGATCACGGGCTGGAAGAACTCGAACAGTTGCTCGAGTTCGGTAACCTGTGTGATTCCGGTGGCGTCGAATACCAGTCCGCCGAAGCTGGTGTCATGTGCCTGTGCGGCGGGGTAGTCGGAGAGCAGGACGCGCAACGGTTCTGCGAGTCGACCCTTGCCGCCGATGAGGACCGGTCCGGCGAGCGGGGGTTCGCCGGCCTTGTAACGGCGCAGGTTCTCGGGCCTGGGAAGGCCGGCCTTCGACGCGATGAACGCGCCGGGGGCGGACGAGAGGAACTGTGAATAGAGGTCGGGAGCTCCCTTGCTGGCTGCCACGGTCCTACCTTCTGTTGTGTTTCGGCATGTCGGGCACCGGGCGTTCGAATTGAACGCGGCGATAGACAAGTAACTTACTACTGAGTAAGAATAGTCTTCAACAGGTAATCGCACCATCCTTGGAGACGCAAGTGACCAGCAAAGCCCGTTCAAACGCAAAGCCCCGCGCGACTGGCGCCACAACCGCCACGCCTGCCGCAACTGCTGCCAAGTCTGCAGGTCAGCGCCGCCGCGTCGCCATCGTCGGTGGCAATCGCATTCCTTTTGCCCGCTCGGACAGGGCATACGCGCAGGCGTCCAACCAAGATATGTTCACGGCCACGCTCGACGGTCTGGTGAGTCGTTTCAACTTGCAGGACGAGCAGCTCGGCCTGGTCGTCGGCGGCGCCGTTCTCAAGCACAGTCGTGATTTCAATCTCATCCGCGAGTCAGTTCTCGGTAGCGCGCTGAGCCCGTACACGCCGGCCTACGACCTCCAGCAGGCCTGCGGAACCGGCTTGCAGTCGATCATCGCCGTCGGCGACGCCATTTCGGCGGGTCGCATCGATTCCGGTATCGGCGGCGGTACCGACACCACGTCGGACGCCCCCATCGGCGTCAACGACCAGGCTCGCGAGTTCCTGCTCTCCCTCAACCGGGCAAAGTCGACGGGCGATCGCATCAAGCTCCTCGGCAACGTCCGTGCGGGCATGCTCGGCCTCGAGATTCCGCGCAACGGCGAGCCTCGCACCGGCAAGTCGATGGGCGATCACGCTGCCATCACGGCCAAGGAATTCGGTGTCAAGCGCGAAGACCAGGATGAAATGGCCGCCGCGAGCCACAAGAACATGGCCGCTGCCTACGACCGCGGATTCTTCGACGACCTCGTCACGCCGTTCCTGGGCCTGACCCGCGACGACAACTTGCGTCCCGGTTCCACGGTGGAGAAGCTCTCCACCCTCAAGCCGGTATTCGGCACCAAGCTCGGCGACGCCACCATGACGGCCGGCAACTCGACGCCGCTCACCGACGGTGCGTCGGCGGTACTGCTCTCGACGGACGAGTGGGCCGCGGAACGTAATCTTCCGGTCCTCGCTCACCTGGTCGATTCCGAGACCGCAGCCGTCGATTACGTCCACGGCAAGGACGGTCTGTTGATGGCGCCGACGTACGCGATCCCGCGTTTGCTGGCGCGCAACGGGCTCACACTGCAGGACTTCGATTACTACGAGATCCACGAAGCATTTGCATCGGTAGTTCTCGCAACGTTGCAGGCCTTCGAATCGGACGAGTACTGCAAGGAGCGTCTGGGTCTCGACGGCGCTCTCGGTTCGATCGATCGCAGCAAACTCAACGTCAACGGTTCGTCGTTGGCTGCAGGTCATCCGTTTGCTGCGACGGGTGGACGGATTGTGGCGTCACTCGCAAAGATGCTCGCGGAGAAGGGTTCAGGCCGCGGCCTCATCTCGATCTGCGCAGCCGGCGGACAGGGTGTCACCGCGATCATCGAGCGGTAAAGCTTGGGCGTTGAAAACTGTGCTCACCTGCAGTGATCATCGCCAGTGGCGTAGATTTCGGGGATCCGGCGGCGAGGGGTGGTCGGATCCCCGCAATCTTTCACAAATATTTTTTTCGCAGATGTAACGCTGACGGATAGCTACCGATAATCAAGACAGCCCCGTGCTGCTGCCTGACCCCCGACCTGGCAGCAACGCGGGGCTCTCGTATGTCCAGATAGTCTGTAAGGCAGTTGTCGGTATGCGCCGCAGCCCGGTCGATGCAGCGAGGAGTCAACGAGTGAGTGACGCAGACGGTTCGCCACCCGAAGAAACAGACAGTGTGGACGGATCTGAAACAGGCTCTGACTCAACCGCGGACTCAACCGCGGACTCAACCGCGGACTCAACCGCGGACTCAACCGCGGACTCAACCGCGGACTCAACCGCGGACTCAACCGCGGACTCCGCGATCGTCTCGGATGAATCGGCCAACGAGATCACGACGGTCATCCCCGCGGTGCCGGCCTATGTTCAGCAGTTCGAGCCGACTCAGCAGTTCGAGCCGACCCCGCAGTTCGAGCCTGTGGTTCGAGAACCGGAGTCCGTTCCCGAAACGCCGACGGCGCCCTCACGACCCTGGGTCAAACCGGCACTGATCGTTGCCGGAATCTTCGCGGTCGGTGTGCTTGCTTACGGGGTGGACGTGTTCACGTCTTCCGGAAATACGCCCCGGGGAACTCAGGTCGCCGGCATCGATATCGGTAACCTCTCGCCGGCTGATGCCGAGATCGTCCTGCGGTCCGAGCTCGGTCCACGACTCGTTGAACCGGTCGCGGTCAGTGCCGACGGTTCCGATTCCCAGATCATCCCGGCGTCGGCCGGAATCGACGTGGACTGGTCGGCGACGTTGGCGGGCGTGAATGCGCAACCGCTCAATCCGATCACTCGAATCACGTCGTTCTTCACCTCGCGTGAGGTGCCGGTAGTTTCGACGGTTGACGAGGCGGCCTTGGACGCGTCGATGGCTGTTGTTGCGGCGAACAGTGACCGGGCTCCGATCGAAGGTGCGATTGTCATCGCCGATGGACAGGCGTCGGGCGTGTCGCCGGTGGTGGGTCGCGCACTTGATCTTCCCGGTGCTGCGTCGACTTTCACGAGGGAATGGTCCGACGGCAATATTGTCGTCTTGCCGGTCGACGACATTCCGGTAACCGTGACGCAGGCCGGAGTTGACAGCGCCCTCAAAGATGTTGCTCAGCCGGCAGTCTCCGGCGAGATCGTGGTCAACGGACGCGACGGCAAGGAAGCGACCATCGGCGTCGCGCAGATCGGCGAGATCCTGACGTTCACTCCTGACGGCTCGGGAGGCTTGTCGCCGCAGTACAACACGGACGCGGCGATCAAGATCCTGGCGCCGCAACTGGTGTCGACAGAAGTTCAGCCTAAGAATGCATCGATCACTCTCGCCGGCGGTAAGCCCGCCGTTGTCCCGGGAGTTGTCGGTGATCTGATCAACTGGCCCGAAACCGTCAAGGACCTTCCGGTTCTTCTGAGTAGTACAGCTTCTCGGGCAACTCCGGCGGTGTACGAGCAGGTTCCGCCGGCTCTCACCACCGAGGCTGCGGAGGATCTCGGTATCAAGGAAGTCATCAGCGAATACACCACCGGCGGCTTCGAATATGCGTCCGGCGTGAACATCGCGCTGGCCGCATCGGCCATCAACGGCGCGATCGTCAAGCCAGGCGAGACTTTCTCGTTCAACGAATTCACGGGTCCGCGCGGAGCAGCCCAGGGATATGTGGAATCGGGCATCATCAACAACGGTCGCCCGGACAAGGCTGTCGGCGGTGGTATCAGCCAGCTGGCGACGACGCTCTACAACGCCACCTATTTTGCCGGGATGGACGACATCGCCCACACCGAGCACAGCTACTACATCTCGCGGTACCCGGCGGCGCGTGAGGCGACGATCTTCGACGGAGCCATCGACCTGCAGTTCCGCAATCCTTCGAAGACTGGCGTGATGATCGAAACCGTCACGACGTCTTCGCAAGTGACGGTTCGGATCTGGGGAACCAAGACCGTCGACGTGGAGTCGATTACCGGTCCGCGTACGTCACCCACGTCACCGAGCACCGTGGTGTTGCCCAAGGGGCCGGGGTGTGTGCCGTCCAGTGGCGCGCCCGGATTCACCACGAGCGATACCCGTGTGATCACCGATCACGCCACCGGCGCAGAGATTTCCCGCAACACTCGCACCGTCAAATACGATCCGGTTCCGATCGTGAAGTGCGAGTAGGAAACTGCTACTTACCCACTAGCGGCCCGAGCGTGCGGCCCGCGAGGTCCACGATGCCCGGCTCGTCGCCATTGGTGATGAGGTTGATGACGATTCCGTCGATGCCGTGGTCGAGGATGCGCGTCTGAACCTGCTCGGCAACGTCGTCAGGGCTGCCGACGAAGTGGCGTTCGGTGGCCTTGGCGACTACGTCCGCCGGCGCGGTGGTGATGTCGAGTCCGCGCTCGGCCATGAATGCAGCCTGCTGCGCGCGGGCCTTGTCGCCGTCCTCGTCGATCATCATGAAGGTCAGGAAGCTGGTTTCGAGGGTGGCGCGGTCGCGTCCCGCCTCGTCACATCGCGCTGCGAGCGCTTCCATCTTGCGGGGCAACTCGGACGGATCGCAGATGATGTTGAGGTGGTCTGCGAAGCGCGCAGCCAGACCGAACGTCTTCTTCTCACCGCCGCCGCCGAGCATAATCGGTAGGTCGTCGCGCACCCGTGGCTCGTTGATTGCTTCCTCGACGTGGTACCACTTGCCGTCGAAGGTGGGGCGTTGTCCGCGGAGCATCGGTTGAATGATCTGGAGGGCTTCATCGAGTTTCTGGAAGCGTTCGGTAAAGGTGCCGAATTCGTAGCCGAAGGAGTTGTGCTCGAGTTCGAACCAGCCCGCGCCGATGCCGAGAATTGCACGCCCGCCGCTCACCACGTCGAGAGTGGTCACCGTTTTCGCGAGCATCGGCGGGTTTCGGTAGGTATTGCCCGTGACCAGCGCGGACAGCTGAATCGTGTCGGTAGCCGTCGCCAATGCGGAGAGGGCTGAGTAGGCCTCGAGCATCGGGGCGTCGGGGGCACCGATTCCGGGGAGTTGGTAGAAGTGATCCATGACGAAGGCGGTGTCGAAACCTGCGGCTTCGGCTTCGCGGGCCTGCGCTATGACGGTGGGGAACAGGTCCTTGACCGGGCCGCCGTAGCTGAAGTTGGGCATCTGGTATCCGAGGCGTGTGCTCACCGGTTCGACGGTACTCGCGATCCCGTGACCTGGCACGACTTTACCAACTCTATGGATTCTGTTGTGCCGGGCAAACTTCGGCGGTCAGAGAAGTTCTTCGGCCTCTTCGCGTCGCTTTCCACGTTGCTGGTGAAGCTTGACGCCTGCGATTGCCAGGCCGCCGCCGACGATCCCACCGATCAGCGCACCGACCCAGGTTGATGATTCTTGGTAGGAATCGAACTTCAGCCGTGCAATGATGCCGACTGCGGCTACGAGATACAGGGCGATGCTGATCACGACTCGTGGGCGGTTGTAGTTGGACAGTAGATATACATCGACGTCGCGACGGTTCGCGTAGGCAATCGTGATTACCGAGCCCAGTAGGGCGACGATCAACAGTGCCAGTGAAATCCAGGCTCCGGTCCGGCCCGCAACCCAGGGGAGAATCGCGGCGCTCACAAACGCAGCCCAGAGGATGCTTTGCAGCGCCACCGCGGATGCTTCGTTCCACACATCGCGCTGCCGTTCGTCGCTATAGAACTCGTCATCCAAATCTCCGACGAATCGCATTGCCTTCATCATGGTGCTCATGCTGACTCCTCGACATGTTCCGGTAGCGGAAAGAGTGTTTCGACGGTTGTGCCCAGCGCGGCAGCCAGGCGAAGTGCCAGGTAGACGCTGGGTGCGTAGTCGCCACGTTCGACGGAGACAATGCTTTGCCGACTCACCTGCCCGGCCGTGGCGAGCTGCGCTTGCGTGAGTCCGACAAGGCGTCGGTGCTCGCGCACTCGGTTGTCTCCGGCTTTTCCAGGCATGGAAAAAGTAAAGTTTACTTGTCATCTTTTGTCAAGGCGGCGTGATTGTGAAGGATTTCGCTCGCTGAGCAGACGAAATCCTTCACAATCGGAACTCTTAAACCTCGATCGGCGGGTGCAATCTGTCCATCGTCCACTGCCGATTGCGCCGAGCGGCAAGGGAACTGGCTGCCAGGGACGCAACCAGCAGTCCACCTAGTACCGCTATGGACACCCAGAGCCTCGAGTCGATGCCGCCGACGGTGAGTTGTCGCAATCCGTTGACGGCGTAGGTCATCGGATCGAAGGGGTGGATTATCTGGAACGGTTTTGCGGTTGTTTCTACCGGATAGATGCCGCCCGCCGAAACGAGTTGCAGCATCAGGAATGCCAGGGTGACGACGCGTCCGACGGACACCCCGAAGATCGCGTTGAATGCTTGGATCAAGGCCATGTAGGTGGCGGTGATGAGGATCAGGAAGCCGACGGTACCCGCGGTGTGTGTGGGGTGTAACCCCACCCCGAAGTGCACCACCACGTACATGACGAGCACCTGGCAGATGCCGATCAACAGTGCCGGCCAGTACGACGCGAGGACGACGCGCAGCGCGCCCAACCCGTTGGCGATGGGTCGGTTCTGCAGCGGTTTGAGGAGCATCCAGGTGATGATGCCGCCGACGAATAGTGCGAGGGGTAGGAAGAACGGGGCAAAGCCCGTACCGAATGTGCTGGCTCGGTTTTCGTAGGTTTCCTGTAATTCGACGGGGCTGGAGAGTGTTTGGGCTGTGGCGGTTCGCTGCTGGTCGGTCCAACTGGGGATTTGTCCGGCGCCTTCGGTCAGCTTGCTTGCCAGTTCGGCGGAACCGGCTTGCAACTGTTGTGTGCCGCCTGCGAGTGTGGCTGCGCCGGTAGAGAGTTCGATGCTGCCGTCGGTGAGTTGAACCAGGCCGCTGCTGAGAGTTTGAGCTCCGGCATTGACTTCTTGGCCACCGTCGCGGAGTTGGACGAGGCCATTGCGTAGTTCTCCGCCGCCGCCCACTGCGGCGTTCAAACCGGCGCGGAAGGTGCTCGACGGATCGCCGAGTTGGTAGGCGAGTTGCTGTGCGCCTCCTTTTAGTTCGGCCAGTTGGCCCATCGTGGCCTCGCCGAAACCTTGGTTGCGGAGGATGTCCTGCGCGGGAGCCAGGGCATTGGCGATCTGCTGTGATAGCGGATCGGGGTTCATTCGTAGAGCGGCCACCGCTTGGTTCACCAACTGGGTCGCCTGAGCTTGTGTGTTGCCCAGAACGCTGAGCTGATCGACAACCTGGGTGACACCACCGCTGAGTTGTGTTGCACCGTCGCCCAGTTGGCCGGCTCCGAGATTGAGCTGACCCAATCCGTCTGTCAGGGCGAGGATTCCTCCGGTGGCGGTATCGATTCCCGTCGAGAGTTGAGCGGTGCCACCGGCCAGGGTGGCGGCGCCGTCGCGGGCGGTCACCATGTTGTCGGCCAAAGTCTTGGAGCCACTGGCAAGTTGGCCTGCTCCGTCATTGGCCGTCGTCATTCCGGTCGAGAGTTGCTGGGCTCCGTCGGCTGCCTGTTTCAACCCGGCACCGGCGTCGGTGAGTCCGAGAAGTACCGTTTCGACAGACTGGGCGCCAATCGTGGCGCCTACCTGATTGAGAATCTGCTGGGCAGCATTTTGGCCGATGATGGTGCCGAGATAGTTGTTCACGTCGTTGAATGCGAACTGCAACTGGGCTTTATGCGGATTCGCGGAAGTCGGAGACCCTACGGCTTCGCTGAAGTTCTCGGGGAGGGTCAGAGAGAAGTAGAAGGTGCCGTCAGAAACGCCGTCTGCTGCTTCCGTCGGTGAGACGAGATGTAAGTCGAGTTCGCCGGAGTCCATGAGCGCCTGGCTTACCTCGTCGCCGGCGTTGAGTTTCTGACCTTGGACCATGGCGCCGCGGTCGATGTTCACCAAGGCGACTGGGACCTTGTTGACCTCACCAAACGGATTCCAGAACGCCCACAAGTACATTGCGCCGTAGAGAAGCGGCATCAGAATGATGGTGACGAGTGCGATTCGGGGCATGGCTCCCCGGGAGAACCGCTTGAGTTCGGTTCCGAGTGACATTCCTGCAAGCATCGCGGTTACCTCGCCCCTTCTTGTTCGGGATTGGTGACATCTTCGAGCAGCGTGACGGATTCGGCGGGTGATCCGTCGGGAAGCGGGTTCACGGTGGAGCAGATGATGGTCTGGTGCCGCCCCAAGTCGGCGAGGCGCTCCACCAGATAGGCGCGCTCGGAATCGCGTCGGACCTGTTCGAGGTCGTCGATGACGAGTACCGCCGGTTTCTTGGTGTTCGCGACGGCGATGCGCAGCAGGGTGGCTTCGAGTTCGCCGAGATCGCTGACGTACTGGCCGAGGCGGGGCAAAGGGTGATCGCCGAACACCGGAGTGCACACTGCGGAGAGTTCAGGCTTGCCGGCGCGGCCGATCAGCTTGTACCAGGGTGCGTCCCAACGGATCTGCTCGGTGATGAGGTCGCGAACGGTGACGGATTCCGCCAATTCGTCGATGCCCTCGAAGCCGGCGATGGAGCAGATCTTGAAGATGTCACGAGGGTGGGTGCGTCCGAATACGTTGAGCGAACCGGAACTTGGCTTCAACCTGCCGCTGAGTGCAAGGAGCAGTGAGGTGCGTCCCGATCCGCTCGACCCTTCGATGACGGTGACTCCGCCCGCCGCGGTATCGAGATTGATCGGACCGAACACCGGGCCCCAGGGGCCGTCCAGCGTCAAGTCTCGTGCCACTAGTGCCAAGCCTGGAGCGGTCACAGCGTTCACCTCGTCTGTCGGATTCGGCAACTTCGGTTCAGCCAACCACAACCAGCGACAAACGCGCGGATCGTGAAGGATTTCACTCGCTCAGTGAGCGAAACTCCTTCACGATCAGGAGACGGAAATGGGTCCGGCCGCCGAGGTTCACCTCGGCGGCCGGACCCACTTCAGAAGAAATCAGAACGCAGCTTCGTCGATTTCCATGATGTCGTTGTCCGTGTTCGCGATGATCTCGCGTGACGCGGTGAGTTCGGGCAAGACGTTCTTGGCGAAGAAGGACGCGATGGCGACCTTGCCCTCGTAGAACGCCTTGTCCTTGTCGGATGCCCCGTTATCGAGCGCGGCCAGTGCGACCTCCGACTGGCGGAGCAGCTGCCAGCCGATGATCAGGTCGCCGACGGCCATCAGGAAGCGCACGGAGCCGAGGCCGACCTTGTACAGCTCGGACGGCTGCTCTTGGGCGCCCATGAGGAACCCGGTGAGCGTGGCAGCCATGGCCTGGACGTCTTCGAGAGCGGTAGCGAGCAGTGCTCGCTCCGTCTTGAGACGACCGTTGCCGGCTTCGCTGTCGATGAAGGTCTTGACCTGTCCGGCAACGTGCGCGAGTGCGACGCCGCGGTCACGGGCGATCTTGCGGAAGAAGAAGTCCTGCGCCTGGATGGCGGTGGTGCCTTCGTACAGCGAGTCGATCTTGGAGTCGCGGATGTACTGCTCGATCGGGTAGTCCTGCAGGAAGCCGGATCCGCCGAGGGTCTGCAGGCTGTCCGTCAGGTACTGGTACGCACGCTCGGAGCCGACGCCCTTGACGATGGGGAGCAACAGGTCGTTGACGCGGAACGCGGTGTCCTTGTCAGCGCCTGAGACGTGCTGGGCGACAACCTCGTCCTGGTGTGCTGCGGTGTAGAGGTATACAGCGCGCAGGCCTTCGGAGTATGCCTTCTGCATTGCGAGGCTACGACGCACGTCGGGGTGGTGCGTGATCGTGACGCGCGGTGCGGCCTTGTTGCTCATCTGGGTGAGATCGGCGCCCTGGACGCGCTGCTTGGCGTAGTCGAGTGCGTTGAGGTAACCGGTGGAGAGCGTGGAGATCGCCTTGGTGCCCACCATCATTCGAGCGTGCTCGATGACGTCGAACATCTGCGCGATGCCGTTGTGGACGTCGCCCACCAGCCAACCCTGTGCGGGGATTCCGTGGCCACCGAAGGTGAGCTCACAGGTGGTGGACGCTTTGAGGCCCATCTTGTGCTCGACGTTGGTGACAAAAACGCCGTTGCGCTCGCCGAGCGTGTCGGTCTCGAAGTCGAAGTGCGTCTTCGGGACGAAGAAGAGGCTCAGGCCCTTGGTGCCCGGTCCGGCGCCTTCGGGGCGAGCGAGAACGAGGTGGAAGATGTTCTCGAACAGGTCGTCAGAGGTTGCAGAGGTGATGAAGCGCTTCACGCCCTCGATGTGCCAGGAGCCGTCGTCCTGCGCGATGGCCTTGGTGCGGCCGGCGCCGACGTCGGAGCCGGCGTCGGGCTCGGTGAGGACCATGGTGGCGCCCCATCCGCGTTCGACGGCGGTGGCTGCCCACTTCTTCTGCTCTTCGGTGCCGTTGTTGAACATCACGTCGGCGAAGGAGGGGCCGGCCTGGTACATGAAGGCTGCAGGCTGTGCACCGAGCATCATTTCTGCGATGGCCCAGACGACCGTGCGGGGGACGGGTACGCCGCCGATCTCTTCGCTCAGACCCATGCGGAACCATTCGGCGTCCCACATGGCTTTGAAGGACTTCTTGAACGACTCGGGCAGAGTCGCCTCGTGGGTCTCAGGATCGAAGACAGGAGGGTTGCGGTCGGCGTCGGCAAATGCCTCGCCTAGGGGTCCCTCGGCCAGACGGGCGACCTCGGCCAGCATGTTGCGGACGGTGTCGGCATCTAGATCGCTCCAAGCGCCTTCGCCCAGTAGCTTTTCCAGTCCGAGCACCTCGAAGAGGTTGAACTCGAGGTCTCGAACGTTGCTCTTGTAATGGCCCATGTCTTCTGCTTCTCCCAGTGAGGTGGTGCGGTCCAGCACTCCTAGTACCGCCCGAAGTTTATTACTCGTCGGTAACTTAATACATGTTACTAGTCGTTCTTTCAACTGCCAACATCTAATTTCCGGCCGATGACAAGTGCATCGATCGCGATTCCCGTTTCGGTGTGCCGGTGAGGGTTTCCGGCGATCTCGAACCTGAGTCTCGGGCCGAACTCTCGCATCAAATCCTCTGGGGTGTAAAGGATTTCAGGTTCCATGGGTCCGCCGACGCCGTAGTCGACGTTACTTCGGTCGTGACCCAAAATCATGAGGATTCCATCAGGTTTCAGGGAATTTATGGCACGGTTCACAACCGAAATGAGCTCCGGAGCGGGGAGATGGAGGTATAGAACGAGTGCGAGGTCGTATTCGGAGCCGTACTCAACCGTTCTGACATCACCGCATCGGTAGTCGAGGCGCTCGACAACTGCGCGTGGCGATCGGGCCGCGATCGCCCGTGCCTGCTCGATAGCAACGGACGAGAAGTCGATGCCTGTCACTGTCCAGCCGCGCGTTGCCAGCCACAGCGCATTGCGGCCCTCTCCGCACGCCAGGTCCAGAGCCTGGCCATGGGGGAGGGCCGTCGCGTATTCCACCAGAAGTTCGTTGGGAGGAACGCCCCGGGCGAGTTCCGTTTGTTCGTATTTCTTGTCCCAGTCGGCGGCGTCCATAAGAAGGAACGCTAGCGTCACTCAGTTGTCGCGCACTCCGTCCATCGGGTTCTTTCGTAGTCCGGCCCGTGTCGGAATGGTGATCGAGAAAAATCCGAGGACAGCGGTGACGGCAATGATCGATCCGTAGATCAGCGGCGAGACGGTCGGTACGGGCACGCCGGAGACAGCCATGGCGATCCCCATCAGCGGCGGTAGTGCGATCAGTGTTCCGACAACCACGGCGATACCGACCACCATGACGGATTCGATGCGCATCATCGCGCGGACTTGCTTTGTCCGTGCACCCACGAGTTGAAGGAGTGCAAATTCTCGCGAGCGTTCGGCGGTAGCCGCTACCAAGGTGTTGACGACGGCGACTGCCAGGTACCCGAGGAGGATGAGCACCGCGAGGATGCTGACCCAGGATTGCGTACGACGCTCATCCGCGCCGGCGGCCCCGAACTGATCCTGGTTCATGGCAGATACAGAAGCGACGGAGCGCAGGGACTGCTGCACTTCGGCAGACCGGCCGGGTTCGGTGCTCACGAGAACTGTGTCGATCAGTCCATCGGTGGAATGCTTGCGCATGGTGTCGATGGGCAGGGTCACGTCACCGAATCCGAGACCGCGGCTGTATTTTGCGACGACCAACGGATGTATCAGTGTGCCGTCGCCGAGATGGAGGTCGATTCGTCGACCGACCTTCGCGCCGAGCGTGAAGGCTCCGTCGGCGCTGACGGCAACGGTGTCGCCGGTCAACGCTGTCAGATCACCTTCGGTGACATCGAGATCGAGAGTGGAGGGCGTGAGCGTGGCGTCGATGCCTTGAGCGGAGATCGGTGTGACAGTGCTTTCTTCCCCAGCCGGTACGGGCAGTACCGAACTACGTACGACGGGATTCGCTGCCCTTACTCCGGGAACAGCCGCGATAGTCTCGAGGAGTGCCGGAGCGATGCCGGCGGGAGCGCCGACAACCAGATCAGCGGTGACACCCTCGACCGACTGGCTTTCCGCTTCGGTGGCGACGGTGCTCTGGCTGAAGAACTGCACCGATCCCAACGCGATGGCCAGGGCGAGCGGCACAATGGCAGCAGAGAGCCGCCGGGACTGGGATTCGGCATTTGCGGCAGCAAGAACTTTCGGCGCGGATCGGCTGCGCCGCAAAGGCCCGCCGAGGATGCGAATGATGTTGCGCACCAGCATGGGTCCGATCAGTGCAACCGAAAAGATGAGCAGCAGTGCGCTGCCGCCGGCGCCGGCAGCAGCTATTTCGCTCGGCAGAAACGCCGGAATAATGGACATGGCCAGCCCGGTGACTCCCAGCGAGACGCCCGTAATGATTCGGCCGCGGCTCAATGCGGCCGGGCCGCTCTCGGATTCGCGGAGTGCCTCGATGGGATCGAGCTTCGCTGGCCGGCGCGCGGCAATCGCTGCGGCACCTCGCGCAGTCAGGAGACAGATAACGAACGCGGCGAGAGCGGGAATTGGGCTGTACACCAAGGCGAAGTCGGTAGGCATTACGCCCGCGTCGGCGAACTGCGCGACCAGAACGCGGGCGAGCAGGAATCCGGGAACCAGTCCGAGGGCAGCTGCCGCGGCTGCCACGAGGACAACCTCGCGGCCGATCATCGTGTGAACCTGGCGTGTGGTGGCGCCAATTGCTCTCAGCAGGGCAAACTCTCGTCGACGTGAGTTGATCGACAGCGACAACGTACTGGACACGACGAACATGCTGACCATCAACGCCAGGCCGGCAAAGGACGCGCAGAGCACGATCAACTGAATGCGCGCTGCTCCGGCGTCGAGGAATTCGACGCTGCCGCGTGCGGTCCCGGTAGAGATCTCGGAATCGGTTCCGGAGAGTGCCTGCCGGGCAAGTGCCGCGGCATCTACGCCGTCAGCGGCGATCAATCCGATTGCGGTCACGGAGTCCTGGTGCGGCCACAACTGCCGTGCCCGCTGGTCGCTCAAAAATAGGGTGGCGGGTCGTTCGGGTGATGGTTCAACGGCGGTATCGACCATTCCGACAACCGTGTATGAGCTGTCTATTCCGCCGTATGCCAGTGTAATTCGTTCCCCGATGGTGCCGCCCATAGTGGACACCACTTCGTCGAGATTGTGCGGTGCACGTCCTTCGGTGAGAGTGTAGGGAGCCAGTTGTGCTGTGCTCCAAGGATGCGCATCCAGGACTGTGCCGTTCGAGGTACTCAGAGGCACTGAGAAATCCGGAACCGCAGTGACGCCGCGCAGCGAACTCAGTCGCTCGGTAACGTCGAGGGTGAGAGTAACCCGTTCTGCAAACGGCTGATCGGCGTCTTCAACGATCGCCAATGATTGCGGCCCACTCACGACGGCGTCGGCACCGGCGTAGAGGTGGGGGGCCACTCCGCCTCGGACCCCCGACTCCAACAGGATCCCCAATGAACAGGTGAGTAGGGCAGCGCAGAACACGGAGATGAACACCGCGACAAAGCCGGATCGGTGCGCTTTCAGATGAGCAATTGTGTGCGCCTTCATGTTCACCAGTCCCCGAGGTGTGTCATGCGGTCGGCAACCTGCGCTGGTGTGGGGCGATCCAGATGCCCGACCAGTTTTCCGTCGGCGAGGAACAGCACCCGATCCGCGTACGACGCAGCCACCGGGTCGTGGGTGACCATGACAACGGTCTGATCGAACTCGGCGGAGGTGCGCCGGAGCAGTTCCAAAACCTGCTTGGCGCTGCGGGAGTCGAGTGCGCCGGTCGGTTCGTCGGCAAAGAGTGCGTCGGGTCGGGTGATGAGGGCGCGGGCAATGGCCACGCGTTGTTGTTGTCCACCAGAGAGTTCGGAGGGTTTGCGTTTTCGATGAGACCCCAAGCCGACGGCCTCGAGCACAAAGGTCAGATACTGGTCGTCGGCGCGGTGGCCGGCAAGCAGCAAGGGGAGCGTCACGTTCTGTTCGACGGTGAGCGCGCCGAGTAGGTTGTACGCCTGAAATACGAATCCGATGTGATCGCGCCGGAAAATGCTGCGGGCCTTCGGCTTCAGTCGCGAGATGTCGGTATCCCCCAGATGGACGGATCCGCTGCTCGGCTGGTCGAGACCAGCCGCGCAGTGCAGGAAGGTGCTCTTGCCGGATCCGGAGGGGCCCATCACGGCGGTGAAGGTGCTGCGCGGCAGAGTGAGGCTGACGTTGTCGAGGGCAGTGACGGCACGGCGGCCGTTGCCGTAGACCTTGGTGACGTTTTCGAGTCGCACGGCGGCCCGAACCGCTGGAGGAGCGAGTACCGAGTATTCATTCTTCATGGAATGAACGCTATGGATCGCCGGCGCCGGGCAACATCCAGCAGACTCCCGAACTGAAGGTGTATCTAGCTGTAGTGGATCGGGGCGTCGGGTGCGGCATGCTGGGACGGTGAAGCAGAGATTTCGGGCCGCGCGCTACGTATTAGTCGAGGGTTGCGCAGCCGTGGTGTCACTTGCTGTGGTGATCGCGGGACTGCTGTTGATCTCCCTGTCGATTCTGGTGGTGGGCTGGGCGCTGGTGCCGGCGTATGTGAGAGCGCTTCGGTGGTGGGCGGGGCTGGCTCGTCGTCGTGCAGCCGAATACACGGATCGCCCCGTTCCGCAGCGGTATCCGCCGTTGCCTGACAATCCGACGTTGGGGGACCTTCGTCGGCTGCTCACAGATCAGTCGATGCGACGTGACTGCGCCTGGGTGGCGATCCATTCGTTCGCAGCACTCGTGGCAGGGATCCTGACGTTCGCGTTGCCACTCGGGGCTCTCAATTCCTTTGTGGTTCCGTTTTATTGGCAGGCCATGCCCGATGGTGAGCCGGTGAGCAATCTGTACCCCGTGACATCGTGGTGGGGCGCGGCAGGCATGCCGGTTGTCGGCTTGATGTATCTACTGCTGGCATGGTGGTTGATTCCGGCGATGGCGCGGTGGCTCAGTGCGCTGGCATCGACTCTGCTTGCGCCGGATGCACGTTCGGACCTTTCGCGGCGGGTCACCGCACTCACCGCGAGTCGTGCTGCAGCGTTGGACGCGCACTCGGCAGAACTCAAACGCATCGAGCGGGATCTGCACGACGGTGCACAGAATCGCCTGGTTGCCGTGGTGATGATGCTGGGGATGGCGGAGCGCGCACTGCAAAACAATCCGGATCAGGCACTCCCACAATTGCGTCGGGCGCAGGACGCCGCCACAGAAGCACTGAGTGAACTGCGAACCTTGGTCCACGACATCTATCCGCCGATTCTGGACGAGCTCGGTCTCGAGGGAGCGGTATCGGCGTTGGCCGGGCGTTCCGTCGTGCCCTGCGTACTCGACGTCGAGAAACTACGCCGCGCCCCCGCAGCAGTGGAAGCCGCGGCCTACTTCGTCGTTGCCGAGGCGCTGACCAACGTCGCGAAACACAGCGGCGCTCACACTGTCACCGTCCGAGTGTGGACGGAATCCGACCCTGAGACCATGGTGATCGAAGTTCTCGACAACGGCCGCGGTGGAGCCACCTCGCGCCCGGGCGGTGGTATCGCCGGTATCCGGCGTCGAACCTCGGCGTTCGAGGGAACTGTCATGCTGGACAGTCCAGTCGCTGGGCCGACAACTATGAAGGTGGAACTCCCGTGCGGATTCTGATTGCCGAGGACGACGCGTTGCTGCGTGAGGGGCTGGCGTTATTGCTTGGTAGCGAAGGTTTCGAGGTTGTCGCGGTCGCGGACGCTGACGAATTCCTCGCGAGATTCGAGGACGTAGCACCGGACGTGGCGGTTCTCGACGTACGGATGCCGCCCACGTTCACCAACGAGGGACTCAAGGCCGCGATAGAGGTCCGCAAAATACGCCCTGGCTTCCCCGTCCTGGTGCTTTCGGCGTATGTGGAGGATCGCTACGCGGGTGAACTCCTGGCCGGCGGCGCGGGAGGCGTCGGGTATCTCCTCAAGGAGCGAGTCGGCAAGGTTGCCGAATTCATCGACGCGTTGAACCGCGTGATCGACGGAGGGACGGTCATGGATCCCGAAGTGGTGTCTCAACTGATGAGCCGTCGGCGCGCCGATGATCCGATTCGGACACTGACTCCGCGCGAGTCGGAGGTGTTGGGATTGATGGCAGAAGGCTTGGGTAATCAGGAAATCGCACAAAAACTCGTAGTCAGTGACACAGCTGTGAGCAAACACATAGGAAATATCTTCGCGAAACTCGGCCTGTCGGCGTCCGATGCCGGGCATCGTCGTGTTCTCGCAGTTCTAGCTTATTTGCGGGGCATGAGATTGCATCTGGACGAATGACCTAACCGGAGCGTAATGTGAGCCAGCCTCATGTTGTTGTCGTGACCGAACGGTGACCTGAGAGGCGAGGACCTATGTCCGCTACGTAACGTGTGATGTCGGATACGAGTCATCACCAGAAACAACGAGGAGATCGATCAATGGGTAAGCCGATTGCCAGTGTGGCCGGAGGTCGGCAGTCCGTCCTTCTCGGGCTCGGCGTTCACCGCCCCGAGCGGGTTGTGACCAACGACGAGATCTGCGAGACGATCGATTCCACCGATGAGTGGATCCAGACGCGTACGGGTATCAAGTCGCGCCGCTTCGCCGCTGACGGTGAAGGTGTCGTCGCGATGTCTCTCGGCGCGGCGCGTGGCGCTCTGGCAGCCAGTGGCATTGCCCCCGAGCAGGTCGGCGCAGTCATCATTGCGACCTCTACCTACGACATGCAGACCCCGCAGGCCGCATCGGTGATTGCCCACGAGCTCGGCATGAAGGGCCCGGCAGCATTCGACTTGGCCGCTGGTTGTGCCGGATTCAGTACGGCGCTCGGTGTGGCCAACGATCTGATCCGCGGCGGAACCGTCGATTACGCACTGGTTGTTGGTGTTGATCGCATGAGTGATACCACCGAGCCCACCGATCGCAGTGTTCGCTTCATCTTTGGCGACGGCGCCGGCGCCGTCATCGTCGGTGTCAGTGACACCGTGGGTATCGGCCCGGTGGAGTGGGGTTCGGATGGCAGTCAGTCTGACGCTATCAAGCAGGAGCCGAGTTGGCTCGAGTTCATCGAGAAGCCCGAAGGCGCGCGTCCCTGGATCAAGATGGCAGGCACGGCCGTATTCCGTTGGGCTGCCTTCGAAATGGGCAAGGTTGCCACTCGTACGCTCGAAAAGTCGGGCCTGACCATCGATGACATCGATGCGTTTGTGCCGCACCAGGCCAACCAGCGCATCAACGAGGTCATCGCGCGCAGCATGAAGCTGCCCGAGGGCTTCCCGGTTTCCAACGACATCGTAGAGACTGGCAATACGTCCGCAGCGTCGGTTCCGCTGGCCATGGAGCAGATGCTCCGTGACGGCCAGGTCAAGCCTGGTGACATGGCTTTGCTTCTTGCCTTCGGTGCGGGCCTGTCCTTTGCCGGTCAGGTTGTCATCCTTCCGCCGCTGGGAACAGCCGCAGCAGTCTGATTTCTTCTCGAGACGAAGGCCCGCGAACTTTTCACGTTCGCGGGCCTTCGTTCGTTCTGTGGCACTCTGGCGAGATGGTCGAAACCTCGGACGGCAGCGTGGCGCGGACTGGCGGTCAGATTGCGCTGGCCAGTACGGTCAGCCGGATTACCGGCTTCGCGCGCACAATCGCCCTCACCGCTGTGCTGGGTGTTGCGCTGGTCAGCGATGCATACAACGCCGCCAACAGTTTCCCGAACATGGTCTTTCAACTTCTGCTCGGCGGGATCCTGGCAAGCGTCTTGTTGCCGTATCTGACGAGGCAGCGCACACGTGGCCGAGTGCTCGAACTGGAACAGACGCAGCGAGTGCTCACCGTTGGCGCGATTGCCTCGGCCCTCGTTACCGTGGCCGCGGTCCTGCTGGCTCCACGGATTGTTGCTCCACTGATCAAGGACCCTGGCCAACAAGAACTTGCGACCCTCTTTGCTTACTTGCTGTTGCCGGAGATCTTCTTCTACGGCGTCACTGCAATGATGACGGCAGTGCTCAACGTTCGATCAGTCTTCGGAGCCCCGGCGTGGGCGCCCGTGATCAACAATGTGGTTCTGCTCGTGACGGTTGCCGTCTTCGTGTGTGTGCCCGGACCCGTGACGTTGACGCCGGAGACGATGACGACGACGCAGATTCTGGTGATCGGGGTCGGCACCCTCTTCGGCATCGTTGCGCAGACGACTGTGGTGGCCGTGGCATTGCACCGCAACGGGTTTCGGTGGAATTTGCATGTTCGGCTCGTCCCGTACACTTGGCGTCCGGTGCGTACCGGTGTGCCGTTACTCGGCTGGGTTCTGGTCTACGTCGTTGCTGGTCAGGTCGGCGTGTGGGTCACGATGCGCGTCGCGCTCTCGCACAACGTTTATGCGATGTACACCAATGTGGATCTGTTGTTCCAGGTGGCGTACGGCATTCTCGGAGTGTCGTTGCTGACGGTGTTGATGCCGAAGATCGCACGGTCGGTGGCGGTTGGTGATGACGCCGGTGTCGTGTCGGATCTCGGTCGCGGAGCTCGATATTCGGTGGTGGCGCTGATTCCGGTGACGGTGGCGCTGATGGTGCTCGGGCCGTCACTGACGACCTTGATCTTCTTCGGGCAGGTGGATGCCGCCAGCGGGCGGTTGATCGGGACTGCTCTCGCGGTCAGCGCGTTCGGTCTGGTGCCGTTCGCGATCGTGATGTTGCAGTTGCGAGTGTTCTATGCGGACAACGATACTCGAACACCGGCGTTGATAAACATAGTCATGGTGGTGACGAAGGTGACTGTTGTCGTTCTGGCTACTGCCACGATGGGTAGCGAATCGGTGATCCTGGCATTGTGTGTTGCCGGTTCGGTGTCATACGTGAGCGGCGCAGTTCTGGGGCATGTATTGCTGCGGAAACGATATGGGCTCTTGGGTTTTCATCATGTTGTCGAAACATTCGGGAGAATTACAGCAGCGGCGGTATTCGCCGGTGGGTGCGCATTGGCTGCGGTGTTGGTGGTCCAAGGTAGCGTCGAGGATCCGAGAGTGGCTGCTGCTGTTGCGCTTACGGCCGGCCTGACGATGGGCGCCGTGATACTGCTGACGGCATGCAAGGTGGTGGGCGTGCCGGAGATCCGGCACGCTCGCACACTATTGCGGCTGTGACGAGAGCAATGGAACCATCAGTTCGTCCAGCGTGAGTGCACCGTGCTGGCCGGGCAGGCCGGACAAGCCCGATTCCACTGTTCGACGAACTACCGCGATGTCGTCGGTGGCAATGGCGATCACATCGCCGATTCGCCCTTGGTAGGCGGAATGCACTGAGGGGCCGAACAATCCGGCCACAATGCCCTCGGCTCTGGTGCCGATCCACATCCGGTCGCCGAGTTCGGCGCGCCACCGCTCGGCCACGTCGGGTGCGGCGCCGTTGCGGGTGTGGATGTGCCGGCACCGCGGTTCGCCGGCGAGAGCCACGACGTCCTCGGACAGAATTGCCGAGTCGTCGTAGTCGATCTTGTTGGCATCGGCGATTTCGACCATCCCGTGGTCGGCGGTCACAATCAGCGTCACATCCGGTCCGAGTGCGGTCGCGAGTTGTTCCACAAGACGATCGACCAGCGCGAGTTGATGAAGCCACGGCTCGGATTCGGGTCCGTACACATGCCCGAGGGCGTCGATCTCACTGACGTAGCAGTACGTGAATGTGCGCTCGGCGGACTTCGAGGCTGCAACCGTGTGAGCGAGGAGATCGCCGTACGCCTGGATGCCGGCAAAATTGGCTCCGCGCATACCGGCGCGGGTGAGTCCGCTGCCGTCGAACTTGGACGGAACAACCGTGGTTGCCGTGATACCGGCGGCTTGCGCCCGATCGAAAGTGGTGGGCTGAGGTTGGAGGACCTCAGGGATTATCGAATCGGCGTACGAATCCTTCTTGCCGCTGGGGTGCCAGCCGAGCCAGTTGAACACCGAATCGGCTTCTTCGACGTACGACTGGTAGCCGGTGATTCCGTGCGCGCCCGACGGTAGGCCTGTCCCCAAGGACACGATGCTGGTGGCTGTTGTGGTGGGAAAACCGGCGCGAATGGGGGAGCCGACCAATGAGTTCAGATACGGCGCGTGCTCCACGTTGCGTGTGAGTAGGTTCGCCCCCATGCCGTCCACCAGCAGGATCACTGTTCGTTTGCTGGGGGGCAGGTTCAGTCGATTGGCTTCGCCGGCTACCCCCAGCGATGCTAGAACTGACGGCGCAAGGGTCGACAGAGTCGGCTGCGAGTACACGTCGAGGAGAGGTGCGGGGGCGGGCATCCCATGAGATTAGGCTGTAGAAGGCCGAAACTGCACACCTTCTGGGCGAGCGTTCAGCTGGTGGGAGCCGACGGACAGCACCTGAGCACAGTTCAGATGCTGTCCGTCGGCGAATATTCACTCCATAATTGTCGATATCTGGAAGGTCGCGCCTAAGGGATCTGCGACCGATGCCAGACGACCGAACGGGGTGTCCTCCGGAGCTCGCAGGACGCTGCCACCGAATTCGACGATCTTGGCGACCGTGGCATCGGTGTCATCTGCCCCGAAATACACCTGCCAGAACGACGGAACCTCGGCCGGCAGGAATGAACTGGCGTCCATGATCCCGGCAACGACGGTCTCGCCGAGTTTGGCCTGCGAATAGCGGAACTCGTCGGTGTCGCCCATCGCCTGGAACTCCCAGCCGAACACGTCCGAGTAGAACGGCAACACGGCGCCGTAGTTCTTGGACATGGTCTCGTGCCAGACGGGTACATCAGCTTCGCCGACCAGTCCGAATCCCTGATGCTGATCTGCCTGCCAGATGCCGATGACAGCGCCGGCGGGATCTCCGACGATTGCCATGCTGCCCTGTGGTCCGACCTGCATCGACGGCATCATGATCATGCCGCCCGCAGCTTCGGCTTTGGCTGCGGATGCAGCCGCGTCGGGGGCGGAGAGGTACGTGGTCCAGACGTTGCCGTAGGGATTTCCTTCTTGCTGCGGACCGAGACCGGCGATGGGCTGCCCGTCCTTGCTGAAGATGGCATACCCGCCGTACTGCGGATCGTCATTGGTGTCGGCCTGCCAGCCGAACACGTTGGTGTAGAAACTCTTGGCGGCTTCGGTGTCGGAACTGGTGAGGTCGATCCAACAGGGTGCTCCGTCGAGCGGGGTGCGTGCGGGCATCTGAAACTCTCCTCCTGCAGATGTAACCGGTCAGTGCCTCGGGTGCTGATGGCACGGCTCCAACCTACGCATGACCGCCGACACATTCTCTGCTGTCAGGGGCGACCCAGCAGGCGGGCACGGAGATCGGAATCGCTCGCACAGTCGATGGCAGTCCAGGCCATTCCCAAAGCGCCGTCCAGCACGGCCTTGTCTCCGGTCTCGGAACGGCAGTAGCGAGTGAACTCGGCTTGGTGATTGCCGGTGCCGTTACATTCGAGCCCGATGATGGGGTGGATCGTCGGGATGCGATGCGAGACGTTACCCATATCTGTGGAACCCGCGGCCGGGCCGCCGAACTCGAAGAACGTGCGACCGAGCGCCTCGACGTTCTCCTGGTACAGAACGCTCAGCTGCGCGTCCCAACGTGATTCCGCGTAGGCGGGAGACGGCGAGGTCATCACGATGTCGCAGCCCGTGGCAATCGCACCGGCGGTGAAGCACTGTTCCACTTTGGGTTTGGCCGCGACAACGCCGTCGAGGGTTTCGGCTCGAACGGCATACTCTCCGTGCGAGCTGCCGGGAATGACGTTGGGAGCGATTCCCGCGTTGCTGACGTAGCCGTGTACCTGAACATCCTTCGGAAGATGTTGCCGCAGTAGGCCGATGCCCACCTGCGCTACGGTGAAAGCGTCTGCGGCGTTGACGGCGCCCACGGCGAACGACGCATGCGAGGACACTCCGGTGTACGCGACGTCGAGGTGTGAGATGGCAAGCATGTTGGGTGATCGCAGATCTCCGGCACCGGGATGAACCATCATGGCGCAGTGCAGCGAATCGAAGATGCCCTCGTCGAGCATCAGGACCTTTCCGCCGCCGCCTTCTTCCGCCGGGGTGCCGAAGACCGCCACGGTGATCCCGAGCTCGTCGGCCAACGGTGCGAGGAGGAGTCCCGCCGTCACAGCTGCCGACGCAATGATGTTGTGGCCGCAGGCATGTCCGATGTCGGGTAACGCGTCGTACTCGGCAAACAGTCCGATTACCAGGTCGCCGGTGCCGTAGGTAGCGCTGAGCGCGGTCGGTAGGCCGGCGACACCGCGCTCGACGCTGAACCCTGCGCCTTCGAGCATGTCAGCGACAGCAGCCGACGCATTGTGCTCGGCAAACGCCAGTTCGGGGTCCTCGTGGATCTGGTGGCTCAGTGCGAGGGCAGCGTCGGAAATGGTGTCGAGATGCTTGGCAGCGCGTTCCTTCGTGGTCATTCATCGAGGGTGCGTTCTCAATGAGATTGTCGACGCAGAATGCAGTATTCATGCCGTAATTTATTGATCTATGCAGGAATCGACACCCCTGGACGAGATCGATCTGCGAATCGTCCACGCCATGCAGGTCCAGCCACGTGCCTCGTGGGCGTTGATCGGCAGCGTCGTCGGAGTTGATCCGGTTACTGCCGCGCGTCGATGGAAAGCGTTGACCGACTCCGGCGCAGCATGGATTGCCGCGTATCCGGCCGCCGACGCAGCATCAGTGCTGGCGTTCCTCGATATCCGATGTGAACCTCGGGCGAGGGCAAACATCGTCGCGCATCTGTCGGCGCAGGCGCACGTGATGAGCCTGAACATTCACTCCGGTGGCTCCTCTGTAATGGCCGAGGCACTGTTTGCCGGCCTCGACGCGTTGGCTCGGTATGTGCTCGACGAGGTCCACTTGCTCGATGGGGTGATCGACATCGGCGTGCATCCTGTCGCCAGGGTATTCACCGAGGGAAGTCGTTGGCGGCTGGGAACTCTCGAACCGGCGGGTGTTCGGACGTTGCGTGAATCCGGGGTGGTCCCACCTCCGTTGGGCCGCCGGAATCCGCTGGACTCGAATACGGCTGCCGTGATTGACGTCCTCGGCCGTGCGCCGCGTATCTCGTACACGGAATTGGCACACGAACTCGGAATCAGTGTCACAGCAGCACGTCGACGGCTCGGTAAGGCTCTCTCGCATCACACCCTGTTGCGTTGTGAACTCGCAAGATTCGCAACCGGAAGGCCGATTCGGGTGCTGTTCTTCGCGCAGAGTCCAGTGCGGGACGTCGACAATGCGGCACGAATCTTGCGGGCACTACCGGAGATTCGTCTTGTGGCGACAGTGGCCGGCCCGGAAAACCTGTTCTTCTCAGGTTGGTTCCGATCGCTGTCCGATATCGCGGTGCTCGAATCGGAGGTGTCCGTGCGGGCACCGACGATGCGCGTCGTAGATCGACGCATTGTCCTGGATACACCGAAATTGATGGGGCACTTGCTTGATCGGTACGGGCGTTCGGTATCTGTGATTCCCGTCTGCTTCAGCTCTTGATCAGATCCGTATGCGAAAGCCAGGCCAACACGTGACGGTTGAACTCGTCCGGAATCTCGAGCTGAGGGGTGTGCCCGGCATCGCCGAGAATGATCGTGGTCCAATGCGGATGGGTAGAGGCGGCCGAGTGTGCTGCTGCAACGGACACCAGTCGGTCACGTTCTCCGTGCATCAGAAGAGTAGGAACTGTGATGTTACGTAGAGCTTTTCGGTATTCCCGCGGGCGGGCCAGGGTGGTGAGCAAAGAACGCGCGGCTTGCAGGAACTCCGAATCCTGACCGGGAAAGTTACGTCGAATCGCCGACAGTGCGGCGCCGGCGGTCAGGACGTCGGTATCGGCTCGGGTGGGATCGGAGAAGCAGAGGTTTGTCATCTGTTCGGACAGTTGCTGATCCGTCATAGCGCGTCGGCCTAGACCCAGTGCCTGTTCGCCGAGGTAAGGCAGTGAGTAGACGAGGAACTGTGCGGCGACAACCGGATCCGGGATTCGAATCGGTAGCGGCAGTGCGGGGTCGACTAACACCAGTCCGGCTACCGAATCGGGCCGTGCGTGCGTGGCGAGCGCCGACACCATCCCGCCCATCGAATTACCGAACAGGATCACCGGTCTTCCCACAACCGTGTCGATAAACGCGTTCAGCAGCGCGGTATTTGCGGGAATGCCCGTGTGGCGGCCATTGGCCTGAGTAAGCCCGAAACCGGCCAGATCCAGGGCGTAGACGCGTGTGTGCTGCGCGAGCAGTGGTGCTACCCGCACCCAATTCAGATGTGAACCACCGAGTCCGTGAACCAGAACGATCGGTGTCGAATCTGCAGGTCCTCCGAAATTGACCCAGTGCACGTCTCCGTCGAGATCAGCGATATTGCTGGTTCCACCCCAGGGTGCGCTGAGTGAGCTACCGGCTGATTCGAGAAGGGCACGAGGAGACTCCATCCCTCAAGGATGCACGGAATCGCACTGATCGGTGAGCCTAATGTGCCCTCGATCACGTGGCAGGTTCGGGAGTGGGGGACAGCAAGAGTCAGTTGAACTGTGGCAGAGACTGTTTCGTAGTTGTCCGGAATTTCCGGTTGTGAGTTGATGCGTGCCGAAATAGTTGAGAGTTCCGGCATACTGGAGGCCATGTGGTGGATGGTCGGACTAATCATTCTGGCTGCCCTGGGCCTATCGTCCGCATTGGTGGCATTTGTTTTCCGCCGATCGACGGCAGAGGACAGGACTTTGTTGGGTGAGCGCAGCGATGGAACGGACCTGAGCCGGAAATAGGCCCAGGTCCGCACACAAGCATTCCTACGTAGGCGGTATCCCTACATCGACACTGTCACCCCCAGCGTGACTGTCCGCCGTCCAGCGGAATGGTGGCACCGGTCAGGTAACCGGCATCGGGTCCGACGAGGAACGCCACGGCCGCGCCGATATCCGTTTCGCAATCACCGATGCGGCGCAGCGGAATGCCGGCCACGAACTCTGCTGCTTCTTCGGGGCGCGACTCAGCCCATCGCTGCAAAGCGGGCGACGATGCGTGCGGGGCGACAGAGAGAACACGAATGCCGTCGACGCCCCACTCGCAGGCGGCCGCGCGGGTGAGTGACCGGACGCTCTCCTTGACGGCTGCATAGCCGCCGTAGCCGCTGGCGTCCCACCGGACAGCTACGGAGCTGACCATGTTGATGATCGCGCCGCCGCCGCGAGCCTTCATCGACGGATAGCACGCTTGCATCGTGCGCAGGGTTGCCACCGGACCGGATTCGAGACCCTCGGACAAACGTTCAGGAGTCAAATCCACAATGTTTCCGAGAGGGTTGAGACTGGCGTTATTGACCAGAATGTCAATTCCGCCGAACAGTTCAATGGTTCGTGCTACCGCCGCAGTGATGGACTCGTCATCACTGATATCGGCGAGTACGGCCTCGGCGCGGCCTCCACGATCAGTGATTTCTTTACAGGTGTCGACGAGTTTTGACTCCGTGCGTCCGACGACAGCAATGGACGCACCTTCCTTGGCCAGGGCAAATGCGACTCCCTGTCCGACTCCTTGGCCAGCACCTGTGATGAGCGCCACCTTCTTGTCCAATTTGCCCATTGCTGTTCTCCTGCTCGTCATTTAATGGTTGCCAAATGGTTGTCCGCTACGTGAAGTATCGGTCTCGGCGTCCTGTTGGGCGGGATGTGATTTCCATCCCACTCAGTGGAACCATTTTTAAAAATGGCTGTCTTACAGATAATGTGAGCGCCGTTACATACCCGGCGCGAGGCACGCGCACACATTCCATGATGAGGAGATAGACATGGGAACCACCGGAAGCATTGACGCCCCTACGGCAAAGTTGCTCGGCGACTTGGCGAAGTACGCTTCGCCCATCGCGGGCCTCATCGGTGGCATTGGCGCCATCTTGGGTGTCGTTGGCCTGATCAACGCTGGCACCGGCTCCTGATTCGCTTTCGCGTTCAGTAGTTTCTCCGGCCCGCGTTCTCGCATTCAATTGCTGAGGATGCGGGCCGGAGGTCTATCAAGACCCTAAATATCTGTGTCTTGAAGACACATTCACATTCGTATCGCGGTTGCCTGCGGTGGAATGTCGAAGCACTCGTCTAGATCCGGTGGCCCGAAATTTTGACGCGGTGTGTAGTCGATTGCACCGCCGTCGCCGCCGTGGTGCCGAAACGAGTACAGCGCGCGATCAGGCCTGATCAGGGTGTCTGTGCCCGTGGTTTTCCAGTTCCAGTGAATGTCTGCCTTCAGTGCGTATGGCAACTGGAGGATGTTCTTGCTTCCATTTTTCTGCAGCCCAAGGCAATTGAGTGTCCCGACATCGCGGGGCTGGCCGTCCTTGGTCCAGCGCGGCTCGTAGGCGAGTGCGTCGAGGAGGATGCGGTGGCAGTCCTGTTCCGCTGCTCGGTGCAGTAGTTCGTCCCAGTCCAGTCCCGGTGCGCACTGAAGGTATTCGTCGGCGTCGATGAAAGCTGTCCAAGTGGCGGTGTCGCGGAATTTGGTGATGTAGTCGACGTAGGCCTCGACTTGTCCGTGTACGACGCGGCCCTCGGGGTCGCGGGGTTGCCATTCGAAAATCGTGACCGGTAGGTCTCTTAGTTCGTGGCGTAAGGCGTCTTGAACGTCGTGATCGGACAGCGCCTCGGTAAATGTGCCGTAAGAATTGCCCCGCTTGTCCTCGTTGCGGCCGTGCCAGCGAGCAAGGCTGAAAGTGCTGGTTTCCCGAGTTGACCCGACCGACCCGGTGTTGTCGTAGAGCGCAATTTCCCAGCCCTGCTCGATGTGGTGCAAGCACCAGTCTCGGATGAAGGGGAGATGTTCCCGGGGGAGTAGTACAGCGACTACAGTGCGTTTTCCTGCCGGCACGTTCGGATCCGCGGTCATTCGACACAGGGTAGTGCCGACGTCCCCGTGAACCATTGACACATTGGCACTTTTGTCTCATAGTCGAGCCATGACTGCATCTGTGTCACATTCGCCAGTGTTTGTCCCATCGTCGGGGGAGTCGTGGCGCTCGCCCTGGGCAATGTACGACGCGTTGCGCGAGCACGATCCCGTACATCGTGTGGTGCCGGAGGAGGCGCCGGGCGACGACTACTGGGTCCTGACGCGCCATGAGGACGTATACAACGCCGCCCGCGATTACGAGACCTACTCGTCGGCCAAGGGACTGACCACCGTCTACGGCGAGTTGGAACAGATCGGGATGCAGGACAATCCGCCGTTCGTGATGCAGGATCCGCCAGTGCAGTCGGAGTTCCGTCGCATGGTGTCCAAGGGATTCACTCCGCGTCAGGTATCTGCGGTCGAACCGATGGTCCGGGAGTTTGTCGTCGAGCGCCTCGAGGCATTGAAGGCGCGCGGTAGTGGCGACATCGTCGTCGAACTGTTCAAGCCGCTGCCGTCGATGGTTGTTGCGCATTATCTCGGTGTGCCGGAGTCGGATCGTGATCAGTTCGACGGCTGGACCGACGCGATCGTGTCCGCGAGCTCAGCCGGTGGTGTGGCCGCGGCTGCCACGACAGCGCAGGAGGCCACGGGCCAGCTGATGATGTATTTTGCTTCGCTGATCGAGCGTCGCAAGGTGGAGCCGGGCGACGATACGATCTCCCACCTTCTTGCCGCTGGTCTCGGCGAAGAAGGAGACATGACTGGGCTGTTGTCGATTCTCGGTTTTGCGTTCACCATGGTGGCCGGCGGAAACGACACCACTACCGGGATGTTGGGCGGCTCGGTGGCGATGTTGACCGAGAGTCCGGATCAGCGCCAGCTTCTCCTCGACGATCCGGAACTGATTACGGATGCGATCGACGAACTGCTGCGTCTCACATCGCCGGTTCAAGGTTTGGCGCGCACCACCACGCGAGATGTGTCCTTGGGGGGCAAGGTTATTCCAGCCGGACGAAAGGTGCGGCTGATGTACGGCGCCGCCAATCGTGATCCCGAAAAGTACGGTCCGGATGCCAACGAGTTGGATGTATTGCGCAATCCCCAGAAGATCCTGACGTTCAGTCATGGTGCTCATCACTGTCTGGGTGCGTCGGCTGCGCGTATGCAGGCGCGAGTTGCGTTGGAGGAGTTGCTGGCTCGTATTCCCGACTTTCATGTCGACGCCGATGCCATGGCGTGGGCGCCCGGAAACTACGTGCGTCGTCCGCTGAGCGCTCCGATGACGGTGAGCCGGCCGTGAGTGGTGATTGGCTCGGCGACGGCCGTGCGTTGGCGGCAGCCGAGAAGATTCTCGACAGTGCGGCGCAACTGTTTGTGGAGAAGGGCGTCAATGCCGTCGGGATGTCGGAAATAGCTTCTGCTGCAGGATGTTCGCGCGCCACCCTGTATCGGTACTTCGAGAACCGGCAAGCACTACACATTGCGTTTGTTCACCGTGAAGCTCGCACGCTGGGTGCGGCCATCGCGGAATCGGTTGCGGCGATCAGTGATCCGCGAGAGCGGCTCGAAACTGCAATTTTGTCATCGGTATCGATAGTGCGAAGTACCCCGACGCTGGCAGCGTGGTTTGCGCCCGGGGACGCGAGTCTGGCTGGTGAGCTGGCTAATTCATCCGACGTCATCAACGGGTTGGGTACGGCGATGCTCGGGGATGTCGACGGTGCCAGTGTCGCGCGGGCAAGGTGGATCGTCCGGGTGATCCTGTCGCTTCTCATGGTGCCCGGCGCCGACGAGAAGGACGAGCGCGCGTTGGTGCGGGAGTTCGTTACCGCAGTGTTGGCGCGTGATCCGGCTGGTTCGTCCTGACAGTTCGGGGATAGAGCAGCGCGGGCAGGACGATCGAGTCGGAGATGCTCGACAAAACTGCGATCGACAGGCTGGGCCATGATCGAGATTCGAGGACTTCGATCTTTGGTTCGAGATCGTCACCCGGAACGGCTCACTCGAAACGCGAAGGGTCTCCGGCGCCGATGCGAACCACTTCCGGTACACCCGAGGAATAGTCGACGACGGTGGTCGGCTCGGTACCGCAGTCACCCGAGTCGATGACGGCGTCGAGCTGGTTGTCGAGTTCTTCCTTGATGGACCAGCCGTCCGTCATCGGTTCTTCGGCGCCCGGCAGCAACAGGGTGCTCGACAGGATCGGTTCACCCAACTCCTGCAGCAGAGCTCGGACAACGGGGTGGCTGGGGATACGCACGCCGACAGTCTTCTTCTTGGCATGCGCGAGGCGACGGGGAACTTCCTTCGTGGCCGGAAGGATGAACGTGTACTGCCCGGGGGTGGCGGCCTTCACGGCGCGAAATGCCGAGTTGCTGACATGCACGAAGTGTCCGAGCTGCGCAAAATCCGCACACACCAACGTGAAATGGTGGTCCGATTTCAGGTGCCGGATATCGCGAATCCGGTCTGTCCCCGAGTGGTTTTCCATCCGGGAACCCAGGGCGTAGCAGGAATCTGTGGGGTAGGCGATGACCGCGTCGTTCCGCAACATCTCCACGATCTGACTGATCGCACGGGGCTGCGGGTTCTCGGGGTGTACGTCGAAGTATCGGGCCATAGTCCAAGCCTAGTTCAGGAATGGACCACAGTTTAGCTACGGGCGACGGGCGTGATCAGCGAGTAGTGCGGTCAGCTCTTCGGCGTACTCGAGTTGCATGCGCAGGTGTTGGCAGCTGTCCTCGGCGCGGGTGTGGCAGTCGGCGATGAATTCGGTTGCGGCCGTTCGCGATGAGGCGTCGGAGGCGTCGTCGGCTAGGATTTCGAGGGAATCGAGGAGTTTCTTCATCTCTTCGAGAGTGAATCCCAGCGGTTTCATCCGCCGGATCACCAGAAGTCGACTGATATCGGATTCGGTGTAGAGGCGGAACCCGCCGGTGCTGCGCGCCGACGGTGTCACCAGTCCTACCTCGTCGTAGTGACGAATGGTTTTGATCGACAACTCGGTGCGTTCGGCTACCTGACCGATCTGCATGTGGTCATTCGGCATGTCAGCTACCCGCTCCCATTCGGCCGGACAGTCGGACGTGGCGTTCGGCGGACGCCTTGTCCAGGCCGATGATCTCGACGTTTTTGCCTCGGGCGGCGTACTTCGTGGTGATCGCGTCCAGAGTTGCCACGGTCGAGGCATCCCAGATATGAGCGTCGGAGAGATCGACAATCACGTTCTCCGGATCGCCGGCGTAGTCGAATTGGTAGATCAGATCGTTGCTCGACGCGAAGAACAGTTCACCGCGCACCGCATAGACGCGGGTGTTCTCGTCGGGATGCGCAATGTCGACCACTTCGGTCAGATGCGCGACGCGACGGGCGAAGACGACCATCGCGGTGATAACTCCGACAATGACACCGTAGGCCAAGTTATGTGTCGTCACGGTGACGACAATGGTCACGAGCATGACCATCGTCTCGCCGAGTGGCATGCGACGCAAGGTTTTCGGGTTGATGCTGTGCCAATCCAGTGTTCCGACGGACACCATGATCATGACTGCGACCAGCACGGCCATCGGGATTTTGGCGACGAGCCCGCCGAGGCCGACAACCAGGATCAGCAAGAAAACTCCGGCCAGGAAGGTGGAGATGCGGGTACGCGCTCCCGAGACCTTGACGTTGATCATCGTCTGGCCGATCATGGCGCAACCGCCCATGCCGCCGAAGAATCCGGTGACGAGATTCGCGACGCCCTGGCCCCAGCCTTCGCGAGTTTTGTTCGAGTGCGTGTCGGTGATGTCGTCGACAAGCTTTGCGGTCATCAGTGATTCGAGAAGTCCGACCAAAGCCATCGCCAACGCGAAGGGCGCAATGATCGACAGGGTGTGCATGTTGAGGGGGACGTCGGGGAACATTAAACTCGGCAGGCTTGACGGAAGTTCGCCCTCGTCACCGACATTCGGTACATCGAGAGAGAACACGATCGTTGCCGCGGTCAGCAAGACGATGGCGACGAGCGGTGCCGGGACGGCGGACGTCAACTTCGGTAGCAACACGAGAATCAGCAGTGACACGACCAGTAGGGGATAGACCATCCATGGCACGTCGATCAGATGGGGGAGCTGGGTTATGAAGATCATGATGGCCAGTGCGTTGACGAATCCCACCATCACACTCCGCGGGATGAACCTCATCAGTTTTGCCACACCGAGCAAGCTCAATACGATCTGCAGAACACCGGCGAGTAGAACGGTGGCGATCAGGTAATCGATGCCGTAGTCGCGGGTCAACGGTGCAACGACCAGTGCGACTGCGCCAGTTGCTGCCGAGATCATGGCTGGGCGGCCACCGACGATCGCGATGGTAACTGCCATCGTGAAAGACGCGAACAATCCCACCCGAGGATCCACTCCGGCGATGATCGAGAACGAGATTGCCTCGGGGATCAGCGCCAAGGCAACGACGAGACCGCCCAGCACTTCGGTCTTCAGAAGTCGGGGCGAACGTAGCGCGGCAAGCACGCTGGTGTGGTCGAGCGTGCCTGTGGCCATCAGAGTTCCGTCCTCACGAGATCGACCAAACCCTACCCTCCCGTAAGGGTAGGGTTCGAATTTGGTGGTGAGATCCCTGGTCACTATGCGAGCATCGGACGATGAGCACTGGAACTGTCTCGATCTGGCATGGCGAAGAAGGTTGGGGCGTCATCGAATCCGCCGATACTCCCGGCGGATGCTGGGCCTTCTACAGCCATATCTGGGCCGATGCGTTACCGGAGTTGAAGCCGGGGCATTCCCGGACGATCAGGGGTGGTTACCGGGAGCTGATCGTCGGTGAGGGCGTCGACTTTACCTGGGAATCAGTGGAGCAGGACGGTTACTCCTATCGCGCGATCAGCGTGACACCGGGGCGGGAACATCCTCAGTGGACGATCGAGGACAGTCCCGCCTGAGGTGTCTACTTCTCGCAGGCGACACCGTCTCCGTCACCGTCGAGGTGCGGTCCGTAGCCCGGATCGCCGATTCGAACCGGCGCTGCACCCGCAGCCTTTGCCGCCGCGCAGTTCTTGAACGGTGCCGACACCGGCGCCGGAGCAGACGTGACCACAGGCTTGGACGTCATGACGGGCCGGGAAGTCGCGATGGGAGCAGACGTAGCGACCGGCTGCTGGGTCGGTGCAGTTCCACCACAATCCTGGAGGACTCCCGCGATGGCGTCGTGCTCGGCCTGCGTCACCCACAGTCCGTAAGTAGCTTTCACCTCTACCTGCGCCGTGACGTACTGGCAACGGTAGCTCTTGTTGGGCGGCAACCACGACGCGGCGTCGGAATCGGATTTCTGCTGGTTAGCGGGACCGTCGGAGGCCAGGAGATTGCGCGGATCGTTGGCAAAATTAGTGCGGGTCTGGGTGTCGAGTTGCTGAGCACCCTTCTGCCAAGCGTCCGACAGTGCTACGACGTGGTCGATCTGGACCGCCGACGACGTGTCCTGGCCGCGAGTGAAGCTGATGACCGTGTTCGTATACGGGTCATCCAGCGTTCCGGTCTGGACTGTGCAGCGGTTGTTGCCGTCCTTGAAAGTGAGGTCGGTGAGGTCGCGGCGCAAGATGTCATTGCGTGTGTCGCAGCCATTGCGGCCGAACTCGACGTCGACGTCGTCCGTCCACGCGACGCCGAACAACGCGCGGTCGTACCCGGTTTTGGGGGCACGTCCCTTGATCGGAATTTGAGCTAATCGCGTCAGGGCCGTTGACGTGGCAGCGAGATCACCGTTCGGTTGCGCAGCTGGCGTCGTCGTGATGCCGGAGCCGATACCTGAACCAGCGCTGGTTGTTTCGGGTTCGGAAGCCACCGACGTGGAGCAGCCTCCGAGGACCAGTGCGGCGGCGAAGCCGATCGATACAGCAGCTACGCTGCGCCTGCTGATTGCCGTGCTTGCCATGTGCGAGAGTCCATTTCCATCCGAGATGAACCACAAGTATGTCATTTGCGGCAAACCCGACTGAATCGGCGGTGAACTCTCAGGCCTGGCCGGGTGGGCGCCATCCGCCCATTGCGCGTTCGAGTTCGAGGGCCACGCGAATTGTCACGTGATCATTTCCGGCAGCACTGGCAACCTGAATTCCCAAAGGCAATCCGCGTGTGTCCAGCCCGAGTGGAACTTGCGTCACCGGCAGGCCGAGCAGATTGAAGATTGCGGCACCTCCGAAAAGCCAAGGCCGCCCAAGAGTTCCGTTGTGGCGTGGTGCTGTACGAGGAAAGGCGGGGTGCAGGATCACGCCGTCGCCCATTGTGCCGTGGACTTCAGCGGCGAGTGCCTCGCCGGCGTCGGTGATCTTGCGACGCGCCGACGCAGGGAGTAGTCCGGGAAGTTTGTCGCCGATGATGGTCAACGTCATCTGGAGGCTGCCGGCGCGGGACCACGCCGGCCACGGCGATGGTGCCGGGGCTTCTCCGAAGAAGTCGAACAGGTTGGATACCGATGTGCCCGCATGCTCGCGGAGAGCGATCAGATAGAACTGTGCGGAGCGACGCAGAGCTGTCAGTTGAACTCGCTGCACATTCGCGCCCGCCTCCGAGAGTGCTTGCGCTGCTGCATCTTGCGCCGCCTTCATTTCCGGAGACAGCGGTCGAAAATAGGTAGTTCCTTCGGGGATGATGACGGAAAGGCCCTCGAGGTTTACGGATTCTGTTGTGGGCAAATCGCTTTCGGACAGGATGCGGAGCAATGGCATCAGGTCCTCGGCTCGACGTGCAAGCGGGCCGAGGGACTCCATTGCGTCCACCTCAGTTCCCGCGTACGCAGTGAGTGAGGGGATCTGCTCGGAGCTGGGTACCAGGCCCGGCGACGGTTTGTGGCCGAAGACGCCGCAGAACAATGCCGGCAGTCTGATCGACCCGCCGGTATCGGCCCCGAGTCCGAAGGGGGTACCGCCAGATCCGACGGCTGCACCTTCTCCGCCGGACGACCCTCCGGCGGTTCGGCGTGGGTCGTACGGGTTGCGAGTGCGTCCGTACACGCTGTTGTAACTCTCGATTCCGAGGCACAACTCTGACGTGTTCGTTACTCCCACGACAATCGCGCCCGCGCCTTTGAGTCGATCGACGGCGCGAGCATCCGTGGTGGAGATGGTCCCCCGTCGGGTCTCCATACCGGCAGTGAACGGCATGCCGGCAACAGGAAGGGCTTCCTTCACAGTGAAGGGGACGCCCAGTAGTGGGGGTAGATCGTCGTCGGCAGAACTCGCAGCGATCAAGCGGTCTGCTGCATCGGCCTCGTCCTGCGCTTGGGTAAAACGGTCGGCCACGATGGATCCGAGGTCGTGACCTGCGCGAAGAACGGCAATGTGGGCATCGACGACGTGCCGCGACGTGACAACACCGGTGCGAATCGATCTAGCCAACTCCATCGCAGATGCAGTGGTGACGGAAATTTGCGCTGTAGTCGAGGTCACATCGTTACATTTGGCCATGATATGTAACAGGGTACCGAAATTCCGATAGCGTGGGTGGAAAATGCACCGAATCGGATCTGGCATGCTGGTCTGATGAAGAAGACAATCACCGGGATAATCGGAGCATTCTCACTGTTGGCGTTGGTCGCTTGTGGATCCGACGGCGGTGAGCCTACGTCGATTGCATCGGTGACGTCATCTGCGGCAGCCGAGCAGAGCGCCACGGCAGACGAGCCCGCCCCGAGCGACGGTTCCGCGAATCCCGAAGGCGGCGCACCGCTTCCGCGTACTTACGAGAAGTCTTGTGCCGACGTTCTCGTGTTTCTCGACGGATACGAGAAATCCCTCGAAGAGTCCGGTGACACCAGTGGGACGACTCGAGAATCGGTTGCGGCCGAACTTCAGACATCGATCGAGGCGTACCCGGAGTGGGCCCAGATGTCCACTGACGAGCAGGCCGAGGTAACTCGCGGAATCAGCGCGGCGGCTGCCGGTAGCTGCTGAGAGTCTTGTCAGAACAGCGATTCTTGGATCGCGACGCCGGGTGAGTCGAATTTGCCCACGGTAATCGTGCGTCCGACCAAGGCTGAGATGTCTGCGACGAAGCGAGGGGATTCCGGGGCGGAGTCGGTGCGGAAGAGTGCCACCGGCCCGGTCAACCCTTCGAGGTAGAGGGAATGCTCGCCCGTCTCGAAGGTGTGGGGATAGACCATTGCCGGTGTGGCGTCGAAAACCATCTGCGAGCAGGATGGCGGCGTCCACGTTTCGGGTTGCTCGAAAATCTCGATACCGTCCACTCCGGATCCGATGTGGGCCAACTCTTCTCGGTTCGACAAGACGAACTGTGCCAGCTCGTCGCGTAGCGAGACGGTATCGACACGGTTGGTCAACGCGTCGAGTTTGCGCGACGTACGGACGGCCTGGCTGAGATGAAACTGCTGGGACACTTCAGCTTCGAGGGTGCGAATGCTGTAGCCGTCAGTGGAGCCGGCAACGTACACCGCTGCCGCGGCCCCTTGTTCAGCGACGCGTGGATACTTGCGGAACTGCGACGCCGTCCCTACCTTCATTCGGCCGCCGGCGAAGATGTCGATGTAAAGCCATTGCGGCTGCGTGAGGTAGGTGCGCACATTCGGATGTATGTGCGCACCATTCACATGGGCTTGGTGCACGGTGGTGAAGCCCTCACGATTTCGGCAACGATCGCACTGACGCCCGTTGGTCACCTTCGCGTTTCGATCACACGGAGAGTGGCCGGGGCCGTCGGCCGTCATATCGCGCCATCCGAGGCACCGGCGTCCACGACGTTCGTCCACCGAGAAACGCAGCACCGACGTGTGTGTGAAGAAGGTGGTTTCGCCAGTACCGTCGTCGACGACGCGGATGCGTGGGGCCGCCGGATCAGACCATTCGATACCGCGCACGAGCAATGTCATGATGTGAGGTGCCGGTTCCTTCGATCGAGTGTGGGGGAACCACCGATTCTAGTGCGTCAGCTGCCGGGCAACCCGGGGTAGTAGGTTCCGGCCGACCAACCGCCGTCGACGGCAATCTCAGCTCCGGACATATAACTTGCGTCGTCGCTGGCTACGAAGGCGGTCACGCGTGCAACCTCGTCGGGTAGTCCGATGCGGCGCAGCGGAACCTGGCCATACGGCTTCTGGAGTTCGTCACCCGTCTTGCCGGCCGCGTTGCCCAACGCCGTGTCCACTCCGCCGGGATGTACCGAGCACACGCGGATGCCCGAGGGTCCGAGTTCGAGAGCCTGCGTCTTGGTGAGCCCGCGAACAGCCCATTTACTCGCGGTGTACGCACTCAGTCCGTTCACGCCGCGCAGACCGTCGACGGACGAGATGTTGACGATCACGCCGCGGGCAGCCTTCTTCATGACGGGAACCACGGTCTTGGCGCCCAGCATCGCGCCGATGATGTTGACGGAGAACAACTTTTCCACCTGAGCGACGTCGATGTCCTCGACGGCGGCAAACGCGAGCATGCCCGCGTTGTTGATCAGGACGTCGACAGTGCCGAACTGGGAGACTGTCGCATCGACGAGGTTCGCCCAGTCGGATTCGCTACTGACATCGAGATGGTGGAAGACGCCGCCGATCTCGGCAGCTACAGCGGCGCCCTTTTCGTCGAGAACGTCACCGATGATGACCGTCGCGCCTTCCGACGCCAACAGACGTGCGGTCGACTCGCCCATGCCCTGTGAACCGCCGGTGACGATGGCAACTTTTCCTGTGAATCTGCTCATGCTTCGATTCTGTGTGTGATCCGGCGCTCGAGTGTTCGTGTGTCTCGCTGGCTGGAATTGTCCACTTTGAAGCGCGACTGACCTCGGGCCCGGCCCCGATCGCCTAGTCTCGTGGAATGGCTATTGTCTGGACAGTTCCGCGCGGTATCAGCCCCACTCTGCTCGTTGCCCCGTTGATCAAGGAGTTTCTCGCCGAGGGCGAAGGCACTCTCGACGCACGACTGAGCGCTGTCGGCACCATCTGCGCTTCGCTCGAGAAGCAGGTGGGTCGTACATTCACGTCGATCAGCGCGGCATCGGCAGCTATCTTCTCCGGCGCGGCAGGTTCGGCGAGTGTGCCCGACGCCCTCCGTCTCGCAGTGATGCGGACTCTGTCCACCGAAGTGATCGTCCGCAAGCCCGCGCCGCATCCGTTCTCCGAGAAGGTCGGAAAGCGTTTGGGAGAGTATGTATTTGCATTGCGTGACCCGCGCAACGATCACGTATTCCACGTCGGTCACGGCACCGGAAACCAGGTCTTCGCTTCGGTCTTCGAGGCGCTCGGTGAGCTCGAGAACCTGGAAGGTGCCGACGGTCCCGCCGAAGCGAATCCGGCTGTAACCGCAGCCAAGATCGCGCGGATCCGTGAGATCTATGATGCGGGGTCCGCAGTCGAGCACTACGTTCTCGTGCGTGCACTGGGAACGTCGGGCACGGCGGATACCGCTGTTCACGCCATCATCGAGGCCCTGCGGATCAGCGAGGTCGGCGGGGGATTGACCAATCTTGCCGGCGACGCTATCGACAAGGATCTGCGGGCAACACGCGTCGAAGAGTTGGCTTTGCGTTACTCCGCCGATCCGGCACCCGAATTGCCGACGCCCAGTGTTGTCCTGCACGTTCCGGGTTCGGCTCGCGCCGGAGCCACTGCAGAAGAGATCTACGAACTCGCGCGGCAAGAATGGGCAGCCGGCGCAGCAGTGCGGGCCGAGGCCGGAATTCCGGTACTGGTGTTCGCGGACAGCATCATTCGTGGCGCCTTCCGGGCGAAGTCGTGGGAGGTGTCCACGCGTAACGCCGACGGCAGTATGTTGTGGCGCTGGAGCGGCGACGTCGACGAGGATCTCGCGGCAAAGTATGTCGGCACCGAAATCACCCCGCACAACGTCGGACTCAAGAAGTGGCCGGTCAGCGGTTGGGTTACCCGCTTGACCACCGCCCGTCCGGGCGCAGCAATGCCGGGACCGCGCAAGAAGTAAGACGCAGGTATCTAGGTGGGCTCCGGAGTTGTCCTTTCCGAAGCCCACCTTTTTACTTCAGCAATCCACTGCCGAGGTAGTCGCCCTTCTCGCAGCCGGGCGGAATCAGATAGACGGCGGAACCGATCGGCGTAGTCCATTCGTTGAGCGCGTCGAAGTCGCTCAACCGCTGCTGCACCGGCAGATACTGCGCACCGATGTCCCGCTGGAATGCCGCGAAGATCAGTCCCGAGTTGGAAGTCTGCTCGCCTTCGGGTGGATCGTCGTAGTTGTACGCACGACGGAAGAACTGCTCCTTCTCGTGAGTGTGGTGGGCTCGGGCAATGTGTGATCCTGGCGGAATCACCGGGATACCGAACTTGTCGGTCGCGGTGAAATCGGCCTCGTCGAACTCGTCGGTGCCGGTCAAGGGAGCGCCGTTGGACAACGCTCGACCCATCGTCAGTTCGCGCCCTTGTCGATCAAGTTCGTCCCAAGTATCCATCTCCATGTGAATTCTGCGCAGTACCAACGATGTTCCGCCCGCTAGCCAGGGTTGATCGGCGCCGTTATCCCACACAAGGGAATTAAAATCCGTGGTTTCGGGCGCCGGATTGACCGTTCCGTCCACTTGGCCCATGAGATTGCGCATGGTCGTTCCCTCCGGCGTGGTTCCCCGCGCGTTGCGAAACCCCTTCTGGGTCCATCGAATTGTGGTCAACGAGCGCACATTCTTTGTCAGTACTCGCACAGCGTGCGCGATGGTCACCGGATCGTCGGCGCAGATTTGGAGTAGAAGATCGGTGCCGCCCCAACGATCTTCGAGTCGGTCGATCGAGTACGACGGTAGGGGAGCAAACCAGTCCGGTTGCCGCTCTTGTAATCCCAGCTTGCTGAACAGGCCGGGACCATAGCCGACGGTGACCGTCAATCCGGCGGGATCGAGCGCCAGTTCCTTCTCTGTATCGGCCAGGGCGGGTGCCCCGGCAGTGAGACGGGACGCGTCTGCCGACCACATTTTCATGATGCCGACAACAGTGCTGCGTTCCACACCCGGTCGCAGATCGAAGCCGATGAAGGTGGCGTGCGCCTGCGGTGATGTGGCGATCCCAGCTTGATGGTCGCTGTGGAACGGAACGGTCCTCTTGCCGGCCGACGGTTCCTCCGCCCGCGCCAGTGACGTTGCACCCCAAGTGGTTCCCGCGACAGCGAGCGCGGCGGCGCCTCCTCCGAGAAGGCGCCGCCGGCTCAGTCGCAGGTTACTGTTCTCAGCCACCGTGATTGGGGTCGTAGTTCTCCTGGTTACCGGAGAAATCGCGGATCTGGGCATTGAATGTGGTGCTCGAACCGTCGTCGAAGACCAAAGTGACGTCGGTTTCAGTGCCGGGCAACAGTGGCGCGGCAAGTTCCATGAACATCAGGTGGTCTGCGCCGGGTGCCAGCGAGGCAGAGCCGTGGGCGGGGATCAGGAGTCCACCGTCCTTGGGGCGCATGGTCATCGTTCCGCCGTCCCCGGAAACCACTTCGTGGAGTTCCACGCGGGCGGATGCCGGACTGGTTGCCGCAACCAGTCGGACGTCGGTGTCGCCGGTATTGGCGAGTTCTGCAAATCCGGAACTCATCTTCTCGGGTGCGGCCTTGATCCATTGTTCCTGGACTGTGATGGATTGTGCTGCTTCGGTGGCAGTCTCGTTGGAAGAGCATCCGGTTAACGTCAGGGCCGTTGCCAACGCGGTGGCTGTGAAAATTTTGGTTCGAACAGACATGTGTATCTCCGTACTTTCAGGAAGGGTCAGATGGATGCGCGGCGCTTGAACGCCGCAATGGATGTGTCGATCAACAGGAAGGTCAGCAGGCTGATACCGAGTAATGGGATGAACCAGCCGATCAGTGCGGTGAGCGCCGTCAGGGCAATAACGCTGATCGGCGACAGGTTGCGGATACCGCCGCGAGCGGGTGCGCTACCCACTGCCCACTCGGACCCGCGGGTGGGGCGTCGGCGCCACCACATCACGTAACCCCGAATCGCGACGCTCACCAGCGCGAGAGCTAGTGCAGCCAAAGCGATTTGGTTGGCGAGGCCGAACAGCAGCCCCATGTGTAGTTGAATGCCCCAGGCCGAGAGTTTTGCTGCCAGAGGCCAATCCGAGAACCACAGTTCGTCGGTGACCTTCTGAGTTGCCCCGTCGATTGCGATGGTGTTGTTGCTGAACACCCAAGGCTGACGAGTTTGGGCGACGGTGAATGCAGTCTCTGCGTTGGCGGGGATCGACACTTCGACTGGGCCCGTGATGCCGTGGTATCTCGCGATACCGAGAACGGTGTCGACGCGACCGACGTTGGTATCGGTCATCATTCCGGCGGCAGTGGGGGCGGTGCCGTGGCCTTCGTGCCCACCCGTAGCCGGTGGGGGAGCGTCGCCCAGTGTCTTGACCACCGATGGTGTGGTCCAGCTCAGGGCAGTCCGTAGGCTACTCACATTTTCACCGGCATAGGTCGACCACGTGAGACCGGTTGCCGAGAGGAAAACCAGGGCAGCTGTTATCCAGATGCCGACGACGCCATGCCAGTTCAAGGTTCGTCTACGCCCGGTGGACGTTCGATCCATTGTGAGGAGTCGCGCGTGGCGGGCGGTGCGGTACCGACGGAACCAGAGATAGGCACCGCCGAGGGCGACGACCCACATCCATGACGCAGCCAACTCGCTGTAGAGGCGACCGGGTTCGCCGAGATGAAGATTGCGATGAAGTTGTGAAATCCACGTGCGGACCGGCAGCGAACTGCTGCTTCCGTACACAGCCAACTCGCCGACAGGCTTGGCCAGGACCGGGTCGACAAAGACTGCGAGTCTTTCGGATTCGCCGAGTGACGGATCTGTGAACAGGACCCGAGTTGTCTCTCCGGGTTCAGCGGCGGGGCGTACCGCCGACACCGTGAGGTCTGGGCGGTACTGCTGAGCCGAACGGATCTGGTTGTTCAACGACGCGATCTGTCCCGTGCTGTCGGTCTGGAGGTAGTCGTTGTAGACGATTTTCTCGATACTGGGTGCGATTGCATAGAGGCCACCGCTCAATGCTGCGATGAGGATGAAGGGGCCGATCAGGATGCCGGCGTAGAAGTGCAGACGCAGGATCAAGGGCCTGGCGGAGCGAGGTTTTTTCTTCGGGGGAGAACTGTCGTTGGAAGCGCGTTCGGGTGCGCGTTCCATTTCGGGTGCGGACATGCGTGTACTCGATCCCGCCGTGCGCCTTTGTTAACCGCCCAGGGTTAATAAAGGCGCACAGCAAAGTAGCGCACGGGTTTTCGTGCGTGAAGTAAGAAGGGAAGAGGTGAGTTACGCGATTGCCGGTGGACCGCGAGTGCCGGTGCCTGAAGTGACAAGTTGTCGCAGAACAACTTTGGCGCGGTAGCGCGTGCGCATCGAGGTGGATGCAGGTTCGGGGGTAGCAGGACGCAGGAGGACGGCAACGATGGCCGCTACTGTCGACGCGGCGACAACGTATCCGTGTTCTGCTGCGCGAATCAGCAATGCACAGACGCCGATGGCGGCAATGTGCGCTGCGAGCATCGGGAAGGTCGGGTGCAGGCCGTGCGGATGTTCGGAGGCGATGGTCAGCGTTATGTGGCCGATTGCCTGGCCCGCGGCAAGCATGAGTGCTAGTGCGATTGCTGGGGAGCGACGGATGTCGATGGACGACACAACCGCTCCGACGCTCGCGCAGGCGAACAGCAACAAGGCCACTGCGCTTTCCGAGGGGGCCATACCGCCGCCGCCGATTGCGTGGGCAGCGATACTGACGGCGCCGGATGTGCCGCCCACAAAGGCCCCGCGCAACTGCGCGACGTCTGCGGGCCCTGGGGTCATGGACCACAGGATACCGGTATCTACTACGACTCTTAGTAGGTGTGTGGATTTTTGGACGTTTGTCCTGATCGGAAACCTTCAAACATATCTGGACAAAACGGGAAAGTCGGTACAAAACGGGTGTTAATCTACCGGCGTGTCGTCAATGAGGGTGGCGATCAACCAGGAAGGTCCAACTCGGAATATCCCAACCAAGGAGAAATCATGAGGCGTGGAATCTTTGCGGTATTCGCTCTCGTTGCTTCACTCGGTCTTTTTCTGCCTTCGGTGTCGTCGGCTGATCCCGTGACACATTCGGTATCCGGGACGCTCACCAACACTTGCGATCCACTCGGCAACCCGGTCGGGGTGTGGATGGTTGTGTGGAACGGAGCGAATCAGATTGCGTCCACGACAACCGGACCCGGTGGGGTCTACACCATTACCGGAGTGCCGCCAGGTTCCTATACCGTCAGTCCGTATGCCCCGGCTGGATGTGGGTCGGTACCCAACAGTGCTCCGGTGGACTTGACGTCCGCCGATGCCACCGGCATCGACTTCGAGATGGTCAAGGTCTTCAGCATCTTCGGTCAGGTGACGGGTTGCCCTGAAGGCGAAGGCGTCGGGACGCCGGATGTGACGGTCAACCTACTCGACGGCGGAAACCAGATCGCGTCGACGACCACCGATAATTTCGGTGACTATTTCTTCCAATACAAGCCGGCCAAGGACGGCTACACGGTCGAGATCGTGCCGGGCGCAGGATGCGGATCGGATTCGCTCTCCCTTCCGGTGAATCTGAGCGCCGACAATGTCGAAGGCGTCGATTTTGCTCTCACTCGCGACTGTGGGACCGGAAGTCTGGGAAGCATGTTCGGCAGTATTTTCGGCAGCCTCGGTAGCTCGGAATTCTGTCTAAGCTGAGCGTGACAGCGCGCGGCGGGAGGAACTCGGATTCCTTCCGCCGCGTTATGTCGTTCGGGGGCAACAAATTTGCTTAGTGATTGCGGAAGAAGAATTTCCGTGCCGCACGAACGGATAAGTGCAGCAGACGGTTCGAGTTCTCGAATTGCTGAGACATGTAACAGGCTGCGGGACCAAAGTCACCGAATCGCGGGTGTAACGGACTGGCGCTCGATCACGGTATCGACAGCAGAGCCACAAGGCCGCAGAGTGATAGCGTCCGGGGCATTATGTCCGAATGAATCCGAACTCGAACTGGGAAAACGGTGCGCAGCGATAACAACGGCTCGAATGGTGGATTTCTACGGAGCGGTTCAGGATCAGTTGGTACTGACGATTCCAATACCAATACGATTCGAACGGTCACCTTCACTCCGCAGTTCGACGAGGTTCCTCCAAGGCCTTTGCCCAGTCAGAGAATGCGGCAGACACGGCGCGAAGAACCGACCGATTTCCGGACCGCAACACCTGCGGAAATGACATCTGTCGACGATTTGGACATCATCAAGCGCGCGAAGCGTCCTCCCGAACGAGGTTTGGGCAGTGTGTTGTTCAAGCTCTCCGGCGGACGGATCAACACCGGGCAGTCGGCGGCCGAACTCGAACATCAAGCGTTGGTTCGTCGCGCCAATCAGACGGTACGCGGTGTCTACAAGATCGCGTTCATCTCGCTCAAGGGCGGAGTGGGGAAGACGACAGCAGCCAAGACTGTCGGCTCCACGTTCGCGTCGATTCGAGGCGATCGGATTGTCGCGATCGACGCCAATCCGGATCTGGGTACTCTGGCTGATCGGGAACAACGCGAACATCATCTGACCGTCCGTGATCTGTTGGCCGACGGAAATATTCGCACCTACAGTGACGTGCGGTATTACACTTCGCAAGGGGACAGTCGGCTGGAAATCCTTGCCAGCGAAGCGGATCCGGAAACGTCGGAGTCGTTCAACGAGCAGGACTATCTCGATACCCTCCGCATCCTCGAGGTGCACTACAACATCGTCATCACCGACTGCGGAACCGGCATCATGCACTCGGCAATGTACGGAATCCTCGATGAGGCAGACGCTTTGGTTGTCGTCAGTCCGACGGCGCAGGACGGTGCGCGCAGCGCCGCAGCCACTTTGAGTTGGCTGACCAAGCACGGGTACGGCGATTTGGTGAGTCGATCGGTGGTTGCGATCAACTCGACCCGTCCCGGGTCTTCTTCGCTCGATCTTGATCAACTCGAGGATGTGTTCTCGCAGCGAGGAGTTCGGGCGGTACGCACGTTGCCGTACGACGATCACCTCGGCGAAGGCGGCCCGATCGATTTGAAGTTGTTGAACAAACGCACATCGCGCGCCTACCTCGAATTGGTTGCCGCCATCGCTGACGGTTTCCCGGACACTCCGGGTAGGCACGCGTCCCGATGACTGCTAGGGATGTCTCAGTATTGCCCCGTATCCGTCTGCGAGGGTGAGGCGTTCGTCAATCTGCACCATTTCTGCCCCGGTCCGGATAGCCAAGTAGGGGAGTAGGCGGTCGGCTGGCGCAAAGAGTGAATCGCTGGAGACTTCCTTGTCGTCGGGATCGGTGAACAGGAGCGTCTCCACCTTTCCCTGTTCGAGGGCATCGAGCACGCGGGCAGTGCCGTCGACCGACAGTTCGATGTCTCGCCCCTGGCCGGCACTGAAGCGTTCGGTCTCCGCGTCCATCCGGCGCAGCCGCTCGGTATCGATGAGTTCACGAATTTCCTTGGCCACCTCCGTGGGTGAGGAACCTGCTGCGCGAGAACCTCTTTCGATTTCCACTGCCCGCAGCGATGGCGGTAGGTGCTGCGCAAACGCATTGCGGGACTGAACTTCTCCGATGATCACCACCAACTGCACCTTGTGTTCGCGTGCCAGGGCCACGGTTCGCGTCGAGGCCTGGGTCAGGTTCTTGCGGACGTTCTCCTGCACCAAGGACTGAGTGTCGATGTAGCGATCCGGCCCGCCTACCCGTGCCTTGTGGACGGGAACAGCGTCGCCGTTCACGGATTCCCCGTACACGTCTCGACCGCGTGCATCGCGGACACACAGATCAGCTCCGGTGTGATCGACCTTCGCGATGATGAACGGTTCTGTGTCGTAACCGTGCGCAATCAGCGGAATCAGATAGGGCAGTGACCCGACAGTCACGATGGTCGACGTCGTGGGCTCGAGCAGGATGTCGTCGACCAGAACAGCGTCAGGTGTCACGATGATTGCTCGGCCGGCGCGACCCGAAATTCCGTGGTGGTTGTCTTTCACGCTGTCGAACTGTTCGATCAAGGACGCTGGAGCCTCCTGCTTGGACAGTTGGCTTCGCATCGACCGCCATTCCTGCTCGAAACGCTCACGTGAATCTTCACGGTTTCTGACGTCCTCGAAGTACACGGAGGCAAATGGTCCTTCGCTCGAACCGACCTTCTTCAGTCGCCCAGCATGCATGGCGACTCCTCTCTTGTCGTCGTATCTGTAGTTGTCTTGCCAGGCGTACCCGCTCGAGGTTGATCCGACACGAGGATGGGGTACTCAATCTGATTGGTGAAGGGAGTGCACGATGTCTGCTGGGCGGCGCAACGGATCGGATACCGAGAAGCGGTGGTCGGACCCTGAAGAGTTCCGTCGGGCCGCAATTTTCACGATCGTGGTGGTCGGCACGGCGCTTGTAGTCCTGTTGCTCGACGCGCTCGCGGTAGGCCGGCAGTCCGGAGGCAGTGAATCCGGAGGTAGTGAATCTGGAATATCCGGCATCGGCATTCTCGCATTTGCGCCGTCGGCGGTCTTTCTGATCGGAGGATTGGCTGCCTTCGTTCAGACGTATCGGGTCTGGCGACGCGGCGGCACTTGGCCGATCTGGCAGGGCGCGGGTTGGTTTCTGATGGTATTGATGCTGTTCAGCCTGGGTTTGGCAGCCTCAGATTACGGTGGCCCGGAGTAGGTTTCCCGTTCGAGTCGCACATTTGTTCGATAGTTGCTAGTGTCGGTGATCGTGAGGGTGGTGCAGAGGGAAGCCTGCACCACCCGCACACCAAAATCTGGTGCCTGACGCTGACTGCCTTCAGTGTCAGGCACCGATTTACGTCGGGCACCGATTTACAGGATTCAGCGTTCAGTTCTCGTTGTTGGATTCGTCATTCTTGGTTTCCGAACTCCGACGCCAGTGCGTGAAGCGTTCCTTGATATCGGATGCGACGTCGCCGACGCCATTGCCTACGGCCCCGACAGCGCCACCGAGTCCGCTGCCGATGTCGCGGACCATCCGGATCAGTGGATCGTCGGATTCGTCGAAGTTGTGCTTGTACGTCTTGGCCGCGTTCTTGAACTCGTCGCTGATCTTTGCGTCGTCATCGTCGACGCGGCGTGGGTAGTTGCCGCGCAGAACGTCGGAGTACGCCCCACTGTCCACCCACTTCTTCAGCTCGGCGGCGCGCAGTACCGAAAATGGGTGTGTCAGTAGTTCGATGTTGAGGAGTTTGAGTACGCCGTCCCGGAGGTCTCCGCTGGAGTCGTACTCGGCGGCCTGGTCCAGGAAGGCTTCGATGTCGATCTCACTCACTCGCGACCCGCCGGCCAACTTCATCTGTACTCGAATGGCGGCGTGAACGTCCTGGCCGCACAGGAGACCGGCACGATCGCCCGAAAGTTCGGATTTGCGTTGCCATTCCAACAATGCGGCGATGATCGCACGTAACGCCCAGCCTCCGACCGGTAGCCAACCGATGGTCCCGGCCAAACGCATCAGATGCATCAGGATGGTGCGATAGACGGCGTGACCGGACAACGCGTGTCCGAGTTCGTGTCCGATGACGAATCGCTGTTCCTCGTAATTCATTACGTCGAGAAGGCCAGTTGTCACCACCATGAACGGCCGGTCCATGCCGATGGTGAAGGCATTGACCATCGGCGTCTGCAGAACAAAGAGTTCAGGAGTTTCGTCCGCTCCCAAGATGTCGACACAATCGCGTCGTAGGTCGTGCAGATCGCGGAATTGACGTTCGTCCACGCGGACAGCGGTGGCCAGATACATCAGCCGGTGTTGGCGCTCTTGGAGTAGTCCCGACAGTGTCCGCAGTACCGTGTCGAATCCGCGAAGGGTGCGGAGCGTGACCAAGGCTGCGCGGTCTGCCGGATGCTCCCAAGCGCGGGAACTGATATCGGGAAACTCGATTCTGGTGCGGTCTGGTGCTGTAGTCACGTGCGCCTCGCTTCGGTGTTGTCGAATCACCTCCAGACTAACGACTAGTTGGTTTGAAACATTGAGTGTTGTGGTTCCCTTGTGTGCCGTTCGGGAGAAAATAGCCGGTCAGAGCAAGTATGGAAGGACAATAGTTCGGGTACTCGGAGTGCAGTGCCTTCGTTTCGAGCGCACGTAACTGGCCAATCGGCTGACAAGGACCGCCATGATTATTCTCGGAATTATCTTGCTGATTATCGGATTCCTGGTGAACATTCCGATTCTGTGGACCATCGGCGTTGTTCTCTTGGTGATCGGATTGATTCTGTTCGTGCTGGGTTCGACGGGACGAGCCGTTGGTGGGAGGCGACACTATTACTGATGTGTCTGGTGCGCCTACTGCAGTACCGGATCGAGGACAGACCCCGCGCCCCATGGGAGTGCGGGGCCCGTCTTCGATCGGTCTTGCCAACATCTCCTAGAGCGTCAACGAGTCCGAGCACACCGAAGCGCGCGTCAACGAGACTACGACGGACAGTGCCGGTTTACCGGCGATTTACAGAGATATCACCCTAGAATTCATCCTTTGAGATCCTGCTTAGCGTTGGTAACGGATGGACAGCGATTCGATCGGGTGAATGGGAGGTTCGATGGATCTGCATCTGAAAGGTAAGACTGCCGTCGTGACAGGCGCAGGCAAAGGAATCGGGCTTGCGATAACTCAGGCGTTGGCCGAAGAAGGCGCCTACGTGATTGCGGGTTCGCGGACTCGTACAGCAGACATCGAGGTACTCGAGGCCGATGGCAACGTCACATTCGTCGGGGTTGATCTGTCCAGTGAGAAGGGGGCGGCGGCGCTTGTCGCGGTTGCGGCAGAACGTGGCGGAATCGACGTACTGATCAACAACGTCGGTGCCGTGACGCCGCGGACGGGTGGATTTGTCAGTGTTGCGGATACTGACTGGGAGTCATCACTGAATCTGACCTTCATGTCCGCGGTACGGACAATCAGGGCAGCGTTACCTGAGATGGAGCGTCGCGGTGGCGGAAGCATTGTCACGGTCAGTTCGGTAAACGCATTCCTTCCCGACCCAGCGGTTATCGACTACAGCGCGGCAAAGGCTGCACTGACCAACCTGTGCAAATCTTTGTCGAAAGAGTTGGCTTCGAAGGGGATTCGTGTGAATACCGTCAGTCCGGGTCCGGTTCGAACCGCCCTGTGGCTGGCAGAGGGCGGAGTTGCGTCGACGCTTGCCGAGGTCGGCGGTGTCAGCGAGCAGGAAGTGGTGGACAGTGCGGCAGCGGGTTCGGAGACGGGTCGGTTCACGCTTCCCGAGGAAGTCGCGGATCTGGTGCTGTTTCTCGCTGGGGATAGGGCGGCGAATGTGACCGGTGCAGATTTTGTGATCGACGGAGGATTGGTCAAGACGCTCTGAACGCCGTAGGCGTAAACGCCGCGTCAGGATGGGCCTTTGGGTATCAAGACGACGTCAGTGGGCCGTACGAATCAACGTTGTCGGGGTAGTCCTGAAAGAGGAGCTGAAGTACCGGTGTACTCACTGCTCCGGAGGCCATGAAAGGTCGGTCATGACTATTCTTCATTTCCTCGCTTCGGAACGTGCAACGACGCGATGCGTCCTGGCCGGCGTCGAGTTGAGCGAGATCGAATCGGCGGAAACCTACGCGGTGCTGGAATCGATGATTGCGCGGCCGCATCTGAAATTGATCGGACTGTGCGTCGATCTGGGCGTCGGTCATCGTGACGAGGTCGACCTGCGTAGGGCCGCTGACAGCACCGTCGGGTTGATGGAACGAGTCTATCGTGAATATCGAATCCTGATGTCGGAGTTGATTATCGAGACCGTTTCACAGGCAACGCCGGACCTACTTGTACAGGTCCGAGACGAAGACACATTGTCGAGAGTCTTCGATGACCTTCTCGACGACGCGTGCGCGCGTAATCGATATCCCCGGCCGGCATTGATCGTGATGGAGGATCTGGGGATTCGAGCTAGTTTGCAGTCTTGATCGCCGTGAGGTATCCCGATTGTTCGGACAGGTCGGCGAGTTCCGGTGGGAGATCCGGGATCGGTTCGCCGTACATGTTGGCCAATTCAATGGAATTAAGGCACTCGACTGACCAGTCGTGCTCGGTCAACCACTGCATCGGATCGGCGCGCTCGTCCTCGTAGAAGAGCGCAGCCATGTCGATGTCTCCGAACGGGTCCTTGCTGAAATACTTTGCCCGTATGTCTGCGAATCGTTGCGCATCCATTCCGGATGGGAAGTAGTTCAATGCAAGTCGGCTATCGGACGACGACAGGTTGTCGATTCTTTCGAACAGTGCGTCGTGTGCGGGGCCAGGGAGGTAGGCCAAGAGCCCCTCCGCAGACCACGCGGAGGATGCGCTCGGTTCGAACCCCGCAGCTTTGAGCGCCGTGGGCCAGTCATCTCGTAGATCGACTGCGACAGTGCGGCGGTGTGCTTTCGGTTCTGCGCTGTGCTCGGTGAGTACCCGCTCCTTGAATTCCAACACCTTTGGTTGATCGACCTCGAAAACCGTAGTGCCGGTAGGCCAATCCAGTCGGTAGGCCCGCGCATCCAAACCGGACGCCAGGATCGTCGATTGCGACACTCCGGATCGGGCAGCAGCCAGGAAAAAGTCGTCGAAAAATTTGGTCCTGATACCCATGCCCATCCCCATGAAGCCGGAGAAGGGTAAGTCGTCCAACGAGGTCGGGCTGGCCAGCAACGCAGTGAAATGTGGTTCACCAGCGGACTCTACGAACCAGGGCGCGTACGAATCCTCGATCAGCGCATTGGGGCGCAGTGATTCGATCGCTCGAAATGTTGCCACTCCCAATGCAGTCAGGCCGACGCTGCTGACTATGTCCCAAGTATCTCCATCTGTGCGCATCGTTGAGTTTCCTCCCGATTTTGGTGCACGTTTTTTCGGTGCACGAGTGTTGTGGGTGCACATCTGCTCTTGCCATCCGACCATTCTCGATCCTACGCTCGTGGCGAAACCAGGGCAGGTCCGCGGATTCGGCGAGTGGGTGGTCGAGTCTGAAATTGTTGTTGTGCAATATCTTTAGAGGAGGATCAATATTGTCAGGGACTTGCCAGTGCTGCTGGCCCACCATCGGGCACTACGAACGCTTGATGTTTTCCGCGGAGGCTAGCGGCCGTGATAACCGGCTATTGCCACGGGATTTCGTTGTTCGGAGGCCGGCTTCCGCTGACAGTGGTCACACCTGGCGGGTAGGTTTACACGCTTTCGTAGTCGGCGACCGCCGGCGAACCGCCATTCTGCGCCACCGAGTTCGATGAACAGAACGCCGACGAGGATCAAGGCCAAGCCGCCACACCTGATCTGGTCAGAGGCTCGGAGACAGGACGCGGGAGGCGACGGCAGTCAACGCGACACTGCATGCCGTCCAGATTTCGTAGGCAACGCCCAAGCCCATGCCGCCGCTCAGGGCAAGACTGAGCAATACGAATGCGGCGAGGTATCCGATGGCGAGTGCATGGTAGCTGCGAGCGTTTCGCCGAAATTCGTTGGCCGGACCATCGGGTCGCATTGCATACTTCGATGCACCTTCGAGAATCGTTACGCCAGGAGAACATTGATGAGAAGCCCGGACCGGATCGACCCGATACTGACCAAGCTCGGCGCCCTCTGGCGCGCAAACCCCGACTTGCGGCTGACACAGTTGGTTGTGACCCTCGCCGATACCGGCGAAACGATGCCGGGGTTCTTGTACACCGAAGATTCGGTGATCGACGAGGCGCTCGATCGCCGTATCGCGGATCGTTAGCACTCAGAGAATTCTCAGCAAGATTGCGTACGTTAGATTTCGGCTCGTTGACGCCTTCGGGATGTTGCCGTGCCGCGGTATACGGAAGCCGTCGGCACCGATAGGCGTCTGCGGCTTCCGTGTTCCCGTGCCATCGCCCTCGATACTGGTTTCCGGTCGACTCAACTCAGCGTGAATCTGGACGCAGCTAGAACACTGTGGTCCAGTCGTCTTTGACACTGACCACCGTCCAGTTGTTGTCGAGGGCTAGTTGGAGTGCTTCTTCGGCGCCCGTCACATAGTCGAACTCACGGTCGGGATCGTCATGGAGTACTAGAAGACGCAGAGCGGGGCGATTCGGTTGCTCGGAAAACTTCAGCATGGGAATGTCGCCGTTGCTGTTGGCGGCTGCCATGAGAGGCCGTCGGCCGGTTCTGTTCCAGATCCGAATCGGCTTTTCCGGACCGTCGTCGACTACATCTACCGCTGGCTTGCGCCAGATACTGCCGCTGGTGCCGTCGTCCCGCCAGTCCAGTGACACGCCGCTGCCAATGACTCGCTGTCGCGGGATACCCGTACACCTCTTCGCTGATAGGCCGCATGAAGTCGCGTCCGCCGCCGGAGACGATGTAGTTTCGGAAACCGTTGTCTCTCAGGTATTTCAGCAACTCGACCATTGGGGTGTAGCTGCACGTCAAGTAGCTGCGGTCAAGGGTGGGATGACGGGCGGCACGTAGAAATGTGTCGGCCTGGGCCTCGAATTCCTCGACGGTGACTTCGGCGAACCCCGTCAACACACCGGCAGCAAGGACCTTCAAGGCTGTGTCGTCGCCGCGGTAGTGCGCGGTGATCACGTCGTTCAACCACACATAGTCCCGGGTGTACGCGGCCCGCCAGGGTTGGCGGGTACGGAGCTGCGGGTCGTGTTCGGCCATCTCCACCAGACGGCGCAGGATGAAGTCGAGTTGGATCGGCATCGGCTTCTCACACCACAAGGTGCCGTCGTTGTCGAAAACCGCGATGCGGTCTTCCGCTGGGACTTCGTCAGGATCGCCTCGGGTGGTCACCCGCTCGACGAAGTCCACAATGGCTCGCTTACTCTCGCCGGCTTGCCAGGTCAGGAGGGGATCGTGCGCATCCGAGTTCGCGTCACCACCGAGAGGATTGCTCATGATGTCGGCTTCCTACTGAACGGGTCGTGACGCCCAGCCATCTCATCATCTGATCCGGCGGCGGATATGACATCGCCCGTTTCGGGCGAGCTGGGTTTCGGTCACCCGTTTCGGGGGATGCCACCGACTATGCGGCCGCAGAGGCTGGAAGTGAGACCACACACAAGGAGCCAGGTCATGGCCAAAACATTCAACGGCGTCGTCAATCTCGATATTCGTGACTCGGTCCCCGACTGGGGGCCTTACGAGCAACCGAAAGCGGCGCCCGGGACACCGAATATTCTCTACATCGTGCTCGACGACATTGGCTTCGGCGCACTCGGCTGTTACGGCGGGCCGATCGAGACTCCCAACATCGACCGAATCGCGGCGAACGGATTGCGGTACGGCCAATGGCACACCACTGCGCTGTGTTCCCCGACGCGATCGTGCTTGCTGACCGGCCGCAACCACACCACAAACGGCATGGCCTGTATCAGCGAGTGTGCAGTCGGCTTTCCCGGCGGAAACGGTCACATCCCTCCGGAATGCGCCACACTCGCCGAGGTTCTGGTCGGGCAGGGGTTCAGTACCGCGATGGTCGGAAAATGGCACCTGTGCGCTGAGGACGAGATGAATCTTGCCTCCACTAAACGGAATTGGCCGGTCGGTCGAGGTTTCGAGCGCCTCTACGGATTCCTCGGCGCCGAGACAAACCAGTGGTATCCAGATTTGGTTCACGACAACCACCCCGTCGAACAACCGTCGACGCCGGAAGAGGGGTATCACTTCAGCGTCGACATCACCGACAGGGCCCTCGAGTACATCGGGGATGTGAAGGCGATCGCTCCGGAGCGGCCGGTATTCCTGTACTACGCACCAGGGTGTGCGCACGCCCCGCATCACGCGCCGCGCGAATGGGCTGATCGGTACGCCGGCAGATTCGACGCAGGCTACGAAGCGATGAGGGACGAAATTTTAGCTAGGCAGAAGGCGATGGGCCTGGTCCCACCGAACACCGTGCTGCCGTCGCTCAACCCGATCGGAACCCCGGAGACGAGAACAGGACCCGGCGGCGAGCAGTTTCCGCCGTTGGATTTCACGCGTCCCTGGGACACTCTCTCGGCGGACGAGCAGCGATTATTCGCTCGGATGGCCGAGGTGTACGCGGGCTTTCTCTCACACTGCGACGATCAGATCGGACGACTCCTCGCCTACCTCGAGGAGATCGAACAACTCGACAACACCATCATCGTGGTGGTCTCCGACAACGGTGCCAGCGGCGAGGGTGGGCCCAACGGCTCGGTCAACGAGAACAAGATCGCTAACGGAGTGCCGGACGATCTGGCCGAGAACCTGGCAAAGTTGGACCAGTTGGGCAGCACCGAGACCTACAACCATTACCCGAACGGGTGGGCTATGGCTTTCAACGCCCCGTTCAAGATGTGGAAGCGGTACTCGTTCAACGGCGGCACCTGCGACCCGTGCGTCATTTCGTGGCCCGAGGGAATCGCGGCTCGTGGTGAAATTCGGGACCAGTACCACCACGCCATCGATGTAGTCCCGACATTGCTCGACTGTGTCGGTCTGGAACTCCCCGACACAGTGAAGGGATATACCCAGCATCCGATCCAGGGCGTGAGTATGCGCTACAGCTTCGACGCCGGAAACATTCCGACGGCCAAGCACACTCAGTTCTACTCGATGCTCGGAGGTCGCGGAATCTGGCACGACGGTTGGAAGGCCGTCACGACACACCCGACGCTGAGCGGATAGGGTCACTTCTCGGAAGATACCTGGGAGCTTTACCATACCGAGGTGGACCGGGCTGAACTCCACGACAGAGCAGCAGACGAACCCGGTCGGCTCGCCGAACTCGTCGGGTTGTGGTTTCACGAAGCAGGTGCCAATCAGGCTCTGCCGCTGGATGATCGCTCCGGCGTCGAACTTCTCACCACGCCACGGCCCCAACTAGCGCCTCCCCGCAACCGCTACGTCTACCGACCCGGTGGAGCTGAAGTGCCAGAGGCCGTCGCGGTCAACCTTCGCAACCGCTCCTTCTCGATCGGTGCCGTCGTAGATCTACCGGAACCGGGCGCGGAAGGAGTTCTGTTCTCGCACGGTGGGAGGTTCGGTGGGCACTCCCTGTATGTCAAGGACAACCGCCTGCACTATGTGTACAACTTCCTCGGTAGCGAACAGGAGAAAATCGACGCCAACGAGGATCTTCCGATCGGTGAAAACCTTTTACTGGCAGCTTCTTTCGACAAGGAGGGTGAGGACCCGCCAGGAACTGCCCACGGTCTGCTGAGCCTCTACTACGGAGACAGGAAGGTCGGTGAGGGCCGGATCCGAACTCAGCCAGGCAAATTCAGTATCGGAGGCGGGGAAGGACTCAACGCGGGCCGAGACAGCGGTGAGCCCGTCACCGACGACTACTCGGGGACGTCTCCATGGGCATTCACAGGTGGGACGCTCAACCGGGTGGCCGTCGATGTCAGCGGTGAACCGTATGTTGATCTGGAACGTGAGGCCGTCGCCATGCTGTCGCGCGAATAGCTGGTGACGGTGCATTCAACTCTCTTGCAGGATCTTCTGATCGGCGATGCCTGCCGCCGGCCTGCGTAGCAGTGCAAGGGGAGCGGCATACAACTGTTTCTTGATTTCTCCGAGAGTGTGGCCCCGGGTGGTGGTCAGTGTGCGAGCGCGTTCGACTGCCTTGGCCAGAACTTCAGCTTCGGAGGCAATTTCATCGACGAGTCCTGCTGTCAGCGCATCGATTCCGCCGTATCGTCGACCGGTGGCAAGTGCAGTGTGCGCGTAGGTAGCCGCGACGCGAGCAACGCAATGCTGCCGGGCGTGTAACTTGCCCCGATGGTGATACCGGGTAGACAGAAGTATCCGCGATCTTCACGAATCACGATGTGATCGTGTGCTGCTGCCAGGATTGCGCCGCCGCCGAATGCATGTCCGACGACGGCGGCGGTTGTCGACATCGGGAAGATCAACAACCGTTCGAACAGCGTCTCCACATGATCGATGTACTGATTCGCCTGGTCGGTGTTCTGGAGGATCCAGGCGGTGTCCAGTCCGGTGGAATAGAACTTTCCGGTGGCAGTCGTGACCAAGGCACATGGGCCGGTGTGGGCCTCGACCTCGTCGAGTAGAGCGTTGACGGTATCGAGCCAGTCCGGATGAAACGGATTCGGTGTATCGCGTTCTCCGGTGTTTCCGAAGTTCAGGATGAAGACATTTTCGTCGCGCTCCAAATACGGCATATCGGGCGACAATACTGACATGGCGCGAAGTTGTCTCGAGTTGAGGACTATTTGCGTGCAGTGAAAGCTGCCGACGGTTGAAGCACCCTGGTAGGGGTATTCACTGTCTCGCTGGATTTTGTGCCTATTTTGGACGAATCTGTATCGCCTGGTACCGCATTCGCGTCGACCCCGAGCAATCGTGATCGGAGATCAGATACTGGCCGGCGGCGGAAGTTACGTACTCGGCAACCTGTTGATCTCCGCTATCACAGCGGGGTGCACATTCGGATGGCTGCTGCTTTTCGATGTGCCCTACCTGCTGGTCCTCGCTCTTCTCGTTGCCCTGCTCGATCTCATCCCTGTCGTCGGTTCCACTCTTGCCGGAGTGATCGTTGCGTTGGTTTCGCTGACAGTCTCGGTACCAACGGCATTGGCGACGGTCGGATTCTTCGTTGCACTTCGTTTGATCAATGATCTTTCGGCGCAAACTCGGTCGTTCAGGGCCGGGACAGCCGAACCTGTCGGTACCTGCCGTTAGTGTCTCGGGTATGGCTACGGGGGTGGTGAAGCGGGCATACAAGTACCGTTTCTATCCGACGTGCGGGCAAGCTGAGCAGCTTGGCGGAGCCGTCGAAAGGCCCACTGCAGGAATCGTTACGGCAGTTGCAGGGTGCGTTCGACAAGTTCTGGCGGGGGCAGAACCGGTATCCGACGTTCAAAAAAGGGGTGTTTCGAAGGATTCGGCAACGTATTTTGCGAACTGCTTCACCTACCGGGGATTGCCCGACGATGTGGTGCCTTCTCAGGTGACGATGTCCCGTAATTTGGGCAGTACCATATTTCGATTCTCGTCGAGACCGAGATCGCTGCACTGACGCCGACGGACCACGTTGTCGGCGTCGATGCCGGGATCACGAGCCTGTTCACGCTCTCGACGGGGGAGAAGATCGACAACCCGCGTCATGAGGCGAAGGATCGGGTGCGGTTGGCGAAAGCGCAACCGGCGCTGGCGAAAAAACAGAAGGGATCGGCTAACCGGGCGAAGGCCCGGTTGAAGGTAGCGAAAATCTATGGGCGTGTTGCTGATCGGCGACGCGACCATTTGCACCAACTCTCCACTCGGCTGGTGCGCGAAAACCAAGTGATCGCCGTCGAGACGTTGAGTGTGCGGAACATGCTGAAGAATCGCAGTTTGTCGCGGGCGATTTCGGATGCGGCGTGGTCGGAGTTCCGGTCGATGCTCGAGTACAAAGCGGGTTGGTACGGGCGGCGGGTGGTGACGATCGACCGGTTTTATCCGTCGTCGAAAACCTGCTCGGTGTGTGGTGTTGTGGTGGAGTCGTTGCCGTTGGATGTGCGGGTGTGGACGTGCCGGTGCGGAGCGCATCACGATCGGGATATCAATGCTGCGATCAATATTTTGGCCGTCGGGCTGGCGGTGTCGGCCTGTGGAGATGGTGTGAGTCCTCTTCTCGTGTAAGCGAGGGGAGGCGACTGTCTGTGAAGTAGGAACCCTGGGATGTGAGTTTGAGGGGCAACATGGGGTGTGAGCCCTGTGGGGTGCCTCTCTATTGGTCAAGAAGCCTTGGCGAGCGTTTTCGAAGGTGCTCGTGCACTCCGCTTTTCATCGGCGAGCATGATTCGCCAGAGGTATCCGGCGAGGTGTCGTTTGAGTGCACGTGCTGCGGTGCGAGGTGGTTTTCCTTCGGCGATTTTCTTGTCGTAGAACGTTCGGCCGGCGCTGTCGGGCATGCGTATCTGGATCATGGCGATCGTGTAGATCGCCGAGTTGAGTTGCCGATCTCCGTATCGTGACAGTCGGTGCCGAGAAGAGTCGGCGCTGGCGATCTGGACGGGTGCGGTGCCGGTGTAGTTAGCGTAGGCGGCGGCGGTCGGAAACCGGCCGGCGTGTCCGCTGCGGCCGAGAAGTCGAGCCGCGAGAACGGGCCCGACGCCGTCGATCTCACGTAGTCGTGTGTCGTGCTGATCGAGGAGTGCGGTGGTCTTCTTGCTGTTGACGGTGAGTTGTTCGTCGAATCGTTCGACGTCTGCGATAAGTTCCTTCGCGAGTTGGAGTCGGACTTTGTCGGGTTCGGTTTTGGCCCGGAATCCACGGAGGGCGGCGGCAGCTTTCTTCGGTGTCAGCGAGGACGGTGCACCTCCGGCCATCAACTCTCGCAGCAGTGCGTGTAGTTGGTTGACGGTTCGGGTTCGACTGTGAGACAGGTTGACTCGTCGTTCGTCGAGGATTTCCAGTGCATCGTTGATGGACTCGGGGTGAATTTGTCGTGCATCACCTTGCAGGGCTGCGACGCTCGCTGCTGCGGCCGCATCGATGCGATCGTTCTTGCGTCGGCCACCTCGGGATAGTTCACGAACACGAGCGGTGGCGGTGGTCGGGATGTCGAAGACGAGCTCACCGAGTGCGAGTAGCCACAATGCGAGGTGGTGTCCGAGTCCGTCTGCGTTCTCGATAGCCCAGCGGCGGTCCGGCCAGGCTTTGGCCCAGGCGATCAGTCGTTTGTAATCCGTGATGGAGGCATCGATCCGTATCGATCCCAGGTCGGTGTTGGTGGTGGAGTCGAGTGCTGTCGCGGTGTGGGTGGACTTGTGCGGATCGATACCGATGACGATCATGGAGTTCGGTTCCTTTTCGCTCGATGGATTGGGATCCGCGGCGGACATTCCGACTTCAAGTACCTCTCACAGCAGCTTGTGGTCACGCCTCTCTCGAGTCACGCCGCGAACGCAGACCGGAGGGGGTGACACACCCCGCTGGAGTCAACCCAAACTGCGGGTGACAGGAATCTCGCGAGTCATTCCCTCTCGTCTACTACGACACGATATGGCTGCAACCTCTTGGATCGTGCCGGTACATTCCATATAAGTCGGAATCTCGGTCGGTTCACGGCCGAGAGGAAGTCAAGGGGATTGTCGGAGCTTTTCCGGCGATTCCGATCGCAGCGGGACTCCTCCTGCTGGCGAGGGCGATTCTGTTCCCCAGACTCGATGCGACTTGATGCTCAATCAACATGGCGCACAGTCCCTCCCAATGTCCGGAAATGCCGGGAGGGGCTGTGCGCGGTTGGAATTCAGTTCGCGTTGGCAGGTTCCCTCACGGCCGAGTTGCCGTGATTTTCCGTGGTGGAGTTCGGTTTTTGGAACTTGGGAATGAACGAGGTCAGGATGAGCGCGATAATCGCGGATCCGGCGGCCAGGGCCATGATCACCCGGAAAGCGTTTTCGGAAGGCAGCGTTGCGCCGCCGAGCGACATCGTCATCTGGGCGATGACAACACCGGCAATGGCGCTGGCGAAGGACGTTCCCAGTGAGCGCATCAGTGTGTTGAAACTGTTGGCTGCGCCGGTTTCCGACAGTGGGACGGCGCCCATGATGAGGGCAGGCATTGCGCCGTAGGCCATTCCGGTACCGGCACCGGTGATGATCGCGATCATGATCAGCTGCCAGATCGAATGCATAGCGAAGATGCCGATTGCGTAACCGACCGCGACTACAACGGCACCGATCATGAGGGTGATTTTGGCACCGTACAAGTTGGTGATGCGGGAGGAGACGGGCGCGATCAACATCATGACGATGCCGGACGGAGCCATAACCAGGCCCGCGGTAAGCATGGATCCGCCGAGTCCGAAGCCGGTGGCTTCGGGCAGTTGAACAACCTGCGGGAAAACCATACTCAGGGCGAACATCGCAAACCCGAAGACGATGGATGCGAGGTTAGTGAACAGCACCTGTGGACGTACGGACACCCGCAGGTTGATCAGCGGCTGAGGGGTTCGCAGTTCCCACCATCCCCAGATGACAAACGCGACCAGCGAGAAACCGAGCATGGTGAGAGTCTGGGTGCTTGTCCAACCCCAGGAGTTGCCCTTGGATATCGCCAGGAGGAGGGCGATCAGAGCGGCAGAGAGTGATACGGCGCCGACGAAGTCGAACTTGCCGCCGGTCCGAACCGTGGATTCGGGAACATTCACGACGACCAACGCTGTCACGAGGATGCCGAGGGCAGCCGATGTCCAGAACAGAACATGCCAGTTGGCGTATTCGGCAATAAGAGCTGCAAGTGGGAGACCAAGTGCGCCACCGACTCCCATTGATGCACCCATCGCTGCGACCGCGCCCGCAAGCTTCTTCGGGGGAAGCACGTCGCGCATGATGCTGATGCCCAGTGGGATGACACCGGCGGCCAGTCCCTGCAATACGCGTCCGAAGATAAGCGGTACCAGGCTCGAACTCAGCGCTCCGATAACCGAGCCGGCTACGAGAAGAGCCAGGCTGATCAGAAGTAGTCGGCGTTTGCCGAACATGTCGCCCAACCGGCCCATTGTCGGGACAGCTACGGACGCGGCCAACAATGTGGCCGTCACGGCCCACACGGTGTCCGACGCGGGTGCGTTCAAGTATTCGGGCAGATGCGGAATGATCGGGATGACAAGTGTTTGCATCAGGGAGACGACGATGCCGGCGAACGCCAGAACTGCAACTACAGCGGTGGTGGACGGTGGCTTGGTCCCTACGGGTGCAGCAGTAGGTATCGACATTGAGGAGGCTCCATCGGAGAAAAGGGGAGATTTCGTGAATTAAGTCAATTGCTTGAACTAAAGTTAAAGCAGTTGACTGACTTGATGCAAGGGTGCGATGTTGATGGTGACCAAGATCTCGGGCGCAGGACTGCGCTGGGCTAGCGACTGTGACGGTAGAAGTGACGACAAAATCTGAAGACGTAGCGAGCATTCGGAACGCTCCGGCGAATGCCGCTCGGTCCGTTGCGACCCGTGAACGGATACTCGATGCTGCCGAGCGGTTGTTCGCAGAGCATGGCGTCTTCGCGGTATCGAATCGGCAGGTGAGCGAGGCTGCCGGGCAGGGTAACAATGCTGCGGTCGGGTATCACTTCGGTACAAAAACCGATTTGGTGCGGGCGATCGTGGCCAAACACGCCACGCAGATCGAGCGGAATCGCATGGCACTGTTGGCAGAGATCAAAGGATCAGCCGACGCTCGTGACTGGATCACATGCCTGGTTCGGGCGTCCACCGACTACTACCGAGATTTGGGGACTCCTACCTGGTACGCGCGTTTCAGTGCCCAGGTTCTGACCGATCCGACTCTTCGTTCCGTCGTGTACAACGAGGCGCTGACGTCGCCGTCGCTGCAGGAGACGCTTGTCTCGCTTGCTGCATGCCTGCCTGACATGCCGGCTGATGTCCGGCATGCCCGCGCCGAGATGGCACGGCAGGTGATGGTGCACATGTGTGCGGAACGGGAAAGGATGCTTGCCGACGGGGAGGGGTTCGAGGTCTCCGGGTGGAATGATTTTTCAACGGATCTTGTCGATGCGCTCGTAGGTCTCTGGTGTGCACCGGTTACGCGATAACGGGGAGAGTCTGCTTTTCTGTCGTAGAAGTCTGAAAGTTGGTTGCTGCAAAGGCATTCGATGCGCTGTGGAGATTTTCCTATCTGAAACTTTCCCTTGACTCGAATGGATGTTCGAGTATAATTGGGGGCAAGGATGGGGGGATCCGATGAGCGTCGATACCGTAGTTGCCGATGTTGTAGCTGGTTCTGCAATTAATGTGCGCGGCATGCTGTGGAAACTGCGGCCGTGCGACGTGCGGGAAGTCGCAGTCGCCGCATCGGCGGAAATCCTACGGCTGGAAGCGATCCGGGTTGCCGCGGTCGACGAATTGGCCCTTCATCCGGACGAACAAGTGCTGTGTTATCGCGGCGTCGGTCGCTGGCTGGCCGCGAACACGATGCTGCAGAATGCGGCCGGAAACAAGATCGCCGCCCTCGGGGTGGCCCTGCGAGCATTCCCCGCCATTGCGGCGCAGTTCGATGCCGGTGACCTCACCGTCGACCATGCCGCGCTGATCGCCGCGTTCTGCGAGTCTCCCCCGAAAGGGATGCCGGACCGCGCCCTACCGCATTGCATCAAAACCTTGCTCGCGGCAACTTCCGGGGTGGAGGCCACCACCACGAAACTGCGCTACGCCATCGCCGTGCTCGAGCGGATCTTCGAATCCGAGGACATCCCGCCCGGGGAGGACGACGACCGCAATGAGTTGCGCATCGCGCCGACGTTGAACGGTCGGGTAGTGATCAAAGGTGACTTCGATGCGTTGACCGGCGAAATGCTTCTCTCGGCGTTGTCGGGGTTGTCGATGCCGACCCCCGCCGCGGACGGGACACCGGATGTGCGGTCGGCGGCCAAGCGGACGGCGGATGCGTTGACGGAGTTGATTCGTCGGTATCTCGACAATGCGGCGACCGGGGTGGACGGTGGTCAGCGTCCGCATGTGAATGTGCATGTGGCTGCGAAAGATCTTGCGGAGCATCGGGACTGCGCCTCGACTCGAGCGACTGCTGCCGGTTCAAATGTCGGAGCCAGTGACTTCGAAGACATTGCCAGCGAGGATGCGCCGGTGTGGAGCTTCGACGATCTGGAGGACCTCGACGATCTTGATGTCGGGCACATGCCGTGGATGGGTCCGCTGAGCATCACCCGCACCCGGATGCTCGCGTGTGATTGCATGCTCTCGACGGTGCTGCTGGATGAGAACGGTGCCCCGCTCGATGTGAGTCCTCTGAAACGGTTGGTGTCGGCGGCGCAGCGGACGGCGTTGATCGTCCGCGACAAGGGGTGTGCGTTCCCGTCGTGTGATGCGGTGCCGGCGTGGTGCGATGCGCACCATATTCGGCCGTGGTCGCAGGGCGGGTTGACGGTGATGGACAACCTCACCTTGCTGTGCCGAGCGCATCACACTCTGATTCACCGTAAGGCCGGTTTTGCGGGGCAGTGGGAGATCAAGATGGGGTCGGATCGTAGGCCGTGGTTTATTCCGGCGGCGGGGATTGATCCGGTGCAGCGGCCGCGGCGATCAAACCTGCGTCCGGGTCCGGTGCTACGCACGTGAGAATTGTTGCACCACAACTTCACACAGTGTCAAGCTTCGCGTCGGGGATACTCCGCCGCGAAGCTTGACGTGGGATTGCCGCCGAGCATCAGGATCGTTCCGGCCGGGTTTAGGGGCAATTGCTACTGGCTACCCATTCGACTTGGTCTACAACGCCGACGGCATAGTCATGTCCAGTCGATCCATCAGTCTTGATCGGAGCCTCTCGGGACACTGGCGCATCGGCCAGGCAACGAAGGAGATGGTTCGCGGTGATCTACAGCCGGCAGCAGTGCAACATGCTCACCGTACGAGCCCGCACGCCGAGCCTTACGCAAGATTCGAAATCCGCGTCATCCTGAAGGAGTGACTCGTGACCACGGACGACACACAACCTCAACCGCCAGGCCAGCCGCGCCCCGCTGACTTCGATGCCCTCTATCGCGGCGATTTCGACGCTTTCAGGCGCAACGTCGAACTTCCTGACGCCGCCGAGCCCGCCGGATTCGAGTTCGACCGAGTGCCCTGGGATATCGGCGAAGCCCAGCCGGTGGTCCGCGACCTGGAGGCTGACGGTCAATTCAGCAGCGAGGTGCTCGACATCGGTTGTGGGCTAGGCGAAAACGCACTGCTCCTTGCTCGCCGCGGGTACGAGGTGTGCGGACTCGACGCTTCGCCCACCGCAATCGACATCGCCCGCGAACGTGCCCGCCGGCGTGGGCTGGGAAAAGCCGTCGACTTCGGCGTCGCCGATGCCACCGACCTGTCTGGTTACGCCGGCAGGTTCTCCACCGTCATCGACAGCGCCCTCTACCACTGCTTCCCGGAGGACCAGCGTCAGCGTTATGCCGAGTCGGTGCTGCAGGCCTGCCGACCTCAGGCCAGTCTCTACCTGGTGTGTTTTTCGGACCAAGTTCCCGAACAGTTTCCGGGTCCATACCGCATCAGCGAGGAAAACCTCCGTCGCACGCTAGGCGACGCGGGATGGATAGTTCGACGGCTGGAAAGGGTCACATATACCACCGCATTCACGCGGGATGATCTTGCGGGTCAGCCGAATTCGCCCTTGGCTGCAATTGTTGACGGTCTTGGCTTCGACTCGAACAACCGACTCCTCGCCCCGGCCTGGCTAGTCACGGCCGAGCATCCTTGAGTGCCGTGAACTGTCCGTGACGGCCATGACTACTGCCAGATCTCCAGATGGAATCCTGTGGACATGAATACTGTGGCCTTGGAGTTGGTTCGGCCTGAGTTATAGGAGTCCAGTGGGCATTGGCGACAGTCATCTACTACGTACGCAGTATCGCGGGCGCTGTCACGTTGCGCGAAAAGTGCAGCGGTGCGACTGGTCTTGGAGCTCGCGCTACGAATTTCCGTTGCACGGTCCTCTCCGACTGGAAACGTGCTCCGGACAGGTCGTGCTCGATGGGTAATCGAAAGATGCACTGCACGAATCGTTTACGGTGATATTTCAACAAATTCTGTTGGGGAACAATGTAAGAGAGTTCGTAAATGGGTATCTATTCTGGTTCGAGCATCGTTCATTTCCGCTGTGGCAGTTCCGGAATCGATTGCCTTGTCCCGCCCACGGATAGTGTGCGGGTCAACGCCAGGTCTTGACACGGTATCAGTCGCGGCGTTTGACTGATGTTCTTGCTTGTGTTGAATCGCCCCACTGTGTTCTGGGAGGTTGACGTATGCGCGACATAGGGTTTGCGGGTTCGGTAGATCGACGCGGAGTACCCCACCGCAGGGCCGTCTCGGTACTGACCTTGGTGGGAGCGTGCCTTCTTGCCCTGGCGGTTCCCCAGGCGGCCAGCGCAGGATCAGTAGCAATGACGGGCGACACCGGGTTCGTGATGCCCTTTGTGGGGGCGCCCGGCTACGAGCGTCTGGGGCCGACGCAGATGACCAGTCCGGATCAGCTCAACGCGACACTCGGTCAGCAAGCGGCGGATCAGATCGCCAGTCAGATCGGGCTCAATCCGGCTGACGCACTATCGGATCAGCAGTATCGAGATCTCATCACCGGAGGTGGAGTCGGCGGCGACCGCGACGCTGCCAAGATGATCGAGGAAAGCATCCTCATTCTCACCAATACGAACGGCCGTCCATTCTTTTCCAACGCTGACGGTCACCTTACGCCGTCGGTTCTGGCCAGCTATGGGCTCTACGTGAATACCCAGGGGATGTTGCAAAGTCCGGCCAACGCGGATGCGCCTACCCGGCAGGTGAACGCTCTGATTGCTCCCGGCGGGTATGTCGGCACCTGGCTGCGGAACAACGACGCGACAGAAACGCTGATAGCGCTCTATCGGTCGGCCTACACGGTGCAGCTGCCCTTTGGTATTGCATCGCAACAGATTTCGGGAAACGCTCAACTGGTGACGAACACCAAGGGCGATGTGAGTTCGGAGGTGGGCATGTCGATGGCCCCGCCGCTCTGGATAGTGAACTTCGCGTTGCTCTACATTGTGAAGCCCTCCCTGGCCGCCGCGATGCCGGCGCACTGGGCTCCCATCCCGTCGGCGGTTGCTGACGCCATAAAGTCGAGTCCTACCGGCCAGGTTCCTTTCAGCGACTATGCGTCGTACTTCGAATGATTCGATACCGTCAGGCTTGGTAGACCGTCTCGCCGCCCACAACTGTCCGCCGGACGCCCAGTGTGGACAGGTCAGCAGGCCCCTCGGAGTGGGTCTCGTCGGCGAGGGGGTCCGCGTCGAGCACAACGAAGTCTGCCCACAGTCCCGGCTCGATCCGCCCTTTGACGTTGTCCTCGCGGGTGACGCGGGCGGCCTCGCTGGTGTAGCCGGCCAGCGCCTGGCGGGTGCTGGCGCGTTCTTGCGGCCCCAGTACATGGCCGTCGCGGGTGATGCGGTGTACCGCTGTGTTCATTGTGAACAGGGGGTCGACGGGAGTCACGGGGCAATCGCAGTGCAGCGCGTACGGCAGGCCGGCAGCAGCGACCGACGCGACAGGGCTGATGCGCTCGCCACGGCCGGGACCGAGGTAGCGGTCGCGGTGCCGATCGCCCCAGTAGTAAACGTGATTGACGAAGATCGAGGCGAACACGCCGAGTTCGGTCATACGCCGGATCTGGTCGTCGCGCAGGGTCTGCACGTGCTCGAGGCGGTGCGCGACATCCTGTTCCGGGTATGCGGCTTGGGCCTTATCGATGGCGTCGAGAGAGAGGTCGATGGCTCTGTCGCCGTTGGTGTGGATCGCGACCGAACGACCGGCGGCGTGATTCTCGGCGACGAGTTGTGCGAGATTGCCGGTCGGGATAGCCATCTCGCCGCAGTGGCAGCCGCCGAGGTCGTGGTACGGCTCCGTCAGCGCCGCGGTGTGTAGTTGGATTGACCCGTCGGAGACGATTTTCACTCCACCGACCTCGAGATAATCAGTGGCGCAAGGTATTTCACCAAGCTGATCGGGTGCATCGCTGCGGAGGTACAGGCGGGCGCGCAGTCGCAGATCGCCGTCCTGGTCCATTTGTCGGTAGGCGGCGTACAGGTTCGCGGGGACCAGTAGGTCGTGGAAGCTCGTCACGCCGACCCGGGCCATCTCGTCCTGTGCACGGAGCATCGCGCGGCGAGCGGCGTCGAGGTCAGCCGCGGGCATCAGACCGCTGAACATCGCCATCGCCGGGATCTCGCGGAGTTCGCCGGTGGGCGTGCCATCCGGGAAGCGGACGATGATGCCGCCATCCGGTTCCGGCGTGTCCTCATTGATCCCGGCCTCTGCCAGTGCCACCGAGTTGAGGTAGATCCCGTGGTTGGAAGTGTGCCGCACCATGATCGGATGCAGGGTGGAGGCTCGGTCGAGGTCGTTGACGGTCAGTCCTCGGTCCTCCGCGACCAGCGAGTCGTCGAACCCCCAAGCCTCGACGAGTGTGCCCTCGGGAGTCTGTGCGGCTCGCGCCGCCAGGGCCTCGACGACCGATTCGGTAGTCGGGCAGGCATTCGTCGTCGCGTCGACGCCGGCCAGCATCAGGCCCCACATCAGTGGGTGCAGGTGAGTCTCGATGAACCCTGGTACGACGGCGGCTCCACCGAGGTCCACGACCTCGGTGGCCGGTCCGGCCAGCGCCAGGACTTCCGTGTCGGAGCCGACTGCCGTGAATTTCCCTGCCGCGCAAGCCATCGCGGTCGGCAGAGTGGTTGTCCTTTCTTCGGACATAGTCTGGATTGATCCGTTGACGAACACGCGGTCAGGGACAGTCATCGGTAATTCTCCGTTTGTCGGGGTTGAGGACGGTGGACTGGCTAGTCCTCGCCCACCATGATGTGCGCGTAGTTCACACCGCCGGCCCCGATCATGTGTGCGAAGCCGATGCGGGCGCCCAGCTGCTGGCGGACGCCGGACTGCCCGCGCAGCTGCTGGACGATCTCGACAAACTGCGACATACCGGTCGCGCCGCCAGGGTGTCCGCGGCCGATGAGCCCGCCGCTGGGGCTTACAGCGACGCGGCCGCCGATGTGGAAGTCCCCATCGGCCATCGCGACGGACGCCTTGCCCTCGGGGGCTAGCCCCAGGTCCTCGATGTACTGCAGCTCCTCGACGCTGAACGCCTCGTGCACCTCCACAATGTCGAGCTGCTCCGGCGTGATGCCGGACTGCGCGAAGGCCTTCGACGAGGTCCTCCGGGTGACCGTGAGGTCCGGCATGAATGCGCCGGCCTTGTGCCACTTGTCGCTCTCCGCGACCGCGGCGGCGATCCGAACTGCGCGGGCGCCGTTCGACGGCTTGCGACTGGTGATGATCGCGGCGGCGGCGCCGTCGCCGATCGGGCAGGACTCGACGCGCCGCAGCGGGTCCACCAGCATGGGGGCGGCCTTGAGTTCGTCCATGGTGAGGGCCTTGTTGCGCTGGGCCATCGGGTTGCGGCTGGCGTTGTAGAGGTTCTTCTCCACCACGAGCAGGCTGGCGTCGGCGGACTCGCCGTACCGGTGCATGCGGGCCTGCTTCATCAGCGCGAACGGCACTGCGGGAACGGACATTCCGGACACGGAGATCAGGTCCGGGGGCCGTTCCTCCTCTGCTGCGCGACTCATCAGGAGGGCGCCGAGGCTGCCGATGCCGACCACCGCCGCGGTCTCGACCATGCCGGAGGCGACAGCAAAGCGCGCCTGCTCGAACGCGGCAGTTCCTGTGGCAGAGGCATTTTCGACGGCATAAGTCGGGATTCCGGTCCAGCCCATCTCATGGAGTACCGAGGGTGCGGCCGACATGTCGGTGCCGATGGCGCCGACGACGAGCACGCCGACCTCGCCCCAGTCGAGACCCGAATCGGTGAGCGCGATCGTCAGCGCCTGCCCGCCCTGAACAGGGGCGGGGGTCGTGGTGCGCGAGACGATGGGAGTCATCCCGACCCCCGCGATGTAGGTTTCACGCATCGGAGGACTCCTTGCCGAAGCCGTAGGTGGTGAACAGGTTGTCGTCGGCGCCCACGACGCGGGGGATCACGGCGACCCGGTCGCCGATGTGCACCGGACCGTCGCTGACTCCGAGCAGCTCGACGCCGCTGTTCTCAAGGCTGACTTGCGCAATGGTGACGGGTGGCTGCGCGCCGGCGATGGCGAACATCGCGGTGGAGTGGGATACGACGGTCCCGGTTCCGGCGAGGTCGATGAGGTTGGCAGGGGCGTAGCAGCTCGCGCAACGCCCGCGGGAGGGGAAGCTCACGGTGTCACAGCGGGAGCAGCGGGCGCCGCGGAGCGTGACGCCGTCGTCGTCCACGCGCAGTGCGGCGTTGTCAAAGGAGGGGTGGCTCACGGTGTCCAATTCTTACTAGTTCGGTTGAAGGACAGTCGATTCGGGGCTAGACACGCCGGTCTTCGTTGGTCCAGTACAGCTCGCGGAGGTCCTTCTTCAGTACCTTGCCGTTGACGCTGCGGGGCAGGCGCTCGATGATGTCGACCCGCTTCGGGGTGCGCACCGAGCCGAGCTTTTCCCGGCAGAGCTCGAGCAACTCGGTGATGTCGATGTCCGCGTCGGGCTTGAGCTCGACGACGGCGGTGACCGCCTCGCCCCATGTCGCGTCGGGCACGCCGATGACGGCGCAGTCCTGGACGGCGGGGTGGGACCAGATGATCTGTTCGACCTCGGCAGGGAAGACGTTGAAGCCCCCCGAGATGATCATGTCCTTCTTGCGGTCGGTCAGAGTCAGGAATCCGCGGTCGTCGAGGAAACCGATGTCGCCGGTGTACAGCCATCCCTCGCGCACCGCCTCGGCCGTGGCCTCGGGGTTGTTGTAGTAGCCCCTCATCACGAGGTCGCCGCGCACACAGATCTCGCCGTGCGTGCCTGCGGGCACCGGGTTGTCCTCGTCGTCGCGGATCTCGATTTTGACCAGCGGGAACGGGCGTCCGCAGCTGAGCAGGCGCTTGTCGTCGGCGATCTCGCCGTCGACGAAGTGCTCCTCGGGGCGCAGGAACGCGATGGAGCCGGGGGCCTCGGTCTGGCCGAAGCACTCGATCATGACGGGGCCGAACAGGCCGATGGCCTGGCGCAACTTCTCCACGGACATGGGCGCCGAGCCGTAGAGGAAGTACCGCAGCGAACTCAAGTCGTAGTCGCCGAGATCGGGGGTCTCGATGAGGCGGTAGATCACCGTGGGCGGCAGGAACACGTCGGTGACGTGGTGCCGGTCGATGGCGTCGAGCAGGGAGGCCGGGTCGGGGCGGGCCAGCACGACGACGCTGCCGCCGCGGGCACTGGCCGGCAGGGTGAGGATGCCCGCAGAGTGGGTCATGGGGGCCGCGGCCAGGTTCACCACGGGCTCGTCGGCCCGGTACGGCATGGCCATCATCAGCTGGGTGATGCACATGCCGAAGCTCCGGTGGGTGTTCATGACGCCCTTGGGCAGGCCCGTGGTGCCGCCGGTGGGCGAGATGATCGCAAGGGAGTCCTGCGGGATGTCCACGCGGGGGCGGGTGGCTGGTACGGCGCCCAGCCATTCCTGCAGCGGGGTGGCGTACGGGCGGTGTCCGGCGCTGTCCCCGTCCAGACAGACATACCTGACGGCGTCGCCCACTGCCGCGTGGATCTCGTCGACGGCGGCGGTCTTGGACGGGTGGTAGAACAGCACTTCACAGTCGAAGCGCTGGACGAAGCCGATGCTGTCACTGACCGGGCTGTTGGGGTTCAAGGGCACCCAGGCCCCACCGGCGCGCCAGGCGCCGATGACGCACAGCCACGCGGCCGGGTCGTTCGGCGAGAGCACCGCGATCTTCGTCTCGAGCGCGATGCCGTCGCGGAGCAGTGCATTGGAGACTCGGCAGGACAGTTCGCCCGCTTCGTCGAAGGTCCAGGTGGTATCGCCGTGGCGGTAGGCGACGGCCTTCGGATTGATGTTCCAACCCTGATCGAAGAAATCAGACAAAGCCAAGGGGTCGTCCTTTCCATCGTGTCCACTGTGGCAAATCCAGGACGTGGTTCTTACGGTCCGGGGAGGCAATTGACGCCCGGCGGCGCTGTAGTTCGTCGGGTATCGCCGACCGTCACTATTCACGTTAAACCGTACGACGTTAGATTAAATCATCATGTGCGAGACATCACAAGCGACCCTGAAGTAGCAGTTCCAGTCAATTTATCGATTGACCAATTAACCGACATGGGTTAGGTTTTCGATGTGATTCAAGGCACAGGCGGCCGTATTTCTGCTGCTGTGTCGCGCCGGTGTGCAGCCTGAACAGGCCGTGCCGCCGCAGCCCTCATCACGTTCCAAATGAGGCAGCCCGGACGCGTTCGCGCACTAGGCCTGGCCCCCGATCCCAGTCTCACGATCCCAGTCTCACGTAAGGAATTCGATGCTCACAGCACGCGAACTGATCGACTCCTCGTCGATCAGCAAACTCCAGATCCGGGTGATCCTCCTCTGCGGACTTGCCGCGATGGCTGAGGGTTACGACATCATTTCCATCTCGCTCGCGGTGCTGCCGATCACCGATGACTGGGGTATCACCGGCACCGAATCCGGGCTGCTGTTCAGCGCCGGCCTGGTGGGTATGGCGGTGGGTTCCATCGCGCTAGGCCCGGTGGGCGACCGCTATGGTCGCCGGCCGCTGTTGGTGGCCTCGCTGCTCATCATTACCCTCGGCATGGCACTTTCGGCGATAGCCGGGGACGTCACCCAGCTCGCGCTGCTCCGCCTGCTCACAGGGCTCGGCATGGGCGGCATCATCCCCAGCTTGCCGGTGATCGTGGGCGAGTACGCGCCGGCACGCAAGCGTCCGACACTAATTGCGCTGTTCGCCATCGGCATCCCGCTCGGCGGGCTACTGGGTGGGGCCGTCGCGGCCGTGTTGATGAACCACTTCAGCTGGCGGTCCGCGTTCTGGCTCGGTGCGGTTATGACCGGTGTCATCGCGCTCGTTGCCTACTTGGCCATCCCCGAATCGCCGGATTACCTCGAGTCCCGGGGAACTGCCGCCGCGCGTAAGAAGCTCGACGAGTTGGTCCGGAAGATGAACTTGAAGCCCGCCACTGTCGTCGAGACCGCGGGCGTCGTTCCCAAGGTCGCCGCCGGTTCCGGCAACGCGGCGCTGAAGTCCTGGGCGCTCGTCATCACGTGCGTGGTGTTCTTCCTGGTCAACTCTGTCTACTTCTTCGGGAACTCGTGGACGCCCAAGCTCCTGACGCTCGCGGGCATGTCCCAGAACGAGGGGATCAGCGGCGGGCTGCTGTTCTCCCTCGGAGGCGTGATCGGAACGCTGATTTTCGCTGCGCTCGCAATTCGATTCTCCGCAATGTGGGTGACCTGTGGTTTCGCCCTCGGAGGTGCGGTGCTGTTCGGCTTCATGTCGATCATCTCGACCCAACTCAACCCGGTTCTGGTCTCCACCGCACTGCTCGGTGTCTGCCTGATGGCGACCTTCACCGGCCTGTACGTCATGGTGCCCATCCTGTTCCGTCCGGAGGCCCGAGTCTCGGCCATGGGCATCGCCGCAGGTCTCGGCCGAGTTGGCAGCATTGCGACCCCGATGATCGTGGGCGCGATGGTGGACCTCGGCTGGCCGACCAGTTCGATATTCTTCACGTTTGTCCTCCCGGCTCTGCTCGCAGCGCTCGGGATCGCCTACGCACAGATCCGCAACAGTCGGACGACCGGCGCCGCGACCAAGGAGCTCGCGGACGTCTAGTCAGTGAGCTATCTCGTCCCGGTCCTCGTGCGTCACGCCGTAGAGAAAACTGCGCAGCAACTTCTCGTGGCGCTGCCGTGGTGTGGCCGTATGCGCTGCCTCTGCCGCGCTGAGGACCGGGTGCGCGGTGGCCTTGACGTTGGCGAAGACCACTGCGCGCTTGGACTCCGGCCGCATCGCCTCGGTGAGCGTGATACCCATCGTCAGCTTTTCCGTGCCGTCGAGGATTGGGACATGCAGCTGGATCGGGACCCCGGACTCTTCCAGATAGACGGCAGCCTGCTCCCAGACATCGGTAACCATGTCGCGGGGTAGGAACTGCAACAGCACCGGGGCCGCGTTCCGGTGGCGCAGAATCACGTCTCGAAAGTTCAAGTTGTAGGCGATGAGCCAGTCCTGCCATTGGTCCGAGGGCCGGTCGCGGGGGATGCGGGTCTCATAGACGATGGCTTTCGCGACCTCGCACAGGATCTCCGACTTGTCGGCGAAGTGGTGGTAGAGCGACGGGGCCTTGACGCCGAGCGCCCGCGCGAGCCGCGGCAGGCTGAATGCCTCTAGGCCCTCGTCGTCGATGATCTCAATTGCCGCGGCAACGGCGGCGGCGCGGCTGATCAACGGCTTTGACGGTCGGGCCATGGCCCTCGGACTCCTCTGGTCAGCTTGAGCGGTCGGGTTACTGCCGAAGGTAATACGGCAACGAGCGTTGTGGGTGCTACCGCGACGGCATTGTCTGGCGATCGTACAAGTCTCGAGCGTTGGCAGGCCTTAACTTAGGGTAGGCGGGGCGTTTCGGGTGTTGCGGTCAGCCGACGAGGGTGGTGGTGACGTCGTCAGGGCATGTTGTCGTAGAGAGTGCGCGCAACCGCGTGGGAACATTCTCATCCTCCGCGATTGGTCCGTCCGGCGTGAGCAACGAATTCGTCGCTGCCGCCGCCCCGAACAACCCGACCCGGCAGTGGGAGCGCCGTAGAAGCTATTTCAATCGGACCGAATGAGGAGAAATGGGCCGCTGAAACTGCCTGCGCATCCAAAAAGGTGAACTCAACAGGCCTTGATGGGGGAACAGTCGATGGAGCCGGTGACGGGAATCGAACCCGCAACTCGACCTTGGGAAGGTCACGTGATACCACTTCACCACACCGGCATAACCAGGGATCGGGGACGTTCACATCCCACTTGACACCCTGCGTTGCGAACATTATCAGACGACCTGCCCATTGTGTGTCAAGCCTGACTGGCGTTGTTGCCGCGGGTGTTTTGCATACGCAGCCAGTCGTTGACCCAAATGGATGACGGCATCATCCGCGTCACGGAGAAATCCGACTTGCAGGTGATAGACGTGCCACCGGCGCGGGTTGTGAAAGTGCTCGACAATGGCGCCGGAGTTGTTGTCGCGGAACAATTTTTCGAGCAGATGGGCATCTACTGAGATCGGATCTTGCCCAGCTGAATGAAGTACGACGGGCGGTAGGCCGCGCAGGTCGCCGTATACGGGGGAGATCAAAGGATCGGCCGCGTCGGCACTCCCGACGTAGGCGGGCGCCCAATCGGAGATGAGTGAAGGGATGATCAGGGGATCGGTTCCGGCTTCCCGACGGTGTTCGACGTCGGCAGCCAGGTCGGCCCACGGGCAGATTAATCCGAGGGCCGCGGGTAGGTGATCTCCGTTGTCACGCAAGGCCATCGCGAGTGCCAGGGTTAGGCCGCCGCCGGCGGAATCCCCGGCGATGACCACCTTCGAAGCATCTTCCGCGCTGGAGACGAGTGCCCGGTACACGGCCAGTGCGTCATCGAGGGCGTGCGGAAACGGATGTTCGGGGGCACGTCTGTACTCGACCAGGACGACATTCATGCCCGCTGCAGCTCCTAGGTTGGCCGCAAATCCGGTGTAGCCGCGGGCAGTTCCCAGGGCGTAGCCACCGCCGTGCAGGTACAGGAGTGTGTGGGAGTCTGAAGAATTGGGCGGTAGGACCCGCTCGACTTCGACGCCGCCGATGTGATCGGTGCCTTGGATTCGGGTTCCCCGCGGTGGCCGCGCACCTTGCGACAGCAGGTCGACGAGTGTGCGTTTGGTTGAAATCGGTAGGCGAGACGAGGTGAAGAGCGGACGGGCAGTGCGAAGTCCCATTCGGAGGATCGCGGGAGGCATTCGTAGTTTCATCGGATTTCTTTCTGGGAGACGGGCGGTAAGGTCGGATGGTGCAGAACCGGACTAGAACAGTGGCAGTGCGATGGGAGTGTGAACGGTGACCGCGCCGCGCAAGCGTCTGAGCGCCGACGACCGTCGGGAACAAATCGTTCGTTCTGCTCGAACTGTCTTCTCTCGCACCGGACTCGCCGGGGCCCGAACCCGCGATATCGCTGTGGAAGCCGGCGTCAACGAGGCGTTGCTGTACCGGCACTTCGCATCCAAGGAAGAGTTGTTCGAGGCGGCGGTGGCAGCGCCCCTCGAGACTGCGGTCCTGCGGTTGGTGGCAGCCTCTGGTGCCCCGCCCGAAGAATTCGACGTGACTGCCGAGGTCATGCGCGGTCGTACATCCGCATTCATTGCCGAACTCCTCGAGGTGATGGGGGAGGTTGCGCCCCTGCTGGGTGTGATGCTGTTCGGTCAGTCGGAAGCGTCGACCGACTATTTTCGAACTCGAATCATGCCGTCGCTGGACAAGATTCAAGAAGTCGTCGAAATTAATCTGAAAGCCTGGGCGCACAAGAAATTTGATGCCGAGCTGGTTGTTCAGATGATCTTCGGAGCGGCATGGTTTCTCGCTGTCGCGGATCAGCTCAATCAGCGCTCGCGTGATCGGGTGACCCTGGCGGAACAGATCACCGCGATCGTGATCGACGGTTTGGTCGAACGTAACCCCTGATCTCAAGTAAGTGTTTGCATACTTATCTCTTTCGAAGCTCTTGTCAAGGGTTCTGACGTGCCCACATTGACTCTAGACAAGTAAATGGTTACTGACTAACGTGTGGTGTGCGTCACTTCAATGGCTAGTTTCGGCCGATCGGGAAGGTGAACATATGCCTACACAGGACCTGAGAATCGCGGAGGCGACTCCCACTGGCGAAGGGCAAGGCGAGCGCGTCGTTGACGTGCTGATTCTGGGCGGGGGACTCTGCGGCATCTCGGCCGCAATCGGTTGCCTGCGAAAAGGGATCGATGACATCGTGATCGTCGAACGAGCGCACAGTGTCGGCGGGACCTGGCATCACAACACGTATCCCGGTTGCGCCGTTGACATTCCGTCGCATGTCTATTCATTTTCATTCGAGCTCAATCCTGATTGGAGCGCCGGATTCTCACCCCAGGGTGAAGTCGAGAGCTACCTGAATCGTGTGTGCGAGAAGTACCAGTTGGCACAGAAATTCGAACTTGGAACCGAAGTGCTCGACGCGACGTGGCACGACAGCCTGCAGCGGTGGCAAATTACCACGAATCAAGTTGTCTACCAAGCTCGTTCGTTCATCACTGCCGCAGGTCCGCTCCACGAGCCGATCATCCCGTCGTTGCCTGGCCTGGAGGATTTCGCAGGTGAAGTCTTCCACTCGTCGAACTGGCCGAAAGACTTCGATCCGACGGGCAAGAACGTCGTAGTCATCGGCACGGGCGCGTCGGCAATTCAGTTTGTACCGGCCATCCAACCAGCGGTGAAGCAGATGACGGTCCTGCAGCGAACTCCGTCGTGGGTGATGGCCAAACCGAATTGGAAGACAACAGCATTCGAGCGTCGAATGCTGCGCCGGTTCCCGGCCTTGATGCAGGCCATGCGATTGGGAATCTGGATTCCGATGGACATCTTCTTTGTTCTCGCGACGAAGTTTCCGCGTTTCGCGCGTGCGATGTCGACTGTGGCGAAGGCGCACATCCGGAAGTCGATTACCGACCCGCAGATGATTTCCGATCTCACTCCCAACTATGCGCCGGCCTGCAAGCGATTGGGATTCTCCAACGACTTCTATCCGGCGTTGGCGAGCGACAACGTCGACCTCTGGACGTCCCCGGCAGCTCGGATAACCGAGAACTCCGTCATTACGGCGGACGGCCGAGAAGCGGTCGCCGATGCCATCGTTCTGGGCACCGGATTTCATACTCTCCAAAATCATCCGGTAGCCGAACGCATTCACGGCAAAGACGGCCGGAGCCTCGCCGACGTGTGGGACGGCAACCCGACGGCCTACATGGGAACCACTATGGCGGGATTCCCCAACGCGTACATCATGTTCGGACCCAACGCGGGAACCCTGTCGGGTTTCGTGATGGCGGAGGCGCAAACCGACTACATTCTCGGGGCGCTCGAATCCTTACGATCGCACGGACTGACCAGCATTGAGGTTCGGGAGGAAGAGCAGCAGGCTTTTGTCGAGGCCGTGGACAAGACGATGAAATCATCGACCTTCGCGCTGGGACGATGCGCGAGTTACTACCTCGCAGACAACGGCCGGGTGGCGCTGCCGTGGCCGGGGTCGATGAGCAACTTGCGTCGTAAGCTCGCACGCTTCGACCTCTCGGCCTACCAGACCAGGGCGGTGCGGCACGTCACGGTGTGATGGCCCTGACCCCTACGGCTGTGACGATTGGTCGGCTCGGAGGGCCTGAACCGGTAACCTCTACGTGTGCTGCTCTCCGATCGTGACCTCCGTGCCGAAATTTCCGTTGGACGCCTGGGCATCGACCCCTTCGACGACACGATGGTTCAGCCGTCCAGTGTCGACGTGCGACTAGACGGTCTGTTTCGGGTCTTCAACAACACGCGATACACGCACATCGACCCGGCACAGCGTCAGGACGAACTGACCAGCCTCGTCGAGCGGGCGGAGGGCGAGCCGTTCGTTCTGCACCCTGGAGAGTTTGTCCTCGGTTCGACGCTCGAGGTGTGCTCGCTGCCCGACGATTTGGCGGGACGCCTCGAAGGTAAGTCCAGCTTGGGGCGTCTGGGCCTGCTGACGCACTCCACCGCAGGTTTCATCGATCCGGGCTTCAGCGGCCACATCACGCTGGAGCTGTCGAACGTCGCGAATCTCCCGATCATCTTGTGGCCGGGAATGAAGATCGGTCAGCTGTGCCTGCTGCGGCTGTCGAGCGCCGCCGAGTTCCCGTACGGAAGTTCCGAGGCGGGTTCCAAGTACCAGGGCCAGCGTGGACCTACACCGTCGAAGGCATACCTGAACTTCAACCGCGGCTGATGGACGGCGTGCGGTGACGATCAGCTTGTTCTACGGCCTGGTCTTCATGAACTTGCTGTTTGTCACCAGTGCTGTGTGTCTGCTCAAGCCTTCGACGGGCAGTGCTGTGGCCACTGGAGTTGCAGCAGTGGCGTGGCTGCTGTTCAACGGACCACTCGAGGGGCAGGTGTTGTGGTCGCTCAACCTGCAGCACGGACTAACAGTGTCTGATTTGTTGGGTTTTGTGGCATTCGGCATTGCAGTCAGAGGATGGATTCGGGTCCGTAGCCGCAGAGAATCCAACAATTCGGTCGACTGATGAGTGGCATCTCAGATGTCACGTTGTGGACTCAGGGGATAGCTGGCGGGATCTTCTCCACTATTCGGGCATAATGGCGTGTTATGTGGTGGATTGTGGGCGGCGTACTGCTCGTGTGGGTGGTGTGTGCCATTCCGATCGCCATTCTTTTCGGTCGAGCCATTGCGAAGCGTGACCGTGCCGAATTCGAAAGCCGCAATCAAGCGTGGGCGGATCGGACTGTCGCATCGTTCGAATCGGATGCATCATCCGAACGTCCGCAAAATGATCGTCGTAATCCACCGCTGATCGGCTGACATTGCGGGACCTCGTTGGAGGTGAACGTGCATGGAACTGCCTTCTGATACTCCGGCCGACGTCGTGGCCGCAGCAGCTGCCGGGCCGCGTGTGCCACAATTCGATTCCACACTCGGAATCTCCGTCGCCCCGTCTGTCGGCTCCGCCCGCCATCGGTTGGTGGCAATCGGGGACTCCCTGAGCCAGGGATTTCAGAGCGGGGCGGTGTTCAACACCGATCTGTCGTATCCGGCGATCATCGCGTATCAACTGGGCTGGTTCGACCAATTTCGATTCCCTCGATACGGCGGTCCGGGTGGGCTTCCGCTCAACATCGAACTGCTGCTACGAACGTTGGAAGAGCGTTTCGGTACAACGACCGACTTGTGGGAGATTCCGCTGGCGCTGTTCGCGGCACGCGGATTCATGGATCAGGTCGAGGACCATTGGGAGCGTGGCCCGGGCAGTTTCGCTCCCACATTCTCCGCGATCAATCACAATCTCTCGGTGTACGGTTGGGATTTGCGGGATGCGCTGACAAAAACCGCAGCATCCTGCGAAGCGGCGATGCATCAACCTCACGACGATGTGCTCAGTCAGATCGTCGAGAACAACGGCGAGCGCGCCGCACTGCGGGTACTCCCGCGAGGTACGGATGCCGAGAAACATATGACGGCATTCGACGCGGCAGCAGAACTGGGCAAGGAGGGGATCGAAACTCTGATTGTCTTTCTCGGCGCGAACAATGCGCTTCGGACGGTGACAGAGCTTCGGGTGCAGTGGAGCGGCAATAACTTTCGTGACCAAGACGCCAAGCGTGACTACACGGTGTGGCAGCCGAGTCATTTCGCTTCGGAGTACGCCGACGTACTCACTGCGATTCGGAGAATCAGTGCACAGCACGTGATCCTTTGTACGGTTCCGCACGTCACGATTGCCCCGATTGCGCGCGGTCTGGGCGGCAAGGTTGAAACCGGTTCGCGGTACTTCCCGTTCTACGCCCGGCCTTGGGTGCGTGACGAAGACTTTGATCCCCGACGCGATCAGCACATCACCGGAGCGCAGGCCTGGGCAGTCGACACGGCGATCGACCTGTACAACAAGGGGATCGAGCAGGCCGTGGCGAGTGCGCGACGAGTGGGCAAAGACTGGCACCTCTTCGATATCGCGGGACTTCTCGAGCGCGTGGCATCGCGAAGGTACATCGCCGACGTCAACGCGCGGCCGTCGTGGTGGACGCCCTATCCAATGCCCAAGGCGATCACTGATCTTGCGCCGGTACCGGATTCACGGTTTCTGTCCGCTGATGGGAGGGGAGGTCGAGCGTCCGGCGGCCTGTTCTCGCTGGACGGAGTGCACCCGACCACGGTGGCGTACGGAGTCCTGGCACAGGAACTGGTGAAGATCATGTCGCTTGCGGGGGTGCAATTCGATTCCGAGACTGTGGATTTCGATCGTCTGGTCAGACGGGACACACTGGTTCGGACCCCGCCGCAGAATCTCGACGACACTCTCGGGCTCATCGGCTGGGCCGACGAACATCTCGGTCTTCTCAAACGAATATTCGGGCTGTGACGCTCAGCTTGCACGGGAGAGTTCCGGGGATACCATTTTGTCGGCGTATTCACGGAGCAAACCTGACAGTTCGGTGTCCTCGGTAGATAGTCTACCGGTCGGTCCGATCGCCGCGAGCGCTCCGACGACGCTGTGTTGCGCATCGTGAATCGGTACGGCGACGGCTGACCGGCCCACTCGAATTTCGTCCACTTCACGAGCCGGCTCCCCGCGTCTGATCCGCGAGAGCTCCAATTCGAGGTGATCCGCATCAATGATGGTGTATGCGGTAACTTTCCGAAGCGGAAGAACTGCCGGTTCGGTCAGCGAAGCAAGCAAAAGCTTGCCGATGGCAGACGCATGCAGCACGCTGACCAGAGTGCGCTCACCGCTGAGTTCATGATCAGGATCGCGGTCGACGAGTCTGATCTTTCCGTCGGTGTACGACACGAGGTAGATCCCGTAGCGGAGTTGCTCCCGGAGTTCGTCGAGGATCAATGAGTTGTCCACGGCCGTGGGTTCGCCTGCTGCTCCAGCTAATTCGCGGGTGCGTCGGCCGAGTGCAAATCCCGAAAGATCCGCGATCCGAACCAGGTAACCATCGGCGACGAGGATGTTGAGCAGCCGATATGCGGTTGCCGGTGGAATGTCGGCAAGTGCGGCAATGTCTTTGGCTCGTGCGCCGGATCCCAAGCGGGCAACTGATTCCAGGAGTGCCAGCGCACGCTGGACGGCTCTCGGTTCATGGCCACCCAGATCACGAGGTCCACCGACCATCAGCGGGCACCCGTCACCGATTCGCCGACGGCCGGTTCGCCAACCAGCACTATGTTTCCGGCTGCATCGGTGGCGAATGCCCCCGCACCCGGGAGTACGTCCTCGGTCTCAGGTCTGTCGAAGGCTCCGACGTGGAGAAGGCTTTTCGGGCTGCGCTGAGCAAGATAGAGCTGCCAGAGTGTGCCCGACATCAGGATCGACAGCACGGCGATGGGCGTGACGTAGGAATGGTCGATCATGTTGACATACACCAGATAGCCGAGAGTCACGCCGCCGGCGCCGCTGCCGCACGACGCAGCGGCAAGAATTCCGGGAGTGTGTTCGGTGATGCGTGTGAGGAATACGAGGGACGCGATTGCCGTGAGTGTGTAGGCGAGGATGACTGCGCCGCGCACCGTCAGACGCAGATCGTCGAAAATCTCACCTCGTCCGAGAACCGCAAATGCGCCGCCACCCAGCAGGACTGCGGTACTGACAGCACTCAGTGCGACGTGCGGAGTGCGGAAGACGCTGTGCACGGAAGCGAATCGGCGGGGGATAAGACGCTCGATCCCGAACGAATAGATCAGGCGCGAAGCAGCATTCGACGATGCCATCGACGAAGCCAGCCAGGAGCACCCCAACCCGATATTGAGCGCGATCACCACTGCCGGGCTGATGCCGGTTGCGGTGCCGTGAAGATAGGCGTTGACCAGAGTATCGCTGCGTCCGGACCACGCTGCCCAGCCGGCAAAAACGAACAGTCCACCACAGATCAATGGCGTGAGAAGTACTGTGCGCGTGACGGTCACCAGAGGTCGTCGGGCTTCGGGGCCGAAGAATGCGGCGCTCTCGAAGCCGGCGAGTGCAAATACGGCAGCCAACGCCGTGAGCAACAGTCCGTGACTCGATGTCGGCGGAACAATCTGTGCTTGTTGACTTCCCGACCCGCCGATCAGCATGAGCGCGATGATGAAGAGCAGTGAACAGGCCTCGACGATCAGGATTGCCCAGGCCGCAAATCTGACGCTGCGGACCAGGGCGCCTAGTATCAGCGCGGAGATGCCTGCATACAGAGCGGTCACCTGAAATGTGTTGTGCAGGTGTACGCCGCCAAACCCGAGTAGCGCAATGGCTGCTTGTCCACCGTGATACAAGGTCATAACCGCGCTGCCGAGGTACTTGACCAGCATGGCTACGCCAGTTGTGAGGGCGGCTCGGGTACCGAGTCCTCGGAATACGAAACTGTGAAGTCCGCCCGACGCTGCCATCCGCTTGGTGAATTGAGATACGCAGAACGCGATCAGAGTCACCAGAACTGTTGCGACGATGATCGTGATCATTCCGCCGAGCAGGTGTCCATGTGTCAGCATGGTGACGGGTAGGACGACCATCGAGACCGCGGGCGCCGTCGTTGCCACCGATTGCGCCAGTACTTCGGCACCCGAGAGTTGCCGACGCCCAAGGGCGCGCAGCGGCGAGCGAGCCGGTGGCTGCTTGGCGCGCGCCGCGAAGGACTTCGCGATGGCTTCGGTGAGAGCGGACATGTCGCGTCACGCTAGTCGGGCTCTGTAACGGCGATATTTCGAACATGCTTCCGCTGATCGCACTCGCCTGAGACGGAGTGGCAACGAAAGCAGAAGTATTCTCACTCGACTCTCACGGACTGTTTCCTGCGCGACAACTTCTCGACCCATCGTTCGACCATGCTGGGTTTCGAACCAACCACCCGGGTCGCCGGGCGCACACTTGGGAGCTTGAATTGTCGTACACACGTAGATCTTTCATGCGCAGTCTGGGAATCACCGGCGGCGCAGGCCTGGCATTCGGGGCAATGTCCTCCATTGGTTTGGCGCCGGTCGCGTCGGCAACTCCGCGGCGTTTTCAGGCACCAGCGGCCGGTGATCTGATCGGACAGGTCAAGGGCGGTCACTCTGTCGTGATCCTCGGCGGTGGTCCGGCGGGACTGTGTTCGGCATATGAATTGCAGAAGGCCGGATACAAGGTCACTGTCCTCGAGGCGCGTCAGCGTCCGGGTGGTCGAGTCTATTCGATTCGCAATGGAACGACGGAGACGGATCTCAACGGCGAGACCCAGACCTGCACGTTTTCTGAGGGGCATTTCTACAACCTCGGTGCTACCCGCATCCCGCAGAACCACAACACCATCGACTACTGCCGTGAATTGGGTGTCGAACTGCAGATGTTCGGCAACCAGAACGCCAACACGATGGTCAACTACACCGGCACCAAGCCGCTCGCCAACCAGTCGATCACCTACCGTGCCGCTAAAGCCGACACGTACGGCTACATGTCGGAACTGTTACAGAAGGCCACCAACAAGGGAGCCCTCGACGAGGAACTGACCAAGGAGGACAAGGAAGCTCTGTCATCGTTCCTCAAAGACTTCGGTGATCTGTCCAGCGACGGACGTTACGTTGGGTCCTCGCGTCGTGGACATTCGGTGGAGCCGGGAGCAGGTCTGAACTTCGGTACCGAGATCGAACCTTTTGGCATGAGCGACGTCATCCAGGGCGGTATCGGACGCGCGTTCTCCTTCGAGTTCGGTTACGACCAGGCCATGACAATGATGACCCCCGTCGGGGGTATGGACCGGATCTACTACAAGTTTCAAGATGCAATCGGTATGGAGAACATCGAATTCGGTGCCGAGGTCAGCGGAATGAAGAACGTGCCCGAGGGAGTTACCGTCAACTACGTCGTAGACGGCAAGGCCAAATCGATCACGGCCGAGTACGCAATCTGCACCATTCCGCCGCACCTGATCAAGCGGCTGGACAACAATCTGCCCACCGAAATTCTATTGGCGTTGGATGCAGCCAAGCCGAGTTCGTCGGGCAAGCTCGGCATCGAATACTCGCGTCGTTGGTGGGAGACGGAGGACCGTATCTACGGCGGTGCGTCCAACACCGACCGCGACATTTCTCAGATCATGTTCCCCTACGACCACTACAACTCTGACCGGGGAATCGTTGTCGCCTACTACAGTTCGGGTAGACGTCAACAAGCCTTTGAATCCCTCACTCACAAGCAGCGCCTCGCCAAGGCCATTGCCGAAGGCTCCGAGATCCACGGCGAGAAGTACACCCGCGATATTTCTTCTTCCTTCTCGGGCAGCTGGCGTCGTACCAAGTACTCGGAGTCGGCCTGGGCATCCTGGGCCGGTGCCGGAGATTCCCATGGCGGCATGGCAACTCCCGAATACACGAAATTGCTCGAGCCAGTCGATCGAATCTACTTCGCCGGCGATCACCTCTCGAACGCAATCGCTTGGCAGCACGGAGCTTTCACGTCCGCACAGGACGTCGTCACCCACCTCCATCAGCGGGTTGCGCAAGGCGCATAGCGCGGACCGCGCAAGGCGCATAGCGCGGACCGGCCTACCCTCCACCACTTCTCGAGGAGACACCATGAAATCTCGCACCACCAAAATTGTCGCTGCCGCATTCGCTGCCTCAGTCGTGCTCGGCACGGCCACTGCCTGCACGACGGAAACAGCTGAAGCAGACACCGCCAAAAGTTCCTTCATCTCGAAGTCGGTACTCGAAGCCGGACAAGCCAATCCGGTGATCGCGCAGGGCGTGGCCATCGGTGGTGACACCGCGATCTACAAGACCAGTGGTATCGGACCGTCGGCCGGAAACAAGACTGCACCCGAAGGCACTCCTGAGTCCTACATCGACTCGCAGTTCTCCGGCGGAGTTCTGCCGGCTGGAGTGAGCACCACCGAGGCGCAAGGCATCAACGTACTCAAGAAGATTCGCGACAATCTCGAAGCCCAAGGTCTGACTCTTGAAGACGTCGTAACAATGCGAGTATTCCTCGACAATGCGCCGGGTTCGGACAAGGCGGACTACGCCGGCTGGAATCGCGCCTACCGGCAGTTCTTCGCCAACACGAACCTCGATACCGGGGATACGGAGTTGGTTCCGATGGGGACGGCGGCACCGATTGCACCGATCGAACGTAACAGTGCGCGCCCCACTCGCTTCGCGCTCGAAGTTGCCGGACTACCGGTAGCGGGGTGGCTCGTCGAGGTCGAGGTCGACGCTGTGTACCCCGAAGGTAAGGAACCCGCCTGATGGGTGCGCTCAGCCCAGCCCACTGGGCAATCGTCGCAGTTGTGCTGCTGGTGTTGTTCGGCTCCAAGAAGTTGCCCGACGCAGCCCGGGGATTGGGCAGGTCGATGCGGATCCTCAAAACCGAAGTCGGTGAACTGCAGTCCGGTAGCGACCTCGCACTCGACCCCGAAGAGCCGCTGAGCCAGAGCCGTAGATAAAAGAACCCTCGAGACATGAGACATGAGAAAAGGCTGGATGCTTGCACTTGGTGCGAGCGTCCAGCCTTTTCAGTCTGAAGTCAGACGGGGATCGAACTCAGATGGCGCGAACGTTCTGAGCCTGGGGGCCCTTCTGGCCCTGTCCGATTTCGAACTCGACCTTCTGGCCCTCGTCGAGGGACTTGTAGCCGCTGCCCTGGATCTCCGAGTAGTGAACGAACACATCCGGTCCGCCACCTTCCTGCTCGATGAATCCGAAGCCCTTTTCACCGTTGAACCACTTGACACTGCCCTGAGCCATAACCAAATTCTCCTGGATCCATCGAGCCGAGCCCTCCCATCGAGAGTTCGGTCTCACCCTTGATCCTGCCATGCTCTTCTTTCTCTGTCTTCGATAACTTGCACTAAACCCCAACGAGTATGGACATTCGGGACTTTGGTGGTGGAGTCCCACCCCCGAAATATTGCATCTGACCTGCAACAACGATGCTTTTTGGTGTGTAGTGCTGGCAAGGTGTCGGTAAAGATTTTTTGCTCCCGACGAGTTATCGAAGGCCTTCGATCAAGTAGAAAGTGGCGGACGTCTGTGTTATTCGCCTCGTTGAAGAAGGTTCTTCAGCAGTGTCACTGTCACCGTCGAGCTGTTACTTGCGTCACCTGATCGACTCTTGTCGAGGGGAGATTGTTCGAGTACCGCGCTGTCAGTGAGCGCCTCGAGTACAAACCATCCGAATGAGTGTTGAGAAGAAGCCACGCTGGAACTGGCAGTCACGGACATGACTATCCGGAGTGCGTCGACAGGGGCTTCGAAAGTGCAGACAATATCGGTGCCCGGCGTTGCCAGGGGCATCAACATGCCGGCGGTTTCGTCGATGGCGAGTTCGAGATCGGCGACGGCATCGACGTCGAAACCGTGGTTGAGGGCGATAGTGCCGGTAAATCCGCGCAGGGTGCTCAATTGTTCCGCTGCTGCGCGTACGCGAACAGTTGCGATTGTGGGGATTGAAGATCCTGCGTCCACTTCGGTCGGGAAGATGGTCACGGGCATTGGTCTCCTGAGTCGAGTTTTTCGGGGTCCAACCTCTTGATGAGTCGGCTGGCGGTTAGGTGTCCGCAGGGTGTCGGGCCAGTGTCGGCCGACCCCTACGGCTCAGCAGTACCCCGTCGAGACTCGGGGTAAACCGATGGTTATGAAAAATGGCGAAAGACGGACTATCAGTCCGTTTAATGACAAATACTTGTTTTGTCTTAATTTAGCGTGCCGTTTCAGTGCGCTTCAGGATCTGCTCGGCGATCACACTCAACTTCTGTTGCGATCGTTGAGACTCCTCCACAAGGACCCGAAACGCCGATTCGGAATCGAATCCGCGTATTGCCATCAGTATCCCTTTGGCCTGCTCGATCGTCGCCCGGGATTTCATAGCGGTGTTGAGGCCGGCGATCTCGTTCCGGGCGAACTCGACTTCGCGCGCGACACGAAGCAAGCCTTCGATCGACGTTGTGTAGACACGCACGATCAATGCGTCTAGTTCACTGAATCCGTGGGGGCGGCGACCGTAGATATTGAGGGCGCCCGCATGTCGCTCGTCGACCCATAACGGTGCAGAAAGGAAACTCTGTACTCCGACATCGCTGAGATGTGCAGTGAAAGTTGGCCAGCGCGATTCGGATTCGAGGACGGTGGCACTCACGACGGACCGTGTTCGGGCGGCCTCGAGACCTGGCCCTTCGCGGGAGGCGTACTGATCGAAATCGACCTCGATCACGGCGCTGTCGGTGCTTGCCGCAGTACGAGGAGAACCAGTTTCGGAGAGGCGAGTTACGCCGGCCATGTCGGCGCCGGGGATCGTATCGACGATGAGGGCACAGACGCGATGCAGAAGTTCATCGGTCATGACATTGCTGCCTAGTTCCGCTGCGATATCGGACAACGCACGTGCCAGTGCATCGAGTTGGTCGACTACCGTGCTGTTGACCTTGTTGACCTTGTTGACCTTGTTGCCGCGGAGCACGTTGCCGTAGTCGGTATCGAGAAGTTCGACTTCAGTTCGTTCGGTCATGGCTACCTCGCACGTGTGTTCTCTCAGACGGGGTCATCCTCGGTCGCTCCGAGGATCTTGCGGGCTACCTCAAGTATATTGTCCGATTTTAGATCGGAAAGTGCTTCGAGTTCGCGAAATGCGGTTGCCGCATCACAATCGTGGCGGTACATCAAAACGCCGACTGCACGCTCGATGTCGACCCGCGCCTGGACGGCATGGCGCAAAGTGGCAGCGGCCTGATCCCGCCGCTGATCCTGCGACGCAACTTCGAGTGCCTGTCCCAGATAGTCGGCTAGTACGTTCACCAGGTCACGGTCGCGAGTGGAGTGGTCGATACTGTCCTGCGAGTAGAGGTTGAGTGAACCCACCGGTGAGCGTTCGGCAAAGAGCGGTACTGCCATAAAATCGGTGAGCTGTGCGGCCCGGGCGGTCATTCCCAGCACGGGCCAACGTTCTTCGAGGTCGTCGACGGACATACGCACGGAGTTGCCTGATCTTGATGCGGTCAGGCAGGGTCCTTCGTCGAAGGAGTATTGGGCGCGGTCGAAGGCCTCGACCAAGGGATCTGTCGGCGCGACGGTAAAAGGTGTCGTGTCCAGGGTTGCCGTCACACCGGCGTGGTGAACGCCGGAAAGAAGGTCGACGGCGGCTTCGGTGCATCGAGTCATCAGCTCGATCACACGATCCGGGGTGTCCGCGGAGATATTCAGGTGGTTCTGGAGCCGGTCCATGCCGATCGGGTCCAAGAAGTGAGCACGTCGAAATGAATCGGACCTGTCTGGAGACGAGCGAGGCTCACGGGAGATGACCATTGGTATCGGTTCACGATCTGCGCGCCAGATGACCGCCACCCAATTGTTCTGTGGCATCGACACGTCCAACCCGGTCGCGCGCCGGAGATGTCCCGATATTCGGTAACCTCGACAGTACGCTTGTTCGGCGTCGTCGCGGGCCTCGTGACGAAGTCACCTTGATAGTGCACGCAATGTGGTCATGGTGAACTGAAATTTCGACGTCGGATGCGCGAGGAGGTGAACCCGTGGACACGCATTCTCGCGGCAATGGGCAAGGTAGTCCGGAATCGTACGGGGATGACGCCTCGAACTCGACTTTCAGCCGAAGTGCACGAGCGGCCGTCGAACTCCCGGTGACCGCGGATCTGTGCAAGAAGTGTGTTTCGCTTACTTCTGTCGACGGAGCAGCAGTCACGGTGCTGAGTAGTTCTTCAGCGCGGGAATTGATGTACGCGACCGATGCACTTGCCCAACATCTCGACGAACTTCAGTTCACTAGTGGCGATGGGCCGTGCGTCGACGCCTTTACTTCCGGTCGACCGGTTCTGTGCAACGACACTTCGGATGCCCCGTCTGTTGCTGCGTGGCCCGGATTCTCCAACGAAGCTGAACGCGCCGGCGTCGGCGGGGTGTATGCGTTTCCTCTGCGTGGTGGGCGAAGAGTCTTCGGAGTGCTGGAACTGTACCGGCGAGTTCCCGGCACGCTGACTGACAGTCAGATGACGGTGGCGGTGGTGTCCTCGGAGGCCATTGCGGCAGCGCTGTTGGACGAGTTGTTGCTCGATGATCATCCGGAGAGTGGGGGAGTGACCAACGCTTTTCACCGTCCGGAAGTCAATCAGGCGGTGGGAATGATCGCGGTCCAGCTGAAAGTTTCTGTGGCCGAAGCATTGTCGAGGTTGCGAGCAACTGCATTTTCAACCGGCCAGCCGATTTGGGAGGTGGCCGCCGACGTTGTTCATCGGCGTATCCGCTTTTCCGACCGCGGAGGTGAGGGCGAGTGACGAATCGACCCAGCGAAGTGCAAGTATGGCGAACAGCGACGAGGGAGGAAGTATGCCGATGAACACGCCCTTGGCACAGGTAGCGATAGCCGAGATCACTCATCTGCTGACTACCGATTTCGACTCCCAGAATCTTCTTTCGATCATCACCGAGCGAACCCGTCGTGCCTTCGGTGCAACGTGGTGTGTGCTCGTACTGAAATCGGTTGATGCGCCTGGAATCGAGCTCGTGTGCGAGTCCACCGATTCGAGTTTCGAACCGCCCCGCGACCTGGTTCATCGTGTTCCGGTTGCACTGAGCGCGCTCAACGGATCGGTTGTGATGATCGACGATTTCGATATCGCGAGTCCGCGATGGGCAGCGTTCGCGGAGAGCGCCACGCTCCACGGACTCGGGGGATGCCGTGTATTTCCATTGAGACTGGCGCAGGCGACGCTGGGGTCGTTGGCAGTATTCACCGTCGACCCGTGGACTTCTCGGGAGAGAAGCAACTCGTACGGACAATCGATGGCTGATTTGGCGGCGATTGCGCTCTCCTTACGGGGGATAGACAACCGGACCGAGGCGGCGACGGTGGCTGCGCAACAAATTCTGTTGTCTCGATCGACGATCGAACTGGCAGCGGGAATGATCGCCGAACTCGACGATATTGATATCGGTTCCGCGATGGGCACGATGGCCGCGGCCGCGAAGGCACAGGGAATGTCACTGACGCAGTACGCCCGGAAAATGGTCGAGGACCCAGGGTTTCGGTGAGTAGAAGGGCCCGGGACCTACGTCTGTGTGTGGAGTGGACGTAGTGCGCGAGTGTGGTTGCTGCTCTCGCGAGGATCGGTGTGTGTGCGGTAGGTTCGCGGTCTAGTGCTTCTCCAGGCGGCAACATTTTGCGGCCGGCTCGCACACAACGTGCGAATGGCGGGAATCCACACGCTGTTTCGGTCGCGGTACGCAGTAGGACTGTGCGTAGTGCTGCCCTGAAAGGTGATTGATGACTTCGACTTACAGGTGCTCGGTCAAGACTGCCGTCGTACCGGCCGCAGGGCTCGGCACGCGTTTTCTTCCCGCAACCAAGACCGTTCCCAAAGAGCTACTGCCCGTGGTGGATACACCCGGCATCGAGCTGGTAGCCGGTGAAGCCGCGCGTGCGGGTGCGAGCCGTCTGGTGATCGTCACGGCGCCGGGTAAAGCTGGGGTGACCGGGCATTTTCTCGAAGATCTTGTCCTCGAAGGGAAGCTGCAGGAGTCGGGCAAGCTGCATCTGCTCGAGAAGGTCCGCAAGGCACCGGCGTTAATTTCGGTGGAATCAGTGGTGCAGGAGTCGCCCTTGGGACTTGGGCATGCGGTGGGGCTCGCCGAAACTGTTCTCGGTGACGACGAGGATGCCTTTGCAGTCTTGCTGCCGGATGATCTAGTTCATCCCAGTGGCGTCTTGGACCGGATGGCGAAGGTCAGGGCCGAATACGGTGGATCGGTCCTGTGCGCCTTCGACGTTGCACCTGACGAGGTCAGCGCCTACGGAATTTTCGACGTGGTACCCGCCCACGGCAGCAGTGACCGGGACGTGTTGAAGGTTGTCGGTATGGTCGAGAAGCCGGAAACATCTTCCGCTCCTTCCACATTGGCGGCCGTCGGTCGCTATCTCCTCGATCGTGAGATCTTCGATGCACTGCGCCGGATCGAACCGGGCAAGGGTGGGGAGTTGCAGTTGACGGACGCCATCGCCCTCATGATTGCCGAAGGGCACCCGGTTCACGTGGTCGTTCACCACGGCACACGACACGATCTCGGGAATCCCGGCGGCTTCATTCGGGCGTCGTTGGATCATGCGCTTGGTCGCGACGAATACGGCCCGGCCTTGCGGGTGTGGTTGGAAGAGCGTCTGCGTCAACCTGATCCGCAACTTACCTACTGATCGGGCGCTGCTGTGGAACTGATCGCCGGGGTCATCAAATCGTACGATTGGGGTTCACGTACGGCGCTGGCCGAGCTCACCGGTCGGATGGTTCCGTCAGTGAACACCGAAGCCGAAATGTGGTTCGGTGCACATGAATCAGCGCCGTCGCCGCTGCTGGAGAGTTCCGATCCTGCTACGCTGTTCGGCCGGATCGGAGTTGATCCCGCGGCAGGTCTGGGTGAGGAATGCAGTGATGCGTTCGGTGGGAAGCTTCCGTTTCTACTTAAAGTTCTTGCAGCGCAGAAACCCCTTTCACTTCAAGCGCATCCCACGGAAGAGCAGGCACGTGCCGGATTCGACGCTGAGAACCGTGCTGGAATTCCGCTGGATGCAGCGCATCGCAACTATCGAGATGATCGCCACAAGCCGGAATTAGTTGTTGCCCTGGAGCAATTCGAGGTTCTGGCAGGGTTTCGCAATATACCGGATACTGTGGATTTCCTGACCGCGATCGACGTTCCGGATCTGGCGGAAGATGCTGCGGCTCTCGCATCCTCGCCGACGCCGAAACAGTTGGAACAGGTGGTTGCCCGTTGGATGGGCATGTCGAGTGAACATCATGTGCGCGCGAGCGACGTGGTCCTGGAGCGAATCACTGCTCTGCTAGCTTCCGGGGGGAGCGTCGTGGATCGGTATCGCACCGAGCTGTCGACTGCGTCGGAGCTTGCGCGAAACTATCGCGGCGACGGTGGGGTCTTGATATCCTTGCTGCTCAATCGAGTTACCCTCGCTCCCGGAGAAGGTCTGTATCTCCCAGCCGGCAACCTGCACGCATATCTGAGCGGCACTGCTGTCGAGATCATGGCCAATTCCGACAACGTGCTCCGCGGCGGGTTGACCACCAAACACGTCGATGTCGCCGAGCTGTCGAAAATTCTCGATTTCAATCCGATCTCGGCCGATGTTCTTCGGCCGCATCCCGCCGCGACGGAATTCACTTATCCCACTCCCGCTCGTGAATTCACGCTCACGCGGTGGGAGTTCGGCGACAGTGCCGAGCGTGAGTTGAAAAGCCCCGGACCCTCGATAGTGCTGTGCACGTCGGGGCGAGCGACAATCCGGAGTGGGCCGAAGACACGCAGAATCGGCAGCGGTGAGGCAATCTGGGTTCCGGCCGGCGAGAGTGATCTGAGCGTCGCGGCAGACGGCCCGCATGCGCAACTATTTGTCGGATCCGTCGGCGGGTTGTGACCTGAAGGTTCGTGTCAGTCGGCGGCGATACCGGTGCTGACGACGGGGAACGTGCCGCCCGGTTGTAAATCCTTCCGTCGAGACAGTTCGTTCGTCAGCTTTTGACTGCTGAAATCTTGTGCGTGGGGTGTCGAGGTGGGGTCGGTGCGCGGGTCCACTCCAGCCTCTTCCGCCGTCAAGTACTCGGCGGCGATGAGGATCTCCAGGATCGGGACATCGAAGATGCGGCTGGCAGTGCGCATGGTGTCTTGAGTCGGCGGACGTTTGGATGCAAGCCATCGACTCAATTCGGACGGTCGGATCTTCAGCGCACGTGCAGCATCCTGGATATCCCCGTACGGGCGAAGTTCCAGTTGACTCTTGACCCATTCGGAGAAACCACTCATAACGGCCATATTGCCTGAGTATGCCCGTGTATGCCAGTTTGACATGTCGGTGTTGTCCGAAATATTGTCGCTTCCGTCACATTGCGGCAATCTTTTTGTACGTTTCGCGCATCGCTGCAGTTACAAAGCGACTGCGACTTATCGGAGCATTTCACCCAAGGGTTAGTCACTGCAGGTCATCAGTTGCCGAGTCCATGGGATGTCTATTCCCGATACGGGGGATTGCGAAACAATGGCTACGAGTCCTGGGTTGCGCGATTCTCATCAGCGCCCGCTATCCGGGCGCGCTTATGCATCCGATCAGATTCGTGTGCAGTCGTTGTCCGTACGGCACCGTTGCCCGTGGGGCGCCGCTGTCTGCCCGTGGGGCGCCACAGTCGTGCCGGGGATGAACGACGCCAATGCCGGAAACTGACGAGGGGCCCCTACTTAGGGTGGCATTGCCGGCGTTTCCGATATTAGGAGCGTAAAAGCGCGGGAAGGTTGTGTAACCGACATTGTGGCCCGCTGCCTGCGGCGAGATGCGGACCGGAAGATCGATCCGTGCGCACTCGCGCGACGAAACCCGTCGTGTTCCACATGGTGGGATTACCGCAAACTTTTTTTGACCGCAATTTCGGTGATCACCTGGACGGCTGACCAGATTGATTTGCTGGCGTGCGCCGGATTATGAAGTGCCTGAGCGCGATTCGCCTTCAAGTTGCGGGTTCCGGGACCAAATTCCCTGCGTGGGACGTAGGTCCCCGTTCCTCGTGGCCGTCGTCCCACGAAAAAGGCTGTGGCGCAGTTACGTTGCCGATCTGCCACTTGTACTGCGGATTCGGTGACGTCGGTCCGGCCGAGTTATCGCGTACTTGCCGGTAACGTCCCGTCGATCCGAGGTTGCGGGCCTGATTAACGAATAAATTGCTAGACACCATCCGTTGGATCGAGATAGTTGAATATTCAGTGGGTCTGCGAAAACTGGACAAGTCCGGCGAAGTGTGACTGGGTTCAACTTTGTGCAACAAGAACCCTCAGTGGGTCTGAACTGCGTGATCGTTACGTTTGATCCTTCGCCGTGACAGTGTTGAAATGAAGTCCATTCGACTTGCATGTGCGACTCGATCGATCTGAATTCCCTTGGCGAATACGGGATGCGAACAGTTTGCTCCCATCCGTATTGATCGCGTGCCGGGAACAGTTCGCTACGAGTCGCCCCAACCCTGGGGCCATGATGAAGAAGGGACTGATCCGTGACGGCGCTCGACGTATCCACGCTGCACAACTCTGAGCACAGGCGACCTCGAGCGGTACCAGATCCGACTCATGACTCGGCGCCTCGAAATCAGTGGGAGGCCGTTTATCGCCGCCGGTTGGTGTGTGGTGACGTGGTGATAGTTCTTGCTGCAGTGTTCCTCGCGCAATGGTTCCGATTCGGTGGTGACGTAACTGCGATGACCTCAGGAGCGCTTGGCCACCTCAACTACACCGGTGTGTCCATGACTCTGGCCGGTATGTGGCTGGCTTCTCTCGGCATCTTCCGGACCCGTTCGATTCGGGTAATTGGAAGTGGACCCGAGGAGTATCGCCGGATATTCATTGCGACAGTGAGACTTTTCGGGCTGATTGCAATTGTGAGCCTCCTGTTCCAGCTTGACATCGCACGCCTCTACCTGGCCTTCGCTTTCCCTCTCGGCCTGTCTGCACTGATGATCAGTCGCCTGGTCAGTCGAAAGCTGATTGCGCGCAAGCGCGCTCGCGGAGAGTTTCAGACGTCGGTGCTTGTGGTCGGAAGTCGGAGCGCGGTATTGAATCTGGCGGAAAACTTCGAACGCGGAACTGCCGACGGTTTTCGTGTTGTCGGAGTTTGTGTCCCCGGGCATATCGGAGCCAAAGATAAGGTCATTACCGTCGGTGGCCGGGAGATACCGATCCTCGGCGATGAGCACGACGTCATCGGTGCCCTCGATCTGGTCCGGGCCGACACTGTTGCGGTGACCGCGACGGAACGACTCGGGTGTGACGGTATGCGGAAACTTGCCTGGGATCTCGAGACCAAAGATGTGGATCTTGTTGTTGCACCGAGTATCCTGGATGTGGCTGGCCCGCGCCTGTCGATGCGGCCCGTAGCAGGTCTGCCACTCATTCACGTCGAGCGCCCCCGCTATCATGGCGCACAGCGGATTGCGAAGACGTCGTTCGACTTTCTTTTCGCATCGCTCATACTGCTTGCCATCAGCCCGGTGCTCCTTGCTACGGCTATCGCAGTCAAGGTGACCAGTAGCGGTCCGATCTTCTACAAGTCGGAACGTATGGGCCTCGACGGACAGCCGTTCTCCATGCTCAAGTTCCGGTCGATGGTTCAGGATGCGGATAAGCGCGTCGACGCGCTGATGAAAAACAACGAAGGCGCCGGCGTTCTGTTCAAGATGCGTGAAGACCCCCGAGTGACCAAGGTGGGGAAGATTATTCGCCGGTATTCCATCGACGAGCTTCCACAGTTCGTCAATGTCCTGCGGCGCGAGATGAGCGTGGTCGGACCGAGGCCGCCGCTGCGACGCGAAGTAGAAGCCTACGACGGCACCGTGAAGCGGCGCCTGTTGGTCAAGCCCGGAATCACCGGGCTGTGGCAGGTCAGTGGACGATCCGACCTCTCGTGGGAAGAGACTGTGCGACTTGATCTTTCTTACGTCGACAACTGGTCCATGATGGGCGACGTCCTGATCGTCGCCAAGACGCTGAAGGCTGTCGTCGGTAGCGACGGCGCGTACTAGAACGAAGACCGGAGTTAACACCATGCAGCACAAAGGGACACAGAATCTCGGCGAACGAGAGAGTTTGGCACCAGCGCGTCGTAAACTCGTGCTTGCTGCATCCACCGGTGGACACCTCTCGCAGCTCGCGCGATTGGCTCCGCAACTCAACGCCTCGAACGATTCGCTGTGGATCACGTTCGATACAGAGCAGAGTCGGTCACTTCTGGCAGGTCGCCGCACCCTCTTCGTCCCATATATAGCGCCACGAGACTACAAGGGTGTTTTCGGAGCGTTCAAGCAGATCCGGAAGGCCCTTCGAGGCAGTGGTGAAACCTTCGACGAGGCGGTCAGTACCGGGGCTGCACTGGCATTGGCAGCGCTGCCGGCCGCGCGATCGGCGCGAATCCCCGCAAGATACATCGAAAGTGTCTCGCGCACGGACGGACCGTCTCTGACCGGCAATATTCTTGCCGCGTCGAGAATGACGACATTGCGAACCCAACACGAGAGTTGGGCGACCAACCGCTGGAAGTTCGAAGGCAACGTGCTCGGCTCTTATCGTGCATCGGAGTCGACGCCTCCAGATCGCCCGCTGCGACTCTTCGTGACCCTGGGAACGATTGCACCGTACCGCTTCGATTCCATGATCGACGCCGTGCTCGCCACCGGGCTCGCGACCGAGGAAACCATCTGGCAAGTGGGGTGTTCCGATCGGACGAATCTGCCCGGATCGGTGGTGGCATCGATGCCGGACTCTGCGTTCGAGTCGGCGATCCGCGACAGCGACGTCGTGATCACTCACAGCGGAGTAGGCACCATCATGCGGGCTCTCGAATGCGGAAAGAGTCCAGTTGTCGTGTCCCGAAGAAAGTATCGGAACGAGCACGTCGACGACCATCAGACTCAGATCGCGAAGTGGGTCAGCGACGCAGGGCTGGCAGTTTCCGTCGAATCCGAGCAGTTGAGTATTGACGACATTCATTGGGCCAGTAGCAGAATCATCGATCAGGCGGAGTGGTAATCCCATGTTCATCAGTTGGATCAATTACCACGGCCGCAGCCAGGAGTTGGCCGAGAAACTCGGTGTCGATGCACAGTTTCTGGAACCGGCCGATACCCGCAGGAACCTGATCCGTCGTTACGCTTCGGCAATCCGCTGGACTATTTCGACCTTGCGCGCAACAGACAGCAACAGCGTCTACTTGATGCTGCCCCCAGCGCCGGCTCTGTTGACAGTCCTGTTGTTCAAGGGCCGCAATCGTATGCTCGTCGCGGACCTGCATACGGGCTTCTTCCTGGACTCCAAATGGAAATGGTTCACTCCACTGGGGTTGAGATTGTTGCGGAACTCGGTAGCGCTGGTCACCAACGAAGGCTTGCGCGCCAAATGCGAAGCGGCGGGAGTTCGCTCGATAGTCCTTCATGACATATTGGAAGACCGAACGAAAGACCCTGTGGCGCAGCGTCCAGACGGTTCGGATCTGGTGCTCTGCCCACTCAGCTACGCAAACGATGAACCGGTAGATCAACTGCTGCAGGCAGCCCGGCAGTGCCCGGACCTGAAGTTCGTCTTCACCGGCAAGGCGCCGCAGGCAGTCCGAGATCAAGCCCCGAAAAACGTCCACTTCACCGGATTTGTCAAGACCGAGGACTACCTCGACCTTCTGAATCAATCCAGCGCGGTTGTCGCACTGACCACCCGGGACTTGACGATGCAGCGCGCCGGGTATGAGGCGCTGATGTACGGCAAGCCTCAGGTGACGTCGAATTTTGTTGTCCTGCGGGAGTTTCTGGGCGAAGCAGCGCACTACGTCGACCCGTACCGATCGGGGGAGATCGCTGACGCTCTGCGGGCGATCTCCCAGGACAGTTCGAACCAATCGCGTACCGCTGTCGGCGTTCTGAACGATCGAATTCGAGAGCAATCACGAGCCATCGAAGAGTTGAAGTCGGTTACGCGCTGACCAGTCGATTCGACAAATTATCTTCACTGATGCGGGAGCGGAGCAGGTGCGTAATATCAAGAATCGGCTCGTGGACAGCCTCAAGAGCAGTCCCGGGGTTCGAACGGCAAGATCGGTTACCCAACTCGCAGTGTCGTACGTATCGGACGCGCGACGCTACAGCGTGAGATCCGGGGTTGTTTTCTCCGAGCGTCGTGAGGTGCTCGAAGCCGAAATCACCATGGACTATCACCGAGTCGAGAAGGGGCTCAGTCTTCCTCTACCCAAACCGTGGTTCGGTCGGGAAGTTGTGTCGCGCTTGGTGTCGAATACTCGGTCGTATGTTTCCGGGGATGAGTACGACGTCGCGATTGCCGCGGCGGCAGTAGGGGCGCTACTGACCTACGGACGGACATTCGAGCGCGATCCGATCGACTGGTGGACAAGTCTTTCCGGCGTTGTGTCTGAAATGGAAGCCCAACTCAGCTCTGCGGAAGCGCACTACGGTGGGATCAAGACGAACCTGGACCCTCGATCGCTGAATTCGCAAAACCCTTGGAGTTTCGAGCAACTCGCGGAGAATCGGAGCAGTATTCGCAACTTCTCTTCGGAGCTGGTGGACTCCGGTGCCATCGAGCGTGCGGTCGTCATCGCGCAGAAGACACCGAGCGTCTGCAATCGGCAGTCGTCGCGGGTCCGGATCTATCCTCGCGGTGAGATCGCGGATTCGATCTTGGCCTTGCAGAACGGGAATCGGGGATTCGGGCACACTGCGAGTCACATCCTGGTCGTGACCTCCGACCTGACTGCATTTGTATCCGCCGGCGAACGAAATCAACCATTTGTCGATGGCGGGATGTTCGCAATGAGCATCGTCTATGCATTGCAGGATCAGGGGGTATCGACGTGCTGCTTGAACTGGAGCACGACGTCGGTTCACGATGCGAAGATCCGTCGGCTGGTATCGATCGAAGACGGTGAAGCAGTCATCATGATGATTGCTGTCGGCTTCGCCGTTCCGGATGCCAAGGCGACCATCTCGCAGAAGCGCCCACTGAATCGCGTCATCCTGTCTTCGGACCCACTGCCGCTTGAATCGCCGGGTCGGGTTCGGAAATGACTGTAGGAACTCATGACGTTGGTGCAGTGCCGGAGAAGGATCGAAGTGTTCGCGCCATAGCACTGTGCTTCGCGCTGATTCCGACGCTCGCAGGCACGGCCCGAGGTTTGGTGTTTCCCGGATTCCGACTTTCGGAGGTTGTTGCCGTAGCGCTAGTCGTTCTCATGCTCGTGAAGTTTCACCGGCGTATGAGGATCGGGGGAGCAGTTTTCTGGGCTCTGCTGGCTTACGCGGCAACGATCGCTGCTATCTGCTTCTATCACATCATTTCCTCGAGTGCTCTCGGCGTAGCGGACTTCATGAACTATGGTCTCGGGCCGACAATCTTTTTCTCGATCTACGTCGGAGCTTATGCTGCAGGTGCTCTTCCCGGGATACTGGAGCTGACGGTGAAATATCTCCTCACCTTCGGCGCCGTCATGGGATCGATCGGACTGATGCAGGCGTTCGGCCTGCAGTTCGCGAGAGAAATCGGTACGGCACTAACGGGAAACCTGACGATCGCGAATCCGATTGACTGGAAAGTTCCCCGCAGTGTCGGGGTCTTCAACTCCTGGCACGCATATGCGGGCTACGGGGCCCTCTGTTTGATTGTCGCCGGCGCGTGTATTGCGAACGACGTGAAGATATTCAAGCGTCCGTCTACTATGCTGCTGGCGACGGCCCTCATCACCGGGGGACTTCTGTCGAGTTTGACGTTCGGGATGATCTCCTTCGGTCTGATCGGATTCTCGTTCTTTGTTATTCGCAGTCGAGCCCGCACGGCGTTGTTCTCGGCAGCAGCGTTCATTTTTGTCATCGTGAAGTTCAGTCCGGTGTCTTCCTACTTCGATCAACGCGTCGCCTTACAAGAAGCGGCAACTGCGTCGAACAGTCTTCTGCCGCAGACAATTTCGTTTAGAATCAATGTCTGGCTGCGCGACTACATTCCGCTGGTTCAAGAGAACTTGCTGATAGGCTACGGTCCCGTTCGATCGACCGACCGCGTCTTCTCCTTCTTCGAGTCGATGTACGTCTACCTCCTGGTGGTTGCCGGGCTTCCCGCGCTGATCACGTTTCTCGTCGTCATTTTTGCGCTGTTTCTCTCCCTTCGTAACGCGCAGTCACACTTCAGGGAAACTGGTGACCTGATCGGGTCCAGTGTGAGCGCAGCACTGCTCGTTGTGGTGCCTGGACTTCTGATCCTCATGTTCATCCACCCGTACATGAACGATGCAGGCATATCACAAGCATTGGTCATGCTCGGTGGGTTGGTGATCGGTCGTTGTGCCGCCGTCGCTGGAACGTCGAGGCATCGCTCGAACAGCGCAGTACCGAACTCCAGACTCGCGCCCGTCCGATGAAGAGTGCGGTGGCGGTACGGTCAGGGCTGCGACGAGTAGGCTGGTCGATGTCGGCGCAGATCGCATCGAACGGTTCGAACTTTGTTCTGACCATGCTGATTGCCCGGTCCGTCACCACCGCCGAGCTAGGCATCTTCGCGATCTTGATGGCCGTGAACGGCCTTGCGATCGGTGTCCTTCGCGGATTCTCCGCCGAGCCGATGATCTTTGGTGAGTCCTCCGTATCGAGTTACGAAGGCGCACGTCGACACAACGCCGTCGTCGGGTCGTCGGCTGTACTTTCGGTCTGTATATCCATGTTGCTACTCCCGGTCGTGGGAATTGCAACAGGCAACTGGCTGTTGGCACTGATCTTCTGCGCGGCCGGATGTGTCATGGGCATTCAAGACGCGATCCGATTCATCCTGGTGTCCACCGGACGTTCCCGACAAGCCTTTGTGCTCGAATGTGTTTGGATCGCAGTCCAGTTGCCGTTGATCTGGCTCGTGTACGACAAGAAGTCGCTCGATTGGTTGGTTGCGTCATGGACCGTCGGTGCTCTGTGCAGTGCTGTATACGGAATGCTTTGCATCCGTTGGGTATTCTCGCTGCGGGACGCCACGTCATGGATATCGAAAAGCTATCGGATCGGTTTTGTTTACTCCTCCGACTTTCTGGTCGGCGGTGGAATCGCGCAACTTGTTACGTTCTTGATCGCAGCCTTTGCTGGCCTCGATGCGGCAGGAGAGTACCGGGCGGCGCAGATGCTGCTGATGCCGCTGTCCATTCTGACGCTCGGGCTGACATTCGCGTTGTCACCTGAAGTTGCTCGGATGGCCGCACATTCGCAGTTCCGTCGACTGAAGTCGGTGCCCTATCTCTACGCCGGCGCGATCATTACCTGCGCCGCGGCAATTGTCGGTACGGTCAGCATCCTTCCGGGCGGCTTATTGGGAGATTTGCTCGGTGAATCAGCAACGGGCGCAGCCACGTTACTTCCCTTCGTGGCACTGGCAACCTGCGTCGTATCGGTCGCGGTCGGCCCCGGCCTGGTATTACGCGCGCTCGGGCGGGTAAGGGACGCGTTTTTACTGAAGTGCATGTTGGTCGTACCGACAATCGGTGCGGTGGTCATCGGCTGCGTCTATCTGGGCGCGATCGGCGCCCAGATCGGACTGGCCGCCGTGTCATTCGTTCGAGCAGTAGGGATTTGGATTCTGATGAACAGGCGAATGAAATCGCAACTCGACTCGACGAGGGGTGTGTTGTGATCAAATGGAGTAAGTCGCGAATTTCCAGGTTTCTGGAGACTGCACCAGCCGGCCGGGCACTGTTTTTGGCAGATGGCGTCCTCATTCGGCTCGCCCGCTGGACGGCGCGAAACGCCGGGCAGCTACGTCCCGTCGAGACACTCGTCATCGCTGCGCCGGGACGAGGAAACATCGGTGATCAGGCACTTCTCGAAGCGGCGCTCGACAATTCCACCGGAAGCGTCCTCGTTCTGGTCAAGGACAACGAGGACTTCACACTGCCGCCCCGCTACCGAGATCGTGTGACAGTGGCCGAGTCTCGGCACCTGCTGTACGGCGACCCGGTTCGGAGAGCCGTCGACTATCTGCGTTTCCTCGCGCACGCTCGGTCAGCGAAGAAGGTGTGGCTGATCGGGGCCGACACCATGGATGGCGCGTACAACGCTCTGGCATCCGTCACTCGTTACTCTGCGGTCTACGGTGCCGCCGCGATGGGTGCGCAGACACGCGTACTCGGCTTCAGTTGGAACGATCATGCAACCGCTTCTGCGGCATGGTGGGCTCGGCGTTGTACAAGCACTGTCGAACTGTGGGCCCGTGATCCGGTGTCGCTCGAGCGATTGGCCAGTGATGGCGCCGTCGGTGTGCGCCTGTGTGCCGACATAGTCTTCGCTCGGGACTGCACGGTGGCGGCGGACAGCGAAGCGTCCGTCTGGATCGAGAGTCAGCGCGAGGGCGGCCGCAACGTTGCAGTCGTGAACTGCAGCGGTCTCATCGGAAGCGATGCGACGAAGTTGGCTCAGTACCGATACCTCGTCGACTGGTTGGAGGCGAACTCCTGGTCGATTGTCTTTGTACCACACGTGATCCGGCCAGGAAATGATGATCTGGCGTTGATCCGTGAGGTTGTACACGGAAGTGGTGAACACAGACTCGTCATCGAACGACTGCTGTCGCCGGACGCGATCTTCTCGCTCGTGTCGCAAGTGGATGTGGTCGTAACCGGAAGAATGCACCTGGCCGTGTTGTCTGTGCTCAGCGGCATCATTCCGATAACTTTGGCAACTCAGGGCAAGGTCGAAGGGCTTTACCGGATGCTCGCCTGCGAGAACCTGTGTATCGAACCGAACGCTGATTTCGGCACAAAAATCACTGATATTTGGGATGAAATGCTCGCAGTGAATCAAACATTCGATCGTGAGTCTCCCTTGCTGAACGATGTTCGAAATCTCGCAAAACTCGGTCTCGGTCAGCTCGAACCGACCTCCGTACTTGAAACCAGATGAATCGTGAAAACTAAAGGGGTGCAGTAACTTGTCTAGAATCACCGTGCTGGGAACCGGATATCTCGGTGCGACACATGCGGCATGTATGGCGGAGTTGGGTCACGAGGTGCTCGGAGTGGACGTCGATCCGTCCAAGCTGGCGAGATTGGAGGCCGGCGAAGTTCCGTTCTACGAACCGGGTCTCGAGGAAGTCCTCCAGCGCAACCTCGCGTCGGGGCGGTTGCGATTCAGTTCGTCGTACGAGGAAGCTGCGAAATTCGCCGATATTCACTTCCTTGGTGTCGGCACACCTCAGAAGAAGGGCGAATTCGCGGCGGATATGCGATATGTCGATTCGGTTATCGAGAGCCTCGCGCCGCTCTTGACCGAACCGGCCGTGATCTTCGGAAAGTCGACCGTTCCGGTCGGAACCGCCGAACGTCTGGGGGCGCGCGCTCGCGAAATCGCTCCGGCGGGAGATGGTGTCGAGGTTGCCTGGAACCCGGAGTTTCTGCGAGAAGGCTTTGCGGTCAAGGACACTCTGCATCCGGACAGGCTGGTGCTCGGGGTTGACCGAGACCGGCCGGGGCGAGCCGAAGCACTAGCGCGGGAAGTCTATGCTCAACTCCTTGACGAGGGGATACCGTTTGTCCGGACCGACCTTGCGACCGCAGAACTTGTCAAGGCTTCGGCAAACGCATTCCTGGCTACCAAGATCTCGTTCATCAACGCAATCTCCGAAGTGTGCGAAGCATCAGGGGCCGACGTCACAGTCCTGGCGGATGCAATCGGACACGACGAGCGGATCGGGCGTCGTTTCCTCAACGCGGGCATCGGTTTCGGCGGCGGCTGCCTACCGAAGGATATCCGGGCTTTCATGGCCCGAGCCGGTGAGTTGGGCGCCGATCAGGCCCTGACATTCCTACGCGAAGTCGACAACATCAACATGAGGCGCAGAACCCGCATGGTGGAGTTGGCACGTGAGGCGTGTGGATCGTTGTTGGGCGCGCGTGTTGCGATTCTCGGCGCAGCGTTCAAGCCCGACTCCGACGACGTTCGTGATTCGCCTGCACTAAATGTTGCGGGGCAGATTCAACTTCAAGGTGCCACGGTCAACGTCTACGACCCCAAGGCCATGGCAAATTCAAAGGCGCTGTTTCCGACACTGACCTACTCCGCGAACGCACTCGAGGCTTGCGCCGGGGCCGATGTTGTTCTGGTGCTGACGGAGTGGGCGGAATTCCGCAAGCTGCTACCGGCTGATCTGGAAGGTGTTGTTCGCACGAAATCTCTCGTGGACGGCCGCAATTGCCTGAGGCCGGAAGATTGGCGCGAGGCCGGCTGGACGTATCGAGGTTTGGGGCGGCCCTAGTTCTTTCACGTTATGCCACTCGATGGGCACCCAACCGGGGTTGGGTGCCCATTCGTCTACCTGTCAGCAGGTGGGTACGTTCACCGTGATCTTGGGATCGTCTACCAACGGCTGTACAGGGACTCGTGCCTGACCTGCTGCAGTCGGTTCAGTGAGATTGAAAACAACCTCCACTGTTTTACCCTGTGGCACTTGGGCTAGCGCCATGAAAACTGGTCGGCCCAACTCATTTCCGGCCCGCGCGAACGACATCTTGCCGCCCACCTCAATGCTGTTTAGCTTCGCACCCTGGGTTGTCAGCAGAGAAACAGCCGCCATATTGGTGCCCTGCGCAAGGCTTCTCGGGTTCGCTACCATGCCGTCTACGTAGTCCGGGAGATCGCCTGCCGGAGCGTTATTGGTGAGCCTGACGGTAACCTTTGAACTCCGCGTATCCGTATCGCAACTCTCGGCGGAATAGTGGATCGAACGTGTTAGGTAGTAGTCCAGCTTGTTGCCGGCCTGATTGTTGATCACCACACCCGCGTAGGGTGCCTCATCTGTGGGAACCGTATGTCCCAAAGGTGTTGAGGCAAGCGCTTCCTGCTCCGCGGGATGCGAGCTCCATACCGCGATGCGGCCTTCGGACACTCCGCGGCCTAGCGCATCAAGAAGTGCACTGGCAGAGCTGATTTTGCCGGTCATCTTCTCTACGACACGAGAAGCAATAGTTTGCAGGTACTGCTTGCGTGCGTTGTTGTCGTCAGCGAACCGTGTGTACGCAGTTGACTCGGTGAGTTCTACGACGTTGTCAGCGGAAACCGCCTCGCCGTCCGGCATTGTGATGGGTCCCACGACCTTGAGTATGTAGCTCAGTGCAATCGGGTCGATCGCGATGGCTCCGTCAACCACCTCGCCATTCGATTCCTGCATCCACAGGGATTGCCAGATTTGTGCGGCGTAGGGGAAGTGAGAACTGAGGTTGCTGTTGCGAAAGTCGGTGGTCGGTCGGCTAGGACCGTAGAGGTTTGCAAAGTCAGGACCAAGGTCAATTGGTCGATTGTCCAGTCCTAGTTCGGAGTTGCGGCCCAATGTATCGACCCGGGCAGTTCCATTGTCTACTCGAACGATGCCATAGCCGCCCAGCAGCCCACCAGTTCCGCGAGCCTCGGCGTTGGTTTGGAACCCGATGAAGTAGTTGCGCGGACCTTCCGTTCCGAGCATCGACGGTGCAAGGCGTGAAGCGATTGCCGTGTTGCCCAGTAGATTTGTCAGCTCAGCGGTTTGGTCCACAAGCGAAGTGCGGGCTGCATTCACAGCTCCGACGAAACTTGCTTCCTGAACAGCCTCTGCCTGAACAGCCAATTCTTTTGCGGCGGTTGCTGTCTTCTCGAGGACGGGCGCGGCATCCCTCAACGGTCCGAGAGCGACTCGGCCACCAGGCTGTATCAATTCATTTGGAGCAAGCGATGTTCCGGCATCTACGGCCGGGATAAGAACATCCTTCGTCAGGCCGTGAACGACGTCGGTCATCTGCTTCGTGGTCTGGAATGGGCTGCCGATAAACGGTATGGCTGAAGCGATGCTCCACGGAATTGAGCGAGTGTCTGAATATGCCAAGGTCGCATACTTGTCAGCGTCAGTTGCAGAGCGCTCCGCTCCCACTGTGTCCCCGGAGAGCAGTGCCTTCTTGGTTGATTGTGCGTGATCGCGAGCCGATTCGAGATTGTTTCTCACCTCGAACGCGGTGTATCCCAACCATACTGAAAAAGCGGTGACAACCAGGGCTGATATGCCCAATCCGGCCGCGATATTGCGCCGGCGATTGGATGTTTTGACGCGACGCCTTTTACGCACCAATGTGTCGATTGTGGGCGCCGATTCCGTTCGTTCAGATTCATCGCGGGACTTTGGTCCCGGTGTGGGGCTTGGCATTTCGAAACACTCCTGAAATTCGGGGTGGTGAGAGGCTACCGCGGCGCGTCAAGGTCTTCCCAAGGTGGTGAAAACATACATCGCGCAGTAAAGTTCAACTCGGCCGTTCGTGATGTGCGCTTAATGGATTCACCTGATCAGCCGGCAATTTTTCGGACGCTATCGGACTGATGAAGGTGAGGTGGCGGGGATGAACTCTTTCCCGCTGTCCCGTGCGCAACAAGCGCTTTGGCTGGCGCAGCAATTCAATCCTTCGACACCGTTTGTTGTGGCTCAGTACGTCGAGCTTCGTGGTTTCATTGATCTGGCTGCGTTGATCGAAGCGACGGATCGTGCGTGCCGTGAGATGGAATCGGCCCTGGTACGTCTGATCGAGACGGACGCGACGCCGCTTCAGGTGGTCGACCACTCAACTACCAATGCGCTCGGGTACGTAGACCTGCGAGGTAGCAAGAATTCGATCGACCAGGCACATCGTTGGATGGCACAGCGGTATTCGCGCCCAATCGATGTGATGGTCGATCGTCTGATGACCTCGACTTTGTTGCACGTCGCAGAGAATCACTATCTTTGGTACTCGCAGGCTCACCATCTCGTGCTCGACGGGTACGGGGCAATGACGCTCATGAACAGGATTGCGTCTCGGTACACGCATTTGCTGGAAGGTGCAGAGGTGCCTCCGCTGCGCCCACTCGGATTGCAATCGTTGTACGAGTTGGACGCGTCGTATCGTTCGTCTACCCGCTTCGAATCCGATCGGCGATACTGGTCTGAACTCACTGCCGGCATGCATGAACCTGTTCGGTTGAGTGAACGTCGCGCAGCAACGTCAATGCCGCAACGAATGTTGACTCGTACGTTGGATGCTGCTCTGGCTGTGCGTATTACGGAAGTGTCGAAGTTGTGGAGGTCCAGTGAGGTTCCGATCATTGCCGGTGCTTATGCCGTTTACCTTGCGCGGACAGCCGGAGCCACCGAAGTTACCCTGAGTCTGCCGATATCCGGCCGAACGACCGCAGCAATGCAGCGCTCCGGCGGCATGCTCGCCAACATTGTGCCTCTGCGCGTCTCGGTCCGCCCGGAATCGACCCCAATCGAAATCGTGAATCAGCTGTCCATTCAGCTGACAGGTGCGTTGCGCCATCAACGATTCCGCTACGAGGACATGCCCGATCAGGACTTTCATGGCGGAACCCGAGACTCAGCCGGACCCGCTGTCAATATCATGATGTTCCACAACGCAATTCGGCTCGGCGGAGTCGTCGGAGAGTTTCACGTTCTCACGTCGGGTCCGATCGACGATCTGTTCTTCAGTATCTACCCAGCGGCCGCCGGCGGCGATATTCGACTGGGATTCGAAGCGAACCCGCATGTCTACAGTGAGGCTGACCTCGGGGTTCACTACCAGCAGTTCATGCATGTACTCAGTGAGTTCGTCGACGCGTCAGCGGATAGGGCTGTAGGCCAGCTGGGTGTGCTGATCTCGGATGACGTCCGAATGCTCGTGCCCAGCAGGGGATTGCCGGCTATCGCTGCGCAGACGCTCCAAGCGGTTTTGTTCGCAGGATCCGGTGGCAGTGCAACAACGGCTATCCGATTCGGTGGTCTGGCGGTAACTTACGAAGAGTTGCGCTTGCGCTCGACTTTCCTGTGCAACAGGCTGATCGGCCATGGTATGGGCGCAGGTGACGTGGTGGCGATCATTGCCCCGCGTTCGGCAGATTCGGTGATCGCATTCCATGCGGTAGTCCGATCAGGCGCGGCCTTCATGTTCGTCGATCCCGAGTATCCAGCCGAGCGTATCGCTTTCATGCTGGAAGACGCCGGTGTGATCGTCGCCATCGCTCCGCAATCATCGGCAGTGCCCACCGGTGTCGTGCATGTGGACCTGGAAACCTCTGAGTTCGAGGCTGCCGAACCCCACGAAACGCGCGCAGTGCGAGCTCCGGCGGTCGACGACGTGGCATACGTTGTATACACATCGGGTTCGACGGGAAAGCCGAAAGGCGTTGCGGTCACTCATCGCGGCGCAACCTCACTGCTGCGTTCTCATTCCCGGCACCTGGCAGTCGACGCGTCAGCCCGTGTGGCTCACTTCGCATCGACCTCTTTCGATGTCGCCGTCGTGGAACTACTTTTAGCCCACGGGACTGGCGCGACAGCAGTGGTCGTGCCGCCAGGATTGATCGGTGGGATAGACCTAGCCGACTACTTGCGCAAAGAACGCGTCACTCACCTTCTCTCGACGCCGGCTGTCCCGTCGTCGATGGATCCGAGTTCGCTGCCGGACCTACGCATACTCAACGTCGGGGGCGAATCGCCATCACCCGATCTGATCGAGCGGTGGTCGCAGCACGTCGGTGTCGTCAATTCATACGGGCCCACCGAGACGACCGTCGCCGCATTCATGAGTGAACCGCTCAGCTCTGCTCAGCGACCGACCATAGGACTGCCGATCGACGGTGTATCCGCCGTCGTTCTCGATGCTCGTCTGCTGCCGACACCCATCGGAGCAACCGGCGAGTTGTACTTGATGGGTGCAGGATTGGCGCGCGGATACGTTCGTAGGGCCGCTCTCACCGCTGAGCGGTTTGTTGCAGCGCCATTCGGAAGCCCGTCGACTCGCATGTACCGAACCGGAGACCTGGTGCGATGGTCGGCCGACAGACAACTCGAGTTTGTCGGGCGCGCAGACAGCCAGGTCAAAATTCGTGGTGTCCGTGTCGAATTGGGTGAGGTGGAAGCTGCGCTCGCTTCCGTCGCGAACGTCGCGTCTGCGCTTGCAGTTGCTCGCGAAGGTGAAATTGGCGCCTACGTCGTTCTCAATTCAGACGTACTCAGTTCGAACCACAGTTCCGCGAGCGCCGATACCTCCTTCATTACTGAGCATCTGACACATATCCTGACGAATGCGATGATGCCGTCTTCGATAACTGTGCTGTCGGAATGGCCACTGACCGCGCACGGCAAGATAGACCGTGAGGCGCTGCCCTCGCCGCAACGGAGATCAGATGGTGCTCGGCAATCGTCCGATCATCACGATGATCTGGTTGCCACCGTGATGGCAGACGTACTCGGCGTCAATGCTATGCCGGCAGACGCCGATTTCTTTGCAGCAGGGGGTAACTCGCTTGCAGCAGTCTTTGTCGCCAACAGGCTTGCCGAGGCATTGCATACGAGGGTAGGCGTCCGCGATGTGTTCGATGCGCCCACTGCGAGCCGACTGGCACATCATATCCGTCAGTACGCCGCTGGATCGGCGCTGCCAGAACCTGCACCCGTCCCCGGCGGGGTAGTGGTGGAACCTTCACTGGCACAACAGCGCATCTGGCTACTGTCACGGATCGCTCCGGAATCATCGGCATACAACGTCGCCTTCGAGGTGGCACTCGACGGAGTGCTAGATGTCGCCGCACTCGAGCAGGCGTTCTCGGACATTCAACATCGTCATCGAGTCTTGCGAACCGTGTATCCCATCGGACGCGCAGGCACGCCGGAGCAGATACTGGCAGAACGCACGACGAGCTTGGTTTCAGTTCCGATCGACGAGTACGGCACGGTAGCCGCGGACGCGGCTCGACGTGGGTTCGATGTCACGTCGGATCTTCCGCTCAGATTGGTTCTCGGTTCATTCGGCGAGTTCGACCATCGCTTGACCGTCGTTGCCCATCACATTGCAGTGGACGGACTTTCCTTTTCCACACTGGTCGGTGACTTGTCCAGTGCATACGATGATCGCGCGCAGGGGCGAAGCCCGAACTGGTCGGCGCAGCATTTCGACTATCGCGACTATTCGGTGTGGCAGCGAGTCGTGCTCGGCGACCCTGCCCAGCCGGGAACTCTCGCCCACGAGCAGCTTGCATTTTGGGAAGAAGCACTTCGAGGATTGCCGGCAAACCTGGATCTGCCCACCGACGGACGACGCGCCACCGGCACGGAACCTTCGGCAAAGTCCATATCGTTCGAGCTGCCGGCAGACATTCACGCGAAACTGACAGCGATTGCTCGTAAGCAGAACGCGACCATCTTCATGGCATTGCACGCAGTGCTCGCGATCATGCTTCACAAGATCACCGGTGCCGAAGATTTTGCGATTGGGACACCAACCTCCGGGCGTACTCACCCAGCGTTCGATTCTACCGTCGGCATGTTCGTCGGCACGGTTGCTCTCCGCACCCAGGCTCGGCCAGGCGATAGCTTTGTGGAGTTTCTCGAACAGGTGCGGGATATCGACCTAGCCGCAATGTCACATGCGGATGTGCCATTCGATTGGGTAGTTGATCGTGTGGCACACGATCGCCGTGAGAACAGCAATCCGCTTTTCCGTGTGGTCCTCGCGCTCGACACGTTCGGTTCCGACGCTGAATCGGTATTCGGTTCGGCGAAAGCTCAGGGTTTCGCTATTGCACCCGAACATCCTCGGTTCGACGTCGAGGTTGCGGTTCGCGAAACACGCCTTCCTGATGGTTCTCCTGGAGGAATCGTAGGGGCGGTTACTTATGCCGGCGATCTTTTCGACGCGGAGACAGTGTCGGCCTGGATTGAACGGTTGCTGCGTGTATCCCAAGCGGTCACGGCCGAACCGAGCACCACCCTTCGAGCCATCGACGTGCTGAGCAGCAGTGAGAACGACGCGAATACGTATGTCGAATTAGCACCTCTCAGTTCAACACAATCGTTGGGCGAACTGTTTCTGGAGCAGGTGGCTGCATGCGGCGACGCAGTCGCCATAGGTTTCGGCGAATATCGAATCACGTATGCCCAGCTCGAGCAGCGCTCCGCAGAGCTCGCCGGAGCATTGATCGAGCGCGGCGTGCGAGTCGGTGATCGAGTAGCCATTGCGGTACCGCGCTCGGCGGAGTTCGTGATTGCGGTGCTCGCGGTAGTCCGATCAGGTGGCGTGTACGTTCCGGTCGATCTCGATTACCCCGATGCACGTATCGACTATCTGCTGAGGGACGCCGCACCGACGCAGGTTCTGTGTAGTGAATCCGCTGTCAAACGGTTGAAGGGCTTCGGCTCCGATCTGATCGACGTCGGTGCCGTGGGCGATCCGGACACTGCCCGGCGCCGAGTTGTGGCACCGACGCAAGAGGCATACTTGATCTACACCTCCGGCTCCACCGGCGCTCCGAAAGGTGTTGTCGTGTCACATGCCAACGTCGTTTCGTTGCTGGCGGCAACCGATAAGGTTCTCGACGTCGGAACAGATGACGTGTGGACAATGTTCCACTCGAACGCATTCGACTTCTCGGTCTGGGAGATGTGGGGCGCGTTGACAACCGGTGGACGGTTGGTCCCGGTCGATGCATTTGTCGCCCGGTCCACGGCGCAGTTTGTCGAGCTGTTGGTGGCCGAAGGGGTGACCGTTCTCAACCAAACACCTTCGGCGTTCCAAGCTCTCGCAGAGCTCACCGAAACCACCGAATTGCCGGTACGTCTCCTGATTTTCGGCGGTGAACCCCTCGATCTCGGTCCGGTCCGTAGGTGGCTCGAACATCACCGTCGCATTCACGCGGTAAACATGTTCGGAATTACCGAAACAACTGTGCATGTAACAGCATTCAATGTTCGCGGTTGCAGTGAGTTCGGAGATCGCGGTGCAGCCGCCGAATCAGTGATCGGCTCGGCACTTCCAGGGTTGCGCACCTACGTGTTGGACGCTTCGTTGAGGCAGGTGCCACCGGGCACCATCGGCGAACTGTACGTTGCCGGCCCACAAGTTTCGACTGGATACTTCGGTAAGCCGGCGTTGACGGCAACCAGATTCATTCCTGAACCGGGCTTCGTCGGATCGGTGATGTATCGCAGTGGCGACCTGGTGCGCGTCAAACGTGGCGAGATGAGCTACATGGGTCGCGGCGACAGCCAGGTAGAGCTGCGCGGATATCGAATCGAACCCGGCGAGATCGAGGCAGTGTTGCTGCGTCGACCCGAGATCAACCAGGCCGCAGTAGTTTTGCGTGAGTTGTCCACAGGGCCCGCACTCGTCGGCTACATCGCGCCTGACCTCGATACAGATCTGGATGCAGTGGTAGCCGATCTGCGTAACCAGTTGCCCACTCACCTGGTTCCTTCACTGATCGTGCCATTGCCCACGTTGCCGATCACCGCGCACGGCAAACTTGATCGATCAGGTTTGCCCGAACCGGATTCGAACCGGCCACGAGGTCGGCTTCCGCGTGACCCGATGGAAGAAACCGTCGCAGCCGTATTCGCTGAACTCCTGCACCTCGAAACCGTTGATGTCACAAGAAGTTTCTTTGACCAGGGTGGAAACTCGCTGATCGCTACTCGACTCTCAACCCGGTTGAGTGCAGTCTTCGACACTGATATCGACGTGCGTGAAGTGTTCGAGCGACCGACAGTGAGTGAATTGTCCGCCGGGATCGGTGCACGGATCGGAATCGGTCGTAGTCGTGTCGCACTCGCACCGGCGCAGAGCGATGCGGAACTGATCCTGTCACCGGCGCAACATCGAATGTGGATACTCAACCAGTTCGACACCACGGCAGCCGGATACAACATTCCCGTGATCCTGCGTCTCGACGGCGAGGTCGATGCTGCGACGCTTCGTCAAGCCGCAGTAGATGTTATTGCGCGGCATCAGACCCTCCGGACCGTATATCCGGTCGGGGTAGACGGTGCACGTCAGTTGGTGCTCGATGCAGAGTCGGTCGCTCCGACACTTGTGCCTGTGCCGATCGGCGTCGAATCGGTCATGGAGAGGGTGGCTGAACTTGCGGGAACGGGCTTCGACGTCACCGTGGATCCGCCGGTCCGTGGCGAGTTGCTGCGCATCGACGATCACACCCATGTCCTGGCGCTGGTAATTCACCACATTGCAGCTGACGCTTGGTCAATGGATGCCTTGATTCGAGATACCGTCACCGCATATGCCGCCCGAGTTGAGGGCGCCGCGCCGACATGGTCGCCTTTACCGATCCGATACACTGATTACAGTGTGTGGCAAAGTGATTCGGGAGTTTCCGATCAGGCGTCCCGCTACTGGGTCGAGAACCTGAGTGGTTTGCCTGAACAGGTGACCCTGCCAATCGACCACCCTCGACCGCTAACCCCTTCGGGTCGCGGTAGGTCGCATCACATCGATCTCGATGACTCCCTGCGCGCAACGCTCGATACTCTTGCTCGATCACACAACGCCACGATGTTCATGGTGATGCACGCCGCGCTTGCCGCGCTCGTTTCGCGATACAGCGGCAGTGATGACGTCCCGATCGGGACGGTGGTTGCCGGCCGCTCCGACCCGATGCTGGACGATCTCGTGGGAATGTTCGCAGGAACATTGGTCTTGAGAACCACTATCGATCGAACTGTCTCCTTTGCGGAGTTGCTCGATCATGTTCACCAGCAAGATATTGCCGCATATACATATGCAGACATGCCTTTCGAGGCGCTGGTCGAGCTCCTCAATCCGGCTCGATCACCATCTCATCACCCGTTGTTCCAGGTTGCGCTGTCCTTCCAATCTGCACGTCCGACGAGTTGGGAATTGCCGGGTCTGACCCTCACCCCATTGGCCGCTGAATTCGAACACGCGAACTTCGATCTCCAACTGAACGTGACGGACGCTGCTGGGGAGCGGCCGATGCGATTGGAATTCGCTTACAATGCAGATCTGTTCGAAGCCGAGACGGTAATCCGTTTCGCGCAGCGATATGTGCGGTTGCTCGAAGGAGTCTCCGCCGATTCTTCCGTGATTCTCGGTCGTATCGATCTTCTCGATGCCTCCGAACGCTCAGCCCTCGTGCCGGCACGAGGAATTGGTCATACGGCGAGAACTACGTTGGCGTCGATGCTTACACGTGGTGCTCATACCGACCCGGATGCGCTCGCAGTCAGCGGCAGCGGTGTCGCACTGACCTATCGCGAACTCGATCGTCGCTCTGACGATGTTGCAGCCGAAATGCGAACTGACGGTGCCGGTCCGGAACGGGTGATCCCGTGGAACGCAGAGCGGACTGTGGAGTCCATCGTCCAGCTGTGGGCAATTGCGAAGACCGGCGCCGCACCTGCCCTGATCGACCCTTTGCAACCTTCCTCGCGCATGCTGGACGCTCTCAATTCAGTCGGCGTCGGAGCGTTCGCCCCGACTGTCGGTATCCCCATGACGATCCCCGAAACTGCCGCTGCGTATGTCGTCTTCACATCGGGAACCTCTGGCACACCGAAAGCCGTAGTGGTCACCCATGAGGGTCTTGGAGCGCTAGAGTCAGATATCGCGGCCCGCTACGGCGCTGTTCCTGGTTCACGCGTACTTCACCGCGGTGCACCAGGATTCGACATGACACTCTTGGAAGTGCTTGTTGCAGGCTCCAGCGGAGCAACCCTTGTACTCGCTTCGGACGCCGAGTTTGCAGGCCCCGCGCTCACCGAACTGCTTCGGCGCGAACAGATCACACATCTGTGCATCACACCCACTGCGATGGCGACCGTTGACGACACCGATCTGCCGCATCTCGAAATGTTGATGCTCGGTGGCGAGCGCTTGACCGCAGACCTCGTCGAACGGTGGTCACCGGGACGCAGGTTGGTCAACGGTTACGGTCCGGCTGAAGCAACCATGTACTCCGTGGCTACCGAACCACTCGGTGCTCTGCGCCGAGATATCCCTATCGGGTACCCAGTGCCCGGCGTCGAAGCTATCGTCCTCGACGACTTCCTGGAGCCCGTGCCACCTGGCGTGGCGGGCGAGCTCTATCTTGCGGGCACTGCCCTCTCACGTGGATACGCAGGCCACCCGGCGTGGACAGCCGAGCGCTTCGTGGCCGCTGCAGGCGGTACCAGGATGTACCGCACCGGTGATCTGGTGATGTGGAAGCAAACAGATAGCGGCTATCAACTCCATTACCTCGGACGTAACGACGCCCAGTTGAAGATCAACGGCGTGCGCATCGAACCTGCCGAGATCGAATCGGCCATCGCAGCAATCGCGGACGTCGACTTTTGTGCAACGACGCTCAGAAGCAATACTGCGGACACCCCGATGTTGGTGACGTACGTGCGCCCGCGACGTGGTGCACACCTTAGCGGCGCCGATCTGCGCAGAAGGCTCGCGGACGCGCTTCCCTCGTACATGGTTCCCAGCGCGGTCATTGTTTTCGACGGTGACCCGCCAGTTGTGAACGGAAAGCTGGACGTTCGAGCGCTGCCTGCTCCTGAGGTAGCTGCGCTGCCATTCGAATCCCCGCGCACCAGCACCGAGCGTGCCGTCGCGGAAGTCTTCGAGACAGTACTCGGAGGCAACGAAATCGGGCGGAGGACGCACTTTTTCGACCACGGCGGAAACTCGTTGCTTGCTACCCGCGTGACATCACTTTTGGGTCGGGCACTGACGAGGAACGTCCCGCTGCGACTGCTCTTTGCACATCCCACCGTCGCGGAACTCGCTGCGGCAGTGGATGAAGAATCCTCTGCCGGACATAGCATCGCTGCGATTGTTGCCGGGCCACGTCCCGAAGACATTCCGCTCTCGCGTAATCAGCAACGGATGTGGGTCCTCAACACGCTTGATGTCGAGAGCAATGCCTACAACCTTCCTGTCTCGGTGGACCTGCGCGGTGACCTCGACGCCGTTGCGCTCGGGGACGCAGTCGGTGATGTGATGAGCCGGCACGAGATCCTGAGAACCACGTATCCCCAGCGGCCGCCGGTGCAGCTGATCCATGCGGCCGCGGCGCTGACCCTCGAACCCCGTTGTGTCACCGACGATGCCCTGAATGCCGAGCTGTATGCGTTTGCGTCCCAAGGCTTCGATGTCAGCGCGCAACTTCCGATTCGCGTCCAACTGTTCAGGCTTTCGTCGACGCATCACGTGCTCGCCGTCAACCTGCATCACATTGCCGCGGATGGCGGCTCACTCGTGCCGATCGTTCACGATCTATTGGCGGCGTACACCGCCCGTTGCTCCGGAATCGTTCCGGAATGGGTGCCGTTGCCGATCCAATACGCGGATTATGCACTGTGGGAACAGGAATTCGGAACTTCCGTGGAATCCGCGAAGCACTGGCAATCCGCGCTGGCCGATGTCACCTCGGTGATGCCACTCGTACCGGATCGCCACCCGAAGCGCAGGGGTGCGACTGCAGGCCGCATTGCATTCTCACTAGACGCCCGAACAACCTCCGGTGTGTCCGAATTGGCGAGCCGGGCGCAAGCAACTTCCTTCATGGTTTTTCATTCTGTGCTGGCGGCAGTTCTCTTCCGGCTCAGTGGCAATGCGGATGTAGTGATTGCCACAGCCGTAGACGGTCGCAACTCGCCGGCGCTCGATGGGCTGATCGGAATGTTCGTCGACACCGTGCCGTTGCGGTTGCAGATCCGACGAGACATGACGATGCAACAACTCGTGGAACAGGCACGCGCTGCAGACGTTGCGGCGTTCGAGCACAGCGCAGTGCCCGTCGAAACTCTTGCGGCGATGCTTGGTGGCCGGATGCCGCAGGTGGCGCTTGCGTTGCAGAACTTCACCGTTCCTGCTTTCGACTTCTCCGGTCTGACCGCCAGCGCTGACGAAATCGACACAGGCGCCGTAAAATTCGAGATGCAGATCTCATTGACCGAGAGGCCGGACGGGCACACCGACGGTCTCGTGACGTACTCACGCGAATTGTTCGACGCCGCGACGGCCCAGTCGGTATCAGAGTTGTTTGTCGATGCTGTGGACCGGACGCTTGCAGATCCGTCGACTGTGGTGGCGGAAGCGACGGCAATCGCTGCTCCCGGTTGGGTAGCGGCTCCTGTTGATTCGTCACGGCTTCTGACTGACGTTTTCGCAGAGACTGCAGCGAAATTTCCGCACAATGTTGCACTACGCGAAGGAAGTCGGTCCCTCACCTATCGTCAACTCGACGAGGCCTCTGACGTAGTGGCACAAGAACTGGTAGCCGCCGGCGCGGGGCCGGGAGCAGTGCTCGAGTTAAGCGCCGTGCGCTCGATCGACTACATCGTCCGTCTCTGGGGAATTACCAAGACCGGCGCGGCCTTCGCTCCCATCGACCCCGATTTTCCTGACGCACGCCTTCAGCAGTTGCGCTCGGTGCTTCTACCCGTCAGCCCGGTTCCGGGAAGGCTGATTCGAGGCGCCGTTGCCTACGTGATTCACACTTCTGGCTCGACTGGCGATCCTAAAGCGGTAGCCGTCACACATCGTGGTCTCGGTCCACTCACCGGCGAAGCAGTCGAACGGTATCGAGTTCACCCGAATTCTGTTGTTCTGCAAGGATATAATCCAAGTTTTGACGCTGCCCTGCTCGAGATGTTGCTCGCGTTCGGTTCGGGAGCAACTCTGGTGATCGCGCCCCCCGATGTTTACGGTGGCGGTGAACTCGAAAGGTTCGTTGCCGAGAATCGCATCACGCACTTACTGTCCACCCCCGGTGTGCTCGACACGATGGACCCGCGAGAACTGCCGCTACTCGAGGTTGTTGCTGTCGGTGGTGACGTACTCTCGCCCGCGACTGCGCATGCCTGGAGTCGTAGAACGCGGATGCTCAATGCCTACGGTCCGACGGAAAGCAGTGTGGTTGCGACTGTGGTGGAGATCGACTCCAGTTCTGACTCTGAAGGTGCAGTTGGGATCGGCGAGCCTATCAACGGCACCGGAGCCGAGGTGCTGGATTCCGCGCTACGCCGAGTCCCGTTCGGTGGAGTAGGCGAGTTGTATCTGGGCGGCCCCGGACTGGCGATGGGATACCTCGGCGACCCGGCCACTACTGCCAGCGCCTTCGTGGCGGCCCCGGGCGGTGAACGACGTTACCGTACTGGTGATCTGGTACATCGAAGGTCAGGTGGTGGCCTCGGGTTCATGGGCCGAAACGACCGCCAGATCAAAGTGCGCGGCGTGCGTATTGAACCGGCCGAGATTGAGGCGGTGCTGCGTTCAATTCCCGGAGTGAGCGCTGTGGCCGTGATTTTGGTTGACGATGTGATTACCGCATTTGTCGTGGGCGCGGAGGACGGTGAACACGCAGTCAGGCGCGAGTTGGTTCGGCAACTGCCTGTGCACCTCGTGCCTGGACGCATAGTCGCGCTGGAATCGTTGCCCCTCACACGCAACGGCAAAGTGGATGTCGCAGCACTACACACACACATCGGTGACGAGACACCGCAGGTGCAGCCCCTTACGTCCACGGAAGAACTGGTGACCACGGTGATGGCGCACCATTCGATGGGCGGATTCGGCGTGCTCCACGATTTCTTCGAATCGGGCGGAGATTCGCTCTCGGCTACGACCGTGGCCGGTCGACTGTCTGCAGCTTTCGGCCGCGAGGTATCCGTTCGGGCGGTGTTCGAGAATCCGTCGCCGCGCGCCTTGGCTCGCTGGCTCGATTCGGCTGAAGATGTGGTTGTTCGGCCACCTCTCGTGCGCAGGCCTGTCGATTGCCGTGTGCCGTTGGCTCCAGCTCAGCAGCGCATGTGGTTGACATCGCAGCTCGAGCCCGAATCATCGGCATACAACTTGGTATTCGTGGCCACCATCGGCCCGGAAATTGATCTCGTCTCGTTGGCCGCGGCGTCCTCGGATGTGCTGGCACGGCACAGTGCTCTTCGAACCGTGTTTCCCTCCGATTTCGATGGGCCGCATCAGGTGGTCACCGATTCGGTGACGGTTGATCTCGATCCGGTTTTCGTGGACGACTTGTATCAGAGCACAGTAGTTTTTGCTTCGGTGCCGTTTCGATTGGAACTCGAGACGCCGGTGCGAGCGCAGCTGATGGTCGACGCCGCGGGCACCCAGGTATTGGTCGCAGTGGTGCACCACATTGCACTCGACGGTGGCTCCATGGGAACTGTGCTCGCAGATTTTGGCACTGCACTTTCTGCGAGAGCGGAAGGGCATCAAACGAATTGGAATACGCTGGCGATCGATTACCAGGATTACAGTACGTGGATGAGAGAAGTGCTCGGCCGTAAGGACGACCCAGCGGGGCTGGCTTACCGTCAATTGGACTACTGGGCAACCGTTCTCCGCGGTATGGACGGTGTTCTCGCACTCCCCGTAGATCGTGCTCGACCAGCCGTGGCGTCAAAACGTGGCTCTTTGGTGTCTGTCACGATTGACGGCGAGCTATATGAGGGGCTTTCGGCACTGGCCCGCGCGCACGGCGTCACAGTTTTCATGCTCCTGCACGGTGTTGTCGCAGTTTTGCTTGCGAGGGAAAGCTCTACCGAGGATGTGGTGATCGGAACTGCCGTCAGTCTGCGCAACGATCCGGATCTGTTGCCGATGGTCGGAATGATGGTCGGCACAGTCGCATTGCGGACAACTATTGAACTGGAAGAACAGTTTTCGGAACTTCTAGATCAGGTGAGACGTGTCGATCTGGGTGCGATGGCCAATGCCGACGTGTCCTTCGACGACGTGGTTGCACGTATTGCGCCGTCGCGCACCCCGAATGAACATCCTCTGTTCACCGTGATGCTTGCGTATCAACGCTCGAATGATTTGCCCGAAATACCTGGGATAGAACCACTTCGAGCGCCCGGTGTAGGTCAAACGGGGGAGGCGCCCGGTGCTGCCGACTACGATCTGACGTGGAATCTCACTGACCAGGGCAGAGATCTCCGACTCCGACTGCTCTATGCGACAGATCTTTTCGATCCGTCGACCGCTGAACTGCTTGTTCAGCGATTTGTGCGGATTTTGACGGAGGTAGTGGCGCAACCGCAGATCGTCATCGGAGACATCGATGTTCTTGGCGACGTCGAACGGTTGAACCTGTTACGGCAGAGTCGAAGTGACCTACCACCTCGAACCTTGGCGGAGGTACTGGAGAACGCTGCTGCGGTTGCTCCTGAGTCTGTCGCGCTCGAGGTCGACCGCAGGCGCTGGAGCTACCGCGAACTGTTCGATCAATCGACGTACTGGGCCCAGGAACTGGTGAACCGAGGCATCGGACCCGACGACGTGATCGCGATTGCGACGGGCCGTGGATACCTGTGGGTCGTCGCAGTCTGGGCTGTGGCGAGGTCCGGTGCCGCTTGGGTTGCACTAGATCTGGCTCAGCCGCGAGACCGGCTGGATCGGATCGTCGCCGACAGCGGTGCGAAACTCGGACTGACGTTGGAAGGCAACAGCACTCACCTTCCCTCGGAACTGGAATGGATGCCTGTCGACTCGACTGTGCGAGCGGGAACGGAATTGACGGGTGCACGAGCCGCAAGCCCGGACAACCTCGCCTACGTCATCTACACATCAGGGTCCACCGGACTGCCTAAGGGTGTTGCGGTTTCCCATCGCGGGTTGACGAATGTCTGTGCCTCCCACATTGAAATGTTCGACACCGGAACGCCCATGCGTGTACTGCAGGGTGCTTCACCTACCTTTGACGCTTCGGTTCTCGAACTCTTGATCGCGGCCTCAACTGTCGGCACGCTGGTACTGCCACCGGATTTTGTCTTCGCCGGACGTGAACTGACAGACTTTGTCGTTAGTCGCGCGATCACCCATCTCATCGTGACACCTACCGTTCTCTCGACTTTGGACCCCGACGAGATTCAGTCAGTCACGGTGGAATCTGTAGGTGAGCCACTGAGCGTCGAGCTTGCCGAGCAGTGGTCTACCAGGCATCGGATCTTCAACGGGTACGGTCCGAGCGAGACGACCATCGGGGCAGTGACATCGCCGCAGATTGTTGGTGCGGATACATCCATCGGTACACCGGTTCACGGAGCGACGGCACTGGTGCTCGACACCAGGCTGAACCCGGTTCCGGACGGTGTAACGGGTGAGCTGTACATCGCCGGCCATAATCTTGCTCGCGGATACATCCAGGCGTCGTCACTCACGGCCGAACGGTTTGTTGCCGATCCGTACAGCCAGGGCGAACGTATGTATCGCACCGGAGATCTCGTTCGACGGCGGAGACGCGACGGAGCGCTCGAATTCGTGAGTCGCAACGATCACCAGGTGAAGATCCGTGGAATTCGTGTCGAACCCGCTGAAGTCGATGCTGGATTGCGAAGGCATCCGGCTGTAGCGTTCGCTGTGACAGTTGCGTCGGCAACGGCAGGAACTACGGAATTATGCTCGTACGTGACTGTCGACGATGTTGCGGTTGATGCTGACTGTCTACGAAAGTTCGTGTCCGCAACTCTGCCAAGTCATCTGATACCTACTACCGTCACCGTGATGACGACTGTGCCGTTGCTGCCGTCGGGCAAGCTCGACCGGTCAGCGCTGCCGACTCCCGACCGTCGCGTGGGCGCTGTGGACGAATCATTCCAGTCACAATTGGAAGTGTTTGTCGCAGAGGCCTTCGCACGCAACACCGCAACCGAGAGGGTGAGTCGTCACGACAATTTCTTCGAACTGGGCGGTACATCCATGGGAGCCGTAGACGTTGCATCGGCGCTGCGAGCGCGACTTGACCGTGACGTGCAGGTCCAGTGGATTTTTACTGATCCGAGCGTCTCCGAACTGGCGAAACGCATCGAAGTCGGCGGCAAAGGCGACCCTATGGATACCGTTATCGCGTTGGGTGGAGATCCGCAGGATCTGCGCCCACCCCTCTTCTGTATTCACCCCGTAAGCGGCTTGGCTTGGTGCTACGCCGGTGTGGCGCAACATCTCGGTGGCCGTCGGGTTTACGGTGTGCAAGCAACCGGCCCTGGCGAGCTACCCGGAACAGTTGCCGCGTTGGCGGAACGGTACGTGGAGGCAGTGCGGATCGTCCAACCCGAGGGCGCATACAACCTGCTCGGCTGGTCGCTCGGTGGAACCGTGGCGCAGGAAATGGCTGTGCAGCTTGTGGATTCCGGAGCGGAGGTTGGATCTGTTGTGATGCTCGATTCTCTGCCTCCAGAGATGATACCGGCGAGCCAAGCTGCACCCACAGCTGGCGAACTGCTCGCTGAGCTCGGGATGTCCGTACCCGATACCGCAAGTCGATTACTGACTTTCGGGCAGGCGGCAGTCGAGATTCGTGGCAGAACGCAGTTGAACTTCGTCACCGCAGAGATGCTCGAGGCTGCGACGACAAGAGTGGAGAAGCTTGCCAGAATGGTGAGTGACCATGAGCCGAGAAGATATCGGGGAACCGTGGATCTCGTTGTTGCGCTGAGAGACACCGGTCGGAATCACAATGTGGCAGACAGGTGGTCGAATCGTGTAGCGACGGTTCGGGAGCACCCTGTCGATGCTGCTCATGCCGAGATGCTGACACCATCCGTTCTCTCGGAAGTCTTACGTCTGTTGCGATATGGGGAGGGTTTCGATTCGACGTAGAAATAGTGGTCATGGATTTGTGTTCGATCCAACGTCAGAGAACTGACAAACGTCACAAGGCCGAAACGTAAGACTTGTGATCATCGCTCAGACGCGCAGCACAGCGCGTGAGCCGAAAGGGATTTGAAGATGGAAGTACAGGACTACCTGAAGATTTTGCAGGCGCGCTGGAAGATCATCGCTGTCGTCACTGTGGTCGCGATTCTCGGTGCGCTGGGAGCTTCGTTGATCTCGACACCGATCTATCAAGCGTCGACCAGGCTATTCGTGTCAACCTCGTTGGGTGGCTCCGTCAACGAGGCTTACCAGGGAAACCTGCTGTCGCAGCAACGGGTTACGTCGTACACCAAACTGTTGACCGGACAAACGCTCGCGCAGCGCACCATCGACAAGCTCGGTCCGGCCGCTCTCGGCGGAATATCATCGAAGGCACTCTCCGGCAAGGTAACCGCGACGTCTGCACCGGACACAGTTCTGATCGACGTGGGGGTTCAGGACCCGTCGCCGGAGCGTGCTCGCGATATCGCGAACGCTCTCTCCGATGAATTTGTCGTAATGGCAAAGGAATTGGAAACTCCGGAGAATGGCGGAAATCCGCCCGCTCGTGTTGTCGTCGAACAGCAGGCGCAAACGCCGACTACACCGGTATCTCCGAATACCAAGCGCAACATCGCACTCGGCGCCGCTGTGGGTTTGCTTCTGGGTATCGCGCTCGCCGTATTGCGTGATCGCCTGGACAATACGGTAAAGGACCGTCAGGCCGTGGAAGCCGTCGCCGGCTCTGCGTTGGTCGGAACCGTTCCGTATGACAAGAATATGCAAACCCACCACACGATTGATTTCAACGAGGGCAACTCTGCGAGTGCTGAGGCGTACCGCGAACTGCGCACCAACCTTCAGTTCCTCGAGGTGGACAACCCGCCACGCGTCATCGTCATTACCAGCTCACTGTCTGCCGAAGGCAAGACGACGACTGCAGTCAACATTGCTCTCGTTCTCGCAGAGGCAGGAAAGTCGGTCTGCCTGGTGGAAGGTGACCTGCGAAAGCCGCGTGTGTCAAAGTATCTCGGTTTGATCGGCAATGTCGGGCTCAGCTCGGTGCTTTCGGGTCAAGCGACACTCGACGACGTACTTCAACATACCGAGCACGGCGGGTTGACTGTCCTTGCCTCCGGTCCGATTCCGCCGAACCCGAGCGAATTGCTCGGCACCGACCACGCCCGGCAGGCGCTGGCTGAGCTCCGCGCTCGATTCGACTACGTCATCATCGACGCACCGCCCTTGCTGCCGGTCACAGATGCGGCAGTCCTGACCGCAATGTCCGACGGTGCGTTGGTGATTGCCCGGCATGCTTCCACCAAGAGAGATCAGTTGGCGCGGGCGGTTGGCAACCTTCACAGCGTCGGCGCAAGAATTCTGGGCACCGTGATCACGATGACGCCCGCAAACAAGCGGAGCGGTTACGACTACCAGTACTACTACGAGACCGACAAATCGGTACCTCGGATGGCCGTTAATGTCGCATCATTGTCATCCGGCAGTGCCGCCTCGGTTGTCCCTGCCTCATCGGTCGTTACCGTCGAGTCGAAATAGGTAGCTGTCAGCTCAGTTTTCAGAGACCTCTTCAGTCTCAGCTGATCACGGCTGGGCAACAGCCCCTGTCAATTGGACGATTGACAGGGGCTGTTGTATGCGCGAGGGGTGGGACCTTGGTCTGGAATTGTCCCGATTTTGCTGAAATATGGTGACGTAGTCAGTGTCGAAAACTACCATTTACTCAGTGGCAGTGAGCCATTGAGATCGAATACTTTGGAGGAAAGAATGCTGGGTTCCCTCATGCCAATCAGTGAAGCAGCGGGCGTGCCGTCTGTGGACCAACTGTTCGAGTTCGCACGTATCGTCGTTGGTGCTCTGTTCTCTCTGAGCTGATAGTTCTCCGCATTCTTTGTTTGCGAAACAGCCCCCGCACTCTTTCCCCGGAGTGAGGGGGCTGTTGTGGTTCAGTGGGCTGAGATTCGGCGTATGAATGGTCCTAGTAGCATTGCAATTTCGGTTCCTACCGCGTGGAAAGTGTTTGCGTCCTTACCGATCGGATCGATGACATCCTCGATGTCGGTGGTTCGGTGGAGCGGACGGGCCACAGCGAGATCCGCGACGGTCCTTGCATCCGCAGCCGTGGACAAGCGCGCTGCCTCGCGCAATGTAAACGTCCGCTTGAACTGGGACGGTGCGATCGTCAATACCTTCTCTCGATGACGCTCGGTCATCGTCAGGATCAGATCTGCCTCGCTTGCAATCACTTTCGTCAGCATGCGAGCTTGGAAATTTGTTGAATCGCCCCCTAACCCCTCCAATACGTCGACGGCAGTCGGCTCGATCGGGTACCCGACAACGGCTCTGGTTCCGGCGCTCGATGCGCTGAAATCGGGGATGCGCGCTTCACGGGCAAAGGCAAGGGCCAGTCGTTCGGCGGTAGGGGATCGGCAGATGTTTCCGGTACATACGAAGAGGACGTGCATGGAGCAATCATAGGCGGCACGGACTCGACTCGAGCTGTTCGCCAGTTACCTACTCGGGGTTTCTGTTTCGTCTGCGTACGAGATGTAACAAGTGTTCATGCGACTAACCGTGTTCGGAACCGGGTATCTGGGTGTGACTCATGCTGTGTGTCTGGCGGAACTCGGACACGAAGTTCTGGGTATCGACATCGACGCCGCGAAGATCGAGATGTTGGGGGAAGGTCGGGTTCCGTTCTATGAACCCGGGCTGGAGCACCTCTTGCTTAAGAACCTCGAATCGGGACGCCTGCGTTTCAGTACGTCGTACGCAGATGCTGCGGAATTCGCCGACCTTCATTTCTTGTGTGTGGGCACCCCGCAGAAGCGGGGCGAGAATGCGGCGGATCTGAGCCATGTCGACGCTGTCGTCGACACGTTGGCGCCACTATTGACGAGGCCGGCAGTGATCGTCGGAAAATCGACCGTCCCCGTGGGTACGGCAGCGCGGTTGACAGTCCGAGTTCGCGGCGCTGCTCCGGCGGGCGAAGGCGTCGAAGTTGCGTGGAATCCGGAATTCCTGCGTGAGGGATTTGCTGTAGCGGACACCTTGCGTCCGGATCGGCTGGTGTTCGGAATCGAGCGTGATCGGCCGGGGAGCGCTGAAGGGGCGCTCCGGGATGTCTATACATCGCTCCTGACCCAAGGTGTCCCGCTTGTTGTCACCGATCTGGCGACGTCGGAACTGGTCAAGAGCTCTGCCAATGCCTTTCTGGCCACCAAGATTTCCTTCATCAATGCGATTGCCGAAATTTGTGAGGCCACCGGAGCCGATGTAACTGTACTTGCCGACGCGCTCGGCTATGACGCGCGTATCGGTCGCAGCTTCCTCAACGCAGGGTTGGGGTTCGGAGGCGGTTGCCTGCCGAAGGACATTCGTGCGTTCGCGGCCCGGGCCGGGGAGTTGGGTGTGGATCAGGCGCTGTCATTTCTGCGGGAGGTCGACAGCATCAATATGCGAAGGCGCACAAAGGTCGTTGAACTTGTTGCCGAGGCTTGTGGTGGAAGTTTGCTGGGAATGAACGTAGCTGTACTGGGTGCGGCATTCAAGCCGGAATCGGACGATGTTCGTGATTCGCCCGCGCTGAATGTCGCGGGCATGATGCAACTGCACGGTGCTGCAGTGTCGGTCTACGACCCGAAGGCGATGGCGAATTCGCGCAATCTCTTTCCCACCCTCGAGTACGCAACTTCGACGTCGGGAGCCTGTAAGAATGCTGATGCCGTGCTTGTTGCAACAGAATGGGCGGAGTTTGTCGCTCTGGATCCCGTCGAACTCGACTCGGCAGTTCGGGCTCGGGTGATTGTCGACGGGCGAAATTGTCTCGATCCCTCGGTCTGGCGGTCGGCGGGATGGATCTATCACGGACTGGGTCGACGATAGTTAAGCTGTCATTAGCTGATAGATTGCCAGGTAAGTTGGTTCGGCGTGACTCGACACATCTCCTCGATGCAATCGAATGGGTAGACTTCGCGCCGGGGAGTGACGAATCTGATCATGGATTTGTCTGCGGTCGACGAAGGTGGCTCATGAACTTGGTGCTGGGTGTAACAGTGGGGGCGAGTGCTGTCCGCTTGGCACGCCCGGGTACGCCCGACAACGGTGGTCCGGTGTTCCGTTCGCGAGCGATCGAGCGCGGACGCGAGATACCTGAAGACATAGCGGCCGACTCCATTCGTGTGGCTCTCGCGGAGTTCACCGGCCAGGACAACGTCGTCGCAGTCGTCTACCGCGATCAGAATCAGGCCGGGGCATTGACCAATGCGCTCGATCGCGGCCTGATCGACCACTACCAACTTGTTCCCGAATCGACCGCGATACTGCGGATGCTCGAGGAACCGGGAACACTCGGGACGCAGAACACTCTGGTCATCGTCGACTTGGGCAGCACCGGATCAACTGTGGACGTGATTGATCGGGCGAGCGGTTCGACAGTGGTCACGGCGCGATCGAACCAGGTCGCCGGAGACCGATTCGACGCGCTCGTCTACCGCGATCAGACCGAACGACGTCGGATCGTGCCCCCGACCGAACCGGAGAGCATCGCTGAACTTCAGTCCCGGTGCAGGCTCGCCAAGGAACAGCTTTCGACACGCAGCGCAGTCTGCCTGCCCGGACCGGGCGGATTGCTTCTGCTCTCCCGTGAAGTATTCGATTCCTTGGTGGCACCCTTCGTCGAGGCACTAGCCCGTGAGGTCCGTGAGGTTATCGCGACGTCCGGCAGGCACCCGGACGCAGTTGTACTGATCGGCGGCGGCGCAAGAATTCCGATCGTCCGCACCGTCCTGGAAATGTGGCTCGAAGTCCCGGTCATCGCGCCGGAACAGCCTGACCTGTTGGCCGCCCAAGGTGCAGCCTTGCTCGCCGAAGGGCCGACGGACCGGACAGTTGCCGCGGCACCGGGTACGCAAACCGTTGCGGCGTCGGCCGTCGCACCGATCTTTGCGCCGTATCCGATACACACTCCGGCGGCTGTGCCCGAACCCGTCGAAGCATTCGCCCACGGTGGACTACCGACGACCGGTCGCGTGAACACACACCATCGGCGGCCGAGTGTCGGGACGGAGGTTCCTTCAGTGCTCGATGCGTCCGCTGTTGTCGAAGTGACCTCCGTAGCCGAAACGGAATCCCCAGTCCTGGCCGTCGCGCCTCTCCACGGAGCCGTCGACGAACATGCAGGACAGGCGCCCGTCGAAGTCGAATCGGTGATGGTCGACGCGCCCGCTTACTCTGCTATGCCTGCGGAGTCGATGACCTCGGATGTCAGCGGGGGGCAACCGTCGTGGGTGGCATCGACCATCCGTGAGGAAACATCGACCGAAGATTCCCGAAAGCCGTTTCGTTTCGCCGGGCTGGGTGCCGGCGTAGTGGCTGCAATTGCCATTGTCGGACTGGGAATGGGATATGGCGGAAAAGTTTTCGGAGATTCGGGTGAAGCCAATCCCGTCGTGACCGAGGTGACTACCACCGTCGCGCCCTCGACTACCGTTCCGCCAACCACGACCACGGTTCCCCCGTCGACAACGACAGTCGAACCTCCGCCGCCGGTTGTGGAAGAAGCGCCGGCGACCCAGGCGCCGTACATAGAGCCCTATGTGCCACCACCACCGCCGCCACCACCGGCGTTGTACATCCCCGGGCTACCGCCGATTCTGCTGCCCGTGTTGCCGTCCATCCCAGGGTTCTGAGCCGTTCAGCGCTTGGAATGCCGGCCCCCGGCGGCGGTGGATGCCGTCGACGCTCCCGGTGGCCGGGCCAGAAGGACGGCAATGGCGGTTGTGAGGGGCACTGACAACGCAAGAGCGATACCGCCGACGGCCGATCGCACGATTTCGATTGCCACGGCGTCGCCGACTAGTACGTCGCCGAGCGGTCGTCCGCTGACGCTGAAGAGCAGAAGTAGCGGTAAGGCGCCGCCCGCATATGCCAGTACAAGGGTGTAGACGGTGCTGGCGATGTGATCGCGACCGACGCGCATCGAACTGGCGAAGATCTGGCGCCGGGTGGCAATTTTGTCGAGTTCCGCTAGTTCGAACGCCGACGACGCCTGAGTGATCGTGACGTCGTTGAGCACACCGAGTGAGCCGATGATGAATCCGGCGAGCAGTAGCCCGGTGATGTCGACGTGCTGAATGTAGGTCTGCACGTTGGTGTTCTGCTCTTCGGAGAGCCCGGTGAGGTGCGTCAGTTGAATTGCCAGATACGACAGCAGCGCGGCGAGGACCATTGCGGCGAGCGTTCCGAGGAGCGCGGAACTTGTTCGCAGTGAGACTCCGTGCGCCAGGTAAAGGACGGCATACAAGATGACTGCGCCGGACACCAGCGCAAGCGGTATCGCAGGTTTCCCGTCCAGCAGTGCGGGCAGAAGGAACCCGACCACAACACCGAAGGCAACCACCAATCCGAGTAGAGCCCGCAATCCGCGCCACCGGGCTACCGCGATGACTACCACTGCGAACATCGTGACGATCAGCGCCAGCGGCAACCCTCGGGAGTAGTCCTCGAATGAATATTGTGTCGCGCCGGTCGGATCGGTCTGACGGACCAGTCGAATGTGATCGCCGACGCGTAGATCGGGCTGGCCCGGGCCGGGAATGATCTCCAGGAGAGTCTGAGTCCCGGAATTCGGCCCCGATTCGATATCGACGATGCTGCGTTGACATTGATAACTCGTGTTGGCTGGGGGCGCGGGCTCGCCGACGAATGGTCTTCCAGCCGAGAGACTTCCGCAAGCACCGATGTTCTGGTTTGTCACGGTACCGGCTTCTGTCACCACGGATCCGCCGTCGGCATTCTGAAACGGCAATGGAATTGCAGTGGCGGATTTGTCAGGCCACAGTGCAATCAGGCCGATTACCACCGCCAGTCCGACGACGGCGAGAATGCCTATGACAATCCGGGATGCCGCCGTCCCGATGTGAAGTGGGCCGTCGTGATTGTGGCCGTGACCGTGGCTCATCGGAAACTGTGTGTCGGACTGTGGATTTGCACCGCTGCAATGCTAGCGGTTGTCGCGGTGAATCGGCCTGTTGAAGCGGTGATGCGGCAGCGGATGGTCAGCTTCGCGAAAGTTTTCGAGCTGGGTGGCGGGGAACAGGGGGGGTTGTCCCCGCCACCAACCTGGTATCCACAGGGGGGGGAGGGATACCAGGTGCTCGCGGCACCGAAGTGCTTTAACCAATGTACCCAATTCCAAACGGATGTGGTGCATTGTCCAACTACCAATTTGGCAACGATCACGCAGACCGATTGGACCTTTTTGTCATCGTGGCAGGTCACTAATTAGTTAAATGCTCAACCAAACCGAGCGGTTTGCCAAATGTGTGACGAAGGTCGCACAAATGCCCCGCAACTTTACGTTTGCGGGGCATTTGTACATCAAGAGATTTGTCCGATTTTTACTGCTTGTAGCTGGTGAGGAAGTTGCCGAATCGTTCGATGGCCACCGCGAGGTCTCGAGCCCACGGCAAAGTCACAATGCGTAGATGGTCATGATTGGGCCAATTGAAACCGGTTCCCTGGACCATGAGGATCTTTTCCTGAAGAAGAAGATCCTGAACCAACTTCTCGTCGTTGTGAATTTCGTGCACATTCGGATCCAGACGAGGGAACGCGTACAGCGCACCACGCGGCTTCACGCATGAGACGCCCGGAATCATGTTCAGACGCTCCCAGGCGACATCGCGCTGTTCGAGTAGACGCCCTCCCGGGAGAATCAGGTCCTCAATGCTTTGATGGCCGCCCAGTGCGACCTGGATGGCGTGCTGCCCCGGAACATTCGGGCACAAGCGCGTCGACGCCAGGAGGTCTAGACCCTCGAGGAATCCGGCCGCATGGTCCTTCGGACCGGTGATGGCAACCCAGCCCGAACGGTAGCCGGCAACGCGGTACGCCTTCGAGAGACCGTTGAACGTCAGGCACAACAGATCGGGAGCCAGCGTCGCGAGTGAGATGTGCTTCGCGTCGTCGTAAAGGATCTTGTCGTAAATCTCGTCTGCCAGCAGCAGCAGTTGATGTTTGCGTGCCAGATCGACCAATTGCTGGAGAATTTCCATCGAGTACACCGCACCCGTGGGGTTATTCGGGTTGATGACCAGCAGCGCCTTGGTCTTGTCGGTGATCTTGGATTCGATATCCGCGATATCGGGATTCCAATCATTGCCCTCGTCGCACAGGTAGTGGACCGGGGTGCCACCGGACAGGCTGGTCATGGCAGTCCACAGCGGGTAGTCGGGAGCTGGGATCAGCACCTCGTCGCCGTTGTTGAGCAATGCCTGCATGGTCATCGTGATCAACTCGGACACGCCGTTACCGAGGTAGATGTCATCGACATCGAGCTCGGGGAATCCCGGTACCAATTCGTAACGCGTCACGATCGCGCGCCTGGCCGACAAAATTCCCTTGGACTCCGAATACCCCTGTGCATAGGGAAGGGCTGCAATCATGTCGCGCATGATCACGTCCGGGGCATCAAAACCGAACGGTGCAGGGTTGCCGATGTTGAGCTTGAGGATCCGGTGCCCTTCCGCCTCCAACCGGGCGGCATGCGCGTGCACCGGTCCACGGATTTCGTACAGGACGTTCTGGAGCTTCGACGACTGCTCCAGCTCGCGAGGCGGCTGACGATGGCGGACGGGTTCTGGTGTGCTCACGACTTACATGATTCCACTTCTGCGCAAGTGGATTGTTCGGGGCACGGCCGACGTGTCCTATCCTCGACAAGATGACGCAGACCGACGTGATCGCAGCACCGTACGGATCGTGGACTTCTCCCATCAGCGCAGCAGATCTTGCCGCTGGTGGACATCCCGTCGAAGGTGGCCGCTACGTAGGTGGCGACGTCTGGTGGTCGGAGTTGCGGCCGACAGAGGGCGGACGCGTGGCCGTCCGTCGCATCGCAGTAGACGGCCTGCCCATCGACGTCCTGCCCGCGCCGTGGAACGCCCGAACACGGGTTCACGAATACGGCGGCGGTGCGTGGACAGCCACGGATGCCGGACAACTCGTGTTCAGCGAATTCTCGGACCAGCGGGTGTACGTCCTTGAAGGCTTCACCCCACGGGCCTTGACGCCGGAGCCCACTGCGCCCGCAGCGTTGCGCTACGCGGACCTGTCGATCATTGGCGACGAAGTGTGGGCCGTGCGGGAGTCACATGCGGCGGACGGTTCGATAACGCGAGATATCTGCGCCATCCCGCTCGACGGTAGCGGTGATATTCGCTCGATAGTCGGAGGTTCGGATTTCCTGGCGTACCCGCGACTCTCGCCGGGCGGAACCAAAATCGCCTGGATCGCCTGGAACCATCCACAGATGCCCTGGGACGGAACGGAACTGCGAGTCGCGGATCTTGTCGACGGGGTAGCGGGCCCGTCTCGGATTCTCCTCGGTGGCGTCGAAGAGTCTGTGCTGCAACCGGAATGGATTACCGAAGACGAACTGTACGTAGTCAGTGACCGCAGTGGCTGGTGGAACATCTATCGGGTCGGGGTCGAGGTTACGGCACTCTGTGCCGTGGACGCCGATTTCGGGGGACCGTTGTGGCAGTTCGGCGCTCGCTGGTACGAGTTGCTCGACGACGGGAAACTTTTGACGGTTCGGACCGTCGGCACCGACGCCCTTGCCGTGCTCGACCCGGAGTCCGGGAAATTGCGGGACCTCGAAATTCCCGGAGTCACGAGCATCAGCATCCTGCAGGTTCGGGGGGATCGTCTCCTGCTCAAGTGCGGTGGCGCCAAGGTCGCTACCGGATTGCGCGAATTCGATTCAAGGACAGGTGATCCCAGAATTATTCGGCTGTCCGTCGAATCGTTGCCTGACGACGCCTATCTTCCGGAAGCGCGGACGGTTGTTGCGCACGGTCACGACCGTGAGGTTCATGCGGTTGCGTATCCGCCGCGAAACCCCCGATATGTCGGCCTCGACGGGGAGCTGCCGCCGTACGTCGCATTTGTTCACGGCGGGCCCACCGCGCACGTGGCGCCGGTGCTCAACCTGGTGTACGCGTACTTCACCAGTCGCGGAATCGGTGTGGTGGACGTCAATTACGGCGGATCCACCGGCTACGGCCGCGAGTACCGCAATCGCCTTCGGGGACAGTGGGGCGTCGTCGACGTTCAAGATGTGATCACCGCGGTGACCGGACTGGCTGAACAAGGCCTTGCCGACGCGAACCGTCTGGCGATCGAAGGTGGCTCTGCCGGCGGATGGACCGTTTTGGCGGCACTGACAACTTCTGAGGTCTTTGTTTGTGGCACTTCCTATTACGGAGTCGCGGAGCTTGACGGATTTGTCAAGGAAACCCACGATTTCGAATCACGGTACATCGACGGACTGATCGGCCCACTGCCGGAATCTGCAGCACTGTATGCCGAACGTGCGCCGCTGAACAACGTCGGCGGACTGAACTGCCCGGTCTTATTGCTCCAGGGCCTCGACGATCCCATTGTTCCGCCCTCGCAAGCCGAACGCTTCCGAGATGCGCTGGTATCCAAGGGTATTCCGCACGCCTATCTGGAGTTTGCCGGTGAGTCGCATGGCTTCCGTCAACTGTCCACGATCATCAGTGCCCGGAACGCGGAATTGTCCTTCTACGGCCAGGTTATGGGATTCACGCCGCCGGGTATTCCGAAGCTGAAACTGTGGACTGTTTCAGACTCCTGAGCATGAGCCGTTCTGCATCGCTTGAACCATCTCCTCGGTGCTGGGAGCCGGTGGGAGTGTGTAGCTATTCTCTCGGTCGAAGGCGTCGATCATGCACCCCACAGGAGTAACACCACATCCCGTGATGTGAACTCTTCGCGCAACCGCCCTGTCGCTTTCGCCTTCGTGACCAATTTCTCGAATCCTCGGTAGGCGGCGCTGCGCTTGGCTTCGAACGCAGCGGAATGGTGAAACTGCGGTCTTCATGCTGCATGGGGTACACGCGCTCGTCGTAGGTGCAAAAGCCGCGCCAGGATTCGAAACGGGGGGAGTGAGCACCGTCTGTGCATAGTGAGCACTGCTTTCAGCAAGCGGGAGAGGATGCTCACTGTGCAGAAGGGGTGCTCACTCGCCGGGGCCGGTCCCGGGAAACACGAACGCCCCCGCTCGGAAGCGGGGGCGTTCGGGTGTGGAGCGGTTACTTCTTGCGGCCGGGAGCCTTTGCGCCGGACTTGAATCCGAGTCCACCGGGCTTGGCGGCCGGGGGAGCCGGAGTCTCGGCAGCAGCAGCCTTGGGTGCCTCAGCGGCCGGTGCTTCGACGGCCGGTGTTTCCGCGACTGCCGGTGCTTCGACGGCCGGTGTTTCCGCGACTGCCGGTGCTTCTACAGCCGGTGTTTCCGCGACGGGTGCAGCAGCCGGAGCTGCCTTACGCGCGCCGGGAGCTTTTGCGCCGGACTTGAATCCGAGCCCGCCGGCCTTGGCAACCGGAGCTGCCTTGGGTGCCTCGGCAACAGGTGCCTCAGCAGCGGGTGCTTCGACGACAGGAGCAGCGGCAGGTGCTTCAGCGGGTGCAGCGGCGGCCGGAGCAGCCTTTGCGCCCGGAGCCTTTGCCCCACCCTTCATCTGCAGACCCTTGCCACCGGGAGCCTTCGCGCCGGATGCCAGCCCCAGACCCTTCGGCTTGGCAGCGGGAGCCGCAGCTTCGGGAGCAGCCTCTGCAGCCGGTGCCGGTGCAGAGGCTGCCGGAGCAGCCTTTGCACCCGGAGCCTTGGCAGCGCCCTTCATCTGCAGACCCTTACCGCCCGGAGCCTTTGCTCCGCCGGCCAGGCCGAGGCCCTTGGGCTTTGCGGCGGGGGCAGCCGGCGCAGCAGCTTCCTCAGCCGGAGCAGCAGCGTCGGCGGATGCAGCCGGAGCGGCAGCCTTCTTGGCACCCGGAGCCTTTGCTCCGCCGGCCATTCCGAGTCCCTTACCGGGAGCCTTCGCGCCGGGAGCCTTGGCCAGACCCTTCATCGCGAGACCCTTGCCGGCAGCTGGCGCAGCAGCGGCAGCCGGAGCAGCGGTCTCTTCGACTACCGGTGCGGCTTCCTCCACGACAGGCGCCGGTGCAGCAGCAACCGGTGCCTTCTCCCGCGGGATCACCTTGATGTTCTCGGTGAGCTGTGCGGATTCGAGGCGGGTTACGGAGTTGAGCATCAGCTGAGCGACGTCCACAACCTCGACGCCTTCACCCTTGCCTTCTTCTTGACGAGCGGTGACGCCGTCGGTAAGCATGACGCGGCAGAACGGGCAACCCGTGGCGATCTTCTTGGGGTTGGTCGAGAGTGCCTCGTCGACGCGGTCGACGTTGATGCGCTTGCCGATGTTCTCTTCCATCCACATGCGGGCGCCACCGGCACCACAGCACATGGAACGTTCGCCGTGACGCGGCATTTCGATCAGCTTGGCGCCGGATGCTTCCATGAGTTCACGGGGAGCGTCGTACACCTTGTTGTGGCGGCCGAGGAAGCACGGGTCGTGGTACGTGATGTCTTCGCTCACGGACGCGACGGGGATCAGCTTCTTCTGGCGAACCAGGCGGTTGAGCAACTGGGTGTGGTGCACGACCTCGTAGTCGCCGCCCACCTCGGGGTACTCGTTGCCGAGGGCGTTGAAGCAGTGCGCACAGGTGACGACGATCTTGCGCTTCTTCTGCTCGACGCCTTCGAAGACCGAGTTCAGCATCTCGATGTTCTGCATCGCGAGCTGCTGGAACAGGAACTCGTTGCCGGCGCGGCGAGCGGAGTCACCGGTGCAGGTTTCGTCGGCACCGAGGACCATGAACTTGACGCCCGCGGTGGCGAGCAGTTCGGCGACGGCCTTCGTTGTCTTCTTGGCGCGGTCCTCGTAGGCGCCGGCGCAACCGACCCAGAAGAGGTACTCGTAGTCCTCGAAGGTGTCGGCGTCCTGGCCGTAGACCGGGATCTCGAAGTCCATCTCGTTGATCCAGTTGAGACGGTCCTTGGAGTTCTGGCCCCAGGGGTTGCCCTTGTTCTCGAGGTTCTTGAACAGGCCGGCGAGCTCGGAGGGGAACTCCGATTCGATCAGAACCTGGTAGCGACGCATGTCGATGATGTGGTCGACGTGCTCGATGTCGACGGGGCACTGCTCGACACAGGCGCCACAGTTGGTGCAGCTCCACAGGGTCTCGGCGTCGATGACCGGGGCCATCTCGCCTTCGACGGTTTCGCCGACGAGCTTGCGCTCGGCTTCGCGGCGGGCAGCTTCGGGAATTGCGGCGAGGGCAGCTTCGTTGACGTTGCCTTCGGCGTCGACCAGGCCTACCTCGTCGCCACCCATATCCTTGCGGCCGCCGGCCAGCAGGTACGGAGCCTTGGCGTAACCGTGGTCACGCAGCGACATGATGAGGAGTTTGGGGGAGAGCGGCTTTCCGGTGTTCCAGGCGGGGCACTGGGACTGGCAACGACCGCACTCGGTGCAGGTCGTGAAGTCCAGCCAGCCCTTCCAGGAGAAGTCCTCGATCTGACCGGCGCCCAGGGTGTCGGTGTCGGGATCGACGTTGTCCATGGTCAGGGCGACGCCCTTGCTCATCATCGGCTTTGCTGCGCCGAGTGCGACGGTTCCGTCGTCCTCACGCTTGAAGTAGATGTTGAAGAACGCGGAGAAACGGTGCCATGCGACACCCCAGGTGATGTTGCGGCCGACCATGTACAGCCAGATCATGCCGGACATCAGCTTGATGAACGCGAAGATGGCGACCATGGTGGCGCTGGCGGGGAGCAACTTGGCCAGGTTCATCGTGAAGAAGTCGGTCCACGGGTTGGAGTGTCCGTACGTGGCGATCTTGCCGGCCTTAACGAAGATCATGCCGAGGCCCTCGATGAGGACGACAGTTTCGACGAAGTAGGCGGCCTTGAAATCCGATCCGCCGAAGCGGGAGAGTCGAGTGGGGATCCGCGGGTGGTTGAGTTGGCGAATGACGATCAGCGTCGTGATGCCGATGACGGTGCCCAAGCCCAGAATTTCGTCGACCAGGTGGTAGATGGCCCAGTTTCCGAAAATCGGCCAGTGGAACTCAGGATTGAAGGTCTGACCGTATGCCTCGAACCAGACGATGGCACCGAGTAGGAATCCGACCATGACAAGCCAGTGAGCCCAGCCGACGGTACGGAATTTCGCCATTCGTGTGTGGGCGATGAACTCGATGACCATCTGCTTGAAGCGCGGAAAGAACGGGCGCCAGCGATCCGGTGCCGATTGACCGATCTGGACGGTCTTGACCATCTTGAGCGCGCCGCCGATGAAGGAATACCAACATACGAGGCTCAGCAGCACACCGATGGTGCCCAACGTGATCGTCAGGGCATTCATGTCGCGGCCTTTCATTTCAGGGCGACACGTCGGCCACCTGCGGAACAGCCCACTGATAGTAACCTGCCATATGTTACCTGCCAGTAACTATGAGTGTCGAGCATGTGTACCGACGGGTAACCACGCTTGGCCTGGCGGGATCAAACATCCGCGCGACGACGGGCTGGGCCGTCACGCAGACATATCTACCGTCACGTTAGGTGGTGCAACTCTCACCCCCACCAATCAGGGCGCCCTAACCTCACGTATTCGTTGGTCTGGACCTGATTTGGACAGACCGGGCGCACCGGGTGGGGATGGAAATACAACTGTGGCCCCACCTCCCGAGGTGGGGCCACAGCAGATGCGACGGAACTCAGTAGTCGCGAACCTTCAAGCCGGGATTGGCGGCGAGGATGTCCTTGATCGGTGTTGCGTACTGCGTCGGCGGCGCCTGTCCGAACAATGTCGCAGCCCGGGCTACCTCGCACAGCGACGAGGTGGCGACGTTGGAGGCGCTGGTGATGCCCAGTGCTCGGGTCCCGGTCACGATCGGGCCGCCGCTGTCTCCCTGGAGAACACAGATGTCGGTGGTGAACAGGTTGACCAGTTGCTTGTCTTCGACACGAGCTATCCGGTCGACGCTCGTGACGATGCCGCAGCTGTACCCCGTGGTTGAGCCGGCCTTGCATGCCGGTGCGCCGACGACGGGGTCGGCCACGCCGTCGATGTTGACCGACCGGTTGAACGGAACGCGGATGCTGTTGTTGTCGAAACGATATTTCGCGTTGTCATCGATATTGATGATCGAGTAGTCCTGCTGGTCGAACCGACTCTTCGCGAAGTAGCCGACCCGTGGTCCGGGTTGGTTGTTGACGAGAGGGAAGACTTCGCCGGCCGATTGGGTTCCGGTACCGGCACGGTTGGGGTCGCAGTGCCCGGCGCTGATGTTGACTGTGCGGCCGGATGCGTCGGTTCCGTTGAATCCGAAGGAGCACTTGTATCCGGAGTAGCCGGACATTGCGTTGTAGCCGTCGCCGCCGAGTGCAGCGTCTCCGGTTGCGGATCCGGTGGCGGGGATCAGGTCGGCGAGGATCGGCGGAACCGTGATCGGGGCCGCGGTATGGACGACTGTCGACTTCAGGAAGTCCGGCAGCGCCAGTCCGGCGGTGGTGTCGGCAGTAAGTGCGATGCCGTTTCCGACTACGTCGATAGCGATTCCGCGAACAAGATCGGCCACGCCGGCGGGCTGCGAGTCCAGCCAGTCATTGAGTGCCGATATTTCGGTGCGCAACGACGTTTCACTTTGCGCCACATCCTGGACCGTGAAGCCCGCCTTCTCGGCGACTGCTCGCGCAGCGGCCTTGTCCGGTCCGTCGGCCAATGCGACTATGGCAGCTCCGACGTCATTGAGCCAGACCCCACCGAATGCATCGGGGAACTGGACTCGCGCGATTGTGGCGAACTCGGCGAGTTTCTGTGCCAGTTCGGACCGCGACACGTACTCGGCCGGTGTCAGCGCCAGATCGTGTTGGAGTGCCTCGGCGAGTTCGACCGGCAGACGTGCAGCCTGATCGGATACGCCGGACGCAATCGGTTCGGCATTCGCAACGGCGGTAATCGGTCCGAGGAGCAGCAGCGCGGCCGAGCCGAACACTGCGGCGCGACGTGCGATGGAGCTTCGCATGAGGGCCTTTCCGCTTCATTGACCGCGCACCAACCCCCTGGCAGTACGCGGATACGGCCCGCCGGAGTGGCGAGCCGTATCGCAGTCGTCCATGACTATATGGGTTCGTCGCCACGAATCCCACCCGTTTCACCGGGTGGGTTTACGTGGATCAGTTGACCGTGCGGACCCGGATTCCGGATCCGACGCCGCCACCGGAAGCTGCGTCGGCGGCCTTCGTGATGTCGTCGACCGGGATTCCGAGGTTGGAGGTTCCACCTGATGTCGCGAGTACAAGATTCGCTTCGTTGCAGCTAGGGACGCCGCTGCTGTTGGAACCACTGGTGATGCCGAGCGCCAGGGTTCCGGTGACGATGGCGCCGCCACTGTCACCGGCAAGGGTGCATGCTGTTCCGTAAAATCCGCGAACTGTCCGTGAATCGCCGTCGGCAACAACGAGTTGGGATTCGACGTGATCGGCCGAGACAATTCCGCAGGTGAACGACGAGGTCTGACCGGACTTGCAGATGGGCGCACCGACCACGGGGCGTGCCGTTCCCGTGATTTCGAGGGTAGTGCCGCTGGCACCGCGTACGGACGGGCGATTGAGCCCGGCGTCGACACCCGCCTTGTTGAACTTGATGACGGAATAGTCGAGGGCTGCAGCGTCCCGGCCTACCGAGGACTGGGCGAAATTGCCCACCTGGACGCTGTCGTCGACGTTCGCCCGGTTGGGGAGATAAACGGGCGAGGGTGCTCCCTGTGCCGGATTGCAGTGTCCTGCACTGATATTGAGTGCATTGTTCTGATTGTCGACGGCGTTGAACCCGAAGGAGCACACCGAGATGTTATCGGTCGCAGTCTCGCGGATCGGGCCCGTCGACGTGATGTAGGTGTCGCCACCGAGTGGGCGCGAATCGACTGCACCGCCGCCGTCCGGACTGAGTCTGATCTTGGTGTTCTCGAGCAAAGTGGGCAGGTCGAGTGCCTTGCCGACGGGACTGTTGGCGACGTCGATGACTACCCGGTTGTTCAGTACGTCGATCGACGCGGAGTTGATCGCCATCGCGATGTCGCCGGGCAGTGCCGCTATCCACCCATTCGCGTCCGCCAGGGCCTTTTCGAGACTGTCGGCGGATACGGGCGCTACATGCGTACGAAAACCATCCGATGCTGCCACGCGCGCTGCTTCGGTTGTGGTGACCGCCACAACAGGCTGACCGTCGAGGCTCATCCACGAGCCGGCGTAGTCGCCTGGTCGTTCGGATTTGAAGCTTGCTGCATACGCTCCGAGCTCCTGAGCCTTGGCAGCGCGATCGAGATACTCCTGAGGGGAGATCTTCAGATCGCGGGTGATGGCTTCGACCAGTTCTGCGGGTAGCTGATCTGCAGAGAGCTGCTCGACGCGCGAATCAGGATTCGGCTCCGCTGACGCTGTAGCCGAAAACGTTGTTGCGAGCAGAAGTGCCGAGGCGCCGACCAAGGCAGTACGGATCGCCGACGAGTTACGCATGAATTCCCTTCGAGTCTCCGGCCGTGGAGCCGGATGGTACCGCCCTACCATAGGTGAAAGTGCAGACACGGAGGGAGGCGACCTAGAAGGTAGTTCGTAATACGCGCAGCTAGTTGGGCATATCGGGGCGAGGGGCAGGCTCGTCATCGGGTAGCTGCGGGCGAGGGTTGTCGTCGGTCGGCGGTGGTGTGGGATCCGGATCGGGGGTGTCGGGGGTTCCACCCGGGTTCGTGGCGTCGGGAATGGTGCCGCTGGGAATCGTGTCGCCGGGAATGACGGTGCCGGGAATGACGGTGCCGGGATAGATCAGGTCCGAAGGGTTGTGGCCCGCGCCGAAATCTCCTCGTATCGGCAACTCAGGCTTCACAACCTGAGTGCTGCTCTCTACCGTCGGGACTTGTTCGAACTCGTCGACCGGATAGCTGTCCGGTGTGGCGGTCCATTGACGTTCGGCGGGTTTGATGATCGGTGGAACCGTAGTGGCCCCGGCACCGGTCGGGAATTGAATCGGGACTTCGCGCGGAGTGACGGAAATGTTCGCCTCGTCGATTGCTTCGGTGCGTACGGCCACTGTGCCGTCATGAATTTCCGGGATCTGTGTTGCCGGGGTGTATCCGATGAAAATGGCTACCGCGCACCCCGCCGCGGTGAGTAGACCGGCAACGGACGTGGCGATGAAGAGCGGCCGTCGACTCGAGGGTGCCTCGGCAAGCTCGACCGGTCCGGCTTCGATCGGAATATCGGAAAGCTGTTCATCGGGCCCTGTTACGTTTGAATTGGCCGCGTCTGAATCAGCTACGTCTGAATGGGGAATGTCTGCCACGGGTACGGCCAAGATTGCAGCTCCGCGCGCGACACTCTCACCCGTACTTGTGTACGGATCCGAATCGCATGCATCAAGGGCATCGGATTGGTGGATCAGTTCGACATGGTCGAGATCCATGTTGTCGAGCGCGATCCGCAGTAACTCGACCGATGCGGGTGTGAAATTCCGTGGAATTGCGGCAATGACGGAGAGCGGTTGGTCGGTGAACTCGTATACTTCCTGGACCAGGCAGTACACGGCAGTGGCGACCAACTCTTCGCCGCGGGTCCGATGAGAAGGGGTTGTGGTGTCACTGTCTGAGGGAACCTTGTCGAGGAACCGTCGTACGCCCGGCGAATTGGTCTCGACTTCGCCCAACTGGACGGTGCCGTCGGGTGCATGATGCAGCACGGATTCATGTTCGATGACTACCGGTGCGGCGTCGGGCATTGCGATAACCGCAGTGCAATATGTGTTGCCGACGTAGAGTCCGACTCCCCAGTTCACAACTATTCATCCCTTAGCTACCGATTCGAAACCGCGAAAAATTCCGCCCTTGCTGAGGAAACTACCATTATCGGGGTGTTGCTGGTCGAGATCGGCAATATCTCAGCTAATAGGCGAACGTGAAGTAATCAGGGTTCGAAGGATGAGCATCAGGTCTGACCGTGACTGTGCGCCGACCTTCCGTTTGATCCGGGCAACGTGGTGTTCGACGGTCTTCGCGGAAATGTAGAGACGTTCGCCGATCTCCCGGTAAGTGAGGCCGAGGATGACAAGTTCGGCAACCTCCTGCTCGCGCTCGGTCAACATCGACGGTGGTGCGAGTGTGCCGGGGGATTCGAGCGCGTCGGTCCGGTCGACAGGCGATCCGACGAGCAGTGAGCGGGCTACGTGGAGCAGCGCAGTGGCCGATTTTGTGTCCGGTGCGCGCAGCGCCGCTTCGCCGGCCAGACGCGCGGCGTCCCACGGCAGGCCGATTCGCTTCAACCCTCGGGCAGCAGACTCGACGTCGTCGGCATCGACGGTTCCCTGCATGAGGAATAGCCATTGACTGCCGGCGTTCGCCAATCCGGCTGCGTACGTGTGGGTTTTGGCTGATTCGGCCAGGGTGCGAGCGTGGGGAAGAAGGTCTGCGGGGGACTGCGAAAGGATCGCGGCTTGGACGCCGTACCAGTGGAACGGCGAAGACCACAGCGGAGGCTCACCGAGGGTGCGGAGCAGTGAGCGGGCATCGTCGACGAGGTGCTCGATATGCTCGAATTCGTCGAGACGTACTGCCGCGAGCCATAGTTCACCGATCTGCATCAAAGTGAAGAGATCGACATTGCAAGCAGACAAGGTGTGCGCTGCGCTGGACCAGGCACGGCGTAGTTGCGCGAGGTCGCCGGACCGTCGGGCGGCGCCCACAATCAATGCCTGCAGGAAAAGGGCGTCACGTTCGCGCAGTGGGCTGGTCAGTATCTCATTCGGCAACGTCTCGAGGACTTTGTCCTGACCGCTCAGCATGGCGATCCATGCGCTGAGGATGTGATGACGTGCCCAGGTGTGGCTGTTGGCGTCGTCGATCGCGATCGCTGCATTGATGACGGCCGCAGCACTCTCGAGCGCGCCGTTGTGTAGTAGCGCCAACGTGACGAGGGCCGGAGCTGAATCAGGTTGGAATACAGAGCTGTCGGTTCCTCCCGGCAAGGCCAGAGCGCGCGACATCGTGTTGAGAGCGATCGGTGCAACTCCGGTGATCGACTGCATCAGTCCGCCGGCCAGTGTGGTTGCGCCGACGGTGATGCTCGACGGCGATCCCGTGCCGTTGGCGAGTGCAGCGGTCGCCTCGTCCAGCTGTCCGGTTCCGAGGAAAGTGATAGCGGCGAAGGCAGACTCGGCTCCGAGGCGGTCGGGACCGAGCCAGGAATACAGATCAGCGGCAGCTCGGAGTTGGCCGCAAGCTGCTGATGCACCAGCACGGATCCGCACTGCTCCAGCCAATGACGCGGTGGTGCCTTCTAAATCGGTAGGGGCATCAGTGAGGACGGAATCTGCCAGGCGGCAGGCGCTATCGAGGTTTCCGCTGCGCGCCGCAACCTGTGCGTATCGCAGTGTGTCTGCGATGCTCAGATCCTCGACCGACTGCACGCGGCGAAACAAGTCGGCGGCAGTCCCAGCTGGGGAGTTGTCGATGTTTTCGCGGAAGTAGTTGGTGAGGCCCTTGTGTCGCACACCTGAATCGAACAGTCGTGTCGCAGTGTCTAAGTCGAGAGTCCCGGCTTTGATGCGCAGATCGACGACCTTCATCATCTCTGTGCGTATTCGCCCGGCATTCGTCGATTCTGCGAGTACATCGGCGACGATCGGTGACTGTGACGCGAATAGTCCGGTGCCCACAGCTCTGTCGAATGCGACTGTGAGACTGTCTCTTTCCTGATCGAAATGGAGCTCATGCACGTCGACGTCCGATACGGCGAGTGAGATTCTCACGATGTCGCGTTCAAGTGGGGGGACCGCGGTCACCTGGTGGAGAAAATGGGCTCGCAACACCTCGGTCATATCCCGGCCGTTCGCCGGTATCGATTGGAAGTACGCTTCCAGCGCTCCGAATGAACCGGCGGACAACAGTTCAAGCTGGATCAGAGTCGTGTCGTCGATGGCGACACCACGCTCGGCAGCAAGTTTTCGGATGTCCGAACGATGTGCCGGGGTCAGGTGCAGGACCGTCCCGGTTGTCGAAATATCGGAGTGGATGGGGCCGAGGGCTGGAGTGATGCGGCCGGACGTGATCACCATCCCGATGTCTTTGCAGTGCAGCAGATTTACCAGATCCTGCAGTTCGATAGGAGACAAGGTCTGGGCGTCGTTGATCAGTACGACGCAATTGCTTGGAGGAGAATTCGGCGGGGCGAGTCCCGTCAGCGACGTGATGACAGTTCTGCCACAAGCAGTGATTCGGTTGGCCAAGGCTGCTGTCAGGTGAGGTCGAGCCGTTGCATCGTTGCCGACGACGAACAAGCGCAGGGATTGGTCGAGAACGTCGACCCGTCGGAGAAGGTCAGTGACATAAGAAGGTTCGATTTCCTGGCGCTGGTTCGGCATACCGGCCCCGATCAGCGGTTCGGTGTGACAGCGCCGACAACGCCGCCGACGAGGCCGCCGACACCTCCGAGTACTCCGCCGACCGCATTGCCGGTGCCGCCGACTACCGCGCCCAGGCCGTTGCCGATGCCGGTCGCAGCGTCGCCGACAGCATTCCCCGCACCGCCGGTCTGACCGCCTGGGGCCGGGGCCGGAGCCGGAGCCGGAGCTGGAGCTGGAGCCGGAACGGGTGCGGGAACTGGCGCCGGTACTCCGACGGGAGCGCCGGGTGCCGGTGCGGAAACTTCGGGCGCTCCGGGTGCGGGCGCGGGTGCCGGGGGAGCAGTGACTCCGCCGCCCGTTGTCACGCCGGGCTGCGAGGCCGATGATCCAGCTTGTCTGACCTGAGCGTTGCCGCCGGACCCAACGGCGTCGGAACTGCCGATCACACTGTTACCGAGGCGTTCACCAGGGGGAAGATCGGATACCGTCGAACCGGTTGGCGCAGGCATTTCGCTCGTCGTGTCTGCGGAACTGGATGGAACATTGATCTTGTCCATGGCCGTTCCGATGCCGAGTCCGCCGGCAGCCAGAACGATGAACGCGCCCACGACCGCAGCGACGACACCGACACGTGAAGAACGGCGGGTGGTCGAATTTTCCGCAATGGGTGCGGTGATCAACGGCGTCGAAAAGGCGGGAACCGGAGCCGGTGTGCGAACAGGGAGGAGTGAGACCAGTGTTGCGGCGGTCTTCGTGGCTGAGAGACGTTCGACAGCGATGATCGCGGCGCCCACGGACGCGCATGATCCCGGATCTGCGGCGGCGATTACCGGAACACGCAATTCCGATGACAATAGTTCGGCGACAAGGGGAATGGCCGAGCTTCCGCCGGTCAGTACGACGTGATTGATGTCGCTCGACTCGACGCCGGCGCAGCGCAGGCTCTCCCTCACCAGTGCCACTGATTCAGTGAGCGCGGGCCGGATCAAATCCTCGAGTTCCGATCGGACCAGGCGAATATCCTGGGATTTTCCGGGAAGCTCTACGTGGACAACGGTTTCGGTATCCGTCGACAGCTGTTCCTTTGCCTGACGTGCCCGCGTGCGCAAAACCTCGAGAGCTGAGATTGTTTGGGGGGCAAAGGGGTCGAGTGTTCGGAAATGGTCGGCGACTGCGCCGAGGAGGTGCACGGTGACGGCGTGGTCGAATTCGTCTCCACCGATGTCTGCGCTGCGGAGAGGCTTACCGAAGACGGTGCTTCGTCCGTCAGCAGTGGACATCATGGTGACGTCGAGCGAACAACCGCCGAGGTCGTAGATCACGGTGAGTCCGTCCGGTACTGCATTTCCGGAATTGCGAAGCCATGTCATAACGGCTTCGGGTTCGGAGACAAAACTCGCTCCGCGGATGCCTTTGGCGTCCAACGCCGATTCCAGCGTGAGGGTCGTGTGGCGATTCCAACTCACGGGATGGGCAACGACAACGCTTTCGAAGGCTTCGCCGTCACCTCCAGCGGAGTCGACAAGGCGGCTGATCGCTGACGCTGTGAGGTCCTCGCCGCGGTGCTCACTGCCGTCGGCGGCAAGAATGGCGACCGAGTCGCCGACACGGTCGACAAATCCGGTAATCATTGCGCCGTCGGCTGTGTCTACTGCACTTGAGCAGTGCACCGGTTCGCGTGTGTTTCCGGCCGAATCCGCGGTGACCGCTACCAGAGTGGCAGAACCGATGCCGATGCCGAGTCCTGCCGTCGTAAGTGAACTCGCCTGGTCGTGGTCCATGAACGAACTCCCCTGATCGCGGGCGACAGATTAGACAGATGAACTGTCGCGGTTGTCTGCGATGTCGGTTTCGTGACCAATTTTGTTACCGGGTTGGCGGTGTTTTCACGAAGTAGGGGGCGGATCCCCTAACCGGGCCGAATCCCCTAACGCGGCCGACGATTGACTATGGGGGATATCCCCGCCGGCCCCTCGGAAGGAGGGGGATGCACCCCGTTGGCCCCGTGATCGGAAGTTCGTAGCGTTGATTCCAATCGCTCCACCTATCAGCGCACCAGTCGCCGAACTTTCAGGAGAAATGTCATGGCAACAAACGCCGTACTCGAATTCATCCTCGGGCTTCTTCGTGACGACGAGGCCGCCGCCAACTACTGCGCAAACCCGTCTGCTGCGCTCAACGCTGCAGGCTTGTGCGATGTGAGCCATGCAGACATCGTTGCCGTTGCTCCCTTGGTCGCCGAGTCCGGTCTCTTTGTCGGCGGCGCCGCAGGCCTGTCCACGATCGTCAATGCCGGTTCCGCTGCTGCCGGAGCACTCGGCGGCGGTTTCGGTATCGGCGGCGGACTTGCCGGTGGTCTCGGTGGAGGCCTCGGCAGTCTGGGTCTCGGCGCCGGCGCCGGATTGGGAGTCGGCGGGTCGTTCGGCGGACAGTTCGACTTCGTCGGCGATTTTGCGGGCGCGCTCAGCGCGGCTCTCGCTATCGGCGGCGATATCAGTGCAGATCTCGGAGCGGCATTCGGTGCCGTGATCGATGCAGGGCTGGGGCTGGGCGGCGCGCTCGACCTTTCAGGAGCTCTGGATCTGGGTACTGCGCTCAGCGCAGCACTGGGAGTGAGCGGCGGACTCACTACGGAGTTGGGGGCCGCTCTCGATGCGGCAATCAACGCAGCCGGCGGCTTGGACTTGAGCGCGGGCCTCAGTGGCGCTCTCGCGCCGGTCTTTGCGATCGGCGGAGACCTCGGCGCTGATCTGGGACTGGCACTCGGCGGTCTCCTCGGTGCCGGCGCAGACCTGAACGGACTCCTTGCCATCGGCGGCGAGCTCGGTGCGAACCTGGCCGGTGCCCTGGAATCTGCCGTGGCACTCGGTGGCAGTCTCGATCTAGCCGGCTCTCTGACCGCTGATCTCAGCACTGCACTGTCCGGTGCGCTCAGTGCCGGCGGAACAATCGGAGCCGACCTCGGTGCGTCGCTCGGCGGCGTTCTCGGAGCTCTCACCGACGTGAGCGCACTGACCGACATTGCCGGCAGCCTTGATCTGAGTGCAGCCCTGAGCGGCGCTCTCGGCAGTGCCCTCGGGGTTGGTGGCAGCCTCGAAACCACCCTCGCCGGTGCGCTCGACACGGCCCTCGGCCTCGGCGGCGGTGTCGACCTGGACGCAGTTCTGGGTGGCAGCGCAGACCTCGGTGCCCAACTCAGTGCCGCTCTGTCTGGCGCTTTGGGTGCGGGTGGTTCGGTGGGTACGGACCTGGGCGGCGCACTCGGCGGGATGCTGGGCAGCTCGCTGGACGTCAACGGAAGTTTGGGCGCAGACCTCACCGCAGCCTTGGCCGGCGGAGCGAATCTGTCGACAGCACTGGAAGGTGTTCTGGGCTCTGCACTTGGTGCCGACGCCGGACTCGCCGGTGGGTTCGGCGGTGCGCTGGACGCAGCGCTCGGCGGTGCCCTGGATACAGCGCTCGGCGGCACCGGCAGCCTCGGTTCGATCGGATCCATCGACACGGATCTCGGAGCTGTGCTGGGAGGTGCAGGCTCGCTCGGAACGTCGCTGGACGCCATGCTCGGTGCACAGGGATCACTGGGCGGTGCGCTTGATGCAGCCCTGAACACCGGTGGAATCGGCACCGGTTCCATTGGCGCAGACCTGCCCAACGTCGATTTCGGCTCCGTAAACGTGGGCTCGATCGCAGCTGATCTCCCGTCCGTGGACTTCGGCAGCATCGGCGTCGACGGACTGAGCTTCGGTTCGGTGACCGGAGATCTGGGAGCCTCGACAGTCGCGGACGCGGGATTGGCATCAACAGCAGGACTCGACGCGGCGACACACGTGGTGGCCGGTCTGGGTAGCTCGGTCGGGGGCGCTGTCGATGGGGGCAGCGCCGCTGACTTGGGCGGATCTCTCAGCGGTGCGGCCAGCGCAATGTCCGGTCTGACCAGCTCGTTGAGCGGTGCCCTGAACCCGTGGACGTCGATTGATGCTGCCGACGCGTTCGGAACGGGATCGAGTAGTTCGATGGGGGCCGACTCTTCGCATTCGCTGTTTGCCGGAGATTCGATCACGGCACCGGTCGAGCACATTGACCCCGTCGCGATCATCGATCATCTGCAGCCCTGATCAGCGGGGAACATAGTTGGTCAATACGACCTGATGTAACAAATCCGGCCCTGCGCGCGTTATGCGTGCAGGGCCGAATATTCGAGTCGGGAAGAATTGCGGGTCAACGTAGCTCATGGGTACTTCAGCGGGTCAGGTAAGCATTCGGAAAGCGCGCGGCGTTTCGGCGACGGCGACATTGCTCGATCGAACAGTGGCAGTCGCAAAGGATTTCGGACGCTCCGATCTAGTGCGACGACTCGAGAATGCGCAAGTGCGAGTCAGTGATCCGCGTATTCGCATCGTGGTCGTCGGCCCCCTCAAACAGGGCAAGAGCCAGTTCGTCAATTCATTGCTCGGCATCGACGTGTGCTCGGTGGGTGACGACGAGACTACTGCTGTGGCCACCGTCGTCCAGTACGCGGAAACGGCGGGCGCCGAACTGATCCTCGCCGACCCCGGCGGTGCGCCTATTCGTGTGCCGCTGCCACTGGACGAACTGATGGGAATCACGCCGGCCACCGTGAGAGCTGAAGGGCGCGAGGTTCTTCGCGTGGAGGTCGGCGTTCCCAGCCCGCTGTTGGCGGATGGACTGGTCCTTATCGACACCCCCGGTGTGGGTGGTCACGGAAATCCTCATGCTGCAGGAACATTGGGTCTGATCACGGCCGCCGACGCGGTACTGATTCTCTCGGATTCGAGCCAGGAGTTCACCGAGCCCGAAGTGGGATTCATCCGTCAGGTGATGAACCTGTGCCCGGCTGTTGCGGGTTTGATCAGCAAGACGGACCTGTACCCGCATTGGCGTCGGATTCTCGACGCCGATCGCGGACACCTGCAGCGAGCGGGCCTCGACCTGCCCCTCATCCCGATCTCGTCGGTTCTCCGCTCTCACGCATTGCGCTTGGGGGACAAGGAACTGGAGGCAGAATCCGGATTCATGGATCTCTATAAGTTCTTGCGCGACAACGTGGTTGCTCGGGCAGAAACGAATACCCGCCGCGCCGTCGCAATGGATGTGAGATCCGCTGCAGCGCACCTGTCATTGGAAATGGGCAGTGAGCTTGCGGCACTGAAGGATCCGGCTACCGCCGCTGCAGCAGTGGCCGGACTTCACCGAGCGAGGGCAGCAGCCGAGGAACTCCACAAAAAGACGTCACTGTGGCAGCAGAGCCTCGGCGACGGTATTGCCGACCTTGCGGCAGATATCGACCACGATCTTCGGGATCGTCTGCGCCGAGTTACACGGCAGGCGGAAGAGACGGTGGACGAGGGCGACCCGGGCAAGGACTGGGACGTGGTGGGCGAGTGGCTCGAACAGGAGATCGCCACTGCGATCGGGGACAACTTCGTGTGGGCTCACGATCGGGCCCTCTGGTTGGCAGAGGTTGTGGCGCAACACTTTGCCGATACCGGTGAAGTGGCGCTCCCGCACCTCGATGTTGCCGACACGGACGAATTTCTGGAGCCCGTCGGTGCGTTGTCCGATCTCGAGTCGGGCCGCATCGGCATCACGCAGAAGGTGCTGGTGGGCATGCGCGGCTCGTACGGCGGCGTGCTGATGTTCGGTCTGATCACCACGATGATGGGCATGGCGCTGGTCAATCCGATCTCGATCGGCGCTGGGGTCCTGTTGGGCACCAAGGCTTATCGTGAGGACAAGCAGGCACAGGTGGTCAAGCGTCGGGCCGAGGCCAAAAATGCGATTCGCCGGTTCGCCGACGACGTCAGCTTTCAGGTCGGCAAGGAATCGAAAGACAGATTGCGATTGGTGCAGCGACTTCTGCGAGATCACTTCACCGATATCGCTGAGCAGGCACTGCGATCGATCAACGAATCGCTTCGGGCAACGCAGGAAGCGACCCAATTGGAATCGAGTCAACATGCCACGCGAATCAGGCAATTGGAGACAGACATGCGCGTCGTAGCCGAATTAGATTCGCTTGCCGCAACATTGACAGATGCGGGTAAACAGAACGTGGCGGTCGAAGCATGAACGCACTCACTGCTGCGGAGTCTGTGCATACTCTGATCTCGCAGGCCCGAGAACTGTACGCGGACCAACCTCAGACACGCAGTCAACTGGAAGTGTGTGCGGCCAGACTTGACGAGCCTCTGCGAGTGGCATTGGCAGGTTCTTTGAAGGCCGGCAAGTCGACTCTTCTCAATTCACTTGTCGGGCAAGATATCGCACCCACAGATGCGACGGAATGTACTCGTGTTGTCACGTGGTATCGCAACGGCACCACGCCACAGGTGACGGCGACGGCCGAAGACGGTGACACTTTCAACGTCCCGGTGACACGGCGCGAAGGCAGACTCACCTTCGATCTGGGGGAACGCACGGCTGACTCCGTCGATCGCATCGATGTCGACTGGCCGTCGTCGGCCCTGGTTCGTACGACGATCATCGACACTCCGGGAACGTCGTCGTTGTCGACCGAGGTGTCGGCTCGAACCTGGAACATGCTTGTACCCGAAGGCGGTGCACCCGGCGCAGATGCCGTCGTTTATCTGTTGCGGGCGTTGAATGCGAGCGACATGCAGTTCCTCGGGCGGATCGCCGATCATGTCGGGGGCGAATCCGGACCGCTCGGAGTGGTCGGCGTGCTGTCTCGCGCCGACGAGGTGGGCGCCGGACGGATGGACGCATTGACGTCCGCCAAGGATGTTGCTGCCCGGTTCGCCGAGGAACTCGAACGCACCGGATTGTGTCAGTCGGTTGTGCCCGTGGCGGGATTGCTGGCGCTGGCGGCGCGGACAATGAGGCAGAGCGAGTTCGCGGCACTCTCTGCGCTTGCCGAGGTCCCTGCCGACGATCTCGGTCTCGCGCTCCTGTCCGCGGATCGCTTTGCCAAGGCGGACAGTCCGCTACCCGTCGACGCCGCGATGCGGGCGCAACTTGCAGATCGATTCGGTCTGTTCGGCATTCGGCTCGCGGTGACGTCGATTAAGTTGGGCGCCAAGGACTCTCCGACTTTGGCAGCAGAGTTGCTCGAACGTAGTGGGCTCGAGGAGTTGCGTCAGGTGATCGACGTCCAGTTCGGGCAACGGGCCGATCAACTCAAGGCACACACGGCCTTGGTGACGCTGGTGCGAATCCTCGAGAGCAATCCACTCGCGGGTTCGGATTCGGTCGCGGGTTCGGATTCGGTTGTGGAAGCGGCGCAGGGCTTGCTTGCCGACGTCCACGGTTTCCACGAATTGCGACTGCTGGGACGGCTTCGTTCTGTGCATACCGACTTGCCCTCGGAAGAGTTGGCGCAGTTGCAGCGACTGATCGGCGGCTACGGAATCAGGGCGAACGATCGCCTGGGTTCCGAACCGAATGGATGCGTCGAGGACCAGCGAGCGAAAGCCGTCAGTGCAGCGCGCCATTGGCGTGAATTGTCGACGCACCCGCTCTTCGATCGCTTCACTGCCCGCGCTTGTCTGGTTGCGGCGCGTAGTGCCGAGGGGATTTTGGCTGAAATCGTGGCCGAATAGATCGCCGTTCAGCCTGCGCGACCTTGCCGACGGCTCTATGTTGAGACCGGAATGATCCGGACAGAACGCCCCGGTTCGGATTCAGCCTCGAGGGGAGAACCCGCATGGCGAATGACATCAAGTCGAAGTCACCGGAGCGAGCGACGTATGTTCTGGGCACACTCATCCTGGTTGCGGCGGTAGCCAACCTCAACCTCTCGGTCGCCAATGTGGCACTTCCCGACATCGGACGAGCATTCGACGCGAGTCAGACGCAACTGAACTTGATTGCCGTCGGCTATTCCCTGGGTCTGGCCGGCACGGTGCTCTATCTCGGAGCTGTCGGCGACCGGTACGGGCGCAAGATGCTGCTGGTCGCCGGTATGGCGCTGTCGATACCGGCATCACTGGTCGCTGGATTCTCCGGCAGCTTCGAGGTGTTGTTCGCAGCCCGAATCGTGGGCGGTATTTCTGCTGGTCTCGCATTTCCGACGACGCTGGCGATAATCACGGCCTTGTGGGCAGGCCCGGCTCGGACCAAAGCGATTGCCTTATGGTCCGCGATCGGTGGCGCGATTTCGGCATTGGGCCCGATCGTGTCGGGGGCTCTGCTCGAGAAATCTCACTGGGGTTCGGTCTTCTTCGTGACGCTCCCGTTGGCGCTTCTTGCTTTGGTCTGCGCGCTGGTGTTGGTGCCCGCGCACGTCAACGAGACGACGGATCCTGTCGATCACCTCGGTGGCATAGTGTCCATCGTTTTCATCGGGGCACTGATTTTGTCTATCAACTTCGCGCCGGTCAAGGGTTCCGGCACTCTGGCACTGGTTTTGGGAGCCATTGCGCTGGTCGCCGGTATCGGGTTCTTCCTGCAACAGAAACGAGCCGTCAATCCACTGTTCGATCTACCAGTGGCTGCTCGCCCGACGTTCTGGGTCGCAGCCGTGGGCGGGTTGGTCGTCTTCGGTTCGCTGATGGGCGCGATGTTCATCGGTCAGCAGTTCCTGCAGAACGTACTCGGCTACTCGACGCTCGCTGCCGGTGCAGCCATCATCCCCGCTGCCATCGCGATGGTCATTGTTGCGCCTCGGTCGGCAACGATGATCGAAAGACATGGCGCGCGAGCAACACTGCTGTCCGGCTACCTGTTCGTTGTTCTCGGACTCGTTGTGGCGCTGACCATGTGGAACGAGAGCACACAGTACTGGCAGGTGGCGCTGGCCTATGCCCTGGTCGGCATCGGTGTCGGTCTGGCGGGTACCCCGGCATCGCGTTCACTCACCGGATCAGTTCCGGTTTCCCGGGCCGGTATGGCGTCGGGAACCTCTGACCTTCAACGTGATCTGGGTGGGGCGATCATGCAGTCGATTCTCGGCGGAATCCTCACCGCCGGTTACGCGAAATCGCTGGGAGCATCGATAGCGTCGTCCCCCGACGCCTCGCAGATCACCCCCGAGACGCAGTCGGCTCTGACCAAGTCGTTCTCCAGCGCGGAAGTTCTCGCGGAACGATATCCGCAATATTCCGAGCAGATCATGTCGGCCGCGAAACATGCTTTCCTGGACGGTGATACGAAGGCATACATCGCCGCAATCATCGTGGTGTGCGCCGGCGCTGTGGTGGTGACGTTCTTCTATCCCCATCGAGAGAGGGAACGTGAACTCATGGCGGAGTACGCTGCCGACTCGGACCTTCTGGAGAAGAAATCCTGAATCACTCGAGAGCTGCGATCATCGCCGCCACGTCCGCCGGGTCCTGAGTGTAACCCGGGAAATAGCAACATACCTCGTCGGCATGCTCGCCGAACCTGCGACGAATCTCGGTAGCGCACTCTTCGGGAGTTCCGACAACGGCGAGTGTCGCCAGCATGGGATCCGTTATGAGAGAAGTCATTTCGGCGTAGCCGCCTCGTTTGGAGAGTGCATTGAGTTCGATTTGAACATCACCCCAGCCTTCGATGTCGAGTACCGGCCGATAGGCGGGGGTCGAACCGTAGAAGGAGAGCAGGCTCCGGACACCGCGTGCTGCCGCGTCGAGCTGGTCGGCGCTACGGCCAACCCCGACGATAATCTGCGGAATGATGGCGAATTCGTTTCGTGCCCGACCGGATTCGCGTAATCCCGCATCAACGGCGGGGAGTGTTCGTTCGAGGAAATGTCGCTCGGTGTGGAATGGCATGACCAGTAGTCCGTCGGCTACTTCCGCCGCGGTGCGCGTCATGATCGGTCCGAGAGCGCCCATCAGAATCGGTGGTGGACCGTAGGGATTGGGGCCGGGATCGAAGGTCGGCGGCATCAACGTGTGGGTGAAGAACTCGCCGCGAAAGTTCAACGGTGTGGTGTTCTCCCACGCATCAAGGATTGCCTTGATCGCGGAGACTGTTTCCTTCATTCGTGCAGCGGGCCGTGACCACGTTGCGCTGTAACGCTTTTCGATGTGCGGCTTGATCTGTGAGCCGAGCCCGAGGCGGAATCGGCCACGGCTGAGAAGCTGGAGATCGTTTGCGGAATTGGCCAAGTGCATGGGACTGCGCGGAAATGCGATGGCGACGTTGGTCATCAGATCGAGGTCCACCGACGAGGCTGCTTCGACGAGGGGGAAGAACACGTCGTGCTGGCCCTCGAAGGTGAACAGGCCGGCGGCGCCGGTTTCGGCGAGTTCGAGGCTGCGGGCCGCGCCGGCCCCGGGCGAGGAGTCGAGTTGAACGTGAACCTTCATCGGCGCACGCGCAGCCAGGTGCTGACGCTGGGGGCGAAGGGGGCAATTGCTGCGACGGCAACGAGGGCGCAGTAGAGAAGGGGTGCCCATTTCAATACGCCGCCGCCGATGCCGTCGGCGGCGGACGTCAAGGACATGAAGCCGAGTCCGGCCGCGATACTGACGACGCCGACGATTGCCGTCAGGACGCGTCCGGCATTTTTTCGGGCGCGCAGGAGTTGCAGGCTCAGGAGGGCTAGTAGCGCCAGGACGAGTGCGCCGCCGCCGCTACCGGCAAGCACGACGGTGACGGCGTCGGCGATGTCGGTGGGTGAGTATCCCGGGTTGTCTTGGGCCGTCGAAGCCTCGAGGGTTGCGCGGACGTCGGTCAGGCTCGAGACGATGACTCCGGCAATTCCGGCGAGCACAACAAACGAACCTGTCCAGGCCGCCGCCGATACGAGCACTGCCCTCGGCGTCTGATCGCTCGGAGCGGTGTGCAAGGGGCGGATCACAACCTCGGGCCGCGGTGGCGCGGGGCGAGACGGAGGGGTCAGCGATATGTCGGGATCGGTCACCGGCCGATCGTAGCGATCCGGAGCGCTTTCGAGTGATGTGGCACACTTTTCCGGCTTTTCGGGGAAGGTGGGAACAAATTTACGTGGGCTGTAGTTGACCATTTCGACAAGCTTGAGCGCCCTCGGCTCAACTTCAAGTTGACTCACGGCCTCGGTCGGAGGCAAACTTGAGCGGAGGACGCTCACCAAGCGAAAAGACTCGCGGTCAGGTTCGAGGTCAAGCACTCGAACCGGGCGGCCGCAGAACGAAAGGTAGAACACTATGGCTCGTGCAGTAGGTATCGACCTCGGTACAACCAACTCGGTAGTTTCGGTGCTGGAGGGTGGCGAGCCCGTAGTGGTCGCCAACTCTGAAGGCTCACGCACCACGCCGTCTGTTGTCGCATTCGCAAAGAACGGCGAGGTCCTCGTCGGTCAGCCTGCGAAGAACCAGGCGGTCACCAACGTCGATCGCACCCTCCGCTCCGTCAAGCGCCATATCGGTACTGACTGGAACGTGGAAATCGACGGCAAGAAGTACACGCCGCAGGAAATCAGCGCTCGCACGCTCATGAAGCTCAAGCGTGACGCAGAGGCTTACCTCGGCGAGGAAATCACGGATGCCGTGATCACCGTCCCCGCATACTTCGAAGACGCACAGCGTCAGGCCACCAAGGAAGCCGGCCAGATCGCCGGCCTCAACGTCCTCCGTATCGTCAACGAGCCCACCGCGGCTGCACTGGCCTACGGCCTGGACAAGGGTGACACCGAGCAGACCATTCTGGTCTTCGACCTCGGCGGCGGCACCTTCGACGTCTCCCTGCTGGAAATCGGCGACGGCGTCGTCGAGGTCCGTGCAACGTCCGGTGACAACCACCTCGGTGGCGACGACTGGGACGAGCGCATCGTTTCCTGGCTCGTCGACAAGTTCAAGGCTCAGAACGGCATCGATCTGACCAAGGACAAGATGGCGCTCCAGCGTCTGCGTGAGGCTGCGGAGAAGGCGAAGATCGAGCTCTCCAGCTCGCAGAGCACCTCCATCAACCTCCCGTACATCACGGTCGACGCGGACAAGAACCCGCTCTTCCTCGATGAGCAGCTCACGCGCAGCGAGTTCCAGAAGATCACCTCTGATCTGCTGGATCGCACCCGCGCACCGTTCCAGGCAGTGGTCAAGGACAGCGGCATCGCAGTCAAGGACATCGACCACGTCGTGCTCGTCGGTGGCTCCACTCGTATGCCGGCAGTCTCCGACCTGGTTCGTGAGATGACCGGTGGCCGTGAGCCCAACAAGGGCGTCAACCCGGACGAGGTTGTGGCCGTTGGCGCCGCACTGCAGGCCGGCGTGCTCAAGGGTGAGGTCAAGGACGTTCTGCTCCTCGACGTCACACCGCTCTCGCTCGGTATCGAGACCAAGGGCGGCGTGATGACCAAGCTCATCGAGCGCAACACCACCATCCCGACCAAGCGCAGCGAAACCTTCACCACGGCTGACGACAACCAGCCTTCGGTGCAGATTCAGGTGTTCCAGGGTGAGCGCGAGATCGCTTCGCACAACAAGCTTCTCGGCTCCTTCGAGCTCACCGATCTGCCGCCGGCACCGCGTGGCGTCCCGCAGATCGAGGTCACGTTCGATATCGATGCCAACGGCATCGTGCATGTGACCGCGAAGGACAAGGGCACCGGCAAGGAAAACACGATCAAGATCCAGGACGGCTCCGGTCTGTCCAAGGAAGACATCGAGCGCATGGTCAAGGACGCCGAGGTTCACGCCGAGGAAGACAAGGCCCGTCGCGAAGAGGCAGAGGTCCGCAACCAGGCCGAGTCGCTCGTTCACCAGACGGAGAAGTTCGTCAAGGAACAGCGTGACGGCGAAAACGCAGGCAAGGTCTCCGAGGAGATCCTGACCAAGGTCGAGGCAGCGATCAAGGACGTCAACGACGCCCTGGCCGGCGCCGACATCTCGGCAGTGAAGACTGCTGTGGAGAAGCTGGGCACCGAGTCACAGGCTCTGGGCCAGGCAATCTACGAGTCTTCCGCTGCCAACGAGGCCGGAAACGCTGACGGCGCAGGCAATGACGACGATGTCGTCGACGCCGAGGTCGTGGACGAGCCCACAGACTCGGACAAGAAGTGACTTCGGACAACACCGAGAACAACCCGGTCGACCCCGAGACCGGTGCACAGGGAGAGGTGGCCGGCGAAGGCCGGCCGCCGCTCGACTCGGAAGACACAGGGGTAGTGCAGGAAGCGGAGGTCATAGTGGAAGAAGCTTCTGCTGCTGATCAATTGGCTGAGCGCACTGCTGATCTGCAGCGGCTGCAGGCGGAGTACACCAACTACCGTCGTCGCGTCGACCGCGACAAGCAGGCCAACATCGAGACCGCGAAGGCATCCGTCGTGGGTGCGCTCGTCCCGATCCTCGACGATCTGGATCGCGCTCGCTCACACGGAGACCTCGTCGAGGGACCGTTGCGGGCCGTCGCAGACAAGCTCAACGACACCCTCACCGGTCTGGGTTTGACCGTGTTCGGTGTCGAGGGTGACGCTTTTGATCCGGAATTGCACGAAGCCGTGCAACATGAAGGTGAAGGATCGGACCCGGTCTTGAGTGTGGTCATGCGTAAGGGCTACAAGTTCGGTGACCGCGTCCTGCGCCACGCGATGGTAGGCGTTGCAGATCGAGTGGGCGAGCAGCCCGCCGACGGCAGTGCCGCAGGCGCAGAAGAAGAATCAAAGTAACAGCGAGAGGAGGAGACGCCCAGTGAGTCAACGGGAGTGGATCGAGAAGGACTTCTACAAGGAGCTGGGCGTCTCGTCCACCGCTTCGGCCGACGAGATCAAGAAGGCATATCGCAAGCTGGCCCGGGATCTGCATCCCGACGCCAACCCTGACGATCCGAAGGCCGAAGAGCGCTTCAAGGCAGTCAGTGAAGCGAACACCATTCTGTCGGATCCGGAGAAGCGCAAGGAATACGACGAAGCTCGAAGGCTCTTTGCCAGTGGTGGTTTCGGCCCCCGTGGGCAAGGCGGCGGTGGATTCAACTCCGGCGGCGGCGGCTTCGACGTCAGTGACCTGTTCGGCGGCGGCGCAGGTGGGCAGGATTCGGGTCTCGGCGACATCTTCGGCGGACTGTTCAATCGTGGCGGTCAGCGAACCGCTTCGCCGAACCGTCCACGCCGGGGCAAGGACCTCGAAACCGAAACCACCCTCGGGTTCCGCGAAGCGGCACTCGGCGAAACGGTTCCACTGAGGATTACCAGCCCCGCATCATGCATAACCTGCCACGGTAGCGGCGCAAAGCCGGGCACCAGTCCGCGAGTATGCCCGCACTGCAACGGAACCGGTGTCATCAACCGCAACCAGGGCGCTTTCGGATTCAGTGAGCCGTGCGACGACTGTCGGGGTACCGGGTCGATCATCGACTCGCCGTGCGACGACTGCCATGGCAGTGGTGTCACCAACCGCACTCGTACCATCACGGTGCGTGTCCCGGCCGGTGTCAGCGACGGGTCGAAGATCAGGCTCAAGGGCAAGGGTGAAGCGGGACTCCGCGGCGCCCCGGCCGGCGACCTCTTTGTCAACATCCGGGTACGTCCCGACTCGGTATTCGGCCGTAACGGCGACGACCTGACTGTGACGGTTCCGGTGAGCTACGGCGAACTGGTTCTCGGTACTACTCTCTCGGTGCCGACCTTGGAAGGCCGTGTCGGAGTCAAGATTCCGGCCGGAACGGTCGACGGACGCGTCCTGCGAGTACGGGGACGGGGTATTCCGAAGCGGCCCGAGGGCGCCGGCGATCTACTGGTCACGGTGAAGGTGTCGGTTCCGCAGAAGCTTGACGATGCCGCGATCGAAGCGCTCGAGACTTATCTCGAAGCAGAGAAGGCGAGCGGATTTGATCCACGGGCCGGGTGGGCCGGTGTGTGATGACCGAACGCCCGAAGAATCAACGAGACGTATCGCTCGATCCTGACGCTCAGATTTTCGTGATTTCGGTGGCAGCCGAACTGGCGGGCATGCATGCGCAGACTCTGCGCAACTACGACCGCCTCGGTTTGGTGACGCCGCATCGCACTACCGGTGGCGGACGCCGTTACTCGCCGCGAGATGTTGCACTTCTCCGTGAGGTGCAGCGACTTTCTCAGGACGAGGGCGTCAATCTCGCCGGTATCAAGCGGATCATCGAACTGACGAATCAGGTTGAGGCACTTCAGCATCGAGTACGAGAACTGGCAGAAGAGATAGCCAAGGTTCATGCCGGCTATCGCCGTGAACTCGTCCCGATCCCACGCAACAATGCGCTGGTGGTGTGGAAGCCTCGCAATCAGCGGTAACGCTTCAACGTACAACGGTCCGGTGCCCTTTCGAATCTTGTGATTCGAAAGGGCACCGGACCGTCTTTGTATGCCAGGCGTTCTAGCCGTGGGAGATGCCGTTGATGAAGGCGAGCGATCCGCTGGCAATCAGTGCCGGTATCGCGGTAAACGATCCGAACGACGTCTCCAGGACGGGAGTATCGCTACCCGTCTGCAGAAACTCCACGTAAACGCTGACAACATTGCCAATTCCGGCAATGAGCTTTGAAATCATGTCGATCGAACCCATTGGGCGCTCTCTTTTCACATCGAAGAAGACGGACTGGCTGGTTTGTCGCAATCGGATTGCCGGCTGTTACGCGATGCCGTGATGAATGCGTTGCGCTACGAGTATCTTCACCGAAAATTGGGGCGGTAGTGCGCTTTTGCGGCACATGTTCCATGTAGTGGACGGCGATATTTCGGCACTCCTGATTTGTACTTATCGTCCTGTTTAGCGCCTGCCGGTTGCCCGTTTGACGTTAGCCAGATCACACAATATGCTCCAAACCTAGCAACCGCTTGATTGATCTTCGAGCGCTTGCTTGGTTTGTCGATACAAAAATCCGGTATCTCTACCGGTCAACCATTCTCGCGTCAGGTATTTGCCTGACGTTCGGTGTATACGTGTGTTCTAGGAGTACTGACATGAATCGTCGGCCCATTCTGCTTGCAGCAGTAGCAGTCACGGCTCTGGCCCTCACCGGTTGTAGCGGCAGTACCGACTCCGAAGCCGGAGCGGACTCGCCCTATCGAGTGCTGCTTACCGGTGGTCTCAGCGCGCAGGGCGCCCTCGCTGCAAACTCGCAGACGGCGTCGCTTGCAACCAAAGCCGGTGTCCAGGTGCAGAACGCGGCCGGTGGTATCGGTGGACGTCAGATCGAACTGACAACGGTCGAGGATGCGGGCGACGCGACTATCGCCGTCACCAAGTTGCGCGAAGCCATCAACTCCGGCAAGAAGCCTGATCTCTACCTCAACTCGGGTCCGTCCTCCATCGCTGCTGCTGTTCTGCCGATTCTCAAGCAGAACAACATCTTGTCGATGAGCTTGTCACCCGCTCCGGATTCGACTGATCCGGCTAAGTTCCCGCTCAACTTCGACTTGGCGCCCGGGGCGACGGATACTGCACGCGGCATTTCCGAATACGCAAAGTCCAAGGGCTACAGCAACGTCGGAGTTCTGCACGGCAGCACGGCGTACGGTGAGCTGTTCGGTGCCCAGATGACCAAGGAACTCGAAAAGGTCGGTGTCAAGGCAGCCGGAAACGAGGAGTACGACGCCGCCGCACTGGATATGACGGCACAGTTGCAGGCGCTCAAGAACTCGGGCGCCAACGCTATTGCCCTGGACGCCTATGGTGCGCCTCTCGGGTACGTGCTCCAGAGTCTCGAACGTCTCGGCTGGGACGTGCCGCTGATCGGAAACACCTCGGTATCTGCGACCAACCTGATCGCCAATGAACCGCCGGCCGGTGTTCTCGGCACGCCGCAGGTCAAAAACCTTGTGACGCAGGTATTCACGAGCACCGTTTTCGATCCGAACAACGACCTCGTCAACACGATGGTGAACACGATGGCCTCGCTGGGTTCGATCCCGTCGACGCTGATTCTCGCGGACAACTACGACGCCTTCCCCTTGGTTGCGGCGGCTGCCGAAAAGGTCGGTAGCTCAACAGATCCGAAGAAGTTGGCCGAAGCGCTCGAGACCCCCGAGGTTCAGGAGAACGCGAAGACCGCATTCCTCTCGCGTTACAACTTCACCGCGGACAGCCATGGCCCGAACCCGAACACCAGTGAGCTGAAGTTCATCAGCCCGACGAAGATCCTCAACGGCCAGTTCGGAAACCCGGCCGCCTCATGACCATTCTGTGGTCCGGTCTGGCACTCGGCGCGGTCTACGTGCTGGTCGCCATCGGGTACAACATAGTTTTCGTTTCTTCCAACACCTTCAACTTCGCTCAAGCTCAGCTGATGATGGTGGGCACGTTTGTTGCCTACACCGGTTTGGTCACCCTGAAACTGCCGGTTCTCGTGGTGGCGGTGATGGCAACCGTCACGGTGATGCTGCTGGCCTCGATCGAGGAGATCGTTGCCATCAGGCCGGTGGCCGATCATCAAAATCAGTTGGTCACCACAATGGGCGTGGCGACGCTCCTCAACGGTGCAACTCAGTTGATCTGGGGCAGTGAGCCACTGACCGTTCCGTTCTTCGGGTCGAACGATCCGATCACGCTGCTCGGTGGACGTGCATACCCGGTCGAGATAGCCCTGCTGGTTACCGCGATCGCGCTGGTCATCGGTTTGAGCTACGTATCGAAGAAGACCATGACCGGCTTGGCATTGATCGGTATTTCCGAGGATCGCGAAGCGGCGATGCTCCGTGGTGTCAATGTCCGTCGACTCGCGTTGGGTGCCTTCGCGTTCTCCGGTGCTCTGGCCGGTGTTCTAGGACTCTTTGTGGGGCCCAAGACATTTGCCGTCGCAACGCTGGGTGCCGCATTGGCGCTCAAGGGTTTCGTTGCCTTGGCGATCGGCGGATTCGGTTCTCTCCCCGGTGCTTTGATCGGCGGACTCACGGTCGGTCTCGTCGAGTCGTTCACCGCGCTTTACCTCGGAAGTCAGTACAGCAACATTGCCGTATTCACGGTCCTGATCATCGTTCTGATGGTCAAACCTGCCGGACTGTTCGGCAACGTACGAGAACGGGTGGTGTGACATGGTGACACTGTGGCGGAACTTCCGTTCCCTTCCGAGTTGGATCATCCCGCTGGTACTCGGTGTGGTGATCATGTTGCTGCCGACTCTCGGACTCGACCTGTCCACGTCCCGTCAGATTCAGTTGGCCTGCATCCTGGCGCTGGTCGTCAGCGGCCTGAACCTCAGCCTCGGATTTGCCGGCGAACTGGCACTCGGCCAGGCTGCGATGTACGCAGCCGGCGCCTACACGGCGGGCTTGATGTCGCAGGCCGGTCACACCGATATCGTGTTGCAGCTTGCTGCTTCGGGTGCGGTGGCACTGGCAGTCGGCATCCTCACCGGCGTTCCCGGTCTGCGACTGGGCAACTGGTCATTGGCAATGACGTCGTTCTTCCTGGTGCTGCTCGTGCCGGACGTGCTGGCAATTTTCGGCGGCAAGACCGGTGGGCGTAACGGCCTGACCGGAATGGAACCGCCGACGCTGTTCGGATCCGAACTCGACACTGCGCAGTACTACATCGTTGTTGTCGTCGTGACCATCCTCTGGTTCGTCGTTATGCGGAACCTGGTGGTGTCGCGCCACGGAATCGCGTTCCGCACGCTCAAGCAGTCGCCGGTTCTGGCGTCGTCGCAGGGTGTTTCGGTGTTCCGGATGAAGCTGTTGGGGTACGCGATCGGTGCGTTCCCGGCCGGTCTCGCGGGTGCGTTGTTCGCAAACACCGACCTCTTCATCTCGCCGGAAGCCTTCGGGTTCACCTTTGCCACAGCAGTTCTGGCTGCTTCGATCCTGGGCGGTGCTGCGAGTGTCTACGGCGCGGTGGTCGGTGCTGCGATTATGCAGCTCGGACCCAATCAGTCGACGGCGTTTCAGGAGTATTCGCTGATCTTCTACGGCGGTTTCCTCATCGTGGGTGGCGTTCTACTCTCGGGCGGTTTGACCAAGGTCGGTCGAACGTTAGTGGCCAAGCTTGATCGTAAAGCGGGGCTCGGTGTTGTCATCGCGAAGGAAAAGGGAGGGTCCACACCAGAACTCGCGCCGATCAAGGGTGCGACCCTCGTCGTGGACAATGTGTCCAAGGCATTCGGCGGAAACCAGGCTCTGAACGCGGCAACTCTGACGGCGGAAGCCGGCAAGGTTACCGCGCTGATCGGACCCAACGGTTCGGGCAAGACAACGATGCTCAACATGATCTGCGGGTTCTATACCGCCGATACCGGAGTCATCCGGATCGGTGACACCGTTGTGTCGCAATCGTCTCCGCACAAGGTGGCGCGAGTGGGTGTGGCGCGTACCTTCCAGACTCCGACGATTCCCGAGAACATCACGGTTCTGGAAGCTGTTGCATCAGGCCGATATTCGGTCCACCGGGCATCGATGGCCTCGGCTGTTCTACGGCTGCCCAGCTTCCGCAAGGTAGCGAAGGCAGACATCGTCGAGGCCGAGCGAGTTCTCGAACTGGTCGGAATGTCGCACCTGCGCAACGAAATTGCGACGTCTCTGCCCCTGGGTATGCGTCGTATGCTCGAAGTTGCGCGAGCGATCGTCGCCGAACCCCGAGTGGTCCTCTTCGACGAGGTGGCATCGGGACTGGACGAGGACGAACTCGAACGTCTTGCCGATCTCATCAGAGTTCTCCGTGACGCCGGCGCAACAGTGGTGTTGGTAGAGCACAACTTCCGGCTTGTTCTCTCTTTGGCGGACGAGATTGTGGTTCTGGCTCAAGGTCAGGTCATTGCCACCGGTGATGCTGCGACGATCGAGCGTCATCCCCGCGTTCTGAGTGAGTATCTCGGCGTGAAGGCCGGCGACGAGGATATTCTCCTCGGCGATATCGGTGTGGCAGAGATCAGTGAGGTGAAGTGATGGAACCGATTCTCAAGGTCCGGAATCTGCAAACCGGATACGGTGATCTCCGGGTCGTCTGGGACGTGTCCTTCGACGTATATCCGGGGCAGGTCACCGCACTGCTCGGCCGCAACGGCGCCGGTAAGACCAGTACCTTGCGTGCACTGTCCGGGCTCAACAAGGTGGCGTCTGGAACCGTCGAGATGGACGGAGCTGACATCACCGGCATACCGCCACATAAGCGGGTGCGTCAGGGAATGGCGTATGTCCAGGAAGGGAAGCGGGTCTTCCACAAGCAGACCGTCGAACAGAATCTCCTGCTCGGTGGGTACACCCGCAAGGTCAAACGCGCGGAACTCATGGAGTCGGTGGAGTCCATGTACGAGATGTTCCCGATCCTGGGGGAGAAGCGCGCTCTGCCGGCCGGTTCCATGTCCGGTGGCCAGCAGCAGATGCTGGCGATCGGTGCAGCCCTGATGGCGCAGCCACGACTCCTCCTGTTGGACGAGCCTTCGGGCGGTCTGGCTCCCGTGATCGTCGGCGAGGTGATGGATCGTGTGCAGCAACTCAAGGAGACGGGGCTCGCTGTTCTGCTGGTGGAACAGGCCGTCGAGGCAGCGATGAGCGTCGCCGATCACGTGACGGTTCTCGACATCGGCAAGGTGGTTCTGGACGCCGACGCCAAAGATATCGACGATCTCGCAGTGCTCAAGGACGCGTACTTCGGCCGAGTCTGACCCGTTTCTACCAGGCGCGCTGCAACTTCCACGGCCCGGCATCCAATCGGATGTCGGGCCGTGGGCCGTAGCGATGCAAGTTTCAGTTGGCAGTGAAGACGTCGTACGACGCGTTCATCGTCGGATAACCGGTGGACAGGTAGTTCGTGAGGATGACGTGGGTGGGGTCGCCGATGATGCGGGTTCCGTCGAGGGTTGGGCGGCCGGCGTAGTTGTTGGCAGCCATGACGGTTTGTACTCCGTTGGCCACGTTGTAGGTGACGTCGACGCCGATGCCCCGAGGATCGCTGCTGTACGCGGTCACAATTTCGGTGGTGTGCGGCGCGAGGTACGAACGGGGGCCGTTGATCCACTCGCCGTAGGGGTTGGATGCGCTGTCCAGGAGCATGGGATTGTCGGTGTTATTGGTGATCGTCATGGCGGCGGTGGGGCCGTCGGTGGGCATGGTGCCGGCGTTGGCAATGGTTGCGGTTCCGAGTGCGGAACCGCCGACTGCGAAGGCGATTGCGGTGATTGCTGCAATGCGAGTGGAGTTGGTACGCATGACGGTTGCTCCTGAGGGTGTCGGAAAAGACGTTGTTTGTGGGAAAGTGAGCAATGCGAGAAGGCTCAAAACTGCAAGCCTGCAAGGTTTCGGTGGTGGTCGGTGACGACCACCCGCTGTTTCGTGAGGGCGTTGTCCGGGCCCTCTCCGGGAGCGAGAGCATCGACGTCGTCGGTGAGGCCGACGACGGTGCGGCGTCGCTGGCATTGATCCGGGAACTGAAGCCTCAGGTAGCGCTACTTGATTTCCGAATGCCGATTCTCGACGGAACTCAGGTTGCTGCGGCCGTGACTCGGGACGAACTCCCGACCCGCGTGTTGCTACTGAGTGCTCACGACGAGGCGTCGGTTGTCTATCAAGCATTGCAGGCGGGGGCTTGCGGGTTTCTGCCCAAGGAATCTACTCGGGCGGAGATTGTGAGCGCGGTACTCGATTGCGCTGCGGGTCGAGATGTCTTGCCGCCCAGTGTGGCTGCGAGTTTAGTGGGGGAGGTGCGTCGGCGAAGCGAACCTTCGGGGCCGACGCTCAGTGCCAGAGAACGCGAGGTGCTGGGGTTGATCGCCCAGGGTGCCAGCATCCCGGCAATTGCAGGGCAGTTGTTCCTCGCGCCGTCCACTGTCAAAACCCACGTGCAGCGCCTCTACGAGAAACTCGGAGTCAACGATCGCGGCGCTGCCGTCGCTGCCGCGATGCGGCAGGGCCTGCTGGAGTGATCGGGAGTCAGGCGAGCACGTAGGCCACGTTCAGGCTCGGATACCCCGACGTCATGGTGGTGGAGACACGGTGTGGCAGCGATGCGGAAGTGCCGAGTGTGCCGGCATCCTCACGTGAGTTGGCGGAAGCGAAGACAAACTCGGCGCCGTCTTGTGCTCGGTAGGTCAGAACGATCGGGAACTCGCAGTGTCCGGTACTGGTGGCTACGACGTGGACGTTCATGTTCGGCAGAATGTAATCGGCAGGCGGTACGATCCAACGCCCGTTCGGGTTGGATTCCTTGACCAGATACAGTGCCCCACCGCTCGAGTTCGAGATCAGGACGGTGGTGACCGCTGTGGTGGTGTCTGAAGTGGCTGTGTTGTTTCGAAGTATGTTGGTGCTCATCATGTTTGCTCCCAAATATCTCGGTTGTGTCGGTCTCGGTGACCGGCGTTTTCGGTGATGACACAACTATGGTCGTTATTTGCCCGGAGGTCTGTCCGCTGACCGGACCGAGTGTGGGATGAGAGGGTTGTCCCCCGATCGGGGGACACGGCAGATATTGTCCATCCAGCGGGAGGGTCTGTTCCGGATGCTGTGCGCAGAATCGTAGCGTGGCAACCATGACCGATCCTGATTTCTCCACCGCACCACTCGACGTCGTAGTCATCGGCGCCGGGGTAGCCGGTTTGTATGCGATGCACCGACTCCGTGCCCAGGGGTTGAGCGTCCACGGCTTCGAAGCGGGATCCGGCGTCGGCGGAACCTGGTACTTCAATCGTTATCCGGGCGCCCGTTGCGACGTCGAGAGTTTCGACTACTCCTACTCCTTTTCCGAAGAGCTTCAACAGCATTGGGACTGGAGTGAGAAGTACGCCGCGCAACCGGAGATTCTTGCCTACCTCGATCACGTAGCGGAGCGATTCGATCTGCGGAGCGGCTTCACTTTCGATACTCGGGTAGAGAGTGCACATTTCGACGAGGAGTCGGCGCGCTGGCGCGTACGAACCGACAGCGGCCTGGACGTCTCCGCGCGATTCGTGGTGTGCGCCACGGGCAGTCTGTCGACGGCGAACATGCCGAACATCGAGGGCCGGGAATCCTTTGCCGGCGAAGTCTTTCATACCGGCTTCTGGCCGCACGAGGGCGTCGACTTCACCGGAAAGCGAGTGGGCGTTATCGGAACCGGATCTTCGGGAATTCAGTCGGTACCACTGATAGCCGAGCAGGCCGAGCAACTCTTTGTCTTCCAGCGATCAGCGAATTACAGTGTGCCCGCCCGAAACACGCCGCTCGACGACGCCCGGCGCGTCGAGATCAAGGCGGGCTACGCCGAGCGTCGCGCGCTCAGCAAACGCAGCGGCGGCGGTTCACCGTTCATCTCCGACCCCCGAAGTGCATTGGAGGTAGCGGAAGCCGAGAGGACTGCGGCCTACGAGGAACGGTGGAAGCTCGGCGGAGTGCTCTTCGCGAAGACGTTTGCCGACCAGACCAGCCGTCTTGAAGCCAACGAAACGGCACGTCAGTTCGCCGAGGCGAAGATCCGTTCGGTGGTGGAGGATCAGTCCGTCGCTGATCTCCTGATCCCGAACGACCACCCCATCGGCACCAAGCGCATCGTCACGGACACGAACTACTACCAAAGCTACAACCGAGACAACGTCAGCCTGGTGAACCTGAAGAAGGCGCCGATCGAGGAGATCGACGCCACCGGAATCCGAACCGCAGATGCCCATTACGAGCTTGACGCTCTGGTATTCGCCACGGGGTTCGACGCAATGACCGGCGCGCTCGATCGCATCGATATTCGCGGACGCGGCTCAGAATCCTTGCGGGAGAACTGGAATGCCGGTCCGAGAACCTATCTCGGGTTGGGGATCAACGGTTTCCCGAATCTCTTCATCGTGACTGGGCCGGGAAGTCCCAGCGTTCTGTCGAACATGATTCTGGCGGCGGAACAACACGTGGATTGGATTGCGGACGCCATTGCCTACCTCGACGCGAACGAACTGACCACTATCGAACCCAGCGCCGAGGCTGTCGAAGGTTGGCTCGAAGAATGCTCGCGCCGAGCGTCGGCAACTCTGTTTCCCTCGGCCAACTCTTGGTATATGGGCGCCAACATTCCCGGAAAACCCAGGATCTTTATGCCCTTCATCGGCGGATTCGGCGTTTACAGCGATATTTGTGCGGACGTAGCGTCGGCCGGATATCGAGGATTCGAGACAACCAGCGCGGTTCGAGCATGAGGCGACTCGACGGTCAGCGCGTCCTGGTGACGGGCGCGGCCGGCGGAATGGGCCGTGCGCACTGCATCAGGTTGGCTCAGGAGGGCGCGTCGGTGATTGCACTCGACGTGGCCGAAGCTGCCGATGCGCTCGAGGAGACTGCGCAGGGTGTCCGGGAACTCGGCGTCGTCGCGGTTACCGGCAGCGCGGACATCAGGGATTTCGATACTCTCGCCGCGGTGGTGGCGGACTGTGTGAAGGCGGTCGGCGGACTCGACGTCGTCGTCGCCAATGCCGGCGTCTACGACACACCCGGGCCCGCCTGGACGATTGATCCGGCGATCTGGAATCGTTCGCTCGACGTCAACCTCACCGGAGCCTGGCACACGGTCAAGGCATGTGTTCCACATTTCCGCGATGGCGGATCGGTGATTCTCGTGAGTTCTACTGCCGGAATCAAAGGTATTGCGGGAGCGGGACATTACAGTGCCGCGAAGCATGCTGTGGTCGGCTTGTCGCGGACCTTGGCCAATGAATTGGGGGCGCAGAATATTCGCGTTAACTCGGTACATCCCGGATCGGTGCGGACTCCGATGATTATCAACGAGAAGGTCTTCGCGAACCTGTGCCCGGGCATCGAGAACCCCACTGAAGCCGATGCGGCCGCAGTGCTCAGTTCACGGAACCTCCTTCCGATCCCGTGGGTGGATCCAGTGGATGTGAGCAATGCCGTCCTGTTCCTCGCATCATCCGAATCCCGATACATGACCGGTTGCCAATTGGTGATCGACGCCGGCCTGACCCAGAAGGTGTGAACTGATGAGACTGGAAGGAAAGATCGCGCTGGTTACCGGTGCCGCTCGGGGAATCGGACGGGCCCAGGCTGTGCGATTCGCCGAGGAGGGCGCGGACATCATCGCCGTGGATGTCTGCGGCGCCGTCGAGACGACGGTGACACCGCCGTCTACTTTCGACGACCTGACCGAGACCGCATCCCTGGTTCGGGCACAAGGGCGCCGAATCGAAACGGCCGTCGTGGACGTCCGCGATCTGGAAGCGCTTCGTAGTGCCGTTGATTCAGCGGTGAGTTCACTCGGTGGTCTCGATATCGTCTGTGCCACCGCTGGAATCACTTCATCCGACGCATCCATGACGATGTCGGAATCAATGTGGCAGACCATGCTCGACGTCAACCTGACTGGCGTTTGGCACACGTGTTCTGTTGCGGCGCCTCACTTGATCGAACGCGGCGGCGGAGCTATGACGTTGACCAGTTCCATTGCCGGACTACGCGGACTCGTCGGAGTTGCGCACTACACCGCCGCCAAACACGGCGTCGTGGGTCTGATGCGTTCACTGGCAAAAGAACTGGCGCCGTACAACGTTCGAGTAAACACCGTGCATCCCACGAATGTAGACACACCGATGATTCAGAACCAGATGGTACGAGGTAAGTTCCGCCCAGACCTCGAAAACCCGACGCGGGAAGAGTTTGCCGCTGCCGCGATGACCATGAACATGCTGCCCATTCCCTGGATCGAACCTGTGGATGTCGCCAACGCGACGCTTTTCCTCTCGTCCGACGAGGCCCGCTACATCACGTCCGTCGCCTTGCCCGTAGACGCGGGGAGTTCGTCTCGTTGAGCATCTGAGGGTGCAACCCTCGAGTGGCGACATGATGAACTGACGGCCCAAAATTGCCCTTGACTCGAATGGATGTTCGAGTACAATTGGGGGCAAGGATGGGGGGATCCGATGAGTGTCGATACCGTAGTTGCCGATGTTGTGGCTGGTTCTGCAATTAATGTGCGCGGCATGCTGTGGCAACTACGTCCGTGCGACGTGCGGGAAGTCGCCATCAGTGTGTCCGCGGAAATCCTACGGCTGGAAGCGATCCGGGTTGCCGCGGTCGACGCGTTAGCCCTTCATCCGGACGAACAAGTGCTGTGTTACCGTGGTGTCGGCCGCTGGCTGGCCGCGAACACGATGCTGCAGAATGCGGCCGGAAACCGGATCGCCGCCCTCGGGGTGGCCCTGCGAGCATTCCCCGCCATTGCGGCGCAGTTCGATGCCGGTGACCTCACCGTCGACCATGCCGCGCTGATCGCCGCGTTCTGCGAGTCCCCACCGAAAGGGATGCCGGACCGCGCCTTACCGCATTGCCTGAAAACTCTGCTCGCGGCAGCCTCCGGGGTGGAGGCGACCACCACGAAACTGCGGTACGCCATCGCCGTGCTCGAGCGGATCTTCGAATCCGAGGACATCCCGGCCGGGGAGGACGACGACCGGAATGAGTTGCGCATCGCGCCGACGTTGAACGGTCGGGTGGTGATCAAAGGTGATTTCGATGCGTTGACCGGCGAAATGCTGTTGTCGGCGTTGTCGGGGTTGTCGATGCCGACCCCTGCCGCGGATGGGACTCCGGATGCGCGGTCGGCGGCCAAGCGGACGGCGGATGCGTTGACGGAGTTGATTCGTCGGTATCTCGACAATGCGGCGACCGGGGTGGACGGTGGTCAGCGTCCGCATGTGAATGTGCATGTGGCTGCGAAAGATCTTGCGGAGCATCGGGACTGCGCCAGTACTGCAACTTCTCGCTCGGCTTCTCCCGATGACGAGACTGACGTCGAAGGTATACCGGTGTGGAGCTTCGACGACCTCGACGATCTCGATGTCGGGCATATGCCGTGGATGGGTCCGCTGAGTATCACCCGCACCCGGATGTTGGCGTGTGATTGCATGCTTTCGACGGTGCTGCTGGATGAGAACGGTGCCCCGCTCGATGTGAGTCCACTGAAACGGTTGGTGTCGGCGGCGCAGCGGACGGCGTTGATCGCCCGCGACAAGGGATGTGCGTTCCCGTCGTGTGATGCGGTGCCGGCGTGGTGCGATGCGCACCATATTCGGCCGTGGTCGCAGGGCGGATTGACGGTGATGGACAACCTCACCCTGCTCTGCCGAGCGCACCACACCCTGATCCACCGTAAGGCCGGTTTTGCGGGGCAGTGGGAAATCAAGATGGGGTCGGATCGGAAGCCGTGGTTCATTCCGGCGGCGGGGATTGATCCGGTGCAGCGGCCGCGGCGATCAAACCTGCGTCCGGGTCCGGTACTGCGCACATAAATTGTGTTGCGGCAGAACCGAATTCTTATCAAACTGCAGACAGTGTCAAGCTTCGCGTCGGGGATACTCCGCCGCGAAGCTTGACGTGTGGCTGCAGGTGCGTAGTTCAGGCCGATACGTAGTTCAGGACAATATGCCGGGCACCGGGTAGCTGCGCTCACTCATCTCGACAGCTCCGGCGTCGGCAAGATCGTTGATGGTGTCACGCAACGCCGAGCACGACCGCTGTGTGAAGGGTTGATCCGATGCGCGGGCGAGTTCCGGGCAGACCTGCGCGGAATCCTCGAGCCACTGCACACTCGTGTGCTCATTGCTGTACTTCTCGACAAGCACCCGATTTCCGCAATTGCGGCAACTGACCTGGCGCATCAGCGTGAGATCATGTCGGACGGCGCCCAGAATGCACGCATGCTGGTGATCTTCGCGTCCTCGTCGAACGTCATCACGTCGATCGGAGCGATTTCGTAGATCTTGTCACCCACGGGGGTGACAACGCGGAAATGGAAGGCTGCGCTGGAACCGCTGACACGCAGGGTCAGCAGTTCGATCTCCTGGGTCCGGCCTTCGAGTGCGCCGTAGAACTCGGTGATGGCTGCCTTGCCGCTGCGAGGTTCGCTACCCACCGGATCCTCGAGAGTTCCGTTCTCGGCATACAGCGCAGCGATGTCCGCAGTCACTCCGCGGGAAACGGCGTCGAGGTACGCGGTCACGGTCGCGGTGATCGCAGCGGTGGTGTCAGGTTCGAGAGTGGTCATCGACGTAATCCGATCAGTTGTGTACCGGTGAAGTCGGTTTCGCACCGACTTCACCGCACGCTATCGCTACCGACCTGATCGATTGCCCTGATCTCCCACGCAGCGGGACAAGCGAGGACTACGCGTCGAAGCGACCGAATCCGCCACGGTAGAAGAGCAGCGGTCCGTCGTGTCGAATGACGGTGAGATCGGTGACGCGCGCGACGACGATGGTGTGATCGCCGGCATCGTGCTCGTTTTCGATGGTGGCCTCGATGCGAGCAAGCGCGCCGGCCAGTGCCGGTGCACCGTTGATGCCGGCTTCCCACTCGATGCCGCTGAACTTGTCACTGCCGCCGCGAGCGAAAGCTGCGCACATGTCCTGCTGATCGTGGGCGAGAACGTTGATGCAGATGGTTCCGGCTTCGCGGAGCTTTGGCCAACTCGTCGACGTCTTGGCCGGGCAGAAGGACAGCAGCGGGGGATCAAGTGAAACGGAGACCAGGGACTGGCACGTGAACCCGAGCGGGGACTGACCGTCATGGGCGGTGATAACCGTGACGCCGGTGCAGAAGTTGCTCATCACGTCGCGCATCGTGCGCCCGTCCAGCGCCGGGGGTGCGGCATTTTCTACGGACATGTTGTCTCCTCGATCAAAGCTCTACAAACGGTTGATCACTACGATGTGGGGCGTAATCGTTGTAATCCAGCGACAGTCCCACTCACTGGCAGTGATGAACGTCTACTCGCCGATCGGGTGCGCTCGGGGCTTTATACCTGTTGTTCCCGTTCGAAGCTCCCGCTCAGTGGGCACTTTCGTACCAGTGACCTCGGCAAATGCGCGGTGATTGTTAGACTTCCTCTCATGTCCGAACCCGAAGATGTGTCCAGAGGACTACCGGCAACCAGCTGGGCGGTCCTCGGGATGCTCGCGTTCGGAGAAGAGCTGACAGGAAACGACCTGAAGAAATGGGCCGACTGGAGCGTCGGCTTCTTCTACTGGAGTCCATCGATCAGCCAGGTGTATGCCGAGCTCAAGAAACTCGAGGCCATCGGCTTCGTGGAATCGCGAGTCGTATCCGAACCCGGTGTGCGGGGACGACGCCTCTATGCGATCACCGAACCTGGAACCGACGCACTTCGAACGTGGTCGCGAGATGCGCCCGTCGAGGTTCCCGTGCTCAAGCACGGAGTCATGCTGCGTCTGTGGATGGGGCACCTCAATGACCCGGAACGGCTCAAGGCGCTTGTCGCTGCTCACATCGCCAACGTCGAAGTGCAGCTCCGGCGGGCCGAACTTCACGCCGATCACGCGGACAACGAACCGGCGTGGTCGTTTCCGCGCATGACGTTGAGGTGGTCGGTGCGATACTTCCGTGCTGAAATCGAGCTTGCCCGTGAACTATTCGACGAAATCGACAATGCGTCGGCGGAGTTCGCGAAAGTTGCCGATCACGACCAGTTCGGGTCGCCGTTGCCGATCTCGCCTGGCCGCTGGAAGAACGTCGAGGCCCACGTTCGCGCACTCGCTCAGAACAGTAGCGATATCTGAAACCGCCACGGCATCCAATTTCTCACGGTAGCTGGTTATTTCACGCTCCGGCTGCCGTGGGCAGGTTGCGCAGCATCTGACGACGCTGCAAAGTCGGTGTGACAGTGAGGGCCCCGCCGTCGATTGCACGCCAGATGGCAGCGGCAGCCATGCGGACCGGGGCGGCGCTGATGTGATCATTGCGGAGAGCTTTCGACGGGCCGCAGATCGAGACGGCTGCGACGGCGCGGCCGACGGGGCCTATTGGCACTGCCAGGCAGCTGAATCCGGCAAGCCCGCTTCCGCTTTCGAAGGCAACGCCGGCATCGCGGATCCGGGCGCGGTGGCTCTGGGGTGTGGGATGCGGGGACTCGAATGCCAGCAATGCCTGCCCGAGTGCGGTCAGAGCTGCGGGACGGCGTTCGCCGACGCGGGTCGGGACTGCGGCACCGAGGCGTCCACCGATCTTCTCGAGATACACCACATCGGACCCGTCGAGGATGCCGAGATGAACGACAAATCCTGTGACGCGATACAGCTCGTGGAGGAGGGGCATGGCGGCACTGTGGAGACGATCCTGGTGAACCGCGAGTGATCCCAGTTCGACCAAGCGCATCCCGAGTTCGTAGTCGCGGCCTTCGCGTCGTAGCCAGCGCATCGACACAAGGCGCTCCAGTAGGCGATGCGCAGAAGATCGAGGTAGTCCGGTGCGTCGAACAATCTGGGCGAGGGTCAACCTGCCCGGTCCCTCGAAGGCGTCGAGGACGACCGAGACGCGATCGAGAACGGCCGTTGGCGCAGAGTCGCACTCCGGCGCGTCCACGGACTGCAGTGTCATCGTCATCGTCATCGTGTGCCTCACTTCTCATGAATTGAAATCCAGCGAACTGGCTATTTCAATTAGGAATAGTGTCATAGAGTTCGCAGTTTGTGAAGTGAATCACCGAAAATCCTCAGATGTGATGGCTGCCGAACACAGAAAGGGCTTGCGCGAATTTCTCGCGCAAGCCCTTTCTGTACTGCGGAACGCCTACATTGCAGCTAGCGGTTCGCTGCCCGACCAGTCATGGCCCCAGTAGCTGTCTGCCGTGATCTCCTCGGCGGAGTACGAATCCTGATCGACCGTCATGCCGTCGGTGCCGAACTCGATGTCCCAGCCGCCGGGAGCGCGAACGTAGAACGAGACCATCTTGTCGTTGGTGTGTCGGCCCAGAGTGGAGGACACCGAGAAGCCGTCCTTGACCACTCTGTCCAGCGCCTGGCCGACGGCATCGAGGGTATCGACCTCGACCATGATGTGAACCAAGCCCGGTGCGCCGCCGTGCGGGGCAGGGCACAGCGCCAAACTGTGGTGACGCTCGTTGACGCCCATGAAACGAACACGCATCGGACCGTATTCCGGCGGCGCGGGAATGCGGAAGGCGCCGCGCGGATAGAAGCCGAGAACCTCGGTGTAGAAGTCGAAGCTTGCGGCGCTGTCCATGACCGGAAGCACCACATGGCCGAGACCCTGTGCGCCGGTGACAAATCGAGCACCGAACGGCGTCACGACGGGGCTGTGGTCGAGAACTGCACCATGGAAGATCTCGATGGTGGCGCCGCCGGGATCGGTGAAGGTGATTACCTCTTCGACTCGTCGTGCATCGGCCTCTGCGAGTGAAAGCTGTTCGACGGCAGTGCCGAACTTCTCCAGAGCAGCCTGTACGCGTCGCAGTGCCGCGTGGTCGGCGACCTCCCAACCGATGCTGACGATCTCGTCGCGCTCACCCTCGACGATCACGATGCGGGCGGCGCGCTCGTCGAGGCGCAAGTACAGTGCGTTCTCGTCCGGTCCACTGCCCTTGGCGAAGCCCAGGACGTCGAAAGCGAAAGTGCGCCAGCGCGCCATGTCATTGGTCGAGATCTTGACGTAACCAAGTCCCTTGATGTCGTTGTGTGTCATCGTGTTTGTTGCTCCTGGTCAGATCATGGCCCGCAGCGGACCCTGCGGGTCGGCGCCGAGGCGGCTCAGTGAGGCAGCGTGGAATACGGTGCCGGGGACGTGAATTGCGTGATGCTGGCCGGCATGGGCGTCGCGCCAGAAGCGCTGCAAGGGCTTGTCCATGCGCAGCGCGTTTCCGCCGCAACGGGGATAGACCTGATCGACGGCATTGATGGCGCGCCAGGCCGCCTGGACCTGGGTCTGGCGCCCTTCGGCGCGCTGCTCGAACGTCACTTCCTTACCGGCGTCCACGCGATCCCACATGCGGTCCACATTGGCCAGCAAGGTGTCTCGTGCAGCGCGGATATCGGCAGTGGCCTGGCCGATAGCGAACAGCGTGTACGGGTCATCCTTGATCGCGGTGCCCTGGGCATTGATACGATCAGCCTGGTATTCGTTGGCGTGGAACAGCATTCCCTCGCAGATGCCGATGGTCGCGGCTGTGATGCCGAGGGGGAACATGTTCGACCAAGGCATCAGGTACAGGGTTTCGGTGCGTCCGTACTTGCGGACGGCCGTACCGTCGATGACCTCGTCGCAATCCATCACGCGGTAGTCGGGAACGTAAGCATCCTTGACCACAAGGTCTTTCGAGCCCGTGCCGCGCAGACCCATGACATCCCACGAGTCTTCGATGATCTGGTAGTCGGTGCGCGGAATGATCACGTGCAGCATGCGGGGCGGCATCTCCATGTTGCCGTCCTTGTCGGCGGCCATAGCGCCCAGGAATGCCCAGTCACAGTGATCGGTGCCGGACGAGAACTGCCAGCGGCCGGAGAACTTGTAGCCACCGTCGGTGGGGATGCACAATCCGCCGGGCATGTAGGGCGACGCCATCCAGGTATCCGGATCGGACCCCCAGATTTCCTGCTGCACCTTCGGATCGGCAAATGCCAACTGCCACGGGTGAACTCCGACGATTCCGTGGACCCATCCTGCCGACGGATTTAGTGATGCCGTCCGCATCACCGTCTCGGCGAACTCACGCGGATGTGCTTCCATTCCGCCGTATTCCTTGGGCTGCAGCATGCGGATAGATCCGGCTGCCTTCATCTTCTTGGCAGTGTCGTCCGCCAAGCGGCCCAACTTCTCGGCCTCGACGCCCTCCGCGAAGAGGTCGTCGGCCATCAGGTTGATCTGTTCGAGTACTTCGTACGCCATTGTGTGGTCCTCGCGTTTTTCGGTAACAGCAGGAAAGAACGTCAGTGAGTGGAAATTGCGCGTTCCGGTTCGGCAGTCTCGTTCTTGGCCGCAATGTTCGCGGCCATCTCCTCGTCCCAGTTCTTGTTGGAACGGGTCAGGTCGATCTCGAACTCGAAGCGGCGCACCATGTCGTCTGTGACGTCCTCGACGTCGACGTAGAACTGCTGGTACCAGCGGCGTAGCTGGTATACCGGGCCGTCTTCCTCGCACAGTAGGGGGTTGTCGATGGGTGCCTTGTTCTTCCAGATCTCGATGTCCTGCTCGAACGTCGCTTCGGTGCCGGCGCCGAATGCTTGTGCCATGCCCTCGGCTTCTTCATCGCTTAGACCTGGCAGTTTCTTGACCATCACGCCGTACTGGAGAACGAACGACGTGGGGGAGACCGGGTAGTGGCAGTTGATGAGAACGGATTCGACCATCGCGCCGTTAGCTTCGGACCACAGCTTGTCGATCATGTACGACGGTCCGTAATACGCTGCCTCGGAACGCAACTTGCTGTCCTCGCCGAAATCGAGGTCGACCTCGACGTCGCCGCGCTGCGTGCTGTTCATGTACTGAGCGGCGACATGGTTCTCGAAGACGTTTTTGAATCCTCGCGGAACACTCAGGTGGATGTAGAAGAAGTGCGCCATGTCCACGACGTTGTCGATGATCTCGCGGCAGTTGGAACCCTCGATCAGAACCGAATTCCAGGTCCAGTCAGTCCATTCGGAATCGCCGTACGCTTCGATATCGGGAATCGTCACGTCGGCAGGCGGGGGATTGCCCTGCGGATCGTGCCAGACGAACAGTTGACCGTTCTTTTCCAGCGTCGTCCAAGCACGGGTCTTCGCCAACGGGGGGACGCGTCGTGCGTACGGAATGGCCGTGCACTTTCCGTTGCCGCCCCAGCGCCAGTCATGGAACGGGCAGGCGATCGAATCGCCCTTGACGGTGCCGTGTGCGAGGTTGCCACCCATGTGGCGGCAGTAGGCGTCGAGGATCTTGAGATCCCCAGCCGTGTCCGCGAACACAACCAGGCTGGTGCCGAAGGCCTCGATCTGATGCGGCTTGCCGTCGCGGTACGTCTTACTGAGCCCGAGGCAGTGCCACCCCCGCGCGAATCGTTGTGGGGCGGCGGCCGCTTCGATTTCTCGAATTTCTTCGTCCGCTGTCGTGGGTGAGTCCGTGCCGAGTGACATGTCTTCCTCCGAGCCGCGCCTGACGACGCTTCAGTAATGTGATCCATCACATAGAAGCGTCAGGGCGTAGCTGCGGATACGGGTTCTCCCGCTGGATGGAACGATTGGGCTCTGGTGCGGTATTTCAGGTGCGTCGGAGAACATGTGAGCGGTCGAGTTCGGCGATGTCACTCAATCCCATGAGGGTCAAAGTCCGGGAGATCTCCTCCCGAAAGATCTCGAGAACGTGCGCGACACCGTCTTCACCTCCGGCTGCCAATCCGTAGACGTACGGGCGGCCGATGCCGACGGCGCTCGCTCCCAGGGCCAGCGCTTTTACGACGTCGCTGCCACGCCGAATTCCACCGTCGAGGTATACCGGAACTCCGTTGGCGCCGCCCACCCGATCGACCACTGCGGGCAGCGCTGCGATGCTCGACAACGCGCCGTCGAGTTGTCGCCCACCGTGATTCGACACCACGATGCCGTCGGCGCCCAATCGAACCGCAGTTGCGGCGTCGTCGGGATCGAGAATGCCTTTGACGTACATCGGACCGTCCCAGAGGTCGCGGATTTTCTCGAGATCACTCCAGCAGAGTTCCGGACGGAGAAGGCTCACCTGTTTTTTTGCCGACCGCACTGCGGCGGCTGCGCCCCGTTCGTCGACGAGCATGCGTGACGAGATCCGCTGGTGCTTCAGGAAGTTGTAGGCCCACTGTGGTTTGCGGGCGGCGTCGAGCACCCGAGACGGCGAGAGTGTGGGTGGAATTCCCATGCCGCGCTTACGTTCCCCTTCCCGATTTCCGGGTACGGGTACATCCACGGTGACGAACAGTGCGCTGTACCCGGCTGCGGCGGCGCGGTCGACGAACTTCTTGGCCAACGACTCGCCGGTGCCGGCATTGGTCCACGGGTAGAGCTGGAAGAAATGATCTTCGGATGTGGCGTCCGCGATCTCCTCGACGGTGTAACTCGACGCGGTGGAGATGACTGCACGAGTGCCCACACGTTCCGCTGCCCGAGCTGCAGCGCGTTCCCCGGTCCAATGAACGAGACCGGTCATTCCGGTGGGGGACAGAAAGACTGGGAGGTCCAGCGTCGTGTTCCCGACCTTGGCGGCGAGCCCCCGGCCGTCATTTCCCGTCAGTACCCGTGAACGAAGTGCCCACTTGTCGAAATCGTCGACGTTGGCTCGCATCGTCACGTGGTCTTCGGCGCCGCCGTCGACGTATGCCCAGATCATTCCCGGAAGCGCACGACGCGCACGTTCTCGGTAGTCGGCGACGGTGATCGGTGACGACTGTGAGGACATGCTGAACTTGATCGCAGACATGGCGACACTTAATCATCGAGGTACCGGCTGGTGAAGGCATTTTCCCGGCTGGTGGAATACCAGCCGGGGCAGGTTACGCTGCCGGCTCAGTCACTGTCGCCCAGGCCCGAGCGGCGACAGTCCCGTTGCAATCGGTTGCCGTCACAATGACGTCGGAAACGCGCTCGGCGTCCTTCTGATACTCGGCTATCGGGGTGCAGGCATAGGTGAGGCTTGTGCTGTCGGCTTCCGGCACGAAGATCCGGGTCCGGAACCGTCTGATGCTCTCCGCGCCGAACGTGGTTGCGGCGTAGGCGGCCAGAGCTGACGAGTTTTTGTCGGAGGCGGACCTGGGCGCAGAGCCGTCAACGGTTCCCGATACGAATACTTCGGCAACCAGGTGTCCGTACATGTCGCGGTACTCGGTTGTACGGGCGATCCGCGAAGTGCTGCTGTCGGCCACCGGGAGTTGTTCGAGGACGCGGATATTGCCGACAACAGTGTCCGCGGGGTTGGGCGGGCCGAAGAACACGACGTCCTGTTCGTCTACCGACGCGTCGCTCAATCCGGCGGATGCGTCGTAGAGGGCCGAAAATGTCGGCAGCACCGAGTGCGCCAAGGGATTCTCGTCGACAAGCATTGCAGTCACGATAACCTCCGTTTCCCACGGCCGGAGTCGGCCGTTCGAGTGGGTAAGGACAACGCTAATGAGGCTGGCGTCGGTAGCATCGGCCGCTCCCGGTGATTGGGAGTTCACGCGGGGATTCTGCGCGGATGTCGCGCTGACCAGGCGTCGAACGACGTGCCGGTTTCAGTAGGCGGGACCGGGTTGCCATCGGCGCCGACGACGGTTGTTCGGTTCGATCCGGTGTTCCACCACCCGGGAGATTATCTGTCGACAGGGCACGGACACCGAATAATGTCGCCTGGAAATGGAGCCGATGTACTGCTGAGCCCCGACGCAGTATCCAACGGTCGGAACTGAAAGGTATTCCTATGACGAGTAAATCCCCGAACGTGCTAATCGTGTTGGTTGACGACATGGGGTTCGGAGCCAGTTCTCCGTTCGGCGGTCCGATCGACATGCCCACGGCGCAACGGCTGGCGGATAATGGGTTGAAGTACAACAGATTTCACACAACCGCACTGTGTTCGCCGACCCGGGCCTCATTGCTGACAGGCCGTAACCCTCACGCCGTGGGATTTGGTACGGTCACCAACTTCGAGAGCACCGATCCGGGCTACAACTGCGTGCGTCCCGACAGTGCGGCAACACTTGCGATGACGCTACGCGCGAATGGTTACAACACAGCTGCTTTCGGCAAATGGCACCAGACACCTGGCGTCGAGACCGGGCCGGCGGGGCCGTTCGACCGCTGGCCGACGGGCGAAGGATTCGAGCACTTCTACGGATTTCTCGGCGGTTCGACGGATCAGTACTATCCGGCCCTCTACGACGGCATCACGCCCGTCGATGCTCCCGGCACGCCGGACGAGAGTTATCACCTCTCCGAAGACCTGGCAGATCGCCTCGTCGACTGGGTGCGGCACCAACAGGCTGCGGCGCCGGAGAAGCCGTTCTTCACGTATCTTGCTCTCGGAGCCACGCATTCACCGCTCCAAGTTCCGCAGAGGTGGCGTGACAAGTATGCCGGGAAGTTCGCGCACGGCTGGAATCGTCAGCGCGACATCACCTTGGCGCGTCAGCACGAACTGGGCGTCGTCCCGACAGGCGGCGAGATGACAGCCTGGCTCGACTTCATCCCGGAATGGGATTCGATGAGTGAAGAAGATCGCCTCGCCGCCGAACTTCTCATGGAGTTGTACGCGGGTTTCGCCGAGCACACCGACGCTCAGGTCGGCCGTGTGATCGACGCTCTCGAGGACATGGGCGCCCTCGACGACACCCTGGTGTTCTACATACTCGGCGACAACGGCGCCGCCGGTGAAGGGGGAATGCTCGGCACCGCCAACGAGGGGATCCTTTTCAACGGACTTCAGGACACGTCGGCGCGCATCATCGAAAAGCGTGCGGAATTGGGAGGACCGACTACCGCCCCGCAGTATCCGATCGGTTGGGCGCTCGCGATGGATACGCCGTATCAGTGGGTGAAGCAGGTTGCGTCGCACTACGGCGGTACCCGCAATCCGTTGATCGTCCACTGGCCGTCGGGAATCGAATCGGGCGGCGAGATCCGTGAACAGTGGCACTTCGTTTCCGACATCGTGCCAACTGTTCTGGATGCAGCCGGGATCCCCGAACCCGAGATGGTCGGCGGGGTGACGCAGCAGCCGATGGACGGTGTGTCGATGCGCTACAGCTTCGACGATGCCGCCGAGCCGGACCGTCGGACCACACAGTACTTCGAGATATTCGGCAACCGCGGCATCTATCACGAAGGTTGGGTGGCCTGCACGGCTCACCGCGTCCCGATGCAACCGGCGACCGGCGACCGGCCGTTCGAGGACGATGTGTGGGAGCTGTACGACACGAACACGGACTGGACGGAAGCCGCCGATCTGGCTCGGTCGCGTCCGGAGAAGCTTGCCGAACTGCAGGCAGTGTTCGAGGGGGAAGCAACTCGCAATCAAGTGCTACTCGACAACACTCGGATGAAAAGGATGCGAAAAGGCGTCGACGTCAAGGTACGGAGCTCGGTCACCTATCCCGGGTCGATGCCACCGCTACTGCCGGACGCGTCGCCCAAGTTGTTCAACCGTTCGCACGCGATCACGGCCGATGTCGACTTGACGGAGTCCGGGCGAACCGGCGTCATCGTCGCGCAGGGTGCGCGCGCGGACGGCGGGTGGAGTCTGTACCTGCACGACGGTCGTCTGACCTATTGCAACAACGTTTCCGACCTATACGTGCAACATGTTCGCAGTAGTCGGGTGATCGAGCCTGGCCATCACACGTTCCGAATGGAATTGCATTACGAGGGCGATGGATTGGGGGCCGCAGCAGCAATCGTGCTGCTGGTGGACGGCGATGTCGTCGGATCGGATCGAATCGAACGGACGACACCGTTCTACATCGGTGGAACCGGACTGCTGACGGTCGGACGATGCCACGGCATTGCGATCAGTTCCGACTACACAAACGCAGATCGCTTTGTCGGCACGGTGCGATCCGTGCGAGTCGATCTCGACGATGTGTCGGCGCGGGAAACCGAGGCGGACCGCGCCCGCGTCGCATTCGCTGTGCAGTAGGGCCATGTGGAACCTGTTCCAGTTGTGTGCAATTCTGATTACCATATGCGTGACTGGCACCACATCTCAACGCGCCGAGCCGAAGGAAACCAGATGACAGACGAGTACGCTGACCTGCACCGACCGGTTTACGGTCCGGACCTGCTCATCACTGCCTTGGAAATGAACCACGACAAGCCTGCGCTCTATATCGGCGACGTCGTGCTGACGGGCGGCGAGATGCGTGATCAGATCAGCTGCTTTGCCCAGGCGCTCGCATCTCTGGGGATCACCCAGGGCACCAGCACCGCGATGCTGTCCAAGAATCGCCCCGAGGTTCTCATCAGCATGGGTGCCACCATGATCACAGGTTGTCGGGCGACTGCCCTCAACCCGATGGGCTCGCTCGACGACCACACGTACATCGTCGACGACGCCGAGATCGAAACCCTTATCTTCGATGCCGCCAACTTCGAAGATCGTGCGGCCGAACTGAAGGCGTCGTCGCCCTCGATCACCCGGTTCCTGTCGATGGGCCCGTCCGAAGTAGGCATCGATATTCTCGCTCTGGCAGCGACTTTCGAGCCCGCACCGCTCAAGGCTGCGCACGTCGACGCCGAAGGCCCCAGCAGCATGGTCTACACCGGCGGCACCACGGGCAAGCCCAAAGGCGTTATGGGAACGTTCCGTTCAGGCGCGGCGCTCAACCAGATCCAGATGTCGGAATGGCAGTGGCCCGAGGAAAATCGTTTCCTCATCTGCACTCCGCTGTCGCATGCCGGTGCAGCGTTCTTCACGCCCACTCTCCTCCGCGGCGGCGCACTGATCGTCCTCCCGGCCTTCGAGCCCGGTGCAGTGCTGGAAGCGATCGAAAAGTACAAGATCACCGCAACCATGTTGGTGCCCACCATGATCTACATGCTTATGGATCACCCGGATCTCGAAAAGCGTGACGTCTCCAGCCTGCAGACGATGTTCTACGGTGCTTCTGCGATGTCGCCGGCACGCTTGCAGGAAGGCATCAAGAAGTTCGGTCAGATCTTCTTCCAGTTCTACGGCCAGAGCGAGTGCGGCATGACCATCTCGGTGCTGCGCAAGGAAGAGCACCTCGTCGACGATCCGGAGCGCCTGGCCACCTGTGGCCGTGCGGTGCCGTGGCTCGACGTGCGACTGCTCGACGACGACCTCAACGAGGTGCCGCAGGGTGAACTCGGTGAGATCTGCGTTCGTGGTCCTCTCGTCATGAAGGGGTACTGGAAGAAGCCCGCCGAGACCGCCGAAGCTTTCCGTGGCGGTTGGCTGCACACGGGTGACATTGCGCGCAAGGACAAGGACGGCTTCATGTCCATCGTCGATCGCAAGAAGGACATGATCGTCACCGGCGGATTCAACGTCTTCCCCCGCGAGATCGAAGACGTCATCTCGGCGCACCCGTCCGTCGCCTCCGTGGCCGTAGTCGGCGTGCCCGACGAGAAGTGGGGCGAAGCGGTCAAGGCGTGCGTCGTGCTTCGCGCTGGTCTGACCGTGGAGACCGAAGAGTTGGTGGAACGGGTCAAGGCGGCGAAGGGTTCCGTTCACGCACCCAAGAGCATCGACTTCGTGGACAGCCTGCCGCTCACTCCGCTGGGCAAGCTCGACAAGAAGGCACTGCGTGCGCATTACTGGGAGGCCCAGGCCCGCGCCGTCTAAGGGTTCGAGCTAGCACCCATTCCTGAAAGTGAGCACCCCTTGCAGCCTGCTGCAAGGGGTGCTCACTGTATAGAAGGGGTGCTCACTTCAGCCGGTGATCGGGCACACGCCCTTCTTCGCTTTGGTCACGAAGTTGGGCCGGATGTCGAGATCGGGCTCGTCGTACAGCCGATGGAACGTCGGAGTGAGTGAGCTGGACATCGGTGGGTTGACCCACGACCAGTCCGTCGGGCAGGTGCGGCCGGCTTTGTTCTCGCGGGCGATGTGATCGATGAATTGTTTTGCGACAGTGTGATGGTCGACCATGATGACGCCGGCCTTGCGGTAACTGTGAATAACTGCGCGGTTCAATTCGACCAGCGCACGGTCCTTCCACAGGGTGCGGTCCGTGCTCATATCGAGCCCCAAATGCTTCGCGACGGCAGGAAGCATGTTGTAGCGATCGGTGTCGCTGAAGTTGCGGGCGCCCACTTCGGTACTGACGTACCAGCCGCTGAAGGGGGTACACGGATAGCGGATTCCGCCGATGTCGAGATCCATGTCCGCTACAGCGGGAACGGCGTGCCATTTCAGGCCCAGATCAGCGAACCACGGATAATCGGGATGCTCGATATCTACTTCGAGAACCAGGTCAGTGGGTACGTCGAAGTACTGGAGTGGCTCGTCGGGGACCGAAATCAGAACGGGGAGAACGTCGAACGGTGTTCCGGCACCCTTCCATCCCATGGCGGTGACCTGAGCAGTCAGGTCGACATGCCACGGATCGCCCAGAATTGTGCCGTCGTCAAGGAGGTATCCGGCGTAGCGGATCAGTTGCGGACTGAGGATGCGGTATTCCTGGCCGTCTTCGCGCGGCAGGGGGCCGACAGTGACCACCGACTGCAGAGCGCCCCCGTTTGTCGAGACCCGAAGGTGCTCCCAACATGCTTCGGCCAGAGCAGCTGCCGTGACAGCGTCCCGGGCGTCGAGCAGTTTGAGAGTGCGCCAATGTGCGCGTCCGACGCATCGCGCATGATTCCGCCACGCAAGTTTTGCGCCGACAAGTATTTCCTCCGCGGTGTGTCGGTACGTGCCGGTTCGGTGTAGCTCGCGTAGCACGTCACGCCGACGAGATGTCGGCAGGTGACTCAGTTCCGGTGAATCGAAGAACTCCACACATTCGAGCTCTCGTCGTTGCAGGTCGGTCAGTACCGGTGGAGATGAAACGAGTGACGAAGCGGGCGCGTTACCTATTGGCAACTCGTCCTGTCGAACAAAATCCACGGCACGACTCCTGTTTGGCTGGTTGGGATTTCGCTGGACGGTAGCTCAACGGTCGAGCGTGGCGAATCCCATGCCTATTTTGCACGCCTGATCGAAAAAGGGACGGTCGTACCGAAAAATTGATAGTGACGTGTGACATATCCGGCCATTCATTTACGAGTTGGACAGTTGTGACATAAGCTGCATTCGAAATATTTGCGGCTGGTCTGCCGCGAAAAATCGGGACGAGGACGAGCTGTGGATTCGCAAGCAATTTCTCTGGTCCGGTCGAGCTTCAAATCCATCGTCGCCGAAGAGGGCGGCCCGGAGCAGCTTGCCCGGACCTTCTACTCGCTTCTCTTCGCCCGATCGCCCGAAACTCGAGAGTTCTTTCCGGCCGCAATGGATGTGCAGCGCGATCGTCTGTTCACGGCCATCGGCTACGTCGTCGACAGTCTCGACGAGTCAGACGAGATGCTCGAGTATCTCGCACAGTTGGGCCGGGATCATCGCAAATACGGTGTGACCGACGAGCACTACAACGACGTCGCAAACTCGATGATCGAGGCATTCGAGATGTTCGGCGGCGCCGAGATGTGGACCGATGAAGTCGACAGTGCCTGGCGCAACACTCTGTCCGTGATCTCGGCCGCCATGACGGGCGCGGCCAATGCTGCGGACGGACCACGCGCGTGGACGGCCACGGTGGTCGAAAGTCGAGCCGTCATCAAGGGAGTTGCGATAGTGCGCCTCCAACTCGATCAGCCGATGGACTATCGGCCAGGCCAGTACGTCAGCGTCCAGGTAGCGGCAAGGCCGCGGATGTGGCGGTATCTCTCGCCAGCCAACCCTGTCGATGGGTCGGGGATCGTCGAATTTCATATTCGCCAGGTGTCCGGCGGTTGGGTGAGCCCGCCAATGGTCAATCAGACCGCCGTCGGCGACACCTGGGTGATCGGGTCGCCGATCGGTGCGCTCGGTCTGCCGGATAACATCCGCGACCTGCTGATGATTGCGTCCGGCACGGGTCTGGCGCCGTTTCGTGCGCAGATCCTCGAACTGATCCGTCGCGGAAACACCCGGAGAGTTCACCTTTTCTACTCGGGTCAGTACCCGTGCGACCTGTACGACCTTCCGTTTCTGTGGACGCTCGCCGAAAAGCATTCCTGGCTCACTGTCATTCCCGTGTCGGAAGAAGGCTCCAACCCATGGTGGCATACCAATCCCGAACCGTTACCGCCACTGGGATTTCCCGAACGCATCACCGGCAAGGTCGGCAAGGTCGTCACGTCCTACGGCACGTGGCCGGGTCACGACATTCAGCTGGTCGGGAACGAATCGATGGTGAACAGCACCAAGTTTCGACTTCGGGCGGCCGGGATCGACGTGGCAACTGTGCGCAGTGACCCGACCTACGGAGTTCAGTAGGGATCGAAGGCGATGATCTCGGCGGGGGTTCCCGTCGCAATCAGACGATCGCGCGTCGAACGCACCATTGCGGCCGATCCGCATAGCAACACCTGATGCTCGGTGAAAGCCCCGTACGACGCGGCGACGTCGGCCAGGGTCCCTTCCACCAGATGGTCCTCGCCGAAACCGATGTCTACGCCGAGTCTTTCGAACCACTCGTCGGGTGGGCCGGCGTCGGTGAGATCTTCGACGACGGGAATCGTTTGGAGCCAAGGAAATTGGTGAGCGAGCAACCACAGCATGTCTGCGGCGTACAGGTCGCGAAGGGTTCGGCCACCGAAGAACAGGTACACCAGGGGCGGGTTCGGGGACTGTGCAAGATCGAGGATGATCGAGCGCATCGGTGCCAAACCTGTTCCACCCGCGATCATCACGACCGGAGGGCCGTTCACGTCGACCGACAGATCTCCGCGGGGGTCGAGAATCTGCCACGTGTCACCGGGTTGGGTGTCTTTGACGATCTTGCCGCTCACCCAACCACCGGGGACGGTTTTGACGTGGAATTCCATCTTCCCGTCCTGTGACGGCGGCAGTGCTGGGGACAGCCGGCGAAGCAGTCGCGAATTCTGCGGCACACTGACGTCGACATATTGGCCCGGCTGGAACGGTACGACATCGCCGATCAGTCGAACGACAGCCAAATCCTCACGGAGACGGTGATGTTCGACGACGGTGCTCGACCAGGTTCGCTGGGCCATGAGGGTGTTCTCCTGATTGTCAGTAGAGCGGATCGTGCCGGATCTGGTCGAGGGGGGTGCCGCCGGCGCGTAGTGCATAGATGGTGGTCTTGATCATGGACGGTGAACCCGAGATCTGGATCTGGCGGTCCGCCCACGACCCGAACTGTGCCACGACCCTGCCGATGGGTCCCGTCAATCGAGAGTGCATTCCGAACGGTGGTTCGAGTACCGGGCCGTTGTGCCACCACGGATTTTCGGGTTCCTCCGACACCGGAACCACAGTCAGCCACGGATTGCTGAGCGAAATGTGCCACAGCGTCTCGAGATCGTAGAGGTCACACGGATAGCGGCCACCGACAAAGAGGTGGACCCGGGGATTGTTCGAGCGCTGCGCCATTTCCATCACCTGGGCGCGCAAGGGTGCTATGCCCGTCCCACTGCCGATCATCAAAACGTCGTGGTCGGAGGTGAAGTCGACCTCAAGACCGCCGAGTGGAGTGGACATGACCCAACGATCACCGACATGTGTCTCGTTGACGATCGCCGGACTCACCCAACCGCCCGACACCTTGCGGATGTGGAATTCGAGTTGGCCGAACGGATTGGCCGGGATGGCGGGGGAGTAGTACCGCCACATCCGAGGGCGCTGCGGAATCTGAACTCCGACGTATTGACCGGCGCCGTACGGAATGGGTGGGTCGGTTTCGAGACGCACTATCGCCAGATCGTCGAGCACCCGCTCATGGCTGACGACTGTGCCGCCCCACAGTGCCGGCGTCGTGTCGGACTCGGAGCCTTCGGACATCGTCTGTACGACAAAATCGGCGAACGCAGTCCAAGCCTCGTCGAGTTCGGGCGTCCACTTGTAGCGACTGTGCGAACTGGTCCCGTACAGGGAACGCACGGCCCGCTTCAGCGCCGTACCGGCAGCCTCGTAGTGCTCACGCTCGACGCCGTAGCGACGGTGGTCGAGGCCCAGCTGCGTCAAAAATTTTCGAATACGCCGATGCTGGGCGAGATTGTTGACCGTGAATTGGATCGCGGTGAAGAACCTGTGACCTTGTGATTCCATTGCTGCCGGGAACAATGAGCGGTACAGAGGATGTTCAGCAAAGAGAGCCGTATAGAACAGTGCCGAAAAATGCGCGCGAGACTCGTCGTCGTCGGTCAGTGCATCGAGGCTGGATTGCAGGCGGGCGATCACCTTCGGATCCAATCCGCACCCCTTTCGTCCCAGCAGCAACACTCGTTTCAATTCTAGTACGGCGCGGAAAGTGACGAATCAGCACGAGGGCGCCTAGCGAAAACAAACTTGAGCGGAATAGACTCAATTTTGTACGCGTTGACGATAGTGACACAGCCGCAGTGCCAACCCGGAGCGGCTGAAAAAACTTTGACTTCGACGCGCTTGAGGCGACCGGAGCCCGGCCAGAAAGGTGACAAGTGGACTCGTTCACACCAACAACCAAGACCCAGGCTGCGATGACGGCTGCACTGCAGTCGGCGTCGTCGGCCGGTAACCCCGACATTCGACCGGCACACCTGCTGGTCGCACTCCTCGACCAAACCGACGGCATCGCCGCCCCGCTGCTCAAGGCAGTCGGTGTCGATCCCACCGTCGTACATCGCGAAGCTCAGAACCTGGTGGATCGTCTGCCCAAGACCACCGGCGCAAGCTCCACCCCACAACTGGGACGTGAAGCTCTCGCAGCGCTGACGTCTGCTCAGCACCTCGCCACCGAGATGGACGACGAGTACGTCTCCACCGAACACGTTCTGTACGGCCTCGCTGATGGCGATTCCGATGTCGCGACATTGCTGAAGAATCACGGTGCGACACCCGTTGCACTGCGCGATGCCTTCGCCACCGTTCGCGGAAGCGCACGAGTGACCAGCCCGGAGCCGGAAGGCACCTACCAAGCGCTGGAGAAGTACTCCACCGATCTCACCGAACTCGCCCGCAGCGGCAAGCTCGACCCGGTGATCGGCCGCGACACCGAGATTCGTCGTGTCGTGCAGGTGCTGTCGCGTCGTACCAAGAACAACCCGGTACTCATCGGTGAGCCGGGCGTCGGCAAGACCGCGATCGTGGAGGGCCTGGCCCAACGCATCATCGCGGGCGACGTCCCCGAATCACTGCGCGGCAAGACCGTCGTATCCCTGGACCTCGGGTCCATGATCGCCGGCGCCAAGTTCCGCGGTGAATTCGAGGAACGCCTCAAGGCTGTCCTCGACGACATCAAGAACAGTGCCGGACAGGTCATCACCTTCATCGACGAACTCCACACCATCGTCGGCGCGGGTGCCACCGGTGAATCGGCCATGGACGCCGGCAACATGATCAAGCCGATGCTCGCCCGCGGTGAGCTGCGGTTGGTCGGTGCCACCACACTCGAGGAATACCGCAAGTACATCGAGAAGGACGCAGCACTCGAGCGTCGTTTCCAGCAGGTACTCGTCGGTGAACCCTCGGTCGAGGACACCGTCGGCATCCTGCGTGGGCTCAAGGAACGGTACGAGGTGCACCACGGTGTCCGGATCACGGACTCCGCACTGGTAGCAGCGGCTTCACTGTCGGATCGCTACATCACCTCGCGCTTCCTTCCGGACAAGGCCATCGACCTCGTCGACGAGGCCGCGTCGCGTCTGCGCATGGAGATCGACTCGCGCCCCGTCGAGATCGACGAGGTCGAACGCATTGTTCGACGTCTCGAGATCGAAGAGGTCGCACTCGAGAAGGAAACCGACGACGCATCCAAGGCGCGGCTGGACAAGCTGCGTCAGGAACTTGCCGACGACCGTGAAAAGCTCAATCAGCTCAGCACTCGCTGGCAGAACGAGAAGCAGGCCATCGACTCGGTGCGTGGGCTCAAGGAACAGCTCGAAACCTTGCGAGGCGAGTCCGAACGCGCTGAGCGTGACGGCGATCTGGGCAAGGCAGCAGAACTCCGATACGGCCGCATCCCGGCTTTGGAGAAGGAACTGGAAGAGGCAGCCCGGATTTCCGGCGCAGCTTCCGACGGTGATGTCATGCTCAAGGAAGAGGTCGGGCCCGACGACGTCGCAGACGTAGTCGCAGCCTGGACCGGTATTCCGGCCGGCCGGATGATGGAAGGCGAAACAGAGAAGCTGCTTCGCATGGAATCCGAACTCGCCAAGCGTGTAGTCGGCCAGGTGGATGCAGTCACAGCTGTGTCCGACGCGGTTCGACGCGCACGTGCAGGTGTCGCCGACCCCAATCGGCCCACCGGTTCGTTCCTGTTCCTCGGCCCGACCGGCGTCGGTAAGACGGAGCTCGCCAAAGGCTTGGCGGACTTCCTCTTCGACGACGAGCGCGCAATGATTCGCATCGACATGAGCGAATACGGCGAGAAGCACTCGGTGGCCCGACTCGTCGGTGCCCCTCCGGGATACGTCGGCTACGAATCCGGCGGTCAGCTCACCGAAGCAGTCCGTCGACGCCCGTACTCAGTGGTTCTCTTCGACGAGGTCGAGAAGGCTCACCCCGACGTCTTCGACGTACTGCTCGCAGTGCTCGACGAAGGACGGCTCACCGACGGTCAAGGCCGCACGGTGGACTTCCGCAACACCATCTTGATCCTGACCTCGAACTTGGGATCGGGTGGCAACAAGGAACAGGTCATGGACGCAGTACGACGCGCGTTCAAGCCCGAGTTCATCAACCGTCTCGACGACGTGGTCATCTTCGATGCCCTGTCCGAAGAGCAGTTGGAGCACATCGTCGACATCCAGCTCGAGCAGTTGCAGAAGCGTCTGGCGATGCGTCGACTCACCCTCGACGTCAACGGCAGCGCCCGGATGTGGCTTGCGGTACGCGGTTACGACCCGCTGTACGGCGCTCGGCCACTGCGCCGGTTGGTCCAACAGGCCATTGGTGACCAGCTCGCCAAGCTGCTCCTGGCCGGCAAGGTCCAGGACGGCGACACCGTGCACGTCGGTGTCAGCGAGGATGCAGATCAGTTGGTTCTGTCCTGATGCAGTGAACGTGATTGCCCCGCCGATCCACTTCGGATCGGCGGGGCTTTCGCATTTTGTTCTACGCTGGATGGCTGAATGCTCGACCGGCGGAGGTACGTCCGCACTCGCATGTCCGAACTGAAGGTGGGCTAGCCATGACTGATCAGAACGATCCGCGAAACCCCGGCGGCAACCCGAACCCGGATCAGCCGACCGAGCACTTCGAGATTCCGCAGCAGTATCAGGGGCAGCAGCAGTACCCAGGTCAACAGCAGTCGGGGCAACAGCAGTACCCCTACGGTGGGCCGGATCAGAACACCGAGTACCTGGGTCAGCAATACCCACCGAACCAGCCGAATCCGACGCAGGCATTTCCGGCCTACAACCCGCAGCTCGATCCGGGGGCGCCGCCACCAGGCGCGACGCAGGCTTACCCGCCGTACTCGGACCAATATCCGGCGGCCGGTGGGGGAGCCGGTGGCAGCGTTCCGCCCGAACAACCGTTCATCGACAACGGATCGCCGGACGGCGGAAAACGCCGCAAATTCGGAACCTGGATCGCAGCCGGCGTCGTCGGAGTTCTTGTTGCCGTCATCGCGATCATCGGCCTGTCGGTGTTCGGCTCGTCGAATGATTCCGGAACTCAGACGGCATTTGTTCCGCCGACGACCACGGCGCCGGCGCCCACAACGCCAAAACCCAAGACCACCACACCGGCGCCGTCGCCCACGACGACATCTCCCCTCGACAAGCTGCCCGGCGGACTCGGCGACGTGATCGGGAAAGCCGGCGGAGCCGTCGGCACAGTCGTCTCCAACGACGGCACCACCCTGGTCATCAACTCGATCGGTGGATCTCAGACCACCATCCTCACCACGCCGGAAACTACGTTGATCGCTTTCAACCGCTCGTCCGTCGCAGATCTGCAACCGGGGGACAACATCGTCGTCGACGGCACTCCGCTGGAAAACGGCACGATGACTGCCAAAACAATTCTCGACGCCTCGTTGCCGTCGTTCGGCAACTAGAGCGTGCCGACGTCGGCAAGGACACACCGGACATTCGTCAGGGTGTCGCGGGAGGTTGTCGTCTTAAGTCGCTACTCTGAGCAGTGATGACTGGAATGTGGTTCGGACTCGCAGTAATAGCACTCGCCGGCGCGGGTGCGCTTCTGTACGTCGACAGAACGAGGCGCGATCAATCCGGCCGAGTGCGTCAGATCTGGGCAAAAGCGCAGGGCTACACGTACACGGGCAGTGACGATCAGCTTGCAGGCGAATGGCATCGCGCAGCGATGGCCAATCAGGATTACCTGACTGCGACGGACGTCGTGCGTGGTACTCGTCGAGGTGAGCAGTTCGTACTCTTCGACCTCGAAGAAACCGCAACTATCGTGGCTGTTCGACGCGAGATCGGATCCGACGTCGATATCGATCTCCGTTTGAAGTCGACGGCACCGCCCAAGGACGGCGACCTCAATCTGCTGGGTGCGATCGGTCCGCGTGTTGTATTTGCCACGGACCTCGAGATCGCCCGACGAGTCTGTGACCAGCGGATGGTCGCGTTCACCGAATCAGTACCGCCGGCCCTGAGCATGCTGTGGAGTGAGGGTCGTTGGACTCTGGGTTCATTGCCGGTATCGAGCAGCGGCCGCGATTGGGACGCCGCTATCGAAGCTGTTGCCCGGTTGTCCGGCATCCTGCATGTACTTCCTCCGGTCACCGATCCGAGCGAACTCGAAGTTGATCACGACCCGACGCGTCCGCGCCCCCGCCCAGACGTTTCCGGTGCACCGGCCGTCAGTGATTCCGATGTGCCCGTAGCGCGCGACCTACCGTCAGCGGTTCGGGATGTGCCACGCCGCGAGGCTCCCGAAGCACCCCGTCGAGACGCACCCCGCCGAGAGGCTCCGGAGTCGCAGCGTCGAGAGGCTCCGGAGTCGCAGCGTCGAGAGGCTCCGGAGTCGCAGCGTCGCAACGCGCCCGCACCAGCCCCCTCGGACACGCCGAAACCAGGTTCCGGACCACAACGTTCGGGAACCGTCCGCCCCGTCGATTGAGACAGGGTTAAGTCGCACTTTTCGCGGCGTGACGCACTAGCGTGGCCCGTATGTCGTCATCGAACTCGGATCGCCCTGTGCGTCCTGTAGCCCTGGTCACCGGTCCCACTTCAGGACTCGGTGCTGGATTCGCCAAAAAATATGCATCGCTCGGTTACGACCTGGTACTTGTTGCTCGCGATGAAGTGAGACTGCACGATCTTGCGTCGGAACTGTCCACCATGTTCAGTACCGAATCCGAAATTCTTGTTGCCGACCTTGCGACGGAACCGGGGCGAGAAGCCGTCGCTGATCGCTTGGCCAAAGGCGTCGAAGTTCTGGTCAACAACGCCGGGTTCGGTACGTCGGGTGAATTCTGGACTGCCGATCCTGCGCTCCTGCAATCTCAACTCGATGTCAATGTCACTGCCGTGATGCGTCTGACCCGCGCCGTATTGCCCAGCATGATCGCGTCCGCGCACGGAACGATCCTCAACGTCGCGAGTGTGGCTGGGTTGCTGCCCGGGACCAGTTCGGCGTACTCGGCCAGCAAGGCTTACGTGATCTCGTTCACCGAAGGGTTGTCCGGAGGATTAGCCGGAACGGGTGTTCAGGTCCAGGCTCTGTGCCCAGGTTTCATTCATACCGAGTTCCACGAGCGGGCCGGGCTCGAGATGTCCGCGATGCCGAAGGCGATGTGGTTGAGCGTCGATCAGGTGGTCGCGGCATCGATGAAAGACTTGGCAGACAACAAGGTCATCAGCATTCCCGGAATCCAGTACAAGGTGCTCACTACTGCCGGTCGTCTCATTCCCAAGTGGCTGATTCGCAAGATGACCAAACTTGTCGCCCGAGGTCAGGGTCGCACGTAAATGTCGAGTCCAATGATTATTGCCACGGCGCCGCGGTCGGTAGGCTGAGCACTCATGAGCGATCGTGATGATTTGGCAGCGCTGGTGCGCGAGTTGGCTGTTGTACACGGAAAAGTGACGTTGTCCTCGGGCAAGGAAGCCGACTACTACGTAGATCTTCGTCGCGCGACGCTTCACCACAAGGCCGCGCCGTTGATCGGCTCGTTGCTGCGTGACCTGGTTGCAGATTGGGATTTTGACGCCGTCGGTGGTTTGACGATGGGCGCAGACCCCGTCGCGATGGCGATCATGCACGCTCCCGGTCGTCCGATCGACGCGTTTGTCGTTCGTAAGGCTGCCAAGGCTCACGGAATGCAGCGCCAGATCGAGGGTCCTGATGTGGTCGGCAAGCGCGTTCTTGTTGTCGAGGACACCACGACGACCGGCAATTCTCCGCTGACGGCGGTCAAAGCCCTTCGCGACGCCGGCGCCATCGTGGTCGGTGTGGCAACGGTGGTGGACCGGGCGACGGGCGCAGACGCCGTCATCGGAGCCGAAGGCGTCGAGTACCGCTCATTGCTGGGCTTGGAAGACCTCAACCTAGGCTGACGCTTGTGCGCCTTTTGGTAGTGGGCGCTACCAAAAGGCTCACGGGGCGGAACGCCCGTTGATCATGGATCGCAGTTCGGCGAGTCCTTGCGTCAGCCTCTCGATCTGCTCGGGTTCGAGATGGCTGAAGTGTGGGACCAGAGCGTCGGCGATTGCGTTTCGCCCGTCGGCGAGAGTCTTCTGTCCGACGTCGGTCATTGCGACTCTGACTGCTCGGGCATCGTCAGGGTCGGAGCTGCGTTCGACGAGTCCGCGTTCGCTGAGGGTGCGTAGGACAGCGGTCGCCGACGGTTGTGATGAATGGTCGAGACGGGCGAAGTCGCTGACACGCATTTCGCCGTGTTCTTCGAGCAGAGCCAGTGCGCGCAGCCACGTTCGGGGATAGCGTTCCGGGGCAAGCGAAGTCGCCATTTTTGTGAAGCGGTGAGTGTTGCTCACCAGCTCGACCAGTAGGTCGTGCAGTCGCTGTTCTTGGTCTGGCACGCCCGTATCATTTCATAGGGTAATGAGTGTGTAAAACTTCTCGTCGATGACGCCGGGCGCCCAGTGTCTACTATCGGTGAGGTAGATGCTGTGCAACTGGACGGGGATGTCGGCGTGCTCTATCGGCTATTCAAGTATGTATTGATCGGGCCGGTTCTCTGGGTGTTCGGGCGGCCGACGATAGAAGGCCGCAGCAACATTCCGAAACATGGCCCGGTGATTCTCGCGGGCAACCATCGAGCCGTCGTGGACTCGTTTTTTCTTGTGCTGATGGTGCGTCGGCGGATTACGTTTGTCGCCAAGAGTGAGTACTTCACGGGCAGCGGCATCAAGGGTGCGTTGCAACGTTGGTTCTTCGGCGGAGCTGGTCAGGTTCCGATCGATCGCACGGGGGCCGACGCGTCGCGTGCTGCGCTCGACACCGCGATCGGAATCCTCGACACGGGTGGGGTGTGGGGGATTTATCCCGAGGGGACACGTTCGCCGGATGGACGCTTGCACAAGGGTAAGACGGGCGTCGTACGCGTTGCACTGGAAACCGGAGTCCCGGTCATTCCCGTTGTTGTTCACGGTGGTGACGCTGTGAATCCGCCCGGAACCAAGATGTGGCGATTCAGCAAGGTTCGAATCGTTGTGGGGGAACCTATCGATTTTTCGCGGTACCGCGAACTGCGGGCCAATCAGGCCGTGGTGCGCGCCGCGACAGACGAACTGATGGCAATTCTGTGCGACCTCTCCGGTCAGGACTACGTCGACGAATACGGCGCGGACGTCAAATCCCGCGATGCTGCCTGAAATACCCAGTACGGTCGACTCGGACGCGGTACCACCTCCGTCTCGGACGGTCTTTCACTCTGGTGCCGCAAAGCGAGGAGGACTTGGCATGGCAGGTAAATGGGGCATCGAGCACGCAGTTTTCGCGGCAGCGACGGCGGCAACCGTAGCGGGAGCAGTGCTCGGCAACGAGCGTGTTCAGCAGATCGCCAAGCCGCTGATCGCGCCGTCGCTCGCAGCGCGGGTGTTGCGCAAGCGATCCGAGACGGAAACTGCGGACACCGCTCTGCTTCTGGCCGGCCTTGCTGCGGCAACCATCGGCGATGTGTTCATGATCGACCCCGACAATGACGGCCGACTGGTGAAGGGCGCATCGTCGTTTGCGGTGATGCAGGCGAGCTATTCGACGCTGTTGCTGCGTCGGGGCGCGAGGCCGACAAAGGCTGCGCTCAAACCGCGAATCAGTGGATGGTCCACGGCTTCTGGACTGCTGCGCGCGAAGGCGCCGTCGGTGTCGACGCCGTTGACCGGATACGGGTTGATGTTGGGTACAACCTCGACACTGTCGGCGGATCCCGGGTTGTCACCGCAATCGAAGTCGGTGCTCGACGTGGTGGTGCCGAACGGCGATCGGCGATCGTGGCTCGGTCTGGGTGGTGTGCTGTTCACCGCTTCCGACGGACTGATCGTGGTCCGACGCTTGTTCATTCGCGGCAATGCAGGCCGAGCAGCCGCCGAGGGCGTAATTTTGGCGTCGTATGCGGCCGCGCAGTTGATGCTGGTCGAGGGCATGCTCGCACTCGGGCGTAAGAAGGTCTGACGGATGGCCGAGCGGAGTGTCTTCATTACCGGCGCGGCAGCGGGAATCGGACGTGAGAGTGCGTTGTTGTTCGCACGCAACGGGTATCGCGTGGGTGCGTACGACATCGACGAGGTCGGCCTGGCGACGTTGGCTGCCGAGATCGGAGGATTCGGTGGCACGGTCGTGACCGGCGCGCTGGATGTGACCGACTCGGATCAGTGGGCGAAACAGTTGGCCGATTTCACGGGTGCATCGGGTCGTCTCGACATCCTGGTCAACAATGCGGGCGTTCTGTCTTCCGGACGGTTCGAGGATATTTCCCTTGCCGCGCATCGGAGAATGGTGGACATCAATGTCACCGGAACCCTCAACGGCACGTATTCGGCGTTTCCGTATCTGCGTGACACCGAGGGCGCTCAGGTAGTGAACCTGTGCTCGGCATCGGCCATCTACGGACAGCCGGAACTTGCAACCTACGGTGCCACTAAGTTTGCAATCAGAGGGCTCACGGAGGCGCTCGACCTTGAATGGGCTTCGCATGATATTCGGGTAATTGCATTGTGGCCCTTGTTCGTTCAAACAGCGATGGTCACCGGAATGGATACCGGCGCCACTCGTTCGCTCGGGATCAAGCTCACTGCGACCGATGTCGCTGCGGAATTGTGGGACGCCACCCGCGGCGTCGGGCGTATCCCCAAGGTTCACTATCCAGTGGGTGCGCAGGCAAAACTGTTTCTTGCGGTGTCTCGATTCTCGCCGGCCTGGCTGTCGAGATTGACCAACAAGCGTGTGACCAGCACGTAGTAGGTCTCGCGATATAGTTCACTTTCGACCTGTCGGTCGAGAAAAAGACGTGCGTGGAGGTTGTTCGAGTGGTTCGTGTTCGCTGGGGATTGCTGTGTGTCGGCGTGAGTTCGGTGCTGGTGCTGACCGGGTGCGGCGGAGAGGCGGAATCGGAACCGACTGTGGCGGCGCTGCCCAGTTCAACAGTCCCGACAGTCGCCCCGACGACAACGACGGTTCCGATTATCACGACAACAACCACCACGACGGTGCCCGTTACCACCACAGTGGCCCCGACGACAACGCTCACCGACGTGCACTTCGAGCGCAACGAGTCGTACTACTTCACCAGTCCGGACGGAAATTTCCAGTGCGGCATCATCAAACTGCCCACGCGCACCGAGGCGGGTTGCGAGGGATCGACCACTCCGATTCCGCCTCGTCCCGAAAATTGTATGGTCAACTGGGGCAATGGAATTCGCGTCGAAAATGAGGGTGAGGGCGCATTCATGTGCTCCGGTGGCCAGCTGTACACCTCTGGCGGACCCGCCGCCGATCCGGTGCTTCCGGCCGGAACGCCACTGGCTAAGCTGGGTTTCCAATGTACTACCACGGCGACGGATGTCTCGTGTGTCAATGAGCAGACAACCCACGGCTTCACCGTGGCTGCCGATTCCAACGAGGTGTTCTGATGTCCGACGTGAGCGTTGATCCGGCCGACGAGGTCGGCCCGACCGAATGGGGCGAGAACCCCAACGGTGTCGGACCGTGGGCCGTGTTTCACGGAACGGAACTCCCGTCGGACAAGCGGTACGACCGGGAACTCCTGGCGGAGGGTGACCGGCGAAATGTGTTGGACGAGTATCGGTATTGGACACGAGAAGCGATAGTCGCCGACATCGATTCCCGGCGGCATCCCATGCATGTCGCGATCGAAAACTTTGCGCACGACGCCAACATCGGCACCGTGGTGCGTACTGCCAACGCCTTTGCCGCGGCAGCAGTACACATCGTGGGCCGACGTCGGTGGAACCGCCGTGGAGCGATGGTCACCGACCGGTACCAGCACATCGTGCACCATGCCGATATCGGTGAACTCGTCGAATACGCGCGTGAGAATTCGCTCACGATCGTTGCCGTCGACAACACCCCCGGATCCGTTCCGCTGGAAACAGCAAGCCTTCCGAAAGACTGCATCCTGTTGTTCGGGCAGGAAGGCCCCGGAGTGACGGAACTCGCGAAAGAGGTTGCGTCCATGACGGTATCGATCGCGCAGTTCGGCTCGACGCGCAGCATCAATGCCGGTGTGGCAGCGGGTATCGCGATGCACGCCTGGGTGCGCGAGCACGCGGACCTTCGCGACTCTCGTTGACCTGAGCATCGCCGCAGCAGTTACCGGCTAGCGCACGCGGCTCCGACAGGCCAGGATGTGTCCTATGCAGGAAGTGTGGGCGGAGCGCGCAGACGCGGCCGAAGGGGCAATAGTCAGTCGGCATCTGCGGCGGTTGTGGGGGATGCCCAGAACAGCATTGGGCGTCGTCGCCTGGCCTGCTGTGCGGCGTGAGCGCATGTTCCGGCCGTGGCATTACTGGTGGCAGGCACACTTGCTCGACACTGCCGTCGACGCACTCGAACGCGATCCGACGCCTCGGCGTCGGCGCCGCGTTGCGAAGGTTGCGCGCGCCGTCCGGGTCCGGAATATCAGCGCGTGGACCAACAACTACTACGACGACATGGCGTGGCTCGGCTTGTCGCTCGAACGCGCTCAACGACTCTTCTCGGTTGACCACCGCACCGCTGTTCAGGCACTCGAATCTCAACTCTTCGATTCCTGGGCGCCGGAAGACGGCGGCGGGATTCCGTGGTGCAAGGGTTCCGATTTCTACAACACACCCGCCAACGGCCCGGCCGGGATCATGCTTGCGCGCACCGGAAAGCTGTGGCGAGCACAGGCAACTGCCGATTGGATCGACGAAACTCTGCGTGATCCCGAGTCCGGTCTGATCTTCGACGGTATCCGGCGCGACGGCACCCTCGAGCGTGCCGTCTACTCGTACTGCCAAGGCGTGACCCTCGGCCTCGAAACCGAATTGTCGACGAGGCTCGGTGAGCCGCGGCATCGGGAGCGTGTTCATGCGCTGATCGACGCCGTGTACGACGGTATGACCGATCGCGGCGTGATCACCGGCGGCGGAGGCGGTGACGGTGGTTTGTTCAACGCGATCCTGGCGCGGTATCTGGCCTTCGTCGTGGTCAACCTGTCATGGGAGACCAACGAGGATATTCGGGCGAAGGAGATCGCGGCGCAGATCGTTTTGGCGTCGGCGGAAGCAGCGTGGAAGAACCGCCTGCAGGTCGAGGGATTGCCGCTGTTCGGTCACGACTGGACTACGGATGCGACCTTGCCCAGTCTCTCCGGTTCACTGGCCACATTTGCCGGCGGTACCGTTCGCTCGTCGAGCGTCCCCGAGCGGGATCTATCGGTTCAGGTGGGCGGTTGGATGCTGATGGAGGCGGCCTACGTCGTCTCGGCAGCCGGGTATCCGCGCAAGAATTCCTGACATCAGTCGAGAACTTCCTCGACCTCCACGTCCTCGGCGGGACGTGCCATCTCCTTGCGGTACTGCCAGATTCCGAGACCGGTGCCGACCACCAAGCTGATGGTCATCACGATCAGGACACCAGGCAAGAGCCACGGCACTCGTTCGAGAAATGAGCCGCCGTAGAACCCGATGAGCAGCAGCACCGGTGCCCAGATGATTGCGCCGATGGTGCTCGCGATCGTGTATCGAGTGTGGTTCATCTTCGCTGCGCCCGCGACCATCGGGCACAGTGTGCGCACCCACGGGATCCAGCGGGCGATGAGGACAGCCCAGAACCCGTGCCTCTCCAAGAGGATGTTGACGCGGTGCAAGTTCTTCTCGGTGAAGTACTTGCCGCCCTTGCGGGCTTTGATGTGGTTGCCGGTGCGGTGGCCGATGGCGTAACCGACCTGGTTCCCGGCGATCGCAGCGATCATCGCGCCCACTGACAGCGCCCACACGTGACCCGCGCCGGATTCGTGGCCCGCCAGCACGATTCCCGCCGTGATCAGCAGGGAATCGCCGGGAAGGAACAAACCCAGGATGATGGCACATTCGACGAAGACGAACGTGATGACGATGATCCAGACCAGCAGGGGACCGGCAGTTTCGAGTGCCGAGAAACTGCCGGACGCGGTCGTCATGGTGGTCAGTTTCTCGCCTCAGTTCTGGTGATCAGAGCTTGGGTTCCTCGGTCACAGGCACGGAGTTGTCCGTAATCGAAGTATCCGCCGTTCCGCCGCGTCGTGAGGCCAGAAGGCGCTTGCCGATTTCGAAGACGATCGGCAGGACGGATACCAGGACGATGCCGATGAAGATGTAGTCGACGTTGTCGCGGATGAACTGGATTTGCCCCAGAAGGTAGCCGAGCAACGTGACGCCTGCACCCCAGAGAATGCCGCCGACGATGTTGTACGTGAGGAAGAGCGAGTACTTCATCTTCGAGGCACCGGCAACAACCGGCGCGAAGGTGCGGACGATCGGCACGAAGCGGGCCAAGATGATGGTGATCGGGCCGTGCTTTTCGAAGAACGCATGCGATTCGTCGATGTACTTCTTCTTGAAGAACTTGGAGTCGTTGCTCTTGAACAGGGCAGTTCCGCCCTTGGTGCCGATGAAGAAGCCAACCTGATCACCCAGGATCGCGGCAATCGGAATAGTCACCAACAACACCCACAACGGGGCGAACGGCTCGATCTCGGTCGACTTCGAGGCCGCGATCAACCCTGCCGTGAAGAGCAGTGAATCACCGGGCAGGAGGGGGAACAGCAGGCCGGATTCGATGAACACCACCAGAAGCAGTCCCACCAGGACCCATGTCCCGAAGGAATTCAAGAGGTTTACGGGATCGAGGAAGCCAGGCAGCAAGGCCAGGTTCGTCACGGATTCAGTTGCTGCCTGCACATTCACGGAGGCCAGAGTACCGGCCATAACTGAGTGTTTCCCACCATCGCAGGTCACCGCGTCGCCGACGCATGTTGATGCAGCGTCGCCGACGCATGTTGATGCAGCGTCGCCGACGCTTGTAGGTGCAGCGTCTCCAACGCAGGTCGGTGCAGTGTTGGCAGCGTGCGCTGAGACCGCAAAGAGACGCGGCGATCAGGACTTGCCATACTGCTAAGACCACACGAAGCGCTTTCACATCACCGAGCGCTCCGAACGACACGTAAATGGAGGACTCCCGCCGTGCCTATCGCAACTCCCGAGGTCTATGCCGAGATGCTTGGTCGGGCCAAGGAGCATTCCTTTGCCTTTCCCGCCATCAACTGTGTCGGCTCCGAATCCATCAACGCAGCCATCAAGGGCTTCGCCGACGCCGGCAGTGACGGCATCATCCAGTTTTCGACCGGTGGCGCCGAGTTCGGTTCCGGCCTGGGTGTCAAGGACATGGTCACCGGTGCGGTGGCACTCGCCGAGTTCGCTCACGTGATCGCTGCCAAGTACGACATCACCGTCGCACTGCATACCGACCACTGCCCCAAGGACAAGCTGGACACCTTCGTTCGGCCGCTGCTCGCAATCTCGCAGGAGCGCGTGAACAACGGTCAGAACCCGCTGTTCCAGTCGCACATGTGGGACGGCTCGGCTGTGCCGATCGACGAGAACCTGATCATTGCGAAGGAACTGCTCGCACTGTCGAAGGCCGCGCGCATCATCCTCGAGGTCGAGATCGGTGTTGTCGGCGGCGAAGAAGACGGCGTCGAAGCCGAAATCAACGACAAGCTCTACACCAGTGCTGAGGACTTCGAGAAGACGGTCGACGCTCTGGGCCTCGGCGAGCAGGGCAAGTACCTTCTTGCTGCCACCTTCGGCAATGTCCACGGCGTCTACAAGCCGGGCAATGTCACGCTCAAGCCGGCCGTCCTCGCCGAGGGCCAGCGCATTGCGGAAAAGAAGCTCGGTTTGGCTGATGGATCGAACCCGTTCGACTTCGTCTTCCACGGCGGTTCGGGTTCTTCGGTCGAAGACATCGAAGAGTCGCTGCGGTACGGCGTCATCAAGATGAACGTCGACACCGACACTCAGTACGCATTCTCGCGTCCGATCGCCGGTCACTTCTTCACCAACTACGACGGCGTCCTGAAGGTCGACGGCGAGGTCGGAAACAAGAAGGCCTACGACCCGCGTAGCTACCTCAAGAAGGCCGAAGCAGGCATGACTGCTCGTGTCATCGAGGCGTGCAACGATCTGAAGTCGGCCGGCCGCTCGGTGTCCGGAAGCTAATCGCTCGATCGACAGTGCGCTTGCAGAGTCTGAAGGACTCCGCAAGCGCACTGTTTCGTTTTCTCGGGTTCTTACCCGGTGGTCTGGCTCGGGTCGCAGACCTTCCAGGTTCCGTCCGCGCGTTCGAGGTCGAACGTTCGCCAGGACTGTTCGCCCGTCGCCGGAATGCTGGCCTGTACCTGCGCGATTGCAGTGTTGTCGGTGATTCGGACGGCGTCGACGGCGCTGACCTGGGGAATCGACTTCTGGGCGACCGCGTTCAGATGGACCTGCGCAAATGCGTCGTCCGGAATGGTGCGGTAGTAGTCGGCGAGGGATCCGCAGGTTGCGGTACGCAGAGTCGCCAGATCGCCGGAGTTGAGTGCGTCGACGTATGTGCTGATAGCGGTTTGGACCTGCGCTTGCGGTGAACTGCCGCCCGCGTTGTCTCCTGACGAGACATAGATCGCCACACCGACTGCAGCGACGATGGCAACAGTGGCCGTCGCGGCAGCAATGTACCAGGCCTTCCCGCTGCGCTTGGTCGGCTCGGGTGCAGTCGGTCCAACCCTGGCCGGTTCAATTTTGGCCGGTTCGATCCTGGTGGGACCGGGCTGCATCGACGGGATTGCGGCAGCGGCACCCACTCGTTGCGGCTTCGCGCGCTCAGGTTTGGCGAGCGCGGGCTTGGGGAGAGAGGGAGCAACTGTGGGGATGACGACTGTTGCCGGTTCTGTCGGGATCGAGTTCTTACCCTGTTCAATCTTGTTCGAGTTGTCGTCTTTCGGGTCCGGCACCGGGAATCCTTCAGTCTGAGGCAATATCGTTGGTCTCAGCCAGCGTAGCGACCGACGTATTTCGGACGTAACCGCGACCACGGGTGAGGCGGCCGGGTGCTGGAGGATCGAAGCGGGCACAATAGCCTCATGACCCAATTCGGTGACCTGCTCGGACCCAAACCCACTTTGCTTCCCGGTGACGACGACGCGGAATCGGCACTGCTCAATCACGCTGATCCGGCCCAGGTAGCGGCGGATCATCCGACCGCGTCCATCGCGTGGGCGTACCTCGCCGAGGCTTCTTTCGACAAGGGCGAGACCATCACGGCCTATGCCTATGCCCGTACCGGCTACCACCGCGGGCTCGATCAGCTTCGTCGCAACGGCTGGAAGGGCTTCGGACCCGTGCCGTACAGCCATGAGCCCAACCGCGGTTTCCTTCGTTGTGTAGCGGTTTTGGCCAAGTCCGCCAAGGCGATCGGCGAGGCCGACGAGTACGCACGCTGCCTTGATCTGCTCGAGGACTGCGATCCCAACGCTGCCGAAGCGCTTGGCGTCGGTTAGCAGTTTCCGTCCGAGCGCGTCCAGCATCAAGGACCGCGTTCGTAAGTCGGTTCGACGACTGCAAACGTCGGCGCTTCCGATTCTTCAATGCGCACTGGCTGCCGGGTTGGCGTGGTGGGTTGCCACCACGCTGATCGGGCACCAAGCGCCGTTTTTTGCGCCGATTGCCGCAGTGGTGTCACTCGGATTGTCTCTGGGTGCACGGTTGCGACGCTCGTTCGAGTTGGTTGCGGGCGTCACGGTCGGAATCGGTATCGGGGATATGATCATTTCCGGCATCGGCAGTGGACCGTGGCAGATAACCCTGGTCGTAGCGTTGGCAATGTCGGTGGCGGTGCTTCTGAACAGCGGCCCGATCTTCTCGATGCAGGCCGGCAGTTCTGCGGTGCTGGTCGCGACGTTGATTCCACCGGGCGGCAATGGTGGTCCTGATCGGATGATCGACGCCCTTGTCGGTGGTCTGGTGGGTATCGCCGTGGTCGCGATCATTCCGACGCATCCGGTGCGTCGGGCCCGCAAGGATGCGGGCGCAATTCTTGCGACAGCGTCGGACGTGCTTGAGTTGGTTGCCGACGGACTGATCGCCAACGATCCGGAGCCGATCGTGAAAGCGCTGCGCAAAGCGCGCGCCACCCAGGCAGCCATCGACGGTATGCGTACCAATCTTCAAGGTGGGCAAGAGATCAGTCGGATCTCGCCGCTGTACTGGAACAGTCGGCCGCGGCTCGAACGGTTGATGGCCACTGCCGATCCCATCGACAATGCGATGCGAAATATCCGGGTTCTCTCGCGTCGATCCCTGACCTTGGTGCGGGACGACGAAATTCTTGACCCACGGTTGGTGACTCAGGTGGAACGGTTGGGGAAGGCCGTCGACGTCCTGAAAGAAATGATTCTGGCGGAGCCGGGGGAGCAGCCGGACCAGGCTGAAGCGGCGCGAGTGCTGCGGTCGGTGGCCAAGGAATTGAAGCCGTCGATCGTGGAGAATGCCGGAATTTCGTCGACGGTCGTGTTTGCCCAGATCAGGTCGCTTGTGGTCGATTTGCTGCAGGTGGCAGGCCTGAAGAGGATCTCGGCGATCGCGACGTTGCCGCCGACGGTCCCGCACCCCGCGTACGAACCAGAGCACTGAGTCACAGACTTTCGTCCTGATGCGGATCGAACCAATTGCATATATGCGAATGTATGCATATGATCGGTTGAACTCAGGAGGTAAGCGGTATCATGGCTTCAGGGCACGGTCATTCGCATGGTCATTCGGCAGCAGGCTCGGTCGGGGTAGGCCCCTCACCGAAACGCATCAAGAAGATGGTGATCGCCCTCGCGATCCTGGTTGCGTTCCTTGTTTTGGAAGCGACTGTCGGCTTCCTTATCGGATCGCTCGCGCTGCTTGCCGACGCCGGTCATATGCTCACCGATGTCGTCGGCATGGCTATGGGATTGACGGCACTCCTGCTCGCTAAAAAGGGGAGTACTACTGCTGCAAGGACTTTCGGTTGGCACCGCGCCGAGGTCTTGACCGCGATGGCCAATGCGGCCATGCTCTTGGCCGTTGCCGCCTGGGTGATGTACGAGGCGATCGGCCGGATCGGCGACGAACCCGAAATTCCCGGTGGCGCACTTATCATCACTGCGGCAGCAGGTCTCGTGGCAAACATCGTTGTCATGCTGATGCTGCGGGGGGATTCCAAGGACAGCCTCGCGGTGCGCGGGGCCTACCTCGAAGTGCTTGCCGACGCGGTCGGTAGCGTCGGCGTCCTCATCGCGGGTGGTGTTGTCCTCCTGTTCAATTGGACCTGGGCTGACGTTGTGGTCGGTGTGCTCATCTCCCTGTGGGTGGTGCCGCGTGCACTCAAGTTGGCGGCCGCGTCGTTGCGCATTCTGACCCAGGCATCTCCGGCAGACGTCGACGTCGAGGCTGTCCAGGCGGATCTTGCCGCACTGCCCAACGTGGTAGGCGTGCACGACCTCCATATCTGGACCTTGACCACCGGAATGGATGTTGCGACAGTGCATCTGACCAGTGACGCAGATTCTTCACACGTTCTCGAATCAGCACGAACCGTACTCGAAAGTCACGGTCTGTCGCACGCGACAGTGCAGGTCGAAACGTCCGCCAACGGCGAGCACTGCGAGAAGAACGTCACTTGGTGAAGCGGACTATCTCCTTGCCCGGCTTCCACAGATCGACATGCATGTGGTCGCCGTCGATGGTTGTGTGAACCACCTCGTTGATATCGAGAACAAAGAGGTGCAAGGGTTTTGGCACCTCATACGAATAGCTCGCCAGTATCGCGTCCATTTCTTCGTCGAAGACCTCGCGCGCCGATCCCGCGATTTTTGCGTCGCCACCCTCCATCGTGTGATGCCCCGGATTGCTGTGCAGCGCGTACCGTCCGTCGCGCTGCAGGTCCTTGGCTTTGAGGGCCCCGACCATTGAGCCGAGCACCATCAGTCCGTTCAACAACTCGACCTCGGTTCCGCTGACCCGAGGTGATCCGTCCTTGCGTAGCGTCGCGAGAACGTGATGCTTGTGGGCCTTCAAGCGTGCTTCGACAGCTTCGGCGAGGGTGGGTGCTTCTTCGGAGAACTGCTTCCAAGTAACCATGCCAGTCATTCTGCACCCGTAACCCTGACAACTTCTGTCAGTGATACGGGATAGAGTTTCCGATGTGCGTTCCGGACGGCTTCTCCAACTGATGCTCCGACTACAAGGCAGCCGCGGTGCCACCGCTCAGCAGCTGGCCGACGAGTTCGGAGTTTCCGTGCGCACCGTCTATCGCGATGTGGCCTCGCTGTCCGGTACGGGCGTGCCAATCTGGACGGAAAGCGGCCCGGGTGGCGGCATCAGGTTGCTCGACGGTTGGCAGTCCAAGCTGTCGGGCATGACCGACGACGAGACGTCGGCGCTCATGCTGTTGGGAGTGCCGTCCATCGCAGCCGATCTGGGCCGCACGGACTTTGCCGAATCCGCGGCCGCCAAGCTGCTGAACACGATGCCCGCGCCGCTTCGAGAGGGCGCACGGCTGTGGCAGGACCGCATTCTGGTAGACGTGCCCGGATGGTTCGGTGGCAGCGACGACATTTCGGGATTGCCGGTCATCGCGTCGGCTGTATTGGATTCGCGGAGACTGCAGTTCGTGTATCGCGACCGCGAACGTACCGTCGATCCACTCGGACTGGTGATCAAGGCTGGTGTTTGGTATCTGGTCGCAAACGTGAATGATCGAACGCTGTCGTTCCGAGTGGGGCGCGTCGAAGATCCCGTGGTACTGGAAGATTCGTTCACCAGGCCTGACAGATTCGAGTTGTCGACGTGGTGGGCGTCGTCGATGGCGGAGTTCGATCGATCGCTGCTGCGATTCGGTTGCCGGGTGCGATTGTCAGCAGAGGGCTGGCGCAGGCTTCCCGACGTCGTGGGCATCGAAGCGTCTCGAATCGAGCCCGGCCAGGCCGATGCCGACGGTTGGATGGACGTCGATTTGAGGTTGGAAAGTTTCGACGTAGCGCTCTCGCAGATGATCGGTCTGGGTTCAGATGTCGAAGTCCTCGAACCGTTGTTGTTGCGCGGCGCCATGCGCGGTGTGGCGGAACAGATAATGCTCCGCCACAGGCAACAGGTGTCAGGCGGTGGCTGATCGCTTCGCCAGCAGACGGGTGATACCCAACTGCCCAGCGACGATCACGACGCCTACCACCAAACCCAGCGCAGCGGACGCGAGAGTGTTGACGATCCATGCCAGTATCCCGCCGACGCCGGCGATGTCCTTGACAGCTTCTTCGCCGTGGTGAACGGCGTCGTAGAGGGGGTGCAAGCCCAATTCGTCGATGCCGACCAGAAGGATGTGGCCACCCACCCACAACATCGCGGCAGTGCCGACTACGGAGAGCACCGACATCACGTGCGGCATGCCGCGAACGAGTCCGGTACCGACGGTCTTGGCAAGGCCTGACGAAGACTCCGCGATCCGCAAACCGATGTCGTCCATCTTCACGATCAGTCCGACGACGCCGTAGACGATGACAGTGATGACCACAGCCACGACGGAAAGAATTATCAGTCGATTCCAGAAACTTTCGTCGGCGACGGTGTTGAGTGCGATCACCATGATCTCGGCCGACAGAATCAGATCGGTACGCACGGCGCCGGAGACGACTTCCTCCTCGTCGCGAAGATTCTCGTCACCAGTGTCGTGGTGGTCACCGTGGCCGAAAATTGCGCCCCAGATTTTGTGCACTGCCTCGTAACTGAGGTAACAGCCACCCACCATCAGTAGGGGCGTCAACAGTCCCGGGAGGAACTGACTGAGCAACAGAGCGATCGGCAGAATGATCAGCATCTTGTTGCGCAGCGACCCGATGGCGATGCGCTTGATGATGGGGAGTTCGCGTTCGGCCGCCAGCCCACGGACGTATTGCGGCGTCACCGCGGCATCGTCGATGACCACGCCGGCTGCTTTGGCCGTCGCCTTGCCTGTTGCGGCAGCAATATCGTCGATCGACGCAGCGGCCATCCGAGCCAGCGCTGCGACGTCGTCGAACAATGCAAATAATCCGCCGGCCATCACAAACCTCCGGTGGAATCAGTGGAAAGGTATGGCCGGATGGATCCGGTAACACAGTTGCGTGATCGCACGAAGTTGCTGTCCCCTGAACGTCGAAGGTGGCAGTAAGCCACCTCGAACGATACCGGCGTGCCGTTCCCGCGAGTAGTGGACACCCGACCACGTTCGCTGAGGATCGTTACCGCAAAACCTTCCCGGCCCGCTTCTTGCGTGAAAGACTGCATACGGGACCGACCGAACGGGGCATCATGCGCGAACCAGACACAGCGCAGGTCGCCAAGAGCTTCGACGCAATGGCGACTCATTACGACAGGCAGATCGGGCGCTTCGAACGTTTTGTGCTCGGTGACGCACGTAGATGGGCAGTCGACAAGGCGAGTGGACGCGTTGTCGAGATTGCGGTGGGCACTGGGCTGAACTTGCCGCTCTACGGGAAAGACGTCGACTACGTCATCGGCGTCGATATCTCGAATGCGATGCTCGAGCGTGCTCGAATCAAGGTTGCCGAGGGTGTGAACATCAGTGTCGATCTTCGTCACGGTGACGCGCAGGAACTAGACCTTCCGGACGAATGTGTCGATACGCTCGTGTCCACCTATTCGTTCTGCACGATCCCGGACCCCGGCCGAGCTGCGGCCGAGGCCTTCCGGGTCTTGGTACCCGGTGGGCGATTTGTCCTCGCCGAACATGGGCCGAGTACCAATGTCGTTGCGCGTGCCGTGATGAAGATTGTCGAACCGTTATTCGTGCGTTTCGGCGCCGACCATCTCACTCGCGATCCCGTGGGATACCTCGAGGACGAGGGCTTTTTGATCGACGAGGTACGCCGCAGTGGACGGGGCGGGGTCGTATTTCGCGTAGTCGCACGTAAACCGGATCCCGAATGGACAGCTCTAGGTCACTAGCGCTTTTCGGACACGATCACGCCGGACGGAGTATCGCCGGGCGTCAAGCTGGGCTGGGCAGGTGTCATTCCAAGCGATGCGACTGAGGAGACGAGCGCTATCGCGAAGATGATCCACCAGGCCTGGCGGAATGTCTCGTAATCGACTGCTGCGCCCAGAACGGCGATCAAAACACTGACGCCGAGCACGGTTCCGATCTGACGGCTCATGCTGATAACCGCGCTACCGGTAGCCGATCGAGCAACAGGTAGGTCAGCGGTTGCCTGCGACAGGATGGTGGGTAGTGCCAGGCCGACTCCGATGCCGGAGATGATCCATCCGGGAAGAAGTTCGACGGCGTAATTCGGAGTTGTTCCGACAGAGAGTAATACGAGAAGTGTGCCAGCAGCCCAGAACATGCTGCCGAGTGCAGCGACACGTCCGGCTGAGTACTTGCGAGTCAGTGCTCCACCCGCAATGGCGAACAACGGGACCATCATCGGCCCGGGGGCAACGGCGAATCCGGTTCGCAGGGCTGAATAGCCCCAAACTTCTTGTAACCACATAATATTCGCGAGCAGTCCGGCGGCGAATGTGGCGCTGAACAGAATTGCGGTGATATTGGACCAGGTGAACGAGCGAACCTTCAGCAGGTCCGGGGCAATCAGGGGTGTGGAGTGCCGGGAGTTGCTCCACCAGAACGCAATCAGGGTGATTGCGGCGAGAGTGAACGCGACGACGATGCGCGGATCCGTCCATCCCCAGTCCGGTCCTTGGACAAGAGACAAAGCGAGAGCGCCGATGCCGACGGTGAGCAATGCGGCGCCGACCAGGTCGATGCCGGCATTCGGGTCCTTTTCTGTCGTGTCAGGAACCAGTCGAACAGCGAAGTAGAGCAAGACAATTCCGATGGGGAGGTTGATCAGAAACACCCAATGCCACGATGCCTCGACGAGGATGCCGCCGACAACAGGGCCGAATGCCGCTGCGGCAGCACCGGCTGCAGCCCAGATGCGAACACCGGATTGGCGTTTGGCTGATGGGAGGGCGTTGATCAGGAGTCCGAGACTGGCCGGCGTCAAGGCTGCGGCACCGATTGCCTGGACGATTCGAAATGCCACGAGCATCCAGAGCGACGGACTGAATGCGCAGGCGGCACTGGCCAACGTGAACAGTGCGAGACCGGCGATGAAGGCGCGTTTGGGGCCGATTCGATCGGCCCAGCGTCCGAGGGGGATTAGCAATGCGGCGTACACGATGGCGTAGCCGTTGAGAATCCAACTGAATTCACCGAGTGAATGTCCCGGAAAGCTCTTCGCGATGTCTCCGAAAGCCACGTTGACCACAAAAAGATCCAGGCTGGCGACAAACGGTGCACCCGACAGTATCGCGAGAAGTGGGCCTGTTCGCACGGGCTGACTATTAAGTACCATAGTCAGCAATCTAAACCCTGACTATGGCTATGGCAAGTCAGGGCGTATTCTTGGGTGCATGGATGCAGTGCGACTGACCGGAGTGCTCGAAGATCGGGATGCGTGGAAGGCCACGCACTGCTCGATCGGCCGGGCGATGGAAGTAGTCGGCACTCGATCTGCGATGCTCATACTTCGTGAGGCCTACTACGGCACAACTCGTTTCGATGATTTTGCGGCGCGCGTCGGCATTACCGAGGCGGTGGCGTCGGCGCGATTGAAAGAACTGACCGAGGCCGGCATCTTCGAGCGCCAGCCCTACAAAGAACCAGGGAAGCGGACTCGGCACGAGTATGTGTTGACCGAGATGGGGCGGGATCTACTGCCGGCGGTTCTCGCGCTCATGCAATGGGGTGACAAGTATCTGCACGACGGAAGGGGTGGCCCGCTGACAGTGGCAGATGATGCCACGGGTGAGCCGGTGCACGTTGAGGTGCGAAGCGAATCGGGGCGCGAAGTTCCGCTGGGGGAGTTGCGAGTGTCGGTGAACGGCGCGCGTTCGCGCGCCTAGTGGTGTATTGCCCGATAAGTCTAATGTGCTGTTTGTCAATGACTCTCGAGCAAATATTCGCGAAATCCTGTCCGAAATGTCCCTAGGAATCGAAATTCTGTTCGATTAGAATTGGCGCATGGGGAATCGGGAAGCATGGCAGCTGGACGGCGAAGGGCTCAAAACAGAGGTCCTCGACCTCGTTCGCGCCCGCCATGACATGCAATCGCGCACGATCCACCTCGTTGTCGAAATGTTCACCCGTGACACACTCCCCGACACCGGCTTCCGGGCTATCGCACAATGGTTGCACCGATCCACCAACCTCGAGATCGGCGAATGCAGCCAACTGGTCTCACTTGCGCGGTTGTTCATGCTCGAACCTGTAGTCGCACAGTCCTTTCACGACGGTCACATCGACGCCCTCAAAGCCCGTCAGGTGGCGCAGTTCTGCCAGCGTCCACCCAAGAACATGCAGATCGCGGACATCGAGAAGGCCCGCGACATCCTTCTGGACCTGGCCTCGCAAAAAGTTTCCGACTGCGACGGAAGTCCGAGCGGCCATCCGGCGGATCGAAAAGAAATACGGCAACCGCGACGATGGCATCCCCATTGGAGAGGATTCCGAGCGCAACGAGTTCTACGCGTCCAAAGGTTTGTACGGCCGTGTCAGCGTCAAAGGTGATCTCGAGGCCGTCAACGGTGCCCGGTTGATCGCCCTACTGTCCGGACTCGCGAAGCCGACTCCCGAAATTGACGGCGTGAAAGATGCTCGCACCCCGGCCCTTCGACGGGCCGACGGCTTCTGTGAGATGTTGCGCCGCTTTGAGATGGCCGGCCTCGGACCCGTTGAAGGTGGCGTCAAACCGCACCTGACGATCACGGCCACCGCGAAAGACCTCACGGACCTGCAGGCATTGAAAGGTCTCCTCCCATCCACGGAGGAGTTGGGGTATGCGATCACCAACTGGGCCGGCCCCGTCAGCCTCGACAGTGCCCGCATGCTGGCCTGCGATTTAGGCTGTGGCCCAACAGATTTCGGCAGCCTCATGCCGAGTGAGTGTCGAGATCGGGGACGATCGGAAAACCCGGTTCTATCCGCCGATGTCGGTGGATCCGTATCAGGTTCCGATACCGGGGAACAGTCCGCCGACAGCAGCTTGAACAACCGAATACGCGACGTGCACACCGGGGAAGAACGATGCCTCGGTGTGCGTGCGGCGTTCACCAGTTCAGCGCAGAACCACCAGTGTGACAACGGAGTCTTGCTTCGCACATAGTCGATGTGTCACTCCGCCTTCGACGTGCACAGCTGTCCCGGGAACCAGTGAGACGGTGTGGTCGTCGACAGTGAAGTCGACTTCACCGACGGCCCCGTGAACGAGGATCGGGAACGGAGACCGGTGATCCTTCATCTCTTGGCCTGCAGTGAAGCTGATTCGGATGACGGTGGATCCGGTGGCAGCGGTGAGCTTTTCGATCCTCGGTGTTTCCCCCTCTTGATAGTTGGCGGAGTTCAGTCCGTCGATGACGGTCAATCCGGGAACCTTGTCCATGGGATTGACGCTAGCTCAGCGACTTTTTGAATCCGATGTGGGACGCGACAAATCCGAGCCGCTCGTAGAACTCGTGGGCCTCGGTCCGAGTCTGATCCGAGGTTAGTTGCGCGAGAAAGGCTCCGCGTCGGGCGCCTTCTTCGCATGCCCATCGAAGCACTGCGCTGCCGATGCCTTTGCTCCGAAAGTCCTCGTGCACCCGGACCGCTTCGATTTGCATCCGTGTTGCGCCCATCCGGCTCAGTCCCGGGATGAAAGTGAGTTGCATCGTGCCGATCACGTCGTCTTCGGTAGTAGTGACAACTACGAGTAGTTGTGCCTCGTCGGCGTCGATTTTCGCGAAAGCGTTGTCGTAGATCGTCCGGGCATCGGGGTTGGTGGTCTCCCGAGTGGAACCGATCGGGTCGTCGGCGAGGAGATCGACCAGAATGCCGACGTCGCGAGGCTCTGCCCTTCGGATGCTGTAAACCGAGTTGCCGCAGTCAATCGACGCCGAAATCATCAGTGGTACTCCTGGAAAGAGTTAAATAGCCGAAATGTCAGGTTCTCACGTCTGGGCTCGGCATTCATAGGAAGGGGGCGAAATGGTCACGTCCAGAAACGCATGAGGGCATTGCCGTACATCGCGTAGGTCTCGGGCACGCCGCTGAGTTGGAAGATCCAATAGATCGCGTCGAAGAACACGACGTTGATCTGAGGGACAAAGAGAAGCGCGACCAGGAGTAGTAATCCATAGGGCTTGAACTGGTCGAGTTGCGCACGCGTCGTAGGTTTCAGGTACGGCTCGAGAGCGCCGTACCCGTCCAGTCCGGGGACTGGGAGCAGATTGAGTACGGTCGCCATTACCTGCAGAAACGCCAGGAAGCTCAGACCGGTCCAGAAGGTTTCGTGGCCGCTCCCAACTCCATACAGACGTATGGCGACCAGGAGGATTACCGCGACCAGTGCGTTTGTCAGTGGACCGGCGAGGGAGATCCGGGCTTGAACTTTGGGGGAGAACATTCCCGTGCGCAAGTACACCGCGCCGCCGGGTAAACCGATGCCGCCTAGTGCGATGAACAGAACGGGCAGCCCGATCGAGAGCAGCGGATGGCTGTACTTCACAGGATTGAGCGTCAAGTACCCGCGGGCAGCGACATCCGTATCGCCGTGACGCCACGCCAAGTAGGCGTGCGCGAACTCGTGCAGACAAAGGGTGACTACCCAACCTGCGACGACGAGAACGAAGACACCGATACGGCCCGAGACCGAACCCCACTCGGATCGCCACGCCAGCGCGCCGCCGAGAACAGCGATGGCCACAACCCCGATGAAGACCGGGCTTGGCCGCACCGCCGACCGGGCTGCGCTGGTTCTCATCGGACCAACAGCCAAGTCTGGTCGTGGCGATAGAACGTCGAGCGCTTGAGGTCTCGAGGATTCGGGACACCGTCCCGCACCAGGTGCGCTGCCGGCGCTCCCAATTGGATCGCTCGCCCTTCCAACCATCGACGGCCACCCCAGCGGCTACGACGATCGACAGAAGCCCTGATGCCAGGCAGCTTGGGGCTGGGAACGATACGGATGCCCGGCACGGTTCCGGAGAACAACTTGTTGTCGTCGACGTAGGCTTCGCCGACCAGTTCCTCTGTTCCGCCGGGCCCCGTCATAGTGACAGCGCCGACGAGTGCGATTCCAGCGTCGTCGCGGATCAGCGGCACCACGTGGACGGCGCCCTTGAGCGCAGCACGGGCAGCTTTTGCGCCGGTGGACAGTCTGTATGCCTCGGTCGCGTCCGATCGGTTCTCGGTGACGTAGGCGAGTTCGATGTCCAACCGCTCGAGGCGCATCAATCGTGTCAGCGTCGCAGCAAACGCCGCGTCCGTCCCGACGACGATCAGACGAGGATCGGAGACGACTTGCAGCTGCGACATGAGGTCGTTGAAGTCGTTCTTCTCCGGAATATCCGGGAGCGTGAACGACATGACTTCACCCAACGGGAGAGGCACCGGTGAATCGCCACATCTGAGTACCACTGGGGTCAACGCCGCTCCTAGCTCGAACAAGACTTCTCGGAAAGTGGGAATCCGCCACCTACCCAGCGAAACGGCCTGGGAACAAGCGGTCGGAATCGCCGCCCACGATCCTAGTGCGGGAGCCCGCGGACGCAGTCGATGGAGCTAGTGCGGGAGCCCGCGGACGCAGTCGATGGAGCTAGTGCGGGAGCCCTCGGAGGCTGTCAATCGAGATGCTGACCAGCCTAGTTCTGTACCGAAAGGTCTGGTCTCGCGCTCTGGGCTAGACTTCTCCATCGGTCACTGCAACAACTCGGCTGCACACAATGTGCGCGGAATCCTGCAGTACCAATGCGGCGGGACACCTGCTGCACGTCGACCGTAGGAGACAACGTCATGCCGGCAATCGTCCTGATCGGCGCCCAATGGGGCGACGAAGGTAAGGGCAAAGCTACAGATCTACTGGGCGAGCAGCTTCAGTGGGTCGTGCGATACCAGGGCGGCAACAATGCCGGACACACCGTGGTTCTGCCCAACGGTGAAAAATTCGCACTGCACCTCATCCCGTCCGGAATCCTTACTCCGGCCGTCACCAATGTCATCGGTAACGGTGTCGTGGTTGATCCGGGAGTGTTGCTGACAGAACTTGCAGGCTTGGAAGCGCGCGGAGTGGATACCACTCGGTTGTTGCTCTCGGCTGATGCGCACCTGATCATGCCGTACCACGTGGCCATCGACAAGGTCACCGAGCGTTTCCTCGGTGCCAAGAAGATTGGCACCACGGGTCGCGGTATCGGCCCGTGCTACCAGGACAAGATCGCACGTGTCGGCGTCCGCGCCGCTGATGTCCTGGACGAGAAGATCCTCACTCAGAAGGTCGAGGCTGCACTGGAATTCAAGAACCAGGTGCTGGTCAAGATCTACAACCGCAAGGCGCTGGATCCGCAGCAGGTTGTCGACGAGGTTCTGGAGCAGGCTGAAGGCTTCAAGCACCGCATCGCCGACACCCGCCTGGAACTCAACCGGGCACTCGAGCGCGGCGAGACCGTTCTCCTCGAAGGCTCGCAGGGAACGCTTCTCGACGTAGACCACGGAACGTACCCGTACGTGACGTCGTCCAACCCCACTTCCGGTGGCGCAGCGGTTGGTTCGGGCATCGGCCCCACCAAGATCACCACGGTGCTCGGCATCCTGAAGGCCTACACCACGCGTGTCGGCTCGGGCCCGTTCCCGACGGAACTGTTCGACGAGTTCGGTGTTTACCTGGCAGACAAGGGCGGCGAGGTCGGTGTCACCACCGGTCGCGGCCGTCGTACCGGCTGGTTCGATGCCGTGATCGCCCGCTACGCAACGCGCGTCAACGGCATCACCGATTACTTCCTGACCAAGCTCGATGTGCTCAGCAGCCTCGAGACCATCCCGATTTGCGTCGCTTACGACGTCGACGGTGTGCGTCACGAGGAAATGCCGATGTCGCAGAGCGACATTCACCATGCCAAGCCGATCTACGAAGAGATGCCGGGTTGGTCCGAGGACATCACGGCAGCTCGTACGTTCGAGGAGCTTCCGCAGGCTGCGCAGAACTACGTACTTCGACTCGAAGAACTGTCGGGTGCATTCATGTCCTGCATCGGTGTCGGTCCGGGCCGTGACGAGACCATCGTCCGACGCGAGATCATTCGCTAGAGTTTGTGTTTCGAAATCCCCGTTCCTGCTGCAGGAGCGGGGATTTCGTGTTTCAGGCGCGCTTCGCGAGGTAGTCGGTGACTGTCTTCCAGTTGGGAAACTTGGTGGTGCCGAACTTGATCCAGTCGCCGTCGAACTTGTCGGCTCCGTTGGCGCCGCGGTCGTCGACCAGGAAATCGCCGCGGTTGAGATGTTTGTGGTGCGAGAGAATCAACCGCTTGTACGCGACGCTGCCCTCCTCCATTCCGAGGTATTCCTGAACCCATAGAACTTTGTCGTGCCACGCTGTTGCGTTTTTCCAGGGTGCTGTCGACAGGATGTAGGTGTCGAACTGCTCTGCGAGCTGGTGGTACGCCTCGATGGCGCCGTCGACGGGGTCCATCCGTGAGAAGATGTGCGGCGCTTCGTCGAGGTCGTCTTTGAACTTTTCGCGAACGTTGTCGGTGAGACGATCGATACCGGACTGGAAGTTGACGAGTGTGTTGTCGAGGTCGATGTAGAGAATCTTCTTAGAATCGGGCATTGGAGCCTTTCGTCAAGCAGAAAGAGTCCAGTTTTATGGAACTGGACTGAGATTGATGATTTCTTCCCCTTCATCACAATCGCACAGGGCACCGACACGTTTGTCAGCGCCGGCTTCCGGCCTGGTGTGGAAGGCCCCGCCAAGGGGTGCAGCCAGGCGAAACTGTTCCGTGCGGATGAATGCTCCCTCGCCGTCGGCGGGTGCAAAAAAGTACACGGCAGCCACGAAGATTCCGAAGCCAATGAGGGTCGCGAAGGTAGTCATGCACTCATGATCGAGCCGACTGGTATTGAAATATATAGCCAAGTTGTCGATACTGGACCGCATGATGACTCGAGTTCTCGGTGCCCGCTCACTTGCCCGTGATCTTGGGTCGTGGCAGGAAGAGTCGGGTCGACGCCCCGCCTATCGTGCATTGGCCGACGGTATCCGCCTGCTGGTGCACGACGGCCGCATCCCGCTGGGAGTGGCGCTGCCGAGTGAGCGTGAACTGGCAACGGTGCTCGAACTCAGCCGGACCACGATCACGTCGTCGTACTCGGTTCTGCGGGACGAGGGCTATCTGATCAGCAAGCAAGGCTCGCGCAGTACTGTCGCATTGCCGGCCGGTGCGCGGCCCAACGGGTTGATGTTCCGCTCGCACCAACCGGGCCCCAGCGGTCCCGTCGTAGACCTCAGTTACGCCGCGATGGCGGCTCCTGCGGCGCAAGTAGAACTCGCGTATGCGTCTGCGCTGGCGGCACTTCCGGAGTTTCTGCCCACTCACGGTATGGAGCCGATCGGTATCGGTGATCTGCGTGACGTCATCGCTCGGCGCTACACCGCCCGAGGGTTGCCCACCACTCCCGAACAGATCATGGTGACGTCCGGCGCGCAGCACGCCCTGCGACTGTTGTTGTCCGTGCTTACCTCGCCCGGCGAGCGAGTGCTGGTGGATCACCCGACGTATCCCAATGCGCTGGAAGCGATTCGGCGAAACGGTGCACGCCCGGTTCCGGTTCCGGTTCGTCCCGAGTTTGCTGCGGCGGGAGCGTGGGATCTTGACGGAATTCGTAGTGCGGCAAGGCAAACCGCAGCTCGCATGGCTTATCTCATTCCTGATTTTCACAACCCGACGGGCCTGTGCATGGATGCCGCCGGACGCGCGGAACTCGCGAAGATCGCCCACGAAACCCGAATGACGCTTGTTGTCGACGAGACGATGGTGGATCTGTGGCTGGACGGTCCGCCGCCGGCGCCGGTGGCCGCTCACTGTCGCGGATCTGCGAAAACGGATGTGGTGACACTCGGATCCACCGCGAAATCGCTGTGGGGCGGGCTGCGCGTGGGCTGGATTCGAGCGGATTCTGCACTGATCACGCAGTTGGTGGGAGCGCGAGCGGCCGTCGACCTCGGTACGCCGATCATGGATCAGCTTGCCGCAGCGTACCTCCTGGCCGATGACAGACTGATACTCGAAGAGCGTCGCGAAGTACTTCGTCAGCAGCGAGCCGTGCTGCTCGACGCGGTAGCCGAGCGACTTCCGGACTGGACCCCCACCATCGGCTCGGGCGGAATGTCGGTGTGGATGCGCATGTCTGCCCCCGTGTCCACGGCGTTGGCGGCGGTGGCACCCAACTTCGGGGTACTGCTCGCAGCCGGCCCCAGATTTGGCGTCGAAGGTGCTTTCGAGCGGTTCATCCGGGTGCCGTATGCACGATCGTCGGATGACCTTGTTCGCGGAGTTGCTTCCATCGCCGCTGCCTACGACACACTTGCCACCGATCGGGACGCTGCCGACCAGCGGATGGTTGTCGTCTGATATTTCTCGGTTCTTCGCTTTGATCGGTTATATGGGTACACACTGGCAATGAGGGGTGACCTGAGGAGACATCGATGACAGCGACTGAGGCAAACAACGCATCGGAGACTTTGGCGGAACGACTGTTCGAGGCCACGCTCGGTGCTGCCGAACTCCAAGCGGTGTATCTCGGTGATCGGCTCGGCTGGTACCGGGCACTCGCCGATCATGGCCCGCTCACGTCGACGGAACTAGCCGACCGGACTGCAACGGTCGAGCGGTATGCCCGCGAATGGTTGGAGCATCAGGCTGTGTCGGGGTATCTCGACGTCAATGCCGATTCCGACCGTCGATACAGCCTCTCTGTCGAGCATGCCGCCGTGCTGCTCGATTGTGACAGCCTGCTGTATCTGACGCCGTTGGCGCGCATGTTCGTTGCGACGACGACGTCGATGCCGCGGTTGCTCGACGTGTATCGCCACGGCGGCGGGGTCACGTGGGAATCGATGGGTCCGGACGCCCGTGAAGGCCAGGCGTTGATGAATCGGCCGATGTATCTACGGCAGTTGTGTCAGGAATTTCTGCCGACCATTGCGGATTTGCATGCGACGTTGACCGGCGGCGCCAAGGTCGCCGATCTCGGCATGGGCGAGGGCTGGTCGTCAGTGGCGCTTGCGCTCGGCTACCCGAACGTCGAGGTTCACGGCTTCGACGTGGACGCGGCCTCGGTGGCAGCGGCGCGGCGTCACGCCCGGGACAACGGCGTCGACGACCGCGTTCATTTCTCGTTGGTTGACGTCGCGGGCCAGGCGCATGAACCGGGGCGTGCGGACACGGGCACCTACGACGCCGTTTTTGCTTTCGAGTGTGTGCACGACGTGCCGGATCCGGTGGGTTTCCTCTCGACCGCCCGGTCGATTGGACAGCCGGGTGCACCGGTGATCGTCGTCGACGAGCGGACTGCGGATACTTTTGATCCTGAGGCCGGGAAGGTGGAGCAACTGCTCTACGGATTTTCGTTGACGTGCTGCCTGCCGGACAGTCTCGCGCATCCGGGGAGCGTCGGAACGGGAACGGTGATGCGGAAGTCGACTCTCGAAAGTTACGCTTTGGCAGCAGGTTTCGAGAGGGTTGATGTGCTGCCGATCGAGCACGAGTTCCTGCGGTTCTACCGATTGGGCTAGCGCCCTGTGCGCCTTTATTAACCGCCGGCGGTTAATAAAGGCGCACAGCAAGGACTACTTCCAGACCGTCTCGATATCCGTCGCCTCACGAGCCGGCGCGGACGGGACTGCAGCCGGTGTGCGCGAGAAGCGCGGGGCCGGAGCGTGCTGGGTGACGCCGTCGATTTCGATGAGCGAACCGCGGGCGGCGATGTGCTCGTTGGACGGTGCTTCGGCGAAGGTCAGGACCGGCGAGACGCACGCGTCGGTGCCGAGGAAGATCTTGGCCCATTCGTCGCGGGTCTTCGAGAGGAACTTCTCGGTGAAGAGCACCTTTGTGTCGTCCCACTTGCTCGAATCCATCTGGTGGGGGAGCGACGCGGGATCGATCTCGAGGCCCTCGAGAAGCAGTGCGTAGAACTGCGGTTCGATGGATCCGACGGCCATGTACTTGCCGTCGGAGGTCTCGTAGGTGTCGTAGAACGGTGCGCCCGTGTCGAGGAGGTTGACGCCACGCTCGTCGGACCAGACGCCACGGCCACGGAACGCCCACATCATGTGTGAGAGCGCGAGGGTGCCGTCGACCATGGCAGCGTCGACGACCTGCCCCTTGCCGGAGACGGAGCGTTCGACGAGGGCGGACAGGATGCCGAAGATCAGGAACATGGAACCGCCGCCGAAATCGCCGACCATGTTGAGCGGCGGAACGGGGCGTTCACCCTTGCGACCGATGGCGTTGAGGACACCGGTGAGGGAGATGTAGTTGATGTCGTGACCGGCTGCGCTGGCCAGCGGGCCTTCCTGGCCCCAGCCCGTCATACGGCCGTAGACCAGACGAGGATTGCGCTCGAGGGCAACGTCGGGGCCCAGGCCCATGCGTTCCATTACGCCGGGACGGAAGCCCTCGATGACGACGTCGGCGCGCTCGATCAGGTCCAGGACCTTTGCGACGTCGGCCGGATCCTTGAGGTTGGCTTCGACGATGCGGCGTCCGCGCTTGATCTGATCGGTTGATCCGGCGTCCTGCGGGATCGGGGCGGCGCGCTGCACGATGACGATGTCGGCACCCATGTCGGCCAGCAGTGTTGCCGCGTGCGGACCTGGTCCCAGTCCGGCGAATTCGACGATCCGAATACCCGCGAGCGGGCCCTTTTTCTCCACGGTTTCTGCAGACACACGAACTCCATTTCCGACGGTGAATTTGCTTCTGGCCCGACGGTAACCTGTCGGGCCAGAAGGGTGTGCCCCGGGGCACTATGTCGGTATCAGGAGTCTGCGATCACACGCCGGGGTCGGTGAATCAGACCGCGGCGCCCTCGAATTGTGCGTTGTAGAGGCGGAAGTACGCGCCGCCGTGGGCGATCAGTTGATCGTGTGTGCCTTGTTCGACGATTTGACCGGCTTCCATCACCACGATCAGATCTGCACTACGGATGGTGGAGAGTCGGTGCGCGATGATGAAGCTGGTGCGCCCGGTCCGCAGAGCGGACATGGCGTGCTGCACAAGCTGCTCCGTGCGGGTGTCGACGGAGCTGGTTGCCTCGTCGAGGATCAGAAGCGAAGGCTCGGAGAGGAATGCTCGAGCGATCGTGATGAGCTGCTTCTCGCCCGAACTGATGTTGGACGCTTCCTCGTCGAGCATGGTGTCGTAGCCGTCGGGCAAGGTGTGGATGAAACGGTCCACGAACGCTGCTCGGGCGGCTTCTTGGATGTCGTGTTCGCTGGCACCGATGCGGCCGTAGGCGATGTTCTCGCGAATGGTGCCGCCGAACAGCCAGGTGTCCTGCAGGACCATGCCGACATGCTTGCGGAGGTCCGCGCGACGCATGTGCGCGATGTCGATGTCGTCGATGGTGATTCGGCCGGAATCAACTTCGTAGAACCGCATGAGGAGGTTGACGAGGGTTGTCTTGCCGGCGCCGGTGGGTCCGACGATGGCGACGGTCTGACCGGATCCGGCAGTGAGGCTGACGTTCTCGATGAGCGGCTTGTCCTTGTCGTAACGGAACGAGACGTTGTCGAAAACGACAGTGCCGACGCTGCGATGGCGGCCGGCCTGCTCGGGCAGGAGCGGAACGTCGATGTCGGGGGACTGTTCGGGCTCGTCGAGCAGTTCGAAGACGCGTTCCGCCGACGCCGCCCCGGACTGCAGGCTGGACGACATCGATGCGATCTGGGTGAGCGGTGAGCTGAACTGGCGCGAGTAGACGATGAAGGCCTGGACGTCGCCAAGTGACATGTTGCCGCTGGCAACTTTGAGCGCGCCCACTACTGCGAGCAGCACGTAAGTGATGTTTCCGACGAAGTTCATCACCGGCATGATCAAGCTGGACAGGAACTGGGCACCGAACGATGCGTCGAGCAGTTTCTTGTTCTGTACCGCGAACTCGCGCTCGGCCTCGGCCTGGTGTCCGTAGACACGAACGAGATCGCGGCCACTGTAGGTTTCCTCGATCTGCGCGTTGATCTTGCCGGTTTCTTCCCACTGCGCTTTGAAGAGAACCTGGGCTCGCTTTGCGACGCGGGCTACCAGCAGTACCGATACGGGCACGGCAATCAGTGCGATCAGCGAGAGCATCGGCGAAATGACGAACATCATCACGAGGACGCCGACGACGGTCAACACGGATGTCAGCAGCGAGGTCAACGTCTGAGACAAGGTAGACGCCACGTTGTCGATGTCGTTGGTGACACGGCTGAGGACTTCGCCGCGTGGTGTTCTGTCGAAGTAGGGCAACGGAAGTCGGTGAATTTTTGCTTCGACTTCGGCACGCAACTTGTAGATCGTTCGCTGCACGATGATGTTGAGCAGGAACGCTTCGACCCAGGCCAGCAACGATGCCAGTACGTACACGCCGATGGCGAGCATGATGACCTTGCCGATGGCGTCGAAGTCCAGTCCGACGCCCGGAACGACGTCGGACGAGTTGGCGACGAGATCCGCGAACGTCGAATTACCCGATGCGCGAATGACTTCCGCGGCCTGTTCGCGAGTGAGACCAGCAGGCAGGCTCTTGCCGATGAATCCGGCGAAGATGAGGTCGGTGACGTGGCCCAGGATCTTGGGAACCGCAACCGAGAGCGCGATACTGGTGATCGTCGCAACAAGTACGACGAACACGGCAAGCTTGTGCGGCTTCAGCAGTGCCAGAAGCCGTTTCATCGTGGCTTTGAACTGCTTGGGTTTTGTGGCCGGCGTGGTCGACGCCTGGGGCGGTTTGGGTTCGGCGTCGCCCGCGGGCTTGGGAGCGTCGCCTGGCGGGGGACCGGTCGGTGGGGGATCGGCCGGGGACGGGGCATTGTCGGAGGCGTCAGGTTCTGCCGGGATCTTTGCGAAGACGACGGTCGGGGTGTCGTCGAAATACTGGCGATGTGCCGCGCCGAAGGTGGGATCCTGCGGATTGGTCATGCGCTCAGCTCCGCGGGAATCTGGGACGCCACGATCTCTTGGTACGTGGGGCAGTTGGCCAGGAGGAAGTTGTGGTCACCGAGTCCGACGGGCGACCCGTCGTCGAGGACCATGATCTGGTCGGCGTCGACGATGGAAGAAATACGTTGCGCGACGACGATGACTGTTGTCGAGGTCGTGACTGCGCGTAGTGCGGCGCGGACGGCTACATCGGTGTGCATGTCGAGTGCCGAGAAAGAATCGTCGAACACGAGGATCCGCGGCTTGCGGACGACGGCGCGGGCGATGGCCAGTCGTTGACGCTGACCACCGGAGAGGTTCGTTCCGCCTTGGGAGATCGGTGAGTCCAGGCCTTGCGAAAGCTCACCGACGAAGCCGTCGGCTTGCGCGATGGTGAGCGCATCCCAGATTTCCGCGTCGGTCGCGGCCGGGTTTCCGTATCTGATGTTGGTGGCTATGGTCCCGGCGAACAGATAGGCCTTCTGCGGCACGTAACCGAAGTTGGTGAACAGTTCGTCCTGATCCCAGCCGCGGACGTCCAGGCCGTCGATCAGGACGGCTCCTGCTGTGACGTCGACGAGGCGTGGGATGAGTGAAACGAGGGTGGACTTCCCGCTGCCGGTACTGCCGACGATGGCTGTGAACGTTCCGGGGAGGCAACGCATCGACACACCGCTCAGGACGGGAGTTTCGGCACCGGGGTAGCTGAACCCGGCTCCACCGAACTCGACGACGCCGTACGGGTTTGTCGGGCGTAGAGGCTGCGTCGGTGCCGGCACCGACGGCTCGGTGTCGATCACTTCGGTGATGCGGTCGGCGCAGACAGCGGCGCGCGGAATGACGACGGCCAGCATCGTTGCCATCAGGACGGACATCAGGATCTGCATGACGTAGGCGAGGAATGCGCTGATCTGTCCGATCTGCATGTCGCCGGTGTCGACGAGGTGCGCACCGAACCACAGGACTGCGACGCTGGACATGTTGGCGATCAGCATGATCGTCGGCATGAGTACAGCTTGATACCGGCCGATGAGCATGGCCGTGTCGGTCAGTTCCTTGTTGGCTTTGTCGAAACGCATCGTTTCGTCGGGTTCGCGGACGAACGCGCGGATGACGCGCATACCCGTGAGTTGCTCACGAAGTGAGCGGTTGATGTTGTCGATCCGGGTCTGCATGGTGCGGAAGTGCGGGATCAGTCGGGCGATGACTACAGCGACGGTAATACCCAGAAGCGGCACCGAGATAGTCAAGAGCCACGACATCTGCAGGTTCTCCCGCAGCGCCATGACGATTCCGCCGATGCACATGAGCGGGGCACTGACGAGCATCGACGCAGTCAGCATCACGAGGGTTTGGATCTGCAGTACGTCGTTGGTATTTCTGGTGATCAATGTGGGCGCCCCGAAACCGGAGAACTCGCGATCAGAGAAGCTGCCGACGGCCTTGTAGACCGCTGCTCGGACGTCGTGACCGAAGCCCATCGAGGACTTGGCGGCGAGGAACGTGGATGCGACCGAGGCAAGGATCGTCGCCAAGGAGACCAGCAGCATGATTCCGCCGGTCGACATGATGAATCCGGTGTCACCACGAGCGACGCCGTCGTCGATGATTCGGGCATTCAAGGTGGGCAGGATGAGCGCCGCGATTGCGCCGAACAGTTGTAGTGCCAGCACTCCTGCGAGGAGCCAACGGTACGGAGGCAGGTATGCCTTGAGCAGCTTTGCTAGCACGGCGATCCCGTTCGGGCTGCCACGCGTTCCGGATTGATCACATGCACACGGTATGACAGATGCACATCCTTGCGGGCACCGACTCGTGCGATTGCTGAGGTTATTCCGAATTGAACGTGGAGTCGCGACGGCAGATGTGGGGTTACGACCGGAATGTGGCAAAATGTGTCTGAAAGTTGTCTAGTAATCCATTTTGCCCACAAATAGACGTGATCTACAACACATTGTTATTGTTCCGTTACTTAAAATAATCGGCTCTAGCTGCAGATTTATCGAAAAATGTTAGGTCTAGTAACGCTAATTAGCGGTCAGGTAGCTAGACAATCGAGATCGGGCCGTCTATAAATGCAATCAGCGCAGTTTCGTGCGCTGCATCACAGCTCGGGATGTCGCAGGGGGCGACAGAATTTCTGCCCCTCTGTGTCAGGGGTTCCCGGGCTGCTTCGGTCACCGCCTGCGACCGAAGCGGCGCTGAACATTCACACCACCTCACATAACAGGAGAAATTCCTATGTTCGGATCGCTCAGCACACTCGGACCTCTGCTCGCTGCACTCGGTGTTTTCCTCAAGTCTGTCGACACCTCTTCGTTGGCCGACGGATCCAGTGAAACCGGTGGAGCCGGCTCTCTCGCTGGACTTCTCGGCTCATCCGGCTAAGCTGCGGCCCACGCACCGAGCGCTCGGTACTGCGGTAGTTTGATCGCTTCGTATTGCCCCCTGTCCGTCTATTCGGGTGGGGGGCAATTCGTTTTTACGCTTTGCCTGTTGTCCGGTCGACCTGGTTGCGTACGATGGACCAGTGGCTGTTAACTGTTATGTAGCTGGATTGGTCGATCGGACAGTTCGAGGCTCCCCTCCGCTGCGCCTAGGTACTAAATCCGGGGTGAGGTGAACGATGGCAAGGATGAGTCGCACAATGCGGTTACTCACTGTCTTCGTTGTTGTCCTGGCCGCAGCCCTCGTCGGAATCCTCACCCGGGCACCCGGGCTCCTGGCAACCTTCTGGTGCGCAAATGCGCTGTTGCTGGGAATGATGATGCGGTGGCCCGTCTTGATCGAATGGCCCACCTGGATGGCTGCGATGGCCGGCTATTTGAGCGCTGATCTGCTGACAGGCAGCGCCCTGTCGATGGCAGTGCAACTGAACGGTGCAAATCTGGTCGGTGTCACATTCGGTGTGCTCTTGCTCCGCTGCACGAAGCGCATACCGTTTCGGCTTGTCGATTCGAATGCGTTGATGTGGATGGTCATTATCGGCGCGGCAAGCGCCATCGCAACTGCTTCGACCGCAGGACTACTGGATCGGGTGATTCGAGAGGAATCGTTCACCGACACACTCGTTCACTGGGGTAGCACAGAGTTCATGGCGTACCTCTTGGTGCTGCCGCTGATTCTGTCCGTGACTATTCCCTCCGGATTTGCGGACCTTCGCAGAAAACTGACATTGCAGACCATAGGAACGATGTTGGTTCCGCTGCTCGCGACCGCAGCCTGCGTTCCGATCGCGCTCAGGATCGAGGGGCCGATCGCACTTGTCCTCCCCATTCCGGCGTTGCTGTGGTGCGCCACCCGTATTTCGGTTCCGAGCACAGCCTTTGTCTCAGTGGTCTGGTCGGTGTGGTCGCTCATGATGGCCGACACCGGGCGTCTGGATGTCGGCGAACAGGGCCACATAAACTGGTCGGAGGATGTCATCACGTCGATTGCAGTCACGCTGATCGCGCTGGGGCCGATTGCGGTGGCGTGTGCCACGCAGGAGCGTCGAGCAGCTGAGCGTGAGCTGTTTCGAGCCGTCGAATACGACAACCTCACGGGAGTTCTCTCGCGGGGAGCCTTCCTCCGGCAAGCCGAGGAACAACTTCGGCGTGAATCGGAAACACAATTGCCCGTCGGCTTGCTGATGCTCGATCTCGACCACTTCAAGAACATCAACGACACCCACGGGCACATGGCCGGCGATACGGTGCTCTCGGACTTCGCTGCCCGCGCGGCCGATCGGGTATCGGACGCCGATCTGGTCGGAAGACTGGGCGGCGAGGAATTCGCAGTCCTGCTCACCGGTTCCAGTTTCGCCCGTGCCTCGGAAGTCGCGGAGGCGATCCGGTCAGCGCAGGTCGAGGAATCGACAGCCTCCGGAGTTGCAAGCACCGTCAGTATCGGACTTGCATGGGCAGATCACCCGACGCCGCGATTGGCTGCGTTGATGATCGCGGCCGACGAGGCGATGTACGACGCCAAGGAGAGTGGCCGAAACCTCGTCAAAGCGCGAGATGTCAGCGGTATGGTGCCGAAGCGTCATATCTCCGGGTAGACCTGAACCTGTCACCTGGCTGATCCGCACTAGCTCTGACCTGCATCGGGATTGGCATATAGTCGCACCCATGCAGCTTGATTCGACACCCACACATCAGTCCGTTCTGCCCCTACGTTTCGGTACACCACTCACCGAGAATGCGATTCGAGTGATGATGCTGGGCTCCGGTGAACTGGGCAAGGAAGTCATCATCGCGTTGCAGCGGTTGGGCGTCGAAGTGATTGCGGTAGATCGATACTCCGACGCTCCGGGTCACCAGGTTGCGCATCGGGCGCACACCGTCGACATGAGTGATCCCGAGGCGTTGCTTGCCGTGATCGAACTGGAAAAGCCGCATTTTGTGGTTCCCGAGATCGAGGCCATCGCCACCGATGCGCTGGCCGTCGTCGAAGAACGCGGTGAGACCGTGGTGATCCCCACGGCGCGGGCAACACAGTTGACTATGAATCGTGAAGGCATCCGGCGCCTCGCCGCCGAAGAACTGGGGCTGCCCACGTCGCCCTACGCCTTCGCGGATTCACTCGAAGAAGTACAGATCGCGACGGAGCGCATCGGATTTCCGTGCGTCATCAAACCTGTTATGTCGTCCTCGGGAAAGGGGCAGTCGACGGTACGTTCCGCCGACGAGCTCGGTGCCGCGTGGGATTACGCGATGGCCGGCGGCCGTGTCAATCACGGTCGCGTCATCGTCGAGGGTTTCGTTGATTTCGATTACGAGATAACACAATTGACGGTGCGGTCCGTATCCGCCGACGGCAGTGTGGTCACGTCGTTCTGCGAACCGATCGGGCACCTGCAGCAGGCCGGTGACTACATCGAGTCCTGGCAGCCCCAGCGTATGTCCGACGCTGCGCTCGCTGCGGCTCGTGCGGTTTCCGAAAAGGTCACCACGGCGCTCGGCGGTCGGGGAATCTTCGGCGTCGAATTGTTTGTCAAGGGCGACGACGTGTACTTCTCCGAAGTCAGCCCGCGCCCACATGACACCGGCCTGGTGACGCTGCGTACCCAGCGATTCTCGGAATTCGAACTACATGCGCGTGCGATCCTCGGATTGCCGGTCGACACAACGCTCACATCACCGGGTGCGTCGGCCGTCATCTACGGCGGTATCGAGGCGAAGGGCATCGGATTCGACGGTGTAGCCGAGGCTCTCGCGGTTCCCGAAACCGAACTCCGGCTCTTCGGAAAGCCGGAAAGCTTCCTGCGTCGACGGATGGGTGTCGCTGTGTCGACGGCCGTTGATGTCGAGACCGCCCGTGCGCGCGCCCGGGAGGCCGCGTCGAAGGTTCGTCCCGTCGGATGAGTTCAGCGGCCGAAGTTGTTGTAGGACTAGTCATTCTGGTCGGACTGGTCGGCGTTGTCGTGCCGATCATTCCGGGAACCCTGCTGATCTTGGCAGCAATACTGTTGTGGGCCTTGATGACCGGAGGTGCTACCGCGTGGACGGTCTTCGTACTGGCGGCTCTCGCCTTGGTGGTCACCGGCGTCGTGAAGTACACGTGGCCGGGCCAGCGGATGCGCGACGGGGGAGTTCCCAACCTGTCCGTGATGATCGGCGGTGTTGTCGGGATCATCGGATTCTTCGTGGTACCCGTCGTGGGGTTGTTCCTCGGATTTGTCCTGGGAACTTATGTCGCGGAATGGATACGACTACGCAATTTCAACATTGCGTGGGCGTCGACGCTTCACGCAGTGAAGGCCGTCGGGTTGTCCATGGTGGTGGAACTGTTCGGCGCGTTGGTTGCGGCCGGACTCTGGCTGGGCGCAGTCGTTGTGGTCTGAGCGTCGGCTCGGGAGTCGCACCGGTACCAGGCCCGGGCATTGCCACCCATCACTGCCGGGAGGTCGTCGCCGACGGCCTCGGCAATCACATCGAGGTCGTGGCTCTCGAAGGCGCGGCGGGCCCGGGTTCCCGGTAGATCCGTCCCGAACATCAAGGCTTGCGGATTGACCCGGTGGATCTGACGGAGCACGTCGCCGACATCGGAGATGGTAGTGCGGCCGAAGCCGGTGGCTTTGACCTTCACACCGCGGTCGACCAGGTTGAGTAGATAGGGGAGCCCCCGCGTCGACATGCCCAGGTGGTCGATGGCGACGGCGGGCAGTTTCCCGAAGACCGGTTCGAGAGAGAGTAGGAGGGTGGCGTCGACGTAGAACTCGGCGTGCCAGCCGACCAGATCGAAGGCTCGGTTGGCCAGGTCCGAGAGTTCCCTCAGGTCTGTTGCTCCGCGCCGAAGATTGAATCGGACTGCGCGAACGCCGACAGCGTCGAGCGCAACGATCTCCTCGTCGGTGGCGTCGTGTCCGAGTGCGGTGACGCCCACCCATCCCGGGCCGAGTTCGGCGAGTGCGGCCTTCAGATACTCCTGATCGGTGCCCTGATAGGACGCGGTGACGACTGCTCCGCCGTCTACTCGGAGACCGTCGAGAGAAGCGACTTTGGACCGGTAATCGGCGACGGTGAAGGGTTGGGGTAGGTACCCGTGATTCTCGACCAGCGGGAAGCGCGGATCGATGATGTGAACGTGGGCATCAAACACACCATCCATTTTGCACGCTGCCGATATGACCTTGCACAGAAGATCGGCCCGATGTGACGTGAGTCGCTCTGGAGCGAATTTTCGTCATATCGGGCCGATCGGTCTGTTTGACCTGCTGTTATGCGGTGTCGGGGTCCGGCAATTAGGCCCTGTCGGGCTCGGATGCTTTCAGCATGTCGTGACGCTCGACGACCTTGATGCGCTCACGGCCTTCGGGCTCGCCGAGGCTGCGCTCGTGCGCGTCGAGGCGGTACCAGCCCTGCCACGTCGTGTACGGAACCTGCTTGCCTTCGAGGAATTCGACAACGGCATTCTCGTCGGGGTTTGCGGCGGGGGTGAAGTTGGCCGAATCCTCGAGGAGGTTGGCGACGGTCTCGTTGGCGTCACCCTTGGTGTGGCCGATGAGGCCGACGGGGCCGCGCTTGATCCAACCGGTGACGTAGGTGGCCGGCATGAACCGGGCCTCGCCCTCAGCGGTTTCGTCGGCAACAACGCGTCCGGCGTCATTGGGGACGGTGCCGGCCTGGTCGTCGAACGGCAGTTGCGTGACGTTCTGCGAGAGGTAACCGACAGCGCGGTAGACGGCCTGGACATCCCAGTCCTTGTAGGTGCCGGTGCCCTTGACGTTTCCGGTGCCGTCGAGCGCGGTGCGCTCGGTGCGAAGGCCGACGACCTTGCCGTCTTCGCCCAGAATCTCGGTGGGAGATTCGAAGAAGTGCAGGAACAGTTTGTGCGGGCGGTTTCCGACGTCACGAATTGCCCAGTCCTGCAAGGTGTTCGAAACCATGTCGACCTGCTTGGAGTTACGGCGAGCCTGCTCGGAACCCTCGTCGTAGTCGATGTCCTCGGGGTCGACGATGACCTCGATGGTGGGGGAATGATCGAGTTCACGCAGTTCGAGGGGTGTGAACTTCGCCTGGGCGGGGCCGCGTCGTCCGAAGACGTGGACCTCGATGGCCTTGTTGTTCTTGAGGCCCTCGTAGACGTTGGCGGGGATCTCGGTGGGGAGAAGTTCGTCGCCGGTCTTCGCGAGGACTCGGGCGATGTCGAGGGCGACGTTGCCGACGCCGAGGACTGCGACCTTCTCGGCGTCGAGCGGCCATTCACGCGGGACGTCGGGGTGGCCGTCGTACCAGGAGACGAAGTCGGCGGCGCCGTAGCTACCGTCGAGGTCGATGCCGGGGATGCCGAGCGCGCGGTCGGCGTTGGCGCCGGTGGAGAAGATGACGGCGTCGTAGAACGACTGCAGGTCATCGAGGGTGATGTCGGTGCCGTAGTCGATGTTGCCGAGGAGGCGGACCTGCGGCTTGTCGAGGACCTTGTGCAGGGCGGTGATGATGCCCTTGATACGCGGGTGGTCCGGGGCGACGCCGTAGCGGATGAGTCCGAAGGGCGCGGGCATGCGCTCGAAGAGGTCGATGCTGACGCCGCGGCCGGAGACTGCGGTGTCGGACTTCATGAGTGCGTCGGCTGCGTAGATGCCGGCGGGGCCGGCGCCGACGATCGCGACCCGGAGTGGGCGATTGGAGTCAGTCATCTGTAGACAGCTACCTTCTTCGAAGTTCGGACAACGTATCGACAATAAATCAATTTAGCCGAACCTAAGCGCAGTGTCGTGATTGCGGCTCGACCGGTTCACACTCCCACTCGAAGCGGCGTGGGTAAACCTTTTCTTTCTTCCCATTCTTCCGCGGTGAGGGAGCAGAAGGGTAGGGGGCCGCTCCTTGGCAGGCCACAAGCTGTGGTTGTGGGGGAGTATTGGTTCCATGAGTGACCAGCTACGCGATTCCGACAACTCCGAAAACAAGACAGCCTCAGCCGGACCGTTTCTCCTGGCAGTGGCAATCGTTGCGCTGATCCTCGGAGGCATCTTCGTTGCGTCCGCGATGTCACCGGCCGAGGACAACGTCACCGAAACCGATCGGATCTCCCGTACCGTCGCGGACTACGTTGCCGCGCACAACAAGAACGACACCAAGACTCTGCAGAGTCTGACCTGCGCGAACTTCGACAAGCAGAGCGACGCGCTCGCAGCTGCGAACGGCGAGGTCGAGCTGGCCGGCGTCGACAATCCCGTAGTGACCGGTGACCGCGCCCAAGCCGATGTCAGGCTCTCCGGCGGCGGGCTGGGAAACAAGGTCGAGGCCTGGACATTCACGCGCGACGGTGAAGGTTGGGACGTCTGCAGCTGACCGTCCACGGTGGTGCTCGGGGCGGTGCGGTGAAAATGGCGATGCTGTGAAAACATGGACGACGTGAGTTACGCAGGCGATCTGACGCCGGAGCAAGCCTGGGCGCTGCTCCGCGAAAACCCCGACGCAGTGCTGGTCGACGTGCGGACCGACGCGGAGTGGAAGTATGTCGGTATCCCCGATGTCACGTCCCTCGGCAAGTCGGCTGTGATGATCGAATGGGTGAGCTACCCGAACGGCACACGCAACGACAATTTTGTCGACCAGTTGAAGGAATCCGGCATCGTTTCCGGTTCCGACAATCCCGTGATATTCCTCTGCCGATCCGGACAGCGGTCCATCGGCGCAGCAGAAATCGCGACAGCGGCGGGCATCGGTCCGTCGTACAACGTGCTCGACGGATTCGAAGGCGCCTTGGATGCCGACGGACACCGCGGAGTTGTAGGTTGGCGGGCCCTCGGCTTGCCGTGGAGGCAGCAGTGAGCGGAATTCCTCAGGGCGGCGCATTTCAGCGGGCGTTGCCGGACGATGTAGGCCTCGGCACGCTCGGTGTTCGCGGCGGACTGATGCGAACGGGCTTCGAGGAAACCTCCGAAGCGTTGTTCCTCAACTCCGGATTCGTCTACGAGAGTGCAGAAGCCGCCGAACAAGCCTTCACCGGTGAGGTAGACCATTTTGTCTACTCCCGCTACGGCAATCCGACGGTCAAGATGTTCGAAGAGCGTTTGCGTCTCATCGAAGGTGCAGAAGCGTGCTTTGCGACAGCCAGCGGAATGTCCGCCGTATTCACGGCTTTGGGCGCGTTGCTGGCCAACGGCGACCGTTTGGTTGCCGCGCGCAGCCTCTTCGGCTCGTGCTTCGTGGTGTGCAACGAAATCCTCCCGCGTTGGGGCGTCGACGTCGTTTTTGTCGACGGTGAAGACAACGCGCAGTGGGAAGAAGCGCTGTCCGTGCCCACTACCGCGGTGTTCTTCGAAACGCCGTCCAACCCCATGCAGTCTTTGGTGGACGTACGACGCGTATCCGAACTTGCGCATGCAGCCGGTGCAAAGGTGGTGCTGGACAACGTCTTCGCGACGCCGCTCCTGCAGCGCAGCCTCGAATTGGGTGCCGACGTCGTTGTGTACTCCGGCACCAAGCACATCGACGGTCAGGGCCGCGTGCTCGGTGGCGCGATTCTCGGTACCGAGGAATACATCAGCGGTCCTGTCCGAGAATTGATGCGGCACACCGGTCCTGCGCTCAGTCCGTTCAATGCCTGGACGTTGCTCAAGGGCCTCGAGACCATGCCGGTACGTTTGCGGCACTCCGTGGCCTCGGCCCTCGAGATCGCAGAAATGCTTGAAGCGCACCCCGGCGTCAAGTGGGTCAAGTACCCGTACTTGAAGTCGCATCCGCAGTACGAGCTCGCGCAGTCTCAAATGAGCGGCGGCGGAACGGTTGTCACGTTCGAGCTCAACGCTCCCGGCGGTGACGGCAAGAAGCGCGCGTTCGAGGTGCTCAACGGTCTACGGGTCATCGACATCTCCAACAACCTGGGTGACTCCAAGTCGCTGATCACTCACCCCGCCACCACCACTCACCGGGCTATGGGCCCGGAAGGCCGTGCAGCAGTGGGTATTACCGACGGTGTTGTACGACTGTCCGTGGGCCTCGAAGATACGGTGGATTTGCTTGCCGATCTGAAGCGTGCTCTGGGATAAGTTTCCAGATTTCACAACTTCGCCCGCCCGGGAAGTTCTCTCGGGCGGGCGGAGTTTTTCGGATTGCACGGCTTCGATTACACGTCTTCGATCACTGACTGACCAGTCGGCGTCCGCACTGTCTTCGACGTCGTCACGCCCGCATTGGGGTCCGACTTGTCGACAGATCGGAACTGCATTCGCGCCTCGTTCTGGTCACACGAGAGGACGCCGTAGCCGTGGCTGACCATGTCGACATGCTTGACATGCGGGTTCTTGGCCCGCCGGCTGATCTCCTCGGCACGCGCACCCGGGATGTTGCCGCCGCTGCTACTGCCGGTCGCGCCGCCGTCCCCGGTATTCGGGGAAGTGACTGACGGAACGACGAACTCGACGCCCGCACGCTGGGTCCCCGGCGGGTTCCCCTGGTCGCCGCTGAGCGTGCCCGGCGCGAACCCGGTGTCCCAGAGCTCGCCGGCCCACCCGTCATGGTCGTCGCCGGTGACCAGCACCAGATTCTCGACCGACTGGGCGGCGGCAGACAGGATCTCGGTTCGCTCGGCGCCGTACCCGTCCCAGGTGTCGTAGTAGCCGCGGGCGCCGTCGTCCTGGGTCACCATGCCCATCATCATGCTGGCGTTCGCAATGACCTTCCACTGCGCGTCGGACTGGGCCAGGCCATTGATCAGCCAACTCTTCTGCGTCGCGCCCAACATGGTCCGGCCCGGAGCGTCGGCGTGCGGGGAGACGGTGTGGTCCACGTCGCCATCCGGTTGCACGTCGCGGTACTGCCGACTGTCCGGCGCGAACAGTTCCACCGTCTTGCCTACCCGCAGCGAGCGGTACGTCCGCAGTGGGTCGTCGGAGAAGCGCGGCACCGGCATGTGCTCGAACCACGACTGCCACGCCCACTGCTTCTTCTGCTGGAAGCCGAGCGCGGTATCGATCGGTGCGATCACCGGGAAGGTCCAGCCGTCCTGGCTGTAGTTATTGCGGAACTCGTGGTCGTCCCAGATCGGGATGAAGGCATGCTGGCTGTGCATCAGCTGCAGGTCCGAGTCCGTGCGGTACATGCGGTACTTCTCGCGCATACCCTCGAGGTTCTGCGGGAACGGGTTGGTGTCAAGGCCACGAACACCCGCCCCGGTGAACTCGTACACGTAGTCGCCGAGGCATACGACGAAGTCGAGGTCCTCCGCGGCGAGGTGCCGGTGCGCGCTGTAGTAACCCGTCTCATAGCCCTGGCAGGTGAACCAGCCGATGCGGACCGGCTCGTTGGAATCGGCGGGCCGCAGCGTCCGGAAGCGACCGACCGGCGACTCGTTTCCGTCGCCGCGGAACTGGTAGTAGTAGGTCTCGCCCGGGGTCAGCCCGTTGGCGTCGAAATGCACTGTGCCGTCGGCATCTTCGCGAACCTGCACGCGCTCGGCGAGTACCGGGCTGGACAGGTCCTCACGGGTGGACACGATCAATGCAAGTTCGCCGCCGGCTGCGCTACTGCCGGCACTGCCTAAGCTGCCGGTGCTGCTGCCTAAGCTGCCCAAGCTGCCGGAACTACTGCCCAAGCTGCCGGAACTACTGCCCAAGCTGCCGGAACTACTTCCCAGGCTGCCGGAACTGCTCCCCACGCTGCCGGTGCCGGAAGCACCGCCGACCCGCGTCCAGAGTGTCGCGCCATCGGTACGGGGCACGCCGGCCATGACGCCGTTGCCGAATTCAGGGTTGCGGATCAACCCCGCTACAGTGTCCGGCGCCTGGCGCAGAACGGGGGTGGCGTGCGCGGTGGCGGGCAGCAAGCTGGCGCTACCGAGTGCGGCTAGGCCGGCCAGGACGGCGCGACGGGAGACATTGCGGGGAGGAACTGACACGAGCCACCTCGGATGCGTAGGGGATTGACATTCAAGACCCTAGACGCTGAAATCCGATTTGTTGGACAAATGTTCATCTAACTGAGGTGGCAAAGATCCCCAGGATCAGGAATTGTTCGTGGCCTCGCGGAACGGATCCGTCGTAGTTCCGACGAGGTCGGCCACAGATTCCAGCACGATGGTGGGCCGGTACGGAAAAAGTTCCACGGAAGCTCGCGTGGAAATCCCGGTCATCACAAGAATCGTCTGCAGTCCGGCTTCCAGACCGCACACGATGTCGGTGTCCATCCGGTCGCCGATCATCAGGGTATTGGCGGAATGGGCACCGATTGCCCGCAGTGCGGACCGCATCATGAGGGCGTTCGGCTTACCGACGTAGTACGGTTCGCGTCCCGTGGCCTTGGTGATGAGGGCTGCGACGGAACCTGTGGCCGGGAGGGAACCGTCGCGTGAGGGTCCGGTGGCGTCGGGATTGGTGGCGATAAATCGTGAACCTCGCTCGACCAGCCTGATGGCAGTGGTGATCGCCTCGAACGAATAGGTACGCGTCTCACCCAGCACGACGTAATCGGGATCGCTGTCGGTCAGGACATATCCGATGTCGTGGAGGGCTGTCGTCAAACCGGATTCGCCGACGACATACGCACTGCCGTGAGGTCGCTGGTTGCCGAGGAATGTGGCCGTCGCAAGTGCCGATGTCCAGATCGACTTCTCGGGGATGTCGAGGCCGGAATTGAGCAAGCGGGCGCGCAGGTCTCGCGGTGTCCGGATGGAATTGTTGGTGAGCACCATGTACGGAATCTCGTTTGACGCCAACTCCGCGAGGAAGACATCCGCACCGGGCACCAAGTGCTCTTCGTGAACAAGAACTCCGTCCATGTCCATCAGGTAAGTCCACTGGGTTTGATCCGCGGTCTTGGTCATATCTCCAGTATGTGGGAACGGCGACCGAAGTGGGCAGTTAAGCGAGCAAACGCCACAGACCGATCAAGCCGACGACGACGATGGTGCCGCGCAACGCGGTCGGTGAGAGTCGACGACCGTAGCGGGCTCCGAGCACACCTCCGACGAGCGAGCCCACGGCAATCAATCCTGCAGCGGCCCAGTTGATTTGATCGAACCGCAGGGTTGTGTACATGACGGCTGCGACAATATTGACGATCAGTGCGAGTAGGTTTTTGGCGCCGTTCATTCGCTGCAGGGTTTCGGGGAGGATGGCACCCATCACCCCGATCAACAGAATGCCCTGCGCGGCGGTGAAATAGCCGCCGTAGATACCGACCGCAAACGTTCCGCCGGTCAGAAGCATCAACCGTGTGGGAGACAGTTCCATTTCGGTGGTGGAGCGCTTCTTCGCCCACGCCTGGATGCGAGGCTGAAGCACCACGAGCGCCAGGGCAAGAATGAGCAAGATCGGCACAATTGTTTCGAACAGCTTCTCGGGGAGATGCAGAAGCAGCCACGATCCCAGAACAGCACCCGCGAACGACGCCGGGATCTGCCAGCGAAGCCGATCCCACTGCCCGGAGAGTTCGCGTCGATACCCCCAGGTTCCCGACACCCCGCCGGCAACAAGTCCGACGGCATTGGACATCGTCGCCGTCACCGGAGGCATGCCGAACGCGACGAGCGTCGGGAAGGTGATCAGGGTTCCGCTGCCCACGACGGCGTTGATTGCGCCCGCGCCTACGCCGGCCAGCAGAATGATAAATGCGTCGAGTCCACTCACGTTGCAGACGGTACGGCAGGGCTGATCGAGGACCGTTCGGTGGCTCGGTACCGCAGTTTCGGCTCTTCCATTCAACACCGTGTTTTGATCTTCGGACAGTGTTGAAATCAGCGCGAATTCAACCCCTGATCGACAGCATTTCCCTTGCAACGCAGGGAAATACGACATTTGACGACAGAGAATTCTGCGTCTAGTCTTTGCTCACCATCCAGAGCGACCGAGAGACCTGGCTCGTCGACGTCGCAGCAACCCACCGAACCTTCGGGAGCGGGTGCTACCGCCAGGACCGATGGAAGGCATCACATGGGTTCCACTTCGCACGCGTCCCACAGTCGGCGTCACATCGACCTGTGCCGCACGGCTTCGTGTCACTGTCGCTGACTCCGGCTCACTTTCCGCCCCCGCGCAGTTGCGTTCCCGCCCTTCCCGAAAGGTCTATTTGTGATGTCCACACCGTCAGGTGGTGCGCCGTGAGTGCACCCACCGATGTCCGCCCCGAAGCGTCGGTGGCCGAGCAGAAACTCCCGGATTCGGAACTTGTCGTTGCTCGAACCTGGCATCCGTTTCGGTGGATGATCAGCGCGATCGTGCTCGTTCTTCTTGCCCAGTTCATTCACGGACTTGTTGTCAATCCGGGCTGGGACTGGCCGACATTCGCTCAGTACTTCACCGCGAAATCGGTGCTGGCTGCGCTGTGGATGACGATCAAGCTGACATTGTGGGGAACGTTCCTCGGGTTCGGCCTCGGTGTCTTCCTGGCGCTCGGCCGGCTGTCGAAGAATCCGGTACTGCAGGTGATCGCCTGGACCTACATCTGGGCGTTCCGCTCGATTCCCCTGATCGTGCAGTTGCTCTTCTGGTTCAACATCACGTACCTCTACCAGACGCTTTCTCTCGGAATACCGTTCGGCCCGGAATTCTTCACGTTCCAGGTCAGTGGTGTGATCGGCGGATTCACCGCAGCAGTAATAGGTTTGGCACTACACCAGGCTGCGTACTCGGCGGAGATCATCCGATCCGGCATCATCTCGGTAGATCACGGACAGATCGAAGCGGCCCATTCTCTCGGCATTCCTCGTAGTCGACAGTTCTTCAAAATCATTCTCCCGCAGGCGATGCGGGCGATACTTCCCAACGCCGCCAACGAAGTGATCGGACTGTTCAAGGGCACATCCATCGTCTCGACCATGGCGATCGCCGAACTGTTCTATCAGGTGCAGGTCATCTTCGGGCGCAACGGGCGCGTGGTGCCGTTGTTGATGGTCGCGACCATCTGGTACATCATTCTCACCACACTGCTGTCTATCGGCCAGTACTACGTCGAGCGGCACTACGCCCGCGGGTCGGCTCGTGCTCTCCCGTTGACGCCTTTGCAGAAGGTGCGCAACAAGTTGGAAGAGATTCGCGATGCGCGTCTCGACATTCCGAGAGGTGCGACTCGATGACTGCAGAACTGATCGACAATACGGCGTATGCCGTTGAAGCGCGTGGGATCCATAAATCGTTCGGTGCCTTGGAAGTGCTTGCCGGAGTCGACCTCCTGGTCCGCAAGGGCGAGGTGACGGTCATCCTCGGGCCGTCCGGTTCCGGCAAGTCCACACTGCTGCGCACTCTCAATCATCTCGAGAAGGTCGATCGTGGCACCGTGCGGATCGACGGAGAACTGATCGGATACCGGCGCAAGGGAAATCGGCTCCACGAACTCCGCGACCGTGAAATCCTGAAGCAGCGCTCGCACATCGGGTTCGTGTTCCAGAACTTCAACTTGTTCCCACATCTGACCGCACTCGAGAACGTCGTGGAAGCGCCACTGTCGGCACAGAAGCGCGACCGTGACGAGGTGTACCGAGAGGCGCGGGCTTTGCTCGAAAGGGTGGGCGTAGCCGACAAAGCCGACCAGTATCCGCGGCAGCTTTCCGGTGGCCAGCAACAGCGTGTTGCTATCGCCCGAGCGTTGGCACTGCGGCCCGCAGTGATTCTCTTCGACGAACCGACGTCGGCGCTCGACCCCGAACTGGTCGGCGAAGTTCTCGAGGTACTGGCCCAATTGGCCCGTGACGGTGCCACTCTGGTCATCGTCACACACGAGGTCGGGTTTGCCCGCGAAGTCGCCGATACGGTCGTGTTCATGGACGGCGGGGTGATCGTCGAGCAGGGCCCTCCACCGCAGGTCATCGACAATCCGATTCACGAACGCACCCAAGCATTTCTCTCTCGCGTCCTCTGACGTACTCATAGCCGTTTCCTGAAAGGAAAACTTGATGTTCTCCCCATCCCGTCGTGCCACCTTCCTCATTTCGGCTCTCGCCACCGTCGGATTGTTGAGTGCTGCATGCAGCAGTGCAGATGCCGAACCCGACGGCGGAAACGTCAATGCCGCAGCGGGTTACAACCTCACCGCAGACCAGAACCGCATTGCCACCGAAAAAGTGGATACGATTGCAGCCGAGGTACCTCGAGATATTCGTGACCGCGGCACGCTGCGTGTCACCGGTAGCGCCGGATCTGCTCCGCCGCTTCGGTTCTACGCCGACGACGACAAGACGCTGATCGGATCCGAAACCGACTTCGCCTACCTGATCGGTGATGTTCTCGGGTTGAAGGTAGACCTGCAGACAGCCGACTGGGCGCAGAATTTTGTCCGCGTCGATTCCGGTGAGGCGGACGCATTCCTCTCCAATGTGACTGTCACAGAAGAACGTAAGGAAAAGTACGACTTCGCGACCTATCGTCTCGACACATTGGCCTTCGAAGCGAAGAAAGGATCGGGAATCTCCATCAAGGACCCCAAGGATGTCGCGGGACTCGAGATAGCCGTCGGATCCGGAACCAATCAGGAGGCGCTGCTGGTCAAATGGAGTGAGCAGAACGTCGCGGCCGGCTTGGCGCCCACCGACATTTCCTACTACCAGAACACCACTGACTACTACCTGCCTTTGCAGTCCGGTCGTATTGACGCGTACTTCGGTCCGAACCCGTCTTCACAGTTCCATGCCAAGCAGTCGGGTGAAACCGAGGTGGTGGGGGAGTTCTCCGGCGCCGGTGACACTCTGCAAGGTCAGATTGCAGTGTTGGTGAAGAAGGACAACGGACTGATCAAGGCAATCAACGACGCCATCAACCACACGATCGAGAACGGCACGTACCAGCAGATCCTCGAACGCTGGAATATCACCAGCGAAGCTGTGGACACCTCGCTGATCAATCCGCCCGGTCTCCCGAAGACCAAGTGAGCCGACGAAATGAGTGACATCGTCGATGTGATTGTCATCGGTGGAGGGCTCGTCGGGTCCTCCGCCGCCTGGCAACTCGCCAAGCGAGACCGTAGCGTCGTTCAGCTGGAGCAGTACGGTCCGAAGCACAAACATGGTGCATCGCACGGCACCTCGCGCATCTACCGGCAGGCCTACGACAATCACCTGTACACAGGCTTGGCTGCTGCGGCATTACCGCTGTGGCGGGAACTGGAGACCACAACTGATATCGGTTTCCTCGAGCTGACCGGGGCCGTCGACCATGGATTGCCCGAAGCGATTCTGAGTAAGGCGCGGATTTTGGTGGAGGCGGGGATCAAGGGTGAGATCCTGACTCCGGCCGAGGCATCCGCTCGTTGGCCGGGACTGCGATTCGACACCACCGTGCTGCATCACCCCGATGCGGGACGCCTGCACGCCGACCGGGCGGTGACTGCACTGAAAGCGGGAGCGGCATTCGCGGGAGCCGAGGTTCGCCACAACACGCGCGTGCTGTCGGTCGTGGAAGCGTCGTACGGTGTCGACGTCATCACTGACGGCGAGGCGCTGCGGGCTCGGCATGTCGTGATTGCGGCCGGTGCGTGGACTGCAGAGTTGATCGATCGGAGCGGGTTCCGTTCGGCGATCGAGTTGCCGACATTGGTTACGACGCAGGAACAGCCGGCACATTTTGCTCCTCTCGATCCGGGTGGTCATTGGCCTAGCTTCGTTCATCACGCCGGGGCTGAGTTGACCACTGCCGGGATCTACGGACTTGGATCCGATGATGGCATCAAGATCGGCGAGCATGCGACGGGGCCGGTCGTGACACCGGACAGGCGAAACTACATTGCCGATGCTGCTGGCGAGCAGCGGTTGGTGGAGTACGCCGAATCATGGTTGCCAGGTGTGGATTCGACATCGGTGGAGTCGGTCACCTGCCTGTACACCAGCACTCCGGACAGTAATTTCGTGATCGACCGCGTCGGGGCGGTCACCGTCGCCGCAGGGTTCTCGGGACACGGATTCAAATTCGGGCCGGCGCTGGGCGAACTCGTATCGGATTTGGTAGACGGAAAAGCATTGCCTCCGGACCTGTTTCGACTGGGGGAGCGAGGAAAATGACCGAAAGGCTTGATTCGAGGAGTGGAGGAAACGCCGTGACTCTGGAAATCGCGGGAATCGGCGGTGTCGAGGTCCGTTCGGTATCTCAAGAGGACCCGTTGGCTGCGCCGCTCATCGCGGAACTCGCCGATGAATACAGTTCGAGATACGGCGGAACTCGTGAAGCCGTGTTCGAGGATCTGACGACGTACCCGGCGGAAGAATTTGCGTCGCCGCGCGGAGCATTGTTGGTTCTGGTTCACGATGGTCGGTCGATCGCCGGTGGAGCATTTCGTCAATTCGACTCCGTTACTGCAGAATTGAAGAGGATCTGGACGTCGTCGGACTATCGGAGGCGAGGCCTCGGAAAGATTGTCGTCCGAGAACTGGAATTGGAGATCGCGCGTCGTGGCTACCGCAAGGTGTACCTGACGACAGGTCCTCGGCAACCCGAAGCGGTGGCGCTGTATCTGTCCTGCGGATACACGCCGTTGTACGACGCCACGCTGTCACCCCTCGACGTGGGGATTCACCCGTTTGAGAAGGAACTGCGGATCCGGCACGACTACGACAGAAGGGTGTCGGCATGACGCCAGTTCTGCAGTGGAAAATATGGCCTGAACTGCAATTCCTACCGACTAGGTTGACAAAGCCCCGGCATCTCGTAGACTTGCGAAATACCATCTCGAGCGACCGAGAGACCTGGCTCTATGAAGTCGCAGCAACCCTCCGAGTAATCGGGTGAGGGTGCTACCGCCAGGATCGATGGAGGAACACGGAATGAAGTTAGTTGACGGCGGTTTCGATACCGCCTGGTCGTGCCGTCACGTAGACCTGTGTCGCACAGCAGGATTCGTCTGTACATACTGACCGCGGCAGCGATGTTCGCATCGCGGTTCGACCCTGGTCAGTATCTCGAGGCTCCCATAGTTGGGCAAGCCTGTTTTCCATTCTCTTCGTAGCTGATTCGTGCTCTTCTGTCCCGTTACACGGGTGACGAGCGCGCTCTTCCGCATGCCCCATTAGGAGTTTTCGGTGTCTTCACGCTCAATCGGTGCACGCTCACGCGTCACCGTCGTCGCCGGTATCGGCGCGATCTCGGTCCTCGGCACCGTACTTGCCGGTTGCAGCACCAGTAGCGGCGACACCAGTGCAGATGCAGGTCCCGCCCAGTCCGGCGGAATCCTTCGCTACGGACTCTCGACGGCGCCAACCTGTGCAGACCCAGCCCAGGCCGGCACGAATCAGACGGTGTATGTCACTCGCAGCGTGGTCGACTCGTTGACGGACCAGAGCCCGGAGACCGGCGAGATCACGCCGTGGCTCGCCAAGAGTTGGGAGATCAGTCCGGACGCCGCCAGCTTCACGTTCACTCTGCGTGACGACGCCACCTTCAGTGACGGCACGCGGGTAACCGCGGAGTCGATCAAGAAGAACTTCGACGTCGTCAAGAACCTCGGCCCGAACGCCGCATTGGCAAAGAGTTATCTGTCCACGTATACCGGCACCGAGGTCATCGACGAGCACACCGCGAAGGTGAGCTTCTCGGGACCCAACGTTCAGTTCCTGCAGGCAACTTCGACACCACAGCTCGGAATCTTGGCAGATTCGACCACGGCACTGCCGACGGAACAGCGTTGCGCCGGTGCTTCCGTGATCGGTTCCGGCCCGTTTGTCTACTCCGATTGGCAGCAGGATCGTTCGGTGTCGATCAAGAAACGAGCCGGGTACAACTGGGCTTCGGATGCGGTGGCGCACCAGGGGGAGGCGTATCTCGACGGCGTCGACTTCATCGTTGTCCCGGAGTCCGGAGTTCGGGCGGGCAGCGTTGCTTCCGGTCAGCTCGACGCGGTCAGTGACGCGTTGACGCAGGACGCTCCTCAGATCGAAGGTGCGGGTGGACGGATCTTGACTCGTCCGAACCCCGGAATCGTGTTCTTCTTCCAGCCCAACGTGAGCCGTGGTGTTCTCGCTGATCAGGCGGTACGTCAGGCGATCATTCCCGCTATCAACCGGCAGGAACTCGTCGACACCGTGCTGGATCCGAGCTTCTTCCCGGCGACGAGTCCGCTGGCCCACACCACACCGCTCTATGCAGATCAGTCCGGTGTCGTGACCTACGACGCGGACAAGGCCGGGAACCTCCTCGACGCAGCGGGTTGGAAGACCTCGGCCGACGGGATTCGTGAGAAAGACGGCCAGAAGCTGACTTTCGCGGTTTCTTTCAGCCCGGTGTTCGCCGGCAACCAAGCCATCCTCGAGTTGGTCCAGCAGCAGTTGCGGAAGGTGGGTGTCGATCTGAAGCTCAACTTGCTGTCCAACGGGGAACTGACCGAGAAGCAGACGTCGGGTGATTACGATGCCGTCTACTACAACGCCACTCGAGCGGATGCGGATATCCTCCGGGCAAGCTTCGGCCTCGACGGTCGAAATCTCAACAAGCGGGCCGCAGATCCAGAACTCGACAAGGTTCTGACCGAGCAGTTGGCAACGATCGACAGCGCCGCTCGTGGTGAATTGGTCAGCGAAGCACAGGAGCTGATCGTCGACCGTGGACTTTCGATTCCGACCATCGAACTATCGCAGGCCGTGGGGGCCGGATCGTCGGTGCAGGATCTGAACTTCGAAGCGTCTTCGCGTCTGCAGTTCTACGACGCATGGTTGTCGGGTAAGTAGTCATGACTCGATACGTACTCACCCGACTGGGCCAAGCCGCACTGGTCCTCTGGGCGGCCTTCACCATCTCATTTGTGATTCTGTTTCTGCTACCCAGCGATCCGGTCAGCATGGCGGCAGAATCGTCAGGGCAAGGTGTGGCCTTGGATCAAGCTGCACTTGAACAGCTTCGGGCACGATACGGCTTGGACCAGTCGGTGTGGGTGCAGTACTGGACTTCTCTGACGAATGCACTTCGTGGCGATTTCGGTACGTCGATCTCCACCGGGCAACCGGTGACGGATGCGATCTTCTCGGCGCTCCCGAGCACGTTGACACTTGCGATTACGGGATTGGTATTGGCAGTACTGTTCGGGGTGGCCATCGCATTCCTTGCGACGTACACCCGCAGGCGCTGGCTCGCGAATCTCCTGTTCTCGTTGCCTCCGCTCGGGGTGGCGGTACCGACCTTCTGGGTAGGATTGATTCTTCTGCAACTTTTCTCGTTCCGGCTGCACATCTTTCCGGCATTCGGCGATCGGGGATTTGCGACGGTCATTCTCCCGGCGATTACTCTGGCCATTCCGACCGGCGCAGTGATCGCTCAGGTTTTGACCACCAGTTTGCAGGCCACACTCCGTTCGCCGCACGTCGAGACCGCGTACGCCAAGGGAGCAAGCCGTTGGCGTGTGCAGACGCGGCATGCGTTGCGGCTCGCCAGCATTCCGGCGTTCACCATCGCGGGCGTATTGGTGGGAACGTTGCTGGCTGGTTCCGTAGTCGTCGAGACCGTGTTCTCGCGGGCCGGCGTCGGACGTCTGACGCAGACCTCGGTTATGGCACAGGACATCCCGGTGGTTCAGGGCGTTGTCGTCTTTGCCTCCTTGGTCTTCGTGCTGGTCAACCTTGCGGTTGACCTCTTCTACCCCCTGATTGATCCGCGAATCATCCAGTCGCACTACGACGGTGACTCGCTGCGCAGTCGAGCGAAGTCACACTCCGAAAACCCGACCGATCTGGAGCCGGCGCATGTCTGACACGCTGATCGAACCGCTGTTGCTCGACCCCACACTCGAAGACCAAGCGCCGGTCGCGGGTAGTCGAAAGTCCCTGGCGAAGAGGTTGATCGCCAAGCCAGGTCTTGTGATTCCGGCCGTGATCGTGGCGCTGGTCGTAGGTTTTGCCGTGGCACCGGGAGTATTTGCCGGCGGCGACCCTTTGTCCGGCGTGCCTGCGGACAAACTGCAAGGGCCCAGCCTGGCTCACTGGTTCGGTACCGACAACCTCGGGCGCGACCTCTACACACGATTTGTGCACGGCGCTGGGTTGTCGCTGACCGCGACGCTGGTTGCGGTGGGTATAGCGCTGCTCGTCGGATCGTTGATCGGCTTGATCGCAGGGTTCGTCGGCGGCGCTGTCGACGCTGTGCTGATGCGCATTGTCGATGTGTTGCTGTCGATTCCAGCGCTGTTGTTGTCGCTGACACTGGTCACAGCGCTTGGATTCGGCACCATCAACGTTGCTATTGCAGTGGGTGTGGCGATGGTCGCGAACTTCGCCAGAGTAATGCGCGCCGAGGTGATGCGGGTGCGGGGTGCGCAGTACGTGGAGGCCGCGTTCGGTTCGGGTGTGCAGTGGCTCGGAGTTTTGCGCCGACATGTCCTTCCCAATGCATACGCTCCCGTAATCGCTCTGTCTGCAGTCGAATTCGGTCAAGCGGTACTCGCAGTGTCTGCGCTGAGCTTCCTGGGCTTCGGAGCGGTTCCACCGACCCCGGAGTGGGGATCGCTGGTATCCGAGGGACGAAACTTTCTTGCGAATGCCTGGTGGATGACAACACTTCCCGGTCTGGCGATCGTGGCAGTGGTCATCTCCGCGCATCGTATCGGCCATGAGATCGAAAGGAGCAACCGGCGATGAGCACTGATCCATTGCTCGAAGTCACCGACCTGCACATCGCGTACGGAGACAGTCCGGCGGTCAGGGGCGTGAGTTTCACAGTCGGCCGGGGTGAGGTTGTTGCGGTGGTGGGCGAATCCGGCTCCGGAAAATCCACCACCGCTCACGCTGTACTGGGACTGCTCTCCGGCAGCGGCCACGTCACCGGCGGAACCGTTGAATTCGAGGGTGAACGTATCGACTCCTATTCGGATCGGGCTTGGCAGCGAATCCGAGGTGCCCGAATCGGTTTGGTGCCGCAGGACCCGACGACATCGCTGAATCCGGTAACGCGGATCGGTGATCAGGTTGCGGAGGTTCTGCGCATTCACGGCTTGGCTGATAAGAGGACGGCGCGGCTGGATGCCGTCGATGTTCTCGAACGTGCCGGAATCGATCGACCGGAGGTCAGAGCACGGCAGTACCCGCATGAGCTTTCCGGCGGTATGCGGCAACGAGTCTTGATCGGCATTGCATTGGTTGCCAATCCGGCGCTCGTTATCGCGGACGAACCGACCAGTGCTCTGGATGTCACCGTGCAGCGGCGTATTCTCGACCACTTGGACGAACGGATCGCAGAATCCGGTACCGCAGTTCTCCTGATCACTCACGATCTGGGTGTCGCTGCGGATTGCGCGGATCGAATCCTCGTGATGCGGGGTGGGCGTATTGTCGAATCCGGCAGTGCTGCAGATATTCTGGACAACCCTCGTCACGAGTACACCAAGAAACTGTTGGGAGCGGCACCCAGTCTGTCGTCGGGCCGGGTAGTCCGGCCGGTCCGTCCGACCGCAACTCCGCTGTTGACTTTGGCCGGAATCACCAAACGCTTCCACGTCGGCCGCGGGAGTGCGATCACTGCGGTGGACGAACTCTCATTGACAGTTCCACGCGGACAGACGGTTTCACTGGTCGGAGAGTCGGGCTCCGGTAAATCGACTACCGCTCGCATTGCAGTGAGGTTGGAGCAGGCGGATGCGGGTGCAATTACTTTCGACGGTCAGGACATCACCGGGGCCAAGGGCGGGGAATTGCGCGAACTGCGACGACGAGTTCAACTTGTCTATCAGAACCCGTTTGCATCTCTCGATCCCAAGTTGTCCGTGCAAGATATTGTCGCGGAACCGTTGCGGGCTTTCAAAGTTGGGAGTCGACACGAACAAGGGATCCGCGCAGTAGAACTCTTGGATCAGGTAGCCCTGCCCGAGCAGTTCTTGAACCGCAAGCCGGCCGAGTTATCGGGCGGGCAGCGTCAACGTGTGGCTATCGCGCGGGCCCTCGCTTTGAAACCGGATCTCCTGGTGCTCGACGAACCGGTGTCTGCGCTGGATGTTTCGGTGCAAGCGCAGATTCTGGTGCTCCTCGACCAGTTGCAGCAAGAATTCGGACTGACCTACCTCTTCATCTCCCACGACCTGGCCGTGGTTCGGGAAATCAGCGACGTCGTCGGAGTCATGCAGTCTGGGCGTCTGGTTGAAATCGGCTCTACTGCTGAAATATTCGACAATCCCCGCCATGAGTACACCCGAACACTGCTCGAAGCAATCCCTGGACGGAATCATTCAACACGAAAGGCTGAACATGTTCGAGCGTAATTCCGAAGCATTTCTGGTCGGCCTCGAATTCGAGGGCACCGGAGTGCATCCCCACTCATGGCGCCGTGAGGATTCGCGGGCCGAAGAACTCTTCACGCCGTCGTACTGGGTAGACCTTGTGACGGCCGCTGATCGCGGCGGAGTAGATCTGGCCTTCTTCCCGGATTCGTTTGCCCTGCAGGCAGAGGGCCGACAGGCGACGCGTGGACGGCTCGAAGCGGTCGCGACCGCGGCCCGGCTGAGCGCAGTGACATCGCGGATCGGATTGATTCCCACCGCAACTGTCACACACACCGAGCCGTTCCATATTTCCAAGGCGATTGCGAGTATCGACTTCTCTTCCTCCGGTAGGGCCGGGTGGCAGGTCGAAGTGTCGGACACCGACGTGGAGGTGTCCCTGTTCGGCCGGAAGGCTCGGCAGAGCAACGAATCTCTGTGGGAGGAAGCGTCAGAAGCTATTGAGGTGGTCAGCCGGCTGTGGGACAGCTGGGAGGACGATGCCGAGATCCGAGATGCCGCGACCGGTCGATTCGTCGATCGGGACAAGCTCCATTACATCGACTTCGAAGGAAAGAACTTCTCGGTCAAGGGGCCGTCCATTACCCCTCGTTCGCCGCAGGGACAGCCGCTGATCGCCGTGGACGCGAGCCGCCTCGAGACACGCGAGTTGGCGGTACAGCGCGGCGATCTCATCCGAATCTCTGCCTCCGACGTCAACGAGGCCAGTGCTATCGCTCGGCTGGTCCACGACCATGCTGCGAAGATCGACCGGAGCGTGCGAGTTCTGCTCGACGTCGATGTCCTGCTCGGCGCCGATCGGGGAGCGGCGGACGACGCGTTGGCCGAACTTGAAGAATGGGCCGCCGCGCCCTATGTACCGAAATCCCTGTTCTACCGCGGTGATACCGCCGGGCTCACCGCTCTACTTCGTGAGATTCGTGGAAATTCGGGGCTCGACGGTGTGGTCCTGCGACCGCTGGCCTTGGCGTCCGGAGTGGAGAAGATTGTCGCCGACGTGTTGGCGGAACTGAACCCGCGACCGAAAACCGGCCCGACCCTGCGTGAGCGGCTGGGCTTTGATCTACCCGCCAATCAGTTTGTGTAGCGAGAGCAAAGAATAAGGAAAATTGATGATACAGAACAGGATTCGTAAGCAAGTTCACCTAGGCGCACACTTTCCCGGTGTAAACAACACCACGGTGTGGACCGACCCGGCATCGAAGAGTCAAATCGACTTCAGTTCGTTCGAGCACCTTGCGCGCAGTGCCGAACGTGGATTATTCGACTTCTTCTTCCTTGCAGAAGGGCTGCGACTACGCGAACATCAGGGGAAGATCCATGACCTCGATGTTGTCGGTCGACCCGATACCTTCAGCATTCTCAACGCAGTAGCTGGTGTGACCACACACCTCGGTGTGGCCGGAACGATCAACACCACCTTCAACGAACCGTACGAGCTGGCCAAACAGTTCTCCACACTCGACCACCTCTCCGGCGGTCGTGCCGCCTGGAACCTGGTCACATCCTCGGATGCCTTCACCGGTGAAAACTTCCGTCGTGGTGGGTATTTGGAACATTCCCAACGTTATGCCCGTGCCAATGAATTGGTAGATGCGGTACGGACACTGTGGGACAGTTGGAGTACCGATCGACCGCTGGTCGATCGTGAACGCGGAATTTTCGCAACAGATCAGCAGGTCGGCCAGTTCTCGCATACCGGAGAGCAATTCGACATCTCGGGGCGCTTCGAACTGCCGCGCAGTCCGCAAGGGCATCCAGTTCTGTTGCAGGCGGGCGATTCCGACGAAGGTCGAGAGTTCGGTGCCGCCAAGGCCGACGCCATCTTCACCGGTCACGGAACCCTCGACGCGGGCAAAGCCTTCTACGCAGATGTGAAGGGGCGTCTCGCCAAGTACGGACGTACGCACGCCGACCTCAAAATTCTCCCCGCCGCCACCTTCGTCCTCGGTGACAACGCGGCCGACGCACAGGAGAAGGCGTATGAGATCCGGAGGCAGCAGGTCGGTCCCCAGACCGCCATCGCCTTCCTCGAGCAGGTCTGGGGCAGAGACCTTTCGCAGTACGACGCCGACGGTCCGCTTCCGAAGGAAGATCCGACGGACGACGTCAACATCACGCGTGGACGCGTCCGCCACGTCAAGGACCCCCGTGCTGTGGCGGATCAGTGGCGCGCAAAAGCGGAGGCAGAGAACCTGAGCATTCGCGAACTCATCATCGAAGTGACTGCCCGCCAACAGTTTGTAGGCAGTGCTGCCGAGGTGGCAGCCGAGATCGACAGCTACGTTCAGGGCGATGCCAGTGACGGCTTCATCCTCGTTCCCCACCTCACGCCGGCAGGCCTCGACGAGTTCATCGACACCGTGGTGCCGGAACTGCAGGACCGCGGCAGTTTCCGCACCGAATACGCCGGAACCACACTGCGCAGCCACCTGGGTTTGCGCCATCCCCACGAGCAGGCTGAAGGAGTCCGCGCATCATGACTGTTACCGACACCGACATTCCCTCCGACATCTTTGTCAGCGACTGGAATGCATGGCATGCGTTGCGCGATACAACATTCAATGAACCGCTGGGCTGGCTGAGTCTGACCGCGCTGCACTGGCTGGTAGATGTTGATTCGACGTTTCCGGACCTACCGGGGGCCTGGCGAGCGGACCAGGATGCCGTGATCATCACGGCCGAACTGTCGGACGACCTTTCGGTCGACGGGGTCGCGGTGGATGGTTCAGTGAAGCTCGCACCGGTCGAAGGCGCGCCGGGCCTCATCGTGAAGCACGGACCACGTTTGGTCGAAGTCATCCGTCGCACGGGCGATGTTGCTCTGCGGATTCATGATTCGTCGGCGCCGGCCTTGGCGCAGTTCAGCGGCATCCCGACTTTCGCTCCGCGGCCTGATTGGGTTGTCGAGGGCGTTTTCACTGCCTTCCCGCAGACCCGAACAGTGACGACAGGTGCCGTGGTGCCCGGACTCGAGCATCACCACGACGCTCGGGGAATCATCAGCTTCGAGCACGACGGCTCAACTCATGAACTGATCGCTTTTGCGGGTCGAGACGATGGTTTTCACGTCTTGTTCACGGATGCGACCAGTGGTGTTTCCACCTACCCGGCTTCTCGCTCGTTGCACGTCAGCACACCGGCTCCGGGAGGCTGCGTGGTACTCGATTTCAATCGGGCGTCGAATCTGCCCTGCGCCTTCACCGACTACGCAACCTGCCCCGTAGCGCCGGCCGAGAATCGTCTGCCGTTCGCGGTGGATTCCGGCGAGAAGACCCCGGAAGGCCGCGCAGGAAGGGCACTGTCATGACCATTCCGCTGTCAATTCTGGACCTGGCACCGATCAGTGAGGGCGGCACAGCCCGCCAAGCGCTGCGGAATTCGTTGGACCTTGCCCGCTCTGCCGAAGCCTGGGGTTACCGGCGGTACTGGGTGGCCGAGCATCACTTCGCCGGTGTGGCAAGTTCGTCGCCGGCTGTTCTGGTGGGGCTTATCGCCGCTGCTACCAACACAATTCGTGTCGGATCGGCTGCGGTGCTGCTGGGCAACAACACCGCTGCCGAGGTAGTGGAGGCATTCGGGACCGTGGAAGCGTTGTATCCCGGACGTATCGATTTGGGAATTGGACGCTCGGGGCAGCGTCGCGTCGAGGCGCTGAAAGCTGTTGCATCCGAGAAGGTCGCATCGGAAAGAGTGCGTCGGGATACGGTGGTGCGTGAGGGCGTCGTCATTCCGGCACCCTTTGATCCGACGGGGCTGCTGACATCACCGCTTCTGCAGGCGTCGTTCGAAGCTCTTGCATTTTCGGGTGCTCAGGTTCCTGATTTCGACGAGCAAGTCGATGACATCCTGTCGCTGCTCAGCGGTACTTTCCGCAGTCGTGACGGCGTCGAACTGCACGCGAGCCCGGGCGAAGGCGCAGACCTCGAGTTGTGGGTGTTCGGAAGCAGTGCCGGGCCCAGTGCGGAACTCGCCGGGAGGCTCGGCCTGCCCTTCGGCGCGAACTACCACGTCGCCCCATCCAGCACCGTCGAGGCGGTGGAGGCATACCGCGGCGCATTCCGTCCGTCGTCGACGTTGTCGAAGCCCTATGTGGTGGTCTCGGCTGATGTAGTTGCGGCGGAGGACGACGCCACTGCGCGGGAATTGGCGTCCACCTTCGGGCATTGGGCGCACAGTATTCGCAGTGGGCACGGGGCGATCCCGTATCCGGACCCGGCGACGGCGCTGCCGTTGACTCCGCAGCAGCATGCGGTAGTCGAGGACCGGTTGATCACCCAGTTCGTCGGCTCGCCCAGCACTGTTGCTGATCGGCTCGACAGTCTGCAGAAACTGACCGGTGCTGACGAATTGGTGATCTCCGGTGTGACCCATCGGCACGAAGATCGTGTGCGCTCGTACGAGTTGCTGGCCCGGGAGTGGGGGCTGACGGCATTGCTTGCCGCGTGATCGGTCGAGTGAGCACCCCCTCGGTGAAGTGAGCACCCCTTTCTGCACGCTGAAAGGGGTGCTCACTATGCAGAAGCGGTGCCGGCTCCCCACCGGCCTTCATGCTCCGATAGCGCCCGCAATCATCGGCCAGGACGCGCGCATGTCTGCTTCGAAGAGCCCCCAGGTGTGGGTGCCTTCGGGGCGGAAGTTGAACGTCGCCGGGATGCCGAGCTCATTGAACCGCCCTTGCAATCCGGCGGTACACATCTGCGTGATGGATTCGAGTGCGCTTCCCGGAATTACTCCGAGTGCACTGACTAGAGAATTGATTCCGTCTACCGGCCCCGGGATTCCGTTGCCCGTGGCAATGAACAGTGCTGTGCCGCGGAGTTTTTCGGCGTTGATCATCGGATCGTGAGCCGCCCATTGCGGGCTGCCCGGAGGTCCCCACATATTGGCGACGTTTCCGCGTCCGAGAACTTCGACCATGGATCGCACGGCGGCCTGACCCATCAGATCGACGGTTCGGGCACAGCCACTGTATGAACCGACCGCGCGATAGACCCCTGGCGCTTGGATGGCAAGATCCAATACCGGTCCGCCCGCCATCGATACCCCACCGAGCGCATTCACACCGGTGGTGTTGTACCGAGAGTTCACTGCGGCCGGTAGTTCCTTCGTTAGATATGTCTGCCATTTGTTGCGGCCTAGTGCAGGATCGTCGGCATTCCAATCGGTGTACATGCTGAACTTGCCGCCGACCGGCATCACCACATTGACGTGTTTGTCGTCGAAGAAGTCGCGTACACCGGTGTTGTTGAACCACGAGATTCCGTCTTCGCCGCCGCCGACTCCGGTCAACAGGTAGAAGGTCGGAGCGGGTCCGCCGCCGGCTGGGGAGATGACGTCGTTGCTGATCCAGCGGTCCATCGACGGCGAATAGACGTCGAATCGACTGACCGTGGACTGCGCAGATGCTGCCGGCGCGGTCAGACTGAGGAATCCCGCAACCATGACCACTGCCATCGTCAGATGGATACCGAATTGTTTCCCACGTCTTCTCACTGGCGTATCTCCCTGCAGCAGGTACTCGTCTCGGTGAATTGTGTATACCAACAGTGGCACAATGCGAATCAGAGCGGTGAATGTCCGACAAGTGGTTGGGTGAGTGATGGAGGCGGACTGATGAGTGGGCAGTCGGATCGACCCGAGACCGATCTGGTCCGTCTGGGCTTCGGTCTGGCATCGATCACGCTGGGCATGGCGCGCAGAACTGCGGATGCCGCGTTGGGATCGGTGGCGCGAATCCCGATCATCGGTGAACCGTTGGATCACGCAATTGCGTCGGTGAGCGCACTGGGTAGCGATGCGATTGCGTCGACCGCCGAGTTTGCGGACACCGCACTGCGTGCGGTGATCAAGGCAGTGGTGGCAGCGGCCTTGGCTGAAGTCGACATCACCAAGATCGTCATCGACAACGTCGACCTCGACACGATTGCCCAAACCATCGACGTCGACAAGATTGCCGAACGAGTTTCTCTGGAACCGATCATCGACCGTATCGACGTGGACGACATTGCCGGACGCCTGGACATCGAAGCTGTGATCAAACGTCTCGACCTCGACGGCATCGTGGATTCGGTGGATCTGGAACGGCAGATCAGTCGCATCGATCTGGTGAAGCTTGCCGACGAGATCATCGAAGATGTGGACTTGCCGCAGATCATTCGCGAATCCACCGGTTCGCTGTCCACCGAAGCTGTTCGGGGCGCGCGCGTTCAAGGCATGCAGGCCGACGACGCCGTCGCCGGGTTTGTCGGCCGGTTGTTCGGGCGAGACAGCGACCGAGACAATGCCAAGTCCGACGATAACTCCACGTCCGAAGAAAGCGGGAAGTAGGTGGCGAGTCAGAACTCCGGCCCCGCCGGAATTGTCACCCGCGGCATCGCCGGGTCGATCGACCTGGGCGTCGTACTGATTCTGATGGGCTCAGGTTATGCCGGGGTTGCGTTTGTGAGGCTGCTGTTCTCGCCGCAGACCTTCACTTTCACCCAGCCGGGAATCTTCTTGTCCACCACAGCTTTTCTTGTGGTATCGGTCGCGTATCTGACGGTGTGCTGGGCCACCACCGGGCGGACGGTCGGCGCATTGGTGATGGGATTACGCGTCGTCAAGTCCCGCCATCGTCTGATTCGGTGGCCGCTGGCTTTGATTCGCGCAGTTCTGTGCACTCTGTTCGCCTTCGGGCTTTTGTGGGCGGCGGTAGACAAGCGTCGACGATCGTTGCAGGACATAGTGCTTCGGACGGCGGTGGTGTACGACTGGAGTCAGGATCCTGACATTGTCGTCACCCACGGAGTCGAGGAATCGTGACCGAGCCCAATCGCCCCGACGAACGATTCACCCTTGCCAGCGAACGCACGTTCCTGGCATGGATGCGAAGTTCGTTGGCACTGTTGGCCGGTGGGATCGCGGTAGTTCAGTTGGTCCCGGAGTGGAGTACGGGTTGGGTGCGCACCACCCTCGGACTGATTCTGATCACAATGGCGGCCGCGTCGGCGTTGGTGGGTATGCGTCGGTGGTTGCAGGTGAAGAAGGCTCTCGAAGACGGTGCCCCGATGCCGGAACCCCACGCGCTGTGGCTGTTTGCCCTGGTACTGGCCGGGGTTGCCGTCGCCGCCGGCGTGGCGACGGTTGTCACGAGCCTCGCGCGGTGAGATCCGCGTAGAAGTCCGCGGGCCCGCTGGTTAGTCTGCAAAGAAGGGTCTGCGTAGGCGGATACGGGACGCGGTCCCGGAAATGCACAGACGCGGTCATGAACGACGCAACGACGATGAGGAGCAGATAGTGGCGCAGGAACTCAAGCTCGGATACAAGGCCTCGGCCGAGCAGTTCGGGCCTCGGGAACTGGTGGAGCTGGCGGTTCTCGCAGAACAGCACGGCATGGATTCGGTTGCGGTCAGTGACCATTTCCAGCCGTGGCGCCACAATGGTGGCCACGCACCGTTCTCACTTGCGTGGATGACGGCGGTGGGCGAGCGCACCGAGCGCGTGCAGATCGGCACCTCCGTGATGACACCGACGTTCCGGTACAACCCGGCGGTTATCGCGCAGGCGTTCGCGACCATGGGCTGCCTGTACCCGGGACGCATCATGCTCGGCGTCGGCAGCGGTGAGGCGCTCAACGAGATTGCGACGGGCTTCCAGGGCGAATGGCCCGAGTTCAAGGAGCGCTTTGCGCGGTTGCGTGAGTCGGTTCGGTTGATGCGCGAGCTGTGGCTCGGAGATCGCGTCGATTTCGAGGGCGAATACTTCACCACTCGCGGAGCGTCGATCTACGACGTTCCCGAGGGCGGTATCCCCGTGTACATCGCGGCCGGTGGACCGGTTGTCGCTCGTTACGCCGGCCGCGCCGGTGACGGCTTCATCTGCACCTCCGGCAAGGGCATGGATCTCTACACCGAGAAGTTGCTGCCGGCAGTTGCCGAAGGCGCCGCGAAGGCGGAGCGCGATGTCGCGGAGATCGACAAGATGATCGAGATCAAGATCAGCTACGACACCGATCCCGCAGCAGCTCTCGAGAACACCCGCTTCTGGGCCCCGCTTTCACTCACCCCGGAGCAAAAGCACAGCATCGAAGACCCCATCGAGATGGAAGCTGCAGCCGACGCGTTGCCCATCGAGCAGGTCGCGAAGCGCTGGATCGTGGCATCCGATCCGGACGACGCCGTCGCGCAGGTCAAGGCGTACGTCGACGCGGGATTGAATCACCTGGTGTTCCATGCGCCGGGCCACGATCAGCGACGGTTCCTCGATCTGTTCGAGCGCGACCTGGCTCCGCGGTTGCGCGCGTTGGGCTGATTCACTCCGAAGGCCGAAGACTCGTAACGGCGTCTGCCACTGACCGCGTGGCAGACGCCGTTCGTCTTTTCCCGTCGGTGTGCCATCCGTCCCTGACAGGATCGAACGGGCGCCACCACTAGGCTGTGGGGCATGTCGTCAGCGCCCGCAGCCGTGTCGAGTGTCTACATCGCTTCCCCCGAAGGTGATACCGGGAAGTCCACCATTGCATTGGGTGTCATGCAGATGCTGTGCGCGAGCGTCGCCCGTGTCGGCGTCTTCCGTCCCATCGCCCGGTCCACCGAGACCCCCGACTACATCCTCGAGTTGCTGCTCGACCACACCACAGCCGATCTCTCCTACAGCGACGCTCTCGGTGTCACCTACGAGCAGGTGCACGCGGATCCCGAAGCGGCTCTGGCAGATATCGTCGCGAAATATCACAATGTGGCCGAGCAGTGTGATGCCGTTGTGATCGTGGGCAGCGACTACACGGACGTCGCCAGTCCGAGTGAGTTGAGTTTCAACGCCCGTATCGCAGCCAACCTGGGCTCCCCGGTATTGCTGGCTGTCCGCGGGGCACGACGTAGTGTCGACGAATTGGCTCAGCTTGCTCAGTTGTGTGCCGGTGAGCTCGCGGCCAACCACGCACACCTCTTTGCCGTAGTTGCCAACCGTTGTGATCCGGACAAGCTCGACGAGGTCACCGAAGCTTTGTCCGGGCTGGGTGTCCCGACGTGGAGCCTGCCCGAGATTCCGCTGCTCATCTCGCCGACCATGGCCGAGTTGATGGAAGCGACGGACGGTGAATTCTATTCGGGTGATGCGGAATTGCTGCACCGTGAAGCGCTGAAGGTCATGGTCGGCGGAATGACAGCCGAACACATTCTCGAGCGACTCACCGAAGGAATGGTTGTCATCGCTCCGGGTGATCGCTCGGACGTTCTGCTGGCGTTGATGAATGCACATGAAGCAGAAGGGTTTCCGTCGCTGGCCGGGATCATCATGAACGGTGGGATCATCCCGCATCCCGCGATCGCCGCGCTGATGGCCGGACTCAAACAGCGCCTTCCCATCCTGACGACGGCGCTCGGAACCTTCGACACCGCTAGTGCCGCAGCACAAACACGCGGACGAGTGGGAGTCGGCTCTCAGCGCAAGGTCGATACCGCGTTGAGCTTGATGGAGCAACACGTCGACGCGGAGGCACTTTTGGGCCGCATGGCGCTACCGATTCCGTCGGTGATGACACCGCAGATGTTCGAGTACAAGTTGATCGACCGCGCACGGCGCGATCGTAAGCACATCGTTTTGCCCGAAGGCGAGGACGACCGCATCCTGCGCGCTGCCGGCCGAGTACTGCAGCGTCAGGTTGCGGATCTGACAATTCTCGGAGACGAGGCGAGCATTCGACGCCGTGCCGCAGAATTGGGCGTCGACATCAGCGATGCTCGAATCCTGGCACCCGCGCAGTCCGAGTACACGGAGCGATTTGCGCAGGAGTACACCGCGATTCGTGCGCACAAGGGCATGACGATCGAACGTGCCCGCGAAGTAATCGCCGACATCTCGTATTTCGGAACCATGATGGTGCACTTGGGAATTGCCGACGGTATGGTCTCCGGTGCCGCCCACACCACCGCGCACACAATCCGGCCGTCGTTCGAGATCATCAAGACCGCGCCGGGTGTGTCGACGGTGTCGAGCATCTTCCTGATGTGCTTGGCCGACCGGGTGCTGGCCTACGGAGACTGCGCTGTGGTCCCCGACCCGACGGCGGAGCAGTTGGCGGACATCGCCATTTCGTCCGCGCAGACGGCGGGTCAGTTCGGGATCGAACCGCTGATAGCAATGTTGTCGTACTCCACCGGGGATTCAGGGACCGGTGCAGACGTGGACAAGGTCCGTGCGGCAACCGCACTGGTGCGTGAGCGTCGACCGGATCTGTTGGTAGAAGGACCGATTCAGTACGACGCCGCTGTCGAGCAGAGCGTGGCGGACAAGAAACTGCCCGATTCTCTGGTCGCCGGCAAAGCGACCGTGTTCGTCTTCCCCGACCTCAACACCGGTAACAACACGTACAAGGCTGTGCAACGCAGTGCCGGCGCCGTGGCCGTGGGCCCGGTGCTGCAGGGATTGAACAAGCCGGTCAATGACCTTTCGCGTGGCGCGCTGGTCCAGGACATCGTCAACACCGTGGCCATCACGGCTATTCAGGCACAAGGAGCGCAGGCGTGAGCGGCACCGTACTGGTCATCAATTCCGGATCGTCATCCATCAAATTTCAACTGGTACATCCGGATACAGCGGAACTGGTGGCACACGGGCTCATTGAACGTATCGGTGAACCGGACGGGCACATCGTCTACAACCACAGCACCGGGGTAGTGGACCGCAACCTTCCCATTGCCGATCACCGCGACGGCCTGAAGTTGGTTCTCGACATAGTCGCCGAGGTGGGACGACCGCTGCGCGAAGCCGGCGTGATCGCCGTCGGCCACCGGGTTGTGCACGGCGGAAATGTCTTCTCGGCACCGACGTTGATCGACGACTCCGTAGTCGCGGCAATTGCAGATCTGTCCACCCTTGCGCCGCTTCACAATCCGGCCAACGTGATTGGCATCGAGGTGGCACGCGAAGAACTGCCCGACGTTCCCCACGTCGCTGTGTTCGACACCGCGTTCTTCCACACTTTGCCGGCTGCCGCGTCGACGTACGCGATCGACCGGGATGTAGCGAAAGCTAACCAGATTCGGCGCTACGGATTTCACGGCACGTCACACGAATACGTGTCCGGACGCGCCGCTGCCTTTCTCGGCAAGGATCCGGCCGAACTGAACCAGATCGTTCTCCACCTCGGAAACGGTGCTTCGGCCTCGGCGATCAAGGGCGGTAAGGCAATCGATACGTCGATGGGCCTCACACCGCTCGAAGGTCTGGTCATGGGAACCCGCAGTGGTGATATCGACCCCGGCATCATTTTGCATCTCAATCGAAACGCCGGAATGAAGGTCGACCAGATCGACGACCTGCTCAATCGCCGGTCCGGGCTCAAAGGGCTGTCCGGCGTCAACGACTTCCGGGCGCTTCTCGAGTTGGTGGAAGCTGGGGATCAGGACGCGAAGCTGGCCTACGACGTCTACGTGCACAGGCTGCGAAAGTACACCGGCGCCTACATTGTTGCGTTGGGCGGCGTCGACGTCATCACCTTCACCGGCGGGGTCGGGGAGAACAACATCGACGTGCGACGTGACAGCCTCGCGGGCTTGGGGCGTCTGGGCATCGAGGTCGACGACGCTCTCAATACGACGAAGAGTCGCGACGAGCGACGGATCTCGGCGGCGTCGTCGGCCACCGCAGTACTGGTTGTTCCGACCAACGAGGAGTTGGCGATAGCGCGCGCAGCACAAGCCCTGGTGTTTGGCTAAGGCCCCTAAAAGGTGCTGTACGGCCTGAAGTTGTTCGCGAGGTCGACCAAGGCGTAGCGGTGCGTTCGTGACGTCGTTGTGCGAGCCAGAGCCCGTAGGCAGGCTTCGGCGCCCGTGCGCAGTCCTCGCTGGGTGAAGTGCCGATCGAGGATAGGTTCGCTGGGGTCGTGCGCGCGGTTACCGGCTTTGATCCAATCGAGGGCGGTGCCCAGCACCAGAGTTCGCAGCTGAAGGCTCCGGCTCTCGTCGGTTGGTAAGGCTTGGACGCGTCGGGCAGCTTCGCGCAGGGTTGCTTCGTCGAGCTCTGCGATGGGCGCGCAGGACAGCATGGTCAGCACGCTGGACATGCGGGCAACGTTGTAATGGCGTGAGCTGGTGGGAACTTCGTCGAGTGCGGTGATGGCAGCGGTCTTGTTGCCGAGGTCGGCGAGTTGGCGTGCCAATCCAAATGCGGCGCTGACGTAGTTGCGGTCGGTCCGCCAGACGGTGAGGTAGTACTTTTCGGCATAGCGGCGCCATTGGTCGGGATCTTCGGAATCCCACTGTTGCAGTATCAATTCGGCTGTTGCGGCTAGGGCGAGCTTGGGTGCAATTTCGCCGGGGAGGGCGTTCAGGACCGACTCGAAGTTGCTGAAGGCGGATTCGAACTCGCCCTGTTGCAACGCCGCAAGCCCGCGATACCACTCGATCTTCCAGTGGTCTCCGATCGCAGCGAGTAGTTCGTCCAAGATTGCCTGCGCAGAGACGGGATCACCCAAGTCCAAATGAGCTTTGGCTTCGGCCAACCGGAATTCACCGGAAAACGCGACGTCGGAGGTTCCGACAACCCGATCGATTCCGTCTTCGCGGGCACGCCGGAGGGCGTCAAGGGTTTGCAAGGGTTCACTGTGCACGGCGGCGGCAAGCAGCAGTGCGCTCGGATCAGCTGGGTCGACCAACGGGATGGGCAGCGCGTGCGCAACTTCGAGTGGATCGAGACTGCTCTCGCGAGGAATGCCGTCGACGTACACATCCGTTTGCGCCACGAGGTTATCGGTTCCGAAAGATGTTCTCTGTCTGCTGAATACGTTCGAGAGCCCGGGATTTTCTTGGCCGCTCCGCTGGGCGAGGACTTCACGGAGAACGCCGATCAATTGGCCACTGATCTCCTCCGCGGACTGGAAACGCTTCTTAGGATCAGGATCGGTTGCGCGCAGGAGCAAACGATGAAAGAACTCGAATTCGCGGAGCACGGGTTCGTCGGTGGGATAAGGGATGCCGTCCAGGTAGCGGCCGTGCTTGGAGGGCATCTCAAGGGTAAGTACGGCCAAGGTGCGACCCACCGTGAAGATGTCGGATGCCACGGTCGGACCGGTTTCGATGATCTCGGGAGCCTGGTAACCGGCTGTGCCGTAAAGGTATCCGTAATCCTCGATCCCCGAGACGGCGCCCAGGTCGATCAGCTTCAACTGATCTTCGGTCACCATGACGTTTTCAGGTTTGAGATCGTTGTACGCCAATCCGATGGAATGCAGATAGCTCAGTGCGGGAAGAATTTCCAGCACGTACCCGATTGCCTGCTCGATCGGCATGTGACTGGCATTCGGGAAGGTGGCCAGTACCTCTCGCAATGATCGGCCGCCGACGTACTCCATGACGATGTAGCCCATGAGGGTACCGTCGGGGCGCGGATGTTCAACGAAGTTGAAGATCTTGACGATGCTCGGGTGTGCCACCTCGGCCAGGAACTGCCGCTCGGCCACCGCAACAGCTTGTGCTTCGGAGTCACCGAAATGCAAGAGGCCCTTGAGAACTACCCACCGATCGCTGACATTGCGGTCGATTGCAAGGTAGATCCATCCGAGGCCGCCGTAGGCTATCGGCCCCTGCACTTCGTACTGGGCCGAAACGAGGTCGCCGACTTCCAATACCGGCCGGAAATCGAAGGTCGAACCACACTTGGGACACACGCCGCTCTGCCGGGCGGAAGTTCCAGCGGCTTTGCGGCCCACAGGTTCTCCGCATTTCCAACAGAACCGTTTTCGTTCGGGAACCATCGGGTCGCTCATGACCGCCGAGGCCGGATCTACCGGCGGAACGGGCGGAACCTCGACCAGTCCGCCGCCCAAACGGAGTTTGCGAGTCGAACGGGAACGACGCGAACGATTGGACCGACCCGTCGGGGTGGATACGGTACTTGGGGTCGATTCCCGAATCTGCGCGGACGTCTGCTCGGGGCGCTGCGAGGCCTGTGTGAAATCGGGTTCGACGCGGGACGCAGCTTGTGTCGACTCGTATTCCGGTTCGTCTTTGTCCGTCATCGTCGTCTCAATCTCGATACACGGAGGGTGGGGGACCGGTCGTCGGTCCGAGAGTGGAGAGCCAGCGATCGTAAATGGCGTTCCACGTACCGTCAGTGCGGATGCGATCGAGGGTCCCGTTCACGAAACGCACCAGATCGGTGTTGGCGAGGTTGATACCGATTCCGTACGGTTCACTGCCCAATGGAGTTCCCACGATGTCGAGATACGGATCCTGAGTGGCGAGCCCGGCAAGGATCGTATCGTCCGTGCTGATTGCGTCCACCTGACCTTGTTGCAGGACTACGAGGCAGTCCGACCACATCGGGACGGTGACGACCGTTGCGGCTGGCTGAACTTGTTGCAGACGCATCAACGAGGTAGTTCCGCGTGCGGCACACACTCGTTTGCCGGCAAGGTCGTCGAGGCTGTGAATCGGCGAACCTTTCAGAACCTGTATCCGCTGGAGTGCTTCGAAATACTTACTCGAGAACTCGATTTTCTCGCGGCGCTCACAGTTGATGGTCAATGTTTTGACGACGATGTCCACGGTGGACTCCTGTAGCGCCGTAATTCGTTCGTCGGCCGTCAGGATCCGGTACTCGATCTTGTCGGGGTCGCCGAAGATGTCGCGGGCCACTTCACGGGCGATGTCGACGTCGAAGCCTTCGAGTTGTCCCGTTGCGGGATCTCGGAAGCTCATGAGATTGCTGCCGGTGTCGAGTCCGACGATCAGTCGGCCACGTTCGCGGATCGCGTCGACGCTGGGCGTCGGAGGCCGCGGATCGGCGTTTGCGGGTACCGGTCGAAGGCTGGCCGTGGGGTCGCCGCAATTGGGCGGGGTTGTGGGCGAGGGACTGGGCGCGATGGTCACCTCGGCCGGAAGTGGAGGTTCCGTGTACCCGTTTGTCGGCTGCGCAGTGACGTCCGGGGCGCGGTCGACGCCGCAGGAGGTGAGCAGAATTGCCACGGCGCACAATGCTGCGACCAGGGGGCGGTGCATCAGGGGACGGGGGCTCACTGGTACTCCCGCAATCTGGGCCAGAAACCGATACAGATGCCGGCGACGGCAACTGCGGCCAGTGCCATCACTCCCGGAGCCGAGGCCGAGAGGACGCGTGAAGCATGGGAGATGTCGGTGCGGAGGTTCTCGCGGGCGTCGACAATTGCCTGCCAGAGAGCATTGTCGAGCACTCCGTATTCGGCGGCGGAATCTTGTTCTCCGTCACCGACCGTGATGCCCGCCGCGCCGGTGAAATCGCCGACGGCGAGACTGTCGGTCATCCGCTGATGCGCTGACACCCACTGATCGCGCGCATCGAGTGCCGTGGCAAGTACGTCGGCGTCGACTTCGGAGCGTTCGTCACTCTGCAAGTTGCGAAGGATGGTGTCGACGTTGTTCACCTTCTCGATGAATACGGTGTTGTCGGCTTCGGTGGAATCGCGCCGAGCCAGACTCAGTGTTTCGACGGTCCGAGCCTGTTGCGCCATAATGCGCGCCCCGGTCAATTCATGCAACGGTCCGGCGCCGGCATCGAGTGCCCGGGCCGTGGTCGACGCCGAAATCAGCCCGACGGTGAGGACCCAGATCAGAGCCGCAGCCACGGACAGTGAGGCAAGGATCAACCCGAGATTGAACCGTCGTCGGCTGTGTTGTGCAAGCCGAATCTGCGTGGCGATCAACGCGGACAGTGCGAGCGCAAATGCTGCGACAGGCCACCAGGGTGGCCGTGCAAAGTCGTTCTGGACCCCGGTTACCTGTGATTCCTGGGCCGAGTGCAGCTGCTGAGCCATCGGAAGGAGCGACGTCTGCATCAGATGTGACGCTTCGCTGAGATAAGCGGCTCCCACCGGATTGCCCACCCGATTGTTGGCGCGGGCTGTTTCCACCAACCCGGTGTAGACGCTCAGATCGGCGGAGATGGTGGTGAGGGTGTTGTGGCCGACCTCGTCAGCACTGTCGAGTCCGGCTGCTGCGGTCACGATCTCAGCTGACGCTTCACCGATCGACTGGGTGTACCGGTTGCGGACCGCTGACGGCTCGATTCCTCCCCAGATGAAGGCGGTAGATGCCGCGGCGTCGGCCAGCGAGAGTGCGCTGTACAGGTTCTGTGCCGAGTTGGCGAGGGGTTCGGTTTCTTCCAGCACGTTGCCGAGGTGCGTTTGGCGGTTCCCGACGGTGGCGGCGGCCAACAATCCCGCAGCCAGGGTGAGGAGGATCAGGAGCACACCCAGCGATGTGAGGCGTCCGGGCGTCGACGCCATGAACTCACGAATTTCGTGTCGCAACACCGGTCGTGAGGTGCGGGGATCAGACGCGTCGACGTCGGGCGTCGGGCCGGTGGTTCGAGGCTCGAGGGACGGGGTCACTCGGTTGACCATCGAACACCTCTCTATCTCTGCGCTCACTGGTGAAGGACCGGCGAATTTCGGCGTCTTCGCGAGCATATAAGTATGGTCCACACCTGCGGCTGATTGAACCGGTTAGTGTGGGTCGAAGGCAGAGTTATCCGAGTAGGTAGGGCGAGGGCAGTCGATGCACGGTGACGGTGACGGTTGGTCGATCGGAGCGGACGGTACTCGGCATTGGGGGCGTCACGGCGCCGCCGGTTTGTTGTTGCGTGCCCCTGATCTAGACGGAACACCGATGGTGCTGCTTCAGCACCGCGCGGCGTGGAGTCATCAGGGCGGAACGTGGGCGTTGCCCGGTGGGGCACGCGATTCACACGAGAGCACTACCCATGCCGCTGTTCGTGAGGCCCATGAAGAAGCTGGAATCGACGAGGCTGCTGTCCGGGTGCGCGGTGAGGTCGTGACCATGCGCGCCGAGAGCGGCTGGACCTATACGACGGTGGTCGCCGACGTCGAACGTCCGCTGGACACGGTTGCGAATGGTGAGAGCACCGAGTTGCGGTGGGTGCGAGAGGAAGACGTCGATTTGTTGCCGCTGCATCCGGGCTTCCAGTCGGCCTGGCCTGCGCTGCGTACTACGGCCGTTTCACCGGAAGCGGGTGAAGGCGCTGGCTGCACTGTCTTGTTGCCGGACGGTGGGTTCGGCTGGGGCACCGGTGAGCAGAGGGTGTCACCGGCTTAGGAGTTCTCCGGGGGCACACTTGCCTGACACAGGCGAGGGTGCACTTGCGTGACACAGGCGAGGGCGCAATTGCCCGACACAGACAAGAAGGGTCGGACTCGTGGAGTCCGACCCTTTCCTGTGACAGTTCTGGCTGGGGAGCCAAAACGTTGCTCAGCTGAGCGCGCTGGCCGCCGTGATGAAGGAAATCGCGGTGACGCCGAGCTTGAAGAGATCGTTGAGGGTCTTGATGTCGAGGGGGTCGATCGAGCCGAGTGAGCCGGTGAAGGATTCGGATCCCATGGAAACTCCTTGGTAGATGGTTAGCTAGGAATAAGCTACATCAGGATGTTATTCGACCGTGACACGAATGACAATTCTGTGGCAAAAATCACATATTTGGACTATTTGGACCGTGAATCGGACAAATGAACGGTTGTTTCCTTGTAATTGGCTACAAGATGAACAGGTGGTAACGGTTTGAGAGCTGAAAGGTAACTAGATCGACATCATGTCGGAGAGTCGACGCGCAGCAGCCTGTGGATCGGCCGCGTCCGTGATTGCCCGAACAACAACGATCTTTCTCGCCCCAGCAGCCAGAACCTCGGAGACTCGCTCTTCGTCGATGCCGCCGATCGCGAACCACGGACGTGACGGGTTCGCGTCGGCAGTGGATCGAACCAGGTCCAGCCCGGCCGCGCTGCGATTCGGCTTGGTCGGTGTCGCCCACACCGGACCCGTACAGAAATAGTCGACGCCCTCTTCGATCGCGGCCAAGCTGGCTTGCGCGCGCGAGCTGGTGGAGCGGCCGATGATCACGTCGTCGCCGACAACGGTGCGCGCATAGGGGACGGGGATATCGTTCTGGCCGAGGTGCAAGACGTCGGCGCCGGAGGCCAAAGCCAGGTCAGCACGGTCGTTGACGGCCAGGAGTGCCCCGTGACGCTTCGCGGCAGCAGCAAGAATCCCCAGCGCTACCAGCTCGTCCTTGGCCTCGAGCGGGCCGAATTCGCGCTCGCCCGCGGAACCTTTGTCCCGAAGTTGAATGATGTCGACACCACCCGACAGGGCGGCCTCCGCGAACTGCGCGAGGTCGCCTTTGTCGCGACGCGCATCGGTGCACAGGTACAGCCGTGCTGCTGCCAGGCGTTCGCGCCGGTCGGTGACGTTACTGGGATGTGTGGGGTGCACGGAGCAAACGGTAGCCTCTAGGGAGCAAGGTTCGACACGGGAGTCCCGAAACTGCGCTGTCGCATTTGGTGCGACAGGCGAAGTTCGTGGGGTTGAGAGGGGATCGCGGTAGATCCCGACCGTCAGACCTGACCCGGATCATGCCGGCGCAGGAAGCGGAGGTGGAGTTACATGAGCACACAGACACGCTCGGTCGCGGTGGTCGGCGGGGGAGTCATCGGACTATCCATTGCCTGGCACGCGGCGCGCGACGGATGGGCAGTGCAGCTGTACGACCCCGCCGTCGGAACCGGCGCCTCCTGGGTAGCTGGTGGAATGCTGGCACCTTTGTCCGAAGGGTGGCCCGGAGAAGAGACAGCGCTGACTATCGGGGCGGCTTCGCTTGCACGGTGGCCGGAGTTCGGCGCGAGGCTCGAGAAGTTCGGACCGTCGGTGTTCACCGGCGACACTTCACTCACTGTCGCGTTGGACAGCGCCGACGCCCAGGACTTGAACACCATCGCCGAATGGGTAAGCGCACAAGGGCACGAACTCCAGGTCCTCAGCCGCAGCCAGATCCGCGAACTCGAACCCATGCTCGGCCGGGGAATCAGATCGGGACTCATGGCTGTCGGTGAATCCGCCGTCGACAACCGAGCACTGCTGACGGCATTGCAGGCGGCCTGTATCGCATCCGGCGTCGAACTCATCGAACGTGAAGTGCACGACCTTGCCGAACTCGACACAGATCAGATTGTCCTGACGGCGGGGATCGCCTCACCCAAGCTCTGGCCCGGACTGCCGGTTCGGCCGGTCAAAGGCGAAATTCTGCGTCTACGCGGTAGGCCCGGAGTGACGCCGGCGCCAAGCCGGACCATCCGCGGAAGCGTCCACGGGCGGCCCGCGTACCTGGTGCCCCGCGGCGACGGAATCGTGGTCGGCGCAACACAATACGAATCCGGCGACGACACGCAGGTGACGATGGCGGGCGTGCGCGATCTGATCAACGACGCCGAAGCGCTGATGCCGGCGATCGGTGAATACGAACTGTACGAATGTGCTGCAGGCTTGCGTCCCATGACGCCGGACAACCTGCCGTTGATCGGACGCGTATCCGAGCGTGTCGTCGTCTCCACCGGACACGGCCGCAACGGAATACTCCTGACGCCGGTCACGGCAGACGCAACACTCGCATTACTGAACGGCACATCTTTGGTCGAGGTAAAAGGAACCGAACCTCAACGGTTCGGAACCGGTAAGGAAATTTCATGAGTGAGCAGGTCCCGATCGGGATCACCGTCAACGGCGAAGATCTCGAGTTCGATCGAGCCGTCACGGTGACCGAACTTCTGACGCATCGAGGGTTGCCGAGCAAGGGAATCGCTGTCGCCGTCGATGGTGCGCTGTTCCCGCGTGGTCGCTGGGACGAATCCGTCGAGCGCGGTTGGGAAATCGAAATCCTCACGGCGGTGCAGGGTGGCTGAACAGGAACTTCTCACAATCGCCGGCCGAACCTTCGGTTCGCGGCTCATCACCGGCACGGGTGGCGCGGCCAACCTTGCGGTTCTCGAAGAAGCCTTGGTTGCTTCCGGTACCGAACTGACAACCGTTGCGATGCGGCGCGTTGATGCCGCCGGCGGTACCGGTGTTCTGGATCTTTTGCGCAAGCTCGGGATCGAACCGCTACCGAATACTGCCGGATGTCGCGGAGCGGCAGAAGCAGTGCTGACAGCGCAGTTGGCGCGTGAAGCGCTCGAGACCAACTGGGTGAAACTCGAAGTCATCGCCGACGAGCGCACGTTGCTCCCCGACGCGATCGAACTGGTCTCTGCCGCAGAGCAATTGGTGGACGACGGATTCATCGTGCTGCCGTACACCACGGATGATCCGGTGTTGGCTCGTAGGCTCGAAGACATCGGGTGTGCGGCCGTCATGCCCCTGGGCTCACCCATCGGCACCGGACTCGGTATCGCAAATCCCCACAACATCGAGATGATCGTCGAAGCTGCCGGTGTACCCGTCATTCTCGACGCCGGAATCGGAACGGCCAGCGACGCCACACTCGCGATGGAACTGGGTTGCGACGCCGTATTGCTGGCAACCGCCGTCACCCGCGCCAAGAATCCCGCGCTGATGGCGTCGGCGATGCGGCACGCGGTTGTGGCCGGCTTCGAGGCCCGACACGCTGGGCGTATCCCGAAACGGTTCTGGGCGCAGGCATCTTCCTGAGGGTTTTGTCAGGGTGGTCCCCAGGGTCGGTGTCGTACCTGGGTACCACTGCGGACTAGACCTGTGGACGATGCGCGGACGGCATCGGATCGGGCATAGTTCACCCCATGATTGAACTGAGGGGATTGACCAAGGTTTACGGTCCGACAAAAGCGGTGGACGATCTGACGTTCACCGTCCGTCCCGGCATCGTCACGGGGTTCCTCGGACCCAACGGTGCCGGCAAGTCCACCACGATGCGGATGATCCTGGGATTGGATCAGCCGACGTCGGGGCAGGCTCTGATCGACGGCAAGAAGTACCGCGATCTGAAGGATCCGCTGCGTACCGTCGGGGCTTTGCTCGATGCGAAGTGGGTTCATCCCAATCGCAGTGCCCGTGCGCACTTGCAGTGGATGGCAGCGTCGAACGGGATCCCGATGTCCCGCGTCGACGAGGTTCTCGCCCTGGTGGGACTGTCCGAGGTAGCGGGAAAGAAGGCCGGCGGATTCTCGCTCGGTATGTCTCAGCGACTCGGCCTGGCCGGTGCGTTGCTGGGTGACCCGAAGGTGCTGTTGTTCGACGAGCCGGTCAACGGTCTCGATCCGGAGGGCATCGTCTGGATCCGTAAGTTCATGCAGAGTTTGGCTGCCGAGGGACGTACGGTTCTGGTATCGAGCCACCTTCTGTCGGAAATGGCTTTGACCGCAGAACAATTGGTTGTCATCGGCCGTGGCCGGTTGATTTCGGATTCGACTGTCGCGGAGTTCGTGGACCGCTCGTCCGAGTCGACAGTGCGCGTGCGCAGTCCTCAGCTCGATGCGTTGCGCAGCGTGCTGACGTCGCAGGGTTTGACTGTGCGCGAAGACGGTTCGAGTGTTGTTCCGGCGTTGGTCGTTGTCGATTCCACCACCGAAATCGTGGGCAGCTTGGCCGGTGCACAGGGAATTGTGTTGCACGAGTTGGCTGCTCAGCGCGGATCGTTGGAGGAAGCGTTCATGAAGTTGACCGGTGACGATGTCCAATATCACGCGACCGTTGCCGACGGCGCTCAGAAGGTTATGGGAGGTGCACTGTAATGGCTGTTCTCAGTGCTGAACGAATCAAGATCACCACGACCAAATCGCCCCTGTGGTGCACGATCATCATCATCATCCTCGGCCTCGGATTTGCGGCCATCATGGGCACGGTGTCGAAGTCGGCTCTGAACTCGACGGAAATGCAGGGGCCGCCCGACCTCGACATCTCTCTCGCAACCGCCGGCATCTCGGGTTTCGGCATGATGGTTCTGATGATCATGGCCGCCCTCGCGATCACCAGTGAGTACCGTTTCGGGACCATCCGCACCACATTCCAAGCGGTTCCGAACCGGGCTTCCGTGCTCATTGCCAAAGCCGGTTTGATCGGTGTCTTCGGTGCTCTCCTGACCTTCGTCCTGTCGTTCGGCGCTTACGCAATGGCCAAGGTCCTCGCGGGACCGGACGCCGGCGCCGCACTGACCCTGTCGAGCGGTGACGACTGGCGTGCCATTTACGGCCTCGCGATCATCTCGTTCTTCAGTGTGGTTCTGTCGGTGGCAGTCGGAGCGATCATTCGCCAGTCGGCCGGCGCGATCGCCCTGCTCCTGCTGTGGCCCCTGCTCATCGAGAGCCTGTTCGGTCTGTTCGGCAGTGTCGGCGAAAAGATCACCCCGTTCCTGCCGTTCGTGAATGCGAACCACTTCATGAGTTCCGGATCGTCGAGTATCGACTTCCACTGGGGACCGTGGGGAAGCCTGCTCTACTTCGCAGCTTTCACTCTGGTGGTCTTCGGTGTCAGCGTTGTCCTGGTAAACAAGCGCGACGCCTGAGTCTGAAAAACAAGTTCGAGCCCGGTGCGAATTTCTTGCACCGGGCTCGAACTTGTTTCCGGTCGCTTCCTCGCGGCTATCCTCCGAGCATGAGACACCGCGCCGCGTTGACCATCGGTCTGACCGGGATCTTGATGCTCAGCGGATGCTCGTCCGGCGGCGCGCAGACTCCACCGATCGACCCAGCGGCGTTCTCGGAAGCCGTCACCGTCGACGCCGTGACCGGGCACCTCGAACAACTCGAGAAGATCGCGGCCACCAACAACGGAAACCGGGCCGCCGGCACGTCCGGATACGACGCCAGCGTCGATTATGTGGTCAACCTGCTCGAGGGAAAGGGTTTCGAGGTGGAGACCCCGGAGTTCGAATACACCTCGTTCGATCCCGGGTTGGAGTCACTGACACTTCCCGGTGGAGGCAGTATCGATGTCCGAGCGCTGACGTATTCCGCCTCGACCGGACCAACCGGGATTGCGTCGCGGGTAGTGAATATTCCGGCCGACGAGACCCCGGGTTGTGATCCCTCCGACTACGACGGACTCGATGTCGCCGGCGCTATCGTGCTTGTTGCTCGCGGAGTCTGCCAATTCGGAGAGAAGCAGAATGTGGCCGCGGATCGCGGTGCCGCTGCCCTGTTGATCGTCAACAACGAGGACGGCATGCTGGGGGGCGGGACTCTGGGAGATCCGGAAACTGCACGGATTCCGACGGCGGGTATCAGTAAATCCTCCGGCGACGCGCTGGCGGCGATCGCCGGCATCGTGAATCTGACTCTCGATACGTTCATGTCAACGGTCACCTCGCGCAACATCGTTGCGCAAACGTCCACCGGTTCCGCCGACAACGTCGTGGTGGTCGGAGCGCATCTCGACAGCGTTCCGGAAGGGCCCGGAATCAACGACAACGGAAGTGGCAGTGCTGCTGTCCTGGAAACTGCTCTGCAACTGGGTAGTTCACCGAATGTTGCCAACGCGGTACGGTTCACGTTCTGGGGCGCCGAGGAACTCGGACTTGTCGGATCGACCGACTACGTCGAGGGTCTCAGTGATCAGGAACGCGCAGCCATCGCGTTGTATCTGAACTTCGACATGATCGGCTCACCCAATCCCGGATACCTGGTTTACGACGGTGACAACTCCGACAACGTGGGCGAAGGTCCCGGTCCGGAAGGTTCGGCCGGTATCGAACGTACCTTCGCTGAATTTTTTTCCAGCCGAGGAATTGCAGCCGAGGGAACCGACTTCGACGGCCGGTCCGACTACGGACCGTTCATCGACGCCGGAATACCGGCCGGTGGTGTGTTCAGTGGTGCAGAAGAACGGAAAACCGTTGCGCAAGCACAGCAATGGGGAGGGGACGCCGAGGCGATGTTCGACCCGAACTATCACACCGCCCTCGATACGCTCGGCAATATCGATCGGGACGCCCTCGCCGTGAACTCCTCAGCAGTCGCGTTCGGAACGGCGACGTATGCGCAGAACAGTGCGAACTAGCGTCGAGTGATGTTCACTTTGCTGCAACGCGCTGCCTGTAACTCTGGGTTACTCTCGAGTAATGAGTGACCGAAACCCGAGTGAGGCCCCAGGCGAAGTGGTGAATACCGCTTCTCCCGGCGTCAGTTCGGTGATCGGAACGATGCTGGCCACGGCGTCGGATCTGAACGGGCATCAGCAGCTCATCGAGGCCTTACGACGGTTGCGGCGGGCGCTCCCGGGCGACCCGGGCTTCGGTGATCCACTCTCGTTGTCCGGCCCCGGCGGTGCACGGGCGGTCGCCCGCGTCGCAGACCGATTTCTCGATCACAAACCGGCCGCCACCCGGGAAGTGAGCTTGGGAGCCCTGCAGGTTTGGCAGGCCGCCCTCGAAAAGATGGGCCGCGGACGTGGCGATCAGGAATTGACCATCGTCTTCACAGACCTCGTCGGCTTCTCCACCTGGTCGCTCGAGGCGGGCGACGAAGCGACCCTCGTCCTTCTGCGAACCGTTGCGAAGGCCGTCGAAACCCCGATCGTCGAGAATTACGGTCAGGTCGTCAAACGAATGGGCGACGGGTTGATGGCAGTGTTCAACCGGCCCGATGCGGCTCTGGCTGCCGTGTTCGCAGCGCAGGACGCTCTTGCCGAGGTCAACCTCAACGGTTACCGGCCGCGCATGCGCGTCGGCCTGCACACCGGCACACCGCGGCAGATGGGCGACGACTGGCTAGGAGTGGACGTGACCATCGCCGCCCGGATGATGGGTCTGGGAGGCGACGGCAATGTCATGATGTCCGCCGCCACCCTCGAAGAACTCGAACCGGGAACTCTCGACGAACTGGATCTGGCGATCCGGCCGTGGCGCCGTGGGTTCTTTGCGACGACGCCCAACGGTGTTCCCCAGGATCTGGGGATCTGGCGAGTGTGGCGCGACTAGACCTGAAGTCTCCACAGCGGTGACACGGGGCCGTGTCCGGCTCCGAGATCGTAGGAAGCTTCGAGGCATTTGGTGACCCACTCCTTGCCGAAGGCGACGGCGTCGGGAACCGAATAGCCATGTGCCAGTGCACAAGTGATGGCTGCCGCGAGGGTGTCGCCGCCACCGTGATCGTTGCCGGTCTTGATGCGTGCGCTGCTGAATTCGAGGAAGGTGTCTCCGTCGAACAGCAAGTCGGTACTGGCTTCGGAGGTACGCAGATGTCCACCCTTGACGATTGACCACTGGGCGCCCAAGGCGTGAAGGGCTTCGGCTGCGCGGCGGGCTGTCGCGTCGTCGATCACTTCGATTCCTGTGATCAGGCGGATTTCGTCGAGGTTCGGTGTCACGACCGTTGCCGCCGGAATGAGGATGTTGCGGACGGCATCCAGTGCTTCCTCGTGGAGGAGTGGATCGCCGTGCATCGACGCGCAGACCGGGTCGACAACCAGGGGAATGGCCCGATCTCGCCCGATTCCGACCTCGGCGGCGACGGCGGCGACGGCTTCGATGATTGCCGTGGATGCCAGCATGCCGGTCTTGGCGGCGCCGATACCGATGTCGGATACGACGGTCCGAACCTGGTCGGCGACGATCTGCGGGGGGATCTCGTGGAATCCGCTCACACCCACCGAATTCTGCACGGTGACGGCCGCGACGGCGACGCAGGCGTGAACTCCGCACATTGCCATGGTCCGGGAGTCGGCTTGAATTCCTGCGCCTCCGCCGGAATCGGTTCCGGCAATGGTGAGGGCACGAATCGGAGTCTGTCCGGAGGGTGTCAGAGGCAGCAGTTTCACAGTGCTGAGCCTACCGATCAGGTCTCGCTCCGATTGCGGTCGTGTCTCTGTCGGTGCAAAAATTGGGTGAAGCCAGGACAGCGTCGTCGGTAACTGTTTCTATGAGTGGCATGGATCACAGTTTGAGTACCATTTGCAGCGCAGTGGAGGTTCCCGCCATGAACGACACCGTGCAGAACAACAGCACCGAGCAGGCGTCCGCCTTCACGCTGGTCGACAACGATTCACACGAACGGTTCGAACTGCTCGTGGGCGACGAACTCGTCGGCATCCTCGGTTACCGCGACGAAGACGAGATCATGGGTTGCGGCGCTGCCGCGGGTGACGTGGTTGCGTACATGCACACCGTCGTCAAGGAAGAATACGGCGGCCAGGGCATGGCCGGGGTACTGGTTCAGTTCGCGATGGACTGCGCCCGTGAACGTGAGTGGTCGGTGCGTCCCGTCTGCACCTACGTGCAGCGGTACCTCGGCGAGCATCCCGAATATTTGGATCTGCTCGCCGAGGACTGAGCTGCTTAAGCTCCGAGGGTGACGATCACGGGAGCGTGATCGCTGGCGCCCTTGCCTTTTCGCTCTTCTCGATCAATCTCAGCCGATTCGACTCGCGCTGCGAAGGCCGGCGAACCGAGAATGAAATCGATACGCATTCCCTGCTTCTTGGGGAAGCGGAGCTGCGTGTAGTCCCAGTACGTGTACACGCCGGGACCCGGTGTGTGGGGTCGGACGACGTCGGCGAAACCGGACGTGATGAATGCGTCGAACGCCGCACGTTCGGCCGGCGACGTGTGCGTCTTGCCTTCGAAGACGGCGGGATCCCAGATGTCCTCGTCGGTGGGCGCGACGTTCCAGTCGCCGACGAGAGCGATCTGCTGGTCCGGGTTCTTCTTCAGCCAGCCTTCGGCGTCGTCACGAAGTTTCGCGAGCCAATTCAACTTGTACTCGTAGTGCGGATCATCGAGTTCACGTCCGTTGGGGACGTACAGGCTCCACACCCGAACTCCGCCGCACGTCGCGCCGATAGCGCGAGCCTCGCGTATCTGCTCCGCCTCGGGGTCCTTGGTGAAGCCCGGCTGATCTTCGAAGCCGATCTGCACGTCTTCGAGGCCGACGCGTGACGCGATCGCGACGCCGTTCCACTGACTGAGTCCGACGTGGGCGACCTCGTAACCGATTTCCTTGAAACGCTCGAACGGAAACTGTGCGTCCTTGCACTTGGTTTCCTGCATTGCCAGGACATCGACGTCGGATCGTTCGAGCCAATCGATGATCCGGTCGGTACGGGCACGGACGGAGTTGACGTTCCAGGTAGCTATGCGCACGCGGCAAGCCTAGCGTCAGCCACCGACTTTTCTTCAGGCACCGACCGACGCTGTGGCGTACCGGTAGCGATGATGTTCGACGAAGCCGAGGGCGTGGGCCGTCGCAAGGGCGGCGACGTTGTTCTCCGGAACCGCGACATACGCGTGGGTCGCGCCCAGCGTGCGTCCCCACGCGATCAGATCCGTGCAGATCAGAGCGCCGATTCCGTGGCGGCGGTGCTGGCCGGCTACGTCGATGTCAGTCAGTCCGACCCAGCGACGGTTGTCCGGCGCATCGGTGACCGCCGCTCGCCCCGTTGCCAGAACCATCGTGTCGACGCTTCCGACAACCCCGTGGGCGACGGCGGCTATCGGATCAGATGTCACGTCGAGGGTGGTCGTCGGAGAACCCGGCGTCGGCGCCAGATTGTCGAGGTCCGCAGCGAACATGATGCCTTCGCCGCCGGAAAGCCAAGTGGGGGGAGCAGTTCCGAGGCGGTCGGGTAGCAGCAGTGTTGTCGGACGTCCTCGATCGGCGAACCAGGTGCGAATACTTGTGAGTGTCTCGACGGTTCTCGATGCGGTGTTACCAGGATCGCCGAGTGGAATCGCCGAGTCCGTGGAACCGGGGGAGTGCCCCACCCGCAGCAACCAGCCGTCGATTCGGGCCTGCTCGACGCCCCGCGAACCGGCGGCTGCGGCGACTTCGAGGTTGCGGATGTCACCGATTCGAATGGGGCGCGCAGCAAGCACTTTGAGCGCAATCACCTGATCGGCTGAAACAGTGACGACGCGCCCGTCGCTGCGGCGCACGGTGATCGGGTCGGTCGATTCGAGCACGCCGATCACATCCGTCATCGGATGCGAATAGCCGGGTGGGAGCTTGTATCGCAGCACCACCCGGCTACCGATCGAAATGGTCAATCTCTAGTCTTCGTACTCGTCGTCATCGTCGTGACCGAACGGGTCGTCGACGCTGCCCGGAGTCCAGGTCTGACCGGGCTTGCCCCAGCCGGACTGCTTGATGGCTTTCTTGGCGGCGCGCGCGTTTCGGCCGATCAGGACGTCGGTGTAGAGGAACCCGTCGAGGTGACCGACCTCATGCTGAAGCATGCGGGCAAAGAAGCCGGTGCCTTCGATTTCGATGGGATTGCCGTCGGCATCGGTGCCCGTGACCTTGGCCCAGTCGGCGCGGCCCGTCGGGAACTGCTCACCCGGGACGGAGAGGCAACCTTCGAAATCTTCCTCCGGATCTGGCATCGTCTGCGGAATTTCCGATGTTTCGAGCACCGGGTTGACGACAACTCCGCGTCGGCGGGTGTCGGTACGATCATCACCGGGGCAGTCGTAGACGAATATGCGAAGCGAAACACCGACCTGATTCGCTGCCAGGCCGACACCGTTAGCGACGTCCATCGTTTCGTACATGTCCGCAATCAGTTCGGCGATTTCCGCCGGAGATTGAGTGACAGGTTTGGTCGGCTCGTGCAGTACAGGGTCGCCGACGATTCGGATGGGGAGGATAGCCATGGGTACAAGGATAGTGCGGCGCGCCTTCGCGGTTTTCGCGGCCCGTCCTGTAGGTCATGGTTCAATGGTCGGTGAAGAACAACGGTGTGATTCGTTGGTCGACGGGCCCTTGCGGCCCAGGGGAAAAGTGGTTACCGGGGGGACTTGCTCGTCTCGCCGTCGGTTTGAACACCGAGCGTTGGAACACCAAGCGAGGACAGAAGTCGAGGAGTGACATGGACGGCGCAATTGCGCGTAGTCGGGACCAGTCCGAAGGCGCTGGAGTCGACAGTGCTGACACTGCAGCGGGGATTCACGAGATCGGCAACGACGGTCTGACCCGGCGGGAACACGACATCCTCTCCTTCGAGCGCCAATGGTGGAAGTACGCCGGCGCGAAGGAAGAGGCCATCAAGGAGTTGTTCGACATGTCGGCAACTCGGTATTACCAGGTCCTGAACGCGCTCGTTGATCGCCCCGAATCATTGGCAGCCGATCCGATGCTGGTCAAGCGTTTGCGCAGGCTCAGGGCCAGTCGGCAGAAGGCTCGGGCGGCTCGTCGACTCGGTTTCGACGTCACCTGAACCGTCTAACCTCGCACTGGCGATAGGGTCGACATCGTGAGTACCCCGAAAGAGCAGCCGTCCGGACCACCACTACGCGCTATTGCCATGGTGTTGATCGCTCTGGCGATCGTGTTCGTCGGGCTCGGTGCTGCTTCACTCGGCGGATCCGATTCCGACGAGACCACCGCGACCGAGCAGACCGAGACGTCCACTGCCGCAGTGAAGACAACCACAGCTGCCCCCGTGACCACGGCTCCGGCCGCAGCAACCGACACGGACTCCGAGAAAACCACCACTACACGCCCGTCCGCTACCGCGACAAGCACGTCGGCAAGCGCGTCGACGAGCATCGATCCGTCGACCGTGAATGTTCGGGTACTCAACAACAGCACCGTATCCGGTCTGGCCGCCGGGACTGCCGAAGAACTGACTGCCGCTGGTTGGAACGTCGAGGAGACGGGTAACTACAGCGAAGGCACGGTGAGCACCACCACGGTGTTCTACGGGACTTCCGCAACGGAGAAGGCAGCTGCGCAGCAGATCGCCGCTGAGCTGGGTGTCACGGCTGAGCCGCGATTCGCGGGTATCGCCAATGCGTCCCCCGGCGTGATCGTCATCGTGACGACAAACTGACTCGTCGGAAGGCGCCGCCGGCGACACAAGCGCCGCTGCGCGACCCATCGGGTTCGTGTACTACTCACGCCGTTATGATCAGATGCACTTCCTCGCCACCTCAAAGGAGCGGTTCGATGGCCCCCAGCAGCACCCGGCGTATGTCTTGGCGCGTCGTTGCCCCCGTAGTCGCACTCGCCGCTTTCGGCTTGACTGCCTGCAGCAACAACGAAGAGCCCAGCAGCGTCCCCGGCACGACTCCTCCTGTGTGGACGGGTGCCGCTGATCCCAGTGCGCACGAGAGCGCCGGTCACGGTACTCCGACGTCGACCGCCCACGCCGGTACTTCCGTGGAAACGGTCACCGCCAGCCTGAACGGAACCGACGGTGCCAAGGTCGGCACGGTCACGTTCACTCAGGACGGTAGTGACGTCAAGGTTTCGCTGGATGCCAAGGGTCTGACCCCGGGCTTCCACGGCTTCCACGTTCACCAGATCGCCAAGTGCGAGACCAATTCGGTTGCTCCCAGTGGCGGCGAGCCGGGTAACTTCCTCTCGGCCGGCGGACACTTCCAGGCAGCCGGCCACACCGGCCATCCGGCCAGCGGCGACTTGACGTCGGTGCAGGTTCTCGAGGACGGCACGGCAACCCTCGTCACGACCACCGATGCGTTCACCGTCGAGGAGCTGGTGGCCAATGGAGGTACGTCCGTCATGATCCACGCAGGCCCGGACAATTTCGGCAACATCCCGACGCGTTACGCGGCGGCGCCGGATCAGCAGACCCTCGACACCGGTGACGCCGGTGGACGCGTTGCCTGCGGTGTCATCAGCAAGAGCTGACTCCACTTCTGAGTTCTGCATCACTTCGGCAACTACCACGCAGTAGCCAGCAGGGTGTTCTCACGGACACTGTGATTGGATTCTCTGCGTGGTAGTTCCATTTCCGGGTTCGCCGCGTCCGACACTGGGCGTGGAGTGGGAGATCGCGCTGGTCGATCGTGTGACCAGAGATCTCTCCAATACAGCAGCTGAGGTGTTCTCGGCTGTCGAGGAGCTTGCAGGCTCCGAGACGCCGCATATCACCAAGGAGCTACTGCGCAACACTGTCGAGTTGGTGACGGGTATTCACGGCACAGTCGGCGAGGCGATGAGCGATCTCGACAGTTCGCTGCACCTTCTTCGTCGGGCCGCCCATCCGTTGGGCGTCGAGCTGATCTGCGCCGGAACGCATCCCTTCGCCCAGTGGTCGACGCAGTTGGTCACCCGCACCCCCGATTACGACGAACTGATCGAGCGCACCCAGTGGTGGGGCCGTCAGATGTTGATCTGGGGTGTCCACGTCCATGTCGGTGTGTCCTCGGCGGATCGTGTGTTCCCCATCATCAATGCTTTGTTGCAGCGGTATCCGCATCTGTTGGCGCTGTCGGCGTCGTCGCCGATGTGGGCGGGCGTCGATACCGGCTATGCGTCCAATCGGGCATTGATGTTCCAGCAGTTGCCGACGGCCGGGTTGCCGTATCAGTTCGAAACCTGGAGTGAGTACGAGTCGTTCATCGACGACCAGATGAAGACGGGTGTGATCACCAAAATCGGTGGGATGCACTGGGATATTCGTCCGGCACCCAAGTGGGGAACCATCGAAGTCCGTGTGTTCGACGGGGTTTCGACGCGTGCGGAACTGGGCGCGCTGGTGGCATTGGTGCATTGCCTGATCGTGGATCTCGATCGTCGTCTCAGTGCGGGTGAGACGTTGCCGAACATGCAGCCGTGGCATGTGAAGGAAAACAAGTGGCGGGCGGCCCGGTACGGTCTCGACGCCGAGATCATCCTCGACTCCGATGCAAACGAGTGCTTGGTCACCGACGATCTGGAACGACTGCTCGAGGATCTCACCCCGGTGGCTGTGGCTCTGGGGTGCGCCGACGAGTTGGCGTCGGTCGCGGAGATTCCTCGCCGGGGGGCGTCCTACCAGCGTCAACGTCGAGTTGCCGAGGCTACGGGCGGCGATCTGGTTGCCGTCGTCGATGCGTTGGTCGCGGAACTCGGCACCTGATTTTTTGTAGGTCGTAGTCGGGCAAACCGACCATCTGTCCAGGTCGGGTTCACTCGCCGTTTACTATTGGTCGGTGTTGACAGAGCGCGGGTCCCGGGCGGGGGCAACAGAGGGACCAGATAATGCCGGGGGACCAGATACGTCATGGGTCGATTCTCATAAGTTGCTGATTCTCGGCGGTGCAGCGGTAGTCGCGCTGGTTCTGGGTGTGCAGACGTTTGCGTCGTACAAGGGCTATCTCGGTCCGGTGGAAAGTCTGTTCGGTGACTACTTCCTGGTTCCGCGTTCGGCCACGATGCCGTGGGTGGGATTGGCGCTCGCCTTGGTCGGCCTCAATAACCGCGAACGTATCTACGCAGTCTCCGCTGCAGTCGCCATTGATGTTGTCGTGGGTGCCATCCGCTGGTTTTCGGGCGGACCGCTCACGATGGGTACGGGCGGCACCTGGGTGCTCACGGCAATTGCTGTCTATGCGTTCTGGAAGTTGAGCGGCGAGCGTCGTAGCGCGGTCCTTCACGGAGTTGCTCTGGGCGCACTGTTGATCATTGCCGCGAAGGTCGCCGAAACGTGGCTTTCGATCACCATCCTGCTCGGTACCGACGTGTGGGACGAGTACGTGTTCCTGGCCGATCAGGCTCTGGGCAATCCGTCGTGGGTGATGGGTCAGGTTGTCGACGCGATGGGACCGGTCGGCGCGGCGGCTCTCGACTGGATCTATGTCGAGCTTCCGGTCGCCGTGATCGTGGTCGCGCTCTACCAGGCACGTAAAGGTTGGCCGTCACATCATCTGCTGCGCACTTTCCTGCTCATCGGATTGATCGGCCCGGTCTTCTACATACTGTTTCCCGTTGTAGGCCCGGTGTTCGCATTCGGCCCGCGAGGGCTCGGATTCCAGATCGGTGATTTCTGGCCGAATATCGTTCCGAACATTGATTTTTCAGCTCCCGCGTCGTTGCCTTTCGACGACCAGGCTCCCCGTAACTGCATGCCGAGTCTGCATACGGCGTGGGCAGTTGCCCTGTTCATCCATTCGCGGCGTGGTCCGTGGTGGTTGCGAAGCCTGGGTACGTTCTGGCTTCTCGCAACGCTGACGGCAACGCTGGGCTTCGGATTCCACTACGGCGTCGACCTCATTGCCGGAGCAATTCTGTGCCTGACTCTCGATGCGGCGCTGCATGATCCGGAACGCGGCTGGGGCTGGTTCCGCATCCGGTTGATCGTCGGCGGCAGCGCGATTCTCGTCGGACTTCTGCTGTCCTACCGCTTTGCGTCGGTCCAGATGGCAGCGTATCCAGAGTTGTTCGGGCCGTTGCTGATCGCTGTTCTGGTACTGATGTCGGTGGCGTACTACGCGACGTTCTTCGCCCGCCCGGGTACTGCGTTGGCGCAGTGGGGCGAGCGAGCAGACGACGTCCTGCCACCTACCGAAGCTCCGGCGGGTCTTCCAGTTCGTTGATCTTCATGACGGCGTCCTGCTCGCGCTGTTCGCGGTAGGCGACGCGGCCCACGCTGTGGGCAATCACGGGTGCTGTCAGCAACGTGAACACGCCGACCAGGATCAGCATCCAGATGTCGACGCTTCCTCGAAGCAGGAACACTGCGCCCATCAGAACGAGGACCAGTCCGACGACCTGCGGTTTGGTAGCCGCGTGCATACGACGCAGTGTGTCGGGGAATCGTACGATTCCGATCGCTGCGGTGAGTGCGAGGAGCGCGCCGAGGAAGATCGAGACGGCCCCGATGACGTCGAGTATGTTGCCGATCATCGGTCACTCACCCGGAAACGTGCGACGGAGACGGAACCGATGAATCCGACGAGGGCCAAGGCGACGATCGCGGGAATGATGGTGGTGTCGGCGCTGTAGGCAGCCCACACCGCGAGTCCACACATCGAGACGGCGACGATGGTGTCCAGCGCGACCAACCGGTCCAGCGAGCTGGGCCCGTCGATCAGCCGGAATGTTGTCAGTAGCGCCGCGATCGCGAGAATCACCCCGGAGACGATCAGGGTGGTGGTGATGAACCCGTTCATTACTGGTCCTCCGCTCGGGGTGCATCGAATTCGTAGTCACGTTGGTGCCACGGGCTGGGTTGCCAGTCGGAATCACGCTCGAAGGATGCGATGAACAGGCGCTCGAGATCTTCGACGGACCGATAGAACGCGCTGACGGATTTCTGCGAGCCGACATCGAGCACGTGAACGTAGACGATCCGACGGTTCTGGTCGATCTCGAGAACCATGGTTCCGGGGATGAGATTCAGGACGTCGATGCAGAGGGTGAGCACCAGATCGGATTTGATGCCGAGCTGGTACCGCAGGACACCGGTGACGGGCGGCGGTGACGGCCTGATCGCCAGCCACGCAACCTGGATGCTCGAAAGCGCTGCGTAGTAGACGATCACCCACGCCAGACGCAGGATCGAGAGAATATGCACGCGGCCCTCGACGGGTACCCGGGGGAGAGGCAGCAGGACCATGATGACGAGGCCCACGACGAGCCCGCCGAAGATGTTGCCGTAGCTGATGTTGCCCCACAACAGAACCCACACGAATGTCAGCCACACCAAGATTCCGACGCGGAGTACGAGTTCACGTTTCATCGCGGCGGCTCCTCTGCGGTGGTATCCGAATGCGGTATCGGGCGGTGGTCCCCGAGGACGGCTTCGATGTAGATGGACCGATCCTGTAGATCCTTCGCGGCGCGGTCACTGATGTCGATGATCTGGCCCGCGAATACCGTCAGCGCGAGTCCGACGGCTACCAACCCGACTGTCGGGATCAGCATGAAAGCGGGAATCTTGCCGACGTCTTCACGATCGACGAAGGCGATGTCCTCTTCGGATTCGTCGATCAGTGCCGACGGACTGACATCCGCGAGGTCACCTTCGGGGGCGTCGGCGCGGGCGCGCCAGAACGCTTTGGTCCACACTCGGGCGACGGCGTAGAGCGTCAGCAAGCTGGTGACGGTGCCGCCGGCAACAAGCACCCAGGCGAGTGCGCTGGCATCCGCGGTGCCCGCTTGCAGGAGTGCGACCTTGCCGATGAAGCCCGAGAACGGCGGAATGCCACCGAGATTGAGGGCGGGAACCAGGAACACGATTGCCAGGATCGGGCTGGCCGCAGCCAATCCGCCGAGGCGTCGTAGCGACGAGCTGCCGGCTTGACGTTCGATCAGTCCGACGACGAGGAAGAGCGTCGTCTGCACGATGATGTGGTGCGCGACGTAGTAAATGGCTCCCGAGAGGCCTGCGGATGTCGACAGAGCGATGCCGAAGATCATGTAACCGATGTGGCTGACCAGGGTGAATGACAGGAGTCGTTTGATATCACTCTGGGCGATGGCACCCATGATGCCGACCACCATCGTCAACAAACCACAGATCATCAGAACGTTGTCGAGTTCACCTTGCGGGAACAGGAGCGTGTGCGCGCGGATGATCGCGTACACACCGACTTTGGTCAGGAGGCCGGCGAAGACGGCGGTGATGGGTGCGGGCGCTGTCGGATAGGAGTCCGGGAGCCAAGCCGAGAGTGGGAAGACTGCGGCCTTGATTCCGAAGGCGACGAGCAGAACACCGAAGATCGCAGTCCGGGTGCCGGGCGGAATGTCGTCGAAACGCAGGGCCATATCGGCCATGTTGAGAGTGCCCGTCGCGGCGTACGCAAAGGCGATGCCGGCCAAGAAGATCAGCGACGACACCATCGAGACCATGACGTAGGAGACGCCCGCTCGAACACGATCCGCACTCCCACCCAAGGTGAGCAGCACGAAGCTTGCCGACAGCAGAACCTCGAAACCGACGTACAGATTGAAGAGGTCGCCGGCGAGGAAGGCGTTGGAAATACCGGCGGTCAGCGCTAGATATGTCGGTAGGAAGATCGAAACCGGCTGAGCTTCGCTGCCGTCGCGGATACCCTGACCGATCGCGTAGACCATGACGGCCAGAAGGACAATCGAGGACACCACCAGCATCATCGCCGAGAGGCGGTCCACGACGAGAGTGATGCCGATCGGGGAATCCCAGCCGCCCACCTGGATGGCGGTGGTGCCGTCACGATCTGCCAGGTAGAGCAGCATTCCGGAGACCGCGACCACGGCGACCAGCGCGATGAGGGTGATGACGCGCTGGAATCGTGGGCGTCGGCCGACGACGAGGGTGGCGGCGGCGGCCAGCATCGGAATCAAGACGGGCAGGGGTGCGAGCGTTCCCATGAGGTTGTGCGAAATGGTCATGAGCGAGCACCTCCCTTCCGCTTGTCGGATTCCTGTTTACGTGCAAGGTCGGTAGCCCAGTCGGGCACCGGTTCGTCCTCAAAGTCGCCGTCGTGAAGGTCGTCGTAGCACTCGATGTCCTCGAGGTTGACCAACTGTTCGAGGGGAATAGGGTTGCCGTCCTTGTCGAATGCGTCGCCGCCGATGCTGGGGGCGCCGGTGACGGGGTCGTCGGAACGGTCGTGGTCGGGGGCGTCGGCGGGGAGTCGACGCTTGATGACCTTGGTGTCCTCGGGATCGTCCTCGACGGCGTCGGCGGTGTTGATCTTGAAAGATCGGTACGCCAGTGCCAGAACGAAGGCGGCGATGCCCATCGTGATGACGATGGCCGTCAGGATCATGCCCTGAGCCAAGGGATCCGCGATTTTCTCGTGTACCGATTCACGGCCCACGATCGGCGGATTTCCGTCACTGCCGCCGACGGTGAGGATCAGGAGATTGATGCCGTTGCCGAACAGGAGCAGGCCCAACAACATTCGGGTGATGCTGCGTTCGATCAGCAAGTAGACGCCCGTCGAGATCAGTACCCCGACCAGGACCAGCATTATGAAATTGGCACTCACGATGCCTTCACCTCGATTTCTGCGTCGAGGCGGGCGCCGAGACTTCGGAGTACGTCCAGCACCAGGCCGACGACGATGAGGTAGACACCGAGGTCGAAGAACAGTGCGGTGACCAGTTTGACGTGGCCGATGAGTGGGAGGGTGAACTCGAAGACCGCCGACGAGAGGGCCGGGGCGCCGAGGAACAGCGAGATGATGGCGGTACCGGCCGAGAGCGCGAGGCCCAATCCGAGGATCTTTCCGGCGTCGATGGGCACGGCTTCACCGAGTTCGTAACGGCCACCGGCGAGGTAGCGCAGAACGAGCGCGAGCCCGGCTGTGAGGCCGCCGGCAAAACCGCCGCCGGGTGCATTGTGGCCGGAGAAGAAGAAGTAGATCGACAGCACCATGATCGCGGGGAAGACCAAACGGGTGGTGACTTCCAGGACGAGGGAGCGGTAGCGCGGGTCGATGAGATCGCCGCCGCGCAGCCACGTCGTATCGGAGTTGGCGGCAGCTTTGTCGACGATCACCGACGGGGCGTCGGCGACGCGGGGCGCGATACCGAACCGGCGGTTGCGGAACACGAGGCTGGCGACGCCGGTTGCGGCAACGAGCAGCACCGAGATCTCGCCGAGGGTGTCCCACGCGCGGATGTCCACGAGGAGGACGTTGACGACGTTCTTGCCGTTACCGATGGTGTATGCGGCGTCGGGGAGGAGCTCGTAGATCGGACGGGTATTGCGTGCGTTGACGGCATAGGCGGCAATCGTGGTGACGGTAGCGCCGACGGCGACGGCCAGGATCGCGCGCGGCAGTTTGAACCCGATGGCCTTGCTCTCGTCGACTTCGGCCGGGAACTTTCGAAGTACCAGCACGAAGATCACGAGAGTCAGAGTCTCGACCAGAAATTGGGTGAGCGCCAGGTCCGGGGCACCGTGCAAGGCGAACAGGACACCGCAGCCGTAACCGGTGAGGCCGACGAGGATGACCGCTGCCAGACGGTTGCGCATGACGATTGCAGCAAGTGCCGCGGCGATCATCATCAGCGCGATCGTGAACTGGATGGGGGAATCCCACAACCGCATATCCACACCCGTGCGAGTGTCGATGATCAACAGGACCAGCGGAACGATGACAAGCGTCGCAAGGATGGTCGACTGCGTCCGGGGGAGCGAACCACGCTGCGTGGCGCCGGTCAGACGCATGGAGATGGTGTCCATGCCGCGCAGGGTGGCGTCGTAGATACGGTCGGCGTTACCGAGCGGGGGATGCTCGAAGTGCAGGCGGCTGATCTGGCGTTGCGCGATGTAGAGCGCAAAACCGCCGGCGATGACTACGCAGGTAAGTAGCAGCGGAGTGTTGAATCCGTGCCACAGAGCCAGGTGGTAATCGGCGTGCGGGCCGGCTGCGAGGGTTTGTGTGTAGGGCGTCAGCAGCTTCTCGAGCTGCGGCGACAGGATTCCGGCGGCCAGACCGAGGACTGCGAGCAAGCCCGGTGCGAACAGGAACAGCCAGCTCGGGGCATGCATCTTGCTGACGGCCGGGCTGGGATTCTTGAGTGTCTTACGTCCGAAAGCGCCCCAGATGAAACGGAGGCTGTAGCCGACGGTCAGGATCGAGCCCGCCACGATGACGGTGATGACGGCGATCGACGACCAGTGTCCGAGGACGTCGGTTTCGAGTACCGACTCGAGTGCGGCTTCCTTACCGACAAATCCGAGGAGCGGTGGCAGACCGGCCATACTCGCCGCAGCTAGGCCGGCGATAACCGCCAGCGCCGGGGCCTTCTTGCCCAGATGGGCGAGTTTGCGCAGGTCACGGGTGCCGGTGGTGTGGTCGATGATGCCGACGACCATGAAGAGTGCCGCCTTGAACATGGCGTGCGCAACCACCATCGTCATACCGGCGAGGGCCGCGTCGCGCGTACCGATTCCGACCAGCACCATCATGAATCCGAGTTGGCTGACGGTTCCGAACGCGAGTACGAGTTTGAGGTCGTAGGCACGCATGGCTCGCCAACCGGCGAGGATCATCGACAGCAACCCGAGGCTGATGATGGTGACCCGCCACGGTGGTGAATCGGCATAGCCGGGAGCAAGGCGCGCGACGAGGTAGATACCGGCCTTGACCATGGCGGCAGCGTGGAGGTAACCGCTGACCGGGGTGGGCGCCGCCATGGCGCCGGGGAGCCAGAAGTGCAGGGGCACGATCGCGGATTTCGACAACGCACCGATCAGGATCAGCACGATCGCGACGGACGTAAGCCAGCCCGTGGGCGGCGACGCGACGAGGTCGGAGAGGTTGTAGCTACCGCCGACCTGGCCGAGGATGATCATGCCGACCAACATCGCGAGACCACCGGCAGTGGTCACCAACAAGGCCTGGGTGGCGGCGCGGCGACTGGTGGCGCGCTCGGCGTAGTGCCCGACCAACAGGAACGAGAGCACTGTGGTCAGTTCCCAGAACATATACAGCAACAGCATGTTGTCACTGGTCACGAGGCCGAACATCGCGCCGGCGAAGGCAACCATCTCGGCCGCGAAAATCCCCAGACGGGGTTCGTCGTCGTTGAAATATCGTGCGCAGTAAACCAGGATCAGGGTGCCGACGCCCAAGACCAGGACGGCCATGATCGCGGAGAGCGCGTCGAATCTGAAGTCGATGTCCATCGACAGGCCCGGAGCCCAAGTGATGTGCAGCGTTTGGACGCTGCCCCATTTGTCGATGACCCAGCCGAGGCTGGCCAGCGGTACCAGTGCGAGTGGAAAGAAACCGTTTCGCCCGAACCTGCGCACCACAAGCGGAGCCAAGAGGGCGGCAACGGCATGGGCAAGCAGAATAGCGAGCAAAAGGCACTCCGTCGTGTTGTCATTGGTGCGGCGGGGTGTCCGAACTAATCGAACCTATCGAGTATTTCGAGACGAAATTACTTCGTCCACGTGCACATATTACCGGGCGGAACGGTTTCGTTGCGCAGCGAGTCGGTTCGAGCTACAACCACAGCGGCTGCTACACGTAAGTTGGGCGAGGTGAAAACGCAGATCATTCGGACCGCTGCACTCGCTCATATTCGGGACCGTCGACTGATCCAGACCAGGTCGGTCGGTAAGACGGCGTTCTATATGGCCGGCGGAAAGATCGATCCGGGTGAGACGCCGGAACAGGCCCTGCATCGTGAGGTCCGTGAAGAACTGGATGTGGGCCTGGTGCCGGGCACCGTTGCGTTCCTCGACGTCTTCGAAGCCCATGCATTCGGGCACTCGATTGATACCGGACTGCATATGAGTTGCTACCGCGCCGAGATGGACGGTGAGCCGAGGCCCACAAGCGAGATCGCAGAATTCCGGTACTTCACCTTGGCCGAATACGAGGCGATGGACGACGTGGCGCCCGGTTCACTCAAAGTGTTCCAGCGACTGGTGTCGATGGACCTGATCGACTGAAGTTGCGGAGTCGGTAACTTGTGTACGCGCAGACAGTCACGATCACCAGGGCGGCACATCCGAGAACGACAAGATCGCCCGAAGGCTCGAACCGGGAGACGACGGTGCCGCCCTCGATCGGTGTGAAGTCGGTCGAACCGTACGAGAATCGGGGATACACCAGTAGCGCGTAGGCAGTCGGACCGAAAATGACGCCCAGTCCCACCAAAAGGCGCGAGCCTCCGGTCCGGTGCGGTTCCGACTTCAGCGCACTGACTATGGCATAGGCCACGGCGGCTCCCGCGATGTCGACGATGAACTCACTCAACCTGGTGGTTCTGGCCGCGTAGTTGACGAAGCCGGCCAGAGTCAGGGTGAACAGCAACCCGTAGCTGACGATCGCCGACGGCCGGAAGGCAGCAATTGCCGCGGCCACCACGATGAGCGCGCTGAGTGTCGCCACCCGGGCGGCGGTGAGTTCCTGGGCCAATGTCACCGATTCCGGTGGACGATTCGCGACCACCACCGCAAGGGTGGCTGCCGATGCAGTCGCGACAAGCAGGATGTGATTCCCACTTCCCAACGCCACAGCCGCAATCACCGTGACGGCCAGCGCTCCCACGAGGACCGGGAGTGCAGCCCACACGGTGGTGACATTGAACGACCAATTCACGATGAGTCCGGTGAGCGTCAATACGCCCGCGATGACTACCGGCCGAACCGCCATCTGTTCTCGCCGCTGCTCCGGGTCGGCGTCCGGGTCGTGGCGGTTATCCGAGTTGTGGTTCCAGAAGGCCAGAATCGACAGTGCAATCAGGACTAGTGCCGTCAGTGTGGCCGCTATGAGCGGTGGTTGAAACTGTGAAACATCTTGCGCCAGGTAGTCGGCATACCGACGGGGAACAGCGTTGGGGTCCAGGATTGCCGTCGAAACGTAGACGGCAACAACAACTCCCGCGACACTGCTGGCCAGCAGAGGTCTCGGTAGCGTTGACGTGATTGCACCCAGCGTGATGCCCGCCGCGACGGGAGCGAATGCTTCGAAAGATTGGTTGTGCAACCCCGGCAGTTCGAGGAGCATCCCGCCGAGAGCGACCAGCGCAGCGGTACGGGTCCGTGAGCGAACCAGCGCCGACGCTGCACCGACCGCGACTACTGCCAGCACTCCCGTGGCAATCGTGCCGATCGACCAAAATCTGTCCCCGGACGACATCGACGTGCGCGAACTGCTCACAAACGGTGCGAGTACGACGACGGTGACAACAAACGCCGTGACACCGCTGAGCGCGATGCGAAGCGTCCTCATGTCGGCGTGCACTGCTCCACGGTAGTCAATCGGGCACCCGTTACGCCGGATTTGAATGTCTCAGTCGGGTGACGGGAATTGCGCACACCGTGACAATTGCAGTGAACAGGAGTGCTGTGGCGATTGTCTGGGCCGTGAAGTAGTCGACGGGGATTGAGGTGAACGCTGTCGGTTCTCCCACATAGCTGAAGTTCACCCGGGTAGGTGCCGACGAGAGTAGATCGGTGAGGATCGCGATCGAAGAGAAGGTCATCGCGGCAAAGGGAATGGTGAGGCCCAGGGTGGCGTCGACGAGGCTGCCCGGTGCGAGGGCGCCCAGCAACAAGGCTCCGCCAAATCCGAGGGCGGCGATTTTGACGGCTAGTCCGATCGTGCCGTGTGCTGCGGTGAAAGGGAGAAGTTCCGACAGCGGTACTGCAGCGAGGACGATCAAGGGGACGATGCGTGGAATGCGGGCGCTCAACCGCAAGCCCACGGCGACGGCCACACCGGCAATGAGCACGATCGCCCAGGGTGATTCCAGTTGGCCCCAGCTGCCGGACACACTGGTGACTGTCACCAAAGTCGGAGCCGATGCGGCCGCGAGTGCCGTTGCAGCCCAGAGGAATGTGCCGCCGGCACCGGAATCGTCGCCGAGGCGGCGGGCCGCTACCGCCGTGAGCCACAACGCTGCTGCGGCGCACAGGACCATGACGACCCACGCGGTGCCTTCGCTTGCGTATTGCTGGCGGTCGATGACTGATCCGAGTATGCGGTGCCCGATCGCCAGAGCGGTGATGGCAACAAGGGCGATTCGGATCTCGCCGACGTCGGGACGCCTGATCCGGAATTCGGCCTGCGCCGTTGCGGCACAAGCGATTGCGGCAACGAAAGTTGCTCCGAGTAGCAGCCACGCGGGCTCGCCGACGGCGGAGGTGCTCATCCGTCCGGTCGCGGAGGCAAAGGCTCTCGCGGTCAGGAATCCGGCGATCACACCCAGTAACAGAGCATTTTTCGACGCGATTCGGTCCCAGCTCGCAGCGACGGCGCAACCTAGAATCACGCCTGCCGCAATGCTTTTGATCACGAGGAAGGCGATCAGCAGGTCGAGTGACGCGACTTCGGGGACCGCGAGCCGGATCAAAGCCATGATGCCCGTGGCGACTGCGACGGCGATCCATCCCGCACGGCGGGAACCGCGTCGCTGGGACAACGCGCACGCCACGACTGCAACGACGGCGCCCAATGCGACGGAGGTCGGCCCACTGCTGACCCACCGGTCGATTTCGGACTGCGAGGCTTCGATCGCCCACTCTTGTAGCGGCGGATTGGTCAGGGCTAGCGCGGCAAGGGCCCCGGACGCTAGTGCAGCAAGGGTGGTGAGGATCGCTCGTAGGTCGACTGGCATCAGACCAACCTATCGCGGGTTCGGGCTCAGACTGGGGGTGTCAGGGCGGGGAACCAGATGTCGGTCAGGACGTCGGCAGCCGCGTCGGCGCCGGCCGTGATTGCGCCCTGCTCAGCCCAGCGGATGAAGAAACGCTCGATCTGGGTGAGTAGCAGTTCAACTCGAAGTTTTGCTTCGTCGCGTCGTTCTTCGGGCCAGCGAGCGAGGTACGACGTCATCGCATTGGGCAGGGCTGAGATGCCGGCGCGGGCGAGGGCTCGAAATTCGGGTTCGAGAACCATGGCCTCGTCCCAGGCGCGCATCAGGTGGTGGTGATCGCGGCACCAGTCGAGGGCGCGGTTGATCCATCCGGCGAATTCGTCGCGTGAACCGGATTCGAGAACGCGGTCCAGGTCGGTGAAAATCGCGAGCGTGCTGGACATGACGGTATTCGATCCGAGGGCTTTAAGGATGTCGAGTTTGCCGGGGAAGTGCAGGTAGAAGGTGGCTCGGCTGCACCCGACCCGGCCGACGATGTCCTCCACTGTGACGGCCGCGTAGCCGCGTTCGGTGAAGAGTGCGTCGGCAGCTTCTACGAGGTCTGCGCGTGTTTGCTGCTTCTGCTTCTCGCGCAGAGTCGGCTTGGCCGCAGTGTTGGTCATTAGCGGAATCTTACGGCGATGAGGTGTCGGTTGGGGTAGTTCGGCGAGACTTACCGTCTTTTACTTGACAGCGCGTCAGTGAAAGCTACTCTGTGGTGCAGGACACAAACCGACCGATCAGAGGATGCTATGACCATCTCGGACACAACTCGCACACCCAATCTGCCGGTCGGATTCGACGTCACCGACCCCGACATCCTCGCCGACCGCGTTCCGTTCGAAGAGTTTGCGGAACTGCGTCGCAGCGCACCCATCTGGTGGTGTGAGCAGCCGCCTACCGTCGGCGGATTCCAGGATGATGGCTACTGGGTGGTCTCACGTCACGAAGACGTCAAAGAGGTCAGCCAGCGCAGTGACGTCTTCTCGAGCTGGGAGAACACCGCAATCCCGCGCTTCACCGATGACATGCCACGTGAAGCTGTCGAGATGCAGCGCGCGAGCCTGATCAACAAGGATGCCCCCGAGCACACCAAACAGCGCAAGCTGATCTCCAAGCTGTTCACGCCGCGCTCGATCAACGGCATGCGCGACGAATTGGACCGTCGGGCACGCAATATCGTCGAAACCGCCATCGCTGAAGGCCCCGGCGATTTTGTGAAGCAGGTGGCCAGTGAGCTGCCACTGCAGGCGATTGCCGACTTGCTCGGCGTTCCGCAGGAGGATCGCGAGAAGCTCTTCAAGTGGTCCAACGAGATGATGGGCTACGACGATCCGGAGTATGTGGGTGATCCGGCAGCCTCGTCCATCGAGGTGCTCGGATACGCGTACCAAATGGCAGATGCGCGTCGTAGCTGCCCGGCCGACGACATCGTCACGACTCTCGTTCAGTCCGACATCGACGGCGAATCTCTCCTTCCCGAAGACTTCGGATTCTTCGTACTGACCCTCGCGGTTGCCGGCAACGAGACGACGCGCAATGCCATTACCCACGGCATGATCGCTTTCCTCGAAAACCCCGAGCAGTGGGAGCTGTACAAGAAGGAGCGTCCCAAGACGACGGCCGACGAGATCGTCCGTTGGGCAACTCCGGTCACCGCGTTCCAGCGCACCGCCCTCGAAGACACCGAACTGGCCGGCGTCTCGATCAAGAAGGGTCAGCGCGTTGTCATGCTTTACAGCTCGGCCAACTTCGACGAGGAGGTCTTCGAGAACCCGATGACCTTCGATATCACCCGTAACCCCAATCCTCACTTGGGTTTCGGCGGCACGGGCGCGCACTTCTGCATCGGTGCCAACCTTGCGCGCATGGAAATCGACCTCATGTTCAACGCGATTGCCGACAACATGCCGGACATCACCAAGCTCGGTGACCCGCGTCGACTGCGTTCCGGCTGGATCAACGGCATCAAGGAATTTCAGGTGGATTACAAGGGCGGCGCGGAGGGCTCCGGCTGCCCGGTAGCTCACTAGGGGCTACACCCTGTGCGCCTTTCTGGTAGCCAGCGCTACCAAAAAGGCGCACAGTAGGGGTACTTGTCGCCTACTTTCAGGAGCCACCGCATGACGTCGATCAACGAGAAAGCCACTGCTCTGCTGGCATTGCATCAGCCCGGCAATCCAGTAATCCTCCCCACGGTGTGGGACGCGTGGTCGGCGAATCTTGCGGTGGCTGCGGGTTTTGCAGCCCTGACCGTCGGCAGCCATCCGGTTTCCGATTCCATCGGCAAGCCTGACAATGAGGGCATCACGTTCGGCGAGTTGGTGCGTCGAATCAAGCAGATCACCGGCGCCGTCGACGCTCCCGTCTCGGTGGACATCGAGAGTGGTTACGGGCTCGAGCCCGCTGTTCTGATCGAAGGCTTGCTCGACGCCGGTGCTGTCGGCCTCAATATCGAGGACACCGTGCACAGCGAGGGCGGGCGGTTGCGTGAGGCGCAGGAGCATGCCGATTTTGTGGGTGGGCTTCGCACGGCCGCCGACGCCGCCGGCGTGCACGTCGTTGTCAATGCGCGTACCGATTTGTTTGTGAAGCAGGTGGGCGACGAGTCCGATCGGGTAGACCGCGCAATTGCACGCCTCAAGTTGGCGGCTGATGCGGGCGCTGATGTTCTGTATCCCGTCGGACGGCACGACGACGCTACTCAGCTTCGTCTGACGTCGGAACTTCCGTTGCCGGTCAACGCAATCGGTATCCCGGATCAGGATGACCCGGCCAGTTTCGGGCCGCTCGGAGTGGCCCGTGTGAGTTTCGGTCCGTTCTTCCAGATGGCGCTGTCGAATCGCGCCACCGAGATTCTGGGACGCTGGGCTTGAGCAATCAGGTTCTGACGCCCGGCCCGCTTCTTGATGCTCGCGGGCATCTCGTGGAGGCGGGCTGGGCGCCCTCGGAGATTCGGAAGTATCAGCGTTCAGCCGTGCAGGCACCCAAGTTCCGCCTCAAAGAGTGGGATTACTACTGCGTGCTCACACCGGATTACGGCATCGCGTTGACTGTCGCGGACAACGGTTACATGGGCTTGCTCGGTGTGTCGTGGCTAGACTTTGCGACGCCGCACGAGGTCACGGAAAGCGTGATGCTGCCGTTTCCGATGGGCAAGCTGGGTCTGCCCGGCAGTGCTGATTCCGGTGATGTTGTTGTATCGAAGGGTAAGGCGCGCTTCGAGTTTCGGCATGTGGATGGTGGGCGCCGTGTGGTTGTCGACTACCCGGCATTTGACGGCGGGAAGGGATTCTCGGCCGACCTGTTTCTGCAGAGTCCGGCTGACGATCGCATGGTGATCGCGACGCCGTTCCCGAAGGCTCCCCGGTCGTTCTACTACAACCAGAAGATCAACTGCTTGCCCGCCCGCGGCACTGTTCGGGTTGGTGGGCAGGAATTTGCGTTTGCTCCGGAAGATGCTTTCGGAGTGCTGGATTGGGGCCGGGGTGTCTGGACGTATGACAACACCTGGTACTGGGGTTCGGCATCGGGGTTGGTGAACGGAGAGCGGTTCGGCTTCAACATCGGCTACGGATTCGGTGATACCTCAGCGGCCAGCGAGAACATCGTTTTTGTGAATGGTGTTGCGCACAAACTGGATCGGCTCGAGTTTGAGCTTCCAACGGGAACCTACGACGGCGCACCGTGGAAGTTCACGAGCAACGACGGCCGCTTCGAGATGAAGTTCGAGCCGATCATCGACCGAGCCGCGACGTTCAATGTCGGTGTACTGCGATCGATCCAGCACCAGGTCTTCGGAAAGTTCTCCGGCACTGTTGTTCTCGACGATGGAAGCACTGTCGCGGTTCATGATCTCCTTGGGTTTGCGGAGGAAGTTCGGAACCGCTGGTAAGGGTGCTTTGCTGAAGTTGGCACCGTTTCTGTGTAGTGGGCACCCTTTCCAGCGTGCTGAAAGGGGTGCCCACTGTGCACAGAGGGTGCTCGCTTCGGTGTCGTCGAATGGGCGCTGTGGTTTTCGTGGTGTTGGCTGTGGTGTGCTGCGCGGCCGTTCGGAAGCTGGCACCGTTTCTGTGTAGTAGGCACTCTTTCCAGGGTGCTGAAACCGGTGCTCACTGTGCATAAACGGTGCTCACTTCGAGAGTTATCCACAGATCCGAATCGTGTCCGCTTTCGACTGCCGGGATGCGCGAGGATCACTGGTCATGGGGGAACAACCGCACATCATCCGCAGGCCTGAGCACCTCGCTACCGGGGGCACCGACGCCGAGATCCGCAGGACCTGCTCAAACGGCGAGTGGACCCGAATCCATCGCGGCGCCTACGTATCGACGGCTCAACTGTCCGATCTGGCAGCGCATGAGCGGCATCGTGTACGTATTCGTGCCGTGGCGAATGCTGCCCACGCTGACTCAATCGTCAGCCACGCGTCGGCTGCTGTGATCCACGGATTCGAGCTCTGGAACACGCCGCTCGATCGTGTGCATCTCAGCCGGAACCGTCGTGGGGGCAGCCGGCAGTCCACGGACAGGCACGTGCATTCGGCGCAGTTCACAGACTACGAAGTGACTACTGTCGACGGCCTTGCAGTCACGACTCCAGCGCGCACCGTGGTGGATCTTGCGCGTTCGCTGCCCTTTGAGCAGGCGCTGGTAGCGGGCAATTCTGCGCTGCACCGCACGCCGGTGGGGATCGACGAAATCAAGGGCAGTTTGTCCCGCGTGCCGCAGCACCCGTCGCACCGCCACGCATTGCAGGCGGTGAGCTCGATGGATGCACGTATCGAAAGCGTCGGCGAGTCTCGGAGCCTGGCGCTCTTCGTCCGCGAGCGACTTCCGATCCCGCAGCCGCAGGTACAACTCGGCAATGCGAGAGTCGACTTTCTGTGGCGGGAGCACCGCACTGTCGGGGAGTTCGACGGTCGCGTCAAGTACGGCCGGCTGGTGCCCGCGGGCCGCTCTGCCGAGGATGTTCTGTGGGAGGAGAAGCTTCGCGAGGATCGATTGCGCGAAGCGGGCTGGCAGGTTGCGCGGTGGACGTGGGCGGACTTGTCGACGCCGTCGTTGGTGGCGGGCCGGATCACGGCGGCGTTCGAGCGTGGCCGCGGCGCCTGACAGTTCCCCGAAGTGAGCACAGGTTTTGTGCAGTGAGCACCCTTTCCCGCCTGCTGAAAGGGGTGCTCACTGTGCACAAAGGGTGCCAGCTAGCCGACGGCGCTCAACTCTCCGTACACAGTCCGCCCTTCCAGCACCGTGGCAAGGATCTTCAGGTCGGACAACGAGGTGGGTTCCGTGTCGAGGGGATTTGCCGACAGGACAACCAGATCCGCATAGGCGCCGGGGAAGATCGCGCCGATGTTCTCCTCGCTGAAGAGTTGCCAGGCAGCGTTGACGGTATGAGCGCGCAGCGCAGCATCCACCGGGATCCGTTCCTCCGGTGCTACGACGCGGCCGCTGGGTGCGAGTCTGGTGACGGCGTCCTGCATGTTCCGCAAGGGGTTGGCGGGAGTGACCGGGCCGTCGTTGTGGAAGGTGAAGCGTTGACCGGCGGAAAGTGCGGAACCTGCTGCGGCCCAGACACTGCCGTGTTCGGGTCCGAAGAGGTCGTCGACTAGTACGTCACCCCAGTAGTGCAGGTGGTCGATGAAGATGCTGACGGTGACTCCCAGGTCTGCGGCCCGCTGGAACTGGTCCGCACGCATCGCTCCGACGTGTTCGAGCCGCAGGCGGTGGTCGTCGCGTGGGTACTCTTGCAGCAGTTGTTCCCACGCGTCGAGGACCATCGTGATTGCGTCGTCGCCATGAGCGTGGCAGGCAATCTGCCAACCCTTGTCGAAGTAGGCGGCACTGATGTCGTGGATCTGCTCGCCGGTGTAGTTGGCATGGCCGTGGGTGCAGGCGATTCCGAGTCCGCGGGTTGCCTCGGTGTCCAGGTACGGGAAGCTGGTGGCGATGTTGCCTACCCACGGCGAACCGTCGGACCACACCTTGATTCCGATTTGCCGGACCAGGTCGTTGCCGTCGCCGGGTGCGGCGTCGGTTGTGCGGGCAGGTGTCGACATTTCGTAGAGGCGGAACCTCGTGGTGAGTACACCGGCGTCGGACATTGTGTTGAGCGCCGGTCGCATTCGTGGATCGAACGACATTTCCGCGACGGTGGTGATTCCCGCAGCATTCAGGCGCGCGCACTCAGCGGCCAACAGCGCTGGGAAATCGTCTCCGATGGTCATGGCGTGTCCGGCAACAGTGAACACTGCGGGAGTTTCGTAGGCTGCGCCGTCCAGAGCGCCCGACGCGTCGTGGCCGTACGATCCGCCGAAGGGATCTGGTGTGTCCCGGGTAATTCCAGCCTGCTCTGCGGCAGCGGTATTGAAGTAGGCGACGTGGCCGGAATTGTGCAGGATCACGAGTGGGTAATCAGGTGCGGTGGTGTCGAGCCACTTCAGTGTGGGCTCGGGTAGGCCCTTCTGTAGCAACGGATCCCAGCCGTTCAGGAAAGCGCCGGCAGCGCCACGATCAGAAATGGTTTCGACAATGGCGGCAACAACAGTGTCGGCGTCGGCGATCGTGACCGGCCGGATGTCCACGACGGCCGGGCCCAGCACGATTGCTTCTTCCAGTGGATGCCCGTGCGGTTCGATGAATCCGGGAAGGATGCAAGCACTTCCGACGTCCACGACTCGGGTTCCGGCCCCGATCAACACGTCGAGTTCAGCTCGCGATCCCACCGCCGTGATGCGCCCGTCAGTGACGGCCAGGCCTTCCGTGCGGGGGAGCGCGTCGTGCATCGTGACGACGTCGCCGAACAGCACCAGATCCGCATTCATATTTCAGTCCTTACCGGTTGTCCGCATATGCCTGGAGATGTGCCACCTGCTCGGGATCGAGTGAGGGCCTTACGGTTTTGCGTGCTGTCGCTACATCCTCTGCGCTCACGTCGGCAGCTTCCATGTCCCGACGCATGGCGGTGAGCGCTGCTTCGCGCAACAGTGCCGAGCAGTCTGCAGCGGAGTAGCCCTCGAGATCGACGGCCAGGGCGTCCAAGTCGACATCCTCGGCGAGCGGTACGGATTTTCCGGATGCTCGCAGAATTGCCTTGCGGGCCTCGGCATCCGGCGGCGGCACGAACACGAGGCGTTCCAGTCTGCCCGGACGTAGGAGTGCGGGGTCGATCAGATCGGGGCGGTTGGTGGCGCCCAACACCACAACATCACGCAGCGGTTCGACGCCGTCCATTTCGGTCAGCAACGCTGCGACGACGCGATCCGATACGCCGGAGTCGGAGCTCTGCCCGCGACGCGGTGCGAGGGCGTCGATTTCGTCGAGGAAGATGAGGGAGGGCGCGGAGTCGCGGGCGCGCTGGAACAATTCGCGCACCGCTTTTTCCGAAGCGCCGACCCATTTGTCCATGAGCTCTGCGCCTTTGACGGCGTGAACGCTGAGGTGGCCCGAGCTGGCAAGGGCGCGAACAAGATACGTTTTTCCGCAGCCGGGCGGGCCGTAGAGGAGGACGCCTCGGGGCGGGTCGACGCCCAGGCGGGCAAAGGAATCGGGGTGCTGCAGCGGCCACAGCACCGCTTCGGTGAGTGCCTGTTTGGTTTCGACCATGTCGCCGACGTCGTCGAGAGTGACGCTGCCGATGGAGAGTTCTTCGGTACTCGAACGGGACAGGGGCCGAATCACTTCGAGTGCACCCACAAGATCGTCTTGCGTGATTTCGGGGGCCTCACCCGACTTGGATGCGCGGGTTGCGGCGCGCAGTGCGGCTTCGCGGCACAGTGCCGCTAGATCGGCGACCACAAAACCGGGGGCACGGGAGGCGATGGCGTCCAGTTCGAGTGTGCCGGTGGGGACTCTGCGAAGGAGCAGTTCGAGGAGGGCCCGGCGGGTGGCGCCGTCGGGCAGTGTCAGGGACAGTTCGCGGTCGCACAGATCTTGGCCGCGCAGGCGTGCGTCGACGCTTTCGGGATGTGCGGACGTGGCGACAAATGCCACTCCCGGGGTGGACACGGCGTTACGCAGTTGTTCGAGGATCAACGCGGACACAGGTTCCGGCGTCGAGGGCAGTAGTGCGTCGATGTCGCTGATCAACAAGACTCCGCCGCCGCGTACTGCGGCTACGGCGTCGACGATGCGCGCGAGGCGTGTATTCGGTTCGGTGGCACCAACTCCGGGGCCGTCGAGTTCGACGACGTTGCGGGACGACAGTACCGATCGGGCGAGTGTCGCTTTGCCTACTCCGGCCGGGCCGGTGATGAGAACACCGAGGTGCGGGGAAGCTCCGAGAGTGCGCAGCAGTTCAGGTTCATCCAGTGCGAGGCCGAGCCATTCGGTGAGCTTGGCGGCCTGAGCCTGCGCGCCCACAAGATGGTCGAGGGGAACAGCAGCAACATCAGCGACCACCACAGCGTCAGCGGGCGCAGCAGCGGCAGATGATCTTCCCCAGTCCACCGCCGAATTCGGCTGCACACTCACCGGGCCACCGGCCGGGTCAACGCCCGTGACAGTGAGCAGTTCCGAAGTCCAGGCGACGCCGAAGGTACGGGAAAGAGCTTGAGTGGCTTCGGAAGTGCTGGTGCCCGGGCCCAGATCGCGGGGGAGTAGCGAGACGGTGTCGCCGACGCTGACAACTTTGCCGAGGAGGGCTTGGCGCAGAACGGTGGGGCTGATCGATTGTGTCGCCATGGTGGATCCGGTAACGGAGACGGAGCGTGCCCCGTACACCGTCACCGGACCCACCACGACGGAAGAGTTTTCGGTGAGCCCGACGTTGGACATCGTGACGTCGTCAAGCAGAATCGTGCCGGCCGGAGTGCCGGTGGGTGCCCGCCCCGCCACAGCAGCGGTTCCGCGGGCACCCATCAAGGCAATGGCATCCCATTCACGGATGCCTAACGCCGCCAACGCTTCGGGATGCAAGCGCACAACCCCGCGTCGTAAATCTGCGGCGGAGGTGTTGAGGCGGACGGTCAGGGCGAGTTCCGGCGAAGTCACATACCGAGACTACGTCGTCAATTAGCGAGGGCGTCGTAACCCGAGGCGCACCATCGAGCGTCGTCCGCCGGCGGTGGGCTGACGCCTTATCGCGCGACGCTCCGACGGCTTGATGTCCCAGGTTTCCGGACGTGCCGCAACCCAGCGCTTGGAATGAACCGCAAACGGGATGTGGATGAGGTAGATCGCGACGAGAACGATCAGCAGCACGTACGGGAAGGTGATCAATGCGGCCGCGGTCAAGGCAACCAGCACCAGTAGTGCGGCCGCCATATGCGGAGGTACCGATACCGATTTCATGGCCAGCGTCGGGATGCGACTGACGATCAGTGCGGCGGAGAAGAGCATCCACACAACAACAACTACCGGCGACGACCACCATCCGTCTCCCCACTGCGCGGTCGCAGCCAGGGGAGTGAGGGCGATCAATGCGCCGGCCGGTGCCGGAACGCCCACGAAGTACTCGCGGGCATAAGCGGGAACGTCGTCGTCGTCGAGCAAAGTATTGAACCGCGCCAGGCGCAGAACGATGCTGACGGCAAACACCAGAGCGATGATCCAGCCGAAACCGGTGCCGTCCAACAAGGTCACGTACAGAACCAACGCGGGGGCGACGCCGAAGGAGATGGAATCGGACAGCGAGTCGAGTTCGGCACCGATCTTGCTGGTGGCGTCGAGAAGTCGTGCGATCCGGCCGTCGAGTGAATCGAGGACAGCGGCAGCACCGACCATCGCGAGTGAGATGCCGGGCTCACCGTCAAGCGCGAACTTGACGGCAGACAGCCCGGCACACAGTGCGAGGATGGTGATGACTGACGGCAGCAACCGCACGGCTTGGGTGCGTTTGGGCACCTTGATGCCGGGTTGTTTTGCGGCTACCGCCGGTTTCTTCACGGCTGGCTTCATCCTCGGTGTCTTCACGGCAGTTGCGCGATGACGGTTTCAGCACCGATTGTGCGCTGACCGGGCTCGACCAGCAAGGTCGTTCCGGCCGGGAAGTACGTGTCGACGCGGGAGCCGAATCGGATCAATCCGTAGGTGTCGCCGATGGGGAGGACATCGCCGACGCCCGCGTAGCAGACGATACGACGAGCCAGCAGGCCCGCGATCTGGACGACGGCAATGTCGTGGCCGGATGCGGTTTCGATGAGCATGCTGTTGCGCTCGTTGACCTCGCTGGCGTCCGCGAGATCTGCGGAGAGGAACTTGCCGGGCTGGTGAACAACTGTTTTGACGGTTCCGCCGACGGGGGCGCGTTGGACGTGGACGTCCAGAACCGACAGGAAGATGCTCACGCGGGGGCGGGGTTCGCTGCCCAAGTTGAGCTCGGCCGGCGGAACTGCGTTGTCGACCAAGGCGACCTCGCCGTCAGCCGGTGCTACGACGACGCCGATGCGATTGGGCGGTACCCGGTGCGGGTGACGGAAGAATGTGGCACAGGCGGCAGCGGAGAACAGGCCCGCGCGGCGTACCCATTTACGGTTGCGGCCCAAGGCTGCAACGCCCAACGGTGCCAGCACAAACGGCAGGCCGGCGGGATGTAGCGGCGGAATCGCATGGCGAACCAGATCGACAAGATGTCCGATTCCGGTGGGTTGCGGGGTTCCGGGGGGTGTGGGTCGGCGTGCCACAGGCTCCTCTAACTACTCGGTGGTCCGCACTGACAGTGCGGGGTAGTGCACCCCTAGATTACGTGAGCGTGGTCTCGCTCACGGGTTGCAGCGGTATTAGCACCGAGTAGTACCCGACACAGTCGTCGTTATGCAGGTTCTCTCATCACACCGATATGGCGAACCGTCCCGGAAAGGTCGGGAAGCTCTTTCAACAGAGACCATGTGTTCAGCCCGTCGGTGCTGTCGGAATAGAGATACTTTCCTTCGGTGTAGGCGTCGAGATATATCCGCCAGGTGTCGTTCGGCAGCTGAACCAGGGCGGGGCCTTCCAGCATCGGGCCCCAATCTCCGGACGGGACGAATGAATAGGGTCCCGTCACCGATGGTGCGACAGCATGTTCGATGATCTTTTTCGTCTCGTTCTTGGTGAACGCATGGTAGGTCGATCCGACCTTGACCACGGTGGTGTCGATGTGGTCTGCGCCGATTCCGGCGAGGGGAACTGGCAGGCTCCACAATCGCAGCGATGGTTCCAGTGCCGTCATCAAATACGGCACAAATCCTCCACCGGTCGACATCGACAGGATGACGTTGACGCGGCCGCCGTCCACAAACCATTCAGGCGCCCAGGCTTTGGTGGTGAAGGGTGACAGAGACGGTCCGTCGCTGAACCCGGCCGACCCCGAGGAGCCTGGCGGGCTCGCAGAACCTGTGCCGTCGCCGGTGCCGGGCAGGAAGGCGCAGCAGAACGGGACAGGATAGTTTCCCAAGGGCGTCCAGTTGACGCGATCGCTGCTGCGGGCAAAGCCGATATTCGACCCGCCGCCCGTTGTATAGGTGACGTAGTACATCCCGTCGGTGTTCCGGAAGATACTCGGGTCACGCACAAGCCCTGACGGTGGCCGATACGCGGCGAGTCGGGCCGGTTGGAAGTTGGTGGCGTCCTCCGACTCGTAGACATCCATGTCGAGGCTGCTGGTGTTGCTGAATGCCACCATTGTGTATTGCCAGGCCGGTGGTGCGGCGCCGCTGGTTCCCGGGGCCGCGACCAGCATGCCTGCGACAGCGAGCATCACCATTGATATTGCTGAAAAGCATGTTCGTTTTGTCAGCCTCACCGGTGAAGTATCTACGGCCGCAGGCGCACCATAAGTAACTTTGGCCGCAGCACTGAGGATCGTTACCGACCGTTCAGCGGATCGTTATTGAACCGAACGCGCTGCAGCTGTTGCAGTCGACCGTGACGCGTGCTGTTCCTGTGCTTCCAGGACAGCGTTTTCGTTCTCCGCTCCCCATTGGGCGAGGGTGGCCAGGGGGCCGTTGACGAAGGAGGCTCCAAGGTCTGTGAGTTGGTAGGTGACAGCGCGAACACTGTCGTGAACTCGACTGATCAGACCACTTCTCACTAGTCGCGTGACGGCTTGGCTGAGTGCCTTGTCGTTAATGCCCCCGATGACTGCGAGTAGTTCTTGGCGTCGTTTCGGACCCAGCCGTAGTGCCGAGAGCACACCCGGATCCCAGGAATGTGCGACGAGGTCCGTCGCGAGTCGAAGCCGGGTGTCGGCAGCAAGGCGTTCGGAGTATGTGTCCACGGTGTCATTGTCCCCTGATTTTTTCATACCTTTTGGTATGCATCAGGTTTTTACCGTAGTTGGTCAATGGAACATGACGACGGCACTCCGCTGGTCATTTTCGGGCGGTCGACGCCACGAGCCGTGCGCCCGACGCAGCTGCTCGCGATGAGTAGTGCTCCTGCGCCGTTCGGACTGCGTTTCCGTTTTCCGCTGCCCATTGGGCGAGTGCGGCCAGTGGGCCGTTCGCGAGGGAGGCTCCGAGGTCTGTGAGTTGGTAGATGACACCGCGTGCGTTGTCATCCGCTCGATCGATCAGGCCGCTTGCGAGCAGTCGCGTGAGAGCTTGGCTGAATACCTTGTCGCTGATGCCGCCGATACCGGCCAGCAGTTCTCGACGCCGTCTCGGACCTGCCCGTAGAGCTGACAGCACTACGGGATCCCAGGCATGAGCGACTAGATCGGTTGCGAGTCGAAGCTGGCAGTCGGCAACAAAGGGTTCGCAGTGCGAGTTCACGGTTCCACCGTCCTCTGATTCTTCCTACCTTTTGGTAGGCGCCACGTTTCTACCGTAATTGCTGCACGTCATTTACTCAGGCGATCGAAGGAGACAACCACCATGCGTATCGGAATCTTGGGCACAGGCAACATGGCGACGGCGCTCGGTCAGGCGTGGGCACGCGCGGGGCACGAACTGGTCATTGCCGGGCGGTCGACGCCCCGAGCCGGGTTGGTAGCCAAGGAGATTGGCGGTTCCGTGCGGGCGGTGGCTGCTGACAGACTTGCTGCAGAATCGGATGTTGTCGTGATCGCTGTGCTGTGGGAGGGCCTGGACGACGCTCTTGCTCTGGCGAATGCGCCGACGGGTGCGTTTGCGGGCAAGACGGTTATCGACTGCACCAATGCGGTTGATTTCAGTACCGGAATGTTGAAGTCGGCTACCTCGGCTGCCCAGCACATTGCCGAAATCGCAACTGGCGCACGCGTAGTCAAGGCTCTTCATCTGTTCGCGGGGCAGAGTTGGCTCGTGGCGGATGGCAGCGAGCTTAAGACGGTGGCGATCTGCGGCGACGACAACGAGTCGTTGGACATCACTGCCGGGTTGATTCGCGATTTGGGCGCGTCGACGGCAGTGATCGGTGGACTCGACCATGCACGTCAGCTGGAAGACGTGGCCGGTTTTGTCATGGCTGTTGTCGCGTCGGGCAACAACCCGGCGTCAGCGGTGCCGTCGATGGCATAAGGCCGACAAAGGCGAGCTCCGACGCTCTTCGTCGGAGCTCGCTGCGTTGGTTAAGCGAGAACGCTGGCGGCTTCTGCTTCGTTCTTTACACGCTTGAGGGTGGCGTTCATGCCCTCGACGAGGTCGACCTCAAATTTGTCGTTGCCGCCGAAGACGGTTTTGACCAGGAACTGCGAGACCTTGGACGTTCCGTGGGGAGCTTCACGACGCTCGGTCACCTTGGTGCCCGTTGCGGTGGGTTCGAGTTCGTAGGACCAGATGGTGCCGTTCTCGGCAATGCGAAATGCGATGGACTTGTTGGGCTCGAAACGCACAACCTTGGCGGAGGTGGGCCAGATCAGGAATCCGCTGCGGTTGATGTTGAAGGTTTTGGCGCCTTCACGGACGGTTCCGCCGATGACCTTCATCTTCTTGCACTGGGGGCTCCATTCACCCATGCGCTGGAGGTCGGCGACGATTGCCCACACATCCTGCGGGGATGCGTTGATGTCGATGCTGGCTTCGAGGGTGTTGGACAACATTTTCTCCAGTCAATTTGGTGATACGAAGAGTTACAAACACTTTTGCCGACGGTACGCGATCCGTCAAGAGTTGATGTGCCTCGCGTCACCTTACGTCCCGGGTTGATCTCGTAGCCGCCTCGACAGAAGTCGGCTGGAAGTCCGGGTATTTCCGTCCACAGATCGATGTGAGGTGCGGGATCCCGTCGACATGGCGAACTAATGTGCGCTCACGCACGGCTTGCCAGGGACGGATTTGTGGCGACAGGTGAAGGGGTGGTCGGGAGTCTGCCGACTGGTAGCGGACAATAGACGGCGCACGTATGCCTGACAGCCGACTGGAGTACCGAGTGAACACCGAAGCCAAGACCGCCAACCAGGACGGTCTCAAGAGGGGGCTGACGGCGCGGCATATTCGTTTCATCGCTCTGGGATCGGCAATCGGAACGGGACTCTTCTACGGCAGTGCCGAGGCGATCAAGCGCGCCGGGCCGTCCGTGTTGCTGGCCTACCTGATCGGTGGCATCGCGGTGTACCTGGTGCTGCGCGCCCTCGGTGAGATGGCCGTGCGCAACCCCGTCTCCGGTTCGTTCAGTGAATACGCCAACCAGCATCTGGGTCCGCTTGCCGGATTCATGACGGGTTGGACGTACACCTTCGAGATGGTGATCGTGTGTCTTGCCGACGTCACCGCATTCGGTCTGTACATGCAGTTCTGGTTCCCGGACGTGCCGCGCTGGATCTGGGTTCTGGCTGTCGTCTTCTTCATCGGTGCATTGAACTTGTTGAGCGTCAAGGTCTTCGGTGAGCTCGAGTTCTGGTTCACCCTGGTCAAGATCACCGCGATTATTGCGATGATCGCGGGTGGTATTGCCATCATCGTGTTCGGCTTCGGTGTCCACGAGACCGATACGGGCCTCAGCAACCTGTGGTCCGACGGCGGATTCTTTGCCACCGGATTCGGCGGCTTCCTCGCGTGCTTCGCCATCGTGATGTTTGCATTCGGTGGTACCGAGATCATCGGAATCACGGCCGGTGAGGCCGAAGATCCGGCGCGCACGATCCGGAAAGCGGTTAATACCGTTCCGGTGCGCATCATTCTCTTCTACATCTGCACGCTGGCCGTCATCATGATCATCATTCCGTGGCAGAGCATCACCAGTGACAACAGCCCGTTTGTTCAGATCTTCGAGAACCTCGGATTGGGTACAGCGGCTTCGATTCTCAACATCGTGGTCATCACCGCCGCGCTCTCGGCTATCAACAGCGACGTGTTCGGTGCCGGCCGCATGATGTTCGGAATGGCGCACGCCGGTCAGGCGCCGCATGTGATGAAGAAGGTCTCGCGCAACGGTGTTCCGTGGATGACCGTTGTCATCATGTCTATCGCTCTACTTGTCGGCGTCGTGCTCAACTACCTGATCCCGGACCAGGTGTTCCTCGTCATCGCATCGCTCGCGACCTTCGCGACGATCTTCGTGTGGGTCATGATCCTGCTGTCGCAGTACCGCTCGCGCAGCCAGTTGGGCGCCGACGAAACAGCGGCACTGAAGTTTCCAGTGCCGCTGTGGCCGTACGGTCAGATCTTTGCGATCGTGTTCCTGACCTTCGTCGTCATTCTGTTGGGCGTCATGTCCGAGACCCGCGTTGCGCTTGCGGCCGGGGCCGTGTGGCTGGTTCTGCTTACCGTCGCCTACTACTTGTGGGTCAAGCCGGCGCTCAGCGCAACGGATCGAAGTGGCGCATAACCGTCGGCATCGTGCCTTCAGTCATTGATTCCGCCATCATCTTTCCGGTGAGCGGGCCGAGCGCGATTCCCCACATTCCGTGACCACCGGCGACGTGGACGCGCGGTGATTTGGTAGCGCCGATCAGTGGCAATCCGTCAGTGGTGCAGGGGCGTGAACCGACCCATTCCTCTTCGCGGGCAGTCCAATCGATACCGCTGAGCATGGGCTTGGCAGCATCGATGATTGCCTGCACACGACGCGGATCCAACGGTGCGTCGGGGCTGCGGAATTCCATCATTCCGGCAACGCGGAAGCGGTCGTGCAACGGCGTGCAGGCGACGCGCTGGGTGGGGAAGTACACCGGGTTCTTGGGCAGGTGATCGGGTTTGACGCTGAAGCTGTAGCCGCGGCCGGCCTGCACCAGTTTGCGAACGCCGAACGGTGCTGCCAGCTTGTTCAAGCGAGCGCCACTGGAAATGACGACGGCATCTGCTGTGCGTGAATCGCCGTTGGCGGAGCGAACAGTCACGCTGTCGGCGCGATCATCGATTGATGCGACGTCGAAGCCGGTGACGATCTCGGCGCCACGTTCACGGACAGCGTCGGCCAACGAATTCACGAACTGCGGGGGATCGATGAAACGCTGACCCCGCAGCCGGATTCCAGCTTTCACACCTTGCCCGAGGGAGGGTTCGAGTGAGTGAATCGTGTCGTAGTCGAGGAGATCGAAATCGACCTCGCCGCCTGATGCTTCGACGTGGTGGAACTCGTCCACCAAAGTTTGGCGGTCCTTTTCCGACGCGAATGCCGCGAGGAATGGATCAGCCAGGCGAGTGTGTTCCTTGACCCCGCCGTCGGCAAGTTCGTCGAATGCGCCCAGCGCAGTTCGGTTCACCTCGGTGTAGACGGACATCGCTTCCTGCCACTTCGAGGGCGTGCAGTGGCGAGCGAATCCGACGAGGAAGCGGATCAGTTTCAGATCCGTCGTCAGCGGGACATACACGGGTGACGACGGGCTGAGCATCGCGCGCAGGCCGTACTGCAGCACAGCAGGCTCGGGGAGTGGAAGCGTGAGTGCGGGCGCCAGCCAGCCGGCATTTCCCCAGCTGGCGTCGGCTGCGACGCCGTCTCGATCGACGACGGTGACGTCGACTCCACGTTCCTGGAGGAACCAGGCCGTCGACAATCCGACCATGCCTGCGCCGACCACGACCACACGATCGGGGCTCTGACGAGTTCCCATGACCTACTCCTTTAGCTCTGCTGAAATCCGAGACGCCGGTCACACCGGCTCGCTTTCAATCATGGGCTGGGGAGATGGCAAAAGGAGTGGCCGTTCGGCCACTGTCCGCACGTCGCTGTTGTGCATTCGCACAGGCTGTCCGAGTTCGACATATTCGTGGATGCGCACAAGCATGGGCGACGACGCGCATCCCGCCATGTGGAGGTTAGTTGCGTGCAGACATGTGTGTGTGTTCGGCGGCGTGGGTTGATGCTCGCATCCAGGCCTGGCGTGTGCCATTGCGTCCGATATAGAACCGGTCTCATGTTGGGGCTCGAAATTGCTGATTTTCGCTCGCGGGAGGCTGAAATTTGACGCGATTTCGTTCGTTCAACTAAGGAAATGAAGGAATTTTCCATATGTGGCTGATCATGCGATAGGTACTTTAGGGTTAGCACTAAAGTATTAAGCGCGCTCGGAAAGTTGCTCGTTTCTACTACTTTAGTACCCATAATTTCCGAAAATGGGCGGTCGGCCTACGACTTTAGGATTAGTTAGCAGAATCCTTTGAGTGAAGGCAAATGGGCCCGTCAAACTGCCTGAAAAAACTTTCTTCAAAAAACTGTTACAAGTTCCTCCGATACGGGCTATGGTGACAACCATCACATAAGCGGCAGTGATGAACGGCTCCCGGACTTTAGATCAGACTTCCAGTTTGTTGCTCGAAATTCGGAATCTCGATCGAACCCGCGGGGGTTGAACGCAGCGCCAGTTGATTGGAGGAATGAATGTTTACCGACATTGCCAATTAGATCAGTCGCGTGGGTCCAGATATTAAGAGGAGTGAGATAATCTCTTCCCTATGCGCTCGGATTCGGTTGAATGTCGACATGAATCAGTATCTCATCGTGAATCGTACGAACAGAAGCGCTGAACGGAATTATCGCTCAGCTCTTCTCGCTGATCGGCTCATCTATCACCACAGTTTTTGTTTACTCGTGGTCCTTAATGGGAGCTGAATTTCAAAGACTTCCCATCGCCGGAATCTTCTAGTGATGTGGGGCTGCTGACGAGGTGGCGTGCTATATCAACACCAAGTTTGGCAGAAGGTGCTATCAACGCTATCAACCATCCCGAAAGGGAATAAGGAGTAGAAGATATGCATGTTTCAACGGCAAAACGTACGGTGGCTGCTCTCGCAGTAGCGGGTGCTTCGGCAGGCCTGATCTTCGCAGCAGGTGCGCCGGCGTCGGCCAACTCCGTCGGTGCGACTACGACGACCTACCAGCAGTCATGCCTCGGCAAGCTTACAACGTTTCCGTACACAGAGCAGGCTCAGGTAGTTACAGCATCGTTGAAGGCTGACCACCTTACTTTGGCAGCTGCTCCCGGGGATAACACCTGGAAGATTCAGCCCGGTGTCGCGACGACACCTCCCGCCACGACCTACTTCGGCTACACATTCTCCGGTATCGAACAGGTACGAGTCGTGTATCGCTACGATCCGGCGACCTTCAAGGCAGGCTCGGCCGCAATCGTGAGTGGAAGCGGCTCCACTAGTGCGGGCTCATTCACTCTCTCCGATACCGGATCGCAGTTGGTCCTGACAGGTTCAGGGTCGATTGGCACGTCGACGTCATACCAGGTACCGGCGGTGTCGTTCACTACCAAGAGCCCTAATCTGGATGTCAAGCTCGACACCCAGGGCGCCGCAGGCACCTACGGGAATTTTGCGAACAACGGCTTCCGTTTCCAGTCGAAGGCCACCGGGCCCCTCGGTGGGACAGTCTCTGTGCCCACCTCGTGCATCCCTGCCGACTCGCCGACTTCGGCACTCAATGCGGGCGCAGGCCAGCTGCACCCGTAATCAGGCCGGATATCGGGTCACCTTGGAAAGTGCTTTTATAGCGACGGCCAGGTGATGTTTGAACTAACAGCGCTGCCTGTACTAGATCCACACAGGCAGCGCTGTTTTGCGCGGGTCGGATTTGCCAATGCAGATGGAATAACAACTTTGAAGGTGTCTATTGATTCTGTTCGGAGCGGCCGCATCTGGAAGCTGATCGTTTGGATGAAGGTCAGGGCGACCGCTACGCGCTACGCCAAGGTCGTAGTTCGAACGGCCGCGAATTACATATCGCACCTGGTGATCTGTTCGCGCGGTCTTGGCTGACGGACCACGCAGCTTGCGTGCGTAAGTGCACAGGCTTGTGTCAGGAGGTGCGTCCCGCCATCCGGAGGCGAGCTATGTGCGGAAATGCCCAAGACAATAAAGGTCCCGGCCCATCAAAATGATGAGCCGGGCCAGTAGATCTAGACAGAGAAGGTCTCAGGATGCGATCTCCACGGTGTCACTTTGCAACGCACGACTGTTGGCTGCTTCCTTGAGTTCCTCGAAACTCGCGCGAAGCAACTCCAGATAGTGGCTTAGATCCGGCATCATTGTGACGTCCACAATCACATTCAGTGTCAGTCCACCGCCTCTCGCAGCAACCAGGAAATGGCGCAGTCCATCACCGTGGACTGGTGCTTGATTGGCGAGCACAGCAACGCCGGGTGCCCCGTTCAGGGTCAGGCCCTCGACAGATAGTGGAATGTTGCTCACCATGGTGTGCTGATACCGTGGCCGATCCAGGTTGTAATCGTAGAGTCGACGTGAGTACGCCAACAATCGCATTATCAGCGGGGGTAAGGTCTCCACCGCAGTGCTCATTCGCCGCACTTCTATGTGAGATGTGCGGGTCTTCTCCGAGCGCGCCGACTCCGCAATGAGCGCCAGCCGTTCCAGTGGGTCTTTGACCTTGGTATGCATGTCAACTGACAAACTCACCAATTGGTTTGCGGACTCCCACTCCTCTTGCTTGCGCATGGAACGCGGAACCATCGAGAACAGAGAAGCTTGATGCTCCTCGCCCTTCTCCGTCAGATATCGCGCCAGTGCACAACCTACTACTGCCAGAAGAACATCGTTGACAGTCGCCCCAGGAACTGCATTCTTTACGTACCGAACCTCAGCGCCCGAGAGCGTGATCGGCTCCACTAACGCAGACCCGCTCACCTTGCCGTTGAATCGAATTCCGGAACTCTCGTGGAGTCCCTCGGCCCATTTTCCGGCAGCCTTGGCCTCGTCTACAGCTCGGACCGCAGCTCGATTGCGGGGAATACTCTTGGCGAACTGGAAGAGGCGTCCAGGAAATTCCAGTACCGAACGAGCGAATAGGCGCCCCTTCATGAGAGGCACTTCCCTCTCGAACCCTCTCGGTCGCAGAGTATTCGAAAAAATGGCTTCACCCAGCATTCGGATGGCAATTCCGTCGGCCCCGCTGTGATGAGACTTGAGAACCACTGCTGTGAGCCGGCCAGGTAGTGCGTCGAGCCCTTCGATTCCGGTGAAGAAGTGCATCTCCCAGGGCGGACGGCTGAGATCCATGTGCGACGTCAGTAGTTCGCTGAGCGGTTTCTGAAAAGGAGCCCAGCCTGGTTCGGCAATCTTGGTGACTCGCACGTGGTCGCGAACATCCAGGTCTGAGTCCGGGACCCAGTACGGATGGCCAAGCCCCAGCGGCGTGCGCTGGACTCGGTGTGTGAACATGCGATTGTGTCCGAGTCGGGCGGTGACCCACTCGACGGCTTGCGCTTGTGTGAATTCTGCGGCTGGGTGTTGAGAGGTCTCGAAGAAATACACGCCGACCAGATGGTTCGGGTGCCCGTCAGCCTCGTAGTAGATGAATTCGGCGTCACGCGGATTCACCTGTGCGATACCCATATCCAGCAGGTTGGGCAGTCTCATGTCAACTCCTCACAGGGCGGTGCTGGGTCAAGTTCTGAGCGTCGGAACGATCGTGCTTGGAAACCAGATGATCCCCGAGGCTAATTGGAGCCTCGGGGATCATCAGAGTTCGGAGACAGATCAGGGTTCCGATTTGCGGAAGAGCAAATGGAGAAAGCTGGTGCACCCCGGACTTTAGTTGGGCTTCTGCAGGATCTTACTTCCAGCGCCGGTCAACCCTATGGTCCCAGTGGCCCAAGTGATCAAACCTGTGAGATATCGTTGAATCATCGTAAATCACCGTTCCTTAGGGTGTGGGCTTAGTGTATGAGGACAGGGTGTCGAGGTACTTCGCAATCGTACCCACCAGGTCAATAGAGCCGAATCCCACCAGGTCTGACAGGTAGGTCATAGACAGATCGAACATTATGTCTCCTCTCCTGATTATGGGGCGACGGTCGAGCCGAGGGCGGTCTGGATGCTTCCACCAATACCTGCGGAGCCGCTAGCTCCCAGGTTGATGAACGCAGAGACAGCTCCGAAGATGCCGTCAACTATTTTCTGCACAAAAACAAGCGGGGGAAGCAGTGACTGTGAATCGATGCTCGTAACAGCGTCGATAAGGCTGGCGGTATCCACTATATTTCTCGTTCCATGAGGTTGTTGAAAATATTATTCAGGGTTCGGCGCCCAGTCGAAGTCAATCGACTGTACGGAACCGAAAGAGATGAGGGCTGCAACTAACTGCTGTACGAAGGGTTCCTTGAGGTAAGGGACCATTGATCCTAAATCCATCATTTACTCCTGTCGTTGGACGATGTTCTGAAAGAGCTCAGGGTTGCGATGAATTGGTTTCGATTGATCCGGCTAGCGAGCCTGTGATGCCAGCAACACCAGGCTCAAGCGATCCCCAAAATACATTGTCCAGTAAGCCTGTGAACAGTGCAGCTGTTGCCTGAAGGAACATTACGCTCATACAGATTTCCACCCTTTCGGTAGATCTTGGAAAACCTATTTGGACATATGTCCAATATCGGCCGATGTATTCCACATGGAGCAGTTCTGGTCGGAACATAGAATCGCAGCGATCGTGCCGCTGAGATTTTCCATTGCCTCTCAAGGTCTTATGTGGCGTGACGAGATGAGGTTAGCTCAAGCAGGTCTGCTTTGACTAGAGAATTGTGAAAGAAACTGAAACTGGTTCTATTTCCGCAGGTCAAGCGTCCAAAGTCGCATTTTGTGACCACTTTATGAAAATCTTGCGGAAGGCTAACTAGTTCAGTAAATGGGTATTGGTGAATTGCCTATTTCAGCTGGACTAATGTCCAGGTGTTAGTACTTTAGGTGGAGTGTTACTAGTACTTTTGGTGGAACAATGGTGGAAAATCTGCCAAAGCCGCGCGATATCGACGGTGTGCCGATATCGTCCCGGGCCTTCCGGGATTGTTCAGGCGTTTCGCAGTTTCAGTTGGAGCATCAGGATCAGCCGAGTGTCGGCGTCCGTCAGATCGACTCCGCACATGTCTTTGCACCGGCGCAGACGGTTGCGCAGGGTGTTGGGGTGAACATGCAGTGCGGCCGAAGAGTTTGCGACATCCCCGCCCATGTCGAGGAAGGTTCGAGCGGTGGCAACGAGCTCGCTCCCGTGTTGACGGTCGTGCCTGTCCAAAGCGCCCAGTGGGGTTGATTCGCCCAGTCCGTCGAAGATGTCAGCCACATGTAGCGCAAGCACCGATGCCAGGGTGTCTTTCATTCCGGCAACAACGCCACCGGACTTGCCGTGGCGCAGCGCCCCCAGAACGTGATCGGCATCGGAGCGTGACAGGTGCGATTCACTCGCCGATTTCACCGTACGGCCCACTGCGACTGCCAGAATTGCACGCTCGCGGGCCCGGCCCAGAAAGTCCTCGAGTAGTCGGCGCGTGTTTGCTTCGTCTGCAGCAACAACGAGGTAGGTCGAGTCGATCAACTGCGCGATTACGGCGTCGACGGCCAGGGTGTCGAGATACAGTCCCAGGGACGCAACCACACCGCTCGGCATCGAACCTGAGACAGTGCCGACGGCAACGACAGTCAGGGGCCCCATCAGGCGTAAATCCTCAGCTGCTCGAAATGCTTGCTCACCGCCTCCGATCAGCGCCTTTACTCGTTCGGTTTGGCGACGCCGGGTGCTGTTGATTCGGTCGCGTTCGGATGCAATGTGCTCGGCAACCACAGGCACTGCTGCCCGCAATGTCGATTCCTGCGTCGGCGTCGGTGGGCCGCCAAGTGCCACCCAGATGGAGCCGACGGCAATGTTGTTGTCCCGCACAGCGATAACGAGCCGGGGAGTGATCACCGGGTCGGCGAGGTCGACGTAGATGGTGTCCGTCTCGCGATGGAGCCTGTCGAAAACTCCGGCATTGGAGAGCAATTCACGAATCCTGCTCGGAACTTGCCGGCCGAGGATCGTTCCGATCCGGGCTTCGTCCACAGCCTGCTCGCCGCCCGAGTAAGCAAGAACTGTCGAGTTCTCGTCCTCGATCGTGACCGGAGCCCCGAGCAATTCCGCCAGTGAACCCGCAACAGAGAAGAGGTCGTCGTCGCGCAGTTCCATGACGGTGAGCCTACTGAGCCGTTACCGCCAGTGTGTTCCGATGCCCGGCGATAGGTTGATTGCGACTATAGGCTGGTGCGATGGCCGACATCGAAGGCGTTCTATTCGACATCGACGGGGTCCTGCTCACATCCTGGCAACCGATCGAGGGAGCAGGCGCTGCAGTTCGCGATGTCCGCGAGCGGGGGCTGGCCTGCGGATTTCTCACCAACACCACGTCGCGCAGCTCGGAGTTGATCGCGCGAGGCCTGTGCGACGCCGGAATTGCCGTGGAGCCTGATCAGATCGTCACTGCCGCCAGGCTCACCGCGGAGTACGTGCGCACCACGTATCCGGGGGCAAAGGCGTGGCTGCTCAGCAACGGCGACGTATCGAGTGATCTCGAGGGGATCGAACTCGTCGACAAGAATCCGGATGTTGTCATCCTCGGTGGCGCCGGCCCCGAATTCACCCACGAGGCACTGAGTCGTGTCCTCGAGTATCTGCTCGACGGTGTGCCCGTCGTCGCGATGCACCGCGGGATGATGTGGGAGACCGCCACGGGCCTGCGCGTCGACACCGGAACCTACTTGCCAGGCTTGGAGGAAGTCGCCGGCGTCAATATCGCCGCCGTCGGCAAGCCGTCGCTGACGGGGTTTCTCGCGGCAACCGAATTGATGGACGTGGACCCCGAGGCAACGGTCATGGTGGGCGACGATCTGATCGGTGATGTCCTCTCGTCTCAGCGCGTCGGGTTGATCGGAGTTCTGGTGCGTACCGGCAAGTTTCGGCAGGCAGTGCTCGAATTGGCGACGCAACAGCCGGACTACGTCATCGACTCCGTAGCGGATCTTCCAGCGCTGTTGGAAACCTTGCTCAAGTCGTGACCTTCCAAGCGTGACGGGGTTCGTCAGAGCGGGTACTGTCGCGCCCGAATCCATGAACGTGTTCTAAGAAGGAGTTTTCTATGCCCTTGATCTCGTCAGTCTGGTCCCGCCGCTCGTTTTCGCGAGGTAACGGAAGTGCCAGTAATCGGTTGGGGGGCCGCCTGGCGCGAACAGGGGCTGTATTGACTGTAGGAATGGGCTTGGCTGCCGGGCTGGCACTGACCGGAGCGGGAGCAGCATCCGCCGCTCCCGTCACCTGTGCTTCGCCGCCGGCAACAAATGACATTCAGGTTTCCGAGACCGCGAGCTGCGGCGCGCAGTCCGTCGGCGCGGGACGCTCGCAGGCCGGTGCCATGGAAAGTGGAACGGCCGTCAGCGTCTCGACTGACAACGGCTACTCCAACAGCTACGCCAACGGCTTCGGTACGGCACTCGGTGCTTCACGCGGCAACGGTCAGGCGCACGCCTACGCACTCGGTGGCGGCATCGCCCGCGCCGGTGCAGCCGACGGAAACGTCACGCTCGCCATCGCTGGCTGGGGCGCCGGCGCGACATCCGATGCCAACGGAGTCAACTGCATGGGCACCCTTTCTTTTGCAGTGAACTTCACCAACGGACAGTTCTGCATCGCAGGCTGAGTTCCTTTACCTTGCACTCGGCACGTTCGAGTGCTAAAAATGCAGTTGGCACTCACGAGGTGTGAGTGCCAGGTCGAGGCAGTGAGATCGGGAACCATCGACACCCCCGGTCGTCCGTCGCGGGCACTGACTCAGACCACAGGCTAGATGGGTGACCAGGCAAAATTCGGTCGCCCTGTGCCGATGAGGTGACCCGACGAGCGGTCACCTTGTGTGTCACCCCCTATCCGGAGGATCACTTCGCAATGGCAAAGATCATCGCGTTCGACGAAGAGGCACGTCGCGGCCTCGAGCGAGGCCTCAATGCCCTCGCCGACGCTGTCAAGGTGACGTTGGGCCCCAAGGGTCGCAACGTTGTTCTCGAAAAGAAGTGGGGCGCCCCCACGATCACCAACGATGGTGTTTCCATCGCCAAGGAGATCGAGCTCGACGACCCGTACGAGAAGATCGGTGCCGAGCTCGTCAAGGAGGTCGCCAAGAAGACTGACGACGTCGCTGGCGACGGCACCACCACCGCTACCGTTCTCGCTCAGGCACTGGTCCGCGAAGGCCTGCGTAACGTCGCAGCCGGCGCGAACCCGCTCGGCCTCAAGCGCGGCATCGAGAAGGCTGTCGAGGCTGTCACAGCTCGCCTGCTCGAGACCGCCAAGGAGATCGACACCAAGGAGCAGATCGCTGCTACCGCTGGCATCTCCGCTGGCGACCCGTCCATCGGCGAGCTCATCGCCGAGGCAATGGACAAGGTCGGCAAGGAAGGCGTCATCACGGTCGAGGAGTCCAACACCTTCGGCCTGCAGCTCGAGCTCACCGAGGGCATGCGCTTCGACAAGGGCTACATCTCGGCGTACTTCGCCACCGATGCAGAGCGCCAGGAAGCCGTCCTCGAAGACGTCTACATCCTGCTCGTCAGCTCCAAGATCTCCACGGTCAAGGACCTGCTGCCCCTGCTGGAGAAGGTCATCCAGTCCGGCAAGCCGCTCCTGATCATCGCCGAGGACGTTGAGGGCGAAGCTCTCTCCACCCTCGTCGTCAACAAGATCCGTGGCACCTTCAAGTCTGTTGCCGTCAAGGCTCCCGGCTTCGGTGACCGTCGTAAGGCTCAGCTCGCCGACATCGCCATCCTCACGGGTGGAGAGGTCATCAGCGAAGAGGTCGGACTCTCCTTGGAGACCGCAGGCCTCGAGCTCCTCGGCCAGGCACGCAAGGTTGTCATCACCAAGGACGAGACCACCATCGTCGAAGGTGCCGGCGACGCCGACGCCATCGCAGGTCGCGTCAACCAGATCCGCGCTGAGATCGAGAACAGCGACTCGGATTACGACCGCGAGAAGCTGCAGGAACGTCTGGCCAAGCTGGCCGGCGGCGTTGCAGTCATCAAGGCCGGCGCAGCTACCGAGGTTGAGCTCAAGGAGCGCAAGCACCGCATCGAAGATGCAGTGCGCAACGCTAAGGCAGCTGTCGAAGAGGGCATCGTCGCCGGTGGCGGCGTAGCACTCATCCAGGCAGCTCCCGCCCTGGACGCTCTCAAGCTCGAAGGTGACGAGGCAACCGGCGCGAACATCGTTCGCGTTGCACTGTCCGCACCGCTCAAGCAGATCGCATTCAACGCTGGCCTCGAGCCCGGCGTTGTTGCAGACAAGGTCGCTAACCTGCCCGCAGGTCACGGCCTCAACGCTGCGACCAACGAGTACGAAGACCTGCTCGCTGCAGGCATCAACGACCCGGTCAAGGTCACCCGCTCGGCACTGCAGAACGCAGCGTCCATCGCGGCTCTGTTCCTGACGACCGAAGCTGTTGTCGCTGACAAGCCGGAGAAGTCTGCTCCCGCAGGCGATCCCACCGGCGGCATGGGCGGCATGGACTTCTGAGTCCATCCCCTTAGCTCCACTGAGCCGGCCCACTCCTTCGGGAGTGGGCCGGCTTTCTTTATGGGCGCGTGTGGGTATTTTCGTCCACTAGTTGGTGGTGTGTGCGGGTTCCCGTGCGTCGGCGGGTGTTGTGTGCGGTTAGGCGCGGTTGTGGTGGCGTCTGCGTGGGCGCGGTGATCGTGGGCGCGTGTGGGTATTTTCGTCCACTAGTTGGTGGTGTGTGCGGGTTCCCGTGCGTCGGCGGGAGTTGTGTGCGTTTAGGCGCGGTTGTGGCGGCGTCTGCGCACCACAGTGATGATTTCGTCGGCCACTGCGTCGAGATGCGCCATCGCAGTCGCCGCGGAGTATCGCAGCACTAGCCATCCGTCTAGCACCAGTGCGTTCTGTCGCCGCCGATCGTTATTGAATACCTCAGGCTCGCTGTGGAATTCGCGACCGTCGATCTCCACGATCACGCGAGCCTTCTTGTCTACCAGGTCGCCGAAGTACGGGCCCACCCGAGCATTGATCTCCAAGTGGAAATTGCGCGAGGTCAATGCGCGGGCAACGATACGTTCCGGCTCGGAGTGCGTAAGCGGGCAACAGGTGCGAAGTTGTTCCCGCACAGCGGTTATCCCGTGTCTACCGGGGCTCTCGTCGCATAGCCGCGCAACCGTCTTCCACGGCACCCGTTTTGCAATCGCCCGGTCGAAGAACGCTTCGAGTTCAGATCGCGGCAGAGTGGTCGCCACGTCGATGAAGCATTGTTCAATGGGCACCACGGGTAATCCGTCGCACAGATCGTGGGACGCCAAATTCCTCCGATAGAGCCGCACCCAATCTGAGCCGTCTGCTCGGGACGTCGGAGGCACGGTGGCTTCGACGAGTTTCGGGTCCTCGTCGAGCAGGCCCCACAGCGATGCGGCACTGCTGTGGCTGAGTACAGCATCCGGCTTCCACAGCGTGACTGCTGCGCAGCGGTCGAGGTAGGTGGGTTTTGCAGTTGAGTACACGGACGGCAGGATTCGGTGGAGCTTTCCCGATTGCAGGGCGCGGCTGATGGAGCTGCGCCCGACGCCTTGTGCCAGCAACTGTTTCCTGGTGACGAGGCCCATGCAAGAACTCTTGCGGTTGGACGTCCGGAGCGCAGTCGTCGAAACTTTCCTGTGGATAAATGACGTACTTGTGGATGGTTGTGGGCGGGGAGGATGACAAATGAGCCATTATTTTCCGGGCATTTGGGTGCATGACCAGCAAAAATAGAACAGGTTGCAAACTAGTCCTAATGCAGTAGGTCGAAAGCTCACCAACGCGGGCAAAATTGCGTTAGCGTGATGCCGGACATCGCCACGGAGGGCGGCTGGTTCGGCGGAAATCTGAATGTAAGAAACACTGGATTCCTTTATGTACTACCAGATTTCGCGCCTTGTGAGATGTCACAGGCAGGCTTGTGCGGATGTGTGATGAATTGACTCATGATCTACCGAAGGGGAAAAAATCAGCGTGATTAATTCGGTTCTGGTTACAGCGGCAGCAGTTTTATCCGGGATGTTCGACAACTTCTGGACAGGGTCAGATCTCCCCTGGGGTCAATAGAAGTACTTGGGTTTCCCGAAATTCATTGACAGCAGGGCGGTTCGACTGATCGATGCAACGGCTATCTCGTCAAACACGTGCGCTGGAGTCATCCAGCCCGGTGTTTGACGAGTTTGGTCGTTGCGCTGAGCCACTGGTATTGACGTCTCGTACCTTCACCACGAATATGGCTGCGGCACTTCATGGTTGCACGCAACGATCTGCGCCGGCTGTGGCGGTGCTGCGGTGCGGCACGAGCAAAAGTAATGTGCTCGTTGAGTACCCGAGCTGAAGGTAGGAATGCAATGGCTGTCCGAAGCCTGAACCATGCGGTGTTGTTCGTTTCCGACGTCGAGGGGAGTGCGGCGTTCTACTGCGACGTATTGGGGTTCGAGCGGCTACCGGTCAGCTTTCCCGGCGGAGCATTCCTGCGGGGAGCGAATTCGGCGAATGACCACGACTTGGGGCTTTTCCAGGCGAGAGCGCCGCGTGCACGCGACGGTGCCGTAGGCCTGTATCACCTGGCGTGGGAGGTGGAGACCTTGGGCGAACTCGCGCTCTGCCGTGATCGGATGCTGGCATCGAACGCCCTCACCGGAGCGTCCAATCATGCTGCCACAAAGGCCCTTTACGGCCGGGACCCCGACGGAATCGAATTCGAAGTCACGTGGCTCGTGCCGGATGGTCAACTCGACGGTGAACTCACCCCGGGCGTCGCGTACACACGGCCGCTGGACATTGCGGCCGAGATCGAGCGCTACGGCGCTTCGACGCCGGGTGGACCGCGTACTGATCGCGCAATTTACGCGCAGCTCATGGCTCGCGTTGCCGAGCAGAACGACTAGCAATTACGAAGCTTCGGAACGATCCTGGGATCGCAGATCGTTGGCGACGCAGGTGTCCCAGATATCGCGGGCTGCGATTCTGACAGTCGAGACGAGTTTGTTCATCTTCATGTCGTCGATCGGCCCGCAGACCGAGATAGCAGACCGGTTTCCGTAGAGATGATCACGTGGTCCGATAGATGTTGCTATGCAAGCGATTCCGAGGACAGATTCTTCGCGGTCCGTCGCGAAGCCGCGTTCGCGGATGCGTTCGAACTCTTGGTGAAGGTGGTCCTGCGAGTCGATGCTGTACTGAGTCGATTTGCGGAGCGGCGTGGGTATGGAACCGCGAACCTTGTCTTCGTCGAGGTTGGCAAGAATCACCTTGCCGACGGCGGTGAGGTGCGCGGGCATTCGGGAACCGACTCGGCTGGGCAGTGTCAGCGGTATGCGCCCCGGGACGCGGCCTAAATAGAGTGTGTCCCCACTATTTACCGCGGCGAGATGCACAGTCAGGCCAGTCGAGCGAGCTAGTTGGTTCAGGACAGGTACGGCGCCGAGGCGCAATCGGTTCTGGTTGAGCGCCCACTGGCCGAGTTCATACGACTTGCTGCCAAGTTCGTATCGATGATCAAGCCGGGTGAGCCAGCGTTTTGCGAGGAGTTGTTCGAGTAGGCGGTGCGCTGTTGAACGAGGGATGCCTGTTCGTTGCGTTACCTGCGACAGCGTGAGGGGCCCGGTGCCTTCGAATGTTTCGAGGATGGCCGAAATTCGATCCACTACCGATACCGGATCGTCCACCTTGCGAGTGGTTCTCACGAATGAACTCCTGACCTTGCCGTAATTCTGTGATCACGGTCACGATACTGGCGCTGGAATGGGGTTAGCAAACGGCTAGCCCGCTCAGCGGGACCTACGGCCGGCGGCATAGATAGCCTCAGCATTGCTGTTGGTTGCATTCATGTCCAGTATAGGGTGATTTCTGTCGAAAAGTCGCGAGAAGTGGACCAGTTCACGCATGTCTGGAAGATTGCCAACATTGCTGAGTTGGTGATCGGCGGTCACGTTTGCGGTTGCGCGCATCTCGACTCCAGATGGCCGGCTGTGCCTCCCGCGTGTAGGCGCGCTGCAGTGACAGGGAATCGTCGGCGCCAATTCGGTTCGAGATCGGGGAGTGAATGAGTCGTCATGAATCTCCTCAGAACACAAAATGCCGGACTTCGGGTCGCTAGAATCCGGACCAACTTCCACAGTCAGGAATAGGGGCGCACATGATTTTTCGGAGCTCAGGGGTATCTCAACTAGGCCCCCGCGACGCAGAGTTTATCTACAACGAGTCCGACGGGCATCTCAGCCATATGGTCTGCGCCTACTTCTTCGACACCACGGGTCATCCGCTCGCGGACATGACGCACGCCGACGCAGTGCGGTGGATTACGGAACGATTCGGCTACTGGCCCTTGTTTACGAGTCGAGTGCAGCGAGTTCCCCTGGATTTGGACTATCCGTATTGGGTGCCGGCACCAGAGTTCAACGTCGACGAGCATGTTCGGGTACACAAGGCGTCGGGGCCGGGGTGGGCTCCAGTTCGAGCGCTCCTGGGTAAGTCGTTGAGTTCGCCGATGGATTTGACGCGGCCTCCCTGGGAGTTGGAGGTCATGACCGGGATTCACGGCATCGACGACCTGCCGGGCGACCTGACGTTGATCATGTTGAAGACGCATCACAGTGCCGGCGACGGTCTGGAGATTCGGAACCTCACCAATCGATTGTTCTCCGGGCCGGCAAAGCCCAAGGAATCCGCCCGAGAGTCAGGACTTCCACTCGTAGAGATGCTGGGGCGCACTGCTTTCGGAATGCCCGGGCAACTGATTCGATTCGGAAAGGGGCTCTCGGCCACGAAGGTTGCGGCCGAGGAGATCGCCCGCGCCGAGGAATCCGGCGAGTTGGTGAAGTATGTCGCAGATCGTCCGCCGACGCGCTTCAACCATGTGTTGGAGGGGGATCTGGCTCTCGAATTTGTCACGCTTGACGGCGCAGACATCAAGGCGATCAGAGCGGCAGTGCCGGGTGTGACGGTAAACGATATCTTCCTGACGGTGGTGGCCGGAGCGCTCGACAAGTATCTCGAGGAGAAGGGCGAGCGGCCGGAACGTCCACTGGCAGCGATGGTTCCGCGCTCGATGCGGCAGATTGCCGAGTGGGAATCCGCGAACCAGCTCGCACTCTTGACTGTGGATCTGCATTCCGACGTAGCCGATCCGGTGGAGAAGCTCACGCGCATCAGGGATTCCGCGCTGGTGGCGAAGGCGCGTAGTTCCAACCTGGCGGTGCGGAAATTCAGCACCCGGATCGAATCGTCACCCGCGGCATTGCTTCGCTTGACCGGGTTGGCACGGCGTCTCAACAAGATGAATACGGACCGCGACGTCACGCAACACACCACGATCAGCAATGTTCCGGTGACCATCGACGGAAATGTCTTCGAAGGTGCTCCGGCGGTTGCCGTTCTCGGTGGACAAGCACCTGTCGACGGAGATGTTCTGCGCCACTTCTTGATTGCCGCGGCAGGCGGCGCGTTGACGCTCAATGTCATCGTGGCGCGGGGAGCGATGCCTGATCCGGAGCACTACGTGGTGCTGCTGCGCGAGAGTTTCGACGCGTTATTAGCTGCAGTCGAAGGCGATATTCGCATCCCTGCGCAATAGTCTCTTGCCCAAGTTCGGTAGGCAGTCTCCATGACGGCCTACCGGGCTGAGCGTGCCCGTGGAGAGTCTGCGCTGGGGCAGGTCAATGTTTATCTGGACAATTGTTCAATTTGTTTATATGGACCATTGTCCAGTTTATGTCGGTCGAAAATTGAACCGACAACGTAAGTCGGACTTAGAGATTCACGAGAATCGCTAATTCAATTTTTTTGTCCGTTTTGCTGACGAATTGCAATGGAGCGGCTTAGAGTGGCGGACAACACATCACGTGTTGACCGCAGGAGACGTCGCGACAGACGCCTTCCCGGCGGGGGAATCTTCTATGTAGGGAGTTCAGACATGGGTTCAATGATGGATATCCTGGCAGTAAACAATGGCCAGGGCGTGATGGATCTCATCGCAATGCTGTTGGGGGTGGACAACTTGGGAGCGAACCTCTTCGGTTCGTTGAGTGATGCAGCCGGTGGGATCTTCGGATCGTTCGATTCCATCAGCTTCAGTCCCGAAGTTATTACTCCCGCTCCCTGATTCTTCGGCTCTGAACTGCTTTGAGAGCACCTGGACAACAAACCAACTTCGAAGGAGAGCGTCATGATTGAAGGTTCCATTATGGATGCTGCAGGATCTGCCGGCACGATCATCGGTACCGGCATGGGTAGTCTGACCGCGCTCGGAGTCAAGGGTCTCACCGCCCTCGCTGCACTGAGCGGTGGAGAACTCAAGGCCGCTAAGTAAGGGCTATATACTTTCCGTTTCGGGGCCATACGTATGACGCATGGCCCCGAAATGCTGTTATCGATCGAATCGATTGTTTTATTTGATAGCCGAATTGTCACTGAAATAGGCAATGTTTAGTACTAAAGTACTAGTCCAATGGCATCAACATCCAAGCCGCAAGATAAACCAAAGCCGCAGTTCCGCCGGTGCAAACAGTCGCGATAACGGTGAGAATGCGAACAAGATTGGCGTCGAGGTTGAAGTACTCTGCAAATCCACCGCAAACGCCGGCGATTTTCTTGTTCTCGGCGGATCGGGTGAATGGTCGTGGTGTGTGGTTTTCGAATGTCATATGTCCATTCTCATGTCTGCTGGTCATACACACCATCGGGAATTTCCCTGATCTTTCCCTGATCTTCGAGCCGCTCGGACGCGCCTGTTCACCGCAGCGTCACCGAATGGTTGCTGTCGGAGGCTAACCTGTCACGAGTGACCGACATTGCAGAACGACGTCCCTTCCTGAGTGCCTTCGCGGATCTCACAACCGCTGTGGATCTGACCGATACGACGGGCTTCACCGTCGACGACAGTGACGACGACGATCCCGTATTGCTCACTGCGCCGGAAGGTTTCGAGGTTGACACCTGGCGTGAGGGATATCCGTACAACTCGCGGATGCCTCGCGACGAGTACGAGCAGGTCAAGCGGCTTCTGCAGATCGAACTGCTGAAGCTCCAGAATTGGTCGAAAGAGACCGGTGCCCGTCACGCGATAGTGTTCGAGGGCCGCGACGCTGCCGGCAAGGGCGGCACCATCAAGCGGTTCATGGAACACCTCAATCCGCGTGGTGCTCGCGTCGTCGCGCTGGAAAAGCCGTCGGCGCGCGAGTCGACGCAGTGGTATTTCCAACGCTATGTGCAGCATCTTCCGGCGGCCGGCGAGCTCGTGATGTTCGATCGCTCCTGGTACAACCGGGCCGGGGTGGAGCGCGTGATGGGCTTCTGTACCGACGAAGAACACGATCGTTTCTTGCGGCAGGTTCCGCTGTTCGAGCAGATGCTTGTCGACGACGGCATCAGCCTCATCAAGTTCTGGTTCTCCGTGTCAGCTCTGGAGCAGCGGACGCGTTTCGCGATTCGCCAGGTGGATCCGGTGCGGCAGTGGAAGCTCTCGCCGATGGATATTGCCTCCCTGGACAAGTGGGATGCGTACACCGCGGCGAAGGAAGAGATGATCGGGTTCACCGATACGGCGGCCGCACCGTGGACCGTCATCAAGAGCAACGACAAGAAGCGCGCTCGGATCAACGCGATGCGACATGTGCTGAGCCAGTTCGACTACGACAACAAGGACCACGAGATTGTGGGCACCCCCGACCCTCTGATCGTCGGCAGCCTCGAATAACCGGATGGGCTGACCTGCGACGCTCGGGTGGATAGTGTGAGAGGCATGGAGACCGTGCCGATCCAGCTGCCCGACGGAACCCTGACTCCGATCCGGCTGTTCCCCGGGCCGAAGGACGACGCCCCCGTTGTTGTGATGTTTCCGGGTCTCGGTGTACCGGCGGGGTTTTACGATCCGGTGGCGGAGGCCCTGGTGGCCGCAGGCTTCAATGCCGCTAGCGGGGAGCTGCGCGGCCAAGGCGACAGCCGGCCACGTCCCAGTGCGTCGAGCACCTTCGGGTATCAGGACGTGGTGTCGGTCGATTTCCCGGCGACGTTTGAGGTTGTGCGCGAAAGATTCCCGGCCAGCACACCGTTCCTGCTCGGCCACAGTATGGGTGGGCAGTTGGGCGTGATGTACGCGTCGAGGATTCGGGGCCACCTCGGTGGAGTGATCCTGGTGGCTTCCGGTTCGCCCTACCACCGAGGCTTCCCGGGAATCCGGGCTCCGGGGCTGTATCTGGGTTCGTCGGCGATGTCGATGACGGCCAACATCGCCGGCTTCTGGCCCGGTGATCGCCTGAATGTGGGCGGCTTCGGACGGCAATCGAAGGTACTGATCACGGATTGGGCCAGGTTTGCTCGCACCGGCAAGATCGAACCCGTGGGCGCCGATATCGACTACGAGGAGCGGATCGCGCGGCTGAGCGTGCCGGTCTTGTCCCTGACAATCGGCGACGACGATCTTGCTCCGCGCCGATCCGCAAAGAACCTGGTGGACAAGCTCACCGGATCACAAGTGACGATGGCGCACATCGACGAACCACTCGGTCACAACGGCTGGATCCGGAAACCCAAGGCTGTGACCGAGCGCGTCGTCACCTGGCTGCGTGACCGCTGAGCTTCTGCCACAAGAATTCGTAGGTCAGCGCACTCTTGTAGGCCAGCTGCGCATTGTCGGCGGCGCCGCCGTGCCCACCCTCGATGTTCTCGAAGTACAGAACCGGCTTGCCCAGTTCCTCCAACCGCGCCGCCATCTTGCGAGCATGCGCGGGATGCACGCGGTCGTCGCGAGTAGACGTTGCGATCAGAATCGGCGGGTACGACGCGTCGGCATCGATGTTTTGGTACGGCGAGTACTCCGAGATGAAGGACCACTCGTCCGCGTTGTCGGGGTCGCCGTACTCCGCCATCCAGGATGCGCCGGCCAGGAGGAGATGGAACCGTCGCATATCCAGCAGCGGAACCTGACAGACGATGGCGCCGAACAACTCTGGGTACTTCGTGAGCATGATGCCCATCAACAATCCGCCGTTACTGCCACCCTGAGCGGCCAACAACTCCGGTGTGGTGATTTTGCGCTCGACCAGATCACACGCGACAGCCGCGAAGTCTTCGTGAACCTTGTGACGGCCGGCCTTCACAACCTGTGTATGCCAACCTGGCCCGTACTCGCCGCCGCCACGAATATTGGCGACGACGTACGTACCGCCGCGCGTGAGCCACGCTCGTCCGATGGAACCGCTGTACGACGGCGTCATCGAAACTTCGAATCCGCCGTAGCCGTACAGAAGCGTCGGGCCGGGTTGGGTGCCTTCGGTTCGGACCACGAAGTAGGGGATCTGGGTTCCGTCGACGGAAGTGGCAAAAAACTGTTGTGTCACAATGCTTTCGGCGTCGAAGAATGCCGGGGCAGATTTGACGACGCCAGGCTCGGATTCGCCGATAACTCCGTGCAGAAGTGTTGCGGGAGAGGTGTATCCGCTGGAATTGAGGAAGTATTCGTTGCTGACATCGGGATCGGTATCAAGGATCTCGATTGTAGTGAGCTCGGGTAGACCGTTGAACGGTGCACTGTCCCAACGGTCTTCGCTGGGCGTGAGAATGCGCAGAGTGGTTCGCACATCGGTCAGGATGACCAGAATCAGATGATCCCGGGTCCAACTGTATTGGTCGAGTGAAGAATGCTCGTCGGGTTCGAAGACGACCGTCAGGTCGCGGGAACCGGCGAGGTAATCGTCGTATCGAGCGGCCAGCAGGGTGCCCGTCGCGTACTCGGTACCCTCGACGGTCCAGGGTGACTTGGTGCGAATCAGCAACCACTCGCGATGAATCGAGATTCCCGCGTCTTCGGGCGTATCGATCAGAACCAACTCGCCGTCCGTTGTGAATTGGAACCGTCGCGAATTGTAGAAATCGACTGAGCGAGTGACGAAGTCGCGCTCGAAGCCCGGCGTCGGATCATGGGAAGCAGAGATTGCGACGTCGGTGCTCTCGCCCTCGTAGATCGTCTCGGCGCTGGAAAGGGGAGTGCCGCGCTTCCACCTCATCGCCAGGCGCGGGTAACCCGAATCGGTGAGCGAACCTTCGCCGGTATCCGTTCCGACATAGACGGTATCGATGTCGATCCAGTCGATATCGGTCTTGGCTTCAGGAAGGTAGAAGCCGGAGTCCACGCCGTCCGGCGCCAGGAATTCACGCCGCTCGATATCGAATTCGCGAACCACAGCAGCATCCGCTCCGCCGCGGGACAGGCTGATCAGTGCGCGGTTCCGAAGGGGGCGAAGCAACTGTGTGCCCTTCCAGACCCAGTTCTCGCCCTCGGCCTCGGCCAACGCGTCGAGATCGACGAGCACGTCCCACTCGGGGCTCTCGCTTTGATACTGCTCGAGGGTTGTGCGTCGCCACAGTCCACGAATATTGATGCCGTCTCGCCAGAAGTTGTACAGGTACTCGCCGCGTCGTCGGACGTACGGGATGCGCGCGTCGGTATCGAGGACCTCGCGGATATCCGACTGCATCCCCTCGAAGCGCACGCCGGAGGCGAGTTCTGCTTCGGTGACGGCGTTGTGCGCCCGCACCCAATCGAGAGCGGCCTCGCCCGTGACATCTTCGAGCCACAGGTACGGATCGTTATCGGAAGTCATGGGTTCATTCTTACTGCTACCCGCTGACAGCATTCGACCCCGCTCCCGAGAAGCTGGGGGAGCGGGGTCGAATTGTTGAACTCAGATGTCGAGCGAACGCGCGAGCATCGGCCAGGAGTTGTTGAGATCGTCCTGCCAGTAGCCCCACGAGTGGGTGCCGGTGGGCTTGAAGTCGAACGTCGCCGGGATATTCAGTGCGTTGAGGCGGTACGCGAGGTTGTGCGTGCAGTAGTTGACTGCAGCCTCGATGATGCCGCCGACGATAACCTGGTTCGCCACATTGGCAATCTCGCCCTTCATCGCGGGATTCGCGAGGGTGTCATGTGGGCCGGGCAGACCGGATCCGGTGGAGACGTACAGCTCGGTGCCGCGAAGCTTCTCGGCGTTGACAACCGGGTCGTTGTCGATCCAGCCTTGGCCGTCGAGCGGGCCCCACATGTTGGCGATGTCTGCGCCGCCCCTGGCGCCGGTAACGAGCTGAATAGCGCCCTGGCCGACGGGAGTGCTGGTCTCGGCGCAACCGCTGTACGCGCCGACAGCCTTGTAGAAGCCGGGCTTTGCGATGGCGAGGTTCAGAACCGACGTGGCGGTCATGGAGATCGCGGAGATCGACTGGACGCCGTTGGTGTTGAATTCCTTGTCGATGACGGGCGGGAGTTCCTCAGTGAGGAACGTCTGCCACTTCTGGCGACCGAGTTCGGGATCGTCGTTCACCCAGTCGGTGTAGTAGCTGAAGGCACCTTCGAGTGGGGTGACGACATTGACGTTCTTGTCCCGGAAGAAGTTCATGACGTCCGCGTTGCGCTGCCACGTCGCAGAGTCCTCGCCGCCGCCCGCTCCGTTGAGGAGGTAGAGGGTGGGGCGCTGCTCGCTGGTATCTGCGGGGGTGATGACCTCGAGCGGGATGTCGCGGCCCATGGACGGGGAGAACACCTTGATGGTGGTCTTGCGTCCGGCGGTGGTCTTGCTCGAGAGCTTGGAAGCCGTTGCGTTGACCTTGGCCACTGCCGCGGTGGCAGTTGTATTTCCGCTCGCTGCTGTATCTCCACCGGCGGAGGACACGGCCGGACTGATCAGCATTGGCAATACGGAAACGGCTGCTATCGCGGCGACCACCCGGCCGCGCTTGAATGTACGAGCGCCCATACTCTCTGAAACCTCCACTACTTGTGCCCCGAAAGACGTTCGGGATCGATGTCTTCGGTCAGTAAAGCAGAAACATCATGGTCAGGTGGGCTTTTTGACTGTTCCGGTGCTCAGCACTACAGCATTCGGCCCCGCTCCCGAGAAGCTGTGGGAGCGGGGCCGAATGGTCAAACCGGTTTCTCTAGTTCTTGACGCTCATGGAGTTGGCAATCATCGGCCAGGAGTTGTGGAGATCGTCCTGCCAGTAGCCCCACGAGTGGGTGCCGGTGGGCTTGAAGTCGAACGTCGCCGGGATGTTCAGGTCCTTGAGGCGGTACGCGAGGTTGTGCGTGCAGTAGTTGACTGCAGCCTCGATGACGCCGCCGACGATGACCTGGTTGGCCAAGGTGCCGACCTGACCGTTGATTGCCGGGTTGGCGAGGGTGTCATGCGGGCCGGGCAGGCCGGATCCGGTGGAGACGTACAGCTCGGTGCCGCGCAGCTTCTCGGCGTTGACAACCGGGTCGTTGGCAATCCAGCCCGGGCCGCCGACGGGGCCCCACATGTTGGTGACGTCTGCATCGCCGCGCATGCCGACAACCAGTTCGATGGAAGCCTGGCCGACCGGAGTGCTGGTCTCGGCGCAACCGCTGTACGCGCCGACGCTCTTGTAGAAGCCGGGCTTTGCGATGGCGAGGTTCAGAACCGACGTGGCGGTCATGGAGATCGCGGAGATCGACTGGACGCCGTTGGTGTTGAACGTGTCATTGATGACGGGCGGGAGTTCCTCGTTGAGGAACGTCTGCCACTTCTGAACACCGAGAGCCGGATCGGCCTTTTCCCAGTCGGTGTAGTAGCTGAAGGCACCCTGGATCGGGGTGACGACGTTGACGTTCTTGTCCTGGAAGAAGTTCATGATGTCGGTGTTGCGCTGCCAGGTCGCGCGATCTTCGCCGCCGCCCGCTCCGTTGAGGAGGTAGAGCGTGGGGTACTGCTGGGTGGTATCTGCGGGCGTGAGGACCTCGACCGGAATATCGCGGCCCATGGACGGGGAGAACACCTTGATGGTGGTCTTGCCACCGGCGGTGGTCTTGCTCGTGAGCTTGGAACCCGTGGTGTTGACCTTGGCTGCCGCCGCCGTGGCTGTCGCTGCGTCGGTTGCTCCGCTGTCAGCAGAGGACATAGCCGGGCTGATCAGCATCGGCAGTACGGACACTGCTGCTATCGCGGCGACCAAACGGCCACGCTTGAATGTACGAGCACGCATACGCTCAGAACCCTCCACCTAAATTGCCCCTACAGATCCGCCCCGGGGTGGAACGGTCTTTCTTCGGCACTGCATTCTTCGACACTGCTCTGTACGAGTTGCAAATTCCGACGCATAGAGAGCGTGTAAGTCTTGATCTTTCTACAGGATCAGCGCGCTATTTGCTAGTGAACCAAGGATTTGCTGAACGAATGACCAGTCTCGGTCGAAGGTAGATGTTTACGGATATGATTATTGGGTGAACCGGACATATCCAATCTGGGAACAGCACTGCTGCCTGCCGTTGCAGTCCAATGCCTCCATAGCGGACCTATTGCGGTACAAGCGGCCCGAAGGCAGTTACGTTTCGGTCAACGTTGGTTACGCGCCGCAGTCTCGGGCCGATTCGACAGCGTTAGTCAAGAGCTTCGCCTGGCAGGCCCGCGTCGAATATCCTGAAATCACCCCGGTTCAGACAATCGGCGAAGTTGTCGAGATTCAACAGTCGGGTGGAATCGCCTTGGGGTTCGACCTCGAAGATTCCAATCCGCTGGACGGAGATCCCGACAACATCGCGTACTTCTACGACCTCGGCGTGCGGTCCATGTTGCCGACGTATAACCACGTCAACGCTGCGGGTTGTGGGTGCCTCGACGCCGACGACACCGGTTTGACCGCCTATGGACGCGACCTCGTGGCCGAGATGAATCGCGTCGGAATGATGGTGGACGGATCGCACTGCTCGGTGCAAACCGGACTGGATCTGGCGACAGCTACCGAGCGGCCGATGATCTATAGCCATTCCAACCTCCGCAGATTGTGGGACCACCCTCGCAACATCACCGACGACCAGGCCAAGGCCTGCGCCGGCACCGGTGGAGTTATCGGGATCAACGGCGTCGGCATCTTCCTCGGTGTCAACGGACCGACCGACACACAGGCTCGTCTCGAGGCGATGGCAGACCACATCGAGGAAGCCGTCAACCTCGTCGGCGTCGATCACGTCGGAATCGGCTCGGACTATTCCTTCGACGCCGAAGATTTTCTCGAGGAGATCGACCACCATGCGTCGTCGTTCTCGGACATGTACACAAAGTGGGGTCCGCTGCAGTGGGTACCGCCGGAAGACACTCTCACCTTGGACGTCGTCCTGCGTCGGCGCGGCTTCGACGAACCGGCCATCGAGGCCCTATACGGCGGAAACTTCGCCCGAGTTGCCGCGCAAGTCTGGTCTACCGACGAGTAATGCGACCATCCGGGGACAAGGAAACAACGCAGGACTACCCTGACTAACCGTGACCTCACACTATGACGTCGTTGTCCTTGGAGCCGGCCCCGGTGGGTACGTCGCTGCTATCCGCGCGGCACAACTGGGCCTGAGCACCGCCATCATCGAGCAGAAGTACTGGGGCGGTGTATGCCTGAATGTCGGCTGCATCCCGTCCAAGGCGCTTCTCCGTAACGCCGAACTCGCGCACATCTTCACAAAAGAAGCGAAGACGTTCGGCATGTCCGGAGACGTGTCCTTCGATTTCGGCTCCGCCTTCGACCGCAGCCGCAAGGTCGCGGACGGGCGAGTCAAGGGCATTCACTTCCTGATGAAGAAGAACAAGATCCCTGAGTACGACGGTAAGGGAACCTTCGTCAACGCCAACACCATCAACGTGGAACTCAGCAAGGGAGGCACCGAGACGATCACATTCGACAATGCGATCATCGCCACCGGTTCCTACACCAAGCTGCTGCCGGGCACCTCGCTGAGCGAGAACGTCGTGACCTACGAAGAGCAGATCATGACGCGGGAACTCCCCGGGTCCATCCTCATCGTCGGAGCCGGCGCCATCGGCATGGAGTTCGGCTACGTCCTCAAGAACTACGGCGTCGACGTGACGATCGTGGAATTCCTCGACCGCGCGCTGCCCAACGAAGATGCAGACATCTCCAAGGAAATCGCCAAGCAGTACAAGAAACTCGGCGTCACCGTCAAGACCGGTGCCGGCGTCCAGTCCATCAGTGACGACGGCAGCAAGGTCACCGTCACGATCAAGGACAACAAGTCCGGCAACATCGAAACCGTTGTCGTGGACAAGGTTCTGCAGTCCGTCGGCTTCGCACCTCGCGTCGAGGGCTTCGGTCTCGAGAACACCGGTGTTGCACTCACCGACCGCGGCGCGATCGCGATCGACGATTACATGCGCACCAACGTTCCCAACATCTTCGCCATCGGTGACGTCACCGCCAAGCTACAGCTGGCACACGTCGCCGAAGCACAGGCAGTGGTTGCAGCCGAGACCATCGGCGGCGCCGAGACTCAGACGCTCGGCGATTACCGCATGATGCCGCGCGCCACCTTCTGCCAGCCGCAGGTTGCATCCTTCGGTCTGACCGAAGAGCAGGCTATCGCCGAGGGCTACGACATCAAGGTCGCGAACTTCCCGTTCGCTGCCAACGGCAAGGCCCACGGCCTGGGCGACCCGACGGGCTTCGTCAAGCTGATCGCCGACAAGACGCACGGCGAACTGCTCGGCGGCCACCTCATCGGACCCGATGTTTCGGAACTGCTGCCCGAGCTGACCTTGGCCCAGAAGTGGGACCTCACGGTCAACGAGTTGGCACGCAACGTCCACACGCACCCCACGCTCAGTGAGGCGCTGCAGGAAGCGATCCACGGCCTCGCGGGCCACATGATCAACTTCTGATCTTTTCCGGGCAAGCCCCGTTCGTCTTTCCGATCAGGAAAGACGAACGGGGCTTTTTCCGTTCCTGCCCAGTTTTCGGTCGGGGCTCACTGACGTCGGGCGTCGTACTCTGTCTGGGACGCAACGATTTTCGGTACCTGGGATTCGAGTAATTCGATCAGTGCTGTGATCTTCTCGGCGACGTCGGCGCCGAGTTCGGTCAAGCTGTATTCCACTTTGGGTGGGATGGTTTCAAGCACCTCACGGTGCACGAGGCCGTCCCGCTCGAGTGTTTGCAGGGTCTGTGAGAGCATGCGCTCGCTGACGCCGTCGACGCGGCGACGCAGTGCGCTGAACCGGTACGGGCCTTCGTTCAATGCTGCGAGCGCAAGTGCTCCCCAGCGTCCGGTGGCGTTCTGCAGGGCCATCCGCGAGTTGCAACCACGAGCGAAGACGTCGGATTCGAGGGTGGGGTCCACATTGGGATCAGCTGTTTCGGCAGCACTGTGCGGGGTATCGGTGCTGGTCATGGATTCAGGTTACTACTGCACCAAGCAACAGTGCTATCTGTTCATGTTGCACTTACGAAAAATTAGTGCATGATGGTTGTAAGAACTTTACGCTTCAACCTAAATTGGGAGATCGCATGAGCATCGCAGTCACCGGCGCAACGGGAAACCTCGGACAACTTGTCGTCGAGGCACTGATCGGGCGGGGGACACGCTCGTCGGACGTCGTGGCCGTGGTTCGTAATCCGGAGAAGGCTGCCGATCTCGCGGCCCGCGGAATTGTGGTCCGGCAGGCGGACTACTCCGACGCCGCGGCATTGGAAGCAGCTTTGATCGGCGTCGACAAGCTGATTCTGATCTCGGGCAGCGAAGTGGGTTCACGGCTTACACAGCACACCAACATCATTGACGCAGCCAAGGCTGCAGGCGTCGGATTCATTGCGTATACCAGCATTCTGGGTGCACAGGACACTCCGATGAAGTTGGCCGCCGAGCACAAGGCAACGGAGGATGTTCTTGCCAAGAGCGGCGTTTCCTTCGCACTCCTACGCAACGGTTGGTACTGGGAAAACTTCACCAATGACCTGACCGGTGTCGTCGAACGCGGCGCACTGGTCGGAGCGGGAGCGGACGGAAAGATCGCTGCTTCTGCGCGTGCGGACTATGCCGACGCTGCCGCAGTAGTAGTCACCACCGACGGACATGACGGCGCGGTCTACGAACTGGGCGGCGACGAAAGGCTCACATACACCGAATTGGCTGCGAAGATCAGTGAATTCGCGGGCAAGCCCATCGAGTATCAGTTTGTCTCGGAGGACGTCTATCGGGGAATTCTGGAAAGTGTCGGATTGCCTGCTCCCGTTGCACAGATTCTTGCCGATTCCGATGCGGCAATTGCCAAGGGCGCGTTGGATACCGAATCCGGTGACCTACAGAAGTTGATCGGCCGCAGCAGCACGCCGGTGATCGAGGTCTTGCGTCAGGCATAAATTCGACCGCTCAGGCGGTAGCGTGTCGCTATGTCCCATGACGATCGCGAAGATGTCAGTTTGGCGGGACGCCGCGAGTGGGCGGCGTTGTCGGTTCTTGTACTCGCGGTGGTGATGCTCGCGGTCGACGGCACAGTCCTGTCGCTCGCTGTACCGGCGCTCAGTGCAGATCTGGCGCCCACGTCGAACCAGCTTCTCTGGATCGGCGATATCTATTCTCTCGCCCTGGCTGGACTGTTGGTCACGATGGGCACGCTCGCCGATCGCGTCGGTCGGAAGCGTCTGCTGCTCATCGGTGCAGCAGGATTCGGCTTGGCCTCTCTGTTGGCGGCATTCGCGCCGACGGCAGGGTGGTTGATCGCCGCACGTTTCCTTCTCGGCGTTGCCGGCGCGACACTGATGCCGTCGACGTTGTCCATCATCCGGAACATGTTCGAGAACGCACGGCAGCGGACCACCGCGATCGCGATCTGGGCGGCGGCAGCATCTGGCGGTGCCGCCATCGGTCCGCTCGTGGGTGGCGCTCTGCTGGAACACTTCTGGTGGGGATCGGTGTTCATCATCAACGTCCCCGTGATCATCATCTTGATCGTGTTCGGGTACATCCTGATTCCCGAATCGCGTGATCCCAACCCGGGAAAATTTGACCTGTTCAGTGCAGCTCTGTCCATGATCGCGATTGTTGCCCTGGTGTATGCCGTCAAGGCAGCAGTCAGTGGCGGGAATCTGTGGGTGCCGATGGGGGCACTCGTCGTGGGGGTCGCTGCGGGCTGGATCTTTATTCGGAGACAGCAGTATTCGTCGTCCCCGCTGATCGACGTATCGCTGTTCCGTCATCCGGCATTCGCGGGTGCTGTCACCGCAACATTTGTCTCCGTGCTGGCTTTCAGTGGATTGCTGTTCTTCTTCTCGCAGTACCTGCAACTCGTGCGAGGGAACGGACCACTGCAAGCGGGTATTCGGGAACTTCCGGTGACACTCGCGTCGGTCGCAGTGGTGGGAATCGCGGGCAGCCTGGTCCTACGTTTCGGGCGAGGCTACGTCATCGGCGGTGGGCTGGCACTTGCCGCGATCGGAATGGGCGGCATCGCGATTGCCAGTGACGCCGCGCAGTACTTTTGGCTGGCACTTGCCCTGGTCTTGGTGGGATTAGGTGTGGGGCTTGCCTTTACATTGACGACGGATGCTGTGATGACGGCAGTTCCACCGGACAAAGCTGGGTCGGCATCAGCGGTATCCGAGACAGCCTACGAGCTCGGTGTTGCACTGGGAATTGCGCTGTTGGGAAGTTTGATCGCGACGCTCTACCGAGCTGGGCTGAACACAGACTCGTTACCGCCGGCACTGGCCGACAAGGTTACGGATTCCCTTGCATCTGCGGTTAACGTGCTGCCGCCGGAATCAGAGTTACTCAACGACGCAAAAGTTGCATTCGTGCACGCCATGCAATGGACATCCGTGACGTCAGCAGTGCTGCTGGCAGTAGCGGCTGTCATTGCATGGCGCGTGATTCCGTCGTCGAAGTAGGCTCCGCCTGTGCGCCTTTTTGGTAGCGTCCACTACCAAAAAGGCGCACAGGGGTCTAGCCCATGTGGACTGCGCCCTCAGCGGGCAAGTCACCCTTCTTGGCGCGGACGAGCACAAACACCACCGGAGTGATGACGGCGAGAAGGATTGCAGCCCAGCCGAATGCGGCGGAGTAGCCCGAAACTTCGGCGCCGAAGAAGTAGTCGGTGAGCGAAGAAATGAAGTCCTGAACCGGCTGCGGGAGAAGCGACAGTTGGTCGGCGCTCGGCAAGGCTGCGTTAGCCATATCGGTGGGAATCATCTCTGCGGGAAGGCCTTCGGGAGGCGCAGGCATCGCGTTGTCTGCGCTGAAGGCGGACTTGGCAGACGCGTAGATCGTCGTGAACAGCGCGGTGCCCAGTGCGCCACCGATCTGCAGGGTGGCGTTGACGAGGGCGCTGGCTGCGCCGGCGTCATGGTCGGGAACGCCGATCAGGGCAAGGTTCTGCATGGGCACCATGAGCAGGCCCAAGCCGAAGCCGAAGATTGCGAGTCCGGGGAAAACATGGGTCCAGTACGAGCTGTGAACCTCGATCTGAGTGAGCATCAACAGGCCGACCGCCGAGACCAATGGTCCGGTGAGCATCAGAGGCTTGGGCCCGATCTTGGTGGACAGCTGCGCCGCAATGGTTGATGCGATGACGATGAAGAAGGCCATCGGGAGAGATCCGACGCCGGCCATGACGGGACTGAAGCCGAGCACGATCTGCAGGTAGAACGTCAGATACAGGGTGCCGCCGAGCAGTGCTGCGCCCACGAGCATGGAGCCGATCAGTGCGGCGCCGCGGTCACGATGCCACGGAACACTCAGTGGCAGAAGCGGGTTCTTGGTGCGGCTCTCGACAAAGACGAAGAGGGCGAGGAAGACGAGGCCCAAGCCGATGAACAGAAGTGTGTCGGTCTGACCCCAACCATGCTCGGCGCGCGTGAATCCGTAGACCAGGGAGCCGAGCCCGAGTGCGATGAGGACTGCGCCGGGCAGATCGTAGCTGGTATCGCCGTGAGCCTTGGTCTCCTTGATGACGGGAACCGCAGCGGCGATGGCGATGAGTGCGATGGGGATGTTCACAAGCAGGCACCAGCGCCAGTCGACGTACTGTGTCAGAACGCCGCCGAGCAGCAGGCCGATGGCAGCGCCACCGCCGGAGATTGCGCCGTAGACGGCAAAAGCCTTGGCGCGCTCTTTCTCTCCGATGAAGGTGGTGGTGAGCATCGAGAGTGCGGCAGGCGCGAGGAGAGCCGCGAACACGCCCTGGCCGGCGCGGGCTATGAAGAGTTCCATGCCGGTCTGAGCGAAACCGCCGATGCCGGAGGCGATGGCGAAGCCGGCCATGCCGACGATGAACGAACGTTTGCGTCCCCAGTAATCGGCGATACGACCACCGAGTAGGAGGAGTGCGCCGAACGCCAAGGCATACGAGGTGACCACCCAGGCGCGATCAAGGTCGCTGATGCCGAGTTCTTCCTGCGCGGCAGGGAGGGCAATGGAAACGATGGTGCCGTCGAGCACCACCATCAGTTGTGCAAACGCGACGATGCAGAGCACCAGCCAACGGCGTTGATGGTTCGGGTTCTCGGAGGTGACCGGGGACGGCGGCTGGGCGCCGCTTCCCACGTCGGAGGTGGTGGTGGTCATAAGTGTAAAAGCTAGTGGAGCCTTCGATGCAGAGTCAAACGAAATAGTTCGTTCGGTTACGATAATCACTATGGCTCCCACTGATGTCACCGCGACGCAGCAGCGAATCCTCGATGCTGCGCAAGAAGAGTTCGGCACCTACGGGCTTGCCGGCGCGCGTATCGACCGCATTGCCAAGAATGGAAGGGCGAGCAAGGAGCGGCTCTACGCGTACTTCGGGGACAAGGTTGCACTATTCCATGCAGTGCTCGACGCGGACTTTGCGGAAGCGATGGAAGAGATCGAATTCCCCGGCGAGGACATGCCGTCCCATGCGGTTGAATTGTTCGACGCCATGGTCCGCAAACCGCAGATACAGCGAATGATGATCTGGGGGCAGTTGCAAGGTGAGGCCCCGCGGATGCGCAAACAGGCCGAGGAGCATCCCAGTTGGGTTCCACGAATGGCCGCGATTCGTAAGGCGCAGGACGACGGTATCATTGCGCCGCACTGGGATCCGCAAGATTTGATCACGATGGTGTTCGGTCTTGTGTTCGCTTGGGTGGTGGCGCCGGGACTCGCCGACAATCAATCGGTCGGCGCAGTGGAAATCGCGCGTCGACGGGACGTAGTGCGCGAGACCGCTATTCGTATCTGTAGGCCGTAGTGTCTGAATTGTCGAATGCTGTTGTATATCAATCGGTCTCGAGTAGAAGTTCTCAAAACCTGTCCGAAATGTCCCTAGGAATCGAAATTCTGTTCGATTAGAATTGGCGCATGGGGAATCGGGAAGCATGGCAGCTGGACGGCGAAGGGCTAAAAACAGAGGTCCTCGACCTCGTTCGCGCCCGCCACGACATGCAATCGCGCACGATCCACCTCGTTGTCGAAATGTTCACCCGTGACACACTCCCCGACACCGGCTTCCGGGCTATCGCACAATGGTTGCACCGATCCACCAACCTCGAGATCGGCGAATGCAGCCAACTGGTCTCACTTGCGCGGTTGTTCATGCTCGAACCTGTAGTCGCACAGTCCTTTCACGACGGTCACATCGACGCCCTCAAAGCCCGTCAGGTGGCGCAGTTCTGCCAGCGTCCACCCAAGAACATGCAGATCGCGGACATCGAGAAGGCTCGGGAAATCCTGCTGGATCTGGCCTCGAAGAAGGTTTCTGACTGCGACGGAAGTCCGAGCAGTCATCCGGCGTATCGAAAAGAAGTACGGCAACCGCGCCGACGGCGTCCCCGTCGGGGAGGATTCCGAGCGTAACGAGTTCTACGCCTCCAAAGGTTTGTACGGCCGCGTCAGTGTCAAGGGCGACCTCGATGCCGTCAACGGTGCCCGGTTGATCGCGCTACTCTCCGGGCTTTCGAAGCCGACTCCCGAAATCGACGGCGTGAAAGATGCTCGCACCCCGGCACTTCGGCGTGTCGACGGATTCTGCGAGATGCTGCGCCGCTTCGAGATGGCCGGCCTCGGGCCCGTCGAAGGTGGCGTCAAACCGCACCTGACGATCACGGCCACCGCGAAAGACCTGACGGACCTGCAGGCATTGAAAGATCTCCTCCCGTCCACGGCCCAGTTGGGTTACGCGATCACCAACTGGGCCGGCCCCATCAGCCTTGATTCCGCCCGGATGCTGGCGTGTGACTGCACGGTCACCCGAATCCTGCTCGACCAGAACGGTGTTCCGCTCAATCACGGAATCGACGAACGAACCGCAACGGTCCCGCAGCGGCGAGCCCTGGCCGTCAGAGATGGCGGATGCGCCTTCCCCGGGTGCGGTACTCCACCCGGATGGTGCGACGCCTATCATATCGTTCACTGGATGGACAGTGGCCCAACAGATTTCGACAACCTCATACTTTTGTGCGGTCACCACCATCGATTGCTTCACCACACCGAATGGAATGTCGAGATCGGCGATGATCGGAAAACGCGGTTCTATCCGCCGATGTCGGTGGATCCGTATCAGGTTCCGATACCGGGGAACAGTCCACCGACAGCCGCTTGAACAACTGAACACGCACAACGTGTGCACCGGGGGTAGAACCATGCCCCGGTGTTTCTACGGCCCGGTGTTTCTATGGCCCGGTGTGCACAGGTATTTACATCGGACTACGTAAAGTCTCTCTGAACCCGCAAGGTTCCAATGGTTGTCGCCAGTCCGTCGTATTGGGTTACGAGCAAAGTGAATTCGATGAGTCGACGGTCATCGAAATGCTGGGACAACGTAGTCCACGTCTTGTCGGTGATGTCCTTGGAAGCAACCAACTCGTCTACCGCCGTCAAGATTGCACGGTGACGAGAAGTCAACTCGGAAGCGTTGGGGCCCTCCAGGATTCGGGCAAGTTCCGGGGCGTCGATTCCCGCCTTGCGGCCGAGCCTGATGTGATGATCCATCTCGTACTGGCACTCGCGTAGATGGGCGACGCGCAGGATGATCAGTTCGGTGTCGTGGCGTGAGATCTTGCCGCCGGGCATCAGTGATCCGGAATAGTGCAGCCAGCCACGGAAAAGGCCGCCCGCGCGACCGAGAGTGCTGAACAGGTGCGCGTCGGGTGCGCCTGAGGCTTTGGAGAGGACCCGCCAGATTCCCCAGTTGATCGGGCCCAGCTCTTTGAATCGGCCAGGCTGGATACGGGGATTCATGGTGCAACTCCTTGATGTCGACGGGCAGTTACGACGCTAACACCGGACAGCGGCTTCGGTGGGAGACTTCACCGAGAGTGCGCGAAATCGGACCGCGGCAATTGCTGCTGCCACTACCGCGAGAATCAGCATGGGCAGTGACGGACCCATCGTGGGTTCGAGGACGACAAGCAATACCGGTAGGCCGAAGCCGAGGTAGGTGCCGACGTAGAAGACGCCCGTCAGTGTTCCCCGGGCGTCGGGAGGCGCCAAGGTTTCGAGGTCCAGGAGTCCGGAACGCAGACACAGACCGTAGGCGGTTCCGAGAATTACTGCGCAGACGATGAACAGGAGCAGCGACGGGTGTGCGCCGCCGGCTGCGACAAGGCAATACCCGATCGCGGCGAGAGCGGCGCCGACGGTTCCGGCTTGCCGGCCCCAATTGCGATGACGCGCAACAGTTTGAACGATAATGCCGGCACCCAGAGTGAGTGCTGCGGCAAACCCGGGAAGTAGGGGACCGGAGTAGCGGTCGCCGAGCCGAGCGGACATCGTCACAAATGACACGGTTGCGCTCGCAAAAACCCAGGGCGCCAAGGGCAATGCCCAGATCAACGCTGATCGCGCCGAGCGTTCACCATCGGTAGGAAGTGGAAGGACTGCGGCGGAAGTATTGGTGCGGCTCCACGTCGCAGCGGCGGCAACCGAGCAGACCGACAGGACTGCCGATACGACAAACGGCGTCGCCAACGGAAAGGAAAAGAACTGTGCCATCAGACCGGAGAACAAGGGACCCAATGCAAATCCGGAGGTGAGAACCACTCCGGCCAAGACGGTTCCGGCTTTACCTCGTAGATCGGCGGCCCACGCGGTACCGGCGCCGATCGCCAATCCGGCGCCGATGCCGACGACCAATCTCCCGACCATCAACCCGGAAGCGTTGTGCCACAGCAGAAGAATGACGGTACCCAGAGATGCAACCAGGGCTCCGGGTAATACGACAGCGGCTCGGCCGACACGGTCCGAGAGTGCTCCGCCCGTCAACAATCCGGGGAGCAGGCCCAGTGCGTAAATACCGAACACGCCGTCGAGTACCGCATGTGAGAGTCCCTCGTGTAGCCGCAGTACGGGAATGAGGGAAGCAAAGTGGTTGGCGGCCCAACCCGTCGCGAGAAGTACGGACAGTACCGAGATGAACCCGCGACGGGATGGATCGCCCATGCCCGAGAGCTTAGGCGGGCACCAGATTACTGACGTCGGCGAGTAGTTCGAAGGTGCGCAGCCAGGCTTCGCGGTTGGTGCCGGTGGATACGGTGATCAGCTCATCGGCCTGGGCGTGCTCGGTGAATTCGTCGAGGTAGGCCCGAACTTCGGATGGCGTTCCGACGGCGCTGTACCGGGCCATCTGCAAAACCTGCTGGCCGGCGGGAGAGTCCAGCAGCATGTCGGCTTCGTCGTCGGTGAAGGTTCGGCCGCGCCCGAGGAGCAGGCTGACGCGGGTGCGCTTCGAGGCGAGGAAATCCTGTTGGGCTTGCTCGGTGGTGTCGGCGGCGATGACATTGACGCCGGCGATCACGTACGGCTCGGCCAACTGCGCCGACGGCTTGAACTCGCGGCGGTAGATGGATACCGCGTCGCGAAGCGCGTTGGGTGCGAAGTGCGAAGCGAAGGCGTAGGGGAGGCCCAGCATTGCCGCCAACTTGGCGCCGAACAGGGACGAACCCAGGATGTACAGGGGGACGTGGGTGCCCTTGCCCGGGATGGCGTTGATGCCGGGGATTCGTGATGTGTCGCCCAGATAGCCCTGAAGTTCGAGGACGTCCTGCGGGAAGCTGTCCGAGGAACTCGGGTCGCGGCGCAGTGCTTGCATCGTCTTCTGGTCACTGCCGGGTGCGCGGCCCAGTCCGAGGTCGATGCGTCCGGGATGCAGGGTTTCGAGGGTGCCGAACTGTTCGGCGATGGTGAGCGGTGCGTGGTTGGGGAGCATGATGCCGCCCGCGCCGAGGCGGATCTTGGACGTGTGAGCAGCAACGTGGCTGATCAGCACACTCGTGGCCGACGACGCGATGGAGCCCATGTTGTGGTGCTCGGCGTACCAAATGCGCTTGTAACCCCACTCCTCGGCTCGCTGGGCCAACGTCACGCTGGCGTCGAAGCTGTCTTTGGCGGTCTCGTTCGCGCCGATGTGCGCGAGATCGAGGATGGAGAGGGGGACTGACATGGAGATGGTGCCTTTCTGAAGCGGGCAAAAGCAGTTGTTGTGAAGTGCAACCACGGGTGGTGCATTCCTATTTCCTCCCGGCTTCACACTGGGTCACCCCGCTCGGTAGAAGCGCTTCTTTTTACCGAGATGTCGCAGGTTCAGCCCTCTGCTATGCACCGCGTCACAGTGCGGGGGATCTGTGTCTGGCACTTACCGCCCAACCTGATGATGCGCACTGTTCCTGGCCGAAGGTTCGGTGCTTGCACGTCACTGATTCTCGGAATTAGTTTCTGACCGCGCTCGCCAGGCCCGCCATTGCCAGGGCCTGGTGAGCGCGTTCGACTACGAGCACTTTCGATTCGTCGATATGCGCACGCAGTTTGTTGCAGGCCACGGTCAGCTGGTTGTCGAGAATCAACTCGGCAATCAGTATGTGTTCCTCGACAGAGGTTTCCAACCGGCCCGGTGTCAGGTGGTCGAACATCCGCACGGGCCGAATCTTTGTGTTGACGCTCACCAAAGCGTCGACCAGAGCCGGATTTCCGGCCGACGCGAGCACTGCGATGTGAAATCCCTCGTCGAGAGTGACGAAGTCGGAGTGTGGCTCGAAGGTGCGCGCCCGCAACGCGTACCACCGGTCGAGTTCGCGTCCGAGAATCTCCGGATCATGGCGCAGTGTGTCGTCTTCGAGTATTCGCCGAACGCCCTGTAGCTCGAGCAGTATTCGCAGTTCGTACAGTCCGCCGAGTTCGTCGACGCGTGGCCGGTACGGATACAAACCGTGATCTCCGCGCTGCACCAGCCCGTCGGACTGCAATCGTGCGAGGGCTTCTCGCACCGGAGTTCTCGATACTCCGTACGCATGAGCCAGACGCTCTTCTCCGAGTCGTTGGCTGGGCGCAATCTTCCCGGACAGCAGATCGGTCCGGATCGACACGTACACCTGGTCTCGTAGGGATTCCCCGGACGGATCACCGATTCCGGTGGCGGACATGTCAGATGGCCATTGCTCGTCGGACGGCGTCGGTGGACTCGGTGCCGCCGGTTCCGGTGGAGGTGACGTGTCCGGCAGCGAGGACGCTGTAGTGCTGCGCAGACTGGAGCGCAAATCCGATGTGTTGTTCGACGAGGAGAACACCGAGATCGCCCCGACGCGTCAGATCCATGATGGTGCGTTCGATCTCGGCGACGACGTTGGGCTGGATGCCTTCGGTGGGTTCGTCGAGGATGAGGATCTTCGGTTCGGTGATAAGGGCGCGGGCGATGGCCAGTTGTTGGCGTTGTCCGCCGGAGAGTAGCCCGGCGCGGCGCTCGAGCAATGTGGTCAGCGCGGGAAACATGTCCAATGCTTCTGCGATGAGTGCCTTTCCGCGTTTGCGGCCATCGGCTACCACTTGAAGATTCTCAGCGGTGGTCAGCTGCCCGAACGATTGTTGTCCCTGCGGGACGTAGGCAAGGCCGCGGGCCACGCGGGCGCTGGGGCGCATTGCGGTGATGTCCTCGCCGCCCAGGAGGATGGTTCCGCTGGTCGGCTTGATCAGCCCGACAACAGATCGCAGGAGCGTCGTCTTACCAGCTCCGTTGTGGCCCATGACCGCGGCTACTCCGTCACGTGGGACGGTCAGTGAGATCCCGTGAATGACTTCGGTTCGACCGTATCCGGCCCGGATGTCCCTGATTTCCAGCATGATTCACTCCTGACCTGCCGGCACAGCTGCTGCCGTGCCGAGGTAGACCGCTTGGACATTGGGATCTGCTTGTACCTGAGCGACAGTTCCTTCGGCGAGGACTTTGCCGGCGGCGAGAACGGTGACCGAGGTGGCAAATGCTCGCATGAAATCCATATCGTGTTCGACCACGACGACGGTGCGCGCGCCGCCGATACGACGCAGCAGGTTCCCGGTTTCCTCCCGTTCTTCGAGGCTCATTCCGGCGACAGGCTCGTCGAGCAGCAGAACCGAACAGTTTTGTACCAGAAGCATTCCGATCTCGAGCCACTGCTTCTGTCCGTGAGCCAAGATGCCGGCCGGCGTGTCGCGTAGCGCTTCGAGGCCGATTGTCTCGAGGGCTTCTTCGATTTCGGGGAGTACGGACTTGCGGGTGCGCAACAGTTCCCAGGCTGAGCGGCCGGCGCCGGCAGCGATGTCGAGGTTTTGCAGGACGGTGAGTTCTTCGAACACGCTGGCAGTCTGGAACGTGCGTCCGACACCGAGGCGGGCGATCTTGTGAACCTTCTTGCCCAGCAACTGTTCACCGGATTTGGTGATCGAACCGGTGGCGGGTACCAGCCCGGTGATGGCGTCGACGAGTGTGGTCTTGCCGGCGCCGTTGGGACCGATCAGGAATCGGAGGTCGCCCTGCATCAGAGTCAGGTCGACGCCGTCGACGGCTTTGAATCCGTCGAAGCTGACCGAGAGGTTGCGTACCTCGAGGTATTCGGAGGACATTCCAGCGTTGCCGCCGAGTGCGGGGGCGGGTTGGCTGGTGGCGGTTGTGTTGGTCATACGGACACCTCCACGGCTTCCGGTTCGGTGACCTTCGTGATTGTCGGGGGAACAGACTTGTTTCGCTTCTTGCGGTGGCGTAGTAGGGCAAAGAGTCCGGCGACTCCGGCGGGGAAGAAGCCGACCACGATGATGAACATGAGGCCTTGGGCGTAGATCCAGCCGGACGGAAGCTTCTCGGAGAAGGCCGACTGCGCCCAGGCGACACCGATGGCTCCGAGTACGGGTCCGAGTAGGGTTGCGCGGCCACCGATTGCGACGCCGATGAGGAAGGCGATGGACGGAACGATCCCGACGTCGGCGGGGGAGATGATGCCCACGATCGGAACGAACAGCGCCCCGGCGATGCCGGCGAGGAATGCGGCCGTCACGTAGGCGACCAGCTTGATGTTGGCGGGATCGTATCCGAGGAATCGCACCCGCTCTTCCTGATCTCGCACGGCGACAAGCAGTTCGCCGTACCGGGAGTTCATCAGCTGCCGGATCAGTGCGACCGAAGCGAGAAGGATTCCGGCAGCGATGAAGAACAGCATCTGCTTGTTTGCCGGGTCGTTGAGGTTGAATCCGAAGAACGTGCGGAAGCGGTTCAGTCCGTTACTGCCGCCGATGGATTGCTGACCGATCAGCAAGATTGCGAAGGCCGCGGCCAGCGCTTGGGAGAGGATGGCGAAGTAGGCGCCCTTGACGCGCCGCTTGAAGACGCCGAGTCCGAGAAGAAAAGCCACGGCAGCGGGCAGGAACAGTACCGCGAAGATCGCGACGAACGGAGAGGCGAAAGGTTGCCAGTAGCCGGGTAGTTCGGTCTTGCCGGCGATTGTCATGAAGTCGGGGACCGCGTCGCCTTTGAGCTCGGCGTCGGCGATCTTGAGATGCATTGCCATCACGTAGGCGCCGATTCCGAAGAAGACACCCTGCCCGAGGGTGAGCATTCCCCCTCGGCCCCAGGCTAATCCGATTCCGACGGCAACGATAGCGAAGCACAGGAACTTCGCCAGCAACGACAGCCGGAAGTCGGAGAGCACTGCCGGGGCGATCGCGAACAAGATGACCGCGGCAACTGCGAATCCGCCCCAGACCCGGATACGTGAATTGCTGAGGATACTCATACGAGACTCCTTGTCTTGACTGCAAACAGTCCCTGCGGACGCAGTTGGAGGAACACGACGATGATGACGAAGACGATCACCTTCGCGATCGATGCGGTAGTCGAGTATTCGATGAACGAGTTCAGGATGCCCAGGGCGAAGGCGGCAATGACCGCGCCCTTCATCTGCCCGAGCCCGCCGACGACAACTACCAAGAATGCGTCGATCAGATAGGACTGCCCGATAGTCGGACTGGTCGAGCCGATCAGCGTCAATGCCACACCCGCCACGCCGGCCAAGCCGGACCCGATGAAGAAGGTGGTGATATCGGTACGGCGGGAGGAGATTCCGCTTGTTTCCGCGAGGTCGCGGTTCTGTACCACGGCACGGATCCGGCGGCCCATGGATGACTGCTTGAGTGCCAGCGACACCGCGATCACGGCGGCGATGGAGAGCACAAGAATGATCTATTGAGCTCCAACGCTTTTCGCGACTACCTGTCGCATCACGTTGCGCCCGACCGTGCGCTGGTCGTGGATATGTCGGACCTCGCATTCATGGGAATGTGTGGCTTGTCTTCACTCTCGGTTCTGTCCGCGCTGACACGCGATGCCGGCGGAAGTCTGGCGTTGATCTGCGGTCGACCGGTTCAGCGTCTGCTCAAAGCTGCTGGTCAAGAATCCATGTTCGATTGCTACACAACGTTGGACAGTGCGGTCGGAATGTGGAATGCCAAGCGCTTCCTGGCCTGAATTGCTGCCAACACATCACAGTCGCTCACCAGCCAAGCCGTCTACCGGGCAGCTTGGCTCGGGTGAGCGACTTTGTGTGCTCGGGTACGCGGCGGCGCAGTGACGCACCGACCGTAGGTTCGCACAACTTCACCGGCAACGTGATCCCACGAATACGATTCGCACGCACGGGATCTGCCCTCCCGCGAGAATGACGCGCCTTCCTCGGCATTGTCGAAAAGATGTCGCACGACTCGCGCTGTCTGAATGGGGTTGTCGATCGGAACACGGTGTCCGGTCAGGCCGTCGACAACGGTGTCACGCAATCCGCCGACAGGCGTTGCGACGACGGGAATCCCACACGCCATGGCTTCCAGCGCAACGATACCGAATGGTTCGTACCGAGGAGTGCAGAGCACGGCGTCCGCGGAACGCATCAGCTTGGGCAGCGCATGGTGAGGGACGCGTCCGAGAAGTTTGACTCGATCCTCGACACCCAACCGTTCCGCGAGTTTCATCAATCCGATGGCGACGTCATCGGCGCGCAGGCCCGATGACGGAGGGCCCCCGGCCAACACCAGTTCGGCGTCGGGTAGCGACGCGAGCGCGGCAATGGCCACGTCGAACCCCTTTTGCTCGACAAGCCTTCCGACACAAAGTAATCGATGTTCGGCTGTTTTCTTTGCCCGGGGTCCTTCGGGAGTGAATTGATCGATGTCCACGCCGGACGGCACGATGGTGGTGCGCGAGCGCGGCGATCCGAGCCGAACAAGATCGAACACTTCGTCCGAGCTGGTAGCGATCACATGCGTCGCACCTCGGGCGACAAGTTGCTCCAGATGTGAGCGTTCCGAGGGGCTTTCGTCGGCTGCTCCGAGGTGACGGCGCTCGGTGACGCCCAGTGAATGAAAAGTCTGCAGAACCGGGATACCCAGGATTCGAGTGGCCAGTTCCGTTGCAATGCCTGACATCCAGTAATGAGCGTGGACGACATCGGGTCGGTCGAGCATCCACATATTGCGGAGCTCGCCGCCGAACGTGCCGAGATGACGCAGCAGTTCCTTGTCGGTGAGTACGCGCTGCGGACCGGCCTCCGCGTAGACGACGGTGTAGCCACTGTCGGTCTGAACACGGCTCGGACCGGAGCTCTGCTTCCGGGTGTACACCGTAACGTCATGGCCGGCTCGGGCCAGCGCCGCGGAAAGTTCGTCGACGTGGAGATTTTGGCGTCCGGCCACAGAGTTTCCGACTGGTGCTAGCGGATCGGCATTCACGGACACCATGGATATCTTCAGCATTCGTCCGGGTGCGATTGCGGGCGAATATGTCATCTGGACACCTCTCCGTTGACTGTGTGATCTGGGGATACCCGAAGCCCGTGATCTGAACCGGTGTTTCGCGCGGCGGCGGTCTGGGCACATTGCAATCACGTGAGGTTGAGGAGTGAGAATCGATGACCGAACAGGTACTTGTCGACGCGACCGTGGGACTAGGGTTTGAGCGCTACGTGCAAAGTGTGGCGGAGCGCGTCGGCGCTGGAATTGAGCAGTGGTGTTGTCGAGGCAATCACCCGATGGAGGCGTACATCGCCCTCGATCGGAAATTGCCGAGGTTCCCGGGGCGGGAAGTTGCCCTCTTGTGGGAGGAAACGTGTGGTTGGGCGCTGGCGGTGGAAACGAGGTCCGGTGAGGATCTGATCGTTCTGGGGTATCTCGGTGAAGAAGCCGTAGCGTCTCCGGAGGTTGTTGCGAAATTCGGTGTGAGCGTAGACAGCTCGGGACCCCGGCGGCTGCGGTGGGCGACGGATCGGCCGCTGGCGGATTCCGACCGGACTGCACGGATGCTCCGCGAATACGGACTCGCTGCCACGTAGTTCGAGGCCACGTAGTTCGAGCTACACACTGGTGGACGCATCCATCAGCCGAAAGACGATATGCCCGCCCAGCGCTCCGCCGACACTGACTGCGGTCAGTCCGATCAGGGAGAGCAGGCGGGCAGAGCGCAGTCCACCGGTTTCGCAGGCACGTAATCGGTACGACGCGATGAAGGACATGATCCCGACACCGTTCGCCGCGGCGTGAACCAACCCCACTCGCCGCGCGGTGTCACTGCGCTCGGACCAGTCGAGCCAACCCGTCAGGAGGACCGGGGGAGTGGTGATCAAGCCGAGGGCAATCAACCGTCGTGCCGTTTCCGGTTCTCGCACAAAGAAATCGAAGATGACCGACGCGGTCCACGCTCCAGCGGGAACGGTCACCAGCGCTGGATGCAATGGGTGACCGACAAGGCTGCCGCGAAGTGCGTCGGCAATCTTCCGGGTGGTGGGCGTGCGGTCGACGGCGCCGAGGATCCGCCGCTGGATTCCTATAGACGGACCGTCCAGTTGGCGTGCGGATTCGGCTCTGCGGTAAAGGTTTCCGATATCCATGTAATTCGGCTACCCAGAGAAGGCGCTAGGAAACCTCTTGTCGCCTGCGAGGCCCCGGCGTACGGTCGAAGCCACTAGGGCCCCGACAGTAACGGGGACCTGACCGGAGGAGCCATCATGAAGCTCAATCTCTTTGCGGCGTGGGCGTCGTACTTCCTGGTTCTTGTCACCGTTGTGTGTCTGGGCGGATTTCTTGTCGCCGCCGGATCGGGCAACGGAGGCTGGGCGCTGATCGCCGGACTGACCGGCGTTGCCTGTGTCGTCGCTGCTGTTGCGCTGTACGGCGGAACAGTGCGGCACGATCACAAGGTGCACCGCGAGTCGCCGCATCTGTTCTGAGTCGCACCGGTTCCGCTCGTTACGAATCTGCGAGCCGGGCCTTCTCGATCTCGACGTCGAAATCGGCCGGCGGCCAGGACAGATTCATCTTCTCGAATGCGTCGATGAGCAGTTCGGTGACGGCAATTCGGCTGTACCACTTGCGATCACACGGAACGATGTACCACGGTGCGTGTTCGGTGGATGTCTTGTCGAGCATTGTCTGATACGCGTCTTGGTAGGCGGGCCACAACTTTCGTTCCGATACGTCGCTCGGGTTGTACTTCCAGTACTTCTCCGGGCGGTCGAGGCGTTCCTGGAGTCGCTTCTTCTGCTCGTCCAAGGACACGAACATCGCGACCTTGATTATCGTGGTGCCGGCGTCGACCAGTTCCTTTTCGAACTGATTGATCTCGTCGTAACGCGCACCCCACACATTCGGCGGAACCAGATCGTGGACGCGCACGACAAGGACGTCCTCGTAGTGAGAGCGGTCGAAGACACCGAGGTATCCGTTGCGGGGGAGTTCCTTCCGGATGCGCCACAAGAAGTGGTGCTTCTTCTCTTCGTCCGTCGGGACTCCGAACGACGCATGATCAACGCCTTGCGGATCGACGTGACCGATGACGTGGCGCATCATTCCGCCCTTGCCCGCCGTATCCATGCCTTGCAGCACCAGCAGGACGGATCGAGTGTCGCCCGAGCGACCGTTGGCGTACAACAACTCCTGCATACCCGACAGAACGCCGCCACGCTCTTCGAGCAACCGCTGACCGTCAGCTTTGTTTCCGGTGAATCCGGGAGTGCTGTTTCGGTCTAGTTGTGCCAGTTCGAAGCCAGGCTGCGCCCGAAGAGTCTTGACGGCCGATGTTTCCCACAGCGAGTCGTTTGCCATAACTGGGAACTGTGCCACAGCAAACCCGGTTTGGTCAGTCGTTCTCGGGAACCGTCAACGGATGTGGCATTGACTTGAACTTGACCGGGGAACCCTTGACTGCCGCGATGCCGGTGATGCCGCCCCACGTCATCATCGTCAGGTAGTCGATCAACGATTCAGCGGACATCGACTTGTTGGAAATCCACCAGTGCGTCGCCAACTGGATGCCACCGACAATGCCGTAGGCCCACGGAAGCGATCCGCCGGAATCCATTTCCATCTCGCGAAGGCGATTGCCCAGCACGGTGGACAGCAGTTCGGCGATCATTCGCTCCGACTCGGCAACCACGTCGCGATTGGCGCCGGCGCCGCTGGCCATCACGTAGAGATAGATCGACGGATCCGACGCAACAGTCTCGACGTAGGCGGTGATCGTGGCGTGGGTCAGTTCGAAATCGTCGAGTTCGTCGCTGATGGCTTGGTAGATGCGGGGCGCGAGAATGGTCTCGACGTACCGCATCATCGTGGCCGTCGTCAGGTCACTCTTGTCCGCGAAGTAGCGGTACAGAACGGTCTTGGAGACGCCGATTTCGGACGCGATCTCGTCCATGCCGATATCGCGGCCGCGTGCCCGGATCGCGGCGATGGTGCCGTCGACAAGCTCTTCGCGACGCGCGATCTTGTGCTCACGCCAGCGTCGCTTACGACCGTCGGACTTCTCGGGCTTTGCGTCAGCAACGACTGTGCCGTCTACCTGCTCATTGTCCTGCACAGCGTTCTTGGCCACGAGTCTTCTCATATCTGTGGTGATACCACGTTCGAGCGGTCTACATTCCCCTTCAGCTTAGTGTCCGTGTGTTTCCCCCGGGCACGCACCTGCGCGGTTGGATCTGGCTCGCGTACGCCTCTCGCCGCAATCTTTCGGCACAATGGCAAGGGTGCAGCAACTGAGCCTCTCCGCCTTCGACGATCAAGCCAAGCGTCGAGACCTTCAAAAGATGAAATTCTTTGCCACCGGGCTCCTCGTTTTCGCGACGGTGGTCTATCTGTTCTGTCGGTGGCAGGAATCGCGCGGAGCTGGCGCGTGGGTCGGATACGTCCGGTCCGCATCGGAGGCCGGCATGGTCGGCGCGTTGGCCGACTGGTTTGCCGTCACAGCGCTGTTCCGTCATCCGATGGGCATCCCGATCCCACATACCGCGATCATCAAACGTAAGAAAGACCAGCTCGGGGCCAGTTTGAGTTCATTTGTCGGCCAGAACTTCCTGGCACCGGACGTCGTGTCCGCGAAAGTGAAGCAAGCTCAGATTCCGCTGCGGTTGGGCACGTGGATGGCCGAGCCGGAGAACGCGGCCCGGATTGCGGCGGAGACGTCGACGATCCTGCGCGGGCTGGTCGAGGTACTGCGCGACGAGGATATTGCGCAGGTCATCGACAACACCATCGTCAAACGGCTGGCCGAACCGATGTGGGGGCCGCCCATTGGGCGAGTTCTCGGTGAGCTTCTCAAGGACAACAAGCAGTTGCCGATCATCGAACTGCTGGCCGAGCGCGCGCACCAATGGGCACTCGGTAGCCAGGAAACGATCGACCGGGTGATCCTGCGTGACTCGCCCGCGTGGTCGCCGAAGTTCGTCGACGCGATGCTCGGCGAGAAGATCTACAAGGAATTGGTCGAGTTCACGTGGAAGGTGCGGGCCAACCCCGAGCATGAGGTGCGGCTTGCGGCCAATCGGTTCCTGATCGATTTTGCGGACGATCTGCAGAACGATCCCGAGACGATCAAGAAGGCCGAGGGAATCAAGGCCGAGATCATGGGCCGTGAGGAAGTCACCGGTCTGGCGTCGGCGACGTGGCAGGTGGCCAAGCGGTTGATCATGGAATCGGTGGACGACCCCAACAGCACCTTGCGGACCAAGGTCGCCGAGAACGTCGCCGGACTGGGTGTGCGTCTGCGTGACGACGATTCGATGCGGAGCAAGGTCGACGGCTGGCTGGTGGCCGGTACGACGTACATCGCGGAGAACTACACCGACGAGATCACCGGCGTCATCAGTGACACCGTCGAACGGTGGGATGCGGAGGAGGCCAGCGAGAAGATCGAACTGCAGGTCGGCCGTGATCTCCAGTTCATTCGCATCAACGGCACTGTTGTCGGCTCGATTGCGGGTCTGTTCATCTATACGTTCTCGACGCTGATCTTCGGCTGAGTTCTGGGCGTGCGTGTGATGTCCACCACGAGCGCTAGCAGAAGTGCTTGCAATAGTTAGCACCCTCTCCTATGGTGGGAAATGTCCACTGGAAAGGGAGGACGCAATGCCAGCGAAGTCGACGAACTCCGATGACGGAGAACGTGAATCATCCGGTGCCGCAGCCGGAGCCAGCGACTTGGCAGCACGCGTCGTCAGCTCTGCGGCACACGATATCGGGGGGTTTATTCGTGCACAACGAGAAGCCGCGCAAGTATCGATGCGCCAACTCGCGCAGCTCGCCGGTGTAAGCAATCCGTACCTCAGTCAGATCGAACGAGGACTACGGAAACCGTCCGCCGACGTACTCGCGCAAATCGCAAAGGGACTCCGAGTGTCTTCGGAAGTCCTCTACGTCCAAGCCGGGTACCTCGAGCAACGGCCACACAGTCCGATCCGTGACGCGGTCATTGCCGATACCGCCATCAACGAGCGACAGAAGCAAGTACTGCTCGAGATTTACGACTCGTTCTGTCGGGAGAACGATTCGACGCGGCCCGCCGCCGATGCAGCAGCAGCCCAGACCACAACTCCGGACTAAAGAACTTTCACAAGGAGAACACCATGACTGACAAGACCACCATCGACAACGTCAAGACCTCACTCTTTGCCGCAGTCGGCGCCGGCGACCTCGTCGTCCAGGCTGTTGCCGACGTTGTCGCACAGGTTCGTGAGCGCGCCGAGACCCGTCAGGACGAGGTCACCGGCCGCGTCGACGGTGCCCGCGAAAAGTTCGCTGCCGTGCAGGGCGACGTCGCGGAAAGCGTTGAGGCACTTCGTGAGCGTCTCGCCGGTCTCCCGGCCGAGCTGCCCGAGGAGCTCGCCGAGCTGCGCGAGAAGTTTGCACCCGAAGAGCTCCGCAAGGTTGCCGAGGCATACCTCAAGGTTGCCGGCGATCTGTACAACTCCCTCGCCGAGCGCGGCGAAGATGCAGTCGAGCGCATCCGCAAGCAGCCGTCCGTCGAAGAAGGCATCGCCGCTGCAGAATCCGCACTCGGTGACGTCGTCGAACTGACCGAAGATGCACTCGGCACCGTTGCGCGTCAGACCCGCGCCGTAGGCGAGCAGGCTGCCAAGCTGGCCGGCCGCACCGCTGGACGCATCTCCGACACCGCAGAAGAGGTCGGCGAGAAGATTGCCGATGCCGGCGACGAAGCTGCACTCAAGGTTCTCGACCTCGGTGAGCAGGCAGACGAGGCTTCCAAGGAAGCTGCTGCCCGCGTAACCGCTGCTGCTGCCGACGTTCAGGAACGCGCTACTGCTGCCGCCAAGAAGGCTGCTCCGGCTGCCGCTGCTGCTCCGGCTGCTGCTCCCGCGAAGGCTGCTCCGGCCAAGGCTGCTCCGGCCAAGGCTGCTGCACCGGCCAAGGCTGCTCCGGCCAAGGCTGCTGCACCGACCAAGAAGGCTTGATCTTCAGCTGAGTTGGTCAGCGTGAAGGCTCCTGCGCTCTCGGGCGTGGGAGCCTTTTGGTCGTAGACGTGCGGAACTGAAACTAGGATGTAGTTGTGATAGCTGTGGATGGCATTATCGGCCTGATCTTTCTCGTACTGAGAGTGCTGGCGTTAGCCGGTGCTGTTTTTGCGATCGTGCATGCCGTTCGGCAGCGTCCGGACGCATTTACCGCGGTCAACAAGCTGACCAAGCCGATCTGGCTGGGAATTCTTGTTGTGTCGGGGTTGGTTCTGCTGGCATTCGGTCCGGTGCAGATGCTTGGAATCATCGCGGTAGTCGCAGTGTGCGTGTACCTCGTTGACGTTCGTCCTCGCGTGGATGACATCCAGCGGGGTCCGCGCTGGTAGCGCACGTTTTCTTTGTTCAGCCCTGACCGTGAAGGTGTGTGCGGTGCTATTGTGGGTTAACGGCAGTCACACATAGATTGCCGGCCTTCGTGGGGAGTGAACTGCGATGTCTGTAGAACAAGAGAAGTCCCGTTTGACACGGGCCGGTGACCGACAGGAAACAGCGTCGCGGCTTCTCGCCTCGGCAGCCCGCACATCCTATGACCCGCTGATCGAAATCGACTGGGAAGCACCCGTCCCGGACGACCTCTACGGAATGACCCCCGAATGGTGCAGCCTCTACGGCACATCGATGTGGGACGAGATGACGCAGCAACAACGCATCACCCTCACAATCCACGAGGCAGCAAGCATCGCCGGCACCGGCATCTGGTTCGAGATGATCCTCATGCAGATGCTGATCCGCGACATCTACTTCCATGATCCTTCAACGGCACACGTGCAATTCGCGCTCACCGAAATTGCCGACGAGTGCCGCCACTCCACGATGTTCGCCCGCTCAGCCGCAAAATTCGGGGTCCCGTCCTACCGGCCCAAGGCCTGGATCCGCACCGCAGCGCGACCCTTCAAAGCAACGGCCACCGGATCATTGGCGTACGGCGGAACACTCTTCGCCGAAGAAATCCTCGACATGATGCAACGCGACTTCATGCGAGACAAGCGAGTTCAGCCACTCACCCGAACCGTCAGCAAAATTCACGTAGTCGAAGAAGCCCGACACATCAGATTTGCACGCGAAGAAACCGTCCGACGCGTAGCTCACGCCACGCGGTTCCAGCGAACACGTATCCGCCTGGTACTCGCCATCACGGCGTACTTCGTGGTCACCAGCCTCGTGAACAAAAACGTGTACGCCGCAGCCGGACTCGACGCCGACGCGGCTGAAAAAGCCGCAAAGAGCAATGTCCACTACCACGACATGGTGCGTCGAGGATGCGGGAATACGGTCGAATTTCTCACCGAGGTCGGCCTCATCGGCGGCCCGTCCAAGATCTTGTTGCGCCGCGCGCACATCATCTGACACGCAACATCCGTATCTCACTCTTCAAGAAGCAGTCAGGGGTAAATGCATGTCCAGCAGTTCGCGTACTACCACCCTCCGGGTATTGGGCGGAGCAGTCGGATTTGGCGCTGCGATTGCGGCAGTTGCCGGTATTCGTCATCGGCGTTCCACCCGGGGACTGACGCTTGTCGCTGACGTCGAACCAAATGCGCTCCTGCAGACCCCGACGTTCAAGGCTGATATCAGCGAACTGACCACCGACGACGGTGCGATCATCAACATTCGCGAGTACGGGCCCGCCGACGGTGACCCGATAGTTTTGAGCCACGGCTGGACCTGCTCCACCGAATTCTGGTACCCGCAGGTCAACGCCCTCGCCGGTGAGTACCGCGTCATCACCTACGACCAGCGCGGTCACGGACGCAGCACCGTGGGCACCCTTCCGTTGGGGCCCGACGTCCTCGCCGACGACCTCTCCGCAGTCTTGGCCGCCACCGTCCGCGAAGACAAGAAAGCCGTCATCGTCGGGCACAGCATGGGCGGCATGAGCATCATCGCGTGGGCCGGCAAGCACCCTGACGAAGTCAAGAAATACGCTTCGGCCGTGATGCTCGCCAGCACAGCCAGCGATCGCCTGATCGCCGAAACCACCATCATTCCGCTGCCGAATCGCTTTCCACGGGTACCGGTTCCGGTAGGCCGCGCAATTCTCAGCTCGCCGATGCCGTTGATGTCCTCGGGCGCCATGACCAAGGCGATCCAGTACGTCTCGATGTCGCCCAACGCCACCAAAGCAGAAGTTGCGTTCTGCGAGAACATTGTTCGTGAATGCAAGCCCCGCATCCGCGGCGGCTGGGGAGCGGCGCTCAGCGGCCTCGACATTCACGAGGGTCTCGACAACCTCGATGTACCGACCACAGTGCTCGTCGGATCTCTGGACCGACTCACTCCACCGGTCCACGCGCGCAAGCTCGCTCAGGTTCTCGAAGACGCCGGCAACCTCGAACAGTTGATCGTGTTGCCGGGCGTCGGGCACATGTCGTCCATCGAGAGCATCGACGAATTCGACCGGGAAATAGTGCGTTTGCGCAATCTCTAACTGAAGACGACGGTCTTGCGGCCGTGCACCAACACACGATCCTCGAGGTGCCACCGCAAACCGCGTGAGAGAACCAGCTTTTCGATATCGCGACCCTGTCGGACCATGTCGGCGGCGACGTCGGCATGGTCCACTCGGATCACGTCCTGTTCGATGATCGGACCGGCATCCAGTTCTGCGGTCACGTAGTGGCAGGTAGCGCCGATCAACTTCACACCCCGGGCAAACGCCTGGTGGTACGGCCGCGCACCGATGAACGACGGCAAGAAGCTGTGATGAATGTTGATTGCGCGGCCGGCCCAATGCTCGCACAGTGACTCCGGCAGCACCTGCATGAAACGGGCCAGGACAACAGCGTCGGGGTCATGGGCGTCGACCAGGCTGCGAACCTGCTCGAATGCCGGTCCACGCTGCGCCGGATCCTTGGGGAACGGCACGTGGTGGAAGTCGATTCCGTGGCGTTCGGTGACGCTACGCAGGTCCTCGTGATTGCCGATGACCGCGCTGATTTCAGCGGGAAGTTCTCCGCCCGCAGCGCGACCGAGCAGATCGTGGAGGCAGTGGCCTTCCTTGCTCACCAGAAGCACGATCTTCTTGGGAGCCGCCGAATCATGCAGCGTCCACTCGGTTTCGGGGCCGATCTCCGCTGCAACAGCGGCGAAACGCTCACGCAGTTCGTCGATGGTGATGCTGATCGACGACGCACGAACGGCCTGACGTGTGAAGAACCATCCGGTGTCTGCGTCAGCGTGATACGCCGCTTCGACGATCCATCCACCCACCTCGGTGAGGAAGGTCGAGATGCGCGCGACGATGCCCGTCGTATCGGGGCAGCCGAGGGAGAGAACGTAGCGTCGATCATCTGTCAACGAGGCAGCGGTCATGAGGCTTAGTCTCTCAGGTGTCGCGGTGGCGCCCGACGCGTGGTCATGTGCCAAGCTTTCTTTCATGGCTCAAGCTGCGCTCACTCGTTCCCAGGTTGCCGCGATGGTCGACCACACCCTGCTCAAACCCGAAGCCACAGCTGCCGACGTGAACGCCCTGATCGCCGAGGCACAGGAACTGGGCGTGCTCGCGGTGTGTGTTTCACCGTCGATGCTGCCCATCCGCGCCGAAGGTTTGGTGACCGCCGCTGTGGTGGGATTTCCGTCCGGCAAACATCATTCGTTGGTGAAGGGCGCCGAAGCTCGTTTGGCTGTTGATCAAGGTGCTCGCGAAATCGACATGGTCATCGACATCGGTGCGGCAATCGCCGGCGACTACAACGCGGTGCTGGCCGATATTCTGACTGTGCGCGAAGCCATGGGTGAGACTGCCGTACTCAAGGTCATTCTCGAAACCGCAGCATTGTCCGATGAAGCGATCGTCGAATGCTGCCGTGCCGCAGTGCATGCGGGTGCAAACTTCGTGAAAACTTCCACCGGCTTCCATCCCGCGGGAGGCGCAACGGTGGAAGCAGTGGCATTGATGGCCAAGACCGTCGGACCCGCCGTGGGAGTCAAAGCCAGCGGCGGAATCCGTACGACGCAGGCAGCACTCGACATGATCGCTGCCGGAGCTACCCGCCTCGGGCTTTCGGGAACCCGCGCTGTGCTGGACGGCTTGGCTGACTAAGTCAGGATTCCACAGCTGTCGGGGGCGGCCGATGCATTCTGCGTTCCAGTGGCAACAGGCATTGCGTAGGCGCCGCCCTCCAATGAAATCTGGATCGCACTGTCCGTGACGGCGAGCTTGGTGGGCTGCATACCCAGCGGGTAGGTCTGCAAGCTGTCGGTCAAGGTCTGGACAACACCGTCGACCAGATCGGTAGGAAGCCCGAAGCCCAGGATTTCAGCGCCCACGGTTTTGACATCGACAACTCCGTTGGTGACCGTCGGCTTGACCGTCAGCTTGGCGAGGCCGGCCGGGCCGACGTCGAAGGACAAGGTTCCGGCGGCAGAATCCGTCGTCACACCGGTGACCAGACCACCGAAGGCCTGCTGCTGCAACGTGGTCAGGATCCCGGCAGTGGACCACGTGACGTCGGCGGTGGAACTGCCGATCGTTCCGCTGTTCCCGGCCGACGGTTGTAGGTCGATGTCGTTGACCTTGGCGTGGACCTGCATTCCGGACGCCGGCCCGAACGACGAATCGTCGCTGTCGATACTGATGTACGGGACCTTCTTGTCCACAGCTTGGAGGAGTACTGGCTTCCAACTCAGTCCGACGTCGACCTGAGAGCCGAGTTCGCTCTGAAACTGGTCTGCCATGCAGGTCTTGACTTGGTTGCGTACGTACAGTTCGCCGCCGACGAGCGCTGCCGCGAGCACAGCGATCACGACGAGCAGGACGATGAGCACACGATTGCGCGGGGGTGCGTTGTTCGCTGCGACAGTCATCTCAGGGATTCTTCCCGACGAGTCTGAATGAACTCTGTGAATACACAAATTTATTCAATGCTGTGATCCGGAACACATGCTGACGTAGTCTGGCGGGAAGCGACGTCGACGGTCTTCGGAGGTAGTCATGGCTCCCGATTACGAAGCACTCGAACAGTTGGCGCTGCGGCAATGCGGATTTGTCGCGACAGATCAGGCATCGGCGTTGGGGCTAACTGCCGGCGACGTGAATTGTCTTCTGAAATCCGGTCCTTGGATTTCGGATTGCCCGGGACTCTTCCGCTTGGATTCGGTCAGGCGTACGGCACTCGACGAGTTTGCAAAATGGTGCACCTGGTTTGCCGGCCGGGCAACTGTCTCGCATTACAGCGCAGCAGAACTGCACGGACTTGGCCATTTGCAGCCGCGATTCCTCCATTTCTCGACCGAAGTGCCAATCATGGCTCCGGCACGGCAATTGGCCCTACACCGGTGCATTCTTGCTGAATCCGACTGCGAGCAGATTGGACCCATTCGTCTTACGACACCCGTCCGCACCGTTCTCGATATCGCTGCGGGCGGGATTTCTCAAGAGTTGCTTGACGAGGTGGTCTCCGACGGTGTTGCCATCGGCCGTCTTGATGCGCGTGAGCTGTATCTGTCCTGCGAGAACGCGGAGGTTGACGTGGCTGTGAGGGTCGAGCTGGCGCTGGTAGCCAATCGGTCGCTTTGATCCTGAAGGATTTCGTTCGCTCAGCGATCAAAATCCTTCACGATCAGGATGGGTGATATCCAGCTAACTTTCAGGCATGGGACAATATTTACAAATCGGAAGAATGGACGTCCGTTGTGGGCGTCCATTTGTGTGTTGTCGAGAGGGAACGTCTCTTTATGTCGGCTAGTTCTGTACGTCGTGTTGTCAGTGGTGTGAGTGCCTTTGCAGTTGCTGCCGGGTTTGCGGTGGTTGGTATTGGTGTTGCGAATGCAGCTCCGGGTGTGTCGACGTGGAGTGCCAACGGGTACAACTTCACTCGCACGATCAGCAACGTGAATCCTGCGGAGGGGGAAGAGATCACGTCGACGACGAAATTGGATCGAACGGGAATTCTCCAGTACCTCAAGCAGGTTAAGGACGTTCACCCGTCGTGCCTGACATATAAGGCGGGTTCGGCGACGGTCGACAACGTGCCGGTACCCGATGTCGCGGTGGATCCGGCATTCGCCCGGGCAGAGGGTACCTGGACTATGAACTCGGATGGAATTTCAGGAAAGAAATCTCGGACTTTCGAGTTCACGTACATCGTGGGTGCTGATTGTGAGCGCGGCAAGGATCTGAATACATCGGTACATATCGGGTGGTCTGGCGGCAACGCTGCCTATGACAGCAAGGGCCCGAATATCAATGTGCAGATGAACCAGTCATCGACAGCTCTAGCTCCGATCAGTGGAGCGCAGGTTGGCGAACCGACCACATTGAGCGCGACGGTTACCGGCGGCGCCAACGGTGATCCGGTCGATTTCTTCAACGCCGGCAACAAGATTGGTAGCGGCGCACTCAACAGCGGTATTGCAACATACGCCTGGACACCGACGACTCAGGGCTCCGCGTCCATCTCCGCGAAGTTTGCAGACACCACAAAGGCGGTGGGCTCACAGTCCGCAGCCCAGAACATGAATGTGACGCAGGCTGATGCCTCGTCCACCACGACCCTCGCCGGAATTTCCGGAGCTCAGGTCGGTAAGTCGACCACACTGAAGGCAACGGTTTCACCGAAGGCTGCCGGCGGAACGGTCACCTTCAAGATCGGCAGCACGACCCTTGCCGACGTGCCGGTCAATGGAAACGGCGAAGCCACCTACGCGTGGGTTCCGGCAGTGGCAGGAAGCCAGACGATCGATGCTTCGTTCTCGGGCCGCGACGGAGTCAAGCCCTCGAGCACCAGTACAGCCACAACGGTGGCAGATAAGCCCGCGGACATCACCGAATCGAAGACAAGTGTTTCGGTAGATGGCGGCCAGGTTGGTGTTGCCCAGTCCATTTCGGCTCAGATCACTCCCGGCACCGCCGGTGGCGATGTCACGTTCAAGGACGGCGACACCGTCATCGGTACGGCAAAAGTCGACGCCAACGGCAAGGCAACACTGAACTGGACCCCCACGGTAGCGGGGCAGCGCACAGTCAAGGCTGAATTCTCCGGAAGCGGAAACATTGCAGCTTCCGACGAGTCGATCTCCGTCCAGGTTGCCCCGGCAGCTAACGGCGGGGGTACCGGCAGTGCCGGCAGCTCGACCGGCTCGCTCGGCAGTCTCGGCAACATCTTCGGTTCCTAGTCCGAATCAGTACTGACACGAGCGCCCCGCTTCCGGAAATTCTCCGGAGGCGGGGCGCTCTGCCTATCTGTCAGGAGTTGGGTGCCACTACCTGCCAGGGCACCGTCAAGATGCAATCTCGGAGGCGTCGACGGGCCGGTTGAACTGGAATGCCCTGCGCACGAAGAATTTCCAAAGCTGCAGCCCATCGGTGTCGCGGGCCGAAAGACGCGTGTGGGGCAGCCGTCGCCCACGCCCGATCAGCAGCGGTGAGGAGTGCGTGGATCGGCTCGCCCGGTACATTGCGGTGAATAAGGGCCTTGGGCAAGCGTTCTGCAATGTCCGAGGGCTTCTCGATGTCGAAAGGATCCCACGCCAAGGTCAGGGTTAATGGTCGATGAGCGTCGAGAAGCACCCAGGCGCAACGACGCCCGAGTTCGTCGCACGTCCCGTCGAGGATCAGGCCACCCGGCGCCAGACCGGATTGAATATGAGACCACGCCGATTCCACTGCGTCTTCGGGGTATTGACGCAACACGTTGAAGGCGCGGACAAAAACCGGTGAGAGCCCGGCCAATTCGAATCCACCTCGCGCGAAGCTGACACCGTCGCGGCCGGCCACTACACGGGCCGGATCGATTTCGAGGCCGATCACGCGGCGGTCGCGTCGTACTGCGGTAAGGCGGTCCGCCATCTCGAATGTCGTATCCGGGCGGGCACCGTAGCCGAGGTCGACGATCAGTGGATCAGCAGCATGGCGCAGCGCACGACCCACGGATGTGTTGTGCACGATCCAGCGGTCGCTGCGACGTAGACGGTTGATGCCGGTAGTTCCACGTGTGATGACACCCTCGGGCTTCGAGGGTGGAGCAGTCTTCACCGCGGGTCAGCGGGCGGCGAGCCAGGTCGCGGTGACCTGAGCTTCCGTACGGAACAGATCGACAAGATTGTTGAGCATCAGCTCTTCCAACTTGCCGCCGAGAAACGGGATGTACACCTTGGCTTCCGAGGAGGTTCGCAAGGTGCAGCCGGTGTCGGTGCCGAACAGTTCCATGGTTCCGGTGAGGCTTCCCGGCCCGGCGGGAATGGACGCCTCGTACGTTCCGGTGACGATCTCACCGAACACGCCGTAGGACTCTCGGCGAGTGATGACGAGATCGTTTCGCATCACGGTCTGCGCGAGATCAGGCAGATCCGCGCGGGGCAGGACATGGTGCAGGACGAGATCGATCCCGGAATCGGTGACCTCGAAATGTTCCACACGATTTTCGGAATGCTTGCGCATCTCCTCGACCCGAGCGTCCCAGTATCCGCGGTCGGTCAGTGCTTCGTAGACCTGTTCCGGGGAGTGCTGGTAGCGGGCGGAGTAGTCGATGCGGCGAGCCATGGTCGAAAACGATACCGGCTACCTGCTGTTACAGAAAAAACGTACCCCGCCCGCAACCTGCTATTCGGTGATCCACTCCCGTGTGAAGTTCTGCTCGGCGTCGATCAGACGGAGAATTTCTTCGACAATCGCGCTTTCGATCTTGCCGCCGATGATCGGGATCTTGACCTCGACCTCACCGTCGGCGGTCAAGGTGCAACCGGTGGCGTCGTTGGTAAGCACCTGAGTGCCCTCGACGCGTACGGGAACCCCGTCGATGTGCGCCGAGAAAGTTCCCGTCGCAGTATCTCCGTTGAGCGGGGCGAGGGTCTCGCTGCGCTTGATGACGACATCACCCTTGATGAAGTTGGAAACCATGGAAGGCAAGTGCTCGGCGGGAATGACCTGAGACATGGTCACAGCGACGGTTTCGTCGCGGACAGTCAGTTCGTCAATGGTTGCTCCGGGGCCTCCGACAGCGGCGACACGGTCACGCCAGTACTGCTCGGACGTCACCGCCTCATGGACCTTGGCGGCAGGGACGGTGTACTTCGATGAATGCTCGATGCGACGGCTCACGATTGTGGAGGCTACCGTTTACCGATGTGTGGGACGTAACCATTGGCCAACGCGTCGTAGATTCCGGCGCTTTCGTGTCCGAGAACATTGATCTGTCGGAATTGACGACGCTTCGAGTCGGCGGACCTGCGAGGCTGCTGGCGGAATGCCCGACGACGCAGTCGCTGGTCGACGTCGTGCGTCTGCTCGATCATGAGCGGGTGCCTTCGCTGATCTTGGCGGGCGGCTCGAATCTGGTGATTTCCGACGACGGATTCGACGGCGTCGTGGTCCGTGTGGCGAACACCACGGTGACCCTCGACACCGACCGCGTGATTGCCGAGGCCGGTGCGGTGTGGGACGAGGTTGTCGGTCAATCCGTAGCCGCAGAATTGGGTGGACTCGAGGCTCTGTCCGGAATCCCCGGTTCGACGGGTGCAACGCCGGTGCAGAATGTCGGCGCTTACGGAGTCGAGGTCGGATCGCAGTTGCGTCGGGTCCAGTTGCTCGATCGTCGCAGCGGTGAGGTGTCCTGGGTCGAACCCGCTGCACTTCAACTGGGCTACCGCTCGAGTGTCCTGAAACATTCGGATTCCGCGCTGGTCCTGGCCGTCGAATTCGATACGACCCCGGACGGGCTGAGTGCGCCGTTGGCGTACCGCGAACTGTTCACTGCTCTGGATGCGCAAGAAGGCGACCGTGTGCCTGCGTCGCTGGTCCGTGCGGCTGTTCTGGGCTTGCGTTCGGGTAAAGCGATGGTTCTCGACGCCTACGATCACGACACGTGGAGTGCTGGTTCCTTCTTCACCAATCCGGTGGTCGCCGACGATCAACTTCCGCGGGTGCTGGCCGCGATCAGCAGCAAACTCGGCGACGTCGCAGTTCCGCAGTATCCGGGCGTCGGTGGAACCAAGTTGTCGGCAGGTTGGCTGATCGAGCGCGCCGGATTCTCGAAGGGATATCCGGGGGACGATGCGCCCGCTCGATTGTCGACTCGTCACACCCTGGCCCTGACAAACCGGGGCGACGCGAAGTGCGCTGACATCGTTGCTCTCGCGCGAACTGTCCGGGACGGGGTCGACGCCGCATTCGGCGTGCTTCTGGAGCCGGAACCGGTAACCGTGGGTTGCCGGATCTGAGCTGAGCCGGAAAAGCGAATGTAGCCTGTTGAGGTGCATCAGCCAGGTAGTAGGAGAAACCGTCCGCGTCTCGCTGCCTTGGTAGCGCTCTTGCTTGTCGCAATGCTGAGCATCGCGGGCTGCACCATCGGCGGAGCCACTACTGCCGGCAATGCCGAACCGACTGAAAAACCTCCGGTCGCGCACGTTACGTCGACGCCCGCCGTCGGCACCCAAGACGTCAGCCCGATCACGCCGGTGTCGGTTGCAGTCACCGGAGGGACTCTGGACGAGGTGTCTCTGAGCTCCTCGGCGGGCAAACCCGTCGCCGGGCAACTGTCCCCGGACAAGACGGCGTTCACCGTCAGCGAGGCTCTCGGCTACGGGGCGACGTATTCGTGGTCGGGTTCGGCAACGGGCACCGACGGAAAAACCGTTCGAGTCGACGGCAGTTTCACGACACTCACTCCGGCATCTCGGACCGGTGGCACTCTCAACATCGCCGACGGCCAGGAAGTTGGCATCGCCGCGCCGATCACCTTGCAGTTCGACGACACCGTTGTCGACCAAGCTGCGGTGGAAAAGGCTCTGGTCGTCACCACTGTTCCGCCCACCCCCGGTTCGTGGGCCTGGCTGCCCGACGACAACGGCGGATCGCGGGCGCATTGGCGTCCGGCCACCTACTGGGCACCCGGAACAACCGTGCATCTCGACGCCAAGCTCTACGGATTGAACTACGGCGGCGGCGCTTACGGAGATCAAGACCTCACGCTCGACTTCACTATCGGTCGAAGCCAGATCGTGAAGGCCAACGCGCCTAGCCACCGGATGCAGGTGGTCCGCGACGGCCAGACCATCATGGACATTCCGGTCAGCTACGGCGAAGGAAACGAACCCCGAAACGTCACGCGCAGTGGCATTCACATGGTCACCGAGAAGTACGAAGACTTCCTCATGTCCAACCCGCCGTTCTACGAGAACGTCCGCGAACGCTGGGCAGTCCGTATCTCCAACAACGGTGAGTTCATCCACGCGAACCCCGAAACAACCGGAGTTCAGGGCTCCTCGAACGTCACCAACGGCTGCATCAACCTCTCGATGTCCGACGCCCAGGAGTATTTCGGAACCGCCCTGTACGGCGATCCCGTCGAGGTGACCGGGACATCGATCGCACTCTCGGCAGCCGACGGCGATATCTACGACTGGGCGATCGATCTCCCCACCTGGAAGTCGATGTCCGTGCTCGCCTGAAGCGTGCGTCTAATTCTTCCCTGACGGACCCGTCGAATTCTGCCCTGACGGAACCGTCGCTGTCTTCCGTGCGTCTACTGAAGGTAGATGCCGATGGAATCGGTAGAAATGCACGTCGCATGGCCGGTGCGGACAAATAGGCGAAAACGGGGATTGTCGTGGGGTTTCCAGATATCACTGAGGCATTCCAGAACCTTGTTGTGGGGGCGGCGAATTCGTTTGTATCGACTACTGCGACGTTGCAATCGGCTACCGACGATCGTGAGCGCTTCACGCCCGAAGTGACCGAAGCAGCCAAGCTCGGTCAAGATGAACGCGATGAAGCCTGGCGTGTCCGTGATGCCTTGACACCTCAGGTGTCTGCTTTGGAATACAGCGAGCACGCGATCATCGACGATGATCCATTCGACGCGATGTCCCACACGGAGATATTTGAACGCGTCAGCCGTATGGATCCGGGCACTCTGGAGGCCATCGGAGGTTCGTGGACTGCAATTGCGGGGAGAACCGAAGCCGGGGTCAACCAGTTTCAACATGCAATCAGCACGGCCATCGGTGACGGTTGGCAAGGGCAGGGCGGTTCGGCTGCATTGGCGGCTGTTCTTGCGTATTCCGAGAATGGGAATCAACTGAAAACGCGGGTTCAGCTGATTTCGAACAAGGTCAGCGAAGCTCGAATTGTCTTGGACGAAGTTAAGCGGTCGATACCTGAACCCGATGGCGCCAGTATTACCGAGAGATTGATCAGTGCAATTCCCGGTGCAACGCGGAATCAAGCTCAGTACGAAGCCGAGGAAGCAGAACGGCGAGCCCGGCAGGTGATGAAGGACGTTTACCTGCCGAATATGAGGAGAGCCGACGACCAAGTGCCGATTCTCCCGGCGGCGTTCAATCCGATCAACGGCGACGGGGGAGTCAGCGGATATCCGGGTAGCGGATCCGGCGGTTCGGGTGAGGGAGCGAATGCGTATTCGCTCCCTACCGGAAAGGCCGAAAACGGAGACTTCCGCGAACCGGGTGGGTCGGGGCAGAGCGGTGTGGGAGAAGGTGCTGCAGCGCAGGGACGTTCAGGCGGAGCGTTCACCGGTGGTCCGTCAACTGCGGATGGCAATGAATTCGACGGCGCGTCGCAGGGTGATTCGAATGCCGGTGGAACCTCTGGCGATGCTGGTCGCGCCGGTGGCGTCAACTCGGATGGTCCAGCCGGTACAACAGCCGCGTCTGCCGGCGGTCCGAACATGCTCGCCGGCGCAAACTCGGCGGGTGTAGGGGGTGCACCGCATTCGAACTCCTTCGGTGCCGGTGGCGGGGCATCTCCATCGGGCGGTGCTGGGTCAGGTTCACCGGGTGGTGCTGGGTCAGGTTCACCGGGTGGTTCCGGGTTGGGCGGTGGCGGCGCTTTCGGATCCGGAAGCGGCGGGGGTGCTCTCGCGGGCGGTGGACGCGGCGCTGTCGGCGGAATAGGCAGCAGCGGAATCGGACCCGGGGGTGGTGGAGTTGGCGGCAACGGAACCGGAGGCGGCAGCGCTAGTGGGCGGAGTCCGGCGATGGGCGGCATGGGCGGAATGGCCGGGGCGCGAGGTCAAGGTAAGGATGACGATGACACTCATCAGACACCCGGCTATCTGATCAACATCGACAACGGAAACACGTTGATCGGTGAACTACCCATGGTCACGCCGTCGGTCCTCGGCCAATGAGTATGTCGCAGTGGCAATTCAGCGGACTCGAGTTTCAACTCCTCTGGGATGCGGTGGGTCGAGACAGGCTTCCGTATCCACTGAGGTTTCGTCCACATGCCGAGACTATGACGGACCTTGCGCAACAGCGACAACGCGCAAGCGAGCGTCTCGCCGTTGTGTTGGACGAGCGTTTGCACCGAACTCTCGAGGCTCTTGCGGAACCGACTGTGCGAGTGGAGGTGTGCGGACTGACCGGGCAGGATGTGACGCGAGCTCATGGCGTTGTAGTCGGCGGTATCGGAGTGCTGGCAGTTCAATTGCCGGGCCGACAGATCGACATAGGCTCGGACGTGACCTTGTCTGTGGGGCGGGCGTCCGAACTGCCAAGGATGATCGTGGACGCACTCCCTCAGTGTTCAGCGGGAACCGGCCGTGGGATATCGGTCAGGCAACCGAAAAACTTACCGGGTCAAGGCATATTGAGTAGTGCGGGTGATCCGCGGGTGGCCGAAGAACTGAAACGATTCTTCGGCCGCCCGAGAACCTCGGTTGGCGAAATTGCTACGTATCCGGGGATTGCTGTCGACACTCGTCCCACCAACGACGGGATTGCTTTTCACTGGTGTGACTACGCCTCGGACGGCAGATACATTGTGGAAAACGGTGAAATCATCAGTGCCCGATCAGCTTCCGGAAAACAAATTGTGGAGCAGATATCGAGCGGCATCGCCGAGGTGGCGAGGAGAACCGTCCCGGCTAGGTCGTAGTGCGGTGGAAGCGTCCGGCGCCCGCCTGATCGCGGGGCCGAACCACAATCTGATCCAAGTTCACGTGTGACGGACGCGCCGCGACAAACCCGATGATGTCGGCGATGTCCTGCGCGAGCAGCGGTGTGATGCCTTCGTACACCTTGTCGGCCTTCTCCTGGTCACCTTCGAACCGGACCAGGGAGAACTCGGTCTCGACGGCGCCGGGAGCAATCTCGGTCAATCGAACCGGCTTGCCGAGCAATTCGCCGCGCAGTGTCCGGTGCAGTACTGCCTGAGCGTGCTTCGCTGTGGTGTATCCCGAGCCGTTGTCGTACGCCTCCAGCGCGGCGATCGACGTGATGGTGACGATCAGTCCGTCGCCGGATTCGATCAGCTTGGGTAGCAAGGCTTTTGTAACGCGCAGTGTGCCCAGCACGTTGGTTTCCCACATCCAGCGCCAGTCGTCCAGATCTGCATCCATGACCGTCGCGAGTCCCTTGGCGCCACCGGCATTGTTGATCAGGACGTCCACCCTCGGCAGGACTGCGGCAAATGCGTCGACGGAATCCTCGTCGGTGACATCGAGTTCGAGGGCAGTGCCGCCGATCTCTGCGGCGATCTTTTCCAGACGATCGAGGCGACGAGCCCCGATCACGACATGAAATCCAGCAGCAGCGAGCGTGCGGGCAGTGGCCTCGCCGATTCCGGAACTAGCTCCGGTGACAACAGCGACGCGGGCATCGGGAGAAATGGTCATGACTCAATCGTAGAGCTAGTCGGCCGCATACTCTGCCTCTCGTTCGATGGATTCGATGTGACGAGCCGGAACGCGGACGGCACCGGGGATGTAGGTGACGGCCCGTAGTGCACCGCTGTATCGGAAGGCGCCGCGGCGGGTTCGAAGGTCCCAGGACACCGGGCCGCGCGCATCGACACCCACCGAGATTCCGGTCCACGGGGCCATGCCGACGAGTTGTACCTGCTCTCTCAGTTGACCGGCAAAGATTCCGTCGACGCTCACAGCAAGATTCCAGCGTAAACGCGGTGCGACGATCACCGCGACGTCGATACGAGTACTGCCTACGGCGAGGGGACCGGTGTCGACGCTCTGGTAGACGCCGAACGCGTTGTAGCCGAGATGAAGGTGGCCGTCTTCCACGTACAGGATGTATCCGCCTTGCGGATCGCCGTGCGCGACCAGGACTCCGGCGTCGCCGTCTCGATATCCGTCGAGTTCGACGGTGATGTCGAAGTCGCGGAAGCTGATGAGGCGGGACGAGCGATAGCGTTCGAGGGTCGGTGTGCCGGCCAGGATTCGTACCGGATGCGAGAGTCTGGACTCTTCCGGTCTGCGGACTGCCCCGACGCCATTGCCCAACATCGGAAAGACGGTATTGGCCCACGCCGAGTTGTCCCAGGCGTCGGCGAGTTCGCGGACCTTGCCGGGGAACTGCGCGGCGAGGTCGTCGAGCTCGGTAGGGTCGGCGGTGACGTCGAAAAGCTGCCAGTTCGGCTCGTCGATATTTTCGGGAGCGAGCGCCAGAAGCTTCCAGCCGTCCTTGTAATAGCCACGGTTGCCGGTCATTTCGGTGTACTGCTCGGTATGCGTACTGGCCCCGGCGGGCGACCTCAGAATGTCAGCGGCGGAGACGCCGTCGAATTCTTTGGCGGGCAACCCGTTGCGCACGCTCGGTACCTCGATCCCGGCGAGGTCGAGGAGGGTTGGGGCAAGGTCGGTGACGTAGGCGAACTGGTCCCGAATGCCGTTGTCGTCGTGGGTTATATCGAGCCCGGCCGGCCAGGACAGGACGAAGGGCACTCGAACTCCACCGGCAAACGACTGGCCCTTGTAGAACCGGAACGGGGTGTTGGATGTCTGACCCCACCCACGCGGATAGTGGACACCCAATTGCGGGCCACCGATCAACGACTCGTCGTGGGGGACGTCGCCGACCCAGTCGGGATCTTGTACGTGCGCAAATTGTGCGAAGTAGCTTCGTGTTCCGTCAGATCCGCCCTCGGCGGTGCCGCCGTTGTCGGAGGTGAAGACGATGATGGTGTTGTCCAGTTCGCCGAGTTCTTCGAGAGTCTCGACGATTCGGCCGACGCTCTGGTCTACCGAATCCACCATCCCGGCATAGACCTCCATATAGCGGGCGAACCGTGATTGTTGCTCGGGCGTCAGTGAATCCCATTCGGGCACGTCGAAACCGGGCTCGCTGTTGCGGGGAGCCTGCTGCGTGCCTTCCGGAAAAAGCCCGGCCGCGAGTTGAGCGGCAAAGCGGGACTCACGAATTCGGTCCCAGCCCTCGTTGTAGCGCCCACGATACTTGGCCTGGTCTTCGGGCTTGGCCTGCAACGGTCCGTGCATGGCGACGTGAGCGAAGTAGAGGAAGAACGGTTTCTCGGCGTCGTGCGCTCGGAGGTCTTTGATCAATGATCTTTCGGCGCAAACCCGGTCCTTCAGGGCTGGACAGCCGAACCTGTCGGTACCTGCCGTTAGTGTCTCGGGTATGGCTACGGGGGTGGTGAAGCGGGCATACAAGTACCGTTTCTATCCGACGTGCGGGCAAGCTGAGCAGCTTGCCCGCACGTTCGGGTGCACTCGGTATGTCTACAACCGGGCGCTCGCGGAGCGCTCGCAGGCGTGGCAGCAGGAGAAACGACGCGTCTCGTACGCGGACACGTCGAAAATGCTCACCGGCTGGAAACGCGAGCCGGACACCACGTGGTTGGCGGAACCGTCGAAAGGGCCACTGCAGGAGGCCTTGCGACAGTTGCAGGGTGCGTTCGACAAGTTCTGGCGTAAGCAGACCCGGTATCCGACGTTCAAGAAGCGGGGTGTCTCGAAGGATTCGGCAACATATTTTTCGAACTGCTTCACCTACCGGGGCGGTGTCATTCGGTTGGCGAAGCAGTCGGAGCCCTTGGACATCCGATGGTCGCGACCATTGCCCCACGGTGCCATTCCTTCGCAGGTGACGGTGTCCCGTAATTCTCGTGGGCAGTACCATATTTCGATTCTCGTCGAGACCGAGATCGCCGCACTGACGCCGACGGACCACGTTGTCGGCGTGGATGCCGGAATCACGAGCCTGTTCACGCTCTCGACGGGGGAGAAGATCGACAACCCGCGTCATGAGGCGAAGGATCGGGTGCGGTTGGCGAAAGCGCACCGAGCGCTGGCGAAAAAACAGAAGGGATCGGCTAACCGGGCGAAGGCCCGGTTGAAGGTAGCGAAAATCTATGGGCGTGTTGCTGATCGGCGACGCGATCATTTGCATAAACTCTCCACTCGGCTGGTGCGCGAAAATCAAGTGATTGCCATCGAGACGTTGAGTGTGCGGAACATGCTGAAGAATCGCAGTTTGTCGCGGGCGATTTCGGATGCGGCGTGGTCGGAGTTCCGGTCGATGCTCGAATACAAAGCCTATTGGTACGGGCGGCGGGTGGTGGCGATCGACCGGTTTTATCCGTCGTCGAAGACCTGCTCGGTGTGTGGGGTTGTGGTGGAGTCGTTGCCGTTGGATGTGCGGGTGTGGACGTGCCGGTGCGGAGCGCATCACGATCGGGATGTCAATGCTGCGATCAATATTTTGGCCGTCGGGCTGGCGGTGTCGGCCTGTGGAGATGGTGTGAGTCCTCTTCTCGTGTAAGCGAGGGGAGGTGACTGTCTGTGAAGCAGGAACCCTGGGATGTGAGTTTCAGGGGCAACTACGGGGTGTGAGCCCTGTGGGGAATCTCGGTCTGTTTACTGCCGAGAGGAAGTCAAAGTTGGTGAGCCGAACTCCTTGTGCTGCAAGCCGGTCCAGGGTCGGAGTTTCGATCTCCGAGCCGAAGGGGCCGATATCGCTGTAACTCATGTCGTCGATCAAGATGACAACGATGTTGGGGATGTCGGATGTGTTGTCGGCGGTTGCGGCCAGGACGGGGTCGAGTCCACGGCGGTTCGGCCTACCCGGCCGCCGAACCCTTCGTAGCCGCGTGAATGTGGTGGGGGAGTCGAATCTGTGCCGGTCATGGATGCACTCAAACACGCAAGAATTGGCACGACCAGAGTTGTAGTCCGGGTGATCGTTACCGCACCCGATTTGTGAAACCAGAGGAAGCTGCTATTTTTGGACCTATGTCGACCGACCAGCCTGCCGCTTTGCGGGTCACCTATGTGACCGCTGCGTTGGGGTCGCGTCTGCCGCTGGCACGCGAACTGTGTTGTTGCCGCCGTTCTTTCTGCAGCTAATTTCTGCGTCTTTCTGTCTGCCATTTTTCCTGTGACCAGAACGAATGCTGGTTCTTGGCGGCTGGGATGTGCGCTTCTTCCATCTTCTGCAAGGGACAGCCATGTCGACCCCCACACTTTCCGCCGTTCACATTCGACCACGAACCGTTCTTTCCGGACCCCGGCCTCAGGTAGTTGCGCCTGAGCTGCGTATAGCCGACGGACCGGCGGCAACGGTCCTGCGCATTGCTCGGCTTCGCGGGCCGATCTCACGGGACATCGCGACCAAGGCCTCGGGGTTGAGCATTGCGACAGTCAATCGGCAGGTCACCAGCCTGCTCGAACTGGGAGTGGTCCGGGAACGAGCCGACTTGACGACTGCGGGCGCGATCGGACGTCCCAAAGTTCCCTTCGAGGTGAACCACGAGCCGTATCTGACCATCGGGATTCATATCGGTGCTGCGGTCACCAGCATCATCGCGAGTGACATTCGTGGCCGGGTGCTCGGTGCCGTTGAAATCCCCACTCCGACAACCAATTCTTCTGTTGCACTTGCCACTATCGCTCGATCGGCCAAGTCGTTCACGTCGCGGTGGCACAAGCGTCGGCCGCTCGCGGTGGGCGTCGCGATCGGTGGACGAGTGGACTCCGCCACCGGAGTGGTCGATCACCCCCGGCTGGGGTGGAAGGGTGCGAAGGTCGGCTCGGTCATCGGCGCCGGCTTGGGCCTACCGGTTTCTGTTGCAGCGCACGTCGAGGCCATGGCAGCATCAGAGTTGCTGCTGAGCGCCGACCGCGCCGAGGTTCCCGCTGCCGGTACCACTGCTCTGTACTTCTATGCACGCGAAACAACAGGCATCGCTATCACTTTCGAAGGACGCGTACACACACCGTCCAGCGGACCCGGTTCGATAGCCCACCTCCCGACGGGTTCGTCAGCTCGGTGCATCTGCGGTTCGGTGGGTTGCTTGGAGGCCACCATCAGTGATCGAGCCATTGTCACCGAGGCACTGGCGCGGGGCGTGGTTGTCCAGGGAAGCGAACGGATCACCATCGCGGACGTGTATGCGGCAGCATCCGCCGGTTCGGCTCCGGCGCATGAGTTGTTGGTCGAACGCGCCCGGGTGCTCGGACGAACCGTGGCACTCCTGCGTGACCTGTTCAATCCGGATCGCGTAATCCTGGGCGGCCAGGCCTTTACCGATTACGCGGCCGGAGCGACGTACGTCGCCGAAGCATTTTCGGCGGCATCGTCATTGGAGCGCAAGGATATTCGCATCACCGGTTTCGGTAATCGGGTACAGGAATATGCGTCGACGGTGGTGTCGTTGAGTTCATTGTTCGCAGATCCGGCGGCGGCTATGCGCCGCGCGGCGGTTATCTGAGCAGGCGAGGTTCAAAGTTCCGGTCGATCGAGGACCCTCAACCAGGTTCCGTCGGACTGGCGGCGCGCCACCTGAGTGCGTCCGCCGGTACCGTCGGCCGGTGCAGTGGACGTCATCGCGAGATCACCGCTGGTGACGGTGGGCAGTGCCTTTTCGACGGTGAATACCGGTGCGGCGGCAAGCATCTGCGCGATCACGTCGCGGATGGCCGAACGTCCGACGGTAAGTGACCCGGGCGGAAATGCCATCACGGCGTCCTCTTCGTAGAGTCCGGCTACTGCGTCGGGGTCACCGGCGTTGGCGTACTCGACAAACAGTCGGGCAAGGTCTTCGGGGGTCTTGGCTGTAGTGGTCATATCTCCATCGTGCTGAGTCCGCAGCGATAAGTCCAAGATCTAGTTTGTCTAGCAGTTAGAATTATCGGTTATGGAACTGAGGCAACTCGAGTACTTCGTGGCAGTGGTCGAAGAAGCGAATTTCACCCGGGCTGCCGAGCGCCTTCATGTCGCTCAACCCGGTGTGAGTGCCCAGATCAAGCGACTGGAGCGTGAACTCGGCCAGGAACTACTCGATCGCGGTGGTCGGACCGTCTCGATGACCGAGGCCGGACGTGCAGTGCTGCCGCATGCACGCAGTGCGATCGCTTCGGTGAACAGCACCCGCAACGTCGTGGACGCCTTGACCGGGTTGGTTCGGGGATCGGTTTCCGTCGGAATGGTGACCGCCTGTGCCTCGGCTGACCTGACAGAGTTGCTGAGTCGATTGCACAAGAAGCATCCCGGATTGGATATCTCTCTGTCGGAAGATGATTCGCGCAACCTTCTGGCCGGCGTCTTGGACGGAACCTTCGACATTGCGGTAGTCGGTGTTGCCGGAGATCTGCCCGAAGGTCTTGAATCTCGAGTGATCACGGATGAACGACTGGTTGCCGGTGTTGCCGCGAATCATGAACTGACACAGGTATCCAGCCTTCCGTTTGTGGAACTCGAAACCCGGTCTGTGATCTGCTTGCCGAAGGGGATTCTCAATGATGTTGTCAAGCCGCAGAAGTGAGGGGAGCGGGTTCGTAGTTGGCGTGATCGCGGAGCATTGCCCACAGGACGTTGACGCGACGGCGTGCCAGTGCGAGGACGGCTTGGG
>NZ_JALGQH010000020.1 GCF_022810305.1 Rhodococcus sp. ARC_M6
CATAGAGTTACGGCGGTCATAGCGAAGGGGAAACGCCCGGTCCCATTCCGAACCCGGAAGCTAAGCCCTTCAGCGCCGATGGTACTGCACTCGACAGGGTGTGGGAGAGTAGGACACCGCCGAACACCCGTTAACCGAAAGGGGACCCAACATACTGGGTCCCCTTTCGTGCGTTGTATGAAAGGAATGACTGTGTCGGAGAATGGCGACGAGCGTCGGTCCTTCCGTGGGGGAGGAGCGCCTCAATCAGGTGGCCCCCGTCGTGACAACGACGGGCGAGGTCCCCGAAGCAGCGGTGGCGGCGACCGCCGCGGCGGCAACGGAGGAGATAGGTCCGGCGGACAGCGTCGCGGCGGCGAGGGTGGATTCGCCCCTCGTGGACGCGAAGGCGACCGGAATTCACGTCAGGCAGCGCGTCCTGACGAACCAGATCTACCCGATGATGTAGAGCCGACCGAATTGGACCCGGCTGTTCGTCGGGACCTGCTGAGCTTGGACAAGGACAACGCCAACACTGTTGCGCGCCACCTCGTCATGGCCGGCAAATTGGTCGACGACGATCCAGAACTTGCGCTACTTCACGCGCGTGCTGCCCGTCAGCGCGCCGGTCGAATCGCAGTTGTTCGTGAAGCCGCCGGCATCACCGCTTACCATGCCGGTGAGTGGGCCGAGGCTTTGTCCGAACTTCGTGCTGCCCGCCGTATGGCTGGTGGCCCGGGTCTGATCGCCGTGATGGCTGACTGTGAACGTGGATTGGGTCGTCCCGAGCGGGCGATCGAACTCGGTCGCAGTGACGAAGCTGCGCAGCTGTCAGGCGACGAGGCGTCGGAGCTTCGGATTGTCGTGGCGGGTGCTCGAATGGATCTCGGTCAGTTCGATCAGGCTGTCGTTACCTTGCAGACAGCCGATCTGGACGCATCGCGTACCGGATTGGCGGCAGCCCGGCTGTTCTACGCCTATGCCGACGCACTTGTTGCGGCCGGCCGTATCGAAGACGGTCTGAAGTGGTTCCTCAATGCAGCTGCTGCAGACCTCGAAGACGATACTGACGCGGAAGAGCGGGTTGCGGAGCTGTCCGGAGAAGATCAGTGACAGTGCTTCGTAGCCAATACGACGTACTTCTGCTGGATCTCGACGGGACACTCTATGCGGGTGCTCATGCGATTCCTGGTACCCAGAGTGCTCTGGGCCAGGGATCGCAAGCCCTGTATTACGTGACGAACAATGCAAGTCGATCACCGGCGGACGTCTCGGCGCATCTGACGGAACTCGGCTTCGATTCTGTTGAGGACCGCGTCGTCACCAGTTCTCAGACTGCGGCACGCCTGGTAGTCGAACGGGTCGCTCCCGGATCGGCTGTTCTGATTGTCGGTACGGAAGCATTGGCCGACGAGATCACTGCGGTCGGTTTGCGTCCCGTTCGAGCTTTTGCCGATTCGCCCGTCGCCGTCGTGCAGGGCCATTCGACGACAACTGACTGGTCGATCCTGGCGGAAGCATGCCTCGCGATTCGTGGCGGAGCCCTATGGGTTGCTGCGAACCTCGACACCACGCTCCCGACCGAGCGCGGACTCGTTCTCGGAAACGGCTCGATGGTTGCCGCCTTGCGTGCTGCAACTCGTCAAGAACCACTGGTGGCGGGAAAGCCCGCAGCACCGTTGATGAATGATGCGCTGCGCCGAAGCGGCTGCGAAAAACCGTTGGTCGTCGGCGATCGTCTTGATACCGATATCGAAGGCGCGCAAGCAGTTTCGCTGGATTCGCTGTTGGTTCTGACCGGTGTCAGTACCGCAGCTGATGTCTTGCGCGCTCCGGCCCTCCAGCGCCCCACCTACATTTCCGCAACGTTGGATTCGTTGAACCAGCCGGCCGTCGAATCGTTAGTCGGTACCGATTCCAAGTGGGCCATATCCGTGCGTGGCACGGCGCTGTGTGTGGATGGCCCGATGGTGGGTGACGAGATGTCACTGCTACGAGCACTGTCTCCGGTTGCCTGGGCGCATCCGTCCTTCGCGACCATCGAAGCCGCCGACGCAGAAGTTCAACGCGTCGTAGATTCGTGGCAGCTATAACCCTCGATTGTGTGTTCGACTCGCGGGGGTATCGATGTATGCGCAACCAACAGTCATGCACTAGCGTTGTCCGCGATGAGCACGCCGATACCTCAACCCGGAAATAGCAGCGCAGAATCTCCTGTGCCCGGGCCACCGCGCACCGTCGACCCGGACACGATTCGTTCCGACGTCGATTCTCTACTCGCGCGTCTCGGCGATATCGAACAGGGTCCGAACGATCAGCACGGAGCAGGCGTGATTCCACACAAGGCGCACATATTGGAACAAGCACACGAAGTGCTGGTCCAAGCACTCGCTTCTGTGGACAGGGTCTGACATGGCACGTAGAGCACGGGTGGACGCCGAACTGGTCCGTCGCGGACTGGCGCGTTCCCGCGATCACGCACAAGAGTTGATCGCAGCCAATCGAGTCCTGATCTCGGGGGCAGTCGCAACCAAGCCGGCCACCGCTATCGAAGCTGGAACACCGCTCCGAGTGATCGAGGTGGAGCAGGAAGTTTCCTGGGCTTCTCGCGGTGCCCACAAACTGATCGGCGCCCTCGATGCTTTCGGTGAATCCGGACTCAGTGTGGCCGGTCGTCGTTGCCTGGATGCCGGTGCATCCACCGGCGGGTTCACCGACGTTTTGTTGACGCGTGGCGCCAAAGAGATTGTGGCGGTCGACGTCGGCTACGGACAGTTGGTGTGGCGCTTGCAGTCCGACGAACGAGTACATGTCATTGACCGCACCAATGTGCGCGCTATCGATGCCGAGACCATCGGCGGCCCAGTCGACCTGGTGGTTGCGGACCTCTCGTTCATCTCTCTCAAACTTGTATTACCGGCGTTTGTCGCGTGCACGGCCGACGGAGCCGATCTGGTGCCGATGGTGAAGCCACAATTCGAGGTCGGCAAGGACCGCGTCGGCGCCGGTGGCGTCGTACGTGACCCGGAGCTTCGAATCTCGACGGTGCTCGAAGTATCCGAAGCCGCGGCCAAGGTCGGGTTGAGGACACTCGGTGTTGTTGCGAGTCCGCTGCCGGGACCGTCCGGAAATGTCGAGTACTTCCTCTGGCTGCGTAAAGAGAACGCTCCCGAGGAGCTGGTAGAAGGCTCGCCGTCGGTCGAGGATCTGATCCGCAAGGCTGTAGAGGAAGGGCCGCAGTGACCGCAGCTTCTGGGGGCGAACCGCGTCAGATTTTGTTGGTGGCGCATCCCGGTCGACGGGAGATCGCTGAAACTGCCCGACGCGTCGGAAAGATTTTCGAGCGCGCCGGAATCGGTCTGCGTGTTCTGGTCGACGAAGCAGACAGTTCGCGCATCGAGGCGATGAATGCGCCCGAGGGTTTCTCGGCACCGGACCTCGATGTCACAGTTGTTCATCCGGGCCCGAACGCGGCAGTTGGCTGCGAATTGGTGCTCGTGCTCGGCGGCGACGGAACATTTTTGCGTGCAGCGGAATTGGCGCAGGAAGCGTCGATTCCCGTTCTCGGCATCAACTTGGGTCGAATCGGATTCCTTGCGGAAACCGAGGCCGAACATCTTGACGAAGCACTCGCGCAGGTAGTGCGCAAGGAGTACCGCGTCGAACCCCGGATGACTTTGGATGTCGTGATCCGTGTTGATGACGAGATCATCGATCGCGGTTGGGCTCTGAACGAGGCCAGTATCGAAAACCGCTCGCGGCTCGGTGTTCTCGAAGTTGTTCTCGAAGTCGACGGTCGGCCGGTGTCCGCGTTCGGTTGCGACGGAGTTCTCGTATCCACACCGACCGGTTCGACGGCCTATGCGTTTTCGGCCGGCGGGCCCGTCGTGTGGCCGGAACTCGAAGCGCTGCTTGTTGTTCCGAGCAATGCACACGCGTTGTTCGCCCGTCCGTTGGTCACCAGCCCGGAATCGCTGATCGCAGTGGAAACCGTTGCCGGCAGTCATGAAGGTCTCGTATTTCTCGACGGCCGGCGCACATTGGAACTTCCAGCCGGTGGCCGTGTCGAGGTTGTTCGTGGTGCACAACCGGTCAAGTGGGTACGCCTCGACTCTGCGCCTTTCGCGGATCGGATGGTTCGAAAGTTCGAACTTCCGGTCACCGGTTGGCGAGGAAGGAAGCCTTAAACAGTGCTCGCAGAGATTCGAATCGACAGCCTGGGAGTTATTTCCGAAGCGTCGGCCCAGTTTCACGAGGGTTTGACAGTCCTGACCGGTGAAACCGGCGCAGGTAAGACTATGGTCGTGACCAGCCTGCACCTGCTCAGCGGCGCTCGCGCCGATGCCGGCCGTGTGCGGCTTGGTGCGTCCCGCGCAGTAGTCGAGGGACGATTTGTCACCGACGTGTCGCCGGCGACTGAACGCGAGATCGTGCGAATCCTCGAATCTTCCGGAGCCGAGCGTGACGAGGACGGCAGCATTATCGCCGTTCGAACCGTAGGCAGTGACGGTCGATCGCGTGCTCACCTCGGCGGTCGTAGTGTTCCGGCCGGTGTGTTGTCGGAGTTCACCGACCCCTTGCTGACGGTGCACGGTCAGAACGACCAGTTGCGTTTGCTGCGTCCCGACCAGCAGCGCAATGCGTTGGATCGTTTCGGCGACAAGACAATCGGCACTCTCCTGACGCGTTATCGGAAGCATCGTCGTGAGTGGCTCGACGCTCGATCGGAACTGATCGAGCGGACGTCGAAGGCCCGCGAACTTGCGCAAGAGGCAGATCAGCTGACCTTTGCGCTCAACGAAATCGACGGTGTAGCACCGGAACCCGGCGAAGATGCCTCGATCGTCGCCGAGGTTCGTCGGCTCAGCGATTTGGATTCGCTACGGTCGGCCGCGGAGGAAGCGCACGCGGCACTGGCCGGTAGTGATGATTTGTCGAGTGGTGAGGTTCGTGTGTCACCGGCTCTCGACTTGATGTCCGAGGCCCGGGCACGGATCGAGTCCGTGACCGATACAGATTTGGACGGTTTGGCTGCGCGGTTGGCCGATGCGATTGCCGTCGTCACCGATGTGGCCGGCGATCTCAATTCCTACCTCGCCGGATTGCCCGCTGATCCGGGTGCCTTGGATTCACTACTTTCGAGGCAATCCGAACTCAAGACCCTGACACGGAAATATGCCGCTGATGTCGACGGTGTTCTCGAATGGGCCGATACCGCTCGCGCACGCCTGTCCAAGCTCGATGTGTCGTCGGACGCTTTGGGGCTGCTGAGCAAGCAGGTCGAGGAAACCGCTGCTCTGACGGCTGACGCGGCCGCCAAACTCAGCGCGGCGCGCGTGAAGTCGGCAGCAAAGCTGTCGAAATCCGTCAGCGCGGAACTGGCAGGACTGGCGATGGGTCGGGCCGGTTTGGAAGTGAGCGTCCGTCAGCAGGTTGCCGGCGCGCAGGATTCTGCTCCGCTCAATGTCGGGGGAGTGGAACTGCATGCCGGTTCCGGCGGTGTGGACGAGGTCGAGTTCCGGTTGTCCGCACACAGCGGCGCTCCGTCACTGCCGATCAGCAAGAGCGCCTCCGGCGGTGAACTCTCACGCGTGATGTTGGCGCTCGAAGTTGTGCTGGCCGGTAGCGATACCGGAGCGACCATGGTGTTCGACGAGGTGGACGCCGGCGTCGGCGGGCGCGCGGCCGTCGAGATCGGTCGACGACTGGCCAAGCTTGCTCGGACACACCAGGTAATCGTGGTGACGCACCTTCCTCAGGTTGCGGCCTTCGCAGACACTCACCTGGTGGTCGACAAGGTCGACGACAAGGGTGGGGTCGTGAGTAGCGGCGTTCGTACACTGTCGGACAGTGAGCGGGTCGTCGAACTAGCTCGAATGTTGGCCGGTTTGGACGACACTGAAACCGGCCGAGCGCACGCCGAGGAATTGCTGGAGATAGCAAGTGCGGCACGCGTCACAGATTGATGGATTAGTGGTGTGGTATGCGACCGATGTGGTAATTGATTCGGCGCGCCTCCACCGATCACGGTGACTTCGGGTTCATCATCGAAGCCATGAAGATGCCCGCATTGCTCTCCCGTAACACCGAGTCGTTGCCTGGGATCAGCGGCATCGCCAGGGTCGACCGGAATACGGCCAAGCTTTTACGCCGTGTCGGTCCCGGGGATATCGTCGTTCTGGACGAACTCGACATCGACCGTCGTACCGCCGACGCTCTGGTGAAAGCCGGAGTTCTGGCCGTCGTCAACGCGTCGCCGTCCATCTCCGGTAGGTACCCGAACCTCGGTCCCGAGGTGATGGTCGCCAACGGCATCGTTCTGATCGACGCGCCGGACAGCGAAGTCTTCAAGAACATCAAGGACGGCAGCAAGATCCGCCTGCACGAGGGCGAGGTTTTCAACGGTTCGAAGTCACTGGTCAAGGGCGAAGAGCAGTCCGAAGCCGAGATCTCGGACCGGATGATCGAAGCAAAGACCGGTTTGGTGGATCACCTCGAGGCATTCTCCGGCAACACAATCGAGTTCATCCGAACCGAGAGCCCGCTTCTCATCGACGGCATCGGTGTACCCGATGTCGACATCGAGCTCAAGGACCGCCACGTCGTGGTGGTGTCCGACGGACCCGATCACGAACAGGATTTGAAGAACCTCAAGCCGTTCATCAAGGAGTACTCGCCGATTCTGATCGGTGTCGGCGCAGGTGCCGATGTACTGAGCCAAGCCGGATACCGCCCCGACCTGATCGTGGGCGACCCGGAAGAGATCACCAGCGCCACCCTCAAGTCCGGAGCCGAGGTGGTACTCCCGGCCGATCAGGACGGTCACGCCGCCGGCCTTTCGCGCATCCAGGATCTGGGTATCGGTGCCATGACGTTCCCGGCGACGGGCTCGCCGACCGATCTGGCGCTGTTGCTCGCCGATCATCACGGGGCTTCGTTGATCGTCACGGTCGGCAATGTTGTCTCGCTCGACGAATTCTTCGATCGTGCCCGCCGGGAAAGTAATCCGTCGGCGTTCATGACCAGACTGAAGGTCGGGCCGAAACTCGTCGACGCCAAGGCCGTCGCAACGCTGTATCGAAGTCGGGTGTCCGGCGGAGCGATCGCTCTGCTGGTCCTCGCCGCACTGGTCGCGGTTATCGTCGCGCTGGTCGTATCCAATGCCGGTAGTGAAGTTCTCGACTGGGCAATCGCAACATGGAACAGCTTCGCGCTGTGGGTTCAGGGGCTCTTCAAGTGATTTCGATGCGTCAACATGCTATTTCCATAGCGGCAATTTTCCTGGCTCTCGCAATCGGCGTGGTTCTCGGTTCGGGGATGTTGTCCAGTGGGTTGCTTTCCGGTCTGCGCGACGACAAGGCGGACCTGCAGAACGAGATCGAAAATCTCAACGACCAGAAGAACGGTCTTGCGGAACAACTCAACTCCGCCGACGGCTTCGACGCCGCAGTCGGCGGACGCGTCGTCCGTGATTCTCTGGCGGGTCGCACCGTCGTCATCGTGACCGCGCCCGATACCGATCCCGGCGACTTGGATGGTGTCACCCGCTTGATAACCGCCTCCGGTGGAGCGGTGACCGGACGCGTCTCGCTCACCGAGTCGTTTGTGGACGCCAGCGGCGGTGACCGTCTGCGTACCGTCGTCAACAACGTAATTCCTGCGGGCATCACCCTGAAGACCGGCGCTGTCGACCAGGGCAGTCTGGCGGGAGACCTACTCGGATCCGTGCTCTTGCTGAACGGGACCACGAGTGAACCGCAAAGCACTCCGGATGAGCTGAACCTGGCGTTGGACACTTTGCGTAGCGCCGGATTCATCGCGTACGACGGCGCAGTCAAGCCCGCGCAACTCGCGGTGGTTCTCACTGGGGACAACAAGGCGGACGACGCCACAACTTCCGGAAACCGCGGGGCCGTCGTCGCACGCTTTGCCGGCGCTTTGGACGGACGCGGCGCAGGGACGGTTTTGGCGGGTCGACCAGGCTCGGCAGACGGCAATGGTCCGGTTGCCGTCGTACGTGCCGATGCGGCGCTCTCAGCCGGTCTGACGACCATCGACAATGTCGACCGCGAGTCAGGCAAGATCACGACCTCGCTGGCATTGCAAGAGCAGTTGAACGGCGGAGCCGGGCGGTACGGAACGGGCCCGGGAGCCGCTGCAATTACCGTCGGAGCACCCACGAGCTGATACGCCGGTCACATCGCGGGGCGAAAGTCGGCGCGCGGGAGGCGTCGACACCCGATTGGTGTTACCGTGAAATCCCGTGGGTCGGCAGGCCCCAACATGCTTCATCAGATCAAGCCCTGCACAGTCGTCACGGGAGTCTCTTTTGCCACAGTCACGCACTAACCCGCGTACCGCCACCAAGCACATCTTCGTCAGTGGAGGTGTTGCTTCCTCGCTCGGCAAAGGTTTGACCGCCTCGAGTCTGGGACAGTTGTTGACCGCGCGAGGGATGCGCGTGACCATGCAGAAGCTCGATCCCTATCTCAATGTGGATCCGGGCACCATGAACCCCTTCCAGCACGGCGAGGTCTTCGTCACCGAAGACGGATCCGAAACAGATCTGGATGTCGGGCACTACGAGCGGTTCCTCGATCGTGACCTCTCCGGTCAGGCCAATGTCACCACCGGCCAGGTGTATTCGACGGTTATCGCCAAGGAACGCCGCGGCGAATACCTGGGCGACACCGTCCAGGTCATCCCGCACATCACCGACGAGATCAAGCGTCGTATCCTCGCGATGAGCGGCCCGGATCTTCAGGGACACCGCCCCGACGTCGTCATCACCGAAATCGGTGGAACCGTCGGCGACATCGAGTCGCAGCCCTTCCTCGAGGCAGCCCGCCAGGTCCGCCACGATGTCGGACGCGACAACGTCTTCTTCCTCCACGTCTCCCTCGTGCCGTTCCTCGGCCCCTCCGGAGAACTCAAGACCAAGCCGACGCAGCACTCGGTCGCGTCGTTGCGCAGCATCGGTATTCAGCCCGACGCGCTGATCCTCCGTTGCGATCGCGACGTCCCGCAGGGCCTCAAGAACAAGATCGCCCTGATGTGCGACGTCGACGTCGACGCCTGCATTTCCACTCCCGACGCCCCGTCGATCTACGACATTCCGAAGGTTCTCCATCGTGAGGGCTTGGACGCGTATGTCGTTCGCCAGCTCGGACTCCCGTTCCGTGACGTCGACTGGACCGTCTGGGGTGACCTCCTCGATCGTGTCCACCAGCCGCGCGAGACCGTTCGCGTTGCATTGGTCGGCAAGTACGTCGACCTGCCGGATGCGTACCTGTCGGTCACCGAGGCATTGCGCGCCGGTGGCTTCGCACACCGTTCCAAGGTGGAAATCTCCTGGGTTCCCTCCGATGCGTGTGAGACCGAAGCTGGTGCGCAGGCGGCGCTCGGCGACGTCGATGCCATTCTGATCCCCGGCGGCTTCGGCATCCGCGGTATCGAGGGCAAGCTCGGCGCGATCAGCTACTCCCGTGCACGGAAGCTCCCGCTGCTCGGAATCTGCCTGGGTCTGCAGTGTGTTGTCATCGAAGCCGCGCGCAGCGTTGGTCTCACCGATGCCAACTCGGCCGAGTTCGAGCCCGACACCAAGCATCCCGTCATCTCCACCATGGCTGATCAGGAAGACGTCATCGCGGGCGAGGCAGACCTCGGTGGCACCATGCGTCTCGGTGCCTACCCGGCTGTGCTGACCAAGGGTTCGGTTGCGGCCCAGGCCTACGGAACGGAGGACGTGTCCGAGCGTCACCGTCACCGCTTCGAGGTCAACAACACCTACCGTGATCGTATTGCCAAGTCCGGCTTGAAGTTCAGCGGCACGTCACCGGACGGACACCTGGTCGAGTTCGTCGAGTACCCGCGCGATCTGCATCCGTTCTTCGTTGCCACGCAGGCGCACCCGGAGCTCAAGAGCCGCCCGACGCGTCCGCATCCTCTCTTCGCGGCATTTATCGAAGCAGCGTTGAAGTACAAGCTCGAAGAGCGTCTTCCGGTCGACGTTCACGGTGAAAAGTCCATCGACACCGCGGCGACGGAAACGGCGCTCGACGCAGCCGAGACCGCAGAAAAGGTCTAACCACACATGAGCGATCCCGGTCGGCACGAATTCGAGACCCTCGACTCCACCACGATCTACTCGGGGGCGATCATTGCGCTCCGGGTGGACTCCGTGATGATGCCGGGTAATCATCGTGCCGATCGGGAAGTCGTGGAACATCACGGCGCGGTAGCAGTAGTTGCTGTCGACGCCGACGACAACCTTGTTCTGATCCACCAGTACCGACATCCTCTCGGCCATCGGCTGTGGGAAATCCCGGCTGGTCTGCTGGATGCACCCGGTGAGAATCCGGTGGACGCGGCCGCACGTGAGTTGGGCGAAGAGACCGGACTGGGCGCGGATCGCTGGTCGGTGCTCGTCGACGTTGCACTCTCACCGGGATTCACCGACGAAGCCGTTCGGGTATTCCTCGCCGAGGGCCTGCACGACGTCGACCGCGAAGATCCGGAACATGAAGAAGCCGACCTGCAAATTGCCCGCGTGCCGTTGTCGGAGGCCGTCGACATGGCGCTACGCGGTGATCTGGTGAATGCCACGGCAGTAGCGGGCATCCTCGCCCTCGTTGCGGCGCGCTCTTCGGGCACGGCTTTGCGGGCTGCCGATGCACCGTGGCCGGATCGTCCGACAGCATTCGGGGAACGCAAGGCCCGGGCCTGATGTGCTTGCCCGACAGGTGGATTCGTTTCTCGACCATCTAGCCGTCGAGCGAGGATCTGCTCGCAACACACTTCTCTCGTATCGGCGCGATCTGTACCGGTACGTCGAATATCTCAACGCACTCGACATCGATGAGGTCTCGCGAGTCGGTGAAGCCGATGTCACGGAATTTGTGACGTCATTGCGCCGGGGCGACAAGGAATCCGGCGTTGTCCCCTTGGCGTCGAGTTCTGCCGCACGCACCTTGATCGCGGTTCGCGGTTTCCATAAGTTCTGTGCCGCAGAAGGTCTGGTCGACGTCGACGTTGCCAGATCCGTGAAACCACCGACTCCGGGACGCAAACTGCCCAAGGCACTCTCACTCGACGACGTCATCGCACTGCTCGAGGCTTCCGGTGGTGGCGCTGCCGGCGACGGCCCACGTGACCTGCGAGATCGGGCGCTGTTGGAACTGCTGTACTCGACGGGCGCACGCATCACCGAAGCCGTCGACCTCGACGTCGACGACATCGACACCGAGTCCCGTTCAGTGCTCCTGAAGGGCAAGGGCGGAAAGCAACGGGTAGTCCCTATCGGTCGGCCCGCGATCGAAGCCGTCGACGCCTATCTGGTCCGAGGGCGACCCGCTCTGGCGACGCGGGGATTGCCGGCGCTCTTCCTCAATGCCCGTGGCGGACGATTGTCCCGTCAAAGCGCGTGGCAGATTCTCCACGACGCGGCTCTCTCCGCCGGAATCAAGGCCGACGTCTCGCCGCACACCATGCGGCACTCATTTGCCACCCACCTCCTCGACGGCGGAGCAGATGTTCGCGTCGTACAGGAACTTCTCGGTCACGCATCCGTGACCACGACGCAGATTTACACCCTGGTCACGGTCACTGCGCTGCGAGAAGTGTGGGCCCAGGCACATCCACGTGCGCGATAGGCGCGTGTGAACAATGCGTGTCTGTGAGAGAAATCGGGCGTGGAAGCGGTAGCGTTCAAAGCGCGCGAGTGGTCCCTGAAGGGTTTTTCAGGGGTTGCGGCGCCGAGAGCAACCACCGAAAGAACAGGGGAGCATCGGACCGTGTCGACATCGCAGCCATCAGCGGCGGAGTCCGCGCCGCCGCATGTCACTATGCCCTCCCACGTCCCTTCCGGAGAATTAGAGCCAGAACTAGGTCCCACCGGCCGTCCGGTACGTGACGTACCGATGCCGACGCCGTTGGCGCACCACGGTCCCGGGATGATCATCGCGATGTGCAACCAGAAGGGTGGCGTCGGCAAGACGACGTCCACCATCAATTTGGGTGCTGCGCTGGCCGAATACGGGCGTCGAGTGTTGTTGGTGGACCTCGATCCGCAGGGAGCGTTGTCCGCCGGTCTGGGAGTTCAGCACCACGATCTCGAACTTACTGTCCACAATCTTCTGGTCGAACCGCGTGTCCCCATCGACGACGTACTGATGCGCACCAGAATCGACGGACTGGACCTGCTGCCGAGCAATATCGACTTGTCCGCTGCAGAGATCCAACTTGTCACCGAGGTGGGGCGCGAGCAGACTCTGGGACGCGTCTTGCACCCAATTCTGGATCGCTACGACTACGTCCTCATCGATTGCCAACCGTCACTCGGTTTGTTGACGGTCAACGCGCTGGCCTGCGCCGATTCCGTCATCATTCCGATGGAATGCGAGTACTTCAGTTTGCGCGGCCTGGCGTTGCTCAACGACACCGTGGAAAAGGTGCACGATCGGCTCAACTCCAAGCTCGAATTGGCCGGCATTGTCGTCACGATGTTCGATTCGCGAACGCTGCATGCCCGCGAGGTGATGGCCCGCGTCGTCGAGGTATTCGGCGATGTTGTCTACGACACGGTCATCAACCGAACGGTGCGGTTTCCCGAAACCAGTGTGGCGGGCGAACCGATTACCACCTGGGCGCCCAAATCGGCTGGGGCAGAGGCATATCGAGCATTGGCTCGTGAAGTGATCCACCGGTCTGGTCGTAAGTGAAACTGATTACACCGCAAGAAGATTCGGCCGCTGTTTCAGAGTTTCGCGTAACACTTCGAAATTTCGAAGGGCCGTTCGATCTACTGTTGAACCTGATCAACCAACGTCAACTCGACCTCACCGAGGTTGCGCTGCACACGGTTACTGACGATTTCATCGCGTACACCAGAAAACTGGGGAGCGCGATGGGTCTGGACGAGACCACCGAGTTTCTTGTCGTCGCAGCGACGCTTCTCGATCTGAAAGCCGCTCGACTCCTGCCCGCCGGCGAGGTTGAGGATTCCGAGGATCTGGCACTGCTGGAAGCGCGGGATTTGCTGTTTGCGCGGTTGCTTCAATATCGGGCCTACAAGCAAATGGCCGCTCTGTTCGGGGAGCTCGAGGACGCCGCGCTGAGGCGCTATCCGCGGTCGGTATCCGTCGAAGATCAGTTCACGTCATTGCTGCCGGAAGTGTTGCTGGGGGTGAATCCGCAGCGCTTTGCGGAGATCGCTGCGACAGTGTTCACGCCTCGTCCGGTGCCCACTGTGGGCCTCGAGCACCTCCATGTGTCCAATATCTCGATACCAGAACAGGCCGATCGAATACTCGAACTTCTTCGCGAGCGCGGGGCAGGGGAGTGGACGCCGTTCTCCGACTTGGTTGACGATTGTGATGCCACCGTCGAAATCGTCGCGCGCTTTCTGGCGCTACTCGAGTTGTATCGACGGAAAGTCATCGTTTTCGACCAGCCCGAAGCGCTGGGGCAACTCCGGGTGACATGGACCGGCGACGACGATATCGCACCGGTTACAGAAGAGGATTACGGATGAGTACCGAACCGGAAGATGTGACGTCTTCCCAGCTAGATGCTACAAACGAGGCCCCCAGCACGGAGGAGGTGTCTTCGCCGGATTTCGACCTGGACGACAACCGTCTCGACGCAGTATTGGAGTCACTACTCCTGGTCGTCGATTCGCCGGCGGAAGTATCTCAACTGGCCTCGGTGACCGGCACAAATCCGGCTCGCGTCGAAGAACGTCTCAAGCTGATGTCGGCTGCGCTGACCACGCGAGGCAGCGGAATGGACCTGCGATACGCCGGCGACGGCTGGCGTCTGTACACCCGGCAAGAGTTTGCTCCGTACGTGGAAATGCTGCTATTGGACGGCACCCGCACCAAATTGACGCGCGCAGCATTGGAAACTTTGGCGATAGTCGCATACCGTCAACCGTTGACTCGTGCGCGGATCAGTGCGGTACGAGGCGTCAACGTGGACGGGGTGGTACGCACACTCCTCGCCCGCGGACTGATCGCGGAAGCCGGGCCTGACCCGGACACCAACGCGACACGGTACTCCACCACCGAACTGTTCCTCGAACGGCTCGGACTGGCTTCGCTGAGCGAGCTTCCGGAGTTGGCACCGCTCTTGCCCGATGTCGAATCGATCGACGACATCAGCGAAAGCCTGGAATCCGATCCGCGATTTGCGAGAATGAACAAGACGGAAGTGGCCACCGACGTAGTGGACACCGAAGTCGACGACTGACCGGGCATCCCCGCGTCGGCCGTCAGCGCAGAAGAAAGACCCGACGATGCTCGGGAAACAAAGAAAAACTGACAGGAAAAAAGTGAACAATCCCGCTCGCCGAGATGGCACACCGGACCGTAACAACTCCCGCGACTCGCGTGGTGGCCGCAACGACGCCCCACGTGGTGGTCGTAGCGAAGCTCCCCGTGGAGCCCGTGGCGACAATTCGTACGGCGCACGCAGCGACGCCCCTCGTGGTGGACGCAGTGAAGCTCCCCGCGGAGCTCGCAGCGACAATTCCTACGGATCGCGCAATGACGCACCGCGCGGTGCACGCAGCGAAGCCCCTCGTGGTGGACGTAGCGAAAACACCTACGGATCGCGCAATGATGCTCCCCGCGGAGCCCGTGGCGACAATTCGTACGGTGCACGCAGCGAAGCCCCTCGTGGTGGACGTAGCGAAAACACCTACGGATCACGTGGTGACGCTCCCCGCGGAGCGCGCTCTGACGCTCCTCGTGGAGGACGTTCAGATGCTCCCCGTGGCGCACGCTCTGATGCACCCCGTGGTGGACGCGACAATTCGTACAACGCACGCAGTGAAGCTCCCCGTGGTCGCTTTGATGCGCCTCGCGGAGCTCGTAGCGAAGCCCCCCGTGGCGGTCGCTCCAACACGCCGCGCTCTGACGACCGTCGCACTCCTCGTGCCGATGACCGTCGCACTCCCCACGTCGACGTTCGTCGCGCACCGTACGGAACGCGCCCGGACGATCGCAACGCTCCCCGTGAAGAGCAGCGTCCCGCGGCTCCTCGTGGCGGTGCCTGGTCGAATGCGCCGCGCGGATCCAAGTTCGACGGACCTCCGCGCAAGCGTCCGGCAGCGCCGACGCCGCCGGCAGTCAACAAGCACGGCAAGGTGAAGTCTGAAAAGCCGCAGCGCGCAGTCACCCAGAACCCGTTGGTATCCAACGCAAAGCCTGCTCGTCATCAGCACGCCGAGGTCGGGCAGCAGGACGGCCCGCCCAAGGGTGATGGCGTCCGCTTGCAGAAGGTGCTGGCTCAGGCCGGTGTCGCTTCGCGTCGTGCAGCCGAAGAGCTGATCGACCAGGGCCGTGTCGAGGTCGACGGTCGCATCGTTCGTGAGCAGGGTCTGCGCGTCGACCCCGAGAACGCGGTTGTTCGCGTCGACGGTGTTCGCGTCGTCGTCCAGAAGGACCTCGTCTACTTGGCAATGAACAAGCCGCGTGGATGGCAGTGCACCATGTCCGACGACCTCGGTCGCCCGTGCGTCGGTGACATCGTCTCCGAGCGCGTCCAGTCGGGTCAGCGTCTCTTCCACGTCGGACGTCTCGATGCGGATACCGAAGGCTTGCTTCTCCTCACCAACGACGGCGATCTGGCTCACCGCCTGATGCACCCGTCGTTCGAGGTCCCGAAGACGTACCTCGCGACGGTTCACGGCGTGCTCGAGCGCAGCACCGCCAAGCAGCTACGTGAGGGTGTCACCCTCGATGACGGTCCGGCCAAGGTCGACTTGGTTACCGTCCTCGAGATCAACGAGGGCAAGACCCTCGTCAAGCTTGTTCTGCACGAAGGCCGCAAGCACATCGTCCGTCGTCTCCTCGATTCCGTCGGCCACCCCGTGGTCCGTCTGGTTCGTACCAACGTCGGAGTTGTCTCCCTTGGCGATCAGCGTCCGGGAACGCAGCGCGTCCTCGGTCGTAGCGAGGTCGGTGGGCTGTACGAGGCGGTCGGCCTGTGACCGACCAATCGGTGCCACTGGTTGTCGCAATGGACGGACCGTCCGGAACAGGCAAGTCCAGTGTCTCCCGTGCGTTGGCGCAGAAGCTGGGCGCCCGCTACCTCGACACCGGAGCCATCTACCGGATCGCGACCCTGCACGTTCTTCGCAGCGGAATCGATCTGACGGATTCCGCAGCGATCACCGCTGCTGTGGCGTCGTTGCCTTGGTCTATCGGTACCGACCCGTCCAGCGAGCAGGTTTTGCTCGACGGCGCGGATGTCAGTGAAGAGATACGCGGCGACGCGGTGACCAAGGCTGTGTCCGCAGTGTCCGCAGTGTCGGAGGTTCGGGACTTGCTCGTCGCAACTCAGCGTGAGTTGGCGTCGAGTGCGGATCGCATCGTCGTCGAGGGTCGAGACATCGGAACCGTCGTACTTCCGGATGCCGACGTCAAGATCTTCCTGACGGCATCCGCGGAAACTCGTGCGGCACGGCGCAATGCGCAGAACATCGGCCACGGCCGTGAAGACAATTACGAAGCGGTGTTAGCCGACGTGCAACGCCGTGACCATCTCGATTCGACTCGGGCAGTGTCGCCGTTGCGCCCTGCCGAGGATTCCGTACTGGTGGATACCAGCGAATTGGGCATAGAGGATGTGATCGCCAGGCTGGTGCTGGTGGTCAGCGACAGAACTGGAGCAGTGCAGTGAGCGACGATCTGGTAACCGAATTTGCCGGCGACGGCGTGTGGAACGAGGAGTCCGAGTGGGACTACCTCGATCTCGAAGCAGACGCTGAAGGCGAGGCGTATGTCGCCGTCCCCACACTCGCTGTGGTGGGACGACCGAACGTCGGTAAGTCGACACTCGTCAACCGCATCATCGGCCGCCGCGAAGCGGTAGTCGAGGATGTTCCCGGCGTCACCCGTGACCGTGTTTCGTACGAGGCGAACTGGAGCGGTCGACGCTTCCTCGTCCAGGACACGGGTGGATGGGAGCCCGACGCGAAGGGCCTTCAGCAGGCTGTGGCTCGTCAGGCCGAGTTGGCCATGTCGACGGCCGACGCGATCCTTCTGGTCGTCGACGCTGTTGTCGGCGCTACCGCCACGGACGAGGCTGTAGCGCGCGTGCTGCGTCGCTCCAAGACTCCGGTCATCCTCGTCGCCAACAAGGTGGACGACGGACGCACCGAGTCCGAGGTGGCAGCACTGTGGTCCTTGGGCCTCGGTCAGCCGTACTCCGTGAGTGCGACGCACGGCCGCGGTACCGGAGATCTCCTCGACGAGGTTTTGGCAAAGCTGCCGGAAACCCCGCGTGAAGGTATCCCCGGCGGCGGCCCCCGCCGTGTTGCACTAGTCGGAAAGCCGAACGTCGGAAAGTCCAGCTTGCTCAACAAGCTGTCCGGTGACGAGCGTTCCGTTGTGCACGATGTTGCCGGCACCACTGTTGACCCCGTCGACTCGATCGTCGAATTGGGCGGACGCCCTTGGCGTTTCGTTGACACGGCTGGTCTGCGCAAGCGCGTCAGCCATGCCAGCGGTGCCGAGTTCTACGCGTCGCTGCGTACAAAGAGTGCGATCGAGGCCGCTGAGGTCGCGATCCTGCTGATCGACGCACACGAGCCGCTCACCGAGCAGGACCTGCGCGTCCTGAGCATGGTGGCCGACACCGGTCGCGCTTTGGTGATTGCGTTCAACAAGTGGGACCTCGTCGACGAAGACCGTCGACTCATGTTGGACAAGGAAATCGACCGCGACCTGGTTCGTGTTCCCTGGGCTTCACGAGTCAACATCTCGGCCCGCACGGGTCGCGCTGTACAGAAGCTCGTGCCGGCTCTCGACACGGCTCTGGAGTCGTGGGACAAGCGCATCCCGACGGGTCGCTTGAACACCTGGCTCAAGGAAGTTGTGGCGGCCACCCCGCCGCCGATGCGTGGCGGTCGTTTGCCCCGCATCATGTTTGCGACGCAGGCAAGCTCGCGTCCGCCGACCTTCGTTCTCTTCACCACAGGCTTCCTCGAAGCCGGCTACCGCCGGTTCCTCGAGCGTCGTCTGCGTGAAGAGTTCAACTTCGACGGAAGTCCGATTCGTGTTTCCGTGCGAGTTCGAGAGAAGCGCGACCGCAAGAACCGCTAGTTTGCCGCCAAAAAGGTACTAAAACGGCCCTGACCAGCCGATTGGTACTTCAGCCCGTCTCTGATGTAATCTTTCCAAGCGCCCGAAACAAGGGCGCGGGACGGGCTGTGGCGCAGCTTGGTAGCGCACTTGACTGGGGGTCAAGTGGTCGCAGGTTCAAATCCTGTCAGCCCGACCAAAGAAGAACCCGGTGAGAATTTCTCACCGGGTTCTTCTTGTTTGTGCGTCATCGGTGAGTTAGTGCGTGTGCCAAGATTGGAGGGCATGTGGGGTATGAATTCGCAAGATCTGCTCGGGCTTACCGTTTCTCTGTCGGGTGGGACAGCGTTGCTGGTCGTCGCAGTGGTCCTGGTGCAACGGATTGTCGGTGACACCCCGAACGAGTTGGTGGGGATTCGGACGCGCGCAACGATGTCGAGTCCTGCGGCGTGGCAGTTGGCGCACCGGACTGCGGCGCCTGCGCTGCGACGTACATCGCGAATGGCGTTGGCTGGGTTAGCGATACAGCTGGTCATCGGGTTGTGGTGGGGATTCGGCGCTCCGGCATCCGCGCTGTTCTCGATAATCGTGTTCGTCGTAGTGACGGGGATGTTGGTGCACGCATCACTTCTCGGGGACCGGGCTGCCAAAAACTTTCAGGCCGGAAGGTAGTTGGTCTACTAGCGTGGCCGTTAAACGAGATCGACTTAGCGTCAGTCAGATGGAGTGCCTCGATCCGCAGCGGATGCTTTCAACAGTCGGTGATGTCGTTTAGCCAATTACTGGACTGAATGGTCTGGTTTGATTGTTTAATGCGGCGTACCGATGCAGTTCTAGCAATCCCAGTAATCTTATTTGTGGCGTCGTGCGCCTCGAATCGAGATAGCGGAGTCGAAACCGTCGACGTTGCCGCGCGAGTTTCGTCAGAAGTAGCGATGTCGGCGGTGTCGACAGAGGCTACTCGGTCGAGGATCGCAGGGAACGCCGACTACTGCTCCGTGGGGGACGGATGCCAGCTGCATTTTGTCACCGCTTTGAGGCCGTGGGGCGCCCATACTACGTGCAATTCGTGAACCCGAAGGATCGAGCCAACCTGGGCCCGTGCACGTACGGTGAAGCGCTGACACAAGAGGAGTTCACCGAACTTGATCTCGAACGGCAATGCGTACTTGCCGATGATGCGTCCATCGCGCTGCGTGGCGGAACAGTTTCGTACTACGCCGATAAAAGCTCTGGCAGGGTAGCTGCTGCGGAGGAACAGTGTGGTTAATAGTTCGAGGCGAACGCACTCTCTAGCTATTCTCGCTTAGCGCGGTGCCAAAATCTTCCACGTGGTCTGTTTTGTCGGCGTAGCGCGTTAGGGTGTGACCAAATAGGGGTTCGGGGATCAAGGGGAGTGGAAGATGGCCAAGCGGCGCGGATTCTTTGCTGAGATGCAATATCAGGCTCGACTGAACGAGCAACGTCAACGTCAGCAGGAACGGGCTTCGGCTCAAGCGCACGCTCGTGCGGTGCGCGAGGCGGATCGATCCCGTCGGGAGTGGGAACGTGCACGCACTGCTGACGCGCGTCACACCGCGGCGATGTCGGCCTACAACGCGAAAGAACAGGCGCGTCTCCACCACGAAGCACGACTGGCGGAGGTCGAACTCCTCAATGCAGAGTTAGCTGAAAAGCTCGAGTCGATCGATGGCATTCTCGCCGCCACACTCGATGTTGACGATTATGTCGATCTCGAATTGCTCCGCCAGAAGCTCGAACATCCGCCGTTCGACCGGCCGGATCTGACGGCAGTAACTCCGATTCAGGATTTGCTGCCGTTCCCCCCCGAACCGGTGTACATCGAGCCTCCGGCACCCGTGGGGCTCAGCTCCATGCTGGGCGGGAGGAAGCGACACGCCGCAGCGATTGCGGATGCCCAGACGGCGCATTGGCAGCAGAGACAGGGCTGGGAATATGCAGTGGCGCAACGCAATGAGGCGCAGCACCGTAGCGAGGTGGCGCATCGAGACATGGAAGCGCGTCGTATGCAGAACCTGGTAGCCGCGCAGGCGACCTACGAAGCTGAGTGCGTTCACCGCCGTACCGAGGTTTTTGCCGCGAATGTTCGTCTCGAAAAACTTATGATGGGTTTGCAAGACCGAAAGCCGGATGCGTTAGAAGAGTACGTATCGATAGTGCTCGGCAATTCGGTATATCCGGACTGCTTCGAGGTGGAACATGATTTTCAGTTCAATGGGGTCGAACGAGAGTTGACCTTGATGGTGATCGTGCCGCACCCAGAAGCGTTGCCGTCAGAGAAAGCGTTCAAATACGTCAAGTCCAGTGACACGATTTCAAGTACTCAACTGCCGGTGAAGGCCCGTAAGGATCGCTATGCCGCTGCAGTATCACAGGTCGCGATCCGCACTGCGCATGAGATATTCGAGGCTGATCGGGACGCGGTTGTGTCGACTCTGTCGATGACAGTCGGGGTGAGCACCGTTGATTCGGGGACCGGACTGGACACCTTTGTCCCCTTGGTGCAGCTAGCCACCGATCGGGAGAGTTTTTCTTGTCTTGATCTTTCCCGTGTAGAGGCCCGCGCAACCCTTGATCACTTGAGGGCCGGTGTGTCGAAGAACCCGTACGACCTTGTTCCAGTTGGCAATGCATTCGGGGTGCGAGGCTGATGCCGATTCTCGGTCGAAGGTCAGCTGGTAGCGGTTGTGAATGATCCGAATGTGACGATCCGGGCGTTGCGTACGGCTCTGGTAGCCAAGGAGCGCGAGCTTAACTCCCTGCTTGATAGTCTCGCCGAAGTAACCAGGGAACGTGATAGTGCAATCCGCGACGCTACGGCTGCAAGCATTGCGGTGGCAACTCGCATGTTGGTGACACCAGATGGAGTTGTCGAAACAGATGACCGTTTGGTGCTGCAGGAAGTGGGCATCTATACCTACCAACACCCTTTGCAGAACGCAGAACAGTATAGGGAACGGCTAGGAGAGATTCGGGACCAGGTAAAGGCATCAATCACGTCGGGTTCGGCAATCATTGCCGCGGACATGTTCAGCTTCAACAACTCTTTGGCCAAGGGCCGAAAGATGACAGCAGATCTATCGAAGTTGATGCTCCGCGCATACAACGCTGAGGCCGAGAACTGTGTGCGGACGATGAAAGCTGGCAATCTCACGACTGCAGTGAGTCGACTGCAGAAGGCATCCGCGGCCATCGCCAAACTCGGCACCATGATGGAAATGCACGTTGCCGAGGATTATCACGGCCTGCGTGTCGCAGAGTTAGAGCTGACAGCAGACTATTTGATGAAGGTGCAAGAAGAGAAGCTTGCTCAACGTGAGGAACGTGAACGACTGCGTGAGGAACGCAAAGTCGAGCAGGAGTTGGCCGCGCAGAGAGAGAAACTCGCCAAAGAACGGTCCCACTACCAAAACGTTCTCGACTCTCTGGGTGACCGGAATGACCATGAGGCAGGTCGGATTCGAGAGAAGTTGGCTCAGGTTGAGTCTGCAATTGAGCAAAACGACTATCGACGAGCAAACATTCGTGCAGGTTATGTCTATGTCATCAGCAACCAGGGCGCGTTCGGCCCGAATGTTGTCAAGATCGGGATGACTCGAAGACTTGAACCGATGGACCGGGTCAAAGAGCTTGGCAGCGCGTCAGTGCCATTCCCGTTTGATGTACATGCCTTGTATTTTTCCGACGATGCGGTCAGTCTTGAAGCAGCGCTACATGCTTCATTTACAACGAGGCGACTCAATCATGCCAACTTACGGCGCGAGTTCTTCTTTGCACGGCCGTCCCAAGTGCGGACGGTACTCGCCCAACAAGTTGGGAATCTCATGGAATATGCCGAGGAACCCGACGCGACTCAGTACTTTCAGAGTCGCGGAAAGTGGCCGCAGGAGATTGCGTCGCATTGGAGCTAGCGATGTCCCGCAGTGCCACATTGCCTGGGCAACCGCGATACCTGCCTCGTCGGCCGCCGGCGTCATGCGTAAGTCCGTGCACTATCTCTCGCCGACTCAGTTCGCCGAGAGAATCGGCGAGCAGTTCGACGCGTTGTCGAAGTTCAAGGTGCGGCACCCGATGTGATCGTGGGGCTCGGACGGATCAGCCCGGTAGCCGGACCTATACCAGGCGAAGATGAGTTTTCATGCTGGCGGCCTGCTTGACCAACAGTTCTCGGTACTCGGAGAATCGCCGGACTGCATCGTCATCACCGGCAAGCCGGGCTCGCGCCAGCAGGTACTGACAGTTATCCAATTGATCTTTGAGGGTCGTCATCGCAACCACATCCGATCGGTCTGTGTAGGTACTCCTTGACCGTCGCACTCAGGGGAGTTGCACACATCGGTCGAAGTACCTGCGCGGGTACCTATCTCTTCTCTCTGGATCAATACGTCACCGCGCAGACTCACACTCGCTCAGTCCAGTTGCACAGGTGCAAAAAGGGAACGATCGGTATCACCGGGCTCGGCACCGCACTGCGTTGACGGCCATGCGCGAAGGGAACATTATCGAGAAGTAGCGCAATGGTGCGTCGCCAGCGATTCTGCAGAATCGAAGTAGCTCATGGTCGAAGACGATCAACTCCACACGCGTCGCGATCTGCTTCCATTCATCGTGGATGAGCTGGGAGCGGCGGGATTCGACGACGCGCGGGAGATCGGGCGCGGTGGTTTCGGTGTTGTCTACCGCTGCACCCAGCTCGGGCTTGACCGCACAGTGGCGGTGAAGGTACTGACCGCTGACTTGGACGAGGAAAACCGGGCACGTTTTTTCCGGGAACAGCGGGCAATGGGGCGCTTGACCGGCCACCCGAACATCGTGGGCGTTTTGGAAGTCGGTGTCACCGACACCGGGCGCCCCTACCTGGTGATGCCGTACCAGTCGCACGGCTCAGTCGATGCCCGGATCCGCCGGCAGGGGCCGTTCTCCGTGGAGGAAGTACTCCGGCTCGGGGTGAAGATGGCAGGCGCGCTCGAGACGGCGCACTTGCTCGGCATTCTGCATCGCGACGTCAAACCGGCAAACATTCTGCTTACCGACTACGGTGAACCGGCTCTGACAGATTTCGGGATCGCGCACATCGCAGACGGTTTCAAGACTGCGACCGGAACGGTCACGGGTTCGCCTGCCTTCACTGCGCCGGAGGTACTCGGCGGTGAGCCGCCGAGTACGGCCTCAGATGTCTACGGGCTCGGAGCCACCTTGTTCAGCGTGCTCACCGGTCACGCGGCATTCGAGCGCCGCAGCGGCGAGCAGGTTGTGGCCCAATTTTTGCGGATCACCGCACAACAGGTGCCCGACTTGCGGGAGAACGGCTTTCCCGACGACGTATGTGGGGTCGTGGAGAAGGCAATGTCCCGAGACCCAGCCGACCGACAATCTGCGTCGGCGCTGGGCGAGGACCTGCGGCAACTTCAGTTCCGCCACGGGTTCCCCGTCGATGAGATGGCGCTGCGCGCCGAACACGAAGTTGAACGGCAGGATCCACAACCACCGTCGCGAAGATGGAGTCCGCCTACCTCACCGTCCGGTCAGGGAGTCGAGAGAAACTTGCCGCTGGAGCTGACCAGCTTCGTTGGCCGGCGTGCTGAGCTGGCCGAGGCGAAGAACTTGTTGTCGGTGTCTCGTCTGGTCACCTTGACCGGAATCGGTGGTGTTGGCAAGACACGTCTCGCGTTGCAGGTTGCGGCGAAGGCGCAGAGGGACTTTGCCGACGGCGTATGGCTGGTCGAGTTGGGCGAGCTGCACGAAGAGCCGCTTGTGGTGGTCGCGGTGGCGGCCGCACTCGGAGTGCGCGACCAGTCGGCACGGCCGTTGCAGGACATTGTGGTGGAGTTTCTGGCCACTCGAACGTTATTGCTGGTCCTCGACAACTGTGAGCAGGTCGTTGATGCGGTAGCCGGTCTAGTCGAAGCGCTGCTGCGAGCGTGCCCACAGTTGAAAATCCTGACGACCACGCGCGAGCCTCTCGGGATTGGCGGGGAATCCGTACTGCGGGTGTCTCCGTTGGCGGTCCCCGATCCTGACCAAGAGCCATCGCTCCGTGTGTTGCCCCGATACGACGCGGTGACGTTGTTCGTCGAACGGGCCGCTGCCGCGGTGCCGGGATTCGAACTCACCGAAGAGAACAGGGCTGTGGTCACCCGGATTTGCCAGCGGCTGGACGGGCTGCCACTGGCGATCGAGTTGGCGGCGGCGAGGTTGCGGGCTATGTCGCCCGAACAGATCTTGGAGCGGCTCGACGATCGCTATGCGCTTCTGACCCGAGGTAGCCGGGCTGCGCCCACCCGGCAGCAGACCCTGCGATGGAGTATCGACTGGAGCTACGACCTGTGTACTGCCGAAGAACAGCAGCTGTGGGGCAGGCTGGCTGTGTTCGCGGGAAGTTTCGAACTCGATGCGGCGGAGGAGGTCTGCGGCGTCGACGCGGCGCAGGAGGGCCTGCTGGACTCGCTGAGCTCACTGGTGGACAAATCGATCCTGATCCGAGAGGAGTTCGACACCGCGGTCCACTTCCGATTGCTCGAGACACTTCGCGATTACGGACGGGAGAAAATCCAGCAGGCCGGTGAGTATGAGGTGTTCCGCGGTCGACACCTGGACTGGTACCGGCAGTTGGCGCTTGACGCGGAAGCCGGATGGATCAGCCCGAGGCAACTCGAGTGGATTGATCGTCTCGATCGGGAGCTGCCGAATATGCGGGAAGCGCTGGAATACGGCCTCTCCGCCGATGAATCGGGCGTCCAGGCCGGCCTGCAGATGGCTACCGCGCTGTATCCCTTCTCGCTGACCCGCGGTCTGTACAGCGAGAGCCGACATTGGCTCGACAGTTTCCTCGCCCGCGATGCCGGAAAGCCGACATCGGGACGCATTCGAGCGATCCACGCGGACAGTCTGTTGGCAGCAGTGCAGGGCGACCTACTGGCAGCGACTGCCCTGATGGAGGAGGGACGCGCGCTTGCTGCTCAGCTCACCGACCCCCTTGCCCAAGCACTGGTCGACCATGCCGACGGCATGCTGGCGCTGTATCGGGACGATCTACCGCGCGCAGTCTCCCGCTTGGAAAACGCTCTGGAGGTGTTCGACGCACGTGGTGATCTCACACGTGAAGTGAGCGTATTGCAGATACTCGGGTTGGTCTACGAACTGCTCGGCGAATCGCAGCGGTCGATTGGCTGTTACGAAAAGGCGCTCGCAATCACCGAATCTCACGGGGAATCGGTGTATCACTCCTACACGCTGTGGGCCATGAGCGTTGCGATGTGGCGACAGGGTGACCAGGGGAGAGCCGTTGGGCTGCTCGAGCAGGCGCTACAGCTCACCGAGCAGGTCAATGATCCGCTCACCTGCGCGGCGTGCCTGGAGGTGTTGGCGTGGATTGCTGCGGCAGAGGGGAATTCGCGGCGTGCCGCCGTACTGATAGGCGCCGCGGAAGAGTTGGGGCACTCCGTAGGCAGCGTCACGATCGTATTCCCCACTCTGCAGCCGTACCAGGAGGAATGCGAAGCGTTGACGCGGCAAACCCTCGGCGAGAGGGCATTCGGGGCGGCCCGCAGACAGGGACGGCTCATGGGTATGGATGGGGCAGTCGCGTATGCGCTCGGCCGGCAATCCCCGGACCCGACTCGCACGGCTGGTCAGTCAGGGGACTTGACCAAGCGTGAGCGTGAGGTTGCGGACCTCGTCGCTCAGGGTCTCACCAACAAACAGATCGCGGCCAAATTGGTGATCTCGCTACGCACCGCGCAGGGCCATGTGGAGCACGTCCTCACAAAACTTGGTTTCACTTCGCGCGCGCAGATCGCTGCCTGGGTGGTCGAGCAGTCCCAGAACGAGCCCCGTGGACCGGGCGAGTAGTCGCGGAAAAGCTGCACGGTCAATATTGATAAACTCACCTCCGGCATTCGCGGGTATCCGTGGATGATGTCGAAGCCCTAAGAGGAGTTAGTACCGTGGTTGACCTTGCCTACGTCATCGCTGGATCCGAATCCACCGGTGGTGCCGGCCTACAGGTAGACCTCAAGACTTTCCAGGCCCGCGGCGTCTACGGCATCGCGACGACGACGTGCATCGTGTCCTTCGATCCCAAGAACAATTGGGGCCATCGGTTTGTCCCCATCGCACCCGAGGTCATTGCAGACCAGATCGAAGCGGCAACCGCGGCGCACGATCTCGAGGTCGTGAAGATCGGCATGCTGGGCACTCCGGCCACCATCGAGGTTGTCGCCGAGGGACTTCGTCGACAGTCCTGGCGCCACGTCGTTCTTGATCCGGTTCTGATCTGCAAGGGTCAGGAGCCCGGCGCAGCGCTCGATACCGATACAGCACTTCGCGATTCGATCCTCCCGCTCGCGACGGTCGTCACGCCCAACCTCTTCGAGGCACGCACGCTCGCCGGTATGGACAGCATCTCCAGCGTCGAGGAACTGATCGAAGCTGCTCGTCGCATTCACGATCTGGGACCGAAGTACGTTCTCGCCAAGGGCGGCGTCGAATTGGCCGGAGACGACGCCGTCGACGTGCTGTTCGACGGTACGGATGTGACCATTCTTTCTGCTCCCAAGGTCGGCCAGGAGCGCGTCTCGGGTGCCGGTTGCACCCTTGCTGCCGCTGTCACGGCGGAGTTGGCAAAGGGCGTCGACGTGGATGAGGCTGTTGCGCTCGCGAAGAAGTTCGTCACCGCCGGTATCGAAGCTCGCGTGTCTGCTCACACCCCGTTCGACACTGTCTGGCAGGGCGCTTTCACCGGCTAGGCGACCAACGCGGTGCGGCCTGGCAGGATCAAGTGGGTGAGCACCGCGAATTTGAGTCGAAGCGAAGTTGCCGGACGATCATCTGCTGTATCGGTGACCGGGTATCGAGTGGAGTTGGATCTTCGGTCCGCGACGGATGCGGCTGTGGCAACCTTCAGGTCGGTGACCACACTCGAAATGCAATCGACAACAGACTCGACGTGGCTTGATTTCATCGGTGCTGCAGTTGAATCCGTGGAGTTGAACGGTCGTCGGATTCCGTTCGAGTACGACGGCGCCCGGATCAGGCTCAGCGGTATATCGGGCTCGAGTGTCATTCGGGTTAGTGCCCTTGCCGAGTACAGCCGTTCCGGCGAGGGTTTACACCGATTTGTCGACGACGCCGACGGGCAGACGTACCTGTACACGCAGTACGAACCGGCGGATGCACGTCGTGTGTTTGCCTGCTTCGAGCAGCCGGACATGAAGGCGCCGTTCACTTTTGTGGTGACGGCGCCGAACTCCTGGGAAGTGTTGTCGAACCAGGCTCCGGTGCAAACAGATTTGTCTGACACCGGCAGCAAGACTGTGAAATTTGCTCCGACACTGCCGATTTCGACGTACATCACGGCGATCGCTGCCGGTCCCTACCATCGAGTGACTTCGCAGTGGTCTCGTGGCGATCTCACCGTCGATCTGGCTGTGCTGTGCCGGGCTTCGCTGGCCGAGTACCTCGACGCCGACGACGTTTTCGAGGTGACCCGGCAAGGTCTCGATTTTTATGCCGAGGCTTTCGACTACCCGTACCCGTTCGGCAAGTACGACCAAATTTTTGTTCCCGAATACAACCTCGGGGCAATGGAGAATCCAGGACTCGTCACATTCACCGAGGCCTACGTATTCCGGGGAAAAGCCACGGATGCGCAGTACCAGAGCCGTGCGAACACGATCCTGCACGAGATGGCGCACATGTGGTTCGGCGACCTCGTGACGATGGTGTGGTGGGACGACCTGTGGCTCAAGGAGTCGTTCGCAGATTTCATGGGGGCACTGGTCAGCGTCGAGGCCACAAGATTCACTGATGCGTGGGTGGCCTTCACGATCAAGCGGAAAGCCTGGGCTTACCTGCAGGATCAGCTGCCAACTACTCATCCCATCGTCGCCGACATCGTTGACCTCGAGGCCGCAAAACTGAATTTCGACGGCATTACCTACGCCAAGGGCGCCAGCGTCCTCAAACAGTTGGTGGCGTTTGTCGGCCGCGACGCATTCTTCGAGGCAGCGCGACGGTACTTCCGGACGCACGCATTCGGGAACACTCGACTGGTCGATTTCCTCGACGCGTTGAGCGCGACCTCCGGCCGCGACATGCGAGATTGGGCGCGTGCGTGGTTGCAGACCGCCGGTGTGTCCATGTTGACCTTGGAAGGCGGCGAGTTGGTGCAGACCGATCCGCGGCCACACCGACTGGCAGTCGGTGTTTACGACTACAACGAGACTGGCGACTTGGTCCGCACAGCCCGGGTCGAGGTCGATATCGCGGCCGCGCGGACACCGATCGATCTCCCGGCCGGCCGGTTGATCCTGCTCAACGACGACGACCTGACGTACGCCAAGGTTCGACTCGATGCCGCGTCGCTCGAGACCGTCGACAATTCGCTCGATCGGATTGTCGATCCTCTGGCACGCGGGGTTGTGTGGTCATCGTTGTGGAACTCGGTACGGGACGGTGAACTGTCGGTGTTCCGCTACTTGGCGATGGTGGAACGGTTCGGCCCCGCAGAGTCCGACCTCGCGATGCTCAGCGCCGTACTGACCGACGCGCAGTACGCGATTGTTCACTACGTTCCGGAGCACCTTCGCCCGCCGGCTGCGGCGGGTTGGTTGGCGACCACCTGGAAGGCAATGTTCGAGAGCGAGCCGGAATCCGGCCGTCAGCTGGCCTGGGCCCGTGCGTGCGCGGCCGCGGCCGCGATCGACGACACGTACGCCGAAGCGCTTCGATCGATACTGCTCGGCGAGAGCCCGGGTCCGGTCGGGTTGGCCCTCGATCCTGATCTCCGCTGGGCGTTGTGGATTGCATTGGCTGCCAACGGTTTTGCCGATCCCGATGATCTCGATCAGGAATTGGAACGTGATGGCACCTCGGCCGGAAAAATTGCGCATGCTCGCGCTCTCGCATCTCTACCGACGGCGGACACGAAGGCAAAAGTGTGGACGGCCGCAACAACTGACCGAACACTCTCGAACGATTACCTCGACGCAATGATCGGCGGCTTCCGGGCCGGCGCCGACGGGACGCTGACCGAGGGCTATGCAACCGACTATTTTGCGTCGTTGCTGGCGTGGTGGTCCGAGCGCAGTATCGAGATAGCCCGGCGACTGGTCAACGGTTTGTTCCCGGCTGCCGGAGATCTGGGCGCGGTCGATCAGTGGCTCGCGACAAACGACGATGCGCCGGCGTCGTTGCGCCGGTTGGTGCTCGAGAAGCGAGACAACCTGGCCCGTGATCTCCGGGTCCAGGACGCCAACGCAACGCTGTGAACTACCGGGCGTCCGGCCGGCCGACGATCAGGGGATGAACTCGGCCGCTGGAACCGGCCTCCGAACCGAGGCCTTGGGGATCGGCGGCACCGGCCAGGCGAATGTCGAGGTCGCCCGTCCACTCCCGGGTCAACTGCTGGTCCATCGCGTCGAGGCGTTCCAGTAGTGGTGCGTGCTGATCGGGGGGACAAGCCGCGATCAAGGTGGTGAAGACGGCACGTAGGCGTCGTTGCACCTGCGCGGAGTTGGTACTGAAGTGCCGAATCTCGTCGGTCGCGATAGACACGTAGTCGGTCCAGGTTCGCTGCTGCCCGCGGATCCGCGACAACGTGGACGTCGCGGTGTCGCCGTGCACCCGGGGCGCAAGGATAACGAGTAGGTCCTCGATGTAATCCAGGGCTTGGACCGCTCGGCCCGGGTCGTTGATAGCAGGGGACAGGGCCTTCAAGGAGATATCGACGATGGACTGGATGGCCGCGGCCGGGCCGGCCATTGGGCTGTGTGTGTCACCGAAGAGCAGACAGGACGTGAGTGATTCGGGACGGACGCTCGACGAGTTTCCCCGAACTTCGAAGATCGGAGCGTTCTGGGCAACGAACTCGCCGATACCGGGAACGACCTCGATGCTGACGCCCCAGATGGAGGAAAGCCGTTGCAGTCGCGGCAGGTTGATTGCCAGCAGCACGCGTCCGTCGGGCGAGAGATGTCGCAATCGGATCACCAATAGTTCGCGTGATTCGTCGACGGGTAGCAGGACGTCGGCTGCCTGAAGAGCGGGACCGGAAGTGGCCTCAGTGGAGAATTCGTTGTAGAGCGGGTAGGCGCGAACGATTGCTCGTCGCCCTTCCGACGCGATCCACCGGAGAAGTTGACTCGAATTGAGGATCGAGCCGACTTTGGCAACAAGTGCGATGAAGAGTATTGCGCTGACAATCGCGAGAAACAGTGCTGTGTACGTAGAAATCTGGGGAGCGGAATGTTGCGTGTTAAGTGCCAGATCGAGAGCGACGATAATCGAGTAGACAAACGTCGCGAGGAACATTCCGATCGACCAGCGCATCACTCGCTGCTGAGCCAGTAGCGGGACCACCCGGACTGAAATCTGCGATGCCCCGAATTGCATGGCAAGGGTGATCGCGGTGAACACGAGACCGGTGAGGGTGATCATTCCGCCGGCGATGACACTGAGTAGCGTCGCGGTGGCGCCTGGATCCACGGCGTACTCATTGGAATCCGCACCGAATCCGTCGAACAACGTGCTGTCGACGTCGATGAGCGTGTCCGCCAGAAAGAACGCCGCGACCACCAGTAGGACGGGCAGTCGCCAGACGGGGACGGTGCGAAGGCGTCGGCGGGTGCGACGCCACCGCAGTGCGTCGGAAATTCGCCATTTAGGGGTCACGATCGGCGGCTGGAGCGGCAAGGCCAGGGAGAGTTCAGGCTTGAGTGCGTCGAGCTTGACTGGGTTGGCTTCCGGTAGTCCGAAACTTCCCGACACACTTTCCTGGAACCGAATCTTTGCCCGGATCAATGGTTCCCGAATACGTTGTTCGCGGGCTACGGCACGACTCATCTTCGTCGGCTTGTCGCGGTATCGCGACCGAGCCCACGGCGCACCTGGTCGGCTGAGGCGGATTGCGCCGACGATGAGTAGTGGTGGGAAGAACAATCCGATCAGCCCGGTCCACAGTTTGCCTTTGAGTAGCGTGATCATCGCGATCGCCAGTGCAATCAGGATTGAAATGATGATCCCGATGAGGGTCCCGATACTGCGATCTTGCTCGTACGGATTGAAATCGCCGGCAAATCCGATCGGATGGACTCCGAACAGGAATAGAAGCACGATGGCGATCGCAACGAACACCGCATCGATCGATGAACGACCTTCTTCTGCCCAGTAGACGTCGCGAAGATGAAGTACCAGGGCGTATTCGTCGAGAACGAGTGCACTTCCGATTCCGAACACCGACGCCAGGACACAATTTGCCACTGGAGTCTGATAATCGGCCAGTGCGATGAACGCAAATCCGGATACGAGCATCATGATCAGGCCGAAAACCATGTGATGGATGTGCATTCCGCCGGGCGTGACGTTGCCCGGCCACCACGAAACTTCGGCGCGGATCATGCGGACGCTGAATCTGATGAACAGAAAGGCCAGCAGAAACGAGACCAGCAGGAAAAACAGCGGTAGTCGGCCGGTATCGACGACGGATTCCACGAACCATGCCTTCACGATGCGGTTTCCTTACGCGCTGATGGGTAGTGCCGTCGAATCAGCATGACAGTAGGCCGCTTCGATAATCTGGCAAAACGATCAAATGGGTCGGGCTGCACCCGAGTTTCTTGCGCTCCACGCTAATGTCGAGAAATGGTGAACGCAGATTTACTTGATCGGACTCACGTCGAATCGGCCTTCGCGACGTTCGAACCGAAGTCCGTCGATCCCGATGGCCGCCGGTTGGCTTCCGTTGTCTTTGCGTTGATGCGCGACGCCGACGGAACCTCGGTCTTTCCCCTGACCAAACGTCCCAGCAAGATGCGCGCACACCCCGGTCAGTTTGCACTGCCCGGCGGCAGCGTCGACCCCGGTGAGACACCCGAAGAGGGCGCAGTGCGGGAACTGTCCGAAGAACTCGGGCTGACGACGACTCCGGCGGACATCATCGGACGACTCGATGATTACGTCACTCGATCAGGGTTTGTGATCCGGCCATTTGTCGTCTGGTCGGGTGTCGATTTCGATCAACTCGTTCCCAACCCGGACGAGGTTGCATCGCTGTATGCCGTCACCTCGGCGGAACTCGATGTGGAACCGCGTTTCGTATCGATCGAAGAGTCGCCGAACCCCGTGGTGCAGTGGCCGTTTCGAACCAGTCTCGTTCATGCGCCGACCGGGGCCGTCGTCTACCAGCTTCGTGAGGTTTTGAGTGGGCGGCATACCCGGATCGACGACCTCGAACAACCCGTCTTCGCGTGGCGGTAACGTCCTCGACACGCGCGAACTCTGCGCACAGGAGACCGTGATCAGAATGTCGCGCTCCCTGTGGAAGGCTTGCACCACGGAGTGACGGACTACGCGAGGTGTGTGCAGTGAAATCAGGTGAACAAGAACTTGTCATGACGGACCGAGTTCTGACAGTTCCCAACATCCTCAGCATGGTGCGACTACTGGCGCTCCCGCTGTTCGCCTATCTGCTTCTGGTGACGCACTCCGACGGCTGGGCCTTGGCTCTGCTGATGCTCAGCGGATTCACGGATTGGCTCGACGGCAAGCTGGCGCGCATTCTCAATCAGACATCCCGGTTGGGCGCTGTGCTGGACCCTCTGGTCGATCGTCTGTACGTCGTCACCACCCTGGTCACTTTTGTGGCGCGCGATTTCATTCCCTGGTGGGTTGCCGCAATCCTGATCGGCCGCGATCTGATTCTGGCCCTCACCTTGCCGATTTATCGCCGGCGTGGGCTCCCGCCTCCGGAAGTCGTCTACCTCGGCAAGGCCGCAACCTTCCTGCTGATGTTCGCGCTTCCGTTGATTCTGGCCGGGCAGGGCGATTGGGCGATTGCCGCGTTCACTCACACGTTCGGCTTCGCATTCTTGATCTGGGGAACCGTCCTGTACGTGTGGACCGCAGTCATCTACATTCTCAAAGCTGCTGAGGTTGCTCGAACCTACGAGGTCACGCCCCGATGAAAAGAACCGGGGAGGATGTGCGCCGCAATCCGGTGCCGTCGCTACTCCGGTCGATGATGACCGAACACCTCGACCCCGGCTATGAAGCAGCAGCACTCGAACGCGAACATGATCACAGCCGGAACGGCATGCCGCGCACCGGACCATGGCTGGCCGTTGGTGCTGTTCTCATCGGGTTCGTTCTCAGTGTGTCCGCAGTCTCCGCGGCCCGTCAGATAACGGGTACCGAGGATCTGCGCGCAGACCTCGTCGCCAAGGTCCGTGAGACACAAGACCACATCGATGCTTTGGATGCGACGCGTAATTCGCTCACCGAATCGGTCGACGACGCCCGAGGGTCGGCACTCGTCGGAGATGCCCGCGGAAGCCAGGTGCTCGGACAACTTCGAGCCGTCGAATCCGAGGCGGGAACCGAAACTGTGCACGGGGAGGGCATAACCGTCACGCTTACCGATCCGGCCAGCCGACCAAATCTTTCGGATGCCTCGCAGCGGAGCGTCGGCGGAAAGTCCGTAGTTCTCGATCGAGACCTTCAAACCGTGGTTAATGCACTGTGGGTGGGAGGCGCTGAGGCTGTTTCGGTTGGCGGTGTGCGCATCGGTCCGGCCGTGACAATCCGTCAGGCCGGCGGCGCGATGTTGGTCGACAACCAACCCGTCTTCTCGCCGTACGTCGTCAGAGCGATCGGTGACAGTCGCAGTCTGCAACGAAAGTTCGTCGTCAGCGATGCGTATCTCAGGATGTCGAGCCTCACGCAGTTGTACGGAGTCGGTTTTGCTGTCGCCGAGAATGATTCGCTGACCCTTCCGCCCGCGATTCCGCGCCCCGTGCGTGTCGCGACCCCACCGAGTGAACCCAAATGACAGAAGGAGTTCGATGAAGGCCGGTTCCGCCCTGTACGGACTCGCAGCGCTTGTGATCGGCATCGTGTTGGGCGTCGTCTTCAGCCCGCAGGTGCCCGACGTGATTCAGCCGTACCTGCCGATCGCCGTTGTCGCTGCCCTCGACGCAGTCTTCGGCGGATTACGCGCTTACCTGGACGAAATCTTCGACGCCAAAGTGTTTGTCGTCTCGTTTGTCTTCAATGTTCTGGTGGCCTCACTGATCGTCTGGTTGGGCGATCAGTTGGGCGTCGGCACGCAGCTTTCGACGGCAATCGTCGTGGTTCTCGGTATCCGAATCTTCGGCAACGCAGCGGCATTGCGTCGACGTCTGTTCGGAGCGTGAGTCATGGCTGAAACGGGCGGCGGTCCGCACGAAGGGCGACACGAACTTCGCCCCGTATCGAAACATCGCTCCAATGTCGTATTCGCGATCCTCGCTGCAGTTCTCCTCGGTGTGCTCGGGATAGCAATTGCGACGCAAGTGCGCAGTACCGTTGCGGGCGACTCGCTCGATTCGGCCAGGCCCGCTGACCTGCTGGTCGTCCTCGACAACCTCAACCGTCGTGAAGCCGCTCTGCGGCAAGAAGTATCCGACCTCGACGATTCGTTGGCGACGCTACGACGTAGCGGTAGCACCGACGCCGCGCTCGCCGAAGCGCAGGCGCGACTGATGGCGTTGTCCATCCAGGTGGGGACGGCGCCCGCAACCGGTCCCGGCGTAACGATGACGTTGACGGACCCGGCCGGCGGAGTCGGATCCGAGGTCATGCTCGATTTGATCCAGGAACTCCGCGCCGCCGGGGCCGAGGCCATTCAGATTGCCGGGGCTACAGGCGAACCGATCCGGATCGGTGTCAACTCGTGGGTTGCCGGACGAGGCGGGGCACTCGAGTTGGACTCCGTGAAGATCTCAGCGCCGTACACTGTGAGCGCGATCGGCGATCCGCCGACTTTGGCAGCGGCGCTGAACATTCCCGGTGGAGTGTTCGACAACGTTTCACGCAATGGAGGAAGTTTCTCGCTCGAGCAATCGCAGCAGGTCACGATCTCCGCCTTGCGACAATTGAATCCGCGCCAATACGCTCAACCTGGAAATTGAATTTTTGCGTCCGGAATTTCGGACGGCATGTGAAAGGAAGCCACTGTGAGTGAGCTCGATACGCCTACAGATCTGCGTTACACCGCGGAACACGAGTGGGTGAAGCGAACCGGCCCGACCTCTGTTCGAGTTGGCATCACCGACTTCGCTCAGTCACAGCTCGGAGACGTGGTGTTCGTCCAGCTTCCCGCTGAAGGCGAAGCAGTCACCGCTGGTGAATCACTCGGCGAGGTCGAATCCACCAAGAGCGTTTCCGACATCTTCGCGCCGTTCACCGCGAAAGTGCTTGCAGCCAACGGTGAATTGGATGGTCAGCCGGAACTGGTCAACACCGACCCATACAGCAACGGCTGGTTGGTCGATCTCGAGGTCGCCGACGAAGCCGCCTTGGACAGCGCACTTTCGGAGACGATGGACGCTGCCGGATACACAGAACTCACGTCCAGCTAGGACGGAAATGCCGGTCCGTTGTGTCGCGGCCAGTCTCGCTGCACACAACGGTCCGCGCAGGGTACGGTCGTTAGGTACGCATGTGCCAAGTCGGGGTGCAAGGCCGTATCTGAGTGTGACTGTGAAAGATGCTCGTCAAAACAAGTGCACTGCGTAGTCCAGTGATTTCTGATCTGGATGATTGATCGAGGAGGAGAAACAGTGAGCGAGAACGGTAACGACGCGGGCTACGGGGAGTCTCCGGCGGAGACCACATCGGTATTCCGCGCAGATTTCCTCAATGAGCTCGACAACTCCTCAGCAGCACCGGCCGCCGAGCAGCCGGTATCGGGTGTCGAAGGTCTACCGACCGGCGCCGCATTGCTCGTAGTCAAACGAGGACCCAACGCCGGTTCGCGTTTCCTGCTGGATCAGCCGACCACCTCTGCGGGTCGCCATCCTGACAGCGACATCTTCCTCGACGACGTGACTGTCAGCCGTCGCCATGCGGAGTTCCGCCAGGAAGATGCTGAGTTCCACGTTGTCGACGTCGGCAGCCTCAACGGTACGTACGTCAACCGTGAGCCCGTCGATTCGGCTGTATTGGCCAACGGCGACGAGGTCCAGATCGGAAAGTTCCGTCTGGTCTTCCTCACCGGCCCGCGTGCCGGTGGTTCGCAGGTGGGCGAGACGTCAGCAGGTGCGGGTAGCTAATGACGGCCTTGCGGCAGCAGAGCCAGCCCGGAATGTCTATCGGTTCCGTGCTGGATCGGTTGCGTCCAGATTTTCCCGACGTGACGATTTCGAAGATTCGTTTCCTCGAGTCCGAGGGCTTGATCAGCCCCCAACGGACGCCGTCGGGATACCGCAGGTTCTCCGTCGAGGACTGCGAGCGTCTCCGCTATGTACTGACCGCTCAACGCGATCAGTACCTGCCGCTGAAAGTGATCAAGGAACAACTCGAGGCGATCGACAGTGGCGCCGCGACGGTCAGTGCAGAGACTTCTGCGCCTCGACGTCCGCGGGTCCTGTCGATCGCTCCCGGGGAAGTGTCACCCGAGGTATTCCGGGTCGACCGCGAAGTGCGTGTGGGGCGGGCGGATTTGCTGGCCCGCGCCGACGTTGAGGACCGCTTCTTGACTGAGCTGATTCGCACCGGGCTGATCGTGCCGGGGGCCGCCGGTTTCTTCGACGAAGATGCGGTCACTTTGGCTCGGACGGCCAAGGCAATGGCTGAATATGGTTTGGAAGTGCGGCATTTGCGCGCGTTCAAGTTGGCTGCAGATCGCGAAGCCGGGTTGGTGACTCAGATTGCGGGCCCGGTCGCCAAGGGGCGCGACGCTGGTGCTCGTGATCGAGCCGAGGAAATGGTGCGGGAACTCGCGGCGTTGTCGTTGACATTGCATACATGCTTGGTCAAATCAGCGGTCCGCGGAAGCCTTGATCGCTGAGTTCTCGATCATCTCGCTCGACGCGAATAGAATCCGAATAGAATCTCAGTACGGCCGTGAATTCGGCCGTCAGGGTCACATCAGGTTGGAGGCAAGCTCGATGGGCGAAATGCGTGTGATCGGAGTTCGTGTCGAGCAGCCCCAGAATCAACCGGTTTTGTTGCTTCGTGAATCCGACGGCGATCGGTATCTGCCGATCTGGATCGGGCAGACGGAAGCCACGGCGATCGTTCTGGAGCAGCAGGGCGTCGAGCCGGCTCGGCCTCTCACACATGATCTGATCAAGATACTGATCGAGTCCTTCGGCCGGAGCCTGCAGGAAGTCCGCATCGTGGACCTGCAGGAAGGGACGTTCTACGCTGATCTGGTTTTCGACGAGCAGACCACGGTGTCGGCGCGTCCGTCGGATTCGATTGCGTTGGCACTTCGGATCGGGGTGCCGATCTTTGCGTCGGAGGCCGTTCTCGCCGAGGCTGGCCTGATTATTCCGGACGAGCGCGAGGACGAGGTGGAGAAGTTCAAGGAATTCCTGGACACAATTTCTCCGGACGACTTCAAAGCCACTGACGGATAGTCGAAACGACCGTTAGCTGGCATTAGTCCGAAAGTCTCAAGTAGAGCTTTAGTCTCGGTACGGCGTGTTGCATTGACCGTAGTTCGACCGGGTCTTAGCGTAGCGGGCGGTGAAGATCTTCTCGCCTTGCATGTCGAGGCTGGTCGAGGCGCTCACTCGGGCGTACTCTGGGTAAGTCCACTCATGGAATTACGTGCCTCGAATTCACTGTTCGGGATCGGTTGACCAAGATTTCTGGTATCCCAGAATTTCTTCTTCGGTTGACGGCGGAGCTGTTCATCGAGCGGCTCGGTTACATGATGGCGCAGCGAGAAGGAGACGGCAGTGGAAGAACAGTCGAGCGTAGGCAATGCAGGTATCACCGGCAGTGTCGGTCTGACTTCCGAAGAACTGCAACCCGGACTCTTTCCGGACGACTCCATTCCTGACGACCTGGTCGGATACCGTGTTCCGATCGCCTGCCAGATCGCCGGCATTACCTACCGTCAACTCGACTACTGGGCACGTACCTCGTTGGTCGTCCCGTCGATCCGCGGTGCCGCAGGATCCGGCAGCCAACGTTTGTATTCATTCAAGGACATTCTGGTCCTGAAAATCGTCAAGCGTTTACTCGATACCGGAATTTCTCTGCAGAATATTCGCGTCGCAGTTGATCACCTTCGCAACCGTGGGGTTCGCGACCTCGCCAACATCACTCTTTTCTCGGATGGCACGAGCGTTTACGAATGCACGTCGCCCGAAGAGGTTGTCGATCTACTTCAAGGCGGGCAGGGCGTATTCGGTATCGCGGTCAGCGGTGCGATGCGCGAACTCACCGGAACCATCGCAGATTTCCCGGCTGAGCGCGCCGATGGCGGTGAAAGCGACCCAAACCCCGAAGATGAATTGGCCTCGCGACGTGCGAATCGGGTGTCCCGCAAGACGGGATAACCATCGTCACACCGATTCGGACAAGATCACGGTCACTCGAGGTCGATCAGTCAACTAGACTAGGCCTCGCGTCGCCGGCGTACGGGAGAGCCTCGGGTATTGCCTCACAGTTTTGGCTGTGAACACTGCTTGGGCGCCGAAGGAGCAATACCTCCCCGTCAATCTCTCAGGCACAAAGGACCGTACGGGCTCCGACGCCTCTGGAAAGCGGTGGGATAACCCACCCGCCGACGGGGAAAGGCTGTGATCCCCGGTACCGGAGGGTCTCTACCGAATCTCTCAGGCGCTCGGTCTATCGAGCATGCGACAGAGGGGGAGGAACGCACCTAGAGGTGTGTGTCCTGATCCTCCGATCTGTCTGGGAGTTGTCGTGATCGACGCTGCAAGCCGTATTTTTGCCGACCGCCATGTCGGTCCGAACGCCGCGGAACTCGCGCGCATCCTTGAACTGATCGGGGTCGATTCTCTCGACGATCTCGCTACCAAGGCCGTTCCCGCTGTCATCCTCGACGCCGCCCCCGGCGGAATTGCCGATGGGCTCGATGCGCTTCCGCTTCCCGTCGGTGAGCACGAAGCCCTGGCAGAGCTGACGGCCCTCGCCGCTCAGAACACCGTGGCCACCTCGATGATCGGTCTCGGCTACTTCGACACTCTCACCCCGCCGGTGTTGCTGCGCAACATCATCGAGAACCCGGCCTGGTACACCGCGTACACGCCGTATCAGCCCGAGATCAGCCAGGGCCGCCTCGAAGCCCTCCTCAACTTCCAGACGATGGTGTCCGACCTGTCGGGCATGGAACTCGCAAACTCGTCGATGCTCGACGAGGCCACCGCAGCAGCTGAAGCAATGACGTTGCTTCGTCGCGCGAACCGCAGCAAGTCGCCCCGATTTGTTGTCGACACCGACATCTACCCGCAGACGTTGGCTGTCATCGAGACGCGCGCCGAGCCGCTCGGCATCGAGATCGTCTCCGCCGACCTCACCCAGGGCCTGCCCGAAGGTGAGTTCTTCGGAATTATCGCTCAGATCCCGGGTGCATCGGGCCGCGTCGTCGATTACACCGCGATCATCGCCGAGGCTCACGAGCGCGGCGCGCTGGTTGCCGTCGGCGCTGATCTTCTTGCGATGACGTTGATTACCTCGCCCGGTGAACTCGGCGCGGACGCGTGCTTCGGCACGACCCAGCGTTTCGGTGTTCCCATGGGTTACGGCGGACCGCACGCCGGCTACCTGGCCGTGCACGCAAAGCATGCACGTCAGCTGCCCGGCCGTTTGGTCGGTGTCTCCATCGACGCCGACGGAGACAAGGCATACCGCCTCGCGCTGCAGACTCGTGAACAGCACATCCGTCGCGAAAAGGCGACGTCCAACATCTGTACCGCCCAGGTGCTCCTCGCCATCCTCGCGGCGATGTACGCGAGCTACCACGGCGCCGAGGGCCTCAAGGCGATTGCGTTGCGCGTCGCTGCGCAGGCGAATGCACTGGCCACCGGCCTGCGTGAGGGCGGCGTGACCGTCGTTCACGATTCGTTCTTCGACACCGTTCTGGCGCAGGTCCCGGGCAAGGCCGCCGATGTCGTTGCTGCTGCCAAGGAATCCGGTATCAATCTGCGACTGGTGGACGCCGACCATGTCGGAATCTCCTGCGACGAAGCAACCACGGCAGATCACGTACTCGCAGTCCTCGACGCATTCGGAATCGACGACGCTGTTGTCGCCATCGACGCCGAAGGTAACTCTGTTCCGGTCGCTCAGGAGCGTACGTCGGACTACCTGCAGCATGAGGCATTCACCCGTTACCGTACGGAAACAGCAATGCTCCGCTACCTGCGTGCGTTGTCCGACAAGGATATTGCGCTCGACCGCAGCATGATCCCACTCGGATCCTGCACCATGAAGCTCAACGCGACCGCCGAGATGGAATCAATCACCTGGCCCGCATTCAATGCCATTCACCCGTTTGCGCCCACCTCCGACGCACCCGGACTGCTCAAGATCATCAAGGACCTCGAAGACTGGCTGGTTGCGGTCACCGGCTACGACAACGTGAGCCTGCAGCCTAACGCCGGCAGCCAGGGGGAGTACGCGGGTCTGCTCGCAATCCGCAACTACCACCTCAGCCGCGGCGACGATCACCGCGACACCTGCCTGATCCCGTCCAGCGCCCACGGCACCAACGCCGCTTCCGCCGTCATGGCCGGAATGCGCGTCGAGGTTGTCGCGTGCCGTCCCAACGGTGACGTCGACGTCGACGATCTGCGTGCCAAGATTGCCGATCACGCCGAGCGTCTTGCCGCGATCATGATCACGTACCCGTCCACCCATGGCGTGTACGAGCACGAGATCTCCGACATCTGCGCCGCAGTGCACGATGCCGGCGGACAGGTATACGTCGACGGCGCGAACCTCAATGCTCTTGTCGGCCTTGCTCGTCCGGGTCGTTTCGGGGGCGACGTCAGCCACCTGAACCTGCACAAGACTTTCTGCATCCCGCACGGTGGCGGTGGCCCCGGCGTCGGACCCATCGGCGTTCGCTCACACCTCGCACCGTTCATGCCCGGACATCCGATGGCGCCTGAACTGGGCGGCCGGGGAACAATCTCCGCCGCGCCGTACGGCAGCGCATCCATCCTGCCCATCACCTGGACTTACATCCGAATGATGGGAGCACAGGGCTTGCGCCGCGCGAGCCTGACAGCTATCGCGTCCGCCAACTACATCGCTCGTCGTCTCGACGAGTACTTCCCGGTGCTCTACACCGGAGAAAACGGCATGGTCGCGCACGAGTGCATCCTCGACCTGCGCGGTCTGACCAAGGACACCGGAGTTACCGTCGACGACGTCGCAAAGCGTCTGGCCGACTACGGTTTCCATGCCCCGACCATGAGCTTCCCCGTGGTCGGCACCCTCATGGTCGAGCCCACCGAGAGCGAAAACCTCGAAGAAATCGACGAGTTCTGCGAAGCGATGATTGCCATTCGCGGCGAGATTGATCGCGTCGCAGCCGGCGAATGGACCGTTGAGGACAACCCGCTGCGCGGTGCGCCGCACACCGCCGGAAGCATTGCAGCCGAGTGGGATCACCCCTACTCGCGTGAGATCGCAGTGTTCCCGCGTGGCAAGGCTCGGCCCAAGGTATGGCCGGCAGTGCGTCGTATCGACGGTGCTCATGGCGACCGCAACCTGGTCTGCTCATGCCCGCCGATCGAAGCGTTCGCGGGTAACTAGTTTCTCACCCGCCGCTGGAGGTCACGGTTCGCGAATCAGTTCGAGAACGGTGATCTCCGGCGGTGCACCCACCCGCACCGGTGGTCCCCACGCTCCGGCACCGCGGGTCGTGTACAGAACGGTATTACCGATCTTGTCCAGGCCGTGCACCGAAGGTTGTTGCAGCGGAACTAGGTAACGCAGCGGCCACATCTGCCCGTCATGGGTGTGGCCGGACAGTTGTAGGTCGATACCCAGCTCGGATGCTTCAATCGCTTGACGCGGTTCGTGCGCCAGGAGCAGGGCAAATATTTCGGGGTTGCGGCCCTCCAGGGCTTTGCCGAGGTTCGGCTCGTACGGTTCGGGCGACGTGTAGTCGTGAATTCCGACGATATCGATGGAGGTGCCTCCGCGCTCGATCGAAGATCGACTGTTACGAAGTGTGGTGACTCCCAGACTGTCCCACACGTCGAGCCACTTTCCGCCGTCGTCGGCGTAGAACTCGTGATTGCCACTGACACCGAAAACTCCATCCGGCGCACGAAGATCGGCGAGGGGCGCCAGGTCCGGAGCGACCTTGGCTACGGTTCCGTCCACCAGATCACCGGCGATCGCGATCAGGTCCGCATCCTGTGAGTTCACCAAGTCGACGACCTTGCGAGTGAAATCAACTCCACGCGCCGGGCCGACATGCAGGTCCGTGATCAGGGCGATCCGATAACCGTCGAAAGCTTCCGGTAGACGAGCGAGCGGCACGCGCACACGCGTGACCCGGGGATTAGACGCCTCGAGCACTCCGTATCCAGCGGTTCCGAAAGCAGCGAGAGCGACTGTTGTCGTGGCCAACTGCAAGGTACGACGCTTGGCCGGATCTACCGCGGTGGGTTGACCGCCGCGTCGGCGCACCAGGCGGTTGATCCCGGTGATCAGTCCGATAATCAGTAATCCCGGGATCAGATAAAGCCACGACGCCAACCAGACCCAGCCGAGAAATCCGACCGGGCGTGCCCACGACGTCGGGAAAATCTCGCCGCTGCCCATCCCGATAAGCGTCAGCACACCCAACAGCACCAACAATGCATCGGTGATGCGAGCCCAGCGCGTCGACATCCCGGTGGCGCGGACAAGCCTGCGGTGCAGGAACCAGGTCAAGAGGGTAAGTACTACTGCAAATACAGCGAGACGTGCCATCAGGACAGCAGTTTCGCGACAGCGGCGGGCAATGCGGGGTCGGCGGTCGAATCCACGCGAATCAACGTTCCACCGGTCCGGTCCGATACGTCTTGGAGAGTAGAGATGTCATTGCCGGCACCGACAACCAGAATGTCCACATGAACCGGGCGAGCAGGGTTGCCCGCCGCAGCTATTGCGCTGAGCAATTCGGCTCGGGTCATCGTGGATTCGTCCGTGGAACTCGAGGTGACGAGGAGAACCGAGTTGGTACGACCTGAGTCGTACCCGTCTACCGCCGCCTTGTACGCCGCTGACAGTGCCGGATATTTGGCGGACTTTCCTTCGGCGCGTAACCCGTTCAAGGCAGCAGTGAGCGCGCCGCGATGAGCGGGTGCGGACAGGGGAGCGCCCGGAACCAGCATTCGCTCAGTGGTGTTGAACGCGGCCAGTCCGACGTCCGACGCGTCGGGACTGCGGCCGAGTTGAGCTTCGAGTGCCGTGACGATATTGGCCAGACGCGATCGACCGCCGTCATCGACGCCCATCGGAGTCGACGTGTCCATCACGATGCTTGCACTGCGCACCGAGACCGGATTGGCCACCACATTGCCGAGAACCGCTGCGGTCTCTGCGGAGGCCGGCACCAGTGTGGATGCGATTCGCGTCAGCGGCAGCGCTCCCAGATTGGGGTCGCTGTGACCTTCCACTCGAAAGCCGGAGTCCACGAAGATCTTCGACGACTCGGACTCACGCATGTACTCCGAGAATTGGGCTGCCGCGCGCGAGGACGTCTCGTCGATACCGGCGCCGGCAACAACGACGGCCGGGTAGTCGGCGACGGGCGTAGAACCGATCGGGGAGTACGCCGTCATAGCGGGGTTCGCGGATTGTGCGATCGACTGTTCTGTTGTGGGAACAGCTTTGACAGTATCCAGCGCTCCGCTGGACAAGGCAGCCAGTGCGTCGGCGGTGGTGGCCGGCGGGTTCGGCAGAGTCTGGAAGCGAAGCGCAAGGGTGGTCAACGCGGAGGTTACCTGGCTGGAGCGAGCCTGCTCAGTGGTGACCGGACCTGCTCCGGCTCCGGATACGTCCGCGGCGACGGCTTGTGTTGCCATGACGGTTTCGGTACTGCCGACGGGAAGTGCCATTGTCAGATCGGACGGCAGCGATTTCCAGGAAGCCCCGGTGGATTTCAAGGCGGCAGCCGTATCAGGACTGACCGCCAGCACGAGTGGCGACATTGCGAGTGATCGCGGCTCGCCGTTCATTACCGACTGTCCGGCCAGTGGAGCTGTATCGAACGAACTCTGGGCGACCCACAGGCCGGGGCGGGGTCCGAGGGCCGCGTCATCCCAGGTCGATTGAGCACCTGCTGCGAGCGCAGCACCGACAGCAGGCGTCGGCGCACCGTGTACGGCAACGGTGATGCAATGGTCGCGAACCACGGGAGAGGTCTGGGTGTACCGCTTTCCCAACTCTTCGATCTGCGGGGCAATGGACGGATCGGCGGTGACATCGAGTGTCTTGCCACCCTCGACGCACGTCCCCGCGGCCTGCTCGCCCTGATCGGCGATGCGACTGCCGAGCGCTTTCCACCCGAAAAAACCCGCCACGATCAGCACAATCAGTGCGACCACGAAGATCGGACCCTTGCTGATACCTCTGGCGCTTGAACCGCCGCGATGTTCGCCCACGTACGTTGCCCGCCTCGGTAGCTCGAAGATTGTGTTCAGGCCAGTCTAGTGATGATCAAACGCGAACGGCCTCGACACCACTTCGGTGTCGAGGCCGTTCGGAATGCGTCGTGAGCTATCAGGCGTTGGCGGCCTTGTACTCGCGGCGACGACGGTGCAGGATCGGCTCTGTGTACCCGCTGGGCTGCTTTGCGCCCTCGAGGATTAGTTCCTTGGCTGCCTGGAATGCAATGTTGGAACCGAAATCCGGTGCCATGTTGCGGTATTCGGCGTCGCCGTCGTTCTGACGGTCGACGACCGGCGCCATGCGCTCGAGTGCAGACACGACGTCCGTCTCACTGACGATGCCGTGACGCAACCAGTTGGCGAGCAACTGGCTCGAGATGCGCAGGGTCGCGCGGTCCTCCATGAGTGCGACATCGTGGATGTCGGGAACCTTGGAGCAGCCGACGCCGGCGTCGATCCAGCGGACGACGTAGCCGAGGATGGACTGGCAGTTGTTGTCGAGTTCTTCCTTCTTCTCCGCGTCCGACCAGTCGGTGCTGGGTGCGAGCGGGATGGTCAGGATGTCGTCGACGGTGGCGCGAGGCTTGCCCTTCAACTCGTCCTGAACAGCGAAGACGTCGACGCGGTGGTAGTGCGTCGCATGCAGGGTTGCGCCGGTGGGTGAGGGAACCCACGCGGTGTTGGCTCCGGCCTTGGGATGGCCGATCTTCTGCTCGAGCATGTCGGCCATCAGTTCGGTCATGGCCCACATGCCCTTGCCGATTTGAGCCTTGCCCTGCAGGCCACAGGCCAAGCCGGTATCGACGTTCCAGTCCTCGTAGGCGCCGATCCACTTCTGCTTCTTCATTTCGCCCTTGCGCACCATCGCGCCGGCTTCCATGGAGGTGTGGATCTCGTCGCCGGTGCGGTCGAGGAAGCCGGTGTTGATGAACACAACACGGTCGCTGGCTTCCTTGATGCAGGCAGCGAGGTTGACTGTCGTACGACGCTCTTCGTCCATGATGCCGACCTTGAGCGTGTTCTCGGGCAAGCCGAGGACCTGCTCGACACGACCGAACAGTTCGGTGGTGAAGGCAACTTCCTCGGGACCGTGCTGCTTGGGCTTGACGATGTAGATCGAGCCCGTGCGACTGTTGTCGTGCGGGCCGTTGGCGTCGCTGATCGTCAGGCCGTGAACAGCGCAGGCGCTGGTGATCAGGGCGTCGAGGATGCCTTCGGGGACCTCGTTGCCTTCGGCGTCGAGGATTGCGGGGTTGGTCATGAGGTGTCCGACGTTGCGGACGAACAGGAGTGAACGGCCATGCAGGCTGAGTTCGCTGCCGTCGACGGCCGTGTACTTACGGTCACCGTTGAGGGTGCGGGTGAAGGACTTGGCGCCCTTCTTGATCTCCTCGGACAGATCACCGCGGTTGAGGCCCAACCAGTTGCGGTAACCGACAACCTTGTCGTCGGCGTCGACAGCGGCGACCGAATCCTCGAAGTCCATGATCGTGGTGACAGCAGACTCGAGTACGACGTCCTTGACGCCGGCTGCGTCCGTGCTGCCGATCGGGGAAGTCGCGTCGATCTGGATCTCGGCGTGCAAACCATTGTTGAGGAGGAGAACGCTGGTAGGTGCGTCCTTCTCACCGAGGTAGCCGACAAGCTTCTCCGGCTGAGCCAATGTCGTGACCGTGCCGTCGGCGAGAGTGACCTTCAGTTCGCCGCCGTCGATCAGGTACTTCGTGGAATCGGCGTGCGAGCCCGACGCGAGAGGTGCTGCAGCGTCGAGGAATTCACGAGCCCACGCGATGACCTTGTCGCCGCGAACCTTGTTGTAGCCCGAACCCTTTTCGGCGCCGTTCTCCTCGGAGATGGCATTGGTGCCGTACAACGCGTCGTACAACGAACCCCAACGGGCGTTGGACGCGTTGAGTGCGAAGCGCGCGTTGAGAATCGGGACAACCAACTGCGGGCCGGCCGTCGACGTGATTTCGGTATCCACATTTGCTGTGGTGACCGAGAACGGTGCCGGGGTCGGCAGGAGGTAGCCGATTTCCTGGAGGAAAGCCTTGTAGGCGGCGGCGTCGAGGGGAGCACCGGAGTGGTCGCGGTGCCACTGATCGATCTTCGCCTGCAGATCGTCACGCTTGGCAAGCAGCGCACGGTTCTTCGGGGCGAGCTCGGTGATGACCTTGTCGGCGCCGGCCCAGAACGTCTCGGCGTTTACACCGGTGCCGGGAAGTACCTCTTCGACAACGAAGTCGTAGAGAACCTTCGCAACCTGCAGACTGCCGACCTGAACGCGCTCAGTCATGAATAGCCTCACTTTTCCGAAATCGGAGCACCGCGACGGGTGCCATGAACCGCAATCAATGTTACTCGTGAGTATTTCGCGGGGGCACAGAGCCTCGATGGATCATCACACTCGGCCCGCGAAGACCTCGAAATCTGCACGACACAAACGTTCGACCAGGACATCTCCCCGGCTGTGGCCGGGGTGAGGACGTCCGCAGCGTTGGGTAATGCTGCGTTTTCGGGGCAATTCTGTGTTGTTGACAGCAGCACTCGGCACTGATTCGCCGAGCATTACTGCCGAGAACTATATCCCGAGTCGCAGCGGACGCAGGCATCGAAGTTGTCCGGTCAGAGTTTCTTGGCCGATACTTCGAAACCTGCGCTACGCAGTCGCTCGACCAGGACATCTCCCAACGCCGTGGCCGGGGTCAGAACGCCGGCGGCGTCGGGTAGTGATGTGCCGGCGGGTAATTCAGCACTGTCGACTGCCAGGCTCAACGCTGATTCACCGAGCATCACTGCCGTTGCGCTGTATCCGGGGTCGCCTTGCGCGCGGACGCGTGATCGGTACCGGGCTCCGGTGGTGGTGACGGTGAAGACGTCGAGCGTGAAATGCCCCTTCTTCTGCGCGTCCTCGCTCGGACCTTCGCCGGGCGCGGGGAGCACCTTGTCGAGGAGGAATCGCGTCGGGGGAAGCGCCAGCCCGGCAATCAGAGCGCCGAGTCCGAGCGCCACGCCGCCGGCAACCACTGGTGAGATGACGGAAGATCCGACGCTCATCACCTCGCTGTACTTGAATTTCTTGCCGTAGGACCAATCCCGAAGCGCATTGCTGCGCCGGACGACGCGGGTGTTGTAGGACGCCATGAAGAACGGCGCCTTCCACCCCTTCAACGAGGGGCTGATCTTCCGGCCGTCGACGACCGTCACGTCGCTCTGGCGCCCGAGATCCGGCTCACGCTCGCGGTCAGGGCTCAGCGAGTACGGCGACGCGGCCAATTTCCTCAGGCGCGCATCATCTTTCGACACGTCGATCTGATTGCGGAGTGAATCGATGGTGCCGCCGCTGATGCCACCCCGCAGTGAGGTCACGACCAACGTGGTGTCGGTCATCTCGCCGGCATCATCGGCCTGGACCAACTTGTGCAGGACGTGAACGCCGAGATCCGAAGGGATGGAATCGAATCCACACGAGTGGACGATGCGGGCACCGGTGGACACCGCAAGGTCATGATTGGCGTCGATGCTGTCCCGATGAAAGAGGACCTCGCCGGTGAGATCGACGTAGTCGGTGCCGGCAGCAGCGCAGGCGTGAGCCAGTGCATGTCCGTACTTTGCGTACGGACCCACGGTCGTGGCAACGACGCGGGTTCGCGTCGCAAGAACCTTCAGCGCGGTCGGGTCGTCGGCGTCGGCAATGACCAGGGGGAGTTCAGTTGCAGCGGCACCGAGCGTCGCCCGGACGGCAGCCAGCTTTTCGATCGAGCGACCACCGAGACCGATCTTGATGCCGGCCGGCGAATTTTTCACCAGATACTCGGCCAGGAGTTTTCCGACGAAGCCGCTGGCTCCGTAGACGATGATGTCGAGCTCAGGTTCAGACATGGCACCAGCCTACAAACGAGCACTCCGATCCGATGTGATGGAGCTCACTCTTCGGGTAGGGGGTCTTTGACGACGAGGATCGGTACCTCGACTTCGAGGAGGAGTCGCTGGAGCGGCCGTTCCAAGAGAAACTTGCCAATGGGGGACATACGACGCGTTCCGACGATCAAGAGCCCCGCACCGGTGGACTCGGTCAGCTGGACCAACGCAGTGACCGGGTCACCGTCATGCTCCGTCGTACGTAGTTCCCACGGTGTCTCGGAGAATCCGCCGGCGTCAAGCGCTGATTGGACCTCTCCGCGCAATGCCGCGTTGTCTTCGTCGGTTTCTGCGAGATTGATGTCGTCGATGACATGCAGAACCAGAAGTTGTTCGCGTCGATTCACGGACTCGCGTGCGCCGGCGACGATGGCAGCCCGGCCCTCCGGGCTGTCCTTGTGTACGACAGCGATCGCCATGGTTCCTCCGAATTGATTGCCGGTGCCCAGTCGATGGCAGGGTCGTAGACCATTATCGCCTGCAATTGCGTTCGGCTGCCGGAATGCGGGACTCGACACGGCGCTGCGGCAGTGTCGAAATTGCCACATCCAGGCGACGAGGTGGGTGCAGTCACCTCGGTGGTCACCTCACCACGGTGGACGCTCGGTGGTCACCTCACCACGGTGAGGGCTTGTAGTCCTTGAGGAAGCAGCCGTGGATGTCGACGCCCAGTTCGCCCTGGACGATGGGGTCGTACACGCGGGCTGCACCGTCGACCAGGTCGAGGGGTGCATGGAAGCCTTCGTCAGCCAGACGCATCTTGGTGAAATGCGGCCGTTCGTCGGTGATCCACCCGGTGTCGACGGCAGTCATGAGGATGCCGTCTTCGAGCATTTCCTTGGAACTGGTGCGGGTCAGCATGTTCAGTGCGGCCTTGGCCATGTTGGTGTGAGGGTGGCCAGGCCCCTTGTACGCGCGGCTGAACTGGCCTTCCATTGCGGAGACGTTCACGACGTACTTGCGACGCGCATCGGATGCGGCCATCGACGGACGCAGGCGCGAGACGAGGATGAACGGGGCAACCGAATTGCAGAGTTGGACTTCGAGAAGCTCGATCGGGTCGACCTCTTCGACGGTCTGAACCCAGCTGTTGCTGTGCGCGAGGTCGGGGAGGAGTCCGCCGGCGTCGATAGCGATTCCCTGTTCGATGCGATCGGGTGAAGCGGACTTTGCGACCAGGGCAAGCGAGCTGACGGCGTCGGCCGAAAGATTGCCGGTTGTGAGGGCAGCAACGTCCGAGAGTGAACCGGCCAGCGCAGCCGGGTGGGCGTCGCTGGTCTTACCGAACGTGACGACGTCCGGGAGTTCGCCCGCGGGAAGCGCACTGGCCTCGGCGTCGACCAAAGCGCCGTAAGCGCCGGGGGACCGACGTACGGTCTGGGCTGCATTGTTGATCAAGATGTCGAGAGGGCCTTGTGCCGCAACGGAATCCGCGAGCGCTACTACCTGCGCCGGATCGCGGAGATCGATGCCGACGATGCGCAGACGGTGAATCCAGTCGGCGCTGTCTTCCATCGCCTTGAACCGGCGAATCGCGTCGTTCGGGAAGCGCGTGGTGATGGTCAGATGAGCGCCGTCGCGCAGCAGACGCAGAGCGATGTACATGCCGATCTTGGCGCGGCCACCGGTAAGGAGCGCGCGGCGTCCCGTCAGATCGGTACTGGCGTCGCGCTTGCTGCGGCTCATCAAGGCGCAGTCCGGGCACAACTGGTGATAGAAGGCGTCGACCTGTGTGTAGCGCTGCTTGCAGATGTAGCAGGGGCGCGCCTTGATGAGGGTGCCTGCGATGGAACCGGCAGTGTTGGACTTGATCGCGATGCCGGCGGTCTCGTCGTCGATGCGGTCGGGTGAACCGGTTGCCGTAGCAGCGACGACCTCACGGTCGGCTTCGTTGACGGCCGCGCGGGAGGCCAGTCGACGCTTCTTCTTGAGTCGCTTGAACAGATGGCCGACGGCACGCTGCATCGTGACGGAGTCTGGATGTTCGTCGTCGAGTTCGGCGGCTTCGCGCAGAACCTTCAAACAGATCGCGAGTTCTGCGGGGTCGAGTCCGGTCAGTTCTGCCAAGGCAGATTCTGAAACTATTACGTCGGACTGCCGTGTATCTGTATCCACTTGAACTTCTGTTCCATCTCGATCGCCGCTCGCGCGGACTGCTCCCCGGTGTGGGAACGTTGCCATCTTACGAGAAAAGCTCCGGTTCAATGAACCGGAGCTTTTCCTGTCTGTCTCAACACAGAGTGTCCGAGGGGGGACTTGAACCCCCACGTCCGTTAATAGGACACTAGCACCTCAAGCTAGCGCGTCTGCCATTCCGCCACTCGGACTCGGCACCGATTTCGCGGTGCAGGGAAAGAGTATCCGATGCCTGCCCAGTCTCCCAAATCGCATGCCTAGCGCGGGTGTTGGGAGACTGGGAATCGTGTGATCCGGTCCTACTTGACCAGTGCTGCGGCTTCGGTTTCCGCTGCTACTGCGGCAAGTTCGTCCTTGCGGCGCCCGGTGTTGGGCAGGCTGAGGAGGCACACGAGGCTGACAACTGCTGCGGCAGCGAGGTATAGCGACACGGGCACAGTGCTCTTGTTCATAGCGAAGAGCGCAGTCGCGACGACCGGGGCAAGTCCGCCGCCGAGGACGTTGCCGATTTGATAGCCCAACGAGATTCCGCTGTAGCGGACGCCGGTTCCGAAGAGTTCGGCGAAGAATGCGGCCATCGGTGCGTGGATTGCCGCTGCCCCGTTGTATCCGAGGATGAGTGTCAGGAATATGACGGTGGTGTTCTCGGTGCGGATCAGCGGGAACAGAGCGAAGGAGAAGAACAGTAGGGATAGGCCGCCAATGAGCATGACTGGTTTGCGGCCGATCCGATCAGACAGTGCCGCCCAGGCCGGAATGCAGATGATCTGGATTGCGAGACCCACCATCGACGCGTTCAGCAGCAGGCTTCGTGAGAGTCCTACTTCCTTGGTTCCGTAGGTGAGGAGGAAGGTGAACACGACGTAGACGAATGTCGAGTAACCGATCAAGGTGCCCGCTGAGAGAATGATCGCCCGCGGGTGATCACGAATGACCTGGAGGAACGGGAGTTTCTTGGGCTTTTCGGTCTTCTTTTCGGCTTCCTGTTCTTCCAGGAATTCGGGGGTTTCCTCGATGCCGAATCGAACCAAGAGACCGACAGCCCCGATCAGGATGCTGGCAAGGAAAGGCAGTCGCCAACCCCAACTCAAGAACTGGTCGCTGTCCAGGCGTCCGAGAAGCGCAAAGGCGCCGGTGGCGAGAAGCGCGCCTGCGGACACGCCCAAGATTGTCCAGCTACCGTAGAAGCCTTTCCGTCCTGGCGGAGCGTGTTCGATGGCGATCAGTGCAGCACCGGCGAACTCGCCACCGGCGGCAAACCCCTGAATCAAGCGAAGGACGATCAGGAGGATCGGGGCCCAGATTCCGATCTGCGCGTACGTCGGCAGTAGTCCGATGAGTACGGTTCCGGCCCCCATCATGAGGAGGGTCAGGACCAGCATCTTCTTGCGACCCAAGCGGTCACCGAAGTGGCCGATCACGATTCCGCCTAACGGACGGACGATGAAGCCCGTGCCGAAAGTGGCCAGGGCGAGAAGTGTTCCTGTCAGCGGATCTGCCGTGGGAAAGAATACGACGTTGAAGACGGTGGCTGCAGCGATTGCATACGCGAGGAAATCGTAGTACTCGATCGCTGTTCCGGCGCACGATGCGATTGCCAGCCGCTTGAGCGACGGCGCAGTTGGAGCTTGCGTTTCAGTGCTGTTCACAATGCAAACCTCGGTTTCTTTGCTGGACAAGGTAGTTGATGTCAGGTCCGCTCCCGATGTGTAGTGCCGGGTGCGGTTCGCGACGTTGGGTTGCTGGCACGGGTGCTCGTCGTTACCCGAAGATCAGTCCCGATCGTTTCTCGATAGCGGATTGAAGGCTGCTCAGTACGGAACTGGCCATTTCAGTTCCGGATACACCGTTCATGGGCTGCTGTTTGAAAACCTCGAGGCAGGATCCGTCGAGGCCGATTGCCTTGGTGCTGAGCTGTCCGAGCACTGCTGCAGGATCGCTGATGAGTCGGGCGCGGCATTCATCGAGTCCGACGGTGGCGAGCGCGAACGTCACCATTGCGTTGACGTTGCGTGGATACAGGGCAGCGATGCCCCGCACCGGTCCGTCGTAGATGACCAGCCGCTCGCTTGTATCAGCTGGAACCGGTTCCAGGCTGAACGGAGACTTGACGAATTCGATTGTTGCCGAGGCCCATTTGCCGGGAGAGGACAGGTAACTCTCGACGCCGGCCAAGGCGCCGTGCGGGACGATCAGGCTGGTACCGCAGTCAGCGGAGAGTTTTGTCAGCCGGTCGCGGAGAGAGTCGTCGACGAGTGCAGCGCACGAGAGGATCATGAGGTCGCACGTCAGCAGTACCTGTTCGCTGAACTTTGCGACGGCGTCGGGATGCGCAGCTTCGATCACGATGTCGGTTTCGTGCAGCATCTGATCGGTGATTTGTGTGGCGGTGACAAATTCTGTTTCGTCCAACTCTCGACCTTGGACGAAAGACAGGCTATGTATGTCACTGGAAGCGATGTACGAAGCGATGCTGCGTGCGATGCCACCGCTGCCGATAATTCCAATTCTTGCCATTTGTCTGATTCCATACCTTTGTCGCCGGATTTCAATGACCAGAAATAGTGATCTCCGTCTCGATGTGCATGTTCAAGAAGTTAGCATCAAATTCCTTTTATAGGAATGGCTTAGTGTTAGATTCCTGTATGCGGGAAATTATGCGACATTGGAGGGGAAATGAGCGACACTCTGAGTTCGGTGAGACAAGCACTGCGAGTACTCGATGCGTTGCAGGATCACGAGGAACTGGGCATTACCGAGATCGCTCAGGCGCTGGATTGTGCGACTTCCACGGCACATCGCCTGGCGGCAACTCTGCTCGAAGCGACCTATGTGATGAAGAGTCCCGGGGGACGGAAGTACCGACTTGGGCCGGCAATGTCGGGGACGAGGAATGCTGCGGCTGTGGCGCACTGTGTCGACGTGGCCCTGCCGCACATGGAGGCCCTGCGAAATTTGACGGGGGAGACCATTCAATTGGCCGTACTGCAGAACATTTCGATCAAGTTCGTGGCTGCTGTCGAGTCCGAACAGATCATGCGGGTTACCAGCAGGATCGGTGGGTTGATGCCGGCTCACGCCACTGCCGCCGGAAAGGTGCTCCTGTCCTACCTGAGTGAGACGGAGTTGGCCGCACGATACGGCGATGGTCTGCCGCCGCCGATAACGCAGTTCGGTATCAGCTCACTGGAGGAACTCGAGATCCAATTGCGGCTCGCACGCGTCAATGGTTTCAGCCAGAATCTGGCCGAGATGGAACTGGGTGTTGCAGCGCTTGCGGTTCCAGTCATCCGGCCGACCGGCCAGGTTCTGTGCGCATTGACTCTGAGCGGGCCACTCTCTCGGTTCGACCCGAAGCGACTCGGCGTCGAATCCAGTCATGAAAGCAAGCTTCGACAGCAACTCCAACATCAGGCGCACCTGATTTCAGCGCAACTCACGGTGTAGCACACATCAAAAATGACCCCAGCCTGTTCGGCTGGGGTCATTTTCTTTATGTATTTCGAGTGTCCGAGGGGGGACTTGAACCCCCACGTCCGTTAATAGGACACTAGCACCTCAAGCTAGCGCGTCTGCCATTCCGCCACTCGGACTCGGCCCCGATTTCTCGGTGCTGGGAAAGAGTATCCGATCCCACGGGTAGTCCCAAATCGCCAGGTGAGAACGATTTCAGTCTGCCATCTCGGGTGATTCGATGGTAGGAAAGTGATATGTCTTCATCTCCGAAAGATTCAGGTCCCAGCCGTTCACAAGCAGAAGTCGTCGATCTTGTCAGCTCTCTGATTCGTTTCGACACGTCCAACACCGGAGAACTCGAAACGACCAAAGGTGAACGTGCGTGCGCGGAGTGGGTTGGTGCGCAGCTGCAAGAGGTCGGGTACGAGACCGAATATGTCGAGTCGGGTGCTCCTGGCCGCGGAAATGTGTTCGCGCGTTTGAAGGGTAAAGATTCCGGACGCGGTGCCCTGATGCTGCACGGACACCTCGACGTAGTTCCGGCTGAGCCGGCCGACTGGAGTGTCCACCCCTTCTCCGGGGCCGTTCAGGACGGATACATCTGGGGTCGCGGCGCTGTCGATATGAAAGACATGGTCGGGATGATCCTGGCGCTCGCCCGCCAGTTCAAGGCCGAGGGAACTGTTCCGCCGCGTGACCTGGTGTTCGCATTTGTCGCCGACGAAGAAGCGGGCGGCAAATACGGATGCCAGTGGCTGGTCGAGCACCGACCGGATTTGTTCGACGGTGTGACCGAGGCTGTCGGCGAAGTGGGCGGATTCTCGTTGACCGTTCCGCGTCCGGACGGAACCGATCGCCGTCTGTATCTGGTGGAGACGGCGGAGAAGGGCCTCGGCTGGATGAGGCTGACGGCCAAAGGCCGGGCCGGACATGGTTCCTTCCTTCACGACGACAATGCCGTGGCGACCTTGGCGGGGGCAGTCGCGAGGTTGAGTGCCCATCAGTTCCCGATCGTGATTTCAGATTCGGTCGCGGAATTCCTCACCGCGGTGGGTGAAGAGACGGGCCTCGATTTCGATCCGACGTCGCCTGATATCGACGGAACCTTGGCCAAGCTGGGCACTATTGCCAACATCATCGGCGCGACATTCCGGGACACCGCCAATCCCACGATGCTCAAGGCCGGATACAAGGCAAACGTCATTCCGCAGACTGCGGAAGCCGTCTTCGACTGCCGTGTGCTTCCCGGACGCCAAGCCGAGTTCGAGCGCACCGTCGACCAATTGATCGGCCCCGACGTGACCCGCGAGTGGATCACCAAACTCGACTCGTACGAAACAACATTCGACGGCCATCTGGTCGATGCGATGAACAACGCGATCCTCGCTCACGACCCCGATGCGCGCACCGTTCCGTACATGCTCTCGGGCGGGACCGACGCGAAAGCGTTTGCGAAACTGGGTATTCGGTGCTTCGGCTTCGCGCCGTTGCAGTTGCCGCCCGAACTCGATTTCAGTGCGTTGTTCCATGGCGTCGACGAGAGGGTGCCGGTGGACGCCGTACTGTTCGGAACACGTGTTCTGGAAAATTTCTTGCTCAATTCCTGAACACGCAGCAGCCTTGAACATCAGTCACACGAAAGGATTTCGCATGGCTTACGATCCGTACGAACCATTGCCGAAGTTGCCGAGCTTCGAGCTGACCAGCGACGACATCACGGCGGGTCAACCGCTGAAACTCGCTCAGGCCAGCGGTGCCTTCGGTGTTCCCGGCGGTGAGGACATCTCGCCGCAGCTCTCCTGGTCGGGATTCCCCGCCGAGACCAAGAGCTTTGTTGTCACAGTGTTGGATCCTGATGCCCCCACCGCGTCGGGATTCTGGCACTGGGAAGTGGCGAACATCCCCGCTTCTGTCACTGAACTTCCGGCCGGCGCGGGCGCTGCGGACAGTTCGGCTCTGCCTGAGGGCACGGTGACTCTCCGCCACGACGGCGGAGGCTTCGGCTACATCGGTGCCGGCCCGCCTCCCGGACACGGACCGCATCGATACATCGTGGCCGTTCATGCACTGGATGTAGACAAGCTCGACGGCGTTACCGCCGACTCGTCACCCGCGTTCCTGGGGTTCAACGTGTTCCATCACGCGATCGCACGCGCAACGCTGACAGGTACGTTCGAGGTCAAGTAAGGCCAGACCAACGGCAGCGGCCGGTTTCCTTCGTGATGAAGGAAACCGGCCGCTGCCGTTGAGGCGCTTAGTGGCTAGCGCGGGTTCTCGGCGCCCACGGCTTGGCTGATCGAGGAGAATCCGGCAGCCCGCACCTTCTTGGCGATGCCCTTGTGAATGCTGCGAGCCCAGAACGGTCCGCCGTAGATGAAGCCGGTGTAGCCCTGAACCAGGGTTGCGCCGGCCAGAATGCGCTCCCAGGCCTGATCGGCTGTTTCGATACCGCCGACAGAGATGATGGTCAGTTTGTTGCCGACACGACCGTACAACCGGCGAAGCACCTCGAGTGAGCGATCCGCAACGGGCGCCCCGGACAGTCCGCCCGCACCGATCGCCGCGACCTCGGCGTCGGGCGTCTTCAATCCGTCGCGACGAATCGTGGTGTTGGTGGCCACAATGCCGGCCAATCCGAGCTCGACGGCCAGATCCGCGACAGCGTCGACGTCGTCGTCGGACAGGTCCGGAGCAATCTTCACGAGAACCGGAACATGAACGGTGTCGAGGACTGCCTGAAGTAGCGGGCGCAGTGATTCGACCGCCTGCAGATCGCGGAGTCCGGGAGTGTTGGGGGAGCTGACGTTGACCACCATGAAGTCGGCCAGGGGGCCGAGCAGTTGTGCACTGGCCGTGTAATCGGCAGGCGCGTCGGCGGCGTCGACGATCTTGGTCTTCCCGATGTTGGCGCCGATCGGTACGGTGACGCGGCGCTGGCGCAAGAAGTTCGCCGCATGTCCGGCACCGTGATTGTTGAAACCCATCCGGTTGATCAGAGCGCGATCAGCGGGCAGACGGAACAGTCGTGGAGCTGGATTGCCGGGCTGCGCCTGCGCCGTGACGGTTCCGATTTCTGCGAATCCGAATCCGAGCGGACCCCACGCGTCGACTCCGGTGGCGTCCTTGTCGAAGCCGGCCGCCAATCCGAGCGGAGCGGGAAACGTCAGCCCGAAAGCCTGGCTCCGAAGGACCGGATCGTCGACCACGAGGACCTTCGCGACGAGCCATCGGATCGGCGCAAATCTCGTCACCAGACGCATGGCGGCAAACGCCAGATGATGGATGCGCTCCGGGGGAACGCGGAACATCAGGCTCAACAGCAGCTGGTACACAATTCTCCTGCTTTTCTTCGGTGTGAACTTCGTGGTGTGAACGTCGAGGTGGGCGAATCAGTGGATGATGCCGTCCGGATTTTCCACATGTAGCGGTGTTTTCTTACGTTTGAGCAGAACACGTCGGGTGCCGTCCGGATACAGACGCACCTGGGAAAGCTCCCAGCCACCGAACTCCGCGGAGATCGACAGGCGCATCGACGCGGTTATTCGCGAGACATGTGGCGGAAGGTGCAGCGGCAGATAGTCGAACACGTCGTCGGATGTGTCCCAGGGAGTCTGTGCCGAGGAAGGCCTCTGCCGCTGCGCCATCAGCTGATCCGCGTGGGAATGCTCTGGAGTCCGTCCCCGGTTGCGGACCCGACGATCAGGGTGCCGGTGCTGGAATCGACTGCGAGCGAGTTGGGCTGACGTACGGTGCGGAACCGGGCGGTTTCGACGGGGATGCCCGAGGAGAGGTCCAGGCCGACAACTTCGTTGGTGCCTGTCAGAGTCACCCACACCCGGTCTGCGCCCTCGTCGTAGGCCACTGCGTACGGCGAGTCACCGACGGGGAAGCGCTGGCGCATCAGGAGCGGATCAGCTGTGAAGACCAGAAGTTCGTCTCCGGTGGTATCGGTGACGAGGATGCGACCGAAATGGTCCGTCGCGAGATGTGTTGCGCCTTCGCCGGCCCTCAAGGCGGCACCGAGACGGTCTTCGTCCAAGTTGATTGCTGTCAGTGAGGTTTGCTGGTGATCGAGCGCGCTGAGATTCTCGCCCGTCACCGCAAGTTCGTCGACCGATGCAAAACCTGAAATCGTTTGTGACTGATCGGTCTTCGGGTCGACAATGTGAATTGAACCATCGTCTGTTCCGATTGCGATGCGGCCATCGGCAAGTTCGACTGCCGAGTTGGCCACTCCCGGGGAGGGGGTAATGCTCTGCTCGCCAGTGACCAGATTCAGCGTCACGACCTTGCCGTCCATGGACAGCAAGGCTTTTCCGTCCGAGGCGATCGATACGTCGCGGACGTCTCCGTCGAGGCTGATATCTCGGCCGGCTACCGCTGTATCCGCAGACTTCAGCGAATCGGCCGGAACGATCCGAACCGAACGTGGATCCTGCGTCACGACGAGAGTGTTGCGCGTGACCGGATCGAATGTGATGGAATCGATTCGGCCGGTGTACGGACGAACGACGCCGTCGAGAGAAGTTGTGGTGGCCGGCGAAACTACCGCGGTAGCCGGGTCGATAGTTTGGAGTTTGTCGCCACCCTCACCGGAAGAACATCCAGTGACAAGCAGAAGAGCCGCTCCCATCGCTGCTGTGGTGGTGCGGATCCCAAGGCGAGTCATGTGTCGGTTCCTCGTTTTCTTTTCAAAACTTGTCTTCACTTGATATCTCGAAATGACTGCTGACGCTCTACGTCTGCTCTCGATCATCCCTGATCGACGCACAACGGTTTTCACCGCATTGGACTACGGCAGACCATTCCGCCCGGTGCACCGCCGCGATACCGTACGAACAACGATTGTGGCTGACACGCAATCTCTGAGGAGCTCATCGTGATTCCTGTCGAACCCTCCGGATCCGGAGAGGATTGTGGCGACTACGAGCGCGGCAATTTCGAGATCGAAGATGTCTCCGTGGGTGCACACGCGCATGGTTTCGGCAGGTCAGCGGGTAGGACATTTGCATTCCGCGTGCGCAAAAGCATCCTGTACGTCGAGGTGTATCGGGACTATTGCGAGCGAAGTGTCCCAAGCCCGGACGACGTGATTGCGACTGCGGAGCGGTCGGTCCGGGACATCGACTTAACGGACGTTCGGAGCATTTCTGCTGTGGTCCGCGACGCAGTCGCCTCGGCTGAGACAGATTCATCACAGCCGTCGGGGAGTGAGGGAGTTACGACGCTACGCGCAGTACTTGATCGACTCGGTGCGATCATCGATTCCGTTCGCTGACACCGGACCCTGACCGACTTGCTGCGGGTGTGAAGTCGCGACGCGGAACGACCAAGGTCGCCCCGGTCTTCGGGTGCTCGAAAACTTCGACCGGATAACCGTAAACCCGAGTGAGTAGTTCCTCGTGCAAAACCGACTCCGGAGGTCCGTCGGCGGCGATGCGGCCGTCCTCGAGGACAACGATCCGGTCTGCATAGGCCGCGGCCAAAGCCAGATCGTGGAGAACGACCACCACAGCGCCGCCCTCGGCGGCCCGGGCCCTCGCGACTGACATGACTGCTTCTTGGTGACCGAGGTCGAGAGCGGCGGTCGGTTCGTCGAGCAGTACCGTCGACGTTTCCTGTGCGAGTACACGTGCAAGTGCTACGCGGGCCTGCTCGCCGCCTGACAGAGCTGCAAACGGACGCTGCGCGAACGCTTCGACATCACACGTTTTCATGGCGTCGACAACGGCGTCACCGTCACGATCCTCACGTGCGGTCCCGGCCCAGGGGGCGCGACCCATCGTGACGACCTGGTGGGCGGTGAACGAGAAGCCGATGGTGTGTTTCTGGGGGAGTACTGCACGCCGACGTGCCATGTCGATCGCGGACCACGATAGGAGATCGGTTCCTTCGACCTCGACGCGTCCACTGACTACCGGTTGGTCACCGGAGAGGGCGGCGAGAAGAGTCGACTTTCCCGCGCCGTTCGGACCTACGAGAACAAGCACCTCGCCGACGCGTACGTCGACGCTGACGTTGTCGAGGATTTTCCGCCCACCGCGTTCGACGGTGATGTCGAGTGCTCGCAGTGTGGTGTCCCCGACGAGGGGGCTCTGCGGTTCGACGGGAGTGCGTCCGAACAGTTCACGCCAGTTGCGTGCGATGCTGCTCATGCCCAACCACCTTGCCTTGCACGGGTGCGGCGCAACAACCAGAAGAAGAAGGGTCCACCGACGAGTGCGGTCAGCATTCCGAGCGGGAGGTCGGCATTGGCGACCAGGGACCGTGATCCCAGGTCTGCGAGTAGCAGAACCAGGCCGCCGCCGAGGGCACTGGCCGGGATCAAGGCGCGATGCCCGGGGCCGACCACGATGCGCATCAGATGGGGAACTACCAGTCCGACGAACATGATGATGCCGGTGAACGCGACGCTGGCCGACACCAGCAAGGCGACGATCAGGACTGCCACTTGGCGCAGCCGTTCGACATTGACGCCCAAGTGCCGCGCCGCATGTTCGCCGAGAGCGAGTAGGTCGAGCCGGGGCGCGATCATCATGGTTGCGGCGATGCCGATGACGGCCATCGGCGCTACGACCATCACCGAGCTCCACGTTGCGCCGTTGAGGCTGCCGAGTTGCCAGAAGACAATCTGATCACGAGCCGAAGGGCTGGCGATGAATGTGAAGAAAGCGATCAGCCCGCCGGCAAACGCATTGACGGCCACACCGGTCAGAATGAGCGTGACTACTTCGGTTCGGCCTTCGTGCCGGGCAAGGAGATACACCGCGGCGGTCGTGATCAGACCGGCGACAAATGCGGCGGCGGCGACGGTCCAACCGGCGACAAAGGTTCCGCCGACGACGATGACGGCGCTCGCGCCGACAGCCGCTCCGGCGGATACGCCGATCACTCCGGGTTCGGCCAGGGGGTTGGAAAACACTCCCTGGAGCAATGCGCCTGAACAACCCAGTGCCGCGCCGACACAGATGGCGAGAACTACCCGGGGAAAGCGCACTTCCCAGAGCGTGACCTCACCGCTCGGGTGGGCCGGCAAGGGGCCGATATCGAGGCCGATTCGATGCATGATGCTGCCCAGAACCTCGAGTGCCGAGGTAGGAACTTGTCCGATGCAGGCCGAGAGCAGCGCGACAATCACCAAAGCAACGGAAAGGCTTATGAGAACTATGCTCACCCGCGAGCGCGACGCTGCGGGGGTTGCCGACGGGTCAGCAGCCCCAACGTGTTCTTCTGTCTCGGTACTCACGAATCTGCAGGTCCGTAGATGGCTTCGGCCAACACCTGCATGACGCGGCCGGTGTTCGGACCGAAGCTGAGGATGACGCCGTCTTCCATGTCGACGACGCGCTGATTCTTGCCCGCTGGTGTCTGTGCGATTCCGGGAATCTTCTCGAGGCCGTCGATCCCGCCGATGGAGGCGAGTCCGTCCGTCATCAGTAGAAACGCGTCGGGAGCGGCCGCGATGAGTGCCTCGCTGGTTATCGCGACAAAATTCGACGTGATTCCGGAGGCTGTTCCCGCGTCGACGGCGCCGAGTGCTTCGATGAGTGAATCGGCTCCGGAACCGTCGCCGCCGATCATCGTGATGGCGGTCCCGCGAAGATAGAGGAACGCGATCTTCAGTTGTTCGGCGTTATCGGGCACCAGATCGCGGGCAGTCGCGATCTCGCTTTCGGTTCGATCGACCAGCGCCTTGCCTTGCTCGGGCACTCCGAGTGCGTCGGCGACGGCTTGAATCTGGCTCGGGACACCTTCGAGGGTTCGGGTGGGGTCTAAGAACACGACCGGAATTCCCGCTGCGCGCAGTTGGTCCTGCACGCTCTGCGGTCCGATGCTCGTATCGGTGAGAATGACCGTCGGGTTGAGATTGAGGATCGCTTCCGCGCTGAGTGATTGTCCACCCACCGTGACGACGGGGACGTCGGCTACAGCCGGGAACTTGGCGGAGGTGTCTCGGCCGACCAGGTTGTCGCCGAGTCCGAGCGCGACGGTGGTCGCGGCGTACGTTCCGTACCGGTCAGCCGCGATGATCCGACTGTTGTCGGTGATCGTGACCGGAACCCCGTCGAAGCCTGTGACCGTGGTCGGCAAGCTTGCGACGGGGTTTTCCGATACCGGTGTCGGGCTGGAATCTTCGAGTACGGCGGTTCGTGCTTGATGTGTCGAACCGGGCTGCTCGTTCGATCCGCACGCGACGAGACCGAACCCGGCGATCACGACCAATGCTGCCGCGGTCCAACGCTTACTCATTTGACGAGGTAGCTCTCGATGTTGCCCTCGAGGTCGGAAAACAGGTCGCCGTTGAGGCGGTACGCGATATTGACCTCGTCGATGAACTTCTGCTGTTCCTCAGCTGTGATGTCGAGGGCATCGAGGTTGGCGCGGTAGGCGTCCTTGAACGGCTTGGGCTTGGGAATGCCGTCGAAGGTGTAGAAACGGAGGCCGTCGGTTTGGAGGCCGTAGGCGCGCTCGAGCATCCGGCGGATGATCTGTCCGCCGGAGAGGTCGCCCATGTAGCGCAGGTAATGGTGAGCGACGAAGCCGGCCGGCCAGTCGACGCCAACTTCCTGCAGGCGCGCTACGTAGCGTTCGGTGGCCGGCATTGCTTCGAGACCCTCACGCCAGTTCTCGCCGATCAGGAATTCCAGATCGGCTTCGAGTGCGGCAACGCGCAGGAGATCGTCGGAGAGGAAGGGGCTGACCAGTGCGTTATCAGCATGGGTGCGGCCGGCTTCTTCGAGGCTTGTGTAAACGAGGTACGTCTGGCCGAGTAGTGCTGCCAACGCGGCCTGCGTCAGTTTGCCGCCGAGGAGCGCTCCGACGAATCCGGACTGCTCCGTCTCGCGGTGAGCGGCATCGGTTTCCGCTTTGAGGCGCTCGGAGAATGCTGGTGCATTGGCGGAACTGTGGTCTACGTCAAGCGTTGTCATGGATTCTCCTGTGGGCTACGGACGTGCGTTGCTCACTAGGTTAGCCTGTCCTCTGCTGGTCGTCTGTCCGGGTATTCGGTTCAGCCAGATCGAGAGTTACGCGCTCACATCGTCCAATGCCGCGGCAATCGCTTTCGGCAATTCCAATTCCTCGGCAACCAGCACTCCGGTGAGCTGAGCGAGATCACGTGTGCCGACCACAGCGCTGGCAACCCCGGGTCGATCCCGGGCCCAGGCAAGTGCCACGGCCAAAGGTGAGGTACCCAATCCGTCGGCCGCTGTAACGACCGCATCGACCACGCGCACCGACGAATCCGTGAGGTAGCTCTGCACGTGGCGCGAATGCGTGTCGTCGGCACCTCGTGAATCGACGGGAATGCCGTCGCGGTACTTCCCGGTCAGGACGCCGCCGGCAAGCGGAACAGCGGCGAAGACACCGACGCCGTGATGCGAAGCCGCTGCGAACAATTCTTCTTCGACTCCGCGTGCGAGCAAGGAATACTCGGCCTGAGTTGCGGTGAGAGTTGTTGCGCCACATGACCCGACGGCTGTAGCCAACTGCCATCCGAGGTACCCGCGCACACCGACGTAGCGAACCTTGCCGCTCGAGACGGCGTAGTCGAGGGTTGCCGCGACTTCGTAGACCGGGGTCATTGGGTCCCAGGTCGCGACCTGCCACATATCCAGATAGTCGGTGCCGAGTTCGCGGAGGGTGGCGTCCAACTGGCGCAGTAATCCGCGTCGTGAGCAGTCGACCCGATCCGTTCCGATCGGCTTGGGATCGATCCCGGCGCTGGAACTGATGATCAGCTCGTCGCGGGGGACGACGTCGTTGAGAAGTTCGGCCAGAATCCGTTGCGCCGCGCCGTCGCCGTACGCGGGCGAAGTGTCCACCAACGTTCCGCCGGCCTCCGCGAAAGCCAGGATCTGAGCCGCCGCTTCATCGCCGTCGGTATCGCGCCCCCAGGTCAGTGTGCCGAGTCCAAGTCGCGAGACTCGAAGTCCGCTCGTTCCGACTGATCTGTGCTTCATAGCCGCCCTGCATCTCCCGCGCCTGATTCGGGTACGCGTGTGTCGTACCCGAGAGTTGTCACCACGTGCAGACTAGTGCGCGCGTGACCTAAGTCGGGGTATTCGGGCATCCGCGTGCCGGACTCGGCGTGCCCAACAGCGCACCGGTAGCGTGACGCCCGTGAAAAGTGAACCCGACACACGAAACCGTTGTGTAGTAATCCCATTCGAATCGGCCCAGATCGAATCATTGCAGGCTGACCTCTGATGGGCGAGGCGATGACATGGCTACAGGCCATGGTCCTGGGGCTCGTGCAGGGATTAACCGAGTTCCTGCCTGTTTCGTCGTCCGGACATCTGAGGATCGTCTCCGAAATATTCTTCGGAAGTGATGCGGGAGCGTCGTTCACGGCGGTGACCCAGCTCGGTACAGAACTTGCCGTTCTGATCTATTTTGCTCGCGACATCGTGAGGATTATCACCGCCTGGTTCCGAGGATTGTTCAACGCCGAACATCGCGGCGACCTCGACTACCGGATGGGGTGGTACGTCATCATCGGCACCATTCCGGTGGGCATTCTCGGGTTCCTTTTCAAGGATCAGATCCGTACGGGCGCACGCAATTTGTGGCTGATCGCCACGATGCTCATCGTGTTCGCCCTCGTGATCGCGGCTGCGGAGTACTACGGACGTAAGACGCGTCCCATCGAAAGCCTCACCATGCGCGACGGAATCATCATGGGTTCGGCGCAGGCGCTCGCACTCATTCCCGGTGTGTCGCGTTCCGGCGGAACCATCAGTGCCGGTTTGTTCCTCGGACTGACACGTGAGGCTGCTGCGCGCTATTCGTTCCTGCTGGCAATTCCGGCGGTTCTCGCATCCGGTCTGTTCAGCCTTCCCGACGCCTTCGAGCCTGCCGGTGACGGACTGAACGCCAGCGGACCGCAGTTGCTCGTCGCCACGGTCATTGCGTTTGGCGTCGGCTATGCAGCCATCGCCTGGTTGCTCAAGTTTGTGGTGAATCATTCGATGTACTGGTTCGTCGGATACAGAATCGCTCTCGGCGTACTCGTCCTTGCCTTGCTGGCCACAGGGGTTGTTTCAGCGACATAGCGACCGTTTGGACGTCGACGGTCCACCCGCAGGAGCGCTGCCCCATTAGGGTTGTGGCATGACAGTTGTCCTTCTGCGGCACGGGCGGTCGACGTCCAACACTGCCCATACTCTGGCCGGCCGAGCGCCGGGTGTGGAACTCGACGATCACGGACGGAAGCAAGCGGCCGGCGTCGTGGATCGATTGGCCGGTCTCGATATCGCGGAAATTGTTCGCTCACCGCTACTGCGGTGCGAGCAGACCGTCGAGCCCATTGCTGCGGACCGCGGACTTACCCCGGTTGTCGAGGACCGCCTGATCGAAGTGGATTACGGCCAATGGACCGGGCGGCCCCTGAAGGAACTGCTCGACGAGCCGCTCTGGAAAGTGGTGCAGCGACACGCGTCCGGTGCAGTGTTTCCCGGTGGTGAAGGACTGGCTCAGGTTCAGGCGCGAGCGGTTGCCGCTATTCGCGAGCACGACGCGCGACTCGCCGAAAAACACGGCCATGATGTCGTCTGGATTGCCTGTACTCATGGTGATGTCATCAAATCCGTGCTTGCGGACGCCTATGCAATGCATCTCGACTCGTTTCAGCGGATTGTCGCGGAACCAGCGTCCATGAGCGTGATCCGGTACACCGCAACTCTGCCCTTCATTCTTCGGGTCAACGACACCGGAGATGCGTTGGCAGCGATCGCCGGTGCACGAGCGTCGACCAATGGTTCCGCTCCCGCGCCGGAGGCCGTCCCCGGCGGAGAGGTTGGGGTGTGAACTGTGACAGATAATGGGTATCCAGGGATGTTCTCGAATTCGAGGAGGTGCAATGTCGCGCGCGATTCACGTATTTCGCACCCCTGATCGTTTTGTCGCAGGGACTGTGGGCGAGCCCGGTGACAGGTCGTTCTATCTCCAAGCTGTGCATGATGCACGCGTGGTGAGCGTGTTGCTCGAGAAACAACAAGTGCAGGTCCTTGCCGACCGCATGGGTTTGCTTCTCGAGGAAGTGCACCGACGTTTCGGCACGGACGTTCCGCCTGCAGCCGGCGATATCACCGACCTCAGCCCACTCGTCACTCCTCTCGACGCCGAATTTCGAGTCGGCACGATGGGATTGGGCTGGGATGCCGACGCCGGCGCCGTCGTAGTGGAACTTCTCGCGGTCAGTGAAACCGAGTTCGACGAGTCGGTAGTTCTCGATGATTCCGACGACGGTCCCGACGCGGTGCGCGTGTTCCTGACCCCGGAGCAGGCGCGTGAGTTCTCGCTACGTTCGGAGCGTGTGATCGCAGCCGGCCGGGCACCGTGTCCGCTGTGCGGTGAACCTTTGGCTCCCGAGGGTCATATCTGTATCCGCACCAACGGCTATCGTCGCGGTGAGTCCTTCGGATTCGCGATCGACGACGCAGATTCCGACGAGGACTGAGACAGTGTCCGACGTGACTGAACCCGACGTCTTACTGGGCGGTGACCTGACGGTCATCGGGCAGATCACGACAGCGAGTAACGCGACCCTGGTCTGCGACTCGATTCTCGGCGAGCAATCGATGAGGGTCGTGTACAAGCCGGTTCGCGGTGAGCGTCCGCTGTGGGATTTCCCCGACGGCACCCTGGCGGGCCGAGAGGTCGCGTCGTATCGAGTGTCGGAAACGTTGGGGTGGGGCGTGATTCCGCGAACTGTGTTGCGGGACGGTCCTTTCGGTCCGGGAATGGTCCAGCGCTGGGTGGACACGGTCGATCGTGTTTCGGATGGGAGCAACGAACCCGAGATCGTCGATCTGTGCAGTCCGGGCAATGTCCCGCCGGGATGGTTCGAGGTTCTTCAAGCGTTCGATTCCGAAGGGGAGCCTGTCTCGCTCATTCATGCTGACGATCCGCGCCTTCAACGGATGGCGGTTCTCGACGTGCTGATCAACAATGCGGACCGCAAGGGCGGTCACGCACTCGAGGGCGTCGACGGTTCCGTCTACGGAGTCGATCACGGCATCTGCCTGCACACGGACAACAAGTTGCGAACCGTGTTGTGGGGCTGGGCCGGGCGTACGGTGCCAGGCCCGTTGCTCGCGGACGTTGCTGACTTTGCCGCTTCTGTCGACGGCAGTTTCGGTGACGAACTGTCCGACCTGATCACCGATTCCGAAATCGCCGCACTTGCGGGACGGGCACGAAATATGGTCGAGATGGCCGTCATGCCGGTCCCGAACGGACATCGCACAATTCCGTGGCCGCCGTTCTAGCTGCCGGCCTTTAGCCGTCGGTCGAGTGCGGATTTAGTGCCGGTGACCGGACGAGGCGCAACAGTTGCTCACGTAACGCGCTGACATCTCCGACGCCGACCGTCAGTGCCGCGTCCTCCTTCTCGAGAACGAGCAGGCGTTGATACGTGATCAGTCCGGATTCGGTGACCGTGATCAGTCGACGGCGTTCGTCCCGTGGGTCGGTGCCGCGAGTGACGAAGCCGGCCCGCTCGAGTCGATCGATGGTGCGACTCATCGTCTGGTCGGTGACGCGTGACTTCTTGGCGATGTCTCGCTGAGACATCGGCGCTTGCGCAATGGAGTGCAACACGATGAGTCCGGCATGCGTCATGTCCTGACTGCGCAAGACCTTTTCCCACGAGTGTTCCAGCAGCCGAGCGGCGGTCGACAGTAGTCGGCCTGTCGGCCAGGTTTCCAACCCGTCGTCACTCACTTCTTGCCCTTCCACTTGCTATTGTTCAGCTCGCTGAACAAAATAGGAGTCGCACCCGTCAATCTGCCGAGCTCTGGAGACACAGTGAGCACAACAGTCAATACGCGTCGTCGCCTGAGATGGATTGTGCCAGCCCTGCTGGTAATCGGCTGGTTGGCTATTGGAGGCTTCGGCGGACCATTTGCCGGAAAGCTCAGCACGGTGCAGCAGAACGACAATACGTCGTTCCTTCCGGCTTCGGCCGAAGCGACCGAAGTGGCGAAACTTCAGGAAGGTTTCACCGACACACGCTTCGTGCCGGCGATCATCGTCGCCGAGAGAGAAGGCGGCATCGAGCCCGGTGATTCCGCCTTCTTGACGGCAACAGTCGACGACTTCGTGGGCACCGAAGGGTTCGGTGATGCGAGTTCGCCCGCGATACCGTCTGCTGACGGGCAGGCACTACAGCTGTTCCTCCCGATCGACAGCACTGTCGAGGTCAAGACATCGGTCAAGGACCTGCGTGCCGCACTGGAATCTGCGCCGGACGGGTTGACGGTGTTCGTGACCGGACCGGCCGGTCAGGTCGCCGACCTCTCAGCCGCTTTTGCCGGCATCGACGGTCTCCTTCTGCTGGTTGCCGGTTCGGTCGTGATTCTGATTCTGATCGTGGTGTATCGCAGCCCGATCCTGCCGTTCGTTGTCATCTTCTCGGCGATCTTCGCTCTCGGGTTGTCCAGCTTGCTCGTCTATCTGCTGGCCGATGCCGATGTGATCGCTCTCAACGGTCAGAGTCAAGGCATCCTCTTCATTCTCGTCTTCGGAGCCGCGACGGACTACGCGTTGCTGTTGGTCTCGCGGTATCGCGAGGAACTGCGGATCGAGAAAGACAAATACGCCGCGATGTGGGTCGCGTGGCGTGCCACGCTGGAACCCGTCGCAGCGTCCGCGGGCACGGTCATCGCCGGCGTTCTGTGCCTGCTCCTCTCGGATCTGAACTCCAATCGCGGCCTCGGACCCGTCGCGGCAATCGGCATCGCTGCGTCGTTCCTCGCGTCGATGACTTTCCTGCCCGCGGTTCTGGTGCTTTTCGGTCGGTCAGCGTACTGGCCGACCATGCCGAAGTTCGATGTCGATGCCGCACACCACGACGAGGCGAAGGATCACCGATTCTGGGCTGCACTGGCGGCTCGTATCGGGCGGCATCCGCGACGCTTCTGGGTTTCGTCGACACTGGTGTTGGTTATCTTTGCGCTGATGATGCCCCAGTTCAAAGCCAACGGAGTGGCGTCGTCGGACGTTTTTCTACTCGACGTCGATTCTGTTGCGGGCCAGGAGATTCTCGGAGACCACTTCGATGCCGGCTCGGGTTCACCGGCGATCGTCATCGCCAACGCGGATTCCCTGGACGAGGCTTTGTCCGCAAGTCGCGTTGACGGCGTGAGCGATGTCTCCGTCGTTCAGAAGGCGGGAGTGCCTCTCGTTGTCGACGGCCGAGTCTCCCTGGAGGCCACGTTGACAGATGCGGCTGACTCCATCGAGGCTGAAAACACGATTGTGCGACTTCGTGATTCAGTTCACGGTGTCGAAGGCGCCGACGCCCTGGTGGGCGGTGTCACCGCTACCGATCTGGATACCAAAACCACATCCACGCGCGACCGCACCGTGATCATTCCCGTGGTTATTTTTGTTGTCTTCGTGATCCTCGCGCTTCTACTCCGGTCATTGCTGGCACCGTTGTTGTTGATGGGGACAGTGGTGCTCTCGTTTGCTGCGACACTGGGAATTTCGTCACTCGTGTTCGATCACATCTTCGGCTTCCCCGGGGCCGACCCGGTGGTCCCACTGTTCGCTTTCGTGTTCTTGGTAGCACTAGGTATTGACTACAACATCTTTCTGATGACCCGAGTCCGCGAGGAAGCCCTCCAAATCGGGACCAGGGCCGGTACGCTGCGTGGCCTGACGGTGACCGGTGGAGTGATTACCTCCGCCGGAGTTGTTCTGGCAGCAACATTCTCGGCGTTGGCCGTGATTCCACTGTTATTCCTCGCACAACTCGCATTCATCGTGGCGTTCGGTGTGCTCCTCGATGCCTTGATCGTTCGATCCTTGCTGGTCCCGGCGCTGACCTACGACATCGGTCAGAAGATCTGGTGGCCGAGCAAGCTAGCGTCGATGCCCGAACCGACACCCGATCAGCCAGCACCTTCCGAGCGCTCGACGAGTCTCCACTAGGCTCGGCAGCATGCAGTCTTGGTCCGATACAGCACTCCCGTCCGTTCCCGGCCAGGGGCCGCCATTGCGGCTGTACGACACAGCCGACCGTCAGGTTCGCCCCGTCGCCCCGGGGAAGACGGCAACAATGTACGTCTGCGGAATCACCCCGTACGACGCCACTCACCTTGGCCACGCGGCCACCTATCTCACGTTCGACCTTGTGAATCGCCTGTGGCGCGATGCCGGTCACGATGTCCACTATGTCCAGAACGTGACTGACGTGGACGATCCGCTCTTCGAGCGAGCAAACCGCGACGGCGAGGACTGGATAGTTCTCGGAATGCGTGAGACGGCGCTCTTCCGTGAGGACATGGAAGCACTGAGAGTCCTTCCACCCCGGGACTACATCGGTGCTGTCGAATCGATCAACGAAGTAGTCGAGTTGGTGGAGAAGTTCGTAGCGGCCGGGGCCGCTTACGTCGTTGACGATGCAGAGTTCCCGGACGTGTACTTCCGTGCCGATGCAACCGAGCAATTCGGTTACGAATCCGGCTACGACCGCGCCACGATGGAGAAGTTCTTCGCCGAGCGCGGCGGCGATCCGGACCGAGTCGGCAAACGTAATCCTCTCGACGCGTTGGTGTGGCGCGCCGTGCGACCGGGAGAGCCCTCCTGGCCGTCACCGTTCGGTCCAGGCCGACCTGGTTGGCACATCGAGTGTGCCGCAATCGCACTCAACCGCATCGGGTCCGGCTTCGACGTTCAGGGCGGTGGAAGCGATCTGATCTTCCCGCACCACGAGTTTTCAGCCGCTCACGCCGAATGCGCCACGGGTGATCGACGTTTCGCCCGCCACTACGTCCACACCGGCATGATCGGTTTGGACGGTGAAAAGATGTCGAAGAGTCGCGGAAACCTGGTCTTCGTGTCCAAGTTGCGCGGCAGCGGGGTCGATCCGGCAGCAATTCGCCTCGGCCTGCTGTCCGGGCACTACCGCCAGGATCGGGCCTGGACGGATCAGGTTCTGACCGATGCGCAGGCGCGCCTGAAGCTGTGGCGCGACGCTGCGGCACTCACCTCGGCTCAGCCCGTCACCGATACGGTTGCCCGCTTGCGCCAGCATCTCGCCGACGATCTCGACACTCCCAAAGCATTGGACGCACTGGATGGGTGGGCTCGTCGCGCCATCGAAGGCGACGGCTCCGATACGCAGGCTCCGGCCAAGTTCGCAGACGCGGTAGACGCTCTGTTGGGAGTTTCCGTCCGCTGATTTCTCAGTCTGGAAGGGGTGCGACTTGTGTCGCACCCCTTTTTTGTGCCGTTTTTTGGCCTGAACTCACATTTGCTGATGTGAGGAGAAGGATTTGCTGGAAAGTGCCAAGATGATTCTTCGGTCATACCTGACAGTTCGGTCAACTCAACTTTGTTGTTCTGTTGTCAACTGACCTCGAGTGTGGACGTCGGCGAACTGCCGCCTGGACCTACCGCGGCGGCAACAGCCGGCACGGTAGGTCCTCTGGTGCACGGGTATTCCCGATGTGTCAGTCAACGCTCAACCTCGACCGTTTCAGGCCAGGTCGGCGACGATTCGCTCCGCGAGCGGCTTGGATGACGCGGGATTCTGGCCGGTGTACAGCTTCCGATCCACCACGATGTAGGGCGACCACGCTTCGGCATTCGCGAACTTGCCACCCTGCTCGCGCAGTCGAGTTTCGAGCAGCCAGGGAGCCTTGTCCGCCAAACCCGCCTGTGTCTCCTCTTCATTGGTGAACGAGGTCAGCTGATAGCCGTCGAACAACCAACTTCCATCGGATTTGCGGGCGGGCAGCAGCGCTGCTCCCGCATGGCAGACAGCGGAGACAACCTTTCCGGCGTCCAAGAACTCCACCAATAGCTCGCCGAAAGATGTGGACACCGCAAGATCCTCCATCGGCCCATGCCCACCGGGAACAAAGACCAAGTCGTAGTCCTCGGCGTCTACACCTTCCAAGACCTCCGGAGAGTCGAGGGCTGGCTGCAGGTCGGAGATGTACTTGCGCATTCGGTCAGCACCCGCTTGCCCGCCATTGACCTCGGGCGCAAGACTTCCCTCATCCACAGTAGGGACCTTGCCTCCAGGTGTTGCGATCACGATGTCGTAACCGGCGTCGACGAACACTCGATGAGACTCGACCAGCTCCTCGGCCCAGTATCCGGTCGGATGAGCCGTCCCGTCGTTCAGTGTCCAGTGATCTGCAGAGGTGACGGCAAACAACAGCTTTGTCATCGCACAACCTTTCGTCGGAGAGAAGAACCATTCGGTGCAACACGCTCAAAACGAGAGAATTCCGAATCGCGTACTTTCGGTGTGATTCCGCACAATCGGTCGATCGTCGAGGATTTGGGAATTGCAACGACGCGTGGCGCTCAGGCGCAGCACAGCGATTCACTGTGCAGTCGGAGGTGGTTGTGGTCGGTTATTTCCCGTCGTGCTCGACGAGTTGGTCGAGTTCGATGACTTGGCCGCGATTGATACTGACCCAGTCTCGTCCCCGCAAGTAGGGCCGCAGGCTTTCCCCGATCAAGGTGGCATCGGCGCTGGTTTTGGGGCGTTGCAATTCGTAGACGTGCGGCAGCGCGGCCATTCCGCTCACGACTTGCCACAGTGTCAATGCCTCCGCTCCGGTGGGCGGATCGACGAGTACCGGGCCGAACAGGCACTGCTCTCCGGGGAAGAACAATGTCGGAACACCGAACCCGCCTGCGTCGACGACCCGCTGGTGATCGGCCCGGATCTCGTCGTGGGTGGTCGGATCCGCCAGGGCCTGGTCGAACAGTGTGTCCTCGACGCCGAGCCCCTCGAGGAGTCGGCGCGCGGTCTCGGGTAGATGCGGGGTCCCGCCGCGCTCATGTAGTTCGGCACCGACCGCCGCGTACCAGTCGTCGAGCAAGACCATGTCTCGGCGGCGCAGTGCCACGCCGATACGCATCAGAGACCAGCCGTAGGACCAATCGCGTTCCCACGCATGCTTTTTGCCTTCGCGTCGGTTGATCTCCTCCAGGCTGAAGAAGCGCCAGTTCACCGTCAGTCGGAGTTGATCACGTACATCGCGCATCCAGATCGAGGTTTGGTAGGCGAATGGGCACAGAGGATCGAAATGGAAGTCGACGGTGGTCGTCATGGGGCGAGCGATTCGACGAGATGCCGAGGGAGTACGTCCGCGAGGCCCACGACGATATCGGTCACCGAACCGATGATGCGGTCGCGTGAGGTCACTTCTCGGCGCATACCTCGACGGTAGCGAGCCTCGACCGACCGGTCAACCGCGTGCTCGGTTGGTCGAGAAGCTGAGCGCGACATCGAAATCCAGGCAGTGGCAGCAGAGACGGGACGACCCGGCGGGAAACTGTTTTGTCTTGAACGGTTTCTTGCCCACCGGGTCTCGGCCCTAATTCTCAATCGTGACGGTCATCGGAACATCACAGTGCGTTCTCGGCGTAGTCGAGCGCACCCTCGGCCGGTGCCGGGACGCGTCGCCGCAGCGGAGAACCGAGTGCGCGTGCCAGATCCGTTCCGTCGTGCTCGGCCAGTAGCTCACCGTTCGACCAGACCAGCAGCGCCGCACTGACAGCCTGCTCGGATGTCGAATGTGCCAGATCGTAATGCGCGCAACCTGGTACGTCGGCGTAGGTGATCCACAGGTCGTAGCCAGTCATGAAGAGGTCCAAATCGAATTGGACGCTCAATCCCAGCAGTTCGCTCCGGCCGTTGTCGTCGACGCCGGCGAATGCCTCGTCGAGGGCAAGTAGTCGCGGTGCATGCGGATCTGCCGAATCGAGCATGACGTGCGCAGCGGCAAATAGCGGAAGGTGCAGTGACACCGACTGTTCGCCACCGGATAGCGCGCTGTGCCGCGCGACGGTAAGGCGGTCTTCCTTTCCTTCACCGCTGATAAGTGTGAAGGAGAAGAACCGCCACTGCCGGTAGTCGAGGGCGGAGGAGAGGATCTCCGGGTAGGACCGCTCGGGATGGGCAGCGCGGGCCGTGCGGATTTGCGTCGCGAAATGTGCTCGGAGCGTCGCCAATTCGTCGACCCCCAGCGCCGACGCATCCCGATCCAGAAGTTTGGAGATGGCGCGGGAGCTGTCGTCGAGGTTGTCGGCGAGAACCCAGTGGACACCGATGGTATTGCCGGAGGACATGTGACGCTCACGCATCTCGGTGCCCATTCGAGCGATCAGGATGCGAGCATCGACGGTGCGCTCGTGGATCTGCTGCGCCAATCCGGTAAGCAGCGCGTCTTCGAGAATGCGACGCTCGGATTCCGTGAGCAGTTGCTCCTGGTCTCCGCGGGCATCGTGGATTCGGGTCGCGAACTCGCCGATGGACGAGTATCCCTGCTCGTCCTGAACGCGTACGACGGTGAGTCCGTCGGGTGCATCCCACTGGAGTCGGTAATCCTGTCCCGCGGCGGCGAGTTGGGCATCGAATTCCTGCAATGCCGACGTCAGGGCAGTGCGGGTGGCCTTGCGAGCGCCGTCCGTGACGCGGACAGCCGACGTGGCTGCATCGAGAGCCCGGTACAGCTTGTCCACGTCTTCGGGCAGGACCGGCGGGTGGGTGGCGTCGTCGGTACGGTCCTCGTTCTGGATTCGATAGACCAGTTGATCGGGGCTCATCCAGGCGGCTGAACTGGCCGGCCAACTCAGGTGTTCCGTGATCCCTAAGAGATCCAGCAGGTCAGCTCGAGCATAAGGCGCGAGTCGTTCTGCGTCGCTGCGTGTTTCGGTCAGTGTGTGGCGCAGGGTTTCGACGGCTGTGTTGTAAGCGCCTTCGGCGGTACCGATCTGGAGAACCGCTGCGTCGTAGGCCTTGCGTGCTGTGCGCTGTTCGACCTTGCACTCCTCGATCTTCGCCCGTGCCTTGGCGAGGTCGAGGTCGATCTGCTCGGCACTGGAACCGAGTGTGTCGCGCAGTGTCTCGAGACGTTGAACCTGCCCGAGCAGACTCTCTTCCGCGATTGCGGCTTCCTCGGCGAATTCTTCGGCATTGGCGCGTGATTCGTCGAGACGATCACTCGATTCGCGTTCGAGTTCCACCTCTTTGGCATGTTCGCGTCGGCATCGCAATGCCAACTCGCCCTGCTTTTCGAAGTGGCGAATTGCCGCTGCCAAGGAATCCAGCTCGCGGGCAAGGTGCGGAGTTCGATGCGCCACCGCTGTCGCCCGGAGTTGCTTCTCCTTGGCGGCCAGATCGGCAATAGCCGTGTCGAGTTCACGTTGCGCGGTTTCGGTGGCGTCCGACCGAGAGCGCAAGGCGCCGGCCGATTCCGCGACGGATTTGAGTGCCCGCAGGATGGACCCGGTTTTGGGGAGTTCTTTTGCCGCCAGGGTGATCTGAGACAACTGCTGGTTGGTCTGTGTGACCAGTGCCTTGGCAGCGTCGACGGCGGCAGCCAACTCGTCGAGGGCTGCGTCGATCTCGGTGATCCGCGCGGCGCGACGACGCGCTCGCGCCGTGGTGCCGATGTACTCTGCGTCGGATTTGACGTGGCGTCCGCGAACTACGCCCTGCCAGAACCGGCCGTCGACTCCGATTGCGACGGACGCCGCGGCCTCGTCGGCGGATTCGACCAGGCTGATGGACTCGAGAATTGCCTGGACCTGCGCGTCGGAAACCTCGGCATTGCCTTCAACTTCGAGTACGTCGGCGAGTGTGCGGCCCTTGGGGCGTGCCTTCACCGCAAGTGCGGTGAGGAACTGTTCACTGACAAATTCGGGGAACTTGTCGTCGGGGCTGACCCAGCCGTCCAGCACGTTGGCTGCCTGCAGCGCGGATTCGATTCCGGTAGCGACCTCGGGCGAGACGGAATCAGTGAAGCGCACGAGGCGCCAGAACGGTGCGCCGGGCAATTCTTTTCGGCTGTCGGTGCGTGCGTGGAACGTGGGTGGAGCATCGTCGTGTTCCGCCGAGACTGCTTTGCGTTCGGTTTTCAGGGTCGTGACGGCAGCCTTCGAAGCCGCGATTTCTGCTTCCGCTTCGCGTCGACGCTCCCGCAGCGTTTCGGTTCCGGCCTCGATGTTTTCGGCAAGTACGGCGGCCAACGTCGGGGCGTCCTCGTCTCCCACCTCGGCCAGTGCTGCGTCGAGAGCGTCGAACAGGGAGGTACCAGCGCCGACGGCTTCGAGTAGCACGGAATGCTGCGTCCACCAGGAGCGGAGGCCGGCGGCGCATTCGCTGCGCGCAAGTTCCACTGCTGCTTCGCCTTCGAGCACAGCGGCTTTGGCGGATTCGAGCAGTTCCTGACCGCGGCGCGACGAGTTCTCGGCACGTGTCCGCTCGGTGGCAGCCTTCTCGACGGTTGCGAGAGCGGCGCGTACGACGCGAACGTCACCGTCGCGTTCTTCGGCATGACCCCGCACCGCGGTGGTGATCTGATCGGTCCGCGAACCGTCCGGCAGGGGAGTCCAGACGATGCCTGCATCTTCCGCTGCGGCTTGCAGTTCGTCCTCGGCGCGTGAGAGTGCCTCAGCGCCGCGACGTACGGATGCGAGGGCCTTCTCGGCTTCGTCGCCGCGCTGCGCCAGAGTTGCCTGCGCCTTGCGCGACTTGTCTGCCTGCTGCTCCGTGGACAATTTCAGCGTCGAGACGGCCTGCGCCAGATCATCGAGTTGTTGCTTGCCTTCGTAGGCGCTGGAGCGTTGCAGCGCTTCGACATTGGCGCGCGCGTGGTCGAGAGCTTGCTCGGCCGCGTTGAACCGCTCCTCGGCGCCGGCCCGTGCCTCACGACTGCGCATCTGAGCCACGGATGATTGATCCATGGCGGCAACACCTTTGGCAACCGCAGCGAGGCGGGCTCCCACCTGCTCGATTTCGCCACGCGACTGCTGACGGAGGTATTTGGTGTAGACGCCGATGAAACTCTGTGCGGCCTGATCGGCGGCGGCAAGTCCTTCGAGTGCGCGGCCGACCTCTTCCATGTCACTGAACGAACGAGCGGCTTCGAGAACCAACTGATCGTCGAGGGGGCGCAGACCGTCGGTCAGTGCCTGCGAAAGTCCCTTCGGATCAAGGTTTTTCGCGAGCTGCGGGCGACGCAGCGTCAGGATCAGGTTGATGAGCTGGTCATAGCGCTGCACACCGAGTCCGAACATGCGCGCATCGATTGCAGTGCGGTAGTCGAGGGGACGGTCCGTGATCGCGTCACTGCCGAGCTGTTCGGCCAACTGCTTCTTCGTGAGCGGGCGATCGTCGTTGCCGATCAACGAGAAGTCGACGCCTACCCGGCCGTCGGCAACGAAGTACCAACGAGTGACCTTGTCGTTGGTACGGGTTGCGCGCATGCCGATGCCGACGGTGACGGCTTCGGGCTCTTCCATCGACCCGCGGCAGAATTCCATCCACACGTACGAGTGCGCGCTGTCCTGCCCGCGGTAGAGCAGGTTGGACTTCATGGTGCGCTCTTCGCCGGCAAACGGATTGAGACGACGCGGTTCGATACGACCGTCGAAAACGAACGGGAACAGAACCTCGAGTGCCTTGGTCTTGCCGGAACCGTTGGGTCCCCGCAGAACGAGACGGCCGTCGGCGAAGGAGAATTCCTGGTCGCGGTAGTCCCAGAGGTTGATGATGCCGGCCCGAGTAGGTCGGAAGCGGGCGCTGTTCATGCGTTCTCTACCTCTGGTTCTTCTGTCGTGCCGGAAAATTCGGTAGCTGTATCTGGTGCTGAGTTGTCGACCGCGAAATCGATCAGAGGATCGCGCTCGCGGACACTGACCACTACGTCGCGATAGCGTGCCAGGACGGGGAGGACCAGCACTCCGCCGGGAACGGCGTGGGTCAGTCGCAATCGTTGCAGCAGACCGAGCGACTGCGTGCGCAGTCCCTTGTGGTCGGCTTGCCACTGCGCGGCGAATGTTCGGCCGAACCGGTCGACCAACTCGGCGATCTTGTCGGTGAGCCAGTCATCCTGGATCAACGGGTACGTCACCGGTTCCGGAGGATTCACGGGTTCCGGCGCGGGTCCGACTGTGGGAATTACTTCGTCGGCGAGGTCTTCGAAGATTCCGGCCTCGGGGATCGCGGCATCGAGTTGTTCGATCAGGTACTCATCGGACTCGTGGGGGATCGCAAGCTTTGCGAGGTCCGGGGCGTCGACGTCGAGAATTCGATCGGAAATTTCTCCGGCCAGCAGCAGCGCGACCTGAGCGATGGTGCCTGTGCTGGGAAAGCGTACGTCCGACAAACGTCCGGTGGGATCGATCATCGCGATACCTTCGGCCCGACGTTCGGCGATCAGCCCGGTCAGCAGTTCCACTTCCACAGCGGTTTTGGGCTGGGCAAGCGCGATCAGTTCATGTTCGTCGAGTTCGCCGGCCAGTACGACGGGACGTTCGACGAGCGCCCGACGCACCCGTCGCCCGATCTCCTTGGCGTCCAAGGGAACTCCGTCTTCTTCGGATGCCGTGGATGTCTCGGCGGCGAGAAGACCTCGAATGGAATGCAGGTGTTGCAGGGCGCGAGGTGGGCGGAACAGCGCGACGACGACGGATCGGTCGATGTCGTAAAGAGCCTCTCCCGCTTCGGGATTGGAAGCCCAGCCATTGGCGTCGCCGTCGGCGAGAGCAATGGCGCCGCGAACGCCGAGCCACCCGACCGCGTCGACAAACGCGTCTCGGTCCGACGCCCGATCGGTGGACAATTCTACGCCGTCCACCTGAGCGGCATCGGCGGCAACGTGATCTGCCAACTCGGACAACGTGATCTGGTTGCCGGCGCGGCCTAGAGCAGCCAGGCACAGCGCCAGGTACGAGTACCGCGTGCGGTCGAACGTGCGCTCGGTCGCGGTGCGAGCGGGCGCCGAAGGGTTGAGCCGATCCGAGACCGTGAACAACCGGGCCGTCGTCTCCGTGACTTCGAGGCGGTAGCCGAATAGTTCCAGGAGGTCGTCACGCAGTTCGGTGGCCCACCGACGCAAGAGTGGCAATGCGGCGCGATCCGGATACGACGTGGTGACCAAGTGATTGGACAGGATGATTCGCGCCGCGCGCTGGTATGAATCGAGGGCCAGGGGGGTGATCTCGCGAGCTCTCATCGGACACTGACCTCGATACCGTCGAGGTGCATGCGTCCGCGGGCAGTCTTGATGGTCGTGGAACCATCGGAGGGGCTCAGCGTCAGCTTCACCCCGTTCTCGCTGCCGGTGGAACTCTTTACTCGGCCGACAACGGGGACGCGGGCCGTCAGTGCTGCGTTGAGCAGACTCAGCAAAACTTCGGTCTCCTGCTCGTTGAGTTCACGTTCGTAGACGCCGTTCGATGCCAGCGATTGTGCTGCGGCACTGCGGGTTCGCTGGGTAGCCAGCTGCTCTTCGCGGAGTCGACGGATACTACCGTCGTTGCGCGCGACCTTGCCGGGCAGGCCCGGTGACGGCGGACGGCCCGTTTCGGCGAGAGTGCGCGCAATCTCGACCGGCGGCGCGTCCCACCAGGAACGGTTGTGCGAGATGATGTCGGCATCCGGATGCACCATCGACAGGTGCCGGGGGCGACCGAGATCGAACACAGCCTGGAAGAGTGCGTGAGCCGCATCCTCCGACGGCGTGGCAGCAAACCAACCCGCGAGATGCCGCAACTGGCTTTCACGACTGACCCCACCTTTGCGGGTTTCCGTTACCCGACGCAACAACGCGAGAACTGCGGCGATGGCGCTCATCGTCCCTTCGCGCAGACGCTCCGACTCACTGATCCCGGACTCGGCGGATACGAACCACGCGGTCAAACCGCGCCAACGAGCCATCCAGTCGTCTTCGCGTTCGGTCATCGGAACAAATACGCGCTCGTCACTGGCCGCCGCGAGGCGGATCATCCGATCGACACCGGTCGACTCGACATGCTCGATCGCTTCTTTGAGCTTGGGTGCATAACGCGCAAGGTCAGAGCTGAATTCGCGCATGTGCGTCAACAGCGCGTCCTTGTGACTCAAGAACGCCTGCGGCGTGACTTCGGTGGTTCGGACAAGATCGCCGAGCGTCAGATAGAAGTGTGCGGCGCGATCGGCCATGTCGGACAGCGTCGAGTCCAGGCGCTTCAATTTGCGGAAGATGAGATCGCCGTCCGACGTCCGATTGGCCTCGGCCAATTCCGACATGTCGGCGAGCAGATCCGCCAGCGCCAATCGTGAGAGCGACGAATTGTCGAGGCGGGCAGCCAGGACATCTTCGACGGATCGATACACCTGGTAGCCGGCCTGGCCGAACTGGTAAACGAAATGCCGGTTGCGGTACTCGGCCAGCGACGCGGCGCGGGTGCCGTCGTAGCTTCGTTCGAGGATTTCCCACACGTGCAGCTGATCCAACAGCGGAGCGACCTCGGCCGACGACAACTGCGCGGCGGGATCGCCGCCGCCGATCTTCTCGAGAATCTGCGCCACAGTCCCCGAATGGAGCAGGACGGTGTAATTGGCACGCGCGTGGTCGAAAGCTCGAAGCACCCAGAGGTACTCCGCCCGCTTCTCCGCGACCGTGAACGAAAACAGTTTCAATCGGTTTGTATCGGCGTACGCCGGTGCACGTGTCGACGCTGTTGCATCACGAGTAGGCGTTTCGTTCACCATGACAGGGTAGGCGAGAGTGCCCCGCGAATTTTCCTACGGTCTGTCCGCAGCAGGGGAGGCGGCGCGTCGCCACTGCGATTCGTTGGCAATCATCCAGGACAACAGATAGTCGGCAGCCTCTTCGTTGGCATCCGGTCCCGCGAGAAGGTCGGCGTACGCCTGGCTCGGCGCGACGATTCGGATGCCGTCTCTTGTGAGGATTCTGTCGAATACCGATGGAGAGAGCGGAGCGGTGACCCAGACGTCGGCGCCGCTCTCGACGCGTCGCAGGCCCAGAGCGTCGGCAAATTGGTCGACGTTGTCCGCGTGAAAATGCGCGCGCTGTGTGGGCGCGTATCGCGCGAAGGGTGCGGCGGCGACCGACGCGGTGCCGGCGTAGATGTGTCCGCTGAGTTGGCGTAGTTGGCCGAAGAGAGCCTCGAGGCCGTCGGGGGCATGAAAGCCGTGCGGTGTGGGAGCTTTGGCTACCGATTCCTGAGCCCACGCACGCAGCATTTTCGGCCAGTTGACGTCAGCGATTCCGCCGCGGGGGAGTCTGGTCACCAATTCACGGTCGGCCAGCGTCTGCGCAACTCGATATGTTGCGCCGGTCGACGCGCCGGCCAAGCGCACCAGGGCGGTGATCGCCAACGGTGGAGCGAAATCGGCCAGTGCTCGGACGACGCGAGCCGACGGATCGCCGCTGAGCTGGCCTGACGGACGTCCGGGGCCGCGCCACGGATCTGCGTCGGCGCCCCGACCACGCACCCACACTGCGGGACGGTCAGCCGTCAGCGAGACGTTTCCGGTGGCATCGGCATAGGAGAGGGCGTGGGCGTCGAGTTGGCGGCGCACGGGCTCGGACAGGTATTTGGCGCAGACGAAGCCGGACTGCCCGGCAGGGAAGCGGTCGGCGATTCCGGGAACGTCGCTACTCAGAACCCCATGCGCGGCGTAGACCCCGAACTTGGCGACTGAACCGTCCGGGGAGCGGAGATCGAGGCGAAGGGGCGCTTCGGAGAGGTCGGGGGAGCGCTTCGTCGACAAAGACCAGGTGGCGGGCAAGTTTTCTTCGATGATCTCGACGGATCGACGAAAAATGTCGATGGGGCGTTCCGGTTCCGACTCAGCTTCGTTCATGTTCCAATGATATCAATATCTGTCGTTGACGGAAACCCCAAATTTTCCGAATCTTGGTTCACCGTCGGGCATCAACCATCCATCCTCGCCAATTCACACAACTCACGACCTGCAACTCAAAATTTTCGAGCCCGCACCGAGGTCCGGGTCTCAATCCGCCTTCGAGCGTGGTTTTGGCATCACCAGGGGAGTTACCAGCGCAAGGAGTGCGGCGGGAATCAAAAAGCTTGCGACGGGTGACACGTCGTAGACGGGGGTCAAGGCGATGGGCGCCAACGCCGCGCCGCCGAAGCGCATGGCTTGGACGACCGACACGGCGCCGCCTCGGTTGGGGCCTTGTGACCCCAGTACTGCCGCATTGACTCCGACGAGTACGAACTGACTTGCGATACCGGCAACAAACCAGGCGATCGCGATCGCCGGGATGACGGTGGCCAACCCGACGATGGTCACGAGGACCGCACCGCCGATCGCACCGATGAGCACCGAAGATCGGGCGCCGATGCGGTCGATCAATATTCCGATCGGCCGAGCGCACAGGATGCCTGCCAGACCGAAGAGCGTCAGAAGGAGACCTCTGACGGTAGGTGTGAGTGCGAACTCGTCCTCGAAGCGGAAGGCGATCAGGAAGCTCAGACCGCCGAGTGCGCCCCAGCCCAGTAGGGCGGCGATACCGATGCGGAGAACTTCGGGGCGGAGAGCGTCACGTAGCCGTGCGGGGGTTGTGGGGGTTGCCTTGTCGGCGGTCGGTAACCCGATGGCTCCGAGTAAGCCGGCAACGACCGCGATAATGAGAAATGCCAAGCGCCAATCGAATTCGGCGGCCAGGCCGCCGATCAGCGGTGCTGAGGATTGACCGGCGGCCTGAAAGGCGCCGAAGGCCCCGAGTGCACGACCGAGGCGCGCTTGCGGTGTGGCGGCCGCCAAGGATGCAAGCAGCAGGGGAGTGGTGAACGCATTTGCGGAGCCCTGTAGAACTCGGGCCGCGAGGAAGATTTCGAGCGTCGGGGCGAGGAAGCACGCCACGGATGCGATGACGTACACCCCGTAGGCGATGCGGACGGTCCGAACCTTGCCCCAACGGGAACCAAGCGTTCCCGACACCAACATCAGTGCGGCAAACGGCAACAGATACGCAGTGAGCGACGACGCGGCCGCGGACGGTCCGACCCCGAGATCGTCGCCGATCTCGGGGAGCGTGGATACGACGACGCCGCCGCCGAACGGACCGAGAAACCCGCCGGCGTACAGCGCGATCAGTTGCAGACGAAGGCGGAGCGACCGGGGATTGTTCGCGTTGTCATCAGTGGTGTTCTTGCTCACAGTCCGAAGCTGCCGGGGCCCCGCCGACGCAGGTACCGCTCGAATTCGGCGGCGATAGCGTCGCCGTCGATTTTTGCGATAGCTTCCGTGATGTCGGTTTCGGCGTCGCCGCGCTCTTCGAGAGTGCGGACGTACTCGCCGATTTCCTCGTCGTCGGAGGTCATTTCATTGACCGCCTCTTCCCAATCCTCGGACTGGGCCGGTAGCCCGCCGAGGGGGACCTCGATGTCGAGAACGTCCTCGACGCGCTGCAACAATGCCACCGTAGCTTTGGGGTTGGGCGGCTGAGATACGTAGTGCGGCACCGCTGCCCAGAATGAAATGGCCGGTACACCTGCGCGGACGCACTCGTCCTGGAGCACTCCGGTGATTCCGGTCGGGCCTTCGTATCGGGTTTGTTCGAGGTTGAATCGCGCTGCGGATTCGCTGCTGTAGGCCGTTCCGGTGACCGGAACCGGCCGAGTGTGTGGCGTGTCAGCGAGGAGCGCGCCGAGGATGACGACCGTCTTGACGTTGAGCTGGTCGATCAGTTCGAGCAGGTCCTCGCAGAAGCTTCGCCAACGCATGTTCGGTTCGATGCCGTGAAGCAGAACGATGTCGCTCTGGCTGCCGGGAGGTGAGCACACCGACAAACGTGTAGCAGGCCAAACGATTTCGCGGGTGACGCCGTCAATCTGACGCACGATCGGGCGGTTCACCTGGTAGTCGTAGTAATCCTCGGAATCGAGCTCTGCCAACGGTTGGGCATCCCAGATCAGTTCGAGGTGCTCGACGGCCCCACTGGCGGCGTCACCGGCGTCGTTCCAGCCTTCGAATGCCGCAACAAGAATGGGATCACGCAGCACGGGGATGTCGCCCTCAGGGCGATCAGGACTCTCGAAGGCCGCGGAATCGTCGAAATCGACCGGGCCGTCGGGAGTGACGGGGAACTCACTTGGACTCACCCACCTAGCCTACGGCCAGAGCCTGTCGGTACGCCCACTACTCTGGACGGCATGTCTGCCTCATTTAACTCTGCCCTGCTTGATGCGTTGAAACAGCGCGTTGTCATCGGCGACGGAGCGATGGGCACCATGTTGCAGGCCGCGGATCTCACACTAGATGATTTTCTCGGACTCGAGGGGTGCAATGAGATCCTCAACGACACCCGCCCCGACGTGCTCAAAGACATCCACCGCGCGTACTTTGCCGCCGGTGCTGATGCTGTCGAGACAAACACTTTCGGTTGCAACCTGCCCAACCTCGCCGACTACGATATTTCGCATCGAATTCGTGAACTCTCTCTGAAGGGCACCGCTCTTGCTCGTGAGGTCGCTGACGAGATGGGACCGGGCCGTGACGGCATGGCCCGCTTCGTTCTCGGCTCGATGGGGCCGGGAACCAAACTGCCCAGTCTCGGCCATGCGCCTTTCGCGGTGTTGCGTGACGCGTACACCGAGGCTGCCCTCGGCATGATCGACGGCGGCGCCGACGCCATTCTGGTCGAGACCTGCCAGGACCTCCTTCAGGTGAAGGCTGCGATAATCGGCAGTCAGCGAGCGATGGAACAGTTGGGCCTGCGTCTGCCGATCATCACGCATGTGACGGTCGAGACCACCGGAACCATGCTTCTCGGTAGTGAGATCGGTGCAGCGCTGACCGCGCTCGAGCCACTCGGTATCGACATGATCGGCCTCAACTGCGCGACCGGTCCGGCGGAGATGAGCGAGCATCTGCGTCACCTGTCCAAGTACTCGACCTTGCCGGTGTCGGTCATGCCCAACGCCGGATTGCCGCAGCTCGGCCCCAATGGCGCCGAGTACCCGTTGGGTGCCGACGAGTTGGCCGAAGCCTTGAGCGGTTTTGTCTCCGAATTCGGTCTCGGTCTGGTCGGCGGTTGCTGTGGAACGACTCCCGAGCACATCAGCGCAGTCGCCGAGGCCGTCCGTAAGGTCGAGAAGGCGCAGCGCACTCCGATTCACGAAGCCAGCACGTCGTCGCTGTACTCGGCTGTTCCGTTCGAGCAGGACGCCAGCATCCTGATGATCGGTGAGCGCACGAACTCCAACGGCTCCAAGGCATTCCGCGACGCGATGCTTTCCGAGGACTACCAGAAGTGCCTCGATATCGCGAAGGATCAGACCCGCGACGGCGCACACATGCTCGACCTCAACGTCGACTACGTTGGCCGCGACGGTGCCGCCGACATGTCAGCACTGGCCAGCCGCTTGGCGACGGCGTCGACGCTGCCGATCATGCTCGACTCCACCGAACCTGCTGTCCTGCAGGCCGGTCTCGAACACCTCGGTGGACGTTGCGCGGTCAACTCCGTCAACTACGAGGACGGCGCCGGCCCCGAGTCGCGGTTCCACAAGATCATGCAGCTGGTCAAGGAGCACGGTGCTGCCGTTGTTGCTCTGACCATCGACGAAGAGGGCCAGGCGCGTACCGCCGAGACCAAGGTCGCAATCGCGACGCGCCTGATCGAAGACATCAAGGGCAACTGGGGTCTTGCCGAGTCCGACATCATCGTCGACGCTTTGACCTTCCCGATTTCCACGGGCCAGGAAGAGGTGCGCCGCGACGGCATCGAGACCATCGAAGCCATCCGTCAGCTCAAGGCCCTGTACCCCGAACTGCATTTCACTCTCGGTATCTCCAACATCTCGTTCGGTCTGAACCCGGCGGCTCGTCAGGTTCTGAACTCGGTGTTCCTGCACGAATGCACCGAAGCCGGTCTGGATACGGCGATCGTTCACGCGTCCAAGATCCTGCCGATGGCTCGCATTCCGGACGAGCACCGCGAGACGGCACTCGACTTGGTTTACGACCGTCGCCGCGAAGGCTACGACCCGCTGCAGAAGCTGATGGCTCTCTTCGAGGGCGTCTCGGCTGCGTCGGCTCGCGAATCTCGCGCGCAGGAACTTGCGGGCCTTCCGCTGTTCAAGCGTCTGGAATCTCGCATCGTCGACGGTGAGCGTAATGGCCTGAGCGACGATCTCCTCGAGGCGATGAAGGAAAAGTCGCCGATCGAAATCATCAACGAGACACTGCTTTCCGGCATGAAGACCGTCGGCGAGCTGTTCGGTTCCGGTCAGATGCAGTTGCCGTTCGTGCTTCAGTCCGCTGAGGTCATGAAGGCTGCTGTGGCGTTCCTCGAACCGCACATGGAAGCCACCGACGACGACGGCAAGGGCCGTCTCGTGATCGCGACGGTCAAGGGCGACGTCCACGACATCGGCAAGAACCTCGTCGACATCATCCTGAGCAACAACGGATACGACGTCGTGAACCTCGGCATCAAGCAGCCCATCGCGACCATTCTGGATGCTGCTATCGAGCACAAGGCGGACGTCATCGGTATGTCCGGTCTGCTCGTGAAGTCGACAGTCGTCATGAAGGACAACCTCAAGGAACTGAACGCTCGCGGAGTTTCGGAGCAGTTCCCGGTCATGCTCGGCGGCGCCGCGCTGACTCGCTCGTACGTCGAGAACGATCTTCAAGAGGTCTACGACGGCGAGGTCAACTACGCCCGTGACGCGTTCGAGGGTCTGAATCTGATGGATCAGATCATGACGGCCAAGCGCGGCGGCGGCCCGGCCCCGGACAGCCCCGAGGCAATTGCGGCGCGTGAGAAGGCAGCTGAGCGCAAGGCCCGCCACGAGCGTTCCAAGCGGATTGCGGAAAAGCGTAAGGCCGAGGAGGTTCCGGTCGTTGTGCCGGAACGCTCCGACGTTGCCGCCGACGTCGCGGTCCCGACTCCGCCTTTCTGGGGCAGTCGCATCGTCAAGGGCGTCGCACTATCCGAGTACGCCGGCTTGCTCGACGAACGTGCATTGTTCCTGGGGCAGTGGGGACTTCGCGGTCAGCGTAAGGGCGACGGCCCGACGTACGAACAGCTGGTCGAGACCGAAGGCAAGCCGCGCCTGCGCTACTGGCTTGACCGTTTGACAGCCGAGGGCATTCTTGCGCATGCGGCCGTGGTGTACGGCTACTTCCCGGCAGTGTCCGAAGGCGACGACGTCATCGTGCTCACCGAACCGAGGCCGGATGCGCCGGAACGATTCCGGTTCACGTACCCGCGTCAGCACCGGGACCGTTTCTTGTGCATCGCGGACTTCGTGCGCTCGCGCAAGGATGCGGAAGCAACGGGTCAGGTGGACGTCCTGCCGTTCCAGTTGGTGACGATGGGTCAGCCGATCGCAGACTTCGCCAACGAACTGTTTGCCTCCAACTCGTACCGCGATTACCTCGAAGTTCACGGCATCGGTGTTCAGCTCACCGAGTCACTGGCCGAGTACTGGCATCGACGTGTTCGTGAAGAACTGGTACTGCCCGGTGGGCATACTGTTGCCGAGCAGGATCCGACGGACGTAGCCGGCTTCTTCGACCTCGAATACCGCGGCGCACGTTACTCGTTCGGTTACGGTGCGTGCCCGGAACTCGAGGATCGGGCAAAGATGGTTGCCCTACTCGAACCCGAGCGGATCGGCGTCAAACTGTCCGAGGAACTGCAGCTGCACCCGGAGCAGTCCACGGACGCATTTGTCCTGCACCACCCGGAAGCCAAGTACTTCAATGTCTGATGTGTTGACCGAGGTTCCCGGATCGACGCTCGGTGGTGTCCTGTGGGATATGGACGGCACCCTGCTCGATTCGGAGAAGCTGTGGGACATCGCTCTTCGTGAGTTGTCGCTGCGTCTGGGTGGGCCGATGACGGAGGCGACTCGCGTTGCTGTCATCGGCGCATCCAGCCCGTTCGCGTTGGCGACGCTCTTCGATTCGCTCGACCTCGAGCAGCATCCGGAGGCTGTTGCCGAGGCGAAGGACTGGATGTACACCCGCGTCGGCGATCTCTTCGAGGACGGCGTGACGTGGCGGCCCGGTGCGCAGGAGGCTCTCGCAACCGTTCGGGATGGCGGTCTTCGGTCGGCACTGGTGACCAACACCGAGCGGGTACTGGTGGAACGCGCGCTCGGGATGCTCGGCCGTGAATTCTTCGACCATTCCGTGTGCGGCGACGAGGTACCGGCGGGCAAGCCCGCTCCCGATCCGTATCTGCGGGGCGCTCACCTTCTCGGGCTCGAACCGGCGCAATGTTTGGCCATCGAGGATTCACCGACCGGAACGGCGTCGGCGACTGCGGCGGGATGCGCAGTGTTGGTAGTTCCGTGTGAGGTCGATGTGGCTACCGGGCCGGGCCGGGTGTTCCGAGAGTCGTTGGCGGGTTTGTCTGTTCATGATCTTCACGACGTTCACTCGTCTGTGTCGCGTTAGGTTGGTGTAACTGGTGTCTATTCCGAAAATTGTTCTGTTCTACCAGTTCACGCCATTGGCTGATCCGGAGGCGATCAAGCTGTGGCAGCACAGCTTGGCCGAGTCCAACAATCTGACCGGACGAATCCTGATCTCGAAGCACGGGATCAACGCCACGGTTGGTGGGGACATCGAAGGCGTCAAGCGGTACGTGAAAGGCACCCGCAGTTACGCGCCCTTCAAGATGGCCGACATCAAGTGGTCGGACGGTCTCGGCAATGATTTTCCGCGGCTGTCCGTCAAGGTGCGCAGTGAGATCGTGACGTTCGGCGCGCCCGACGAACTCGAGGTCGACGTGAATGGTGTTGTCGGCGGCGGAGTTCATCTGGCGCCGAAGGAACTTCACGAACTCGTCGACAGTCGCGGCGACGACGTCGTGTTCTTCGACGGTCGCAACGCGTTCGAAGCCGAGATCGGCCGTTTCCGCGACGCCGTAGTTCCGGACGTGACGACCACGCGGGATTTTGTCGATGAACTCGACAGCGGCAAGTACGACCACCTCAAGGGGAAAGCCGTTGTCACGTACTGCACGGGGGGAGTGCGCTGCGAGGTGCTCTCATCGATGATGCGTTCACGTGGATTCGGCGAGGTGTACCAGCTTGCCGGAGGGATCGTCCGTTACGGCGAGACATTCGGAGATAAGGGCTTGTGGGACGGTTCGTTGTACGTCTTCGACAAGCGTATGAACATCGAATTCTCGTCGGAGGCAAAAACTATCAGCGTGTGTGTTGATTGTGGAACACCGACGCCTCGATTCCGCAACAGAATCGACGGCGACGGACGCACCCTCGAATTGCTGTGCGAGGGTTGCTCACCCGACCTCGAACAGGTCTGAGAAGTGCCCAAAGCGCCGCTGCCGATCCGAAACGGACTCGGGCCGGATCGGCTGCGGATGCCCCGGGAATCCGAGGCGCGCACAGTTCTGGAGTACCTCATCGGTGAGTTTCCGGACGAACGGGCGCTGTGGACCGACCTTGTCGACACCGGCGGCGTAGTAGACGAGCACGGCCGAACCGTCTCGTCGGACACTCGGTATCAGCCCACGCGATTCGTGTACTTCTACCGCGAGCCGGCACCCGAGATTCCGGTGCCGCACGAGATCGAGATCCTGCACCGCGACGAGCAGATTCTGGTGATCGACAAGCCGCATTTCCTGGCAACCATTCCGCGTGGGGCGCACATCGTGGAAAGTGCGGTCGTGCGGTTGCGACGTGATCTCGACCTACCCGACCTTGCCCCGGTCCATCGGCTCGACCGCATGACCGCCGGAGTCATCGTGTTCACGGTGACGCCAGATCTGCGTCGGCCGTACCAGGAGTTGTTTGCCGAGCAGCGAATTGTCAAGGAATACGAAGCGATCGCCGGTTTTGATCCGGGGCTGACATTTCCCCGGACGGTCCGCAGCCGGATCAACAAGGTGCACGGCGAGATGACGGCTACCGAGGTCGAGGGTGAACCGAACAGTGAGACCCACATCGAATTGGTCTCCACCGTCACCGATTCCGCCGATGCGATGTTTGGCCGATACCGGTTGTTCCCACGGACCGGGCGCACCCACCAGCTTCGGCTGCATTTGAACTCGCTCGGGGTCCCCATCGTCGGCGACAACTACTACCCGCATTACCGCCCGTCGGCACCGGGTGATTTCACTACGCCTCTGCGGCTCCTGGCTCGGGCGCTGGAGTACCCGGACCCGATCACCGGGCACACACGCCGGTTTGTCAGCTCCCGCGCGCTCGACAGGGGCTTGTGACGGACTCGTGCGTGGCCCTGTGAAAACCAGTTCCCCTCTCGTGAAAGAATGGCTACCTGTGAAGACCTTCGAATCCTTGTTCGCCGAGTTGACCGAGCGTGCTGCCACCCGTCCCGAGGGGTCCGGCACTGTCGCCGCCCTCGATGCTGGTGTTCACGCACAGGGCAAAAAGGTCATCGAGGAAGCCGGTGAAGTGTGGATCGCTGCGGAGTACCAGAGCGATGAGCAGCTAGCCGAAGAAATTTCCCAGCTTTTGTACTGGACGCAGGTGTTGATGGTCGGCCGCGGGCTGACCCTCGAAGACGTGTACCGACATCTGTGAATCGGATCTGACCCGACGGTTCCGAGTTCACATTTCCCACGTCTGACCCATCACCTTCCGAAAGGACGTTCACTGATGTTGCGCGTCGCAGTTCCCAACAAAGGCTCGCTGTCCGAGTCTGCCGCCGAAATCCTCAGCGAAGCCGGCTACCGTCGTCGCACCGATTCGCGTGACCTGACGGTTCTCGATCCGGCTAATCAGGTCGAGTTCTTCTTCTTGCGTCCCAAGGACATTGCCATCTACGTCGGATCGGGTGAACTCGATCTGGGTATTACCGGTCGCGATCTGGCCGGCGACTCGGGTGCTCAGGTTTCCGAGCGACTGTCACTCGGCTTCGGCCGTTCGTCGTTCCGCTACGCCGCTCCCGCCGGCAAGGACTGGACTGTCGAAGATCTGGCTGGCCTACGCATCGCCACGTCCTACCCGAACCTCGTTCGTCAGGACCTCGCGGCTCGCGGCATCGAGGCGACGGTTATCCGCCTCGACGGTGCCGTCGAGATCTCCATCCAGCTCGGTGTCGCCGACGCCATCGCCGACGTCGTCGGTTCCGGTCGCACGCTCCGTCAGCACAACCTGGTCGCCTTCGGTGATTCGCTGTGCGATTCGGAAGGTGTCCTGATCGAGCGCACCGGTTCGCCGCAGGACGACGCTGCACGCAACTTGCTGATCGAGCGTGTCCGCGGAATCGTATTCGCGCAGCAGAACCTGATGATCGATTACGACTGCCCGCGCAGCATCCTCGACGAAGCCATCAAGATGACGCCGGGCATGGAATCGCCGACGCTCTCGCCGTTGGCCGATCCGGACTGGGTCGCGGTACGCGCCATGGTCGCCATCAAGGATCACAATCAGGTGATGGATGCCCTGGCCGAACTCGGTGCCAGGGCCATCCTCGCGTCGAACATTCGCTCGGTACGCGCTTTCTGATCGATCACTGCACGCGTATTCGCGCCCGTTCCTTATCTCAGGAACGGGCGCGAATCTGCAATGTCTGGGCGATGCGGCCGACGGCGCCCTGCTCGTCGTAGAGCACTCCGGCGCACATACCGACGCCGTCCGGCCCGGTAGTTGTTTCTGCGGAAACTCCGATCCATTCACCTTCCGGTACCCGGAAAATATGCACGGTCAGATCGGTGTTAAGGAACGTCCAATGCTCAGGATTGAGTTTGGCGCCGACGCCGTTGGAGATGTCGGCGATGACGAAGAGGCGTTCGAGTGCCGTCAACTCCTCGCCGTCAACGAGGGCGGGCTTAGGCTTGGCCCAGACCTTTCCTGCTCCCTCGCAACCGATTTCGGTGATCCAGGACCAGTCGAGAGTGTCCAGGTAGCCACCCTTCCACATGCCGCTGAGATCGACGGATTTTCCGCCCTCGCGGGGTTCCAGAGCAGGGTCCACGACGTGAACGACCTCAGTTGTGTCGGCGGTTTCCATTCGCCACGCGGTCCCTCGCGCCACTGCGCGTGACGATCCGTCGGGTGCAGTCGCCCACAGTTCGGCAACGATCAATTCGATTCTGCGACCGGGACGTTCGATCCACGAGCGAACCTCGATATCGGCGATCGGGATCGGTCCGAGAATCTCAACGACAACGCGGGTCAGGCGGGTTCCTTCGCGGGCACCGCAACGCTCGAGGGCGCGTACCAACAGTGCCGACGGGGGAGCGCCGTGCTGAAGGGTGGGGCCCCAGAGGCTCACCGTGGCCGGCGTGCTCGCAAACCGCTCGTAGCCTTCCTCGGTAGTGCCCAGAAAGCGGTAGTACGAACTGTCGATCATCTACGTATTCTCCTTTGCAGCAACAACTTCGGCGCTCAGTAGATCGGGCCAACCCGGGTACGGCGGTGGGGTGCCGCCAAATGCTGGACACAGGGCCTTGTGATCGCACCAATCGCACAGTTTGCCAGGCTTGGGTCGGAAGTCTCCGCTCGCACCTGCCGCCAGGATCGCCTTCCAGATCGCGGACAATGTGCGTTCGAACCGAATCAGTTCGTCGTGATCGGGCGCATACGTGAGAATCGATCCCGAGGCGAGGTAGATCAAGCGCAATTGAGCCGGGACGATTCCGCGGGTACGTAGTAGAACCAGCGCATAGAACTTCATTTGGAACAGTGCTTTGGACTCGGTGAACTCACGGGGCGCTTTGCCGGTCTTGTAGTCGACCACCCGCACTTCTCCGGTGGGTGCAACGTCGATGCGGTCGACAAATCCGCGCAGCGGTACACCGTTGTCGAGTTCGGTTTCTACGTAGACCTCGCAGGCTTCGGCGTCGAATCGCGTCGGATCTTCGAGTGTGTAGTACGTCTGGACGAGCTTGCTCGCCTCGGCGAGAAAGTCGTCAAGATCGTCGGCGGAAATCAACTCCGCTACCTCGGGAGATTCGGTGCTCACGCGCTCCCATGCCGGCCTGACCAGCTCGGCTGCGCGCTCCGGAACACGGTCGCTCGTGGGTAGCCCGAAGAGTGCTTCGAGGGCAACGTGAACAACAGTGCCTCTGACCTGCGCGCGGGTAGGAGCTTCGGGTATTCGGTCGACGGCCCGGAACCGGTAGAGCAACGGGCATTGTTTGTAGTCACCCGCACGCGAAGGTGACAGTGCTGGCCGGCTGCGCGGGCGCTCCTGTGACGTTGCACCCGTTTGGGAGGGGGCTGGCGGTTCTGCAGAGCTCACACCTGGCAGGCTAGAGGACTGGTCCGACAACTCCGTCGGAGCCGGTGGCGAGGACGCCGGAACAAACGAACAGGGATTACTCACGCATGGCGAACGAGCTGCAACCGGAAGAAATCACAACCGAAGTGGATGAGGTTGCGCAGTCCGCTGTCGCCGATGTCCCTGAAACAGATGTCCCTGAAACAGATGTCTCTGAAACATCTGAAATTGCAACTGACCTCGAGGTCGTTGAGTCGGCTGAGCCTGAGCTCACCGCACCCGGGAAGCGTCCGTCCGGACCGTTCCGTGTCGGCGACCGCGTCCAGTTGACGGACGGCAAGGGTCGTCACTACACGATCGTGCTCGAGGCCAACCGTGAGTACCACACCCATAAGGGTGGAATCGTGCACAACGACTTGATCGGTGCCGACGAGGGTAGCGTCGTCAAGTCGGTCAACGGCACCCCCTATCTGGCATTGCGCCCACTGCTCGTCGACTACGTGCTGTCGATGCCCCGCGGCGCTCAGGTGATCTACCCGAAGGACGCGGCTCAGATCGTCCATGAGGGCGACGTCTTCCCGGGCGCTCGTGTGCTCGAAGCTGGTGCCGGTTCCGGCGCCCTGACATGTTCGTTGCTTCGTGCAGTCGGACCCGAGGGCAAGGTGATGTCCTACGAGGTCCGCGACGATCACGCCGAACACGCGGTTCGCAATGTCGAGACATTCTTCGGTGAGCGTCCCCCGAACTGGGAACTGACCATCGCGGATCTCGCGGACTTCGATCCGGATAACCACGGCGGCAAGGTCGATCGAGTTGTTCTCGACATGCTTGCACCGTGGGACGTTCTGCCGGCCGTGGCGAATGCGTTGGTTCCCGGCGGCGTGCTGATCGTCTATGTGGCGACCGTGACTCAGCTGTCGAAGGTCGTCGAGGCAATGCGTGAGCAGGAATGCTGGACGGAACCGCGCTCGTGGGAGTCCATCGTCCGCGGTTGGCATGTGGTCGGCTTGGCCGTGCGACCCGAGCACCGCATGCAGGGGCATACCGCGTTCCTGATCAGTGCGCGTCGTCTCGCCGAGGGAACTGTGACCCCCAAGCCGCAGCGTCGCGCCGGCAAGGGTTCCAACACCGCAGCAGCCAAATAGTCACTGACAGAACAAAAGAACGGCGATCCGAGATTCCGGATCGCCGTTCTTTTTGTTTCAAAGCCTTATGCGCAGGGCGCGCGACCCATTTCGAACAGCGTGCAAGCCGAGGTATCGGCGAGCTTCCAGGAACCGTCTTCGAGCTCCCACGTCCACGGCGTGCCGGGCATGGTGCCGTGCGGGCTGACAATAGCGACGTCAGCAGTTGCAGTTTCACCGTCGACCTTGACGTTCTCGACGGTGAACGTGATCTTGTACGCGGGGTTGGCGCCAAGTGCCGTGCCCATGGTCTCGATGTTGGCCTGGCGTGCGGAGCCGTCGACAACGAGTGCGGTCTTCTCGGCGATCGGCTTGGCCGGATCGATGAGCGTGATCAGTGCGGCGTTCAGCTCGTCGGCGGTCGGTGCGGCAGCAGTCGATGCGGACGTCGACTTCGCGGACGTGGCGGCAGCTACAGCAGTCGAAGTGGCAGCGGCCGTGTCCTTCGAGTCGTCGGAGCCACAGGCGCCGAGGGCGAGAACTGCGGCGACGGCACAAGCACTGACAAGAGTCTTGCGGATGATCACAGCGTGACCTTTCGTTGTAGTAGAGACAGGCGCTGTCTCCATCTTGTAGGCAAGGCTAACATGACCTACTTGAGGGTCAGTACTGGCAACCGGGACAAATGTGCGGCAGTGAAATCTCACTCCCACACCGTGTCTGGCGACACTTGGGCCCTGATGCCGGTAGCGTTGATGCATCGCACTGGGAGGAGACGCACATGAGCTCGACAGAGAACCCGGATTCGGTTGCGGCAGCAGAAGAGCTTCACGCGTTACGAGTGGAACTTCAGGTTCTGCGCCGTCAGCTTGCACAGTCGCCGGAGCAGGTGCGGGAGTTGGAGTCGAAACTTGACTCGCTCGCCATCCGTAACGGCAAGTTGATGGACACACTCAAAGAAGCCCGCCAGCAGCTCATCGCGCTGCGCGAAGAAGTCGACAGACTTGGGCAGCCGCCCAGCGGCTACGGAGTGCTCCTCGCGGTTCACGAGGATAAAACTGTCGACGTGTTCACCTCCGGCCGCAAGATGCGACTGACGTGCTCACCGAACATCGACACCGAAACCCTCTCCCTCGGGCAGACGGTGCGACTCAACGAGGCGCTCACCATCGTCGAGGCCGGAACGTACGAGCAGGTCGGTGAGATCAGCACGTTGCGTGAGGTGCTCGATGACGGCCTGCGCGCACTGGTCGTCGGACACGCGGACGAGGAGCGGATCGTGTGGCTCGCGGCGCCGCTGGCCGCTGTCTTCGCAGATCCCCAGGCCGACATCATCGCCTACGACGCGGATTCTCCGACCCGCAAACTCCGACCCGGAGACTCTCTCCTTGTCGACTCCAAGGCCGGGTATGCCTTCGAACGCATCCCCAAGGCGGAGGTCGAGGACCTGGTTCTCGAAGAAGTTCCGGACGTTCACTACGACGACATCGGCGGTCTCGGCCGTCAGATCGAGCAGATTCGCGACGCCGTCGAATTGCCCTTCCTGCACAAGGATCTGTTCCACGAGTATTCGCTCCGGCCGCCGAAGGGCGTTCTGCTCTACGGACCGCCCGGTTGTGGAAAGACGCTCATCGCGAAGGCGGTTGCCAACTCGTTGGCCAAGAAGATCGCCGAAGCCCGCGGACAAGATAGCAAGGACGCCAAGTCCTACTTCCTGAACATCAAGGGACCGGAACTTCTCAACAAGTTCGTCGGTGAAACCGAGCGTCACATTCGGATGATCTTTCAGCGTGCGCGCGAGAAGGCTTCCGAAGGTACCCCCGTCATCGTGTTCTTCGACGAGATGGACTCGATCTTCCGGACCCGCGGTTCGGGTGTTTCGTCTGACGTGGAGACGACGGTCGTTCCGCAGTTGCTCAGTGAGATCGACGGCGTCGAAGGTCTCGAGAATGTCATCGTGATCGGTGCGTCCAACCGCGAAGACATGATCGACCCTGCCATCCTGCGTCCGGGCCGACTCGACGTGAAGATCAAGATCGAGCGTCCCGACGCCGAATCCGCTCAGGATATTTTCTCGAAGTACCTGGTGGACAAATTGCCGATCAACGCCGACGACCTCGCGGAGTTCGGCGGCGACCGTACCGCCTGCCTCAAGGCAATGATCGTGCGCGTCGTCGATCGGATGTATGCGGAGAGTGAGGAGAATCGGTTCCTCGAAGTCACCTACGCCAACGGTGACAAGGAAGTCCTTTTCTTCAAGGACTTCAACTCGGGTGCCATGATCCAGAACATCGTCGACCGTGCCAAGAAGTACGCAATCAAGTCGGTCCTCGACACCGGTGCACCCGGGTTGCGGGTTCAGCATCTCTTCGATTCGATTGTCGACGAGTTCGCCGAGAATGAGGATTTGCCCAACACCACCAATCCTGATGACTGGGCACGCATTTCAGGTAAGAAGGGGGAGCGGATCGTTTACATCCGTACCCTCGTCACCGGCAAGAACGCGAGTGCCAGCCGCGCAATCGACACGGAGTCGAACACGGGTCAGTATCTGTAGTCGGTAGTGACAACTCGGGTCGGTAATTCCCTATTGTGGGAGTTGCCGACCCGACGTGTGTCACCGATATGGTTGAGGCTCCGATCCTCCCAGTCGAGACCACCCGAGAACAGAACGGAACGCTGACGTGCGCAAGACCGAGTCGCATCCACTGGTTGGAGCAGTTCCCGGGACCGTCCTGATTGTTTTGAAGCGGTCGAAGATTGCGCTCTTGTGGGGCACATCGCATCATCCGATAGTCACGATCAACGGCAAAACCGAAGTTCTTCCCTGGGGCGAGCATCGTCTGACGATTCCGGACGCACAGCATCTGTCGATTGATGTCTATGTCAATGAACGAAGGTCGAGATCGCTGAAATCGACTATCGGACGTTGCACCGACGTCATTGCTCCCGGGCCCGCTCGGATAGTGGAGTATTCGGCGCCGGCCCAGGGATTCTGCAAAGGCGAGTTGGGTCCGCTCGGCACAACACGGGCGCGTGGGATAGTTGCTCAGTTTCTGATCGTCAGTGTGCTGGCACTGATCTGCGGGTTCATGGCCGTCGGCCTGCTCGGAGTGGGATTGGCAGCCCTCACCGGGCAACTTGGTGAACTACGTCCACCGCAATAGTCGCGGATGCCGCAAGTTTGATATCGACCGGTCGGGCGGGAATCCGATCTAGGTATGTTTTCGGGTAATTCGGCCGTCGCGTGCAGGGGTCGCGCCGCGAGATGGTGTGTAGGTAATTTGCCATTCGCAACGCAAGGATCTGCATGTTCCAACCCGTCGTTCCAGACAACCCGGTAGGCACCCGCCCGTAATTGATTCGGGCTGTGCGTCGGAAATCGCAGATATCCAAGTGTCAGTGGCACGCGAGAGCCGTCGTTGCGACGGCGCGTTCTCACTGTTCATCCCACGGGGTCCCGTGCTGTACGCCCATGAGGCGGAGCACGTACTCAGTTGTGTCAGCGTGATCAAGACTGCAACTGCCCCGGTCAAATCAGTCAAGGAAACATGAGTAAACACAGCAATAGCAAGGCTTCCAACACGAAACGATTCATCGCAGTCACTGCAGGATTGGGTTCTCTCGTAGGCGCCGGCGTAGTAGTGAACGCTGGTACGGCCGCCGCACAAGGCTGGTCAGAGAGTTGCAGCTGGGAGTGGCCTGTTGAGGGATCACTGTCGCAGGGCTACCACGGAGGACATGATGGCGTTGACTTCGCCGTTAATGTTGGCACCGTGCTCAATGCGCCGACCTCAGGAACAATTTCTGTTGCCGGACCGAACGATCCCGGCGGATACGGAACCTACATCCAGCTGGAAGCGGATTCAGGCGAGCAGATCCAGATGGGTCACCTCTCCGAAACCTGGGTCAATGTGGGGCAGCACGTGGAGGTCGGCGCGCAGATCGGGGCCACGGGTAACACCGGCAGCTCTACCGGACCACATTTGCATCTCCGCATTCACGGTTCCGGGGCGGTCGATCCCATGTCCTTCCTGAAATCGGTCGGCGCATGCAACACCGGTTCGAGTAGTGTCGTTGCACCTGAACCTGTGGCAGCACCTGAACCTGTGGCAGCGGTTGAACCCGCACCTGCAGTGGTACCTGAGCCTGAAGCAGTGTCTGAGCCTGCACCTGCAGTAATACCTGAATCCGCACCTGAAACTGCAGTTGCACCTGAAACTGCAGTTGCACCTGAGCCTGCAGTAGCAGCTGAAATCGCTCCCGTTTTTGAGCCTGGTCCGACTGAGGCGTCACCGGTGGAGAGCATTCCGGAGGCGGAGACTGTTGTGTCGGGCGAAGCGGTCGTTGTTTCAGCCGGCGACACGTTGTTCGACCTCGGTGCATCACGAGGGCTCACTTGGCAGGAAGTTTGGGCAATGAACCCGCAGATCGATCACCCCGACAGCATCTTCGTGGGCGACGTAATCAATCTGTAGCAGTAGAGAATTCGATGCTGGACTAGGGCGCGGTGAACAACCTTCATGCGCTCTAGTCCAGCGTTGACTTTTTTGTCGGAGGGGATTTGTCCCATTCGACACGCATGCCCGAGTGCATCCGCGCATTGCAGATCGCCCCGAGTTAATCTCAGGGCATGTTGGCCGCAGCGATCATCGTCATTACGTTTGCCCTGGTTTTCTACTCGATCGGTGTGTGGTCTGAACGTATCCAGAAGACCCTGAAGTGGTGGCATGCCGGTGCATTCGCGCTCGGCCTGATTTGCGACGCAACCGGGACTGTATTGATGAGCCGAATCTCCGATGAGTCGCCGGATACCGGAACGTCCACCTTCAACAACATCATGATCGTCACCGGGGCAATAGCCATCGCGCTTATGGCCATTCACCTGGTGTGGGCTGTCATTGTCCTGCTCCGGGATCGCCCCGCCGAGAAGGCGAAGTTCCACAAGTTCAGCCTGGTCGTCTGGGCGATCTGGCTGGTTCCCTACTTCACCGGGGCCATCGGCGCGATGACGAACTAGCGCCCCGAAGAACGTAGATCCTTGGGGGATAGGCCGGTCCCAATCTCTACAAGGACGGCTTCGCATCGATGCTGCCGAAGGTGACCTCGGTGTGAGGCACGGGCGTGATCGGATCAAGATCAAAGATCGCGAAGAACTCGTTCGCATCGGCACGAATCTGCCGGATCACGCCGAATAGATTCGCTGGGGTCACGGTACAGCCGGGGTTACGCTGAAGTGAGTTATCTCGATTCATCGTGCTCGAGGTGCGGAACAGAAGTGTCATGAATGAACGTGGTGCGCAGGCCGGTGACGCGACAGTCCGGAGCGGGCCGGTGACCGAACGGGGCACCGTCACCGAGTTGCGTCTGTCCACACCGACAGCGGTGAGTTCGGGACTTGTCGATACTGACGGGCTCAACGGATCCGACGGACTGAGTCGGCTGGTCGGGGACTGGGAGGCCGGACGAACTCCGTCCGACCTGAGCGACTATTTGCCCGACCCCGCCAAGATTCGCCTGGCCGCGCTGATCGAACTGGTCGGTATCGATATGGAATACCGCTGGCTGAAAAGTGATCGCCCGAAACGACTCACGGAATATTGCGCCGAGTATCCGGAATTGCTTGAAGTGCCACTACCGGCCGAGCTCCTGTACGAGGAGTTCCGGCTACGGAAGCAGAGCGGCGAGGACGTCGTGGCGGCCGAGTATCTCACCGAGTTCCCTTTGCAGGCAGAGAGTTTCGAGCAGATGTTCGACCGTGATTCGTTGGCTGGTCGGGAAGACGTCATGATGTTGGGACTCTCGGGTTTCGGCGAATTCGAGATCGGGCAGCACTTGGACGATTTCGAATTGGTGTTGGAACGTGGGCACGGCGCGTTCGCCCGAGTGTTCCTCGCTCGGCAACTCTCGATGCAGCGATGGGTTGCGTTGAAGATCTCGCGCAACGTCGGAGTCGAACCGCAGACTCTCGCCCAACTAGACCATCCCAACATCGTTCGCGTCTTCGATCAACGACTGCTCGAGGAACGCGCACTGCGAGTCCTGTTCATGGAATACGTGCCAGGTGGGACCCTGCTCGATGTGGTCAAACTTGTCCGCCTGACACCGCCGGCGCAGCGATCCGGACAACTTCTTCTCGATGCCATCGATCAAACTTTGGCGAGGAAGGGAGAGATCAACTACCCGGCCCTAAAGGACCAGGTTTGCTGCTCACCAACCTAACTGGATGCTAGAGCGGTGGCTGCGATAGGCACGGTTGATTGAGCGGCCCAATACTTTTCATGCCCGAGCGCGGCGATGTTGCGGGCAGCATTGTGATCCGCATGCGCGGTCCACCCACATTCCCGGCACTCGAACCTAGCTTGACTGCGGCGATTCTTTTCATCGCAGTATCCGCACTGTGAGCAGGTGCGGGAGGTGTTGCGCGGGTTGATCACCTGCACAGGGACTCCCGCCCTCTCCGCTTTGTAGGTGACGAAGTCCCGCAACTGGGCGTAGGCCCAGCTATGCACCTGTGCTCGTTGTTTCTTGGCCAGCCGTACCCGATCACGGATGCCCGACAGATCCTCTATCGCGATACCCCGGTCGGTGCGTTGCGCCTGAGCAACAATTGTTTTCGACAACTGATGGTTGATGTCGGTGGCGAACCGTTGTTCCTTCCGTCGCCGAGTCTTCAACTTCCGCTTCGCGGACTTCGTCCCCACCTTCTGCAGCGCGGTCCGCATCACCTGGTTCTTCTTACGGCGCACGGTGACGGCACCACCGGACCACCGAACATCGAGAGCCTTCGGATCATCATCCGTGGTGACCGCCAGGTTGACGATCCCCAAATCCACGCCCAGCCAGCCCGCCGCCGGATCCTCCGCCGGCACAATAGGTGCCGGTGCCGGTTGATCGACGGTGGCATACAGGTAGAACGAGCCGTCGCGGAACACCAAATCGCTCTCACCTTTGCGGTCCGCAAGGAGTTCGTGTTGCCACGGCGCGCACACGAACCGCACACCCCTCATTCGGCCCGATGTCGTCCAGATGGAGACGGTCGACGAGTCCAGTTGCCAGGACAAGCACCGATCGTCGAACGGTTGCGCCGCCAGCGATCGGAAGCGAACTGCTGTATCAGCGACGCTCGCATATCGTTTCGTTCCGGGTCGGCCGTAGTTTCCGGCTTTGAGGTTCGCTGTCCGAGTGGTGTACGCGTCGGAGACTTTCTTGATCACACGAACCGCTGGCTGCGCCGACAACCCGAGCGCCTTGATCGGGGTGTAGACCGAATGGTGCAACGTGAACGCGCGACGGTCTTTCACGGACGACGGAACCGGGGAGAATCCGCCGTCGCCCCAGAAGGCACTTGAGGCCCGCCGCCGCGGAGTTGATCCCGAGGCCCGGTTACCTGATGACTGTCCGCCGGCGCTGCGTCGAGTTCTGGTGAAGTCGCTGTCTCCCGAGAGAGATAGAAGGTGGTCGGGTGGACGAAAGCTAGCCCGTCAGTTCGCTCTATGTCTGGACCGATCTGCCCGCAATCTGGTCGACCAACCGGAAGGGAGCCCACGTTCCACATTGTGGAAGTGGGCGCTGCCGATCCGTCTGGCCGCGATCGGAATTCCGAACCTCCTAGCGGCGGGCTACAACTACTACTACAACAAGATGCTGATCATCTCGGGGCTCTCGCCGGAGGCTCAGCAGCACCTCGAGCAGGTTCATGTGGTCATCGGGGTGGCTGCGTTCTCTCTCGGCGCCGCAGCGATTCTGTATTGGTGCTGGCTCGCGCTCACCCGTGCCTCACGGACTGCGTAACGGGCAGACGTACAGCGCGGAGGTCTTGAACAAGGCGCGTACCGCGACGCTGAATGTCGGCCACCGTGCGGTGGTGATCGCTTTCGGTCTGTGGGTCCTGGCCGGCATCGCATATCCAGTAGCACTGCAGATTGCTGCCGGGGGTATTCCGCAGCGCGCCTACGTGCACCTGATGTCGTCGCTGGCCGTCTGCGGCGCCGTCGCAGTCGCGTATCCGTTCTTCATCCTGACTTACTACTCGGTTCGCTGTCTGTATCCGATCTTGTTGTCGCACGGCGAGTTACGAAGCGACGACGGACGCGATATTCGATCGCTGGGTCGGAGCAGTACACGGTACCTCGCGGTGGCGGCGTCGGTTCCTCTGGTGGGAATCGCGGGGCTAAGTTTTGTCGGTTCGGGTGCCGGAGAGGAACTCAACGCAACCGTCCGTGCGTTGTGTCTGGGCGGGATCGCTGGATTCAGCGTTGTATACCAACTGTTTCGACGGATCGAGAGTGATCTCCGTGCACTGCTGCGCGTCGTGTCCCTCGAGGTGTCGGCGTCTCCGTAATCGCCTGTCAATCGCGTTGGCTTACTTGGCGACCAGGCGATCTCATCCAATCCCCGGTCAGGCGACGTGGTATCCCAGTGCTACTGCAGTCGGCGGTCGGCGGCGGCCTTGGTCGACCGGCACACGCGCATCGTGCACGACCGAGGCCGGTCTTCCCCGGCGCCGGCGAAGGGCCACGACTTTTTTCTCGTAGGTTTGCCGAAGTGCAAGTGTCGTAGCCCACTTCATTGCCTGTCGCGTGATGCACATCCCTCAGTGCACCTTTCAGGCTTGACTTCGTCAGTCATATCTATGAAAGTAGATTCGTTCCGATCAGTGGCGAGGAGATGTGGTCAATGGATGCATTAGCGATCTTCAAAGCGCTGTCCAACCCCACCCGCCTGCAGATCATGGAGTGGCTGAAGTATCCAGCGAAGTACTTCGACGAGGATTCGTACACCCAGCAGGATCTCGGCTTCCATATCGGCGTCTGCGTCGGTGATATCCAGGCTCGATCCGGCCTTGCGCAGTCGGTGATCTCTGGGTATCTGCAGGCCATGAAGGACGTGGGCCTGCTTGAGTCCGACCGTGTCGGGAAGTGGACGTACTACCGGCGGAACGAAGCCGTGATCGACGAGTTTCGGAAATTTGTTCGCGACGAACTGTGACAGTTCGTTTCCGTCGGCGGTCTTTGTGTTGACAAGTTTTGGAGCAAACATATCTACATATCTAGATATTTATCTTTGAAGTGCCCGGTGTGGCACGGTGGGAGGAAATTGTCGTGAAGTCGAAATTGTTGATTCCGGTCCTGGCATTGGGCGTCTTCGGAATCATCACGACCGAGATGGGGATCATCGGTGTTCTGCCCCAGATCTCCGAGAAGTTCGGCATCAGCACATCCGCTGCGGGATGGTTGGTTGGTGTATTCGCACTTGTCGTGGCAGTGACGGGTCCGTTCATGACGCTCGTCGCATCGGGAATCAACAGAAAAACCGTTCTGCTGGTGGCGATTGCGGTGTTCGCGGTATCCAATCTGGTTTACGCGACGACATCGAGTTTCGAGGTGATGTTCGCTTTCCGGATCATTCCCGCCGTCGCGCATCCGGTCTTCTTCGCGGTCGCACTTGCGAGTGCGGTTCGTTCGGTGCCGCCGGAGAAGGCCGCCGCTGCGACGACGAAGGTGTTTGCCGGTGTCACAGTCGGATTCGCCTTCGGTGTGCCGTTGACGTCGTATCTGGCCGAGAACTTCTCGGTGTCGACGGCGTTTGTCTTCGGTGCCGGAATCAACGTTCTCGCGTTCGTGGGAATCATGGCACTCCTGCCCTCGTCGCCTGTGACGCAACAGATGTCGTACGGTGCGCAGGTCGGGATCCTACGACGGCCGCGAGTGTGGTTGACGGTTATTTCGGTTATGTTCGTCTTTTCTGCCATGTTCTCGGTGTACGGCTATTTCGCCGAGTATCTCGGTGACGTGACGGGGATGAGTGGATCGTGGATCAGCGCGATGCTCTTGGCTTTCGGTGTTGTGATGATCTTCGGGAACTTCGTGTTCGGAGCGATGCTCGGGAAGAGCGTTGTACGAACGGTTGTAGCTTTTCCGGTTCTGTACGTCGTGGTGTACGTGCTGATTTATCTCGTGGGTCCGCACTCCGTCCCGATGATTGTCGGTGTGTTGATCTGGGGAGTGGTGCATTCGGGCGGGCTGGTCGTCTCGCAGAGTTGGATGGGAAGGGATGCCGTAGATGCACCTGAATTCGGCAACAGCTTGTTCATCTCGTTCTCCAATCTGGGGATCACGGTGGGGACGATGGTCGGCGGATGGTTTCTCGGACACCTGGGAACGCGTCAATTGGTTTGGGCCGGAGTGCTGTTCGCGGTACTCGGGCTGATGACAATCACCGCCCGGTTGGCGCTGGGAGGAGTTCACCGCGAAAGCGGTGCCAGAGTTCCGGTGTAGGTTTTCGACAGTGGTTGCGCGAACTCGCCGCGTGCGTTCGTCGCCAGAATGTTAGGCCACCCGGGGCATCTGCGAGCATAGAACGTACCGGTTGGCCTACCTTTTCCTGGAAGCGGCAAATGTCTCAGCCTCGAAAGGTTGGGGGCTTCTGTCGTGCAACGGGTTTACACAGTCAGTCTGCTGGGCACCTAAGGCTTGCTGCGGCGAATCTGTGGGCAGATTCCGCCGCGCCTGACCCGCTCTCCGGTTGTCACTCGCCGGAGGGCGGGTCCTTCCCACTCGTCCAGCGGGGGCGTCGCCGGACCGCACGCGGTGCCCGGCTGCTGCGCCTACACGACCTACGGAGGAGAGGATCCAGCGCTGTCGTTGCAGCCCTCGGCTCGATGCTTTCGTTGATACTCGGTGTCTCACGAACATCGTTCGCCGGCCCGAGACGGCGCATCTGCCCCCACCTTGACTGAGGTACATCCGAGATTCGGAGTCCGCATAGCGCCGAGTTAGTTGTCGGGATAGTCGTAGCGATTCTGGCGGCCACCACCAGCATGAGAACTCGCCTGCGGCTGGCTCCCGGGTCGCGATCGTCGCCAAGGCGGCGCGGGCATCCATGATGAACGGATCCCAGCGTGTGCCAGCGAAGACTCGCACGCCACGGGCCAGAGCCGCCCTCCGAATCGTTGACGAGGAAGGGGATCGGTTCTCCCGACGGACTGACGCAGGTGCCCTGCTGCTGCCCGGCGCCGGCGTCCGGGGTGGCGAAGACACAATCCACAACGATCTCCTCTTCCCCGGGGACGAACCCCCACCCGGCATCGTTCGGACTCGGCGGATGGAGTGGCCGCAACCGGAAGCGGTACAGCAGACCATCGGAGAACAAGTCGGAGGGCTTGGCCATCGGCATGGTATTCAAGACAAGCACGAGACAACCCGACTTCTCGGGGCTCGGGAATGCGTACACGTCCGTGATGTCCGCGATCGGATTGGACAGGGCGCGCGGCCCCGAGATGTGGTCCGACATGGGGTTCCCGTCTCTGAAGCGGTTAGTCGCCGGCCTCGTCCATCAGCGGCTTTAGCGCCGGGTGCTGGAGGATCTCTGCGGCCTGGGGGTGGTCGAGCACCTGTTGAAAGGCGTTGTTCACGCGCTGAGCCTTCCGAATTTCTTTGACGGTGCCGCCGTAGTTCCGGGCGTATGCGACTGCCGACTGCTCGGCGTCGAGGATAAAGGCGCGCAGGGCGGCCAGATCGGGAAGCCCGTCGTATCCCTCGACGTGGCGGAATATAACGTCGAACAGTGCCAATGTGGGTCGCTGTTCTCTCATCCGATAAGGAGCAGCTCGAGGCAGCTGCCGAGAAGGCCCGCCGCGCCCAGATCGAGCTTCCGGGCGTTCAGCTGATCTGGCGTCAGGACTGCTACCAGCTCGCTACGGGCCGAACCTCCTTCGGCTTCAAGGACGGGATCGGCCAACCCTCCGTCGAGGGAAGCGGGGTCGCCCTCCCACCAATCCCCGTGAGCGACCACTCAACGCCGGCGAGATCGTCTTGGGCTATCCCGACGAGACGGGCGAGCTGCCGCCGATGCCCACCCCCGAGGTGTTGGGCCGCAACGGCACCTATGTTGTGTTCCGAAAGCTGCACACGAAGGTAGCGGCCTACCGGACCTACCTCCACGCCAAGGCTGCCAGCCGTGAAGAGGAGAACCTCCTCGGCGCCAAGATGGTCGGGCGCTGGCAGAGCGGCGCCCCGCTCGCACTCTCCCCCGACCAGGACGACCCCGAGCTGGGAAGCGACCCACAGCGCAACAACGACTTCCTCTTCGCCGATGACCCACGCGGCTTCAAGTGCCCGGTGGGAGCCCACGCACGCAGGGCAAACCCACGTGACGCGCTGGACCAGGACGGCAGCGTGCACATCGGCGGAGCCGAGGGGTTTCTCCCAGTGGTCGGGGGCGCTCTCGCCGACGTCGCCCAACACCGCTGCGCGGGCAGCCATCCCCTGCCTGAACTCCGGTGCGAAGCTATCCAGCGACCCTTGCGGTACCCCGAGGGCTTTCAGTCCGTGGTACGTGAAGGCGACGGTGAGTGAGGTGTCGGCGGCTCCGGCGAGGTTGACGATCCCGTGCAGCCGTCGGACGAGCTCACGGCCGTCGGCGCGGTCGTCGATACGTAGCAGGAGGTAGGTTCCGACGTACGGGGAGGGACGTTCGGACAACACGCCGGCCTGGATGTCGTCGAGTTCAAGGGTTACGCCTGTCATGTCGGCCACCGTCTCATCCGCTCTTAGTTCTCAGTGGTGCTCAGGGGGTTCGGGCGGGTTCGGGTTCGGCGTTGCCAGGTAGGGGAAGGTGCTGGTGGCCGGTCTGGTGGCGGAGTCGACGCCGTCGCGGATGGTGGGGCCATGGCCGGCGTTGACCAGCTGGGTGAAGATCGTGTCCATCACGTCGTCGTTCAACGTCCGCCCCCCGCACGTCTGGTGAGCCTCGCCTCGCCGCGCGGCGAGCTCGATCTCGAGGAACGTGCCGTGCTCGACGTAGGGCTTCGTGACGTCGACGATCAGGTAGTCGGCGAGGACCAGGTCCGTGAGCGGGTGGCTGCCGTTCGCTTCGGCAGGCCAGTCCACCTTTCCGTCCAAGCCATCCCAGAAGGCGAGGTTGGCGTCCAGTCGCGCGCGGTAGGCGCCTTGGTAAGAGTCGCCGAGGTGGAACGCGTCCTCCATGTTGTACAGGTCGCGGATCTCCAGATCCCGGTTCACGGGGTCGAACTCTTTCGGGGCGAGCATCATGTTCTTCACCTCGGGGCGGCCCACCCGTTCGATCCTGACGTTGAACGTTCCCCGTGTGAGGGTCTCGGCGACGGCGCCCACGAGATCCCGACCCCACAAGAAGCTGGTGTCGATCTCGACGACGATACTGAGCACGTTCTTGCCGTCCAGGAAGATCGACCCGGGATCGGTGAAAGCGGGCCCGGAGGTGAAGAAGTCCTCCATGTAGGCGTCCCACGGGCCATCGAAGCTGGTCACGAACGCGAGACGCGTGTCGTCGTCGAACATGACGAACCGCGCCTCGTGGATTGTCTGGACCGCCATCCCGTAGTCACCGGGGCGGTACCCAGGCGTTTCTTGCAGGTCGACGAGGGCGGCACGCAATGACGGCCCCTGGCCCGGTTTGAGGCGAAAGAACAGACTGAACTCGCTGGTGGGACCGACACTCAGGCCCGGCTGTGGCACTCCGCAATCAGATGCGACCATGTGTGCCACGATAACAAACCTCAACCAGTGTGGAGCAGAAATCGCAGATGAAGATCCTGCCCGCGCTACAGATCGAATCGGGCTTGACCTGCAAAAATGCGAGCCAGTTCCAATTATGGTCATTGTCTTGGGTTGTCCTGGAAAATCTGGCACTTGCCATCTGAAATGGCTCTGCTCGGTTGGGACATGGTCTTGGTGATGGTCCTAGTGTTCGTGGCTGTGCGGGAACGTCCGGTGTGCGTACCGTAGTTTCGTTGCTACAGAACAGGATTCAATGTAGATAGGTCATCCGGGATCATTGACAAGGGGAAGCTGCAGCGGGTGGGTGCAGTGCGAGGTGTCGAATGTGTCGATATTTCTCGGTCGATCGGGTCGAACTGATCTCGGTGTGCGTCGAGAGACATGCTTGAGCACGAATTCTTTCCATTCTCCGCGAATGGAAACGGAACGTACTGGGCGGCGGCAGGCACTGTAAAGTTGTTGGGATGTAGCGGGTTTCGGGTGCAAAGGGGAATTCTTGGACCGGAATTCATGGCGCCGGGAATGGCTCGGCGACCTGACCGCACACCTGAAATCGGGTGCGCATTTCGGCGCGGTGATCGGGTGGAAAGAAGCGGAATTCTTCGGTGTTGCATCCGATCAGCACGTCGCAGCCGCCGCTCGATCAGTGATGTCCGGGACGTCTTTCGTGTCGATTTTACCGTCTCCACGATAGGTGGCCGCGGCGTGATGCACGATCCTTCCCGGAACGTAGAGCAACTGCGGGGAGTGGGCGGCGAACAAGGTGATCAGTAACGTCGTGCCACCGGATTTGAGATCTGTTGCGCAGCAGACGTTGTCGCCGACTGCGATTCCTGTGACCGTTGCGATGAGATCGAGCAGCACGACGTCGTTGTTCTCAACGCGTTTTGAACGCCGCGCTGTCTCCGTCTGGCCGATGGTGACGCAATGATGTGTCCGCTTGCCCGAGTCGATTCGCTGCCCACACTGCCGACAGGAGGGATCTTCCCCGCGCTTCGTTGACCCTGTCGATCACCGTGCCGGCGAACCTCACCCCGATTTTCGGATCAGCGGTCGAGTTATCGGCGGGTCGCGGGCGGCCATACCCGCCACGCAAACTCCAGGCGAGCACGTCCGACGGCACCAGGCCTCGCCGACTACGAATCGGGCTAGATCGTCGGTGTGAGGCTCAGCAGTTCGGGCCGGGGCGCCGCAAACCGTCTGAGATCGTCTGGTGTGAATTCACCGCACTGCCAGGCCGTGGTCCGTAGCGCTGAGGGTGATCGGCACGACCCGTTTGCCCCGCGTTCAGTCGCGGACGAACGTGTCGTGGTCCGGATCGGTGCTTCGCGAATCAAAGGCTGCACCTGTCCGAAATCGATGGGGTAGTGGGGCATGGAAACGACTATCACCACGCGACGGGCTGGAAAGCTTACGTTCGACACTTTCGAGGGGTATGCAGGTGATGTCACCTTCCACACCGATCATGGTCCTGTGCAGGTTTGGGTGCATATCTTCGAAAATGCCAGCGCAGACGACACCCTTCTTGGCCGGGTCAGTGGTGTTCTGGATGCGTTCCCTGAACTACTTCAAACCGGTAGGGGAGCTCTCGAGAGCGATATCGCCAATGGTGGCCACGCACTTCCCTTGGTCGAGTTCCACACCGAGGAACTTCCCCGCCCCGATCGGGGCTCTTTCCTGCAGAAGTTCGGTACCGGCAAGATCAGCGCAAAGCAACTCATCACACAGTTCGCTCCGCCCGAGTTCGTCGTGATGCGTGATGATTCAAACCAAGTGGCCTGCTGGATCGACTTCATCCTTCCGCCGTTCGAGTCGGACCAAGTTTTGACAGTCACGTTCATGCCGGATCGGACGGTGAGAAGTCTCAGCTGGGAGAGTTGAGGCCCGCCCGCGGACCAGCCACGGCCTTCCCTTGGTGGGGACACACCGCCCGAGTACCCGCCGAGCACCCGCCGGGCTTCACGTACGGGATCGAGAAGAGTTCGTGGCAGCAAAGGTCTCGCTGGCTGAACTGTGATTTCTGCCGTGGGATCCACTTCTGCAGTCAGCCCACGCAAAGGCGCCGGTCCGCACGTGTGGACGCAGCTTTGCCGGCACCCCTGCAAGCGTCGCGCACACTCGCATGTACGAGGTCCTGCAGGCAGGATGCCTGTTCGGCCAAGTCGGATCGCTTCGCCGCGTCGTAGACGGTTCGGTCTGTGATCGTGTGCGCCGCGTCCGGTGTAATCGGAAGGCTAGAGGTCGACGCCCCGACACCGAGGTGACGACCTGTTCGATTCGCTCCGGGCCGAGCCTGCAGATCAGCCGAACGTCGGGGTCGTCTGGTTTAATATCGCCAGAATCGGACGCGGGAGGGAATGGACACCATGGGGACCTGGGGCAGCGGCAACTTCGACGACGACACCGCCGCCGATCATCTTTCGGACCTGACCGGCAGGCTCGTCGACGAGGTCACCACGGCTATGTCCGGCGACCTGGTCGATATCGAGCCGGACGAGTACTGGGGCGTTGCAGTGCCGTGCAACCTGGAGTTGCTCCACTTGATCGCGCAGCAGCGCTATGTCGGGGTCAGCCTGCCCGACCCGGAGACCATCGTCGGATGGAAAGACCGGTTCCTGGCCGTGTGGGACGGGGCGATCGATGGATTGGAACCTAAGCCTGACTACAAGGTGCAACGACGCGAGGTCCTCGTGCGAACTTTCGACCAACTGACTGAGGTGGCGAGGCGTGAGGGCTGAGGAGCCGGGTTGGCTCCCGACTGCCGTCTGCATGCCGGGCTGCGGGCGGCACGCTCACTGGCGTAGTTCCGGCGCAAGCGCGTCTGCCGACTGGAATCGTGGGGAAGGCAACTCGTAGAGCATGTCGTCGACAATCGCCAGCTCGGCTCCATCATCGCTGTCTGGGTCTCGAACCGTCGGTTCGTCTCGACGGGTGATCGACTTCTGCCGTGCTGAAAACGCACATGGTCGCGACGAACCCGGGTCCTGGGGGTGAGGTCGGTCAGGTGATCTCATATGTGCATGGCCCCGACTGGATATCGGTAGTGGCACCTGATGGTGAGGCGTACCTTGACGCATCACCCACGTGGCTCCGCGATCAAGCAGAAGAGTTGATCCAGGTCAGGGTCGCTGCGAGGCAGATCGCGGCGCGGTAGGTGGGGCGAGTTTGAGCGCATCACCCCACGTTGCTTTCGTGGCAACGCTCGGGCGGGTTGACTGTCAATGATCCGGAAACCTATACCCGAGAACGACTCTCCCTCTTCGCCGGTGCATTCGCTCAATCCGTGGGCAATCGAAACACACTGTCAGTCGGATCTGATTCAATGCACGCATGACATCGCCTTCGATCGAACCTCTGCAGCTTTTCGAGACGTCACCGGGAAAATGGTCACTGATGCTCACGGACCAGCACTTCGGCAGAGTCGCAGCTGTATTCGAGCAAGTTGAAGGGTTCGAGGGGGGTGGATACGATTGGGCTTCGGTGGCTCACGCAGTGGTCGGACGCGATGCGCCGAATCTGGAAGGCCGATTCAGCACCGATCCCGAAGCCGGGATGTTTGTTGCATACGGCGGCGACCACGAAGCGCTCAGTGAGCTCGGAATCCTTCTCGCCAAGGCGTATTCGGATGCTGAGTATCTCGGCGGACTGGTCGCGATTTCCGAACTTGATTAGTCGGACTCAGAACTAGTCGGACGAGAACGATGAAGGCCCCACAGTGTGAATTGTGGTTAACACGGTGGTCGCGACATTCTCACATGAGGGGTTGCGACGACCGTGTTGATTTCGGAGGACTGTGCCCGGTTCGGTGATTCGGTAAGCGAACGTGCTCACGCCGTCGCGCAGGCAAGTGGGAACCGGAAGTCCACTCGGCAGAGGCGAATCGAAAGAATGCGAACCGCTGCTGCCCGGGCAGTGTGGCTTTGTCATGTTAATCAACTACCTGGCCCTAAAGGGCGGGTTTGCTGCTCACCAACCTAACTGGATGCTAGTAGTACTTTGTTACCTCGGCGTGTCCGCTCGAGTTTCGACGGATTTCTCGAGACCATGCCCACATGGATGCACACACCCTCAACCGCGTCGGAGAATCGATGGATACGTTTGTCGGTGAAGT
>NZ_JALGQH010000087.1 GCF_022810305.1 Rhodococcus sp. ARC_M6
GCGGTGTTGATGACAACGCCGCGCTGACCGGACTCGTCGACGGTATCCGTCTTGGACATAGCGTCGGCAGCCAGGCGCATCACGTTGAACGTGCCCAGCAGGTTGACGGTGATGACCGTGCGGAACAGTTCCAGGTCATGCGGGCCGTTCTTGGACAGGATGCGACCCGCCCAGCCGACGCCGGCGCAGTTGACGACAATGCGCAGGGGTGAGCCCGATTCGACGATCTGCTTGATTGCAGCTTCGACCTCTTCGCCGCTGGTCACGTCCGTGGGGATGAGTGTGACACCCGCGGGGACATTGTCTCCGGCCCGCTCGATGGAGGCGGGCAGGTCCAAGCCGAAGACGGTGGCTCCGGCCTCGGCCAGGCGTTTGGCGGTAGCTGCGCCGAGGCCCGACGCTGCGCCGGTGACCAATGCTGCGGTTCCCTTGATTTCCACTTCGTTT
>NZ_JALGQH010000021.1 GCF_022810305.1 Rhodococcus sp. ARC_M6
GAGCTTCTCGGTGTCCGGCAAGCATTCCTGCGCAGTCTCGACGCCGCGAAACTCCTCACCCCGCAGCGGTCCGGCGGCGGACATCGCCGCTACTCCCGTTATCAACTCCGTCTCGCTGCCCGCGCCCACGAGCTCGTCGCCGAAGGCACAGCTCTGGAGTCGGCGTGCCGGATCATCATCCTCGAAGACCAACTCGCCGAAGCTCGCCGTATCAACGCCGAACTCCAACACACCCAGCAGTGGAAAAACGGTTCCGGCGCCCCTCCCGAATGATTCCGATCCCGAACGCGGCCCCTGCGTAGTCACTCCGCGGTCAGGACCGGCTTGTACCGCGTGGGAGGATAGAGCCATCGAGATCGGGACTTCGATGTGAAACCCGGATCGATTTTGTTGGGAGTTTGTATGGCGCAGGGCATCGTGAAGTGGTTCAACGGCGAAAAGGGCTTCGGTTTCATCGCCCCCGACGACGGAACACCGGATCTGTTCGTTCACTTCTCTGAGATCTCGGGCAGCGGCTACAAGTCGCTCGAGGAGAACCAGCGTGTGGAGTTCGAGGTTGGCCAGGGCCAGAAGGGCCCGCAGGCCACCGATGTGCGCACTGTCTAGTTAAAAGACCATAAGGAGAGGGTCGCCCCCGCAAGGGTGCGGCCCTTTTCCTATGTCGCGGCGGTCTTTCGGGCTGCCAAACGAACACTTCGACAGAACCACCACACCCGATCGCGGCCCGAGAACACGACAGCCGGCCCGGTCCAAGACAGGAATCGCGACATGACCGAACCCACCCATCACGTACACCCAGTCACCATGCACGTGAATTCACGCCGCCCCCGCCAACCGCGGGCAACGATCACCAAAACAAAAATTCTCGAAGCCGCTGCGCGAGCATTCGCTGACGACGGCTATGCCGCCACCTCAATGACCGATCTCGTCGCTGCCTCGTCATCGACGAAAGGTGGAATCTATTTCCACTTCGACTCGAAAGAGGCGATAGCTCGAGAACTCGTCACGCACTGGTCGAGCGCGCTTCATCATGCATACTCCGCGACACAGGAGTCACCGCAACACTCCGTCGCCGACATCAGCTCGTTTTTCCGGGATCTTGCGGCCAGTGTTGCAGTCAGTTCACTGGCACGTGCCGGTCTCCGACTCGCTGCGGAAACCGGAATCGACGGCGCCCGAGAAGCATTTGCCTATTGGGTCGATATCACTAGCCGGCTCGTCGCTGCTGCGATCAAATCAGGAGAGCTTCCTGACAACTCCGTAACGCGTCAACTCGCGTGGAATCTGTGCGCGGGATTCTTCGGAACCGTCACTATCATCCGAGTCGTCGGCGACCCGGGCGATTTCACCACTCGGATGCAGAACCTGGCCGACGCGCATCTTTCGGCATGCGCGAGCGCGAAGATGAGTTGACAATCCGGAACCGCTATTGTCACCGCAGCAGGGGGACGCGCAGCAGTAGTCGGAATACCCAACCTCGGGCTCCTCGCAGCAATCGAGTAAGGGGCAGATTTGTCGCGATTATCGCTGCTCAGAGGGTCAGGACCGCATTGGAGTTCCCGGGTACCGACTGAATCCAGATGGGAGGGGATTTTGGAGAGGTCCGCGAACAGTCGCGAGAGTAGCGCTGCGCCATCGACCTTTCCTCGCCGACCGCCTGGTGCGGTAGCGAAGCTGGTTATGTGGGCGATGTACGAGAACGGTTATAAGTGCTGAATTATGCTGTGCTGCAGCGCCTTCGCTGGCGCAGGAAGGGAAGTATCGTGCAGCGATCTCAGATCAAGTTTCGGGTCAGGTAGGCAAGACGTGTCTGGTTCGCAGTCTGCGAGACAGCGGCGTGGGGCACGAGGCTGTTGAAACCGTGGAATCCGCCCGGCCATACGTGCAGCTCGACTGGCACGCCTGCGTGGGACAGTCGGGTCGCGTAGTCGACCGCCTCGTCCAGAAAGATCTCGCTGCCGCCGACGTCGATATAGGCAGGCGGCAGACCGGAAAGATCGTCGGCCCGCGCCGGGGAGGCGTATACGGAGACCTCCGGGCCGCCTGCGGCGTCTCCCAACAACGCAGTCCAGCCTGTCTCGATCCCCGTCTTGAAGTTGGTGCTCTCGACATCGGGCATGCAACTTGAAGGCGTCAGCATCCGGTCGTCGAGCATGGGGCAACCAAGCATCTGGTACCTCAGCGCCGGACCTTTTCGATCGCGTGCGAGTAGTGCCACCCCGGCGGCAAGGCCGCCCCCGGCGCTGCTCCCGAACACCACGATCCGGTCAGGATCGACTCGGAGCTCGTCGGCATTCTGTGCTATCCATTCCAGACCTGCATAGCAGTCCTCGACCGGGGCAGGATGGGGGTGCTCAGGGGCCAGTCGGTATTCCACGGACACGGCAACGATGCCGAGGGTTTCGACCCACTCCGCCAGAGCGATCGCCCCCAGGTATCGATCTCCAGCAACCATTGCCCCACCATGTGTGTGGTAAACGGCGGGCCACGGTCCTGCGCCGCGAGCGGGTGACATGATCAACACAGTGATGTCGGGAGCGCCTGCAGGGCCGGGAATCAGCTTCTCCGCGACGATGACTGTTCCGTCGCGTGTGAGTTGGTTCGGGCTCGGTCGATGGTTGGTAAATCTGCGCATCTCTGCGATGTTCATCGGTTCGATTCCGGCTCCGGGGAGACTGGCTCGCCCAACTTCGAGTTCGGGGTCGTAGGGCGGTCGGATCGATGTCACTGCGGTACTTCTCACGCTTGTTGCTCGTTCCTCGGGAAGCGTCGATATGGTCGTCACAATCGTCTGTGTTCGGCATCTGGAAGTCGACATCCAACTGTCGGCAATCTCTGCCGTCTGGCCGACATTTGGCGAATATTTATCCCGCCGTAGCGATTTCATCCCAGATCAGTGCGATCCAGGGCTGTCATTCGGCTCGTCCATCGGGCTGTGTACAAAATGGAGTGCTTGCAGCGCGATATTTGCGCGGAGTACCCCGCCCGAGGATCCCAAGTCCCATCCGACTTTCTGCTCAGTTCGCGCGATACGGGTGGCGATCGTGCTGTGATGCATGTGCAACAACACCGCGGCCTGTCGCAGAGAACCGGTTTTACACAGGGCAGCCAGAGCGGCAAGATCTTGTCTGCCGTGTTCTGTGGTGGCGAATTCGGCGAGCGCTGCGACGTCTGCGTTTGCGAGCAGTCGTTGCGACGGGATGTCTGCCAAAAGCGCGAGGGCACCGAGATCGTCGTGGTCGATGACAGCGGACTCGGTGCGGGCAACGCTGAACTTGAGCGCGAGCTTGCCTTGCATCCAGGACTGCGGTGCCTGGTGCGGCAGAACGGCGCTCCCCACTCCCGCTACTATGCCTGACGCCGCTCCCTTACCTGATTTCCAGTTAAGAGGTGACACGTGCAGATTTCCGCGAAGATTCGAGGGGATGGCGGAAATGTTCGACCGGGGCTGCAAAACGACTGCCGCGACTGTTCCGATCGTGGCAACCCTTACCAATTTGGCTGTCGGCAGCCCGTAGCCGACCAGTGTTTTTGCTGCTTCCCCGGGATTTTGCTGATCTACCGTGGATACTGCAACCATCCGCACCGGTCGTGACGGGTCGAGTCCGAGCAGACTGATCGCGCGAGCTCGATCTTCCGGGGAAGGTGACTTGGAGATCAGGAGTTCGATCAATGCGGGATCCGCCAAGTCTGTCGGTGCTAACCGGTTGGGGGGTGTGAGGAGGATTCGAGCGGCCATTGCAAACCGTTCGAGAACGAGCCCGTCCAAAGGATGGGGCGGTCCCGAGCGCTCGAGCCACACTGAATGTCCGTCGAACCAGCTGGCAGTGAGCGAGGACGTTGCGTGAACTCCGTCGAGCTGTCGGCCGTCGGAAGTGAAACGAATTACGGAATGATCGGGACGGTGGATTCCTGCAGTGCACTGAGCCAGCGCAGCAGTGGCCCGTGTCAGTGCTCCTGCCGGTACTCGCGCTTCGATGAGGGTATCGAATGCAGCGATGATGCGTACAGCTGCTTCCGCGCTCGTATCCAGCCCTGACAGCTGCGTGATCAGTTCAAGCATGCGTCCCACACTAGAGGGCCTCCCAAGTTACATGCCAGGTCAAAACAAGAATGTATTTCAGCGGTACGTGGAGTACGTCGTTCATCTCAGCCGCACCACACAACGTGCAGGTGTTGCGCGAATCGCACCATCACTAACTCAAATGTGTTCGATCACTGCGCCAGATTTGCGCGCACACTCACCACCCGACTGGTCGAGGAGTCCGCCACCGTCGTCGTTGAAGAGTTGAATGTCGCCAGAATGACCCGATCCGGAGGCGTCTACAAGAAAGGCTTGAACCGCGCTCTCCATGATGCGGCGCTCGGCGAGATCCGCCGTCAGGTCACCTACAAATTGGATTGGGCAGGGACCGGTCTGGTGGTGGCGGATCGTTGGTATCCGTCGAGCAAGGCCTGCTCGAACTGCACGGTAGTGAAAGCCAAACCGCCGTTGAAGGTTCGGATATTCGTATGCGATGCGTGCGGGTTTCGCGCGGATCGTGATCGCAATGCTGCCCCCAACCTTGCTGCACTCGCAGCGAGTATTGAGGGTGGCGCGTCTTCGGCGAGTTGCGGACGAGACGTTGATCAAGATGCTCGACAGAAACTAAACGTAAGACCCGCCACCCCGCGGGCGGACGGTATTGCTGCGGGAACTCCACATGGTGGTGAACGTGGTCGGGGCAATCCGGCCACTCGTGTTGGGTGCACCAAACACCGCTCAATGTGAACGGCTTCTAGGGTTGACGCGCTAGGCGTCGGCCAGCAATTGCTCGAGTCGGTGCTTGCAGAACGCGGTGATGTCCATGTGCTCACCGAGTTGCAGGTGAGTGGACAGGCGCAGCAGGGGTAGTGAGAGTTGCACTGCCGCCAGCACCTCGTTGAAATGCAGGTTTTGAACCTTCCATCCCGTCAGCTCCTCGTATCGAGCGACGGTTTCCTCCCGGGTTGGGGTGCCGGGAAGGGCAGGGTGTCCCTCGAACTCGCTGCATGCCCAGTCCAGGAATACCAGCCAGGCTAGGTCGGCCTCGTGGTCGCCTAGATACGCCATCTCCCAGTCCAATACTCCGGAGACTTCGAGGTCCGGGCTGTAGAGGATGTTCGACATGCGTGCGTCGCCCCAGACAAGAGTCACGTGCTCCGGCTCGTAGATATTGTCCTTGAGCCAGGCCAGGGCTTTCTTGAAGATGGGCGGCAGGTCCGGCGCCGCCCACGGCAGCGCCGCGTCGAAGTAGTTCACGGCCTGTTCGACGGGAGTAGTACCGAACCTGGGGTACGCGAGAAATCCGAGTTGGAGATCCGCTGGGTCCAGGCGGTGAACATGCGCGATGGTTTCGACGCACTCCCACCACATCTTCGCCCGGCCGACCTCGTCGGCTTCGAAGTAGTTTCCGGCGGTGTGGTACGACGGAAAGTCGCTGGGGGCCTCGGCATTTGCGATGCGATCCATCACGTAGTACGGGGTGCCGAGCGGGTTGTCTCCTTCTTCGATCCAACGCATGTGGGGGACCGCGAGGTCGGTCGGTTCGAGGCGTTGTGCCACCAGGAACTGGCGGCGAAGGTCGTAATCGGGGAACAGGGAAACCTCGGGCGGGCGTCGGAAGACGAATCCCGACGACTCGTAGGTGGAGCCTTCGAGGTCGAACAGGTATGTCTCTGTGGAGAATCCGCGTTCGGTGCGCTTGAAGTTGACAATCTTCGCCTCCTGAGCACCCGGGATGCGTTCCCGGACAATGGGTTCGAGGGCGGCCGCGAGTTCTTCCGGGGCGATGCGATCAGCCATTGTTCTGGCCGGTTCGGTTATTGCTCCAGTCGGTGTAACCGTAGCGAGGGTTGACGCCCATGAAGACCATCTCGACCAGGCCGTATCCGACCTTGTCGCCCATCTTGACCTCACAGAGCGTCTCGGACAGCATGCTGACCTGGCGGATCTCGTTCAGGTCGGAGAGGTCGACGTCGAAGCTGTCGCTGAAGTCCTTGCCGCGGTACATGCCTGACGCGTAGCCCTTGTACTCGTCGTAGCCTGCGAGTCCCGGCCAGAAGTCGCATACGGGCTTGACCTCGATGACGTCCGTGGAGCGGTCGGCGCGGTGCACGGTGAACGTGCCGGACTTGACGACGCGGAGGTCGTCGCGGAAGTCAAGGTCGTGCTCGACGTCGATGATGGGCAGCGGGTCCTTGCCGGAATCGATCGGGAAGAGCACCTCGCCCTCGAACTGCCAGCGCTCACCGGTGTGGGTCTCGCGTTGCGCGAAGTGCACCACTTCGTCGTCGAACTGGAAGATGCCCATGTAGTAGAGGACGCCGGCGGGTACCTCGGAGGGCTGCATGTTCCCGCCCTCGGTCAGGCTGCCGCCGCCGCCGCCGTGGCGCACGCCCCATGAGTGGTCGCGGCCGAACCACCAGTTGTCGGGGTCGATTTCGATGCGCTCGCCATCGATCTCGATCCAGCCGGTGATGGTGCCGTTTTGGTAGAACCGGCGCGCGTCCTCGCGGACCCGTCCGCGGCTGCGGTGGAAGGCCGCTGTCTGCTCGTAGACCGGGAAGTCGCCGGTGAAGTCGAGTTGCAGGCTCAGGCCGTGCTCGTTGGCCTCGACGGTGGAGCTCACCTTGCGCAGCGGCTCGACGATTTCGTAGGTGTACGGCCCGACGCTGAACGCGTTCAGGGCTCCGGTCTGCGGGTTCAGTTCGGTAGACAGGCGGACGACGCGAGCCTGCTCGCCCTTGCGGGTAACCATCGCGTAGGCGTCGAGAACGTTGCGGTTCGGGTATTTGGCGATGCCGGTCATGATGCTGATCTCGCCGGTTTTGTCGAAGCCGTACATCACGATGCGCTCGGTCCAGCGCAGGTCGCTCTGCGAGACGTGGTCGAGAGTCGTGGGGAGTTGGTGAATGAGCAATTCGTCGTGCGGAGTGATCACTGCCGGACCTTTCGTAGGTGAACGGGTGAAGTCGATGAACTGAAGCTAATCTATTACGGAGCACACCGCAACGTAATAGTTTCGGTGAAATTCGTCAGGTAGTGTCCGCGAATGTGGATGAACGCAAAGATCGTCGTATCGGCACCGCTGGAGTAGGGCGACCCCGTGACCCGCAGGTAGACCTGGCAATTCTCGCTGCCACCCGGGAATTACTGGCTGAGGACGGCTATCAGAAGACCACCATCACCGCGATTGCGCGTCGGGCGAACCTGGGTACCGCTGCGATCTACCGACGGTGGGCAACCCGGGAATCGATCATCGAGGACGCGGTTTTCAGTATGCAGGATGCGGCGTTGCCGGTGACTACGTCGAACCTGCGTGACGATCTCGTCACCTGGACGCGATGGTTCCTCACACAGGTTGCGGAACCGGCGACCCGTGCGGCTATTCCGGGTTTGCTTTCGGCCTATCACGTCGAGGATGGCGCGTACGAAAATTTGGTCCATCGGTCTGAAGATCCGGCCCGCTTCGCGATGGTCGAGCGGGTGCGTGCCGAGTTTCCGGAGCGTTCTGATGCTGACATCGTCGCCGCCGCCGATGTTGCGTTCGACTTCCTCGTTGCTGCCACCATCATGCGCGGGCTTACCAGCGGCCTCGCCGACGCCGATGCGTTCTGCTCCCGTACCGCCGGTTCGTTGCTTCTGCTGATTACTGAGACTCGCGCTGCGCTCCAAGGGAATTGACGGGCTCCGGCCGATCCGAGCCAGTGAGTAGTGTGACGAAATTGCGGAAGGCGGCCGGCATGTCCACCTCGTCCGGTGCGAGTAGCCATTGGATCTGTACGCCGTCGATGACCGCGATCAGTAATGGCGCGGCCTGTTCGGGGGTGAGTCCGCCCGGCAGTTGGTCGCCGAACTCCATGCGCAGCAACACGGCCATGCCCGCTCGTAGGGAGGCGTAGCGCTCGGTAAAGAACTCACGCGCGGGGTGCTGTCCGGTCGCGCTCTCAGCGGCAAGTGCAGTGAATGTCTGGACCATCCCGGGCCGTTCGACGTTGAACTCCACGACCTGTTCAAGGTGGGATAGTCGCACATCCGCCGTGTTCGCGAGAAGTGCAGCGGTATCCCATTGGTCGCGTGCTTCGAGCACCCCGATCAGCAGGTGTTCTTTGCTCGGGAAATAGTGCAGAACACCCGGCTGAGTCAGACCGACTCGCTCGGCCACCGCGGCGATGGTGGTAGAGCGATATCCACGCTCCGCGATCTCGGCCATCGTCGCGTCGAGAATGGCCTCGCGTCGGGCCTCGGCCTTTGCCGCGCGGCCACCCTTTTGTCGCTCAGTCATGACGTGAGCCTAGCGACGAGAGCGCTGGTCGGGCGCGGCGCCCCGTCAGGATCGGGTATGTCTCGGAGTCCATCAGGGACCGTTCTGGGAGAGTGCGGCGGCCATTAGCCCGGCCTCTTGGCTCTGGGTCGCCATGATGTCGCGAGCTGCCTGCTTGACCGGGCCATGGGTGAGCAGGGCGTCGGCGGCTCGAGCCATCTCGACGCCGCCGAGGTGATGGCGGTACATCAGCTGGAGGAACAGCACTTCTGCGTCGTGTCCGCGGGCGCTAGCGAGGCCGTCGAGTTCCGTCATGGTCGCCATTCCGGGCATGAGTCCGGTCGGCGAGTCAGCTGGGCGGGAGGAAGGTGAATGCTTATGTGCAGCAGTGGTATCTGCAAACATCCAGGACATGGGCTGCCGGTTGGTGGGTGGTGCTTCGGCGAGGCGAAGCCAGCCGAGGAACGTGCCGATCTCCACGGACTGGGCATCGCGAATCTGTCGGGCCAGTGCGGCGATACCGGGGTCGACGTCCGGATCGAGGCGCTGGACGATCTGTACGGCTTGCTGGTGGTGGGCCGCCATGTCTTGGATGAAACCGATCTCGGTGGCGTTCAGTACCGGGTCGGCGACGGGTGGGTTCACCGGCGCGAGCAACGGGCGCAGGGCTGCCCCGATCACCAGCAGCAGCACTGCCAGCGATGTGAATGCGAATGCGCGCACAACGGCGGATCGTGTCATGACCCGATGGTCGACTGCTGGTTCGCGGGCGGGCTGTACACGTCATTGTCGAGATGCAAAGCCAAGAAACCGTTGTCGGAGCACGTAACCCACAGTTCGTTGCCATGCCATGCCGGCGGTGAGAAGCACCAGTCGGTGGACAGGTCGCCGCCGGCGAGCATGCCGGTACGCGGCGACAGCGCTTGGGCGGGATCGAACTCCCCGCGACTGTTGGCCGCAAGCGCCGACGGAAGTGCGAGCACCGGGAACCCGATGATCGATGCCAACGCGTGCGGCGAGTTCCACCGCTCGAGGTTGCGGCCCGTCATTGCGGGCGGATTGAAGTAAGCGATCTCCCGTACATCGAATGGATCCCGCACATCGAAGACCCGGATGCCCGAGGATTCCCAGCCGCAGGCCAGTGCCGTCGGATCCACCGGCCGGTCCGCTGTGCAGTAGTGGGCATCGTAGGCGAAGGCAGATCCGCCTGCTGCCGAAGCCATTTGGCTGTCGATGTTCTCGGGGAGGTTGATCTCGAGTTTGATGCCACCGACGATCTTCGGGTTGGCGTCATCGGCGACGTCGATCAGTTTCACTCCTCCGGAACCGCCTTCGTCGACGGTGAACAGGTAAGGGTCGCCGCCGTACGTCACGGCGATGCTGTGCTGGGTTGCCACTCCGTCGGTCCAGGTCATCTGAGCCAGCACGGGCAGTTGAGGATTCGGGTCGCGCCGCTGCACCGCGCTGGTGTCGAGGACTCTGAGGCCGCCGGCGTTGTCCGACAGGAACATCCGGTTGCCGTCGGGGCTGAAGCCGAAGCCATGCGACGACGGGCCGGACATGCCCTGCCAGATCACTCGCGGGTTGGTGGGATCGTCGAGGTCGACTGCGCTGACGAGTCCCGGGGCTACGCCTGACGACCAGTAGGTACGGCCGTCGGGGGAGAACCCGCCCTCGTGGGACGTGATGGGCAACGGCATCTGCAGGTTGGTCCCCGCTCCCAGATTGAGCAGCCGGGGATGTGCGCAGTCGGAGATGTCGTAGACCGAGAGCAAACCCGACCCGGTGAGTGCCGGAACTCCGGTGCCTACCAGCAGCTTTCGTCCGGAGTGGACCTTGAGGCTTTCCCAGGTACCGGCGAGCATGGCCGGTTCGGTCAGGTTCACGGTCGGAACCGGGTTGGCGGGATCGGAAACGTCGAGAACTTGCACTCCTGGCGCCGGCCCGAGGAGGTTGCCCGGGAAGATTGTGCCCAGGTAAGCGCAGTGGTCGAACGCCGCGGAGACGATGCCGGCGCCGCGGCCGGCAAAGCCTCCGACGCGAGAGATGTTGCAGCTGTAGCCCTCGGTGCTGCGTCCGCTGTCCCGGTCGGCTGCGGGGACGTCGCCCTGCAGTCCGGTTTCCGGCATCGAGCCCGGCCCGCAGTCAGCAGGCTCAGCCACGATCCGGCTGACATCGTGCGACTCGATCACCACCCCCGAGGTGTCGGTTCGGGGGTCGGCTGAACTGACGACGGGCAGTATCAGTGCCAAGGTGGCCGCGACGGTGAAAACGCGAACGGTGTTCAAGGACTTCATGTTTGAGTCTCTCTCGAATCGGACACCTTGGCCCGGATGAAGTTGTAGCGATACGTCGTTTCTGATAGTTCTCCGCGTAGGTGGGGCCTCAGCGCACCGTCAGTCAGCAGCCTCGATGCGAAGGGTGAGAGGACAATCGGCCGACGAGCTGCCGACCTGGAGGTCGTACGAGCCGAGTCGATAGATCCAGTCCCCGCTCTCCTCGTCCCAGATTTCGAAAGCACGACGCGGCAGAGTGATTGTCGCCGTTACAGTTTCGCCGGCGCCTGCTTCGATGCTCGCGAAGCCGGCCAGCGCTCGGGCCGGCCGCGACGGGTCGCCGTCGACCGGAGCGAGGTAGACCTGCACGACCTCGCGACCGTGCCGGGATCCGATATTGCGAACACGGACTGTGACGGTGTCACAGTCCCGCTCGACGCTCTCGTACGCCCACGTGGTGTAGCCGAGGCCGTGCCCGAACGAGTACGCGGGTGCGACATCCAAGCGGTCCCAGGCGCGGTAGCCGATGAACAGGTCTTCGGAGTACGTGAGCTTGCCGTCGACCGGGGTGACGTCCGTGACCGGGCAGTCCGCGAGAGTGGCAGGCCAGGTAGTGGGCAGCCGACCGCCGGGCTCGGCCGCACCGGTGAGCACCTCGGCCAGCGCCGCGCCGGCGTCCTGGCCGGGGAACCAGGTCAGGAGCACCGCGGCGACGTCGTCGCGCCACGGCATCTCCACCGGGGCACCGGAGTTGACGACGACGACGGTGCGCGGATTGACGGCGACCACGCGGGCGACCAGCTCGTCCTGGCGTCCGGGCAGCTTCAGGGTGGTGCGGTCGAAGCCCTCGGACTCCACCTTGTCGGTGGTTGCCACGACGACGACGGCTACGTCGGCCTGGGCTGCGGCGGCCTCGGCCTCGGCCATAAGTTCCTCGGGGTCGCGCTGCGGTTCGAGGTGGCCCAGACCGGTGCTGACGATGGCGATGGGGGAGCCCTCCATCTTCATCGGCTCATACCGCAGGGCAACCTCGACGGTGCGGCCAGCCTCGAGCTCGACGACGGCACGGTCCTTCGGGGAGCCGAAGAGCATCTCGAACGGGTCGAAGCTCTCCAGCGTCTGCTCGCCTTCGAATACCGTCTGGCCGTCGACGATCAGGGTGAACTGGCCGATGCCCTTGGTGCCGAAGCGGTGCGGGCCGGACAGCTCCGGTGTGAAGGTGCCGGCGATCTCGATGGTCTGCAGTGACGGGTAGTCGATACCCTCGGGGAGATCGCCCATCCACATGATGTTGCCGTCCGCCAGCGGGAGCTCGCGCTGCAGCGAGCCGTCGGCGTTGAGGCAGCGGGCCACCAGAGTGAACCCGCGGTCGGCGATGCCCATATCGTCGCTCAGCACCGTGCCGACGCTGTAGCTCAGCGCGTCCGCGGGCAGCGAAGCCTTCAGCCCGTCGAGGGGGGAGACGACGGCTTCGGGGAACACCATGGCGGAGCCGCCGCCGAGTACCCGAGCGTCGCGTGCGGCCAGGCCGATCAGGGCGACGGTGGACTCGGTCGGGGCGATCGGCAGGACTGGAATGTTGTCGATGGTGGCGTTGCGGGCGAGCACAAACGACCGGCGGGCAACCTCGCGGGCGATCTCGCGGCCGTCGATCTCGGCGGGGAACTCGGTGACGGCGGCCGGTGCTCCCTCGAGCAGGCCGACCCGCGCCGCGAGCAGCAGGACGTGACGCACGGCGTCGTCGACCACGGACTCGTCGACCTCGCCGTTCTGGACTGCCTTGACCAGCAGTTCGCCGTAGACGTTGGCCGGACCGGGCATGGCGACGTCGAGGCCACCGAGGATGGCGCCCACCGTGGAACGCGTGCCCATCCAGTCGGAGACCACAATGCCGTCGAAGCCCCACTCGTCGCGGAGCACTCCCTTGAGGAGCTCACTGTGCTCGCTCATCGTGGTGCCGTTGACGCTGTTGTAGGCGGACATGATCGCCCACGGTGCGGCGTCGCGCACGATCGCCTCGAAGGGAGCGAGGTAAACCTCGCGCAATGCGTTCGGGGACACGATGTTGTCGACGAACATGCGGTCGGTCTCGGCGTCATTGGCCACGAAGTGCTTGACGGTGGCGCCGACGCCCCCGGACTGCACGCCTCGGACGAAGCCGGAGCCGATAGCGCCGGTGAGCAGCGGGTCCTCGGAGTACGCCTCGAAGTGTCGGCCGCCGACCGGCGTGCGGTGCATGTTCACGGTGGGAGCGAGCAGCAGGTGCACACCTTTGCGGCGAGCTTCTTGGGCGAGCAGCGCCCCGGCGCGGGCGATCAGCTCAGGGTCCCAGGAGGCGGCCATGGCGGTGGGCGACGGCAGCAGGACGGACGGGTCTTCCGGTCCCCACGTGGCGCCGCGGACGCCGACGGGGCCGTCGGACATCACGATCGAGCCGAGTCCCACCTCGGGGAGCGGGGGCAGTGTCCAGATGTCTTGGCCCTGGAGCAGTCGCGCCTTCGCGTCCAGATCCAACTTTGCGAGGGCTGATTCGACGGCCTCGTGAGTTGATTCGTCGTGCATTGTGTACTCCTTCACCATGGGGTTTGATGCGTCGGCCCGAGGGTTGGTCGTCGGCTTACCGGTCTGCTGAACGGTAATACTGCCATTATGCCTAATGTTCACTAGGTGTTGTTATTAAAAAGTTATAAAAAGTACGATACGGAGGTGAGGTGCACCCGTGAAGGCTTGTCCGGATATGCGGATGCTTGCCGCATTGCGACCCGCCTACTGGTCTACGCCCCGTGTCGAAGATTCGTCTCCGGCAAGGCAATTCGTGTTTGTAACAATTAAATAACAAAGCCTAAGGCTCGCTAGGTTTTGTCGTTAGTCTGCAGCTTATGAAAAGTCTGATGAGCAAAGGTGTAGTGCTCCTCGCCGCGGCAACCCTGGTTCTGCTGGGATCCGGTGCCAGTGCGCAGGCGGGCGGAATCGTCTCCGGCGCCGAGCCGACGGCAACTGTCGAAATCAGCAAGTCCGTCGACGACATGTACTCCCAACGTGGACCGTGGGAGGTGAGCAAGCAGGCGGGGTTCGGCTGCTGCGACTCCTCCGGTCACAAGTTCGACGTCTGGTACCCGACAGGCGTAGGGGCAAACGGCGACCGGCACCCGATCATCACCTGGGGTAACGGCACCTTTGCGCATCCCTTCCAGTACGACTACTTGCTTTCACACCTGGCGTCCTGGGGTTTTGTCGTGATCGCGCCCGACAACACCAATACCGGCTCGGGGCAGGAGATGCTGCAGGCAGTGGACTTCCTCAAGGGGCAGGACAATGACCCGTCGAGCGTCTTCTATCAGAGCTTGGATACCGACAACGTCGGCGCAATGGGGCACTCCCAGGGTGCGGTCGGAACACTCAACGCTGCGATCATGGCGGGTGGTGCAATCAAGACTGCGGTCCCGATCGAGCTTCCCGGCCAGTTCATGTGCACCCTCAACATGCCGAAGCCGGATCCGGCGATGAACGTCTGCACGAACCCCCAGGCGCTGACCACGGGCTCGGTCTTGTACATCAATGGCACCGCCAGTCCCATTGCGCCTTCCACGCAACCGCTTCCGTGGGAGCAGATCGGTGTTCAGTCCATGCAGGGCTACTTCGACGCCACCCCGAACTCGGTGCAGAAGGCCAAGGCGACGCTGATCGGCCCGAACCACAACGACATTCAGGGTCAGCCCGGCTGCCCGCCGAACGATCTGGGCTGCGTAAACGGAGTGCAGGGATTCCTCGGTGTTCTCACCGCCTGGAACATGGACACACTTCAGGGAGATGAGTACGCCCACGGAGCTTTTGTCTCCGGCACCGGCTCGATGTTCGGCCTTCCCGCCTGGATCAACCAGGCAAGCAACATCACCGGCTGACACCGGCAAGGTCAAACGCGATCGGTTCCCACCAGCTTGAATGGGCAGGTGGGAACCGATCGTGCTTTTGTGTCTCTCGGTCAGATGAGTTCGACGATGGTGGCGTTGGCCATGCCGCCGGCCTCACACATGGTCTGGAGACCGTACTGAATTCCGTTGTTACGCATGTGATGTACGAGGCGCGTCATGAGAATTGCGCCCGATCCGCCGAGTGGATGCCCAACGGCGATGGCGCCGCCGAGCGGGTTCAGCAGCTTTTCGTCCGCACCGGTCTCGGCGAGCCAGGCGAGGGGCACGGGAGCGAACGCCTCGTTGACCTCGAAGGCGCCGATGTCGTTGATGGACAGGCCCGAGCGTGAGAGCGCCTTTGCGGTGGCAGAGATGGGACCACTGAGCATCATCACCGGGTCGTCGCCGGTGACCGCGACGGTGTGGATGCGGGCAATCGGATCGAGACGGCGTTCCGTAGCGATCTTGCTGGTGGTGATCAGCAGTGCAGCAGCGCCATCGGAAATCTGGGATGCGTTGCCCGCGTGGATGACTCCGTCGGCCTTGAAAGGGGCCTTGAGTGTTCCGAGCTTGTCGATCGAGCCTCCGCGTCGCAGGCCCTCGTCGACGGCGAGCTTGCCCTCGATGGGTGCGAGCTGTGAATCGAATGCGCCGGAGTCGATGGCCGCAGCGGTGAGCTCGTGGGAACGTAGCGCGTACTCGTCGAGCGTGCGACGGTCGAGGTTCCAGCGCTCAGCCATCATCTCGGCCCCGAGGCCCTGGCTGAAACTGTCGACACCGTAGCGAGTCTGAACACTCGGCGGTGTTGCCGAGCTGCCTTCCTTGGCGGCGCTGCCCATGGGCACTCGGGTCATGGACTCGACTCCGCCGGCGATGATGAAGTCCGCGTGCCCCGCGATCACCGATGCCGCAGCGAAGCTCACCGACTGCTGGCTCGACCCGCAGGCACGGTTGACGGTTGTGCCGGGAACCGACTCGGGCCAGCCCGCAGCCAGTGCGGCGGTTCGAGCAATGTTTCCCGCCTGATCGCCGGCCTGCATGACACATCCCCAGATGATGTCGTCGATCTCCGCCGGATCAAGGCCGGTACGGGCGGTGAGGGACTTGAGAATATGTGCGGAGAGGTCCGCGGGGTGCACGTCGGCGAGGGACCCACCTCGCTTTCCGATGGGTGTCCGAACGGCGTCGACGATGACAGCGTCGTGCATGGATGCTCCTACTGTTTGTGGGTGGGGATCTCGAAGTGGTGAGTGGTCGTCGCCTGCGAGCTGGTTCGACTGGACCGCCTGGCGTCTGATGTGGTGCTGGGAAATTGCACCGTGCCATCGCAGAGCCGTCCAGGTCTCGTGGCGGGACTTCCACGTTAGCGACTTCCGTAACGTTTCGCTCCGTAATGGAGGGATCTGATTCTGAGTTCCTCACCCGAGCGAAAGGTACGCCTATCGCCTTGGATGCGACGGAAGGTACGTTCGCTCGGAATGGGGTGGGGATCACCGTGCCGGATTCGGGCGTTCACCGCACCGGTCGCCGGTTGAACAGGTGCCGAGCCCACACGTAGGAGAGAACGGCGATCGCAACGCTCCACGCGATTGCCAGGATCGCGTTGTTGCCGATCGGACCGCCGAGCAGTAGGCCTCGCAGTGTTTCGATGATCGGCGTAAAAGGCTGGTATTCGGCAAACCATCGCAATCCGGTCGGCATCGACTCGGTCGGAACGAACCCGCTGCCAAGAAAAGGTAAGAGCACCAACAGCATTGGTAGATTACTTGCAGTCTCGACGCTCTTGCTGACGAGGCCGAGTGCGGCAGACAGCCAAATGAGGGCTGTGGTGACCAGAATAAGTAGACCGATGGCCGCGATCCATTCGACCAGTCCGGCCGTGGGGCGGAACCCGACGGCGATGGCCACGGCGATCACGATCACGAGGCTCACCGCCGTTTGTAGAATGCTGCCCAGAACGTGTCCCGTCAGAACTGACGTGCGGGTGATGGACATGGTGCGGAACCGCGCGATGATTCCCGCCGTCATATCCATCGCCACTGAAATGGCTGTCCCTTGCGCCGCTGAAGCCACGGTCATCAAAATGATTGCCGGTGCAACGTAATTGACGTAGTCCGCCCGGCCGCCGCCTCCTGGGCCGAGTCCGTTTCCGAGGGTTCCTCCGAGGACGTAAACGAACAGCAGTAGGAAGACGACCGGCATTCCCGCCAGCATCAACGTCATCGACGGATATCGCACGATGCGTCGGAGTGTGCGGCGCACCATGGTTTTGGAATCCTGATAGGCAAAAGTCATGGTTGTCATCGCGTCGGGGTCCTTTCGATACCGGTGAGGGTGAGGAACACGTCATCGAGATCAGGGGTATGGACGGAGAGTTCCTTGACATCGATCGAGTGAGCGTCGAGTTGATCGAGAAGTGAGCGCAGTGAACTGACTCCGCCGTCACTGGGAATCTGCAGGACGAAGGCGGCGTCGTCGCGCGACGATTCCATGAGAACTTCTGCTGCCGAATCGAATTGGATTCTGTCGGCGAAGTGAAGGCGAATATGTCCGCCCGGAATACGTCGTTTGAGTTCTGCGGCCGTGCCTTCGGCGACGATCCTGCCCTGATCGAGTACGGCGATGCGATCCGCCAATTGGTCGGCTTCCTCGAGATACTGAGTCGTGAGGAAGATCGTGACACCGTCGCCGACCAACTCGCGGATGATCTGCCACATGGTGCGTCGGCTACGAGGGTCGAGTCCGGCAGTGGGCTCGTCCAGGAAGATGATCTCGGGCCGGCCGATCAACGTCATTGCGAGGTCGAGGCGTCGACGCATTCCGCCGGAATATGTGGATGCGAGTTTCTTCGCAGATTCGACCAGATCAAACTTTTCGAGGAGTTCGGAAGTGCGACTGCGACGTTCGTCTCGGCTCAGATGATGAAGGTCGGCCATCAGGAGGAGGTTCTCCTCGCCGGTCAGGTAGTCGTCGACTGCTGAAAATTGGCCGGTGACACCGATATTCGAACGTATGGCATCAGGATCGTCGGACAGGTTGTAACCCGCGATTCGGATGTCGCCACCGTCGGCCGGTGTGAGTGTGGAGAGAATTTCGACGATGGTTGTCTTGCCGGCGCCATTGGGGCCGAGTAGCGCGAAGATGGTTCCGCGGTCGACGGAAATGTCGATGCCGTCCAGTACCGTCTTGTCGGAGTAGGACTTTCGTAAGTCTGTTGCAGTGATAGCAGTGGTGCTGGTCATCAGCGTTCCTTTCACTGGGTGGTGGGGGGCTCCGCACGTCGAATGACGATGTCGCCGTAGCTGGTATGTGCGTGGACCTCGACCCGGCGCTCGGTGGAGGCCGGTCCGTCGGTGGTGGTCATCTGGTTGTCGACGCGGCCGAAGGATGTGTGGGCGTCGAATCGGGCAGCGGTGCCTGACCGCACTCCGATGTGTATCTTCCCGGCAGCGGTTTTAGCTGAGGCAACTCCGCTTTCGAGGTTGCCGAGACGGATGTCGCCGTTGGCGGTAGCGGCAGTGACGTCGGATTGGGCGCTGTCTACGACAACATCGCCGTTGGCTGTTTTAGCCTTCAGAGCGCCGGCTACCACTCCAATCCTGATGTCGCCGTTGGAATTCTTGACTACCGCGCTGCCGTCGATGGTGCCGAGGTGGATGGTCCCCGATCCGGTGCTTGTATCGGTATCGCCCCTGATGTGTTCGACGGAGACAGTGCCGGCGCCGGTGCTGACGTCGAGCGGCCCAGTGGTGCCGAGAGTGCAGTCACCGCTCGAGAGCTTCAGGCGGGACTTCCCGAGGGTCCCGGTGACGTGGAACGTCGCGAGTGAGGCGTTACCGTCGAGTTGAGAGCCGGCGGGTAGTTGGATTGTCACCTCGATCGAACCGGTCTTGCCGAAAATGCCGAGTCCGCGTTGCTTCGGCGCCTTGATCTGGAGCCTTCCGCCGGCGAAGTCGACTCGAGTTTGTTCTGCCACGCGAACATCTGCTTCGTGAGAGCTGTTGCTGGGCAACACTTCTACGAGGGTATCCGCACTGTCGCTGGCAGTGATGCGGACGTTCCCGACGGGGAGGTCGATGCTGACCGAGATGGGGCTGGGGGTGCTGAATGTGGGCATGGTGATACTCCCGATGAAGTCGTCTTCGGTTGCGAAAAAGGTTGGCGCGTCGGCAGGGCGGAGTGTCAGTGCACCCATCCGGTGAAGCTTTCGGCACCCTGGGATGCGCGTTGTCTCGGAGCGGTTCGGCTGGTGCCGCCGTCCAAAGTTGTTGCCGCGCAGCGAACGAGCCACGCATTGACGGAGATTCCGGCGTCACGTGCGGCGGCATCGACCCGATCCTTGAGCTCTTGGCCGAGCCTCAGATTGATCCGCGTCATAGTTCCGTCGTCGGCTTGCGTGATCAGCGGCGGCGCAGCGAAGTCGGGTTCAACCGCCGCGCTCTCGTTCGGTGCCGGCGTCACGACGAAGCTGGGTTCATTTCCGCGGAGGCGGAGGTCGACGGAACCCGGTGCCAGGTCGCGGGTGATTTCAGCAGCAGCCGCAGATAGTGCGTCGAGGAGCGTCAGTCGGATCGCTGATTCCAGTGGCGCCGTCAATCGTTCAGCGAGCGCCCGGGCGTCGTCTCCGCCCGCTTGTGCTGCGACTGCCAGTTCGTGACGGAGGTTGTCGACGTACGGTCTCAAGTCCATGGCACCACTATGGCACCATTCGTGTGCCATCACAAGAGTTTGGTGGCGCCGAATGTGGCGTGCGCACGCGGGCCTTCTCGCCGAGAGGGCCGAACAAGTGCAAGATCTCGACAACCTGGTCACCTGTCGGGCCGAACCAATGGGGTTCCGAGGTGTCGAATTCCGCGACTTCTCCGGGCCGGAGTACAATCTCGTTTTCGCCGAGGATCAGGCGTAGTTCGCCGGCGAGAACATAGAGCCACTCGTATCCGGCATGTGTGACAAGTTTCGGTGGACGGGGCCCGATTACCTGCTTGAAGACCTGAACTCGGCCCGGATAGCGCGTCAACGGCACTACGGCACTCCCGTTCCGGCGCCGACTCGGTGTGAGGTGAACTCTGGGGTCCCCGGTCGCGGGTGCTCCAACCAGTTTGTCGAGTGCCACACGATGGGTTCGGGCAAGAGGCACAAGCAAATCGAGGGTAGGGCGGCGCTTGCCGGACTCGAGTCGTGACAGTGCACTGACGGAGATGCCGGTGGCGTCGGACAGAGCTTCGAGGGTCATGTCGCGATCGCGTCGAAGTGCCCGCAATCTCGGTCCGATATCGCTGAGCATCTTCTCCAGTTCGGCATCCATGCGCTCATCTTTGCAGTTTCCGCAAATTTCCTACCGAGTTCGGGTGCCCGGTTGCGACGATCCTTTCGACAGGCGACTACGGCACAGCATCAGCACAAAGGGAGTCCAACCATGAAACCTTCGAGCGGAATCGATAGACCGCCGGCGATCGGAATGCATACCCGACGGCGGTGGGGCGTCCTGGCAATCTGCTGCACGAGCCTGTTCGTGGTCGGATTGGACACGACCATCGTCAATGTCGCGTTGCCAACGATCGGGGAGAGTTTCCATGTCGGCATCGCTGGTCTCGAATGGGTCGTCAACGCATACACACTCGTTCTGGCGAGCTTGCTGATTTCGTCCGGAACCCTGGCCGACAGGTTCGGCCGCAGACGCGTTTTCCAGCTCGGACTGGTCGTCTTCGGAGTCGCGTCGATAGCGTGCGCACTTGCGCCGTCGGTAGGCGTGTTGATCGCCGCGAGAATTGCACAGGGCGTGGGTGGTTCGATGTTGAGTCCGGTTGCGCTGGCAATAGTGGTCAACGTGATGACCGACCCGAAGGAGCGAGCCAAGGCGATCGGCGTGTGGGCCGCGGTGTTCGGTCTGAGTATGGCCATCGGGCCGATCATCGGCGGAGTGCTCATCGAAAGCTTCGGCTGGCGATCCGTGTTCTGGGTCAACGTCCCGGTGATCGTGATTGTTCTGATGTTGACTGCCGTCTTCGTGCCGGAATCGCGCGCTCCGCAGCCGCGAAAGCTCGACCTGCCGGGGCAACTATTGTTGGTCGCTGTTGTGGGCGGCGCGGTGGGACTGCTCATCGAGGGCCCACGAATCGGATGGACGTCACCAAGTGCGGTGACCGGATACAGTGCAGTCGCACTAGCTTTGGCCTCGTTTGTTGCTGTCGAATCGAGGAAAACCGAACCACTCGTCGACCTTGCACTGTTTCGGCACAGGCCCTTTTCTGCGGCGGTTCTCGGGGCAGTCGTGGTGTTTGTTGCATTGAACGCGACACTGCTGCTCGGCACGCTCTATCTGCAACAAGCACGCGGCATGACCCCGGCTGCCGCGGGCGTCATGATCCTCCCGATGGCCGTTGCAGCAACCGTGTGCGCGCCGCTGTCGGGCATTCTGGTCGGACGATTCGGGCCGCGGTTACCGCTTCTGATCGCGGGCAGCTTCACCGCATTGGGTGGTCTGTGCCTGGTATCTCTCGACAACAACACCGGACTTTCAACTGTGCTGGTCGCCTACCTGTTTCTGGGTATCGGTTTCGGTTTCTCGAATGCCCCCATCACCAACACTGCTGTCAACGGACTGCCGAAATCGCAAGCCGGACTTGCCGGTGGAATCACTTCCAGTGCACGACAGTTCGGCGCTGCTCTCGGCGTCGCATTGGCCGGCGGCTTTGTCGCGAACACTGTCGAGTCGGACGTCGCGCAGGCATCACACGCGGGGTGGATGCTCGTTGTCGGGTGTGGGTTGGTGGTTCTTGTCATCGCCGGTGCATCGGCTCACTCGGCGGTGGTTCACCCAGTACGGGTGATTCCAACGAACCCTCCGGCCGGATAGAGATGTGGGTGTAACCGAACGCCGTAACCGAACGGGGAGTGCCATGTGCCAGAACCATCAGGACGCAGCACCGGCCACTGTGACGGTGAATCGCGAAGCCGTCGCGCGGTATGCCATGGAGGACCGGCAAGATTTCGTGGATGCGGATCGTGGCTTGATCGCTCCGTTGCCGGGAAAGGTGTTCGGCGATGACGGTCACGTGGTGTTCGACCCGGAGGCGATGGCGTACCTCACCGACGACACTTCTGCGCCGGATACCGTCAATCCGAGCTTGTGGCGTCAGGGCCAATTGATGCGCCGGGGCGGGCTGTACCAAGTCACGGATCGCCTGTATCAGGTGCGAAACAACGACCTCGCCAACCTGACGGTCGTAGAAGGCGATGAGGGCCTGATCGTCATCGATTGCATGGCGGGCGTTGAATCGGCGCGCCAGGGCATGAAGATGATTCGTGAGCACGTCAGCGACAAACCGGTGGCGGCAATTATCTACACGCACACACACATCGACCACTACGGCGGCGTCAAGGGAATCGTCGATGTCGACGACGTCGCGTCGGGGAAGGTGCCGATCATCGCGCCAGGCACGATCGCGTCGTTCGACAAGTTCGCAATCGGTGAGAACGTGGTTGCGGGTAATGCCATGGCCAGGCGTTCGTTCTACGCATTCGGCGGACTGCTCGACCTCGGGCCGAAGGGGATGGTTACGTGCGGGATCGGAACGATCAGCACCAAAGGTCCACTGGTCTCGTACATTTCCCCCACGGACAGCATCACCGAGACCGGAACGAAACGAGAAATTGCCGGTCTGGAGTTCGAATTCCTCTACGCACCCGACACCGAGGCTCCGGAGGAAATGCACATCTGGATCCCCGAACTCGCAGCGCTGACCTGTGCGGAGAACGCCAATCATTCGCTCCACAACATCCAGACATTGCGCGGGGCACGTACGCGCGACGCCCGCAACTTCGCCCGATATCTGGATGAGACTCTTGAACGATGGGGAGACGACGCAGCAGTTCACTACGGTCCGCACACCTGGCCGGTGTGGGGCAACGAGAACCTGGTGCCGTTCATCGAATCCCAAAGAGACACATACAAATACATTCACGACCAAGCACTGCGTCTGGCAAACAAGGGGTACACACCACTCGAAGCTGCCGAGGTCATCGAGCTACCGGAGGAACTCGGCCGTAAGTGGTACAACCGCGGATATCACGGAACCCTGCACCACGACGTTCGAGCCGTCTACACCAAGGAGTTGGGAATGTGGGACGGCGATCCGGTGTCGCTCCATCCGCATCCACCGGTGGAGTCGTCCAGACGGTTTGTCGATCTCCTTGGTGCACAGAAGATTCTGGACGAGGGTAAGCGGGCTTTCGATGCGGGAGACTACCGCTGGGCCGCTGAGATCCTGCACAAGTTGGTGTTCGCGCAACCGGAGAACACCGAGGCGAAGAACCTCCAGGCCGACGTCTACGAGCAGATGGGGTATCAAGCCGAAGGGCCGCAGTGGCGCGGAATCTACCTGTCGGCCGCCCTGGAATTACGTGAAGGCTCGCAACCTCCGCCCTACATCACGGCGAGTGAGGACAGTGTCCTCGCGATGCCCATCGACATCCTGTTCGACTTCGTCGCAGTACATCTCATCGGGGACCAGGCGGCTGATGTCGATCTCCGCATCGATTTCGTGTTTACCGATCACGACAACGAGACGTGGACTACGTGGGTCAAGCGTGGCGTACTCAACGCTAGGCGGGGAGCGGCGTCGAACACACATCTGACGGTGTCGGGACCGAAACCTGCGCTGATCGGTGCACTTTTGCAACCCGGTGCAGCGCCTGAGTTGGCTCGGGCCGGGAAGATCTCGCTCGACGGCGACGACTCGGCATTGAAGACGTTGGGAGAGTTGTTGGATACCTTCGATCCCAGCTTCAATATCGTCACGCCGTAGCTTGTAGCCGAAGGGACAGATTTTTCGATGTGTACGCGATTGGTATATCTGGGGCCGAACGACACTGTGATCACGGCCCGATCGATGGATTGGAAGGTCGATCTCGGAACCAACCTGTGGGCGTTTCCCCGTGGCATGGAGCGTGCGGGGTGCGCCGGGCCGAGTTCGATAACGTGGACATCGTTGTACGGCAGCGTTATTGCCACCGCCTACGACTTGTGCACGACGGACGGGGTGAACGATGCGGGGCTCTCGGCGAATCTGCTGTGGCTGGTCGAGTCCGAGTACCCAACCTATGATGGATCGACGCCCGGCTTGTCCATCGCGCTGTGGGCTCAGTACGTGCTGGATCGATACGCGAGTGTGAAAGAAGCCGTCGAGGCATTAGCGGCGGAACCCTTCACACTTGTGACCGCGTCCGTTCCCGGAGAAGACCGGCTTGCGACATTGCACATGTCGCTCTCGGATGCCGGCGGTGACAGTGCGATCGTCGAATACATCGATGGCCGTCCGACAATTCATCACAACCGGGACTACCAGGTGATGACCAATTCCCCGATCTTCGACAAGCAACTCGCCGTCAACGAGTACTGGAAGCAGATCAACGGAACCGTCATGTTGCCCGGAACCAATCGTGCTGCGGACCGATTTGCGCGGGCCTCCTTCTACGTCGACGCAATTCCGAAGACCGACGACGCTCGGACCGCGTTGGCCGCGACGTTCAGTGTCATCAGGAATGTCTCCGTGCCCCTGGGTATTTCAACTCCCGACGAGCCGAATATCTCGTCGACGCGGTGGCGCACCGTCGTCGACCACAAACGCGGGCTGTACTTCTTCGAGTCGGCGATGACGCCGAACACTTTCTGGGTGGACGTGTCATCGATCGATCTGAGTGAGGGGTCGGGAGTACGCAAGCTTGACCTCGGGCCGAACGAGAGCATCGTCTATTCGGGAGATTCGACTGATCAGTTTGCGCAGGCTGAACCGTTCGTCTTTGCCGGACTGTGAGTGCTGGCAGGGGCTGAGGGCCGGCAGGGTTTGAGGGCCGGCAGGGTTTGAGGAACAACCGGTCGTATTCGGTCCGCTGCTCGCAGCCGCGGAGATTGGATCGCGTACCGTTTCCTTTCATGGAACTGACTCGAGTAGCGGTGGGCAAGGGGTCGTGCACCGTTCGGATCGACGGACCGGTCAGCAAGCATGCGGTTCTGTTGCTTCCGGGCAAGGGTGATCCTGTTGATGTGTACGACAAAGTGTGTGAACGGCTGCACAATTCGGATTTGCGCACCGTAGCGGTGGAATCGATCGAGAATCTCGACGAAACGACTGCTGTGGTCCTTCTGGACGAGTTGAACATTGCGTGGGTGAATTTGGTGGGGCACCGGGAGGGCGCGGATCTTGCGTGGTTGTTGGCGGCACGTCAGTTCGGACGGTTTGCGAGTCTGATTTCGGTGGATCGTGGTCATCCGGCGGCCAGTGACGCTGTTGGAGTTCCTCCGGTCGAGGTGCCGACGACCATTGTTGTGGGTAGTGCCGGACGTGCACTGGCGGACGCCAGCGGCCGGTTCGTGTACTCCGATTTCCGGGTGGCCGAAGTGCCCGGTGTTGACGACATCGTGAAGTCGGCGCCCGCAGAACTCGCGACGGAGATCGTGCTTCGCACCAGTTCCTGGTAAACATCTGACAGACGACAAAGGCGGGCACTCCACAATGGGAGTGCCCGCCTTTTCTGTTGAAAGCCGATCAGATGTCGAGTCCGAGCAGTGCGTTCTCGACTACCTCGGCCAGAGCTGGGTGGATCCAGTACTGGCCCCGTGCCATGTCCTGAGCGGACAGCCCGAAGCTCATGGCCTGGATGAGCGGCTGGATGACAGTGGGCGCCTGGGTGCCCATGACATGGGCGCCGAGGAGACGTCCGGTCTCGCGCTCCGCGATGACCTTGCAGATGCCTTCTTGGTCTTCCATCGCCCAGCCGTAGGCGACGTCGCCGTAGGCCTGGACCTTCACGGTGATGTCGAGTCCGGCGTCGCGGGCCTGCTTCTCCGTCATACCGACGTCGGCGATCTGGGGGTCGGTGAAGACCGCAGCCGGGACGAACCGATGATCGGTGCTGCGAAGCTCCGACGTGTCGTTCCAGGCGTCCTGCAGCAAGTTGTGCTGCACGACCCGCATCTCGTGGTTGGCGACGTGCTTGAGCTGATACGGCGAGGAGACGTCGCCGAGCGCGTAGACGCCTTCAACGCTGGTGCGCTGGTACTCGTCGACGACGATGGAACCCTTGTCGTCGAGTTCGATGCCGGCTTTGTCGAGGCCGAGAAGATCGCCGTTGGGCTTGCGGCCCACCGCAACCAGGAGGACGTCGCCGGAAACGACCGTGCCGTTTTCCAGCTCGACGGCGATGTTGTCGCCGTCAGCCTTGACGGATTGCATCGGCGAGCCGAGGTGGACATCCCACTTCTTTGTCGCGAGTTCGGTGAAACGCTCCGAGATCTCGTCGTCCAGATGACGCAGCAGCCGCCCACTGCGGCCGATGATAGAGACGCGAGAACCCAACGCGGAGAACACGTGTGCAAATTCGGTAGCGATGAATCCGGAGCCGACGATCACAAGATGCTCGGGAAGTTCCGGCAGACGCATGATGTCTTCGTTGGTGTAGTACTTCACACCGCTCGCGGAGATCTCCGCGGGAATGATCGGGCGCGACCCGGCCGCGATGACTACCTGATCTGCCGTGATGGTTTCGCCCGTACCGGTGTCGATGGTCTTCGGACCGGTGAAGGTGGCGTGGCCGCGGTAGACGGTTGTGTTGGGGAGATCCTCGCTGCGGTAACGCTCACCGCCGGCGGAGATGGGATCGATGCGCCCGAAAACGCGCTTGACGATGTCCGACCAGCGGACGCCGTCCAGGGTGGCGTCGATACCGAACTTCTCGGAATGCGTGATGGTGTTGGCAACCTCGGCGGCGTAGACGAACATCTTGGTCGGGATGCACCCGACGTTGAGGCACGTGCCGCCGAATGTGCCTTCTTCGAGGATGGCGATCTTCTTGCCGTCGAAACGCTCGTCGGGCAACGAGTTTCCGGAACCACTGCCGATGATGGCAAGGTCGTAATGCGTCACTGCGCAGTCTCCTGTGTGATGTCAGCGTCTGCGGCGAGGTGGCCTTCGAGCCACTCCAGCCACAGATCCAGTTCGGAAAAAGCTGCGGCCAGAGGCTTCTCGGTGGAGAGAAAGACGTCATGGCGCGCGCCGTCGATAGGAACGATGGTAGTGCGGTCGCCTAGGCAGCCGGCCCACCGCGCGATCTGCCGCACGTCGAGGACCGAATCCGCGATGTCGACGCTCGGGTTGTAGGACTTGGCGAATTGTGACTTCTTGGAGCGCAGGACCAGTGCGGGCACTCCGATGTCGAGGCCGCGATGCAGTTGCGCGTGTCCGGCGCGAACTGCTCGCATCCAGCCGAACGTGATGGGACAACCGGCCAGCGGCTTCCAGTCCAGGTTGTAGTCCCACTCGCCGTTGGCGGAGACGTGCAGGCTCGAGCCGTACGTCGGCAATCCGGTACCGGGAATGACGGTCTTCGCGGACACTCGGCCCACGGCATCGATGGCCGCCGTGCCGACAGATCGAACCATCGGCGGGCCCTGCAGGTCGAACCACGGGCTGTTGAGCACGATGCCGGCGATGCCGAGTCCGGCGGTTCCGCCAGGCCTGCGCTGGAGTCGGTCCAGCCACAACGGCACGATCAATCCGCCGGTCGAGTGAGCCATCAGCAGCAGTTCACTGCCGTCGGTTTCGGCATTGACGATGCGCAGTGCCTCGTTGAGTTCCGCGTCGTACAACGCGAGATCCGACACGTAGTGCGCGGTGTGGCCCGGTTTCAGCGATCGCCCGCACTTGCGCAGATCCAGCGCGAAGAACGCGTAACCCTGCGCAGCGAAGTGCTCCGCCAGATGTTTCTGGAAGAAGTAATCGGTGAACCCGTGTACATACAGAACTGCACGGGTTGCGCGGGCGGCGTCGCCTGGCGGTTGATAGCGGACGAGTGTGGCATCCACCTCACCTTCACCGTCCGGATCGGTTCCGAGAGGAATGGTCAGCTGCTGATATCCGTCTCCGAGGACGTCTGGAACCCATGTAGTCACAGATCACAATCTAATCGTCGTTTCACGTCCGCGTTGTAGCGCACAATTGGGTGTGGTTAACGGCGCACTTACGCCCAGGTAACCTGTTCGGCGTAACACAGCAGGCGGATGCGCGCACGGCAAATGACAAGGAAGTCGATTCTCCAGTGTCGAATCAGAACGCGGTAGAGACGAAGACGGATGTAGTGCTCGTGGGCGCAGGCATCATGAGTGCGACGCTGGGCGCCCTGTTGCGCCAGTTGCAGCCCGATTGGTCGATCTCGACCTTCGAGCGCCTCGATGCCGTCGCAGCCGAGAGCAGCGACCCGTGGAACAACGCAGGAACCGGTCACTCCGCGCTCTGCGAGCTCAACTACACCCCCGAGAACCCGGACGGTACGGTCGACATCAAGAAGGCCGTCAACGTCAACGAGCAGTTCCAGGTGTCCCGCCAGTTCTGGGCGCACGCGGTTGAGCAGGGAATCCTGACACAGCCCAAGGAATTCATCAATCCCGTCGCACACGTGAGTTTTGTCCACGGTGAGGCCAACGCCAAGTACCTGCGTGCCCGCTACGACGCACTTGCCGGCAATACCCTCTTCCGCGGCATGGAGTACATCGACGATCCGGCCGAGTTCACCAAGCGTCTGCCGCTGATGTCCAAGGGCCGTGACTTCTCGGACCCCATTGCCCTCAACTGGAGCCAGGACGGTACCGACGTCGATTTCGGAGCGCTCACCAAGCAGCTCGTCGGCCATATCGGCAAGACCGGCGGCAAGATGTACTTCGGCCACGAGGTCACCAACTTGACGCAGAACTCCGACAAGACGTGGACCGTCAAGGTCACAAACACGCGTACCGGTGAAAAGCGCGTCGTCCGTACACGATTCGTATTCGTGGGTGCCGGCGGTGGCGCGCTGCACCTGCTGCAGAAGTCGGGCATCAAGGAAGCCAAGGGCTTCGGCGGGTTCCCGGTCAGCGGCGCGTTCCTGCGTTGCACCAACCCCGAACTCATCGCGCAGCACAGCGCGAAGGTGTACGGCAAGGCTGCTGTCGGTGCTCCGCCCATGTCGGTTCCGCACCTCGACACGCGCGTCATCGGCAACAAGCCGGGACTGATGTTCGGACCGTACGCCGGCTGGTCACCCAAGTTCCTCAAGCAGGGTCGCGTCACGGACTTGCCGGGCTCGGTCAAGCCCAACAACATCCTCTCGATGCTCGGCGTCGGCGTCAGCGAACTCGGCCTGGTCAAGTACCTCGTCAGCGAGCTCACCAAGAGCGAAGCCGGCCGTATCGTCGACCTCCGTGAGTTTGCGCCCCAGGCACAGGCTCAGGATTGGGAGCTCATCACCGCGGGTCAGCGTGTCCAGGTGATCCGCCGGGCCAAGGGCAAGGGCGGCGTTCTCGAATTCGGTACCGCCGTCGTGGCCGCCGAAGACGGATCGATCGCCGGCCTGCTTGGTGCATCCCCGGGTGCGTCGACGGCGGTTCCGGCCATGCTCGACGTCCTCGAGCGCTGCTTCCCGACTGAGTTCCAGGGATGGAAGGGCAAGCTTCGCGAGATGATCCCGTCCATCGGCGTCAAGCTCGCCGACAACGAGGGCCTGTTCGACCAGGTGTGGGATTGGTCTTCGAAGGTGCTCGAGCTCGACTCGGCCGCCGCAACCGGGTCTTCTCCGGTCGCGGATACTGCAGCAACTGTGTGATAGTCCAGTCCATGACGGCAACAGCAGCACTCAAGCGTTCGTGGGCACTCGATCTCGACAACAAGACGTTTTACGAGTTGTTGAAGCTTCGGGTGGAGGTCTTTGTCGTCGAGCAGGCTTGCCCGTATCCCGAGCTGGACGGGCGTGACCTGCTGACGGAGACGCGCCACTTCTGGCTCGAACAGGACGGCCAAGTGGTGTGCACCCTTCGTCTTCTCGAAGAGCATGACGACGGCAAGAAGAGCTTCCGAATCGGACGACTCTGCACTTCTCGTTCGGCTCGTGGCAAAGGTCACACGACGCGGTTGCTGCAGGCAGCGCTCGCCGAGGTCGGCGAAGCCCCTTGCCGCATCAACGCCCAGACCTATCTGGTCGAGATGTACAGCAAGCACGGCTTCAAGACAGACGGTGAAGAGTTCCTCGAGGACGGAATTCCCCACACTCCGATGCGTCGTGGCGGCGGCGAAGCGTTTGTAGTCGCCAGCTAGTTCTGTAAGACAATTGACCCTGGTCGCGCCGCGACAATTGACCCTGGTCGGCTCGCTGAAAAGTGAGCCGACTAGGGTTTTTTCGATACCGAATGCTCGCGGGGAAGTCCTGTTCGATTCAGGCGCGGTCCCGCCACTGTGAAAGATCTCGTCTGCGAAACGAGATCTCAGCCAGGTTGCCGCGACATTCGGATGAAGCCAAGTTCTCGGCGAGGAAACCGAGAGGTGGAGGGATGTCGACGTGCGTGTAGAAGATGATCAGACGGCGGTAGCGGGTTTTCCGTTCAGCGCCGTTGTAGGCCAGGACCAATTGAGGCTGGCGTTGATCCTGTGTGCGGTGCACCCGGGAATCGGCGGTGTGCTGGTTCGCGGCGAAAAGGGAACGGCCAAGTCCACGGTGGTGCGCGCTTTGACGGCGCTGCTGCCGGCTGTCGACGCCGCCGGTGTCAGCCGTCCCGCGCGGCTGGTGGAACTTCCCGTCGGTGCGACGGAAGATCGGGTGATCGGCTCGATCGACCTCGAGAAGGTCCTTCGCGACGGTGAACGAGCTTTCCAGCCCGGTTTGTTGGCCGCAGCCCATCAGGGCGTTCTGTACGTCGACGAAGTGAACTTGCTCCACGATCATCTGGTGGACGTTCTTCTCGACGCCGCAGCAATGGGCCGGGTGCACATCGAACGTGACGGAATCTCGCACTCACATGCGGCGAAGTTCGTTCTCGTGGGAACCATGAATCCCGAAGAGGGAGAACTGCGTCCACAGTTGCTGGATCGTTTCGGTCTCGCAGTGGATGTCGTAGCGTCCCGGGATGTGGACGTGCGCATGGACGTTGTGCGCCGCAGGCTCGACTACGAACGCGACCCGCAGGCTTTTGCGGCTCGCTACGCGCCGGCCGATCAGGAACTGGCGGCCGAAATTCTTGCGGCACGTGGGCAATTGGATTCCGTGGAGTTGAGTAACCGTGAGTTGCGCAGAATTGCGTCACTTTGCGCATCTTTCGACGTCGACGGTATGCGTGCCGATCTGGTTCTCGCTCGCACCGCTACCGCCCATGCCGCGTGGCGTGGGGACACCGAGGTTACCGAAGAAGACGTCCGGGTTGCCGCGGAATTGACTCTGCCACATCGTCGTCGACGCGACCCGTTCGATGAGCCGGGCCTCGATCAGCAGCAGTTGGATGACGCGATGCAGCAGGCAGACGAAGATGCGCGTGCTGGTGAGCCTGAGCCTCCCGAAAATCCGGAAGCCGGGAACGAGCCTGAAGACGGTAGCCCTGACGACGGTGGCCCGAAGGATTCTGGCCCCGACGATGACGGACCTGACGATGACGGCCCGGAGGATCCTGACGGTCCCGGTGGGGGAGTGCGTGCCGCCGACCGACCCTCGGCTCCACCGAGCAGTCAATTTGCCACCAAGCTCCTCGAAGTTCCCGGTGTGGGCGAAGGTGCGCCCGGACGCCGTTCGCGGTCACTGTCTTCGCGTGGACGGGTCGTGCGGTCCACTTCCGATCGTGGCCACGGATTGCACCTGACAAGTACGGTCTTTGCGGCTGCGGAATCCCAGGTTGCCCGAGGCCGCACCACAGGACGGCTTCGGTTGGCGCCGACGGATCTGCGGGGCGCGATTCGTGAAGGGCGAGAAGGCAATCTGATCGTCTTTATTGTCGACGCATCGGGTTCGATGGCGGCGCGTGATCGCCTGTCTGCCGTCACGGGCGCGGTGGTTTCGCTTCTTCGTGACGCGTATCAGCGCCGCGACAAGGTTGCCGTGATTACGGTGCGCGGGCGCGAGGCAGAAATCGTACTGCCGCCGACGTCGTCGGTGGACATTGCTGTTCGTCGGCTGCAATCCATGCGGACGGGCGGTAAATCGCCACTGGCAGAAGGGTTCCTGCGAGCTCGGGAGGTTGTTCTGCGTGAACGGCTTCGCGATCCGCAGCGCCGCGCACTGGTAGTCGCTCTCACCGACGGCCGCGCTACCGGCGGCAAGGATGCACTGCACCGCGCCAGGGTCGCCGCGCACCTACTCGCCGATGCCTCGGTGGCATCGATCGTCGTGGATTGCGAAACCGGTCTTGTCCGTTTGGGATTGGCCGCCGAACTGGCCCGAGAATTACGCGGCGGATGCGTCCGCCTTGCCGAATTGTCAGCGCAGCAGGTCGCGGGCGTCGTCCGCGCTGCAGCCTAACGTTTCTTCCTCAGGAGATCATCATGCCCAAGGGCGTTCCCGAATCAGTTCCCGACGACGGCTTGACCACGCGTCAGCGTCGTAACGCGCCGGTGCTGGCAGTCCACACCGGACCGGGCAAAGGCAAGTCCACCGCAGCATTCGGTATGGCACTGCGCGCCTGGAATCAGGGTTTCGACATCGGCGTCTTCCAGTTCGTGAAAAGCGCGAAGTGGAAGGTCGGCGAGGAAGCTGCGTTTCGCGCGCTCGGAAACCTGCACGACGAGACCGGCGTCGGCGGTCCGGTGCAGTGGCACAAGATGGGCGAAGGCTGGTCCTGGACCCGAAAGGCCGGCAGCGAAGAAGATCATGCGGTTGCCGCTGCAGAAGGGTGGCAGGAGATTGCCCGCCGCCTCGCCAACGAGGAACACCGCTTCTACGTGCTCGACGAGTTCACGTACCCCCTCAAGTGGGGATGGGTCGACGTCGACGAGGTTGTGCAGACGCTGCGCAACCGACCGGGCAATCAGCACGTCGTCATCACCGGACGTGATGCGCCACAGGCTTTGATCGACGCGGCTGATCTCGTCACCGAGATGACCAAGGTCAAGCACCCGATGGACGCGGGCCGGAAGGGCCAACGGGGCATCGAATGGTGAGTTCGTCTACTCCTGCAGTTGTCATCGCCGCACCCGCCTCTGGTAGCGGAAAGACTACGGTGGCAACGGGATTGATCGGGGCGCTCCGGCGTGCCGGCAGCAGTGTCGCACCTTTCAAAGTGGGCCCCGACTACATCGACCCCGGCTATCACGGACTTGCCGCGGGGCGGCCGGGACGCAATCTCGACACAGTTCTGGTGGGCGCGGACCGAATCGCACCGCTCTACAACCACGGCGCCGCAGGTTGCGATGTCGCGGTCGTCGAAGGTGTCATGGGCCTGTTCGACGGCAAGATCGACGAGGCCAACTCGCAGGCATCAGCCGAGGGTTCGACGGCGCAGGTAGCCGGGATTCTCGGCGCGCCGGTTGTCCTGGTGATCGATGCCCGCGGCCACAGTCAAAGCCTCGCCGCGGTGCTGCACGGCTTCGCGACCTACGACGCGAGTGTGCGCATCGGGGGAGTGATTCTCAACCGCGTCGGCAGCGCCCGTCATGAGCAGGTGTTGCGACACGCGTGCGACAAGGTCGGGATCCCGGTTCTCGGTGTCGTTCCGCGCCTGGCCGAGTTGGAAGTACCCTCCCGCCACCTCGGATTGATTCCGGCGGCCGAACACGGAGCGGCAGCGGTAGCGGCAGTCGATGCGATGTCGGAGTTGATTGCAACGCACGTAGATCTTGATGTCGTGCGCACTTTGGCTACCTCGACGGTCAGCGAAGCCTCCTGGGACCCTGCCGTGGAAGTGGGGGACCATCGCGCTTCGAGGCCTGTGGTTGCGATGGCCGGCGGGCCGGCCTTCACCTTTGGATATGCCGAGCATCGGGAACTGCTCGTCGCGGCGGGCGCCGACGTACAGGTCTTCGATCCTCTCAAGGATGAATTGCCCTCCGGCGCGGCGGCATTGGTTCTACCCGGCGGATTTCCCGAAGAACATGCCGTTGATCTGGCATCCAATACCGTTTTGCTGCAGCAGGTTCGAGCCCTCGCCGACGGTGGCGCCCCGATTCACGCCGAGTGCGCGGGCCTCCTGTACCTCGCCCGCAGTCTCGACGGGCATGAGATGGCCGGTGTGATCGGCGTCGACGCACGTTTCGGCAAGAAACTGACTCTCGGATACCGGGCAGCAGTTGCGCTGGGGGATTCGAGCCTGCTCGAAGCGGGAACCAGGGTTGCGGGGCACGAGTTCCACCGGACTTCGCTGGATTCGGAGTCGGCGGACGGGTACGCCGGTGCCTGGGGTTGGCGGCCCTGGGACGGCGGAACCAAGCGCGAGGGCTTTGTTCGCGGCGGTGTGCATGCCTCCTATCTGCACACACATCCGGCGGGGCAGCCGACGTCGATCGCACGGTTTGTGGACGCCGCCCGTGCCTGAGTTGTTCGTCGGAGTGGGGTTCACGCAGTCGGCGACCGTCGTAGACGTAGTGACCGCAGTACGTGCCGTTGCCCCTGAAGGTAATTCGATCGCGGGACTCGCCACCGTGACGAGTAAAGCAGCGTCACCCGTGCTTATCGCCGCCGCCGATATGCTGTCGATTCCGATCATCGCATTCGAACCGGAAGTCCTTGCTGCAGTGACTGTTCCGTCTCCGTCCTGGCGCGTCGAGCAGATGGCAGGCACGCCGAGTGTGGCGGAAGCTGCCGCAATCCTTGCCGCCGATCACGGGCAATTGATCGTGAGGAAGACTTCCACTGATGCGGTGACCGTGGCTGCTGCCCGTAAAGTTCTACCAGCGTGTACAACGATCCAGAAATGAATGGAGTGCGAGTGAGCGAGCCCACCGCAGACGAGACCAACTACCTGGTCGGACTTAACCTGACCGATCGACGCGTTGTCGTGTTCGGCGGCGGGACGGTTGCCCAGCGCCGACTCGGCTTGCTGATCAGCTCGGGCGCCCGCGTGCACGTCATCAGCCGTGCGGTCACACCGGCAATCGAGGGTATGGCGACGGCCGGCCAGATCACGGTCGACGAGCGTCCGTACCAGGACGGCGACCTCGACGGTGCCTGGTATGCCATCGCATCGACGGATGAACCGGAGACCAACGCGGCGATCGTCGCGGAGGCCGAGCGTCGTCGCATCTTCTGTGTGCGCGCGGACAACGCGAAGCATGGTACGGCCGTCACGCCGGCCAGCGCCGAGTACGACGGTATGAGCATCGGAATCCTGGCCGGCGGCGATCATCGTCGTTCGGCAGCTGTTCGCACCGCCGTGGTCGAAGGGCTGCAATCGGGTCTTCTCGCGGATACCGCCGAGCCTGCTGCGCCTGGCGTGGCGCTCGTCGGCGGTGGCCCCGGTGATCCTGACCTGATCACTGTGCGTGGCCGACGACTGTTGGCGCGTGCCGATGTCGTCGTCGCCGACCGCCTGGCACCGCCGGAACTGCTGGCGGAACTCGGTCCCGACGTCGAGGTGATCGATGCCGCGAAGATTCCGTACGGCCGGGCCATGGCTCAGGAAGCCATCAACGCTGCGCTGATCGACAATGCCAAAGCCGGAAAGTTTGTCGTTCGGCTCAAGGGCGGCGATCCGTACGTGTTCGGCCGTGGCTACGAAGAGCTCGAAGCCTGTGCCGTAGCAGGTGTCCCGGTGACGGTTGTGCCGGGAATTACGAGCGCGATTTCCGTACCGTCGGCGGCCGGTATTCCAGTCACACATCGCGGCGTCACCCACGAGTTCGTGGTTGTCAGCGGTCATGTTGCTCCGGACCACCCGGATTCGTTGGTCGACTGGTCTGCTCTGGCGAAGTTGCGGGGCACAATCGTTCTGCTGATGGCAGTCGAGCGCATCGAGTTGTTTGCCGCGGCTCTGATCGACGGCGGGCGCCCCGCGAGCACTCCGGTGATCGTGATCCAGGAAGGTACGTTGCGCACTCAGCGTGAGGTCCGGGCCGACCTGGCGACTGTCGCTGCGCGGGTCAAGGACGAGGAGATCAAGCCTCCGGCAATTGTTGTGATCGGACCGACTGCGGGATTCTCGCTCGCCGGGTAACACGTTGCACCACAAAAGGTCTGGCCTTCACTCGGTAGAGTGAAGGCCAGACCTATTTGTGAAGGTGGTGTCGGGCTAGAGCGCGGCACCGGTGAGAATTGCGGCGACGATGGACGCTGGCGCTGTGAAAGCGACGGGGGTCTTGGTGTCCTGGCTGCGGTCAGCCGAGCCGTGTGCTGCGACGGTGTAGAACGAGCAGGCGCTGACGAGGCAGTTCGACTCACCCTTGATGGCTGCGGCGTCGACGGTGGCGGTCCAAGCGCCATCGACGATCTGGGTCGGGCGAATGAATGCGGTGGTCATCCATGCTCCGGCGTCGGTGACGGAGAACTTGCTGTCCTGGACGAGGCCGACGTAAATGCCGGGGCCGGTGCTGGCAAATCCGGTGCCGGAGAGGGTGATGGTTTCACCGGCAGCGGCGATGCCGGAGGTCTTCGACGCTGTGACTGCCGGTCCGGTCGGAACAACCACGGGTGCCTTGAAGGTGACGGGGGTCTTGGTGTCCTGGGTGCGGTCTGCCGATCCGTGGGCGGCGACGGTGTAGATCGAGCAGGTGTTGGCGAGGCAGTCCGACGCGCCCTTGACGGCGACTGCATCGACGGTGGCGGTCCACTTACCGTCGACGATGTCGCCGGTCTTGAGCCAGGCGGTGGTCATCCAGGCGGTGGAGTCGGTGGCGGAGTACTTGTTGTCCTGGATGAGTCCGACGTAAAGGCCGGATCCGGCGCCGGAGAATCCGGTGCCCGAGACGGTGATGGTCTCGCCGGCAGCAGTGAGGTCGGTTGCCTTCGACAGGGTGACCGCCGGTGTGGGGTCTGCGGGCTCTTCAGGTTCGCTACCGCCGAGGCTGCCCAGCGAGCCGGTGTTGAGTCCGCCGAACGGCGTGATCTGTGCTCCGGCTACGCCCATCGACATCGTCGCGGCGATTGCGGTGGCTGCGGTGATGATCGCTACCTTGCTGAATACGCGCATGGTCCTGCTCTCTTGTGTGAGTCGCCCTTTTGGCGGCCTGATTCGAACTAAGTTAGGTAAAGCTAGCCTAATTAATGAACGGTTGTCTAGTTGCGATCCACCTTGTGGGACAACAGAATTCGTGCTGGTTCTGCACGGGTGGGCAGCGCTGAACGCCGGCCCCGATTCAGGGAATCCGTTGTCATGTCATGCAATTGGTTTTGCGGGTCGGACGGCTCGCGTCGAGCCATCCGACCGGTGCGAGAAACCTGGTTCTAGGTTCGGCGGCGGAGCGCGAAGGCCGTTGCTATCGCACTTCCGGCTCCGATGAGGCTGCCGACCACCAGTGGCGCGATCCAGCCGTAGCCTCCCGAGAACGAGTCTGCGAGGTTGCGGATCGCTGCATTCGAGTCACCCGGAGCTCCGGCCGCCAATGCGTCGGACTCCGACGGGTTGTCGCCAAAGGAGACAGGAGTCTTCGTGTCCTGGCTGCGGTCGCTCGAGCCATGGGCGGCGACGGTGTAGATCGAGCACGTGTTCTTGGTGCAGTCGGAGTCGCCCTTGACTGCCATGATCTTCATGGTGGTAGACCACGCGCCGTCCTTGATCTTGCTCGGGAGGATGAAAGCCGTGGTCATCCAGGCACCGGCATCGGTGGTGGAGTACTTGTCGTCCTGGATGAGACCGACGTAGATGCCCGGCTGCGCACCGGAGAATCCGGTGCCCGAGATGGTGATCTCTTCGCCCTCGATCTTGACGCCGCTCGACTTGGACAGGGTCACGGCTCCAGTCTTTGCGGCGTCGCTGTTGGCGGCACCGTTATTGGCCGGAGGCGCCGTGACAGTACCCGGCGCGACGCCGCCGACGAAGCCCACCGGGGTGCGGCTGTCCTGGCTGCGGTCACTCGAGCCGTGAGCGGCGACGGTATAGATCGAGCACGTGTTCTTGATGCAGTCGTAGTTGCCCTGGACGGCTGCAAGTTCCATGGTGGTGGACCAGTTGCCGCCCGAGATTGCCTCAGGCTTGAGGAAGGCTGTTGTCATCCAGACCGAGGCATCGGTGGCGCTGAAGACGTTGTCCTGGACCATTCCGACATAGAGGCCGGGCGATGCGCCGGAGAACCCGGAACCGGAAATAGTGACAGTTTCACCAGCAGGCGTGATGTCAGTGGACTTCGAAAGTGTCACCGACAGGGCGCTATTGGTCGTTATCGCGCCGGCACCAGTCCCGGTGCCAGTCCCGGCACCTGTGCCGGTTCCTGGTCCGGTGGTTGCACCGGGCGCCGGGGTGCCGACGAAACTGATGGGGGTGGAGGTGTCCTGGCTGCGGTCGCTCGAACCGTGTGCTGCGAGGGTGTAAATGGCGCAGGCGTTGGCCTGGCAGTCGCTACCGGTGAAAATGGACGACACGTTGAGTGACGTCGACCAGGAACCGCCGGGCATATCGGTGGGCTTGATGAACTTCGCGTCCTGGAAGACCGAGGCATCGGTGGACGAGTACCGGTTCGATTGCGCCACGCCGATGTAGATGCCCGTTCCCGAGGTCGAGAATCCGCTGCCGCTGATGCTGATCGTGTCGCCCGCCGCGTTCAGTCCGCTGGTTCGGTCCGCACTCACGCTCGGCCCGCCGGTCGGCGTCGTCGGTTTCTTGGTGGTGGTGATGACCGGAACGTCGATCGTCGGTTCGGGATCTTCGGTGGTGGTCGGCGGCTTGGTGGTCGTGGTGGGAGGCTTCGTTGTCGTCGGCGGCTTCGTGGTGGTTGTCGTTGTCGGTGCAGCTGCGAAGGTCACCGGCGTCTGGGTGTCCTGGCTGCGGTCACTCGAGCCGTGTGCCGCGACGGTGTAGATCGAGCAGGAATTCTCGGTGCAGTCCGAGGCACCCGCAATGGCCTTGACTTCAACCGGTATCGACCACTCGCCGCCGGTAATCTGGGTGGGACGGATGAATGCGGTCGTCATCCAGGCGCTGGCGTCGGTGGCCGAGAACTTGTTGTCCTGAACGAGGCCGACATAGATGCCGGGCTCGCTGCCGGAGAATCCGGTACCCGAGACGGTGATGGTTTCACCGCTGACATTCAGTCCGGTCGTCTTCGAGACCGTCGTATCCGGAGTACCCGAGATAGCGGGGGCGGCCGGGGCGTCACCTGAGGTTCCGGGGGCCGCGATGGCGACGCTCACCGATGTCGTCAATGCCACGGCGACGGCCATAGTCGCGAAAGCAGCCCTGCTCAACGCTCGCATCGTTCTTCTTTCCTTCTGGCGACAATCGCAGTCACAGCACGATCCGTCGAACACATACTCGAGTAAGTTAGCCTAAGCTAGCAGAGGCAAGCCTAAGCTACTGCATTTTGGTTCAATTTGGGCTATCCATGGAGTTTCTTTACGGTTGTGCCGGGGATCACCGGGGTGGTCTCGCTACCCTCGCAGTGCTGGCCAAGAGCGACGAGATCGAGCCTTACGCCGGCTGGGTATCGGACCGGTGACGAGCTTTTCCGTCGACGCTGGGTAACGTGAGGCCCTGTGTCTGATTCCCTGAGATCCGAAAATGCCGGTGGGTCCGAAAACCTTGCTGTGAAATACCCCGTGACCACCCGGGCGTTCGGTCTGGCCATCATCGTCTTGAGCGGTATGCAGTTGATGATGGTGCTCGACGGCACCGTCGCTTCACTGGCACTCGCTCGGATCCAGGAGGATCTCGACCTCAGCGATTCCGGACGCAACTGGGTCATCACGTCGTACGCGCTTACCTTCGGCGGTTTGATGCTGTTGGGCGGTCGACTCGGCGACACCTTCGGGCGTAAGAAGGTCTTCCTCAGCGGCGTCATCCTGTTCACGCTCGCATCCCTGGCGTGCGGTCTGGCCACCAACGAAGCGATGCTGATCGCGGCGAGATCCCTCCAAGGTGTCGGCGCGGCAATTGCGTCGCCGACGGCATTGGCTCTGGTGGCAACCACGTTTGCGCCGGGACCCGTCAGGAATCAGGCGATCGCTATCTTTGCCGCGATGACGGGCATCGGATCCGTCACGGGCCTGATCATCGGCGGCGCACTCACCGAGGTGTCGTGGCGATGGATCTTCCTGATCAACGTGCCGATCGGCCTGTTGATCATCGCGCTCGCGTTCGGTGCCTTGGTGGAAACGGGGGCGGAGCGGCTGGCGTTGGATGTACCGGGAGCGATCCTCGCGACGCTCGGCTGTACCGGAATTGTCTTCGGATTTACCGAGGGACCCGAAATGGGCTGGACCAGCGCGCCGGTGCTGGGTGCGCTCATCGGCGGCGTCGCATTGTTCGTCATCTTCCTGATGGTTGAGCGCCGTGCCGAGAATCCACTACTGCCGTTCAGTCTGTTCAAGAACAAGAATCGCGTCTTCACGTTCATTTCGCTCGCATTGATGGGTGCGGTGATGTTCTCGCTGGCCCCGTTCGTGGCTCTCTTCGTCCAGGACATTCTCGGTTACAGCCCGCTCCACGCGGGTCTGGCCTTTGTTCCGTTCGCCTTCGGGTTGGGCGCCGCAGCATTTGTCGCGTCCAAACTGGTGGTTCGGGTGCAGGCTCGCTGGTTGATCGTCACCGGTGCGGTAATGACGTTCCTCGGACTTCTCTACGGTTCGACGCTCGACCAATCCACCACGTACATGGGCAATCTGTTTGTGCTTGTTGTCGGTATCGGCTTCGGCGTCGGACTGGCAGTCGTGCCGCTGCCGCTGTGCGCGATCGCGGGAGTCGGCTCGCAGGACATCGGCCCACTCACCGCTATCGCCCAGGTTGCGCAGGTACTTTTCGGCCCGGTCGGCTTGGCTGTCGTGGGAGCAATGGCGACGTCTCGCACACTCTCGCTCGGCGGTGTCAGCGGTGTTGCCGCAGACATGAACGAGGCACAGTTGTCGGCCTTGAGCGAGGGATACGTCTTCGCTCTGTTCGGGTGCGCGATCTTCGCGGCGCTTGCCGCAATCTCCGCCCTGTTCATCAAGTTCACACCCGCTGACGTTGCGCAGGCGCAGGCTGCCGAGAAGGTTGCTCAGGGTATCGACTGATCAGGCCCTATTTTTGAGAGTCTTTACTGGCTACGATCGTTGCAAGGGGAGCCGAGATTCTTTACATGATCGGAGTGCCACGATGCGGATTGCGGATATCTTGCGCAACAAGGGCAACAGCATTGTCACGATCGACGCCCATGCCACGGTGAACGCGTTACTGTGCGACCTCGCCCGCCACAACATCGGTGCCATGGTCGTCCTGGACAACGACGCGGTAGTCGGAATCATCTCCGAGCGTGACGTTGTGCGACGCCTCCACGAGCGTGGCCCGGAACTGCTGTCCACCGAAGTATCCGATGTGATGACTGCTCTCATGTTCACCTGCGTGCCTGCCGATTCGGTGGACAGCATTGCGGCGATCATGACCGAGCGTCGTATCCGTCACGTGCCGGTTATCGAGGACGGAAGCTTGCTCGGCATCGTCAGCATCGGTGACGTCGTGAAGAGTCGGATCGACGAATTGCAGAGTGAGCGCGACCAACTCGAGTCGTACATCGACCAGGGTTGATCGACTGTTCGGACAGGTTCCGTTCGATCACAATTTCCGGTGGCAAAGGCGATTTCACGTCGAATGACGGCGATTTGTCGGATTCTCGGTCCCGCTCGGTGAGAGCAGTGACTCCCGAGTGAGCGGAATTTTCCTAGATTCGGATTGGAGCATTTCCCCTATAAAGAAGAGGTTTTATGAAAATCCTGGTTGTCGGCGGAACTGGCATGATCGGTGCCAACACGGCACTTTATCTGCGCGAGATGGGTAACGACGTTACGGTGGCCGCGCGTAATCCGCTTACCGACGACTCTCCCGTTGGGGACTTCCCGGTCTTGCTCGGTGACTACACAGAGCAGACCTTTACGGCCGCGCAGCTTGCGCCGTTCGAGGCCATCGTCTTTGCCGCCGGACAGGACGTGCGCCACATGGGCCGCGGCGTCGACGAGGCAGAGTTCTGGGAGAAGACGCAGTCCGGTGGGGTGCCGCGGTTTGCGGCGCTGGCCAAGGAAGCCGGCGTTGCCCGGTTCGTTCAGGTCGGTAGCTACTACCACCACCTGCGTCCTGAGATGGCGGAGACGATGCCGTACATCGCAGCGCGAAAAGCTGCAGACGAGGGAGCTCGCGCGCTAGCCGACGAGACTTTCAATGTCTCGACCCTGAATCCGCCTTCCATTCTCGGCACTATCAGCGGAGCGTCAGCGAAGCGTTACCGCAAGATGTTCTCGTGGGCTGCGGGCAACGAGGCGCAGATTCCCGATTTTGCACCGGCTGGCGGCACAAACTTCATGTCGGTGCGCTCGCTCGCGGAGGCAATCTGGGGCGCGCTGCAGCACGCCGAATCGGGTAAGGCGTACCTGATCGGCGACGAGAGCCTTACGTACCAGCAGTACTTCCAGTTGCTTCTTGCTGCCACTGGCGGCGATCGCGTCATCGAAGAACGCAACGAGGAGCACCCGATTCTCCCGGACAGCTATATCGTCCAGGGACGCGGCAACGTCATTGCGTACGAGCCGGCTGCCGAGGACACCGCGCTGCTCGGCTACACCCGGAATGACTGCGCGCGTGCGCTTGCGACGATGTACGAGACCGTGAAGGACGCCACTGTCGCACGATGACTTGGCGATAGCTGGGTCGGCGCAGGATTGCCCGGCCCAGTTATCTTTGCTCGTCCGTCCCCAGAATCGTCTTGGGGAAGTGCAGCTACGTCAGAATGATCAGCTCGCGCTCCGACGCGATTTCCACCCGCAAACCAGCTTTCGACGCCACCTTTGCGACGCCCTTGACGTCGCTCGGTTCGGCACGCGATATCACCAAAGCCCGCGCGAGCAGTCCCTTGTGATGCTTGTTGAAGTGGCTCACGACGGTACGAGAACCGTCCGGCTTTTCGGTGAGAACCGTCGCGATCACGGCGTCGGGGATCGGTCCGAGGTCCTGATAGGTGCCTGACCTCAGGTCGACGACCAGGCCGTCGGCTTCGGCAGCCAGTGCCTTCGGTAGTTCCGGCTTCCAGAGTGAACGCAGTGTTCCCATTCCCGGCAGTTTGGAGCCACCGGAAAGTCGATAGGCGGGAATCAAGTCACCCGCGCGAACTGCGCCGAACAATGCGGATCCGATCGCGATCCGGTCGAGAGCTTTGGCTTTTTGGGCGCGGGTAAACGACTTCGCGTCGAGGGCGTCGAAGAGCACGCCGGTGTACCGCTGCAAAGCGGGCCGAGTTGCCGAGACCCAGAGTTTCGCGTTGCGTTCCACCTCGTCGGCCTGCGTCGGTCCGAGGCCCAAGGCTGCGCATGACGCGTCGACATCGGCCGCCAGATCGACCAGCGTCTGCACCAACAATTCGCGTGTTTCGGTCAACTGGGGCATCGACAGTTCGGCCAGATCCAGGGGCGCATCCTTGCCGCCGTCGGACTTGGTTTCTGAGGGAGGCAGCAATACAAGCACTCCGATACCGTACCGACGCCTGGATAACCGAGTGCGCCGACTATCCTTGGACCTCGTGATTACCCGTCTGTCCCACCTGTTCCTGCGTACCCTGCGTGACGACCCCTCGGACGCCGAAGTTGCCAGCCACAAACTGCTGGTCCGTGCCGGCTACGTGCGTCGTATCGCCCCCGGCGTCTACTCGTGGTTGCCTCTGGGTCTGCGGGTGCTGCGCGAGGTAGAACGCGTTGTCCGTGAAGAGATGAATGCCATTGGGGGACAGGAAATCCTGTTGCCCGCTCTGCTGCCGCGTGAGCCTTACGAGGCCTCCAACCGGTGGACCGAGTACGGCCCCAACCTGTTCCGTCTCAAGGACCGTCGGGGCAACGACTACATGCTCGGCCCGACCCACGAGGAGCTTTTTGCTCTGACGGTCAAGGGTGAGTACAACTCGTACAAGGACTTCCCGGTCACTCTGTACCAGGTGCAGACCAAGTACCGCGACGAAGAGCGTCCGCGCGCCGGTATTCTGCGTGGACGTGAATTCCTGATGAAGGACTCCTACTCCTTCGACCTCACCGACGAGGGACTGACCGCGTCGTACCAGGCGCACCGTGACGCGTACGAGAAGATCTTCACGCGCTTGAGCGTCAAGTACGTCATCGTCTCCGCGACGTCCGGCGCGATGGGCGGCAGTGCGTCCGAGGAGTTCCTCGCCGAGAGCGAGATCGGCGAAGACACCTACGTGCGCTGCCTCGAGTCCGGTTACGCCGCCAACGTGGAGGCCGTGAAGACGGTTGTTCCCGACGCGCTTCCGATCGACGGTCTGCCCGAGGCCAAGGTCTACGACACCGCGAACACGCCCACCATCGACACCCTCGTCGACTGGGCCAACGGCGCAGGTCTCGGCCGTACGGTCACCGCTGCGGACACACTCAAGAACATCATGGTCAAGACCCGTCTGCCCGGCGGCGAGTGGGAACTGCTCGGTATCGGCATCCCCGGCGACCGCGAGGTCGACGAGAAGCGCCTCGAGGCTTCGCTCGAGCCCGCTGAGTTCGTCATGATCACCGAAACCGACTTCAAGAACAACCCATTCCTGGCCAAGGGATACATCGGTCCGAAGGCCCTGCAGGCCAACGGCATTCGCTATCTCGTGGACCCGCGGGTTGTCGAGGGTACGAGCTGGATCACCGGTGCCGACGAAGACGGCAAGCATGTTGTCGACTTGGTCGTCGGCCGTGACTTCACGCCCGACGGAACCATCGAAGCCGCTGAGGTCCGTGACGGAGATGCCTCTCCCGACGGCGCCGGCGCGCTGGTCTCCGCCCGCGGAATCGAGATCGGTCACGTCTTCCAGCTCGGCCGCAAGTACACCGACGTGTTCGCCGTCGACGTCCTCGCCGAGAACGGCAAGCCGGTTCGCCCGACGATGGGTTCCTACGGCGTCGGCATCTCGCGCCTCGTGGCCGTCATCGCCGAGCAGCATCACGACGAGAAGGGCCTGCGCTGGCCGGCCGAGGTGTCGCCGGCCGACGTGCACCTGGTGATCGCGAACAAGGACGAAACCGCTCGCGAAGGTGCCGAGGGTTTGGCGGCGCAGCTTGATCGTGCGGGCCTCGAGGTCATCCTCGACGACCGCAAGGCTTCGCCCGGAGTGAAGTTCAAGGACTCGGAACTGCTGGGTATTCCCACCGTCGTTGTCGTCGGCCGCGGTTGGGCTGACGGAAAGGTCGAGATCCGCGACCGCTTCACCGGCGAGAGCCGTGAGATCGATGCAGCGTCGGCGCTCGATGAAATCATCAGCGCCGTGCGTGGCTGATTCGACACACTGACCCCGCTCGAGCCCGGTTCCAGATTTCCCCTGGCTCCGCGCGACCGTGGCAGCCGCAGATACCTTTCGTGGTATCTGCGGCTGCTCTGTTTTTCTGCCACAATCTGTATCCATGGACCGCGAACCGGATTGGGCAGAAGTCGACGGCTATCTCGTGTCCACGTTGGTAGGTGAAGACCCCGCTTTGGATGCGGCACTCGCCGCCAATGCCGAAGGCGGTCTGCCGCCCATCGACGTGGCCCCGAATCAGGGCAAGCTCCTGCATTTGTTGGCTCGAATGTGCTTGGCGCGCAACGTCCTCGAGATCGGCACGCTGGGTGGATACAGCACGATCTGGCTGGCTCGCGCAGTCGGGCCGTCAGGACGCGTCATCACCCTCGAGTTCGAACCGGCTCATGCCGATGTCGCGCGCGCGAACATCGAACGAGCAGGTTTGGCCGATCGCGTCGACATCCGAGTCGGAGCGGCGCTCGATACCCTTCCCGGCATTGTCAAAGAGGAACTCTGTCCCTTCGACCTGGTGTTCATCGACGCGGACAAGGAAAACAACTGTGAGTACGTGCGATGGGCCCTTGCGCTCTCGCACCCGGGTACGGTCATCATCGTCGACAACGTGGTGCGTGGGGGACACGTCTCCAACCCCGATATCGACGACGAGCGAGTCCAGGCCAGTCGCGCTGTGCTCGAGATGATCGCTGCTGAGCCGAAACTCGACGGCACCGCCATTCAGACCGTCGGCTCCAAGGGCTGGGACGGGTTTGCCATTGCGCTCGTGAACGAGTGAACGTTATTGCACTAGTGAACGTGTGAGCGCACACTCGAAACGGTGAGACTGCGGCAGACGGCAAAGTCGGTGTGGGCTGTTAAGTCGGTGTGGGCATGGGTTCGCAGTGCGCCCGGAACGTATATCTGGTTGCTGGCTTTGCTTTTCACTACGCTGTTCCTACGACGTCTTCCCGAAAATGTCCAAGAACATTTCCTCGGTCGGCGGTCGACCAATCTGCACTACCTCGCCGAGAATCCGATCCGAGTCTTGTTCTCGAGCGCGTTCTGGCTCGAAGGCGGCGGTTGGCTGGGTTACCTCGTGTTGTTCACCATTTTTCATGCGACGGCGGAGCGGTGGCTCGGCACGTGGCGCTGGTTGTGTGTTGTCGTGGTGGCCCATGTCGGAGCGACGTACCTCAGCGAAGGTGTTCTCTACGAAGGCATTCGGCACGGCTACGTGGACCAGTCGGCAGTCAACACGCTCGATGTCGGTGTCAGCTACGGACTGGCGGGAATCGTCGGTGTGCTCGTCTATCTGATCGCAAAGCCTTGGCGCTACGTCTATCTGGCCGGTGCGTTGATTTTCTATGCAGTGCCTTTGATTTTTGCTACCAATTTCACGGCTGTGGGCCATATGTCCGCCTTGCTTCTCGGATTGGCGTGCTACCCGATCACCCGCGCGAGGCCGGCGGTATGGAATCCGCGGGACTTGTTGCCGTCACGAAGGATCCCCAGCGTCCTATGAACTCGGCACGCTAAGTTACTGGCTGGTAGGTTGGCGGAATCGACGAAAGGTATGACGTGTCTGACACCGACGGATTGCTGTTCAACCCCCACACCGCAGACTTCGCGCAGTTCGATCCGGAAACCCGGCGACTGTTGAAGGCCACTATCGAGTGGTTTGAGAATCGCGGCAAGAAGCAATTGCTCCAAGACGATCTCGACGCCGTGTGGGTTTCCGATTTCCTCGACTTCGTCAAGAAGGAGAAGTTGTTCGCGACGTTCCAGACGCCGTCGGCATTCGCTGACGGCGACGAGAACAGGCGCTGGGACGGCGCCCGTAACGCGGCGCTCAGTGAGATCTTCGGGTTCTACGGACTTGCGTACTGGTACGCCTGGCAGGTCACCATCCTCGGTCTCGGGCCGATCTGGATGAGCGACAATGTGGCCGCCAAGAAGCGTGCTGCTCAGGAACTTGCCGACGGCGGGGTCATGGCGTTCGGGCTCTCAGAACGCGAACACGGCGCAGACGTGTACTCCACGGACATGCTGCTCACTCCCTCCCAGGGTGATGCAGCGGCTGATTCGGCCTTCCTCGCGAGCGGCGAGAAGTACTACATCGGGAACGGCAACATCGCCGGCATGGTGTCGGTCTTCGGGCGTCGTACCGACGTGGACGGGCCTGAAGGGTACGTATTCTTCGTCGCGGACAGCGCGCACCCGAACTACCACTTGGTGGACAACGTCCTGCGCGGTCAGATGTACGTCAGCACGTTCCGTCTCGAGGACTACCCGGTCCGTGAGGAAGACATCCTGCACACCGGTGTCGCAGCATTCGAAGCCGCCCTCAACACAGTGAACGTCGGAAAGTTCAACCTCTGCACCGGTTCGATCGGCATTACCGAGCACGCCTTCTTCGAGGCGATCACTCACGCGCAGAACCGAATTCTGTACGGAAATCCCGTGACTGATTTTGCTCACGTTCGCGCGGCATTCGTCGACGCCTACTCCCGTCTGATCGCGATGAAGCAGTTCAGTGGCCGGGCAGTCGACTACTTCCGGAGCGCAAGCCTCGATGACCGTCGTTACCTGCTGTTCAATCCCCTGACCAAGGCGAAGGTCACGTCGGAGGGCGAGCGCGTTGTCGGCCTTCTGCACGACGTGATTGCTGCCAAGGGTTACGAGAAGTCGACGTACTTCCGCGAGGCCGCTCAGGTAATCGGCACCCTGCCCAAGCTAGAGGGAACGGTCCACGTCAATGTCGGTCTGATCCTCAAGTTTCTACCGAACTACCTGTTCAACCCGGCAGAGTTCCCCGAGGTCGGTACCCGCCTGGACGCTGCCGACGACGAATTCTTCTGGAATCAGGGACCGACTCGCGGCGCCGCGAAGATCAGGTTTCACCAGTGGAAGCCGGTCTACGAGAAGCACTCCGGGATTCCGAACGTCGCACGTTTTTACGAGCAGGCAATCGCATTGACCGAATTGCTCACCGCGGCAGCGCCGGACGAGCAGCAGCGCCAAGACCTTGATTTCATGCTCAATATCGGACATCTCTTCTCATTGGTCGTCTATGGTCATTTGATCCTCGAGCAAGCAGAAATTACGGGATTGGATACCGACATCATCGATCAAATATTTGACTTCCAGATTCGCGACTTCTCCGGATATGCGATTGCATTGCACGGAAAGCCGTCGTCGACACCCGAGCAGCAGGCGTGGGCGCTGGCCTCGGTGCGCAAGCCACACGTCGACGGCGAGCGATTCGATCGCGTCTGGCAGCACGTCAAGGCATACGACGGCGCTTACGAGATGCGCCCATGACCGCCCCGGTGACCCGTGACCAGTTGATGGCGGTGGTGGAGGGATCCCCCAAAGCCGTAGGCGCGCACGATCGGTCGACGTGGGTAGCGCTCTTCGCCGGTGACGGCCAGATCAACGATCCCGTGGGCTCACGCCCGCACAACGGAACGTCGGCGATCGAGAGTTTCTACGACACTTTTATCGCACCGAACACCATCACGTTCTACGTCGAACGCGACATCGTGTGTGGACAAACGGTGTGGCGTGACTTGAGCCTCGCCACGGAGATGTCGACCGGGGTGGTGCTGAATGTTCCGATGCATCTGCGCTACGACGTGGTTGGCGAACCCGATGACCTTCGCATCGGAAGCCTCTACGCCCATTGGGAATTGGCGACTATGCTGCGGCAACTCGCCGCTGCTGGTTTTGACGGTCTCAAGGCCGGGGCCAAGCTGACCCCGCAACTGCTCTCCAATCAGGGAATCGGGGGAGCGCTCGGCTTCTCCCGCGGCATCCTGGGCGTCGGAGCAAAAGGCAAGCAGGCGGCGACGAGGTTCCTCGACGCTGCCACTGTCGGACGGACGCCACCCATTCCCGTGGAGCTTCCGGCAGGGACGCACCTGTCCCCGGCCGACGTCAACGATCTGCTGACGGGCATGACCCGGAGCAAGGTCCTCGCTGCGGGCCGCACCGTCACCGTGAGCGTCGTAGTGTGCGGGGAGCCGGGCATTGCGCTCTTCGGATTCGAGCCTAAGGGGCATCGGATCAATCGGGTGCAGTTCTTTACCGAAAGCTGAGTACTCGGGTTCGGCGCACCGGTTGCTGTGCCGAACCCGATCAGTCTTGCTTCGAGGTCTGCTGAGCGTCTTCATTGCAACGGCAAGTCACGGACCTGCTGCTATTTGGCGCGCGGTGAGGTTGATCCGCCGGGTAGGTGAGGGTTTCGCCTCCGATCGTTGTGCGTAGCTGGTCAACGTGTGCCGTGACCGTCACAAATAACAGAGCGCCTGCTCTGTTATGTTGTGTCTATGCCCCGACCACGCACCCACGACCTCGAGCAGCTGATGGATTTCACGGAGCAATTAGCTGTCGATACCGGCGCCGCTGCGGTCACCGTTCGCGCCCTCTCGGAGCTCACCTCGGTGTCGAACGGCGCGATCTACCACGCCTTCGGCTCCCGAGCCGGTTTGGTCGGCAGGGTCTGGCTGCGGGCTGCGCAACGGTTCCTGGTCGTACAGAGCGAGGCAGTCGATGCCGTGCTGAGTCATGAATCCGCGCCGGGAGCAGCAATCGACGCTGTCATTGCTGCCGCGGACGCACCCGCCAGATTCTTGCTCGAGTTTCCGCTCTCGGGCCGATTCCTACTCACGGTGCGACGCAGCGAACTTCTCGGTGCCAACGACATACCTACCGAGATCGCGAACGACCTCCGTGCGCTCGACACGTCGATTGCCGGCTTGCTGGTCCGATTGTCGCTGGCGATGTGGGATCGAGCCGACCGAGAGGCGGTAGCGGTCATCAAAGACTGTGTCGTCGAACTACCCACAGCACTCCTCCTGCGAGGCCAACGTACGCCCGATCCTGCAGTGCGCGAACGGCTCGCGGCTGCGGTACGGGCCGTGCTGGCCCTGCCTCCACCCGAATCCCCACCTTCAACCACGACAACCGGCAACTAGAAGGACAGCAACGATGACCGCAACACTGGACTACCGCGACGACATTGCCGTATTGACCCTGGGCGACGACGAGAACCGTTTCTCGCCGGAATGGCTCGAGGCGATCTCCACTCATCTCAGCGAAATCGATTCCACTGCAAAGGGTTTGATTACCGTCGGCTCGGGCAAGTTCTACTCCAACGGCCTGGATCTGGAATGGCTGATGTCCAACGGTGACCGCGCCGAATGGTACGTCCAGCAAGTCCAAGACCTGTTCAACCGGATCCTCACCTACCCGCTGCCCACTATCGCCGCCGTCAACGGCCACACCTTCGGCGCCGGAGCCATGTTCGCCATCGCGCATGACTACCGCCTCATGCGCGAGGACCGCGGCTACTACTGCTTCCCTGAAGTCGACATCAACATCCCCTTCACCCCTGGAATGGCTGCCCTGATCCAGGCCAAGCTCACACCGCAGACAGCGATCACCGCGATGACTACCGGACACCGTTACAGCGCAGCCGATGCCCTGGCCGCCGGCCTCGTCGACGGTACCGCTTCACAAAGCGAACTGGTGGCGGCTGCACTCGGCCGACTGACGCCGATCGCCGGCAAGGACCGCGGCACTCTCGCAGCTATCAAAACCACCATGTACAGCTCGGTCACGGCCGCACTGGGGCAACGCCGAAACTGACTATCTCCTCGCCCGACGAAGGTCGTCCCGCCGACGACCACCCGGACTGCCCCCCGGCGACACAAATCTGACTGCGCGCCTTGTCGGTTGGTTGTAGTCGCTCCCCGAGCGGATGTACGCGGCGGTTGGTTCTGCCGAAACCATTCGGCGCCGGGTGAGATGGAGAGGTCGTCCGCAAGACAACTTGCGGCGAATGCTTCGGAATCCGAGAGCGGGCGCTTCTACTGTCCGGGACTCCGACGTGCTGATCACCCCGGGCGCGCAAAGCGCATTGGCTTGTCGTCCACCGTCGTCGCGGGGGGCGTCGTGGTGATCGGCTGTGCCTGCCTCGCGCTCAAGGCGCGCGTAGTGGCGCCGCCGGTCGACCCGACAGGCGACGCTGCTACCGCGTCGGATCTAGGCGGGTCCGAAGAGCGGTCCACCGCCAAATGCGTTCCGATGTGACGCCGGTTGCTTGCCGTTGGCGTCGGTGATTCCGTAATCGAGTGCGGTCTCCGCCGTGATCAGGGTGTGGCCGTTGCGAGTGTTGACCTCGGGGTCGTTGGCGAGAGCGGTGATGACCTGCCCGACGAACTCCGGGGTTTCCGCCTCTGCGAGTGAGAAGCCCTCGAAGTCGGTCATTTCGCTGGCTTCCATCCGCTCGTTCCGGATCAAGCCGAGCCAGAAGGACAGGGCGGTGACTCCGGTGCCCTTCAAATCGACGGCCATGTCCGCGGCCATTTTGTCGAGTCCGGCTTTCGACATGCCGTACAGAACCGAATGCAGATATCCGCGGGTGCCGAAGGACGAAATATTGCCGATTACACCGCTACCGCGGGGAACCATCAACTTCGCGGCTTCCACGGAGGCGACGTAATGCGCGCGCAAACCGATCCCGATCAGCGAATCCCAGTCCGCGACAGGTCGTTTCCAGAATGGATCACTGAAACCTGCATATCCGGCCGGATTGGCCCAGACGTTGTTGATCAGAAGGTCCAGTTGGCCGGACTGCTCTTCCGCGATGCGCGCGAACAGGTCCACGATCTGCTGGTCGTCGCTGTGATCGACCTGCACTGCGATTCCGTGCCCGCCGCGCTCGGTGATTTCGGCGGCGGTCTTGTCCAAGGCGCAGCCGGTGCCGACTTCGCCGCGGGCAGTCACGTAGACGGTCCAGCCGTCGCTGCCCAGAGCCAGCGCGATTCCTTTGCCGACGCTCCGGCTTGCACCGGTGACCAGGGCGACCTTCTGCGCGTTCATCGCTTACCGCCGAACATGCCCTCGGCGATAACGGCTTCGGGGTGCAGGGGAGTGGTGATCGACCACGTCTCCGTGAAATGGCACTGACTCATTTTCCAGATCCCGTCCTCGATCACGTAGGCGTCGTCGTATTCACCGGTCATGAGTTTCTCGGTTCGACGGACCGTGTCGATCTGACGAAACTTGAGAGTCCATCGTCCGAGTGCTGTTGTCTCCGAGGTTAGGTCGATATCGGCATGCTGGCCGTGATGCATGTCGAGGACCGCGTACTTGCCCTCCACCTGCCGCAGGGCAACCGCTGTGAAGATGTCGGCCATGGGGCCGGCGTCGTCGAACGCGCCGAGCCCGCCGTAGTTGATGGAAGCGCCGGTCCGAATGAAGCTGTCACGAAACCCGACCGGGTCTTTGGCGTCGCAGGCGCGCCAGTAGCGGTACTTGAGCTTCTTGATCTCTTCGATCTGCTCGAGTGCGTCGATGCGTTGTGCGAGATCCAACGTCGGTCCTTTTCGTCAGGGTTTCCCGTGATGTGTCGAATCGACTGTATGGCTCACTCGGTCACGCCTGTGACGTGGATCCCATTGATCGGTTAGGAAACTGGGTCAGTGTCAGTCGTGGTCCCGGCGACTGCGAGCGCAATTGCCGCAGATTCGCCGAAAACGCTGGTCCACAGTTCTCCCAGTGCAGGATCCTCGTCGACATTTTCGGGCGCCTTCATTGCAAGCAGATTATTGATCAGCATGCCGTTGGCGATGAACAAGCGGGCCTGCGCGGGGGTGCAGCCGGTTCGATTGCGTAGAAGGGTGTATATCTCGGCCATCGCGGATCGTGAGGCGGCGGCGATATCGTCTGTGCTGGTGGCGAATCCGTGCAACATGACAAGAAGTAGATCTCGGTCGAGGACTAGTTCGCCGTAAGAAGTGCCGAGTTCCGCCCAGAATTGCGGATCGCTGGGCTCGATGCGGAGTGTGTCCAGCTTGTCGGTGAAGGTGCGGACGATCTCGCCCAGCGCGCGCGAGAACACGGCCTGGAACAGATCTGCCTTTGTTCCGAACATGCGAACGACGTACGGCTGGGATACGCCGGCTTCCTTGGCAACGGCGTCGGTGCTGGTGCCCGAGTATCCACCGCGAGCGAAGGCTCGCGTGGCCGCGGCCAGGACGAGTGCCCGGCGCGCGGGTGCGCTCATCCTGCGTTTGGGCTGCGGGGATCTTTCACTCGACATATTGACAGGTTATCAGTTGATGCCTTAGCGTCGATTAAGTAATCAAACGATGCCTAAGGCGAGGAAAATGCGATGACTGTTTTGGCGAATGCCGGCGCCGGGGCAACCCCCGAGTCGGAAGCGCAGGGCCGACGAACTGTGCCAGTCGCGATAGCGATCCTCGCAGCCTCGCTCCCGATGTTCATGGCGACTCTCGACAATCTTGTGATGACCAGCGCATTGCCGGTGATCGAGAAGGATCTGAACGCATCCGTCGGCCAGTTGCAATGGTTTATGAATGCCTACACTCTCGCCTTTGCCACGCTGATGTTGTCGGCGACGACGCTCGGAGATCACTGGGGTAGGCGACGCATGTTCGTGGGCGGAATCGGTTTGTTCACGGCAGCATCGATCGCGTCTGCATTGTCGACATCGGCCGGCCTGTTGATCGCAGCACGTGCCGTTCAAGGTGTCGGTGCTGCTGCAATCATGCCGCTCTCACTGACGCTGCTGGTCGCTGCAGTTCCGGAAGCCAAGCGCGCCATGGCAATCGGCGTGTGGGGTGGCGTGTCGGGCCTCGGAATCGCTCTGGGGCCGGTGGTGGGAGGCGCAGTGGTCGACGGATTCTCGTGGCAAGGGATCTTCTGGATCAACGTGCCGGTGGCAATCGTCGCTGTTCCCCTCGCGATGTACGCATTGCGGGAATCGACCGGTCGCACACAACCTTTGGACCTACCCGGAGTTGTACTCGCCGGTCTGGGTGTGTTCCTGGCAGTCTGGGGCATCGGTCACGGCAACGATGACGGGTGGACTTCGTTCGGAGTTGTTGCCTCGCTGGTTGGTTCAGCTGTTGCTTTGGTGCTGTTCGTCCTGCGGGAGGTGAAGACCCCGTATCCGGTGATGCCGTTGCGCTTGTTCCGCTCGCGCAGTTTCGCGATGGCGAACGTGATCGGGTTGACCTTCTCGATCGGCATCTTCGGTGCGGTGTTCCTGCTCTCGCAGTACCTTCAAATCGCCATGGGTTTCAGCCCGTTCGAAGCAGGGTTGCGGACACTCCCGTGGACGGCGGCACCGATGATCTTCGCTCCGCTGGCCGGACTGCTCGCGCCGAAACTCGGACTGCGTTCTCTGCTGCTCGCCGGTCTCAGTCTGCAAGCCGGCGCCTTGTTCTGGTTGGCCGCGCTCATCGAGCCAGGCGTCACCTACGGTTCGATGATCCCGGCACTTCTCATGGCCGGCGTCGGTATGGGCCTGACCTTCGCCCCGAATGCGACCGCAGTCCTTGTGGACATGGACGCACCGGATCACGGCACGGCCAGTTCGACCAACGCGACGCTTCGCGAGATCGGCGTCGCACTGGGAATCGCGATACTGACAGCCGTCTTCCTCGCGGCCGGTGGCGCGTTGACACCACTCGGCTACGGCGAAGCGCTCACTCCCGCACTGAAGGTTGGTGGCTGCTTTGTGCTGATCGCGCTGGGAGCTGCGTGGTTTGTGCCGGCCCAAAGGCGGTAGATCGCCCGTGCGCCTTTTCGGTATTGCACTACCGAAAAGGCGCACACGGGCTATGCGCCCGGAACTCCCGGAAATGCCGTTGTCACCGGAGTTGTCCCCAAAGCTGAACGCCACCCGGCCCCGCGAATGGAGGCGTCGGTAAGCGCGTCGACCCCGAATGTCCGCAGTTCGTCGGTATCGACCTGTTCGATGAATGCGCGATAGCTGATCGCCGTGTCGACTTCGATCTGCGCCGCCAGCTGAGCCGCGGTAATGGCATCGGTGACCGGGAACGGAATCGCGTAGGCCGCAGCGGCAAGCGGGGGAGTGAGTCCGGCCTCGGTTGCCATCGCAGTCAGAGAGTCACGCCGCGCGCGGTGAGTGGCCGTATGGACGGCGACTTCCTTGACGCGAGCCGGATTGGAAAATGCTGCGACGACGCCATAGGCGAAGATCGCGGCATTCTCGGATTCGATTGCTGCGAGCACGGCGTCGTCGCCGGCTTTCGATCTACGAACGATGCTCATGGCAGCAACACCGCTACCTGCGTCGCACAAGATGCGCTGACCGAACCCAGCAAGCCGGCGCGGTAGCCCGATACCGTGCGCGCGAGATCTCCGGCGCTGCGTGCCGATTCCGTCAAGGTTGTGCGCAAGGCGTCGACCCCCGACGGAGGCGGCGCCACAGTCGACGAAGACGGTGTGGTGGTAGCGCTAGTGGTGGTTCCGGCGGCCCGGGCAATTTCGGCGTCCAAGGCGTCTGCGTGGGCCTTACGCTCCGCGCTGATCGTGGTGAGTGCAGAAACTCGTTCCGGTGCCAACGCGATTGCAGATGATGCTGCGCTCGCGTCGGCCCGTGCGCGGTCGGCTTGCGTGATCAGTTGGTCGACTTCGGCGGCAGTTTTTGCAGTGCCGTTGTCACTGCAGGCAGTAGCAGTGACAGCGACGGCGCCGATTGATGCCGCGCCTGCGATCTTCATCGCACTCCGACGGGAGTGCGGGGTGGTGGATAAGGACGTCAGCACTCGTCCATGGTGCCAGGTAGGGCGCGAATCGTTCGAATCCGGCGATCGTGTTCGAGTGTGACGTGCAACCGGTGGGCCTGGTCGCAATGTCGTCATGGCGTGGTCGCAGTGCCCTCGATTGGGCGGTACTGTTGGATGCTTGGCCGAGAACGTGGGCAATTGTGGTCTCGTCATGCCCCCAGTTGGGTACACGGTCGATACTGCACGCCACATCCGCAGGCCACATTGGACGCAGCAGTTTCAAGCACACCGCTTGTCAATTACACCGAGTCGACTGGGTCGACGACAACTGAAACGAGGAGTTCGCGAGATGCCGGTGCCATCCAAGGACAGGGTTATCGAGCTGGTCTCCGAACTCGTGCAGGCCCAGGGTTACGACGTCGAGGACGTCGTCGTCACTCAAGCGGGTAAGCACAGTGCAGTTCGCATCATGGTCGACAGTGATTCCGGGATCGAGCTCGATGCGGCGGCTGAGATCAGTCGGCTCGTGTCCGAGCTGTTCGACAGCCTCGAGGAGATCGGCGAAACGCCGTACATGCTTGAAGTCACGTCACCCGGAATTGATCGTCCGTTGACGTTGGGACGCCATTGGCGTCGGGCGCGTGGACGCAAGGCTCGGATCGACCTCGCCGATGAAACGGTTGTCGGCCGTATCGGACTGCTCGGTGAAGATTCGGTTGCGGTCGTGTTGAACAGTCGGGGCCGCTTCACGGTGCGTGAGATTCCCCTCGCCGACGTACAGAAAGCTGTTGTCCAGGTCGAGTTTTCGAAGCCTGGTGAGCAGGAACTCGAGTTGGCCGGTGGAATCCTGGAAGGACGCGCTGTTCCTTCGGATGTGAACGCGGATGTAGACGAGACCGACGATTCCCACGTGGTCGGTTCCGAAGAAGACGAAGAAGACGTAGAAAACGAAGAAGGGTTCGACAAGTGAATATCGACATTGCAGCGTTGCGGGCGATCGAGGCCGAAAAGGGCGTCCCGATCGACACGGTGATCGCCACGATCCAGACCGCGCTGCTGACGGCGTACCGGCACACCGAGGGCCACAAGCAGAACGCTCGGATCGACGTCAACATCAAGACCGGATCGGTGCGAGTCATGGCGCACGACACCGATTCCGACGGACGCATGATCGGTGAGGAATGGGACGACACCCCGGAGGGATTCGGCAGGATCGCGGCTACCACTGCGCGTCAGGTCATCCTCCAGCGTCTGCGTGACGCCGAGCATGAGCGCAGCTTCGGCGAGTACGCCACGCATGAGGGCGAAATCGTCGGTGGCGTCATTCAGCGTGACACCCGCGCGAATTCGCGCGGCATGGTCGTCGTTCGTATCGGTAGCGACGCGCACGGCACCGAAGGGCTACTGCCGCCCGCCGAGCAGGTTCCGGGCGAGACATACGAGCACGGCGAGCGCATCAAGTGCTACGTGGTCGGTGTAGCACGAGGCCAGCGCGGCCCGCAGATCACACTTTCACGTACGCACCCGAACCTCGTTCGGAAGCTGTTCGCGCTCGAGGTCCCCGAAATTGCCGACGGCAGCGTGGAGATCATCAACGTCGCCCGCGAGGCCGGTCACCGTTCGAAGATTGCGGTTGCCTCACGAATTCACGGACTCAATGCGAAGGGCGCGTGCATCGGCCCGATGGGCCAGCGTGTGCGCAACGTCATGAGCGAACTCGCGGGTGAAAAGATCGACATCATCGACTTCGACGAGGATCCCGCGACGTTTGTGGGCAACGCCCTCTCTCCGTCAAAAGTGGTCTCTGTCACTGTCGTCGATCCCGATGCTCGTGCAGCCCGCGTTATCGTGCCTGATTTCCAGCTCTCGCTGGCTATCGGCAAGGAGGGCCAAAATGCCCGCCTTGCTGCACGGTTGACCGGCTGGCGCATCGATATCCGTAGCGATGCCGCACCGGTCGACGAGGGGTCGGAACGCTCCGGCGCGTCCAACGGATAACGGTGGAATGCAGTGTTCGAGACGGTTCGACGGTAGAGTGGACGATGGTTCGACGTGAGTCCTCGGATTCTGCGCGCGTGAGGCCCGGTTCACCGGTCCGGACATGCGTGGGATGCAGGGAACAAGGGTCGGCTGCCGATCTGTTGAGGGTCGTGGTTGGTGAGCTGGGGCCGGAGGGTTCCTTGCTCGTCCCCGACGTATTGCGACGGCTTCCCGGTCGAGGTGCTTGGCTGCACCTTGATCCGAGTTGTCTGAGCCTGGCAGAGCGGCGCCGAGCATTCAGCAGAGCACTGCGAGTGTCCGGAAATCTGGACACGTCCGCTGTCGACCAACTGGTCGACGCAGTTCACACAAAAGCAGTACCTCTCGAGAAGAACAGGCACAAGCACTCATGAGCACACCGTGAAGCACCAACGATGAACGTCCATCGGCTATAACCCGAGGTCGTGTGGGACCCACATCTGTGGGAAGCCTCCTGCTCGACCTCATCAGTGAGGAGAGCAGTGGCAGGCAAGGCCCGCGTACACGAGTTGGCTAAAGAACTCGGTGTCACCAGCAAGGAACTACTCGCAACGCTCAAAGAGCAGGGCGAGTTCGTGAAGTCTGCGTCATCCACAGTGGAGGCGCCCGTCGCCCGTCGTCTGCGGGAGTCATTCCCGTCTGCCGCCGGCGCAGAAACCAAGTCCGATTCCGGCGATGCAGCGGCAAAGCCCGCAGCAAAGCCCGGTACTCCGGCACCGTCCGCGGCAAAGCCGGGCGCTCCGCGTCCGGGTCAGCGTCCCGGCCCCAAGCCGGCCGCACCCGCTCCGGCTGCTCCCGAGGCTCCGGCAGCACTTGTTGCTCCCGCAGCAAAGGCGCCGGCACCGGCTGCACCCGCCGCTCCGGCAACTCCGGCGGCTCCGGCCGTCGCATCTCCGGCAGTGCCTACACCCACGTTCAACGCACCGAAGCCCGGTCGTCCGGCTCCGGCTGCTCCCGCGGCTCCGGCTCCGGCAGCACCCGCAGCTCCGGCACCGGCTGCACCCGCAGCAGCAGCTCCGGCCGCACCGTCGACCGGCGCAAAGCCCGGTGGACCGCGTCCGATGCCCAAGGCTCCGCGCGTTGGCAACAACCCGTACTCCTCGGCTCCGACCGAGCGTCCGGCTCCTCGTCCGGCTCCCGGCGCACCGCGTCCGGCACCGGGTCAGGGTGGACCTCGTCCGACTCAGGGCCAGGGTCAGGGCGGATCTCGTCCGGCTCCCGGCCAGGGCGGTCCTCGTCCGGCTCCCGGCCAGGGCGGTCCTCGTCCGGCTCCCGGCCAGGGCGGTCCTCGTCCGGCTGCAGGTCAGGGTGGACCCCGTCCTAGCCCCGGCTCCATGCCTCCTCGCCCGAACCCGGGTGCAATGCCTGCTCGTTCCGCTCGTCCCGCGCCCGGTGGCGGCGGACGTCCGGGTCGTCCCGGTGGCGCTCCCGGCGGTCGTCCCGGTGGTGGCGGCGGCGGTGGCGGTGGATACCGCGGTGGCGGCGCTCCCGGCGCCGGCGCTGGTGCAGGTGCTCCCGGTGGAGCAGCTCCCGCAGGTGGTTTCCGCGGTCGTCCCGGCGGCGGTGGCCGTCCCGGTCAGCGCGGCGCAGCAGCAGGTGCATTCGGTCGTCCCGGCGGAGCAGTTCGTCGTGGACGTAAGTCGAAGCGGGCAAAGCGCGCCGAGTACGAGAGCATGCAGGCTCCCGCAGTCGGTGGCGTCAGGCTTCCTCGCGGCAACGGCGAGACCATTCGTCTCGCTCGCGGCGCGTCGCTGTCCGACTTTGCCGACAAGATCGATGCGAACCCCGCAGCGCTCGTGCAGGCACTGTTCAACCTCGGCGAGATGGTCACGGCAACTCAGTCGGTAAACGACGAGACGCTGGAGCTTCTCGGTGGCGAAATGAACTACGTCGTTCAGGTCGTCAGCCCTGAGGACGAAGATCGTGAGCTGCTCCAACACTTCGACCTCACCTACGGCGAAGATGCCGGTGGAGAAGACGACCTCGACGCCCGTCCGCCTGTGGTCACCGTCATGGGCCACGTCGACCACGGTAAGACTCGTCTGCTCGACGTGATCCGTAAGGCCAACGTCCGTGAGGGCGAAGCCGGCGGTATCACGCAGCACATCGGTGCTTACCAGGTGCTTACCGAGCTCGAGGGCAACGAGCGTCTCGTGACGTTCATCGATACGCCGGGTCACGAGGCCTTCACGGCTATGCGTGCTCGTGGTGCCAAGGCCACCGACCTCGCGATTCTTGTTGTCGCAGCCGACGACGGCGTCATGCCGCAGACGGTGGAAGCGATCAACCACGCCCAGGCGGCCGACGTGCCGATCGTGGTCGCGGTGAACAAGATCGACAAGGAAGGCGCGAACCCGGACAAGATCCGTCAGCAGCTGACCGAATACGGACTGGTTGCCGAGGAATACGGCGGAGACACCATGTTCGTCGACATCTCGGCGAAGCAGGGTCTGAACATCGACCAGCTTCTCGAAGCTGTTCTGTTGACGGCGGATGCTTCCTTGGATCTGCGTGCTAACCCGGACATGGACGCACAGGGTGTTGCCATCGAGGCACACCTCGACCGTGGCCGTGGTCCCGTTGCTACCGTGCTTATCCAGCGCGGAACGCTGCGGGTCGGCGACTCCATCGTTGCCGGCGATGCTTACGGCCGCGTCCGCCGCATGGTGGACGAGCACGGCGAGGACGTCCACGAGGCAACGCCTTCACGTCCCGTTCAGGTCATCGGCTTCACGTCGGTTCCCGGCGCAGGCGACAACCTGCTCGTGGTCGACGACGACCGGACTGCCCGTCAGATCGCAGACCGTCGTAATGCGCGCAAGCGCAATGCGTTGGCAGCGAAGAGCCGCAAGCGCATCAGCTTGGACGATCTCGATGCAGCTCTGAAGGAACATTCGCAGCTGAACTTGATCCTCAAGGGCGACAACTCGGGAACCGTCGAGGCTCTCGAAGAGGCATTGCTGGCAATCCCGATCGACGACGAGGTGCAGTTGCGCGTCATCGACCGTGGTGTCGGTGGCGTCACGGAGACCAACGTCAACCTGGCAGCGGCTTCCAACGCGATCATCATCGGCTTCAACGTCCGTGCCGAAGGCAAGGCGACCGAGCTGGCGAACCGCGAGGGTGTCGACATCCGGTACTACTCGGTGATCTACCAGGCCATCGACGAGGTCGAGAAGGCTCTCAAGGGTCTGCTCAAGCCGGTCTACGAAGAGGTCGAGCTGGGCAAGGCGGAGATCCGTGCGATGTTCCGTTCGTCCAAGATCGGCAACATTGCCGGTTGCTTGGTCACTTCGGGTTCCATCCGTCGCAACGCCAAGGCACGTCTCATCCGCGACAGCATGGTTGTCGCCGAGACGGTCACCATCTCCTCGCTCAAGCGGGAGAAGGAAGACGTCACCGAGGTTCGCGAAGGCTACGAATGTGGTTTGACCGTCACCTACTCCGATATCAAGATCGGTGACGTTCTCGAGTGCTACGAGCTTCGTGAGAAGCCGCGCGACTGATAGTCGCCCACGAGTGTTGGGGCGCTCGTGAGTACTGACTGACTGGACTCTCCCGGACATTGACAAAATGTCCGGGAGGGTCCATTCGGCTATTTCTAGGCCGGTGGCAGTAGAGTTTCTCGGGTATTTCGAGGGGGAAAATGTTTGTAGGAGCATTGGAGTTCGACATTCTTTTCGGAGATGTCCACTCACTCAAGGAAAAGCGTTCTCTGGTGTCACCGGTACTGACCGAACTGCGTCGGTTCGGTGTCAGTGCGGCCGAAGCCGGTGAGCAGGGACGGTTTCGTCGGGCTCTGGTCGGGGTCGCGGCTGTCAGTTCGTCCGTCGATCATCTACACGATGTTCTCGATCATTGCGAGCGTGCAGTGGCCGCGCGACCGGAAATGCAACTACTCGCAGTACGACGACGAATATTCGGTCCCGAGGACTGATTTGGTTGCCAGGCTGCGATGCACAAGACTGTTGTCGGTAATAATTCTTGTTAATCAGCACTTTGATCGATCGAGTCAGCTCGTATCGAATGTCCAGGGAGAAGGAGACAGAGAGTCATGGTGGATCCAGCCCGGGCCCGTAAGCTCGCAAAACGAATCGGCACGATTGTCGCAACCGCAATTGACCACGAGATCAAGGATCCGCGGCTCGATTATGTGACTGTCACCGATACCAAGGTCACCAACGACCTGCACGACGCGACCGTGTACTACACCGTCAGAGGTGAAAAGGTCGACTCCGCGCCGGACGTCGAAGCTGCCGCGGCCGGTCTCGAGAAGGCCAAGGGCGCACTGCGCTCAAAGGTGGGAGCAGGAACGGGCGTCCGTTTCACTCCGACTCTGACGTTTGTCGCGGACACAGTTCCGGACACTGCACGGCACATGGAAGAACTGTTGGCGCGTGCACGTGCAGCCGACATCGAAGTTGCCAAGGCACGCGAGGGGGCGCAGCCGGCCGGCGACGCAGATCCGTACAAAGAGCCCCGCACAGTAGCCGACGACGAGGACGACGTCGTGTCCTCGGACGCTCGTGACAACGACTGACGCGTAGCGAAGATGACGATCACCGCGCCCACTGGCGAAGACCTCTGCGAGGCAGAATTCGCCCAGGTGGTCGAGGTGTTGGACGTGGCACGGACGGTAACCGTCCTGTGCCACGTCCAGCCGGACGCCGACACGATCGGCAGTGGGCTGGCACTCGGCCTGGTGCTCGAACGCAAAGGCGTCTCGGTTCAGGTTGCATTCAGTCGCCCTGAGGAACTACCGGAGTCGATGGCAGGTTTGCCCGGACTGCATCTGCTGGTTCCACCGGCGAGCGTGCGTGCGTCGGTTGATGTTCTTGTCACTGTCGACGTCGGCAGTATCGGTCGGCTCGGTGATCTTGCGAACCGTCTCGAGGGTGCCGATCGAACCATCGTCGTCGATCACCATCGGTCGAATTCCGAATTCGGCACCATCAACGTCGTGGACGAGTCTGCGGCGTCGACGACGGCACTCCTGGCGAGAATGTTCGATTTCTGGGGTGTGGAGATCGATCGGAATGTAGCGCATTGTCTCTACGCCGGTTTGGTGACGGACACCGGTTCCTTCCGATGGGGCGGCCCGTCGACACATGTTCTGGCGGCCAAATTGTTGGCGACCGGCATTGACGGAGACGCCATTGCCCGTCAACTTCTCGACACCCATCCGTTCGGTTGGCTGCCGATGTTGTCGTCCGTTCTGGGATCGGCGACGTTGGTGCGCGAGGCTGCGGATGGTCGCGGGCTCGTGTATGCGGTGATCCGCCGAAGTGACGTGGGAAACCTTCGTTCGGAAGAAATCGAGAGCGTCGTCGACATCGTGCGAACGACCGCCGACGCGGAAGTTGCGGCGGTTCTCAAGGAATCGGAACGTGGTGGTTGGTCGATCTCGTTGCGTGCGAAGTCCGAAATCGACGTGTCGGCTGTGGCGGAAAGTCTCGGCGGCGGCGGGCATCGGCTCTCGGCTGGATACACCTCGTCGGATTCGAGTGAGCAGACCGTCGCGGCATTGATTGCGGCGCTGGGGTGAGTTCGGGGTCTGTCGCTCCTGATACCGGCGCCGATTTCGAGGTGACCGGTCGTCGAATCTTTGGGCTGGCTTTTCCCGCATTGGGTGTGTTGGCCGCGGAACCCTTGTATCTCCTGTTCGATATTGCCGTTGTCGGACGACTCGGTGCACTCCCGTTGGCAGGGTTGGCGGTGGGCGGACTCATCTTGTCTTTGGTGAGTACCCAGCTGACGTTCTTGTCGTACGGAACCACGGCACGCGCTGCGCGACTGCACGGCGCCGGTCGTGAGCGGGACGCGGTGGGCGAGGGCGTTGCGGCCACGTGGTTGGCGTTGGCGATCGGGCTGATATTGGTGGCGATCGTGCAAGTGATCGCCGGGCCGTTGACGTCGGCAGTGGCCGGTGGTTCGGATATTGCGGACGCGGCCGAAAGTTGGTTGCGCATCGCAGTTCTCGGTGTGCCGCTGATTCTGGTGGCATTGGCCGGAAACGGTTGGATGCGCGGCGTCCAGGACACAGTTCGGCCGTTGCGGTTCGTCCTGGTCGGTCTCGGTACCTCAGCGATTCTGTGCCCCATTCTGGTCCACGGTTTGTGGGGCGCGCCGCGCCTGGAACTCGAAGGATCTGCCGTCGCAAATCTGGTGGGCCAGAGCATCTCCGGTGCGTTGTTCGGCTGGGCGTTGTTTCGTGAACCGGTATCGGGTCGTCCCAATGTTGCGATCATGCGAGCGCAGATGGTCATGGGACGCGACCTGATCCTGCGCAGTCTCGCGTTTCAGGCGTGCTTCGTCTCGGCTGCAGCGGTGGCGTCGCGATTCGGCGCCGCAGTTGTCGGTGCGCATCAGGTGGTTTTGCAATTGTGGAATCTGGTTGCGCTACTACTCGATTCACTCGCGATTGCTGCGCAGACGTTGATCGGTGCGGCGTTGGGCGGCGGATTTGCGGCAGCGGCCAAGAAGATGTCGTGGCGGATTACGGTGTGGTCGACGGCCTTCGCAGTTCTTCTGGCCGTGATCTTTGCAGCCGGACACTCGGTTATCCCGCAGTTGTTCACCGCTGACGAGGACGTACTCGGTCAGATGTCGATCGCGTGGTGGTTCTTCGTCGCGATCATGCCCGTCGCCGGAATCGTGTTTGCGCTCGACGGCGTTCTGCTCGGCGCGGGCGACGTCAAGTTCCTGAGAAACGCGACCATGCTGTGTGCCGTCGTAGGTTTCCTGCCGGCGATCTGGATGTCGTTGGCCTTCGACTGGGGCTTGGCCGGAATCTGGGCCGGACTCACGGTGTTCGTAGTACTGCGGATGATTGCGGTGTGCTGGCGCGCAGTCTCCGGCAAGTGGGCGGTCACCGGAACCGAGACAACTGCACATTCAGTCGAGAGTTCGAGCGAGGAAACTGAGGGATCGTGGCAGCAAAGTTGATGGCAGTGAGCGACATTCATGTCGGTCACAACGGCAATAAGCCGATGACGGAAGAACTGTTTCCGGATTCACCCGAAGACTGGCTCATTCTGGCCGGCGACGTGTCCGAGAAGACCGACGACATTCGCTGGGCTCTGACGCTGCTGCGCTCGCGCTTCGCGAAGGTGATCTGGATTCCCGGAAACCACGAGTTGTGGACCACGGCCAAGGACCCGGTTCAGATTCACGGCGCGGCGCGGTACGAGTACCTGGTCAACATGTGCCGCGAGATCGACGTCATCACGCCGGAAGATCCGTTCCCGATCTGGGACGGTGAAGACGGTCCGGTGACGTTGGTGCCGATGTTCCTTCTCTACGACTACTCCTTCTTGCCGGCCGGGGCCCGGGACAAAGCGCACGGACTCGAGATCGCCCGCGAGAAGAACGTTGTCGCGACGGACGAGTTCCTGCTTTCTTCCCAGCCGTACGCGACGCGGGACGCGTGGTGCCATGCCCGGATCGAGTACACGAAGGCTCGGCTGGATGCCCTGCCCGACGGTACGAAGACAATCTTGATCAATCACTTTCCGATGGTCCGTCAGCCCACTGATGTTCTGATCTATCCGGAGTTCGCGCTCTGGTGCGGTACGACGCTGACGGCCGACTGGCACGTGAAATACAACGCGGTGTGCTCGGTCTACGGGCATCTGCACATCCCGCGTACGACGTACTACGACGGCGTCCGCTTCGAAGAAGTCTCACTCGGATACCCACGAGAATGGCGTCGGCGAGGATTGCCCGAAAAGTTGTTGCGTCAGATATTGCCCGTGCCGGAATATCCGCCGGGAACTCTCAACAAGTGGGGCGGCCACTTCAAGGTGACGCCGGAGCAGGAAGCCGAAGTCGAGCGCATGCGCTCGGGGAAGTGAGAGGTACCGACACGTGATCGAACAGATTCTTCCCGGCGGCATCGCGACGGCTGAAGCGTTCGAGGATCCGCCCGGGCTCGTTCCGCACCCGAGTGAAGAGGCGCTGATCGGCCGAGCAGTGGAGAAGCGTCGTCGTGAATTCGTGACGACACGACATCTCGCCCGAACGGCGATGGGGAAACTAGGCGTCCCGCCGGCGCCCGTCATGCGAGGCGAGAGGGGCGCGCCGTTGTGGCCGCGCGGTGTTGTGGGCTCGCTGGCCCACTGCGACGGATATCGGGGCGCCGTGCTGGCGTATTCGATGCAGGTTCGTTCGCTCGGGATCGACGCGGAACCGCATGCGCCCCTACCCAAGGGTGTACTGCCGGCCGTCAGCATCGAAGACGAGCGAACGTGGCTCGGAACGGTGGACATGGATGGCCCCGTCCACTGGGATCGAGTCCTGTTCTGTGCCAAGGAAGCCACGTACAAGGCGTGGTTCCCGCTCACCCAGCGTTGGTTGGGATTCGAGGACGCGCACATCACTTTCGAATCCGAGTCCGCCACGTCAGGCACGTTCAGGTCGAAGCTGCTGGTCCCCGGGGAGGCGACGTCGGGTGCGCCGCTCACCGAATTCGACGGCAAATGGATGGTCTCCGGCGGCCTGATTCTGACGGCAATTTCGGTGCGGTGAGTTCGGCTGGCAGAATCGGGACACGTGTCAGCTCGCGAAAAGCCTTCCTCCGGACTTGTCGGCGCCGGAATCCTGATCGTCGACAAAGAGGCAGGTCTTACCAGCCATGATGTTGTGGCTCGGTGCCGCAAACTGTTGAACACCCGAAAGGTCGGTCACGCCGGCACACTCGATCCGATGGCGACGGGCGTTCTCGTGCTCGGCGTGGAGCGCGCAACCAAGTTGCTGGGCTTGCTGGCCCTGACGACCAAGGCGTACTCGGCCACCATTCGTCTGGGTGCGTCCACGGATACCGACGACGCCGAAGGCGCGATCCTGACGACGGCCGACGCGAGTGCTGTCACCGATGAGGAAATTGCCGCCGTCGTGGCGACGCTGACGGGGGACATCGAACAGATTCCGGCCAGTGTCAGTGCAATCAAGGTGGACGGCCAGCGGGCTCATGCGTTGGTGAGGGCCGGCGAAACCGTCGAACTTGCCGCGCGTCCGGTGACGGTGTCGACGTTCGATGTTCTGGCTCGCCGCGATGTCGACGGCGGTTTTGTGGACCTGGATGTCGAGGTGGAGTGCTCGTCGGGCACCTACATCCGTTCGTTGGCTCGGGATTTGGGACGCGAACTCGGAGTGGGTGGCCATCTGACTGCGTTGCGTCGCACGAGGGTCGGTCCGTTCACACTCGATCATGCACTGACTCTCGAAGATCTTGCCGAAGCTCCCAGTGTCAGTTTGGATATCGACGAGGCCGCGCAGACAGCGTTCCCGCACCGTCAGATCACGGCCGAGGAGGCCGAGGCCATCAGTCAGGGCCGTTGGCTCGAACCGATGGGCGTCAAGGGCATCTATGCGGCCATCGATCCCACCGGTCACACGATTGCCCTGCTCCAGGAGAAGGGCAAGCGTGCCAGCTCGGTGATGGTCGTGCGGCCGGCGACCCTGCGACAGTGAGTACGCCCCGCGACCCTGCGACAGTGAGTACGCCCCGCGACCCTGCGACAGTGAGCCTGCCCGACACGGTTCTCATCGTCCTGAAACGGTCGAGGATCTCGTTTCTGCGGTGCGGCGCCTACCGCCCGTTCGTCACGATCAACGGCCACACGGATGTACTTCCGTGGGGTGAGCACCGTGTGTCGATTCCGGATGCGCAACCGTTGTCGATCGATATCTATGTCAACCTGCGAGATCCGAAATCGAAGAGATGGACGTTCGGGCGTTGCGACGCCGTCGTTCCTCCCGGAATCGGTCGGGTGGTGGAGTATTCGGCACCGGCGCAGGAGAGCTTCAAAGGTGATCTGGGGCCGTTAGGCACCACGCGGTCGCACGGGTTGATCGCTCAGGCGCTGATTGTCGGCGCGCTGGGGCTGCTCTGTGCGCTGATTCTGCTCGGGTTTCTGGGTATGGGGCTGGCCGCACTCAACGGTGAACTCAGGTGACAGGCGAAGCTAAACCAGCCAGATAGCTTGGGCCACCGGACTTCCCAAGTCGATGCAGTCAGGGTTGTCGCCGAGTCGCACGGAGACTGTGCCGGCAAAATCGCGTCGTTCTTCCACCATGATTTCGACGTCGAGGCTGACGCCGACGGAATCGAAATAGCGGAGCATCTCCGGATCGGAATCGGAGATGCGAGCTACGCGACCGCGCTCACCGTTGGCGAAGTCGCTCAGTTGCCGGGCCGGGGGAGTCGGTACCGAACCGTCGGCGGACGGAATGGGATCTCCGTGCGGATCGCGCTCGGGGAAGCCGAGTTTGGCGTCCATACGCGAGATCATCAGATCCGAGACGGCGTGTTCGAGGATCTCGGCTTCATCGTGGACCTCGTCCCAGCCGTACCCGAGTTCTTGAACCAGATACGTCTCGATCAAGCGGTGGCGTCGCACCATGGACACTGCGGCTGCGCGTCCGGTGTCCGTCAGTGCGATGGATCCGTACCGGGCGTGATCGACGAGTCCTTGATCCGACAGTTTGCGAATAGCCTCGGACACCGTCGATGCGGAGACGCTCATCTTCTCGGACAGCAGCTTGGTGGAGATCCGTTCATGCGACCATTCCTGGACGGTCCAGATCACCTTCAAGTAGTCCTGGGCGACGGAGGAGAGCGCAAGTGTGTCGATCGATGCATTCGATGTCTGTTCGACAGCGTTGTCCGCATTGGAGGGATCGCCGGAGGGTTCGGTCTTGTGAGCTGCCACGACACTTAGCTTAGGCTACGAATTCCCGAAGGTCCGTACGCGAGCGAGCATGCAGTGTGAGCCGCTCGGCGGGTCCGAAGGTGAGAGTCGCCGACGCGCCCCGTAGGCTGCCATTCGTGCTGAGGTGGCGTGGTCTCGACGAAGTTCCGGCCGATTGGGGTCGTTGTGTGCTCACTGTCGGTGTATTCGACGGTGTGCATCGTGGGCATGCCCAATTGATTGCGACGGCGGTTACCGCTGCGCGCAAGCGGGGTGTTCCCAGTGTTTTGATGACATTCGATCCGCACCCCATGGAAGTGGTGCGCCCGGGCAGTCATCCGGCTCAGTTGACGACGCTGGCCCGCCGGGCGGAACTGGCCGAGGAGCTCGGCATCGACGTTTTCTGCGTCATACCGTTTACCGCGGAGTTCATGAAGGTGACCGCTGAGCGTTACGTCCACGAGATCCTCGTCGAGCGCCTGCATGTCGCCGAGGTAGTAGTGGGGGACAACTTCACTTTCGGTAAAAAGGCCCTCGGCAATGTTGATCTGTTGCGCGAGATGGGTGCTCGATTCGGGTTTGCCGTTGACGACGTCCAGTTGCTCGTGGAGCATGCAGTCACGTTCTCTTCCACCTACATTCGCTCCTGCGTCGACGCCGGAGACATGGCTGCGGCAACCGAAGCGCTCGGCCGGCCTCATCGGGTCGAAGGCGTCGTAGTCCACGGAGACAAGCGTGGCCGCGAACTCGGATTCCCTACGGCAAACATTGCGCCGCCGATGTTTTCGGCCATTCCGGCCGATGGTGTGTATGCAGCCTGGTTCAGCGTTCTCGGAATCGGTGACGCCGTCGCGCCCGGCGCAGAATTGGGTACCGTCGTACCAGGTCGCAAGTACAGGGCGGCGGTTTCGGTGGGAACCAATCCGACGTTCTCCGGACGCACCCGTACCGTCGAGGCGTTTGTCCTCGACACGGACGCAGATCTGTACGGCCAGCACGTCGCGGTCGATATGGTCGAGCGGATTCGGGGGATGGAGAAGTTTGATTCCATCGAAGCGTTAATCGTGGCCATGAACCGAGATGTCGAGCGCACTCGCGAGATATTGGGCAAGGATGCCGAGCGTAGCGTCGGCTGATTTTGCTCATCTCGTGACCGGCCGGAGTGTCGACCGCCACACTTCTCCGTGGCCGTCGAGTTGGCCGCATTCCTCCTGGTAGGATCATCTCTCGGTGTGTGCTGCGGTTTGCGGCGGCCGCATCCGATCTAGATCCTTTTGCGCAATCGTCATCACAGGAGTGAATCAAGTGGCATTGACCACCGAAGAAAAGAAGACTGTTCTCGGCGAGTACGGCTTGCACGAGACCGATACGGGATCGCCTGAGGCTCAGGTGGCAATGCTCACCAAGCGCATCCTCGATCTCACCGAGCACCTCAAGATGCACAAGCATGACCACCACTCGCGTCGTGGACTGCTGCTCATGGTCGGCCGTCGTCGTCGTCTGCTCAAGTACGTAGCAAAGACCGATGTCGCTCGTTACCGTGCGCTCATCGAGCGTCTCGGCCTGCGTCGCTAGTTTTACGACGCTGATCGAAAGCAACACGGCAAACTCACGTTTGCTCAACACTCCGTCAGCCGGCGAATCCACGGATAGACTGGGATTCGCTGGCTTTCGGCGTTACTGCCGCAAGGCAAGTGAATGGCTGTAACTGAACAGCGATCGGCTGCAACTGGACAGTGATTCAGCTGTGACAGGCAGTCGAGTTGGCGGGCGAAAGCGCCGTCAACACACCGTATGCACCAGAGAACGTGGTGTCGGTTGTCGGTAGTGGTTTTCCGGATCGGACTCGAGTCTGTCAATATCTCGAGCCCGTCATGTTCCGGCGAACTTCGATCGACGGCCGCCCGAAGGTCAGTGACGTCCCGAAGCAGAGAAAAGTTCGCAGCTATCGCGAACCTCTGCAATTCAAGAGGGGGACGTCCCTCGGTGCGCAGTTTCCACCAGGAGGGTGGAAACGCCCGCGCGGGTACGGCGAAGACGAGAGGGAAGTGAAGAGAAAAAGATGACAGAGAATTCCGTAGTAGAGGTCGACGAAGGCGTGTTCGAATCCACCGCCGTGATCGACAACGGGTCCTTCGGTACCCGCACCATCCGTTTCGAGACCGGACGCCTTGCTCAGCAGGCTGCCGGCGCCGTCGTTGCTTACCTGGACGACGAGACCATGCTGCTTTCCGCCACGACGGCCGGCAAGCACCCCAAGGAAAACTTCGACTTCTTCCCCCTGACGGTGGACGTCGAAGAGCGTATGTACGCAGCGGGCCGTATCCCGGGCTCGTTCTTCCGTCGTGAGGGCCGCCCCTCCACCGACGCGATCCTCACCTGCCGTCTGATCGACCGGCCGCTGCGCCCGTCCTTCGTCGACGGTCTGCGTAACGAGATCCAGGTCGTCGTCACGGTCATGAGCCTCAACCCGCAGGATCTGTACGACGTCGTGGCTATCAACGCTGCTTCCGCGTCGACTCAGATTGCAGGTTTGCCGTTCTCCGGTCCCGTTGGTGGCGTGCGTGTTGCACTCATCTCGACGGACGAGAACAAGGCCGGCCAGTGGGTCGCATTCCCGACGGTCGATCAGCTCGAGAACGCCGTCTTCGACATGGTTGTTGCCGGCCGCGTCGTTTCCGGCAGCGGTGACAATGCCGATGTCGCGATCATGATGGTCGAGGCCGAGGCTTCCGTCAACGTGATCGCGAAGATCGCCGACGGCGCTCAGGCCCCCAACGAGACCATCGTCGCCGAGGGTATCGAAGCTGCCAAGCCGTTCATCGCTCGTCTGTGTGCTGCTCAGTCGGCACTCGCGTCCAAGGCTTCCAAGCCGACGGGCGACTACAAGGTCTTCCCGGCTTACCAGGATGACGTCTTTGCTGCCGTCGAGGCTGCTGCAGCCGAAAAGCTCAATGCTGCACTGACAATCGCCGGCAAGCAGGAGCGCGACGAAAAGACCGACGAGGTCAAGGCCGAGGTTCTCGAGCTCGTTGCACCCAACTTCGAGGGTCGCGAGAAGGAACTGGGAGCAGCGTTCCGCTCGCTCACCAAGAAGCTGGTTCGCCAGCGCATCCTGCGTGATCAGTTCCGCATCGACGGCCGTGGCATCACGGACATCCGTTCGTTGTCCGCCGAGGTTGCGATCATTCCGCGCGCACACGGCTCTGCACTGTTCGAGCGTGGCGAGACCCAGATCCTGGGCGTCACCACCCTCGACATGGTCAAGATGGCTCAGCAGGTCGACTCGCTCGGTCCCGAGACCAGCAAGCGCTACATGCACCATTACAACTTCCCGCCGTACTCCACCGGTGAGACGGGTCGCGTCGGTTCGCCCAAGCGTCGCGAAATCGGCCACGGCGCACTCGCCGAGCGCGCTCTCATGCCGGTTCTGCCCAGCGTCGAAGAGTTCCCGTACGCGATCCGCCAGGTCTCCGAGGCGCTGAGCTCCAACGGCTCCACCTCGATGGGCTCCGTATGTGCTTCCACGCTCGCACTGCTCAACGCCGGTGTGCCGCTGAAGGCTCCGGTTGCCGGTATCGCAATGGGCCTCGTGTCCGACCAGGTCGACGGCGAAACCCGTTACGTGGCACTGACCGACATCCTCGGCGCCGAAGATGCTTTCGGTGACATGGACTTCAAGGTTGCCGGTACCAAGGACTTCGTCACGGCTCTGCAGCTCGACACGAAGCTCGACGGAATTCCGTCCAAGGTTCTGGCCGGCGCTTTGGCTCAGGCCAAGGATGCTCGCACCACGATCCTCGAGGTCATGGCCGAGGCCATCGACACCCCGGACGAGATGAGCCCGTTCGCTCCCCGCGTGACGGCCATCAAGGTCCCCGTCGACAAGATCGGTGAGGTTATCGGCCCCAAGGGCAAGATGATCAACTCCATCACCGAGCAGACCGGTGCCAGCATTTCCATCGAAGACGACGGCACCGTGTTTGTCGGCGCCACCGATGGACCGTCTGCACAGGCCGCGATCGACATGATCAACGCCATTGCCAACCCGCAGCTCCCCAAGGTCGGCGAGCGGTTCCTGGGCACGGTCGTCAAGACCACCGCCTTCGGTGCCTTCGTTTCGCTCCTGCCGGGTCGCGACGGATTGGTTCACATCTCCAAGCTGGGCAGTGGCAAGCGCATTGCCAAGGTCGAAGACGTGGTCAACGTCGGATCCAAGATCCGCGTCGAGATCGCCGACATCGATGCTCGCGGCAAGATCTCGCTGATCCCCGTCGAAGAGGGCAACGACGACGCAGCAGCTCCCGTAGCTGAAGAGGCTGCTTCCGAGTAAGCATGTTCACTCAGCGGCCCCGTGCGGATTTTCGTACGGGGCCGCTGGCGTAAAGTTCCTTTCGCCGTGGCGACCACACGGCGTTCTTCCCAAAATTTTCACCCCAACTTCTTCAAGGACCGTTGACACACTTCATGGCCAACACCGCGCGCAGCCGTACAACTGCACTGAAATCCCCGATCGACGCGCAAGCTCCCGAGTCCGGGGTCCAGCGGACGGTCCTGCCCGGTGGACTCCGTGTAGTCACCGAATTCATTCCGGGCGTGCGCAGCGCTTCGGTCGGCGTCTGGGTTGGTGTCGGATCGCGTGACGAGCAACCGAGTGTTGCCGGCGCGGCACACTTCCTCGAGCACCTTCTGTTCAAATCGACTCCGTCGCGGACTGCGCTCGATATCGCACAGGTCATGGACGGTGTCGGCGGCGAACTCAACGCCTTCACGTCCAAGGAGCACACGTGCTTCTACGCGCATGTGATCGACGAGGACCTGCCGATGGCGGTGGACCTTGTTGCGGATGTCGTTCTTCGTGGCCGATGCCGTACCGCGGATGTCGATGTCGAGCGGCAGGTAGTTCTCGAAGAGATCGCGATGCGCGACGACGATCCGGAAGACCTTCTCGGCGACGCGTTCATTACGGCGCTGTTCGGTGATCATCCGATAGGCCGTCCCATTATCGGCAGTGTGGAATCGATCGAATCGATGACCCGCAGCCAGTTGCATTCCTTCCACGTGCGCCGGTACACCCCGCAGAGGATGGTTCTTGCTGTGGCCGGCAACGTCGACCACAAGCAGGTTGTGACGTTGGCCCGGCGTGCATTTGCCGGGCATCTCGAGCGTGGCGTGAAGCCTGCTCCGCGTCGTGAAGGAACATTGCGACTGCGCACGATGCCCGAACTGAGCCTGACCCATCGCGACAGCGAGCAGGTTCATCTGGCACTTGGAGTGCGGGCATTCGGTCGCCACGAAGGTCATCGTTGGGCATTGTCCGTGCTCAACACTGCTGTGGGCGGCGGCCTGAGTTCTCGTCTGTTCCAAGAGATTCGGGAACAACGAGGCCTCGCGTACTCCGTGTACTCGGGCGTCGACACCTTTGCCGATACCGGAGCGTTCTCGGTGTACGCGGGCTGCCAGCCCGAAAACCTCGGCGAGGTCACCACGGTAATCCGCGAGGTTCTGGCGCAGGTTGCAGCGAGCGGCATCACCGATGCCGAAATTGCTCGCGCCAAGGGTGCTTTGCGGGGTAGTTTGGTTCTTTCCCTGGAAGATTCGGGTTCACGAATGACCCGGATCGGCCGTAGTGAACTCAATTACGGCGACCATCGCAGTGTGGCGCAAACCTTGGCCACCATCGACGCGGTCACTGCCGAAGAAGTTCTCGAAGTAGCTCAGGTTCTGCTGACGCGTCCGTTCGCGGCTGCTGTCGTCGGACCGTACAAGCGTGTGAGGGACCTCCCGGCTTCGGTGCGCGGGATCGTCGGGTAATCAGTCGGTTCAACGAAATCGAGGTGGGCAGTTGAAGATTCGCGGCGGCGTGCTCGAAGAGATCGGTCGCAGCCGGCCGTATGCATCTTCACTTCCCATCTCGGTGTCCGAACTCGAGCTGGATCCGCCCGGAAATGGTGAGGTCCTCGTCAAGATCGAGGCTGCCGGACTGTGTCACTCCGATCTTTCCGTGGTGGACGGCAATCGCGTTCGCCCCGTGCCGATGCTGTTGGGGCATGAGGCTGCTGGCCGGATCATTCAGGTCGGGGAGGGTGTCGACGACTTAGTCGTCGGTACACGTGTTGTCATGACGTTCCTTCCTCGCTGCGGTGAGTGTGCGGGCTGCGCCGCAGATGGTCGGCTGCCCTGCACGGTGGGCGGGGCTGCTAACAACGAAGGAAGCTTGCTTGGAGGTGCCCACCGGTTGCGCCGCGGCAGTGGGATCGTTAAGCATCACCTCGGAGTCTCGGGCTTTGCGACGCATGCGGTCGTGAACGCCAAATCCGTCGTCGTAGTCGACGACGACGTTCCGCCGGACATCGCGGCAGTGCTGGGTTGTGCCGTATTGACCGGTGGGGGAGCTCTGCTCAACGCAGCCCGGCCACTCCCGACGGACACCGTCATGGTGGTCGGGTTGGGCGGCGTCGGGATGGCCGCGATTCTGACTGCCCGCGCGCTGGGGGTGGAGACGGTGATCGGAGTCGACGCCCTCGAATCGAAGTTGGCTCAGGCAGTTGAAATGGGTGCGACGCAGGTATTCACCCCGGCAAGTTTGACGAAATCGGGCCTTCGAGCGGACATCGTCGTCGAAGCTGCTGGTAACGCGGGGGCCTTCGAAGCTGCTGTGGCTGCTACTGCGCCCGGCGGGACTACGGTCACGGTCGGATTGCCGGGGCCCCATGCGCGGTCCTCGATCTCGCCGCTGGGTTTGGTGGCCGAAGCTCGGACCATTATCGGGAGCTACCTCGGGTCGGCTGTGCCGGCCCGAGACATTCCCATTTACGCGCAGTTGTGGCGCGACGGAAAGTTACCCGTCGAGAAGCTGATCTCTTCCCGAATCACTCTGGACGATATCAATGCGGGGATGGACGAACTCGCTGACGGCAAGGCGATCCGGCAAGTGATCATGTTCGACTGACCTGCGCACTTGTCCCACATCGCCGGCGAAAATGCCCCGGGGTGGGCCGACGATCGCAGCCTAAACCGTTCGCTCGAGTGTTACCCGCTGTAACGCGATCGATGTACTCGACGACTTCAGTTGTGACGTTACGTTCTGCCCTGGGGGTCGGTCGGTACGTTTTCCGGAGTGAATTGGGGAGTAGATATGGCTGTACGTGGGTTCTTTTCGCGACATCGAATACTTGCGGGGGCAGTTGCGCCCGCAGCGCTCGGCGTGGCTGCGCTGGTCGCAGTCGCAGTCGCCGTGGACTCGCCGCAGTCCCGCACGATCGACACCGAACTGACGGCATCGGTCACCGAATGCCACGACATGGTGAGCATCGCCGTTGCCGGTCGCCACGACACACCGGACCCGAACACAGTCCTGATGTTGGAAGGCGCAGACGGAAAGCTATTGCCGGCCGCGATGTCGGGCGATTACAAGAGTGATCGCGTCGATCAGGTAATCAATCCGGCCGGATCGGTCAACACCACCAAGCCGGGCTCTTACGCTGCGATGTACATCGCCTATCCGGCCAACATGGCGACGTATGAGGATGCCGTGGCTGCAGGCGCAGCCAATACTCAATCCGTGATGAGTGCGATCAGTGCAGCATGCCCGAACACCCAGTTCTCGATCGTCGGATACAGCGAAGGCGCAGACGTCGTCCGCCGCGTTGCCATGGATATCGGTACGCAGAAGGACAACGAGTTCGGTGTCAGCGCCGACAAGGTTGTCGGTGTTGTGCTGCTCGCCGACGCGGGCCGACAGGAAGGCGACGGTACGTTCCTCGGCGCGAAGGATCCGTTCACGAACCCGGACAACTTTGACAAGAAGTACCAGAACGGAACGTCGGCGATACCGGGCCAGGGTGCACTCCCGGATACCGCAGGCGGTTTCGGAAAGTTGAACGGCAAGGTCGCTTCGTTCTGTTCCGACGGTGACTTCACTTGTTCGGCTCCGGAGAACATCTCCTTGCTGATTTTGGCCGCGAACGTCGGTCGTCAATTGAATGTCGACCAATTGGAATCGCAGGGCCTCACGCCGACGACGGGTCAAGATGTCGCGGTTGTATTCAGTGGGATCATGTTCAAGGCATTCAACGATATTTCGTCTCAGCCGGATTGGATGCAGAGCGACGAGACGTTCATGGACGTCCTGCTGAAGGTCTCGACTCCGGGGTACAAGCCGGGTACGACGGACACCGTGACGCCGGTCGCCGAGGACGGCACGATTTCAGCGGAGAAAGTGTCGCCGCTGGCGTACCTGCCGCAGAAGCTGTTCAAGGAGATCGTCGGTCTGATCGCCACCAACCAGAACACGATTCCGGTGATCATGAGCGATCCGTACCAGATGACACTGGCTCCCGGTGTCGGCCATCACTTCGACTACTGGACTGACGCTGATGCTGCCAATGGCAAGCCGTTGACGTCGGCGCAGTATTCGGCAGCGTGGCTCACGTATCTTGCTCAGCAGGCGCAGGAGGGCAAGCCCGTTGACACGACGGTAAAGCCGACCCCTGAACAGCTTGCAGCTGCCGTGGATCTGTACATGGCAAATGGTGGCGGTGAGGCCGGAGCCACTGACGGAAATGGCACGACGACCGATACCACTTCCGGGTCCGGTCAGGCCCCCAGCGGGACCACTGGTTCGACGGAATCTTCGGGCGCTGCCGCAACGCCGTCGCAGGCACCTGCTGCGGGATCGGCTTCTGCAACGTCGAGTGCCGTCGCTTCACCGACCGGATCGGTAGCACCGACCTCGAGTGCGGCCGTAACGAGCGCTCCGACATCGCAGGCTGCACAGTCGGACGCAGCAGTCACACCCACCACTACCACCACCACCACCACCACCGGCGCGACGACAACCACGAAGGCTCCGGCCAACTGACCTTCGTCAGTAGCACTGCAGCAGGCTGCGATCCGCACAAATGTGCGGATCGCAGCCTGCTTTTTGTGTCTGCTCTGTTCTCGACGGTCGGTGGCGCTTATCGTGGAATGCACGATCGATCTCGAATTGTGGGTCTGCCGTGCATGAATTGTCGATTGCCCAGAGTGTGGTCGACGCTGTGTGCGAGCGCGCCGGGGATCGAAGGATTATCACCGTTCGTCTCGAGGTCGGTCGGTTGTGCGCAGTAGTTCCAGATTCGTTGTTGTTCTGCTTCGACGTCGTGACCGCGGGTACCCACGCCGAGGGCGCGAGTTTGTGCATCGACGAGGTCCCGGCCAGTGCACGGTGTAGAGCGTGCGGTGACTCGTTTTCACCGCCGGACATGTTTCTTCTGTGCCCGTGTGGCAGCGCCGACGTCGAGGTTCTTGCCGGCCAGGAGCTGCGAATATTGTCGATGGAAGTGAGCTGATCATGTGTGCGACGTGTGGCTGCGGGGAGAGTGCGGGAGTGCGGGTTTCCGACTCTGCACACAGTCATGACCATGACAGCCATGACCATTCTGTACATAGCCATGACCATGGCGATCTGCACCATCATCCACACAGCGAGACTGTGGTTCTGGAACAACGGGTATTGGCCAAGAACGACGAGCTGGCGGCGCGCAATCGAGAATGGATGCGGACTCGCGGGATCTCCGCGCTCAATGTCATGAGTTCTCCCGGCGCCGGAAAAACAACCTTGCTGGTTCGTACGATCAACGATCTCGGTGGCAGGTTTCCCATTGCTGTCATCGAAGGAGATCAGGAGACTCAGCTGGACGCCGAGCGAGTTCGCGCCACGGGATCGACTGTTGTACAAGTGAATACGGGCGCAGGATGTCATTTGGACGCCGACATGATCGATCGCGCGCTTGCGGTGAGTCGTCCGGTTGACGGGTCGTTGCTTTTGATCGAGAACGTCGGAAACCTTGTATGTCCGGCACTTTTCGACCTCGGCGAGGAAGGCAAGGTTGTCCTAATTTCAACGCCGGAGGGCGCCGACAAACCTGTGAAGTACCCGCACATCTTTGCTGTTGCGGATCTGGTGATCATCAACAAGATTGATCTGCTGCCGTATCTGGATTTCGATGTCGAGGCCTGTGTTCGGCAAGCCGAAGCGCTCAATCCTGCTGTGCGCGTGATGACTTTGTCGGCGACAACGGGTCAAGGTCTGTCCGAGTGGTACAGCTGGATCGGTGCTCGACTGGGCCGGGCGCCGGTGACCGTTGACAACTGATGTGCTCGGGTAGTTAATGAAATGAGTGGGTGCCACAGACGAGGGCCGATTTTCGGTTCGGGTGGCGTTCGATACCGGCGGCAGTTCGACCCGGTGGAACAGACTCGGTGGAACACATGGTGCCGTCGCACACGTGAAAGCGGCTGACATGGACACTCGAATTGAGACTGCTGAGAGCGCAGCAGCCAAGGCAGAAGAAACTCTGATCCATGTTCTGTGGATCAACGCCGGACTCAGTTGTGACGGAGATTCAGTGGCGTTGACCGCCGCCACACAACCGAGCGTCGAAGAGATCGCACTCGGCGCGCTACCGGGATTACCCAAGGTTGCGATGCACTGGCCGCTCATCGACTTCGAGTGTGGTCCTGAGGGTGGTGCCGACGATTTTCTGGAGTGGTTCCGGAAAGCCGACCGTGGTGAGTTGGAACCGTTTGTCCTCGTCGTCGAGGGTTCCATCCCGAACGAGAAGCTGCACGACGAGGGCTACTGGTGCGGATTCGGAAATAACCCGGAGACCGGGCAGCCCATCACGACGAGTGAATGGCTGGACCGACTGGCTCCCAAAGCGACAGCTGTGGTGGCGGTGGGTACATGCGCGACGTACGGCGGTATCCACGCGATGGCGGGCAATCCGACCGGTGCGATGGGTGTGCCGGACTACCTGGGGTGGGGTTGGAAGTCGAAGGCCGGCATTCCGATCGTGTGTGTGCCGGGCTGCCCGATCCAGCCGGACAACCTCTCCGAGACTTTGACCTACCTGCTGTACATGGCTACGGATCAGGCGCCGATGATTCCGCTCGACGAATCACTGCGGCCGCAATGGTTGTTCGGTGCGACCGTGCATGAGGGGTGTGATCGCGGCGGGTATTACGAGCAAGGTGAATTTGCGACGGAATACGGTTCACCGAAGTGCATCGTCAAGTTGGGTTGCTGGGGTCCGGTCGTGAAATGCAATGTGCCCAAACGAGGTTGGATCAACGGTGTCGGGGGATGCCCCAATGTCGGCGGTATCTGCATCGGCTGCACGATGCCGGGATTCCCGGACAAGTTCATGCCGTTCATGGACGAACCACCTGGCGGCAAGCTATCGACAAATGCAGTTGGCCTGTACGGCACGGTAATTCACAGCTTGCGCCGAATTACCGGGAGCACCCTGGACCATGAACCGCACTGGCGTGAACGCGGGTCGACGCTGCTCACCGGAGCCCGGCGCACGTGGTGAAGGACGCACTATGAGAACACGAGTTTTCGACTTCTCTGGGAGGCACTGAAAATGACGGCCATCATTCCCGAACCCACCTCGACGGCAGACCGTGACGGTCTGGTCGAGATGGCCTGGGACCCCATCACACGAATTGTCGGAAGCCTCGGCATCTACACCAAGATCGACTTCGCCAATCGTGAAGTCGTGGAATGCCACAGCACGTCGTCGATCTTCCGCGGATATTCCCTGTTCATGAAGGGAAAAGATCCGCGTGACGCGCACTTCATCACCAGCCGTATCTGCGGGATCTGCGGTGATAACCACGCGACGTGCTCGTGCTACACGCAGAACATGGCGTACGGAGTCAAGCCTCCCCACCTAGGCGAGTGGATTGTCAATCTCGGTGAGGCTGCGGAATACATGTTCGACCACAACATCTTTCAAGAGAATCTTGTGGCGGTCGACTACTGCGAGAAGATGGTGTCCGAGACCAATCCTGGCGTCCTGGCACAGGCCGAGAACACTCGCTGCCGCCATGAGGATCAGCACGGATACCGCACGATCGCCGACATCATGCGCACGCTCAATCCCTTCACCGGTGAATTTTACCGTGAGGCACTTCAGGTTTCGCGTTCTACCCGTGAAATGTTCTGTCTGATGGAAGGGCGTCACGTCCACCCGTCGACTCTCTACCCGGGCGGAGTCGGAACCGTCGCAACCATTCAGTTGATGACGGATTACATGACGCGGTTGATGCGGTACGTGGAGTTCATGAAGAAAGTTGTGCCCATGCACGACGATCTGTTCGATTTCTTCTACGAAGCTCTCCCCGGATACGACAAGGTCGGTCTGCGTCGAACGTTGCTCGGCTGCTGGGGGTCTTTCCAGGATCCGGAGTACTGCAATTTTGCATACAAGGACATGACCGAGTGGGGACGGAAGATGTTTGTCACCCCCGGTGTTGTTGTCGACGGCAAACTGGTGACCACGGATCTCGTGGATATCAACCTCGGAATCCGGATCATGCTGGGCTCTTCGTACTACGAGGACTGGAAAGACCAGGAAATGTTCGTCACGACCGATCCGCTCGGGAATCCGGTGGATCGGCGTCACCCGTGGAATCAGCACACCAACCCACACCCGCAGAAGCGCGACCTCGAGGACAAGTACAGCTGGGTGATGTCGCCGCGTTGGTTCGACGGCCAGGACAACCTTGCACTCGACACGGGCGGCGGCGCGCTCGCCCGGTTGTGGAGCACAGCTCTGGCGGGGCTGGTCGATATCGGCTACGTGAAGTCGACAGGGCACAGCGTGCAGATCAATCTGCCGAAGACGGCGTTGAAGGGTCCGGTGTCGCTCGAGTGGCACATCCCCGAATATGGCAGCAACACCCTCGAAAGAAATCGGGCACGTACCTATTTCCAGGCATATGCTGCGGCGTCAGCCCTGCATTTTGCCGAGAAGGCCCTGGTGGAGATTCGCGCGGGCCGGACCAAGACGTGGGAATCCTTCGAGGTGCCCGACGAAGGCATCGGTTGCGGATTCACCGAAGCTGTACGCGGAGTTCTCTCGCACCACATGGTGATTCGCGACGGCAAGATCGCGAACTACCATCCGTATCCGCCGACGCCCTGGAACGCGAGTCCGCGCGACAGCGAAGGCACCCCGGGTCCGTACGAGGATGCCGTGCAGGGGCAGCCGATCTTCGAGGAGAATGATCGCGAGCACTTCAAGGGCATCGACATCATGCGCACCGTCCGCAGCTTCGATCCGTGCCTTCCCTGTGGCGTGCACATGTATCTCGGCGGCGGCAAGACCATCGAGAAGTTGCATTCACCGACGCAGTCCGTGACGGGGGAGTAGCCGATGGACCACGAGATGCCTGCAGATTACTGGCGCGGCGCGGGTGACCGTATCGAGACCTTGTTGCAGAGTAGCGCCGGCGGCGGACCCGTAGCGCGGGATCGTGCCGAGCAATTGGTGCGCGAGGTCGTGCAATTGTACGGCGCTGCGCTCGAACGGGCTGTGCAGCTTGCAGATCCGGAGATGGTCGAGAAAATGGTGCGCGACGATCTGATCTCGAGCCTGATGCTGGTCCACGGGTTACACCCCCACGACGTCGAAACCCGTGTCCGAACCGCGCTGGACAGCGTGCGTCCATACCTCGGATCGCATGGCGGGGACGTCGAATTGATCGAAGTGTCCGGTGGCGTCGTTCGTTTGCGACTTCTGGGCAGTTGCAACAGTTGCCCGTCCTCGTCGGTGACCCTCGAGTCGGCGGTGCAGGATGCCGTTCAGTCCGCAGCGCCGGAGACGACGGGAATCGAAGTCGAGACGCCGACCGAGCACGCGCCGAAAGCCGGTGTGATTTCGGTGGAATCTCTTTTTTCGCATGTCCACCGCGATACCGGCAGCCAGTGGGTCAGCGTTCCGGAGTTCGCCGAGGTCGCTGCCGGTGAAGTTGCAGGCTTCCGGATCGGCGGCGTGGATCTGCTGGTGTGCCGATCCGGTGACGACCTGTACGCGTACCACGATCACTGTCCGGCGTGTGAACGCTCGTTGGCCGGAGCCGTACTGGAACGCGTGATGGGGCGGTCCACACGCAATGCGGCTGTGTTGACCTGCCCCCATTGCGCCGCTCACTACGATGTCCGAGGTGCCGGAGCGAGAGTCGACGCCGGCGCTGAGCATCTTGCACCGTTGCCCATCCTGACCCGTGACGGCGCGCTGTCGGTAGCGGTGCCGATCGACTCCGTTGCAGGGTCTCAGGTTCCGGTGATGTAGTGGCGAAATCTACAGTGGGAGAGGTTCTCACACAAATAGCGTCGGCGCGCCCGGTATCGACTGGGCCGCGATGCGAGATGTGCGCCGTCGATATCGGCGACGAGCATCAACATGTAGTCGACGTCCAGGTGCGCAGTCTCCTGTGCGTCTGTCGGCCCTGCTATCTGTTGTTCGCACCGGTGGACGCGGATCTCCGATACAAAGCGGTCCCGGACCGATACCTTGAGCTGGCCGAATTCGAATTGGGACCGGGCCGATGGGAATCGTTGGAGATTCCGGTAGGTCTGGCGTTCTTCTTCCGAAATTCGTTGCTGGAGCGATTCATCGCGTTCTATCCCGGTCCGGCTGGGGCCACGGAATCCGAACTGCCCATCGACGCTTTCGAGACCGTCCTGCGCGAGAACCCGATCCTGCGCGAGGTGAGGTCGGACGTCGAGGCGCTGATCGTCCACATCGTTCCGGGTGAGCAGGTACCGAGATGCTTCATTGTGCCGATCGACGCGTGCTACGAGTTGGTGGGGCGATTGCGCACGGTCTGGCGGGGATTCGACGGTGGCCAGGACGCGAAGCGTGAGGTATCACAGTTCTTCGAGTGTGTGCAGTTGCGCAGTACTGTCGTATCAGGTGAGCGGCAGTGACCGCCCTCGAATTCTCGGTTGTGGACGTCGTCGTAGATCCGTATTCGGTGACGCCGAACCTCACTGTGCGGTTGCGCATCTCGGAATCCACCGGTGCTCATGTTCGGGCCCTGGCGTTGCGGGCGCAGATTCGCATCGAGCCGCATCGTCGGCCGTACACGGAGTTGGAGGAAGAAGCTCTGTTGGATCTATTCGGCCGAAGGGAACGGTGGTCCAGCACCTTACGGACCTTCCTCTGGATGGAGTGCTCGACAGTGGTGCAGGGCTTCGACGGCGTTACCGTCGCACACCTACCCATGCCGTGCACCTACGACGTTGCGGTGACGGCATCGAAGTACATGCACGCGCTTGCCGGTGGGACAGTGCCGGTGGTCCTGTTGCTGAGCGGAACCGTTTTCACAGACGGTAATCGAGGATTTTCGGTCGAGCAGATTCCCTGGGACAGGTCGGCGTCGTACGACATTCCGGTGGCGACGTGGAAACAGTTGATCGAGACGCATTACCCGGGCTCCGGCTGGGTACGCCTTGATCACGACACCATCGCCGAGCTTGCCCGATTCAAGGCTGCTCACGGGCTCACCGACATGGAATCTGCAGTGCGGGAGCTACTTTCCGGAAGTGAGGTCGCGACATGAGCGGAGTCGGTACCGGTCATGACGTCCGGGCGGTTGCCGACGCTGTTCTCTACGAGGGCTATCTCCTGTACCCGTATCGGGCGACTTCGGGAAAGAACCAGTCGCGCTGGCAGTTCGGAGTTCTCGGTCCACCCGGTGCTGCGGAAGCCGGGGTAGGCGAGGAATCGGGGATGTCGGTGCAGTGTGTTCTGGATTCGGATGCAGGCGCCGTGGGTGTGACCTTGAGGTTTTTGCACTTACAGGCACGCACTCTGGAGTGTCCGGGGCTGCACGGGGAGTGGGTCCCGGTCGACCGTCTCACTTCGGGTGATCGTGAATGGATGTCCTGGGACGAGGCAAGTGAGTGCGAGATCGAGTTAGGTTCGTGGACACTGACGGAGTTGATGTCGGGGATCGAATTGCCCGTCGAGGTTCCGGCCGGTGTGGAAACCGAACCAGTTCTCGAGTCCGACGGCCGGCAACTGGGGAGGATGGTTCGGACCCAGTGGGCCCTGTCGGGGCACGTCGAGATTCAGGCGGTGCCGGGCACACACTCTGTGTTGTCGATACGTGTCCAGAACACCACTGTGGTCGAGGATGTCGACAAGCGTACGGCGCCCGCCTATTCGATGCTCGGGGCGCATCTCATCCTGGAGTGCGACGCAGCGTCGTTCATATCGCTGTTCAGTGTGGACGACTCGCAGACACTGATTCAGAATCGGTGTTACCCCGTACTGGCCGGAGTTGAGAACCCCGAGTTGCCGGGTCGCTCGAGCACAGTTCTGGCGTCGCCGATCATTCTCTACGACTTTCCGGAAATCGCCGAACAGAGTGAGGGCGCGTTGTTCGACTCCACCGAAATCGACGAGATTTTGACGCTTCGCATTCTGACGATGACCGACGAGGAGAAAGTCGAAGCAAGAGCTACTGATCCGAAGGCTGCAGCCATCATTGATCGTTGCGAAGGATTGACCCCCGAAGGTCTTGCGGAATTACACGGAGTTCTCCGCGATCCGCATGTGGGGCAGAGGGATTCATCGGCTTTCATTCCCGAGGTGCCGGATGGTGTCGATTGGTGGACACTGGAGGCCGACACGAGCGTGAGGCCCCGCACCGACGCGGTGATGATCAGTGGCGTCCGTATCGCCGGTGGCAGCACAGTTCGGCTGCATCCTTCGCGCCGCGCGGACGCTCAGGACCTGTTCTTCGACGGCCGGATCGCCCACGTTGCCACCATCCATGAAGACGTGGACGGCGACATTCATGTGGGGGTGACGTTGATCGACGATCCGGCCGCCGATCTGCATAACTGGTACGGCCGCTATCTGTACTTCGCTCCGGACGAGGTGGAACCGGTGTCTGCGGTGGAGGAGCAGGGTTATCGAGAGGAGAACGGATCATGAGAGGCATGGGAATGTTGTCGACGGTACTTCTCGGCGCAACAGCGATCGCCGCGGCGGTCGTGCTGGTCGTGTCGATGCCGGACATTCAGCGGTATCTGCGGATGCGGAAGATGTAGTCCCGCATGCGGGTTCTGGTGGCGGGGGTCGGAAACATCTTTCTCGGAGACGACGGCTTCGGGCCCGAGGTGGTGCGCGTGCTCGAACGCGAAGATCTACCCGCAGGAGTGAGGTTGGTGGATTACGGGATTCGAGGCGTCCATCTGGCTTACGACCTGCTCGAACCTTGGGATGCGCTGGTCCTGATCGATGCCTTGCCGCAAACCGAACCACCCGGGCAGATTGAGGTTTTCGAGGTGGACTCCGAAAGTCTCAGCAGTACTCAAGGATTCGATGCGCACTCGTTGGATCCGACGTCGGTGTTCGGGAGTGTCCGGGCACTCGGCGGAACGCTTCCACGGACCTTTGTCGTCGGGGCACATGCAGGTTCGGTCGACGAGGGGATCGGCCTCACGCCGGAGCTGAAGAGTTCGGTGGGCGGTGCGGTGTCGGTGGTCTGCGGACTCGTCAGATCGATGGCCGTTGATGCCGCTACCTCGGGACAGGAGGCGTGAGCCATGTGTTTGGGGATCCCTGGACGGGTCGTGCGACTGCTGGAGGGGTACGGCGGGCAACTCGCGCTCGTCGACGTCGAGGGAGTGGCGCGCAAGGTCAATATCGGAATGCTCGACGAAAATACCGTGTCGGCTGGTGACTGGGTGGTGATCCACATGGGTTTCGCGGTCGACAAGGTGGACGAGAATGGTGCGGCCGAGGCGATGGCGGGCCTGGAATTGATGGGCCGGGCTCGCGCTGTGACAGAGGTCGACCCATGATCGCCGCCAGCCGGTTGATCGTGCGTGGGGTGGTTCAGGGCGTCGGATTCCGGCCGTTCGTGTACTCCCTCGCAACAGAATGGGGGTTGGCAGGTTCGGTAGGTAACTCGACTCGTGGTGTGGTGATAGATCTCGAGGGACAGGACATCGACGTTGCCGAATTCGTGACGGCGCTACAGCTACGGCAACCGCCGTTGGCCCGCATTGATTCGGTGGACTACGAACCCGCGCAGCCCTGCGGCCTGTCCGGATTTCGGATCGTCGAGACGGACACCAGTACCGTGGGGCAAACGCTGGCGCCACCCGATGTGGCGACCTGCGATGACTGCCTGCGCGAGATGACCGACCCGACGAACCGGCGGTTCCGCCATCCGTTCATCACGTGCACACATTGTGGTCCACGCTTCACGATTATCACGGCGCTACCGTACGACAGGTCCTCGACAACGATGAATCGCTTCCCGATGTGCGCGAATTGTGCGGCAGAGTATGCGGATCCGGCCGACCGCAGGTTTCACGCGCAGCCCATCGCGTGCCCAGATTGCGGACCGACCCTGTCGTTTCTCGAATCGTTGGTCGTCAGTTCGTCGGGGGAGTCGGCAGTGCTGGGGGAGTGCGCACTAGGGAAAGCACGGGAGTATCTGCGGGAAGGAAAGATCATCGCGGTCAAGGGCATCGGTGGATACCACCTGGCTTGTGATGCTCGTAGCGACTCTGCGGTTCAGGAGTTACGCGCCCGAAAGCACCGGCGCAGCAAACCTTTGGCTGTGATGGTGCGTGACCTGTCGGCCGTGAGTGCGTCGGCGCAGGTAAGTCCTGCCGAGGCCGCGGCGCTTGTCGATCGGTCACGGCCCATTCTTCTCCTTCGGAAAGCGCAGGGATATGCCCTGGCGCCATCCGTGGCACCCGGTCTTCCCGACATCGGAATAATGCTGGCCTACAATCCGATTCAGTATTTGCTACTCGGTTTGGTCGGGGATCCGGTCGGTCCGGAGGCATTGGTGATGACGTCGGCAAACTTCGGTGGTGAGCCGATCATCTACGACGAGCGCGATCAGGACCGTTTGTTCTCCTTGGCCGACGGCATTCTCACCCATGACCGCCCGATTCGGATGCCGTGCGACGACAGCGTCCAGCGAGTGGTGGACAAGGAGTTGACTACGGTGCGGCGTTCACGTGGACATACGCCGTTGCCTATCGATCTACCCGCCACTCTGCCGTTCGATGTGCCCCCGACCCTGGCAGTAGGCGCGGACCTGAAAAACACGTTCTGTCTGGCGCAGGGGGCCTCTGCCTGGCTGAGTCAGCACATCGGCGACATGGGCGATCTCGCTGTAATTGACAGCTTCGCGAACTCGGAGTCGCACTTCGAATCGCTCACCGGCGTAGCGCCGATCCAGGTTGCCTGCGACGAGCATCCAGGGTATCGATCGTCGCGGTGGGCTCGGCAACATGCCGGGCCGCTACCGGTACGTGCAGTTCAACACCATCATGCGCATGTGGCTGCAGTCATGGGTGAAAATGGTTGTGACGGTGATGAACCCGTTCTCGGTCTGGCTTTCGACGGTACCGGATACGGCGCCGACGGTGCGGTGTGGGGTGGGGAGATGTTGTTGGCGACCTATAAGGGTTGTCAGCGTCTCGCACACCTGAAATATGTGCCGTTGCCCGGCGGCGACATCGGCGTCGAACGTCCGTACCGAATGGCGTTGTCACACTTGTGGAGTGCCGGAATCGACTGGGATCCGGATCTGCCGCCAGTTGTGGCATGTCCGCCGCGGGAACTGGGAGTCCTGCGTCATCAACTCGAAACCGGATTCGGATGCTCCGACACATCGAGTATGGGCCGGTTGTTCGACGCTGTTTCTTCCCTGATCGGCGTGCGTCACGTTGCCGACTACGAGGCCCAGGCGGCGATCGAATTGGAGGGGATCTCCCGTGGAATCGTCTGTGGTTCGGAGTGCTACGCCTTCGATCGGATTGACCTTGCGGACAGTGATTCCTGGGTCGGCGACTCCTCGTCGATGATTCGAGGTGTTGTCCGGGACCATCGCGGCGGAGTGCCGGCCGGCGTTATCGGTGCCCGCTTTCACGAGGCTGTCGCTCAACTGGTGCTCGATTGGGCACTGCGGGGGCGTGAGCTTGCCGGTGTCGATGACATTGTGTTGACCGGCGGGGTATTCCAGAACCCACTGCTGCTCTCCCGCTCGCGAATCCTCCTACGAGAGGCCGGATTCGCGCCGCTGACCAGCCGTGAACTGCCACCCAACGACGGAGGTCTCGCGTACGGCCAAGTGCTGGTGGCGAGTTCGTCATGAGATCAGGAGTTGTGCCATGTGCCTAGCAGTGCCGGGACGAATCGAATCCCTGGAGAATCGTGACGGCACACTGATGTCTGTCGTGAACTTCGGAGGGGTACGTAAGGAAGTGTGCCTGGAGTACATTCCGGGTGCGGAGGTCGGTGAATACGTAGTTGTGCATGTCGGTTTCGCCATTCAGCGGCTGGACGAGGAATCGGCACAGCGCACCCTGGCGGAGTTCGAGCACCTCGGTGTCCTGGAAGAGGAATTCGGCGACGGGTTCGCTCGTGCTGCTCGCGCCGCAGGCGTCCAACCTGATGGTGGTATCCAATCGAAGGAGAAGGAATCGTGAAGTATCTGGATGAGTTCTCCGACCCGGAGTTGGCGGGAAAACTACTGGACCAAATCCGTGCGCTTGCCACCCGCCGGTGGGCAATCATGGAAGTGTGCGGAGGCCAGACGCATTCGATCATCAGACACGGAATCGACCAATTGCTGCCCGAACAGATCGAAATGATTCACGGCCCGGGATGCCCAGTCTGTGTCACACCGCTGGAGATCATCGACAAAGCCCTCGAGATTGCCGCCCGTCCGGACGTGATCTTCTGTTCGTTCGGAGACATGCTGAGGGTGCCCGGAAGCTCCTCGGACCTGTTTCGCATCAAGAGCGCCGGCGGTGACGTGCGGGTTGTGTATTCACCCCTCGATGCCCTCACTATCGCGAAGGAGAATCCGGACCGACAAGTCGTGTTCTTCGGTATCGGATTCGAAACCACCGCGCCGGCCAATGCCATGACTGTGTACCAGGCGCGCCGCTTGGGCATCAAGAACTTCTCGCTGCTGGTCTCGCACGTACTCGTCCCACCCGCAATGGCGGCGATCATGGATTCACCGGATTGCCGTGTGCAAGCATTTCTGGCGGCGGGCCACGTGTGCAGCGTGATGGGCACGTCCGAATATCCGTCTCTGGCCGAGAAGTACAAGGTACCGATCGTGGTCACGGGATTCGAGCCGCTCGATCTGCTCGAAGGCATCCGGAAGACCGTGCTGCAATTGGAGACTGGCAGATACGAGGTGGAAAACGCCTATGCACGGGCCGTGACGGCTGAGGGGAATACCGCAGCCAAAGCGATGCTCGAGGACGTGTTCGCGGTCTCCGATCGTACGTGGCGAGGAATCGGCTCCATCCCCGACAGCGGTTGGCAACTGGCGCCGAAGTATGCGGAATTCGATGCAGAACAACGATTCTCGGTCACTCACATTCACACCGAGGAATCCACGGTGTGCCGATCGGGTGAAGTGCTCCAAGGTCTGATCAAGCCGCATGAGTGCAGTGCGTTCGGCAAGCAGTGCACGCCGCGTAATCCATTGGGAGCGACAATGGTTTCGTCCGAAGGTGCGTGCGCCGCCTACTACCTGTATCGACGCTTGGACTTGCAGGAGGTGGGTCATGCCGGCTGAAAAGGGTGCACTCGTAGACGCGTCGTCCTGGGTTTGCCCTCTGCCGCTGCGTGATTCACCGAACATCGTCATGGGTCACGGCGGCGGCGGAGCGATGTCGGCGGAGTTGATCGAGCATCTCTTCCTACCGGCATTCGGTGAGGCAGCCGACGCAGACCTGGGAGATTCGGCGCTGATCGATATCGGCGGTGTGCGGCTTGCCTTTTCGACGGACTCCTACGTCGTCAAGCCGATGGTGTTTCCCGGCGGCACAATCGGCGATCTTGCTGTCAACGGTACGGTCAACGATCTGGCGATGGCGGGTGCGCAACCACTGGTGATGTCGACGGCCTTCATACTCGAGGAAGGTACCGCCCTCACGGACATCGCAGGCATCGCGTCGGCGTTGGGCAATGCGGCGCGCATCGCCGGAGTTCGGTTGGTAACAGGCGATACCAAGGTGGTCGATGCTGGTCACGGTGACGGAGTATTCATCAACACGGCTGGGATCGGCGTGGTACCGGAGGGCGTGGATATCCGTCCGACGCGTGCCGCCGAGGGTGACGTGGTGATCGTCAGCGGAGACATCGGGGTGCACGGCGTTGCGGTGATGAGTTGCCGGGCCGGTCTTGAATTCGGAACCGAAGTGGAAAGTGACTGCGCTGCACTGAACGGCGTCGTCGCGGACATGATTGCGACCGGGGTCGATATTCACGTGCTTCGCGATCCGACTCGCGGCGGTGTGGCGGCCACGCTCAACGAGATCGCCCAGGCGTCGAACATCGGTGTGGCACTGGTGGAGCGCAGCCTTCCGATTCCGGCGGAGGTCCGTGATGCCTGCGGGCTTCTGGGGTTGGATCCTCTGTACGTAGCCAACGAAGGGAAACTTGTAGCGTTTGTTCCGCGCGAGGATGCCGACCGAATCCTGGAAGCGATGCGTGGCAACCCCCTGAGTAAGAGCGCGGCTGTGATCGGGGAGTGCGTAGCCGAGCATCGAGGAATGGTGGTTGCCCGGACGGCCCTCGGTGGAAACCGGGTAGTGGATCTTCCGGCCGGTGAGCAACTTCCGCGGATTTGCTGATGCCTGCCGTTGAAACTGCGGGGCCGATCCTATTCGCACGGTACGCGTATCCACCCAACGAGTTGGGGTACTGCGGGCCGGATGATCCGTCGGCGTTGTTGCGTCAGGCCGGCGGAGTTGCGACAAATGAGGATCGGGACCGGGCGCGACAATTCGACGGAGCGTGGCCGTACTTGGAGGCACTGGCATTGGGCGCCGGTATCGACGATCCGCTCGATCCGCGGGTGATCGAGGCCTATTGGGTTGGTAGCGATCTACTTGGCTCCCTGGAACCGAGAAAACTGTTGCAGCACTTACGTAGAGAGTTCGGTCTGCGCAACAATGTGGGTCTACTCGCCGATCTCGGAGGGCAAGATCACGCCCTCGCGCACCACAGTTTTCACGTTTTCGTCGTGTATCCGTGGGTGAAACTCCTCCGTAAACACGGTGCGGTGCCCCTCTCCGTTCTCCAGAACTGTCGAATCAGGTGGGGTGAAGTGCAAGAAGTCGGTGAGCAACACGCTGTTGTGCGTTCCGCGCCAATCACATTCGAGGGTGAGCGACTGGCGCGTGGCGCGCCGATAGTCGAGCGAGTGCGTTGGAACGTCGACGGAATGTCACTGGCAGCCGCCCCGGTGCACGGTGGTTTGGTGACAATGCACTGGGATTGGTTGTGCGACAGCATCACAGCAGGGCAGTCCCGGGCATTGGACGGCGCTGAAGATTCAGCTCTCGAGATCGTGAACCGACGATTAAGCGAGCGCCGACTGTCGGACTTGGCCTGACGAAACCTCGAAGACGGGCAACTGCCCGGCGCTCCCCATCGACGTATATTCGACTCGGATCCGGCCGTCGGACGTTGTCGGAACCGTTCCGGTTACCCACGAATACACCCAAGGGCCGTCGTCGAGTTCGACAATCGCGATCGTGCAGGGTTCGATCTTGCTGAAAAGGTGGTCGACCTCGCGCTCGACTACCTTGAACGACACGATGGAACCGACGCCGCAAGACTCGACTGGTACGAACGTGGTGCCGTGACACCACGAGCACTCTGCCATTGTCGGTGCGAGCAAGGTTGCGCAGTGCGAGCAACGCAGGATCATGAGTTTGCAGTGTGAATGCACGCCCGCTCGGGTCAGGCCGTCGACGGTCATTTGTGTGGCTCCGTGAAAAGCGTGCTGTCGCCGAGGTATAGGGGCTTGCCGATCATGGGGTTCCGCTTCTGGTTACGCGGACGAGTTCTGGTGAGGGTTGTTCCGGTCCGCTGCGTCTTTTTCTTCTACTGATCTTCTCAATCGAACCCTCCGTGGGTTTGCTGATCAGCGACACATGCTTGACGCTCGGCGACAGGTCTTCTGGTCTTCTACTGGCCTCCTTCTGGGACGAGGTCAGTGACAACGGGCTCGAAACTGCGTGGGGTTGACCCCGTACCGCGTTGTGAAGTTCCGACTGAATTGCGCGAGGTCGAAGTATCCGTAGCGGGCAATGATCGTCGAAATGCTCGACTTCGGTTCGACCAACAGTGCATGACGGCTCTTCTCCATCCGTCGGCCCCGAATCCAATTGGCCACGGTTTCTCCTTCGCGGGCAAACAGTCGGTGCAGAGTGCGTGTGGAGATGAAGAAGTGATCAGCGACGTGCTGCGGGTCGAGTAGAGGGTCAGCAAGGTTCAGCTCGATGAAGTGGAGTACCTGTTTGGTCAGGCTTTGCGTCGAAGCGGTGATTTCGCGTTGTTCGAGGCCTGCGGTGACGGCCAGAGCAGCGAGTTCATCGGCAAAACGGATTCCGCTGGCAGCGGAGACATCGCTACCCAAGTTCACGACATCGGTGAGGGCGTGAGCGAGAATCCCGCTGATTCCTGAGTTTCCAGGCAAGCAGAGAGCAGTAATCTGCTCGGATTCGAGTCGGTCAAGGGCAATCGCTTCTCGCTGCCAGGTAAATACCAACAGCTTCCAATCGTCATCGAGTTGCCAGCGGAATGGACGCGCGGTTTCGTAGACGGCAAAGTCGCCAACTTTCACGTTGCAGGATCGACCGTCCTGTCTGAGGTGACCAGAGCCTTGGGTGACGAGTCCGATCTGAAAGAGTTCTGCGGGTTCGGTGGCAACCAGCCGTTTCGACCTGGTGAAGACTTGCGGCGACGACGAGACCTCGGCCGCGGAAAGGTGTCCCAATTCCCGATTCCAGACAGTGCCGTTGAGTGGTCCCCGTGGTTCTGGCTCGATTTTTGGGGCGATATCGAGCGCCACGAACTTGGACCGGATCAGATCGGTCCACTCGTCGATACTTCCCGCTGTCACGGGTTGGTTCGGACGTGTGGTCATCGGCGATTCTCGAGTGTGTGCGACAAGTCTGATCATGGCTGGCGATGGGACTGTGAAACCCTCATTGCTATTCCAGATATTACGCTGATCAGCTGGGTGACAGAGAGTAATCTGCGCGCACCGGTGGAAGAATTGGAGTCATGTTCCGTGATCGGCCGGCACGTGTCGACGGTGCGCTGGCGGTGTCCGCCGGAACCTTCTCCGGGGTCGCTGCCGGAGCGACGAGCGGAAGCGTGTGGGAAGGAATTATCACCGGGACGGCGATAGCGGCCGCATTTGTTGTCGCAAGGTTGCTGATCCGCGGTTGAAGAGCGGGGCAGGCGAGTGATCGTTAGATGTCGCGCGCGTTCGTGACGAGTTTATGGACATCGAGCTCCATGTCGTCGAGGCCGAAGCTGATGATGCGTTCGGGGTGGATGCGGACTATCGGACCATCCAGACCACGAGAAGCAGCAGTGCCATGTTGTAGCCCTGGATGTCGATAGTGGCTGTATCGGGGTTGTAGTGGAAGCCCACGGGACTTACTTGCAGAGTGCCGTTCGGTTGAACGGTCGCCAGTCGTCCGAGGCGTTGTGACGCCAGATAGTCGAGTTCCTGCTGGGTGAAGGACATGAAACAACGTTCGAACCTCAAGCGCACTCGAGGTCAAGGTGGCGTCATCGGGTCAGCTGACTCGCCAAGAATGTCCGAAATTTCCTGATCTTCTGCTTGGATCGCTAATTTGTGAGGGGCTGTCGGAGGTTGGGTAGGCGACGCTGTGGGTTTGTGACTGCTGTGGGTTTGTGACTGCTGTGGGTTTGTGACCGCATGCGTCGGGCTTCGCATCGGCGAGAATCTGATGCGAAGCCTGGCACGTCTGCAGTTGTGGTGCAACATAATTCAGGTGCGTAGCACCGGCCCCGGACGCAGGGTTGATCGCCGCGGCCGCTGTTCCGGATCGATTCCCGCCGGCGGAATGAACCACGGCTTCCGATCGGACCCCATCTTGATTTCCCACTGCCCCGCGAACCCGGCCTTACGGTGAATCAGAGTGTGGTGCGCTCGGCACAGCAAGGTGAGGTTGTCCATCACCGTCAACCCGCCCTTCGACCACGGCCGAATATGGTGCGCATCGCACCACGCCGGCACCGCATCACAGGAGGGGAACGCGCACCCCTTGTCGCGGGCGATCAACGCCGTCCGTTGCGCCGTCGAGACCAACCTTTTGAGAGGACTCACATCGAGCGGGGCACCGTTCTCATCCAGCAGCACCGTCGAGAGCATGCAATCACACGCCAGCATCCGGGTGCGGGTGATACTGAGCGGTCCCATCCACGGCATGTGCCCGACATCAAGATCGTCGAGGTCGTCGAAGCTCCACACCGGTATACCTTCGACGTCAGTCTCGTCATCGGGAGAAGCCGAGCGAGAAGTTGCAGTACTGGCGCAGTCCCGATGCTCCGCAAGATCTTTCGCAGACACATGCACATTCACATGCGGACGCTGACCACCGTCCACCCCTGTCGCCGCATTGTCGAGATACCGGCGAATCAACTCCGTCAACGCATCCGCCGTCCGCTTGGCCGCCGACCGCGCATCCGGAGTCCCGTCCGCGGCAGGGGTCGGCATCGACAACCCCGACAACGCCGAAAGAAGCATCTCGCCGGTCAACGCATCGAACTCACCTTTGATCACCACCCGACCGTTCAACGTCGGCGCGATGCGCAACTCATTCCGGTCGTCGTCTTCCCCGGCCGAGATGTCCTCGGATTCGAAGATCCGCTCGAGCACTGCAATGGCGTAGCGCAGTTTCGTGGTGGTCGCCTCCACCCCGGAAGCTGCGGCGAGCAAGGTTTTCAAGCAGTACGGCAGAGCCGACTCCGGCATCCCTTTCGGTGGGAACTCGCAGAATGCGGTGATCAGCGCGGCATGGTCGACGGTGAGGTCACCGGCATCGAACTGGGCCGCGACAGCGGGGAATGCCCGTAGTGCCACTCCGAGGGCGGCGATCTTGTTTCCGGCCGCATTCTGCAACATCGTGTTCGCGGCCAGCCAGCGGCCGACGCCGCGGTAACACAGCACTTGCTCGTCCGGATGAAGGGCTAACGCGTCGACCGCGGCAACCCGGATGGCTTCCAGCCGTAGGATTTCCGCCGATGCCGTGATGGCGACTTCCCGCACGTCGCACGGACGTAGTTGCCACAGCATGCCGCGCACATTAATTGCAGAACCAGCTACAACATCGGCAACTGCGGTATCGACGCTCATCGGATCCCCCATCCTTGCCCCCAATGATACTCGAACATCTATTCGAGTCAAGGGAAAGTTTCAGTGGAGATTCAGCAGACTTTCCGAAAACCGTTGCAGCAAAGAATCTTCAGGAACTTAACGGTGGGGATCCAGGACTTGCTCAAGCCGTGCCGGCTGTCGATCCACGCACCGATAGACTGACCAGATGCGCGGAGAGTACAAGGTCCCAGGTGGCAAGCTGGTAGCAGTCGATGTCGAGATCGAGGAGGGACAACTGTCCCGAGTCGCGGTGTCCGGTGATTTTTTCCTCGAGCCCGACAGTGCTCTGGACGATATCAACGCAGCCTTGACCGGAATGCCGGCTGACGCCAATGTGGACCAACTCGCTGACGCCATCACTGCCTCGCTCGATGCCTCCGTTTCAATGATCGGGTTCACTCCGGAGTCGGTCGGTATCGCGATCCGGCGTGCACTCGGCCACGCCACGAGTTGGGCGGACCACACATTCGACGTCATCCCGCCCGTGGTGCTCGATCCCGCGATGCATGTTGCGCTGGACGAGGTCATTGCGCGTGAGGTGGCGTCCGGCGAGCGGCCGCCTACCCTGCGGTTCTGGGACTGGGACTCGCCGCTGGTAGTTATCGGCTCGTTCCAGTCCGTTCGGAACGAGGTCGACGCCGAAGCTGCTGCGCGGCACGGTATCGGCGTCGTGCGGCGGATTTCCGGTGGTGGCGCGATGTTCATGGAGCCGGGCAACTGCATCACGTATTCGCTGGCGGTGCCGGCGTCGCTGGTGGAGGGGCTGAGTTTCGAGAGGTCCTACGCGTTCCTCGACCAGTGGGTGATGGGTGCGCTTGCGGACGTCGGGATCAACGCCCGGTATGTGCCTCTCAACGACATCGCTTCCGACAAGGGCAAGATTGCCGGCGCCGCGCAGAAGCGGTTCGCTTCGGGCACCGTGCTGCATCACGTGACGATGGCCTATGACATCGATGCGGAGAAGATGACGCAGGTTCTGCGGATCGGGCGGGAGAAGATGTCGGACAAGGGCACCACGAGCGCAGCGAAGAGGGTCGACCCGCTTCGTTCGCAGACCGGCATGACCCGCGCCGCGATCCTGACTGCATTCTTGGACCACTTCCGAGCCCAGTACGACACTCACGACAGTGATTACACCGCCGCCGAATTGACACAGGCAAGTGAGCTGGTGGAGACGAAGTTCAGCACCGAGAAGTGGACGCACCGCGTGCCGTGAGGTGCGTCCACTTGCATCGGTTACGTCGTGCGAGCCGCTGCTGATTCGTCAGAGACAGGTATGTTGCTCTCGTCGGACTTTCCAGTTGGCACAGTGAATGTTGCTGCAATGCAGAGTATTGCGACGGCGAAGCATGCCAGCGTGTACCAGAGATTGCCGATGGGATCGCCGGCACTGGTGGAACCGTCGACGGCACCGAAGAAGTCAGGCAATGCGGTAGCCCAGAGTATTGCCATGATCGCCAGGTAAACGGCGGCGTAGTACCGGACAAAATTGTTTGTGTAGGAGGGAACATTCGTCGACGGTTCCGTGCGCAATCGCATCCACTGTCGGACTAGAACTGCGATTGCGACAACAGTGAGTATGACAAGTTCGGCTGCGTAGAGGATCCCGCGGATAGTGTCACTTCTGGCCCCGAAAACTGTTGCCGGAATCGGCAGAATGAATGTGCCGACCGATGCCAGAACTCCGATCACCAGTGTGCGCCAAACCAATTGGAGGCCGGAGAAATGCTTGCCCGCATCGACGTGACGACCGACAAAGAACTGGACGCAGAATGCCAGCGACATCGGCCACAGTGCAGCGAAGACGACAACGCTCGGTAGTGGGACCGAGTCGAACATCGGTTGGTTGATCGGGTTGTCGGTCGACCATTCCCACCAACGAAGTTGTGGACCGAGGTGGTCGAAGATTTCGTAGAAGGCGTGGTGCACGAATCCGGCGCAGACTGCGCCGACGAGCACACCGTACCGTCGGAAAATGCCCAGCATTTTCACGATTTCGAAGGCGATCGTGGCCATCAGTGGGTAGATGGCGATGATGTACAGGGGGAGTCGACCCCACAGGAAATCGACGGTGAATACGTTGTGCGCGAACATCGTGTCCACATGCTCTTCGATGCCGAATGCCGCGGGAAAGTACAGCGGTGGTTCGATGATGAAAAGGTATGCGGTGGCGCCGAACCAGAGCACCAGGTTGGTGGGATCGCCGTTGCGGCGCAGACGCACGATTGCGAGTACGAGTGCAAGTACGGAGCCGATGATGATGGTCCACTCGAGGACCGGCAGGGTCCAGTTTTCGAGTCCCAGGGGATTTCGGAACTCGACGAGTCCGCCGGCCTCGTCGCAGGAAAACCCGAGTTCCGTCGCAAGTTGACTGAAGGTGGGCGAACACAGATCAGCCATCATTTCACCTCTGCATCGGCGGTGTACCAGCGTGTGACGTCGTAGCCGGCGTCGAAACGTTCGAACCACACATCGGCTAGTGCGGGGAGCTTCTCGTGGGCAGGGTTGTGCTTGGGCAGTTGGCTGCGGACAACGCCCCGCAGTGCGGTGAGTTGTTCTCCGAGAGGGAGAACGTCGAATGCTCGCGACATCGGGCCGTTGTACTCCTCTTGAAGCATCGGGAGTCGCTTACGGAGGAACTGCATGTTGCGGTACGAGGCGAACATCGCCATGGCATCGACCTGTCGATCGTCAAGGGGGACATGCTTATTGAATCCGAGGCAGGCCAACCTGATGACCTTCATGACGTGCCGGAAGATCGACGGGGCCATGCGCATCCGGTAGAGATCGCTTCCGACCACGGATTCGAAGATGATGAGGGCGGAACTGCGATGCTCTACTTCCTCGACGAAGTGCCAGATGAACAGTGACGCGACCCGGTCGTCTCCCGGCTGGAACAGTGTCGAGTCATTGTCGAGCATCAGCTTGAACACCGATGTGAAGGTTGCTTCCAAGTCTGCGGTGTAGGCGAGCCGGTAGTTCACCGAAGTCTCGGCAGTGAGCTTGTCGAACTCTCCGATTACTTCGTCGAGTGTCTCCTGCAATCCGGGGAAGCTCTTGATCAGTCCCTTGACGTGTTGGCGATGCGCCGTCGAATGCTGGCCCTCCTGGCGCATGAAAGCGTCGGCTTCCTCGGCGACGGCAGGATCGGTGAGCAGCGGCTTCGCCTGAAGAATGAGCTTCACGATCATCTTCTCGAAGCCGATCGCCAGGAAGGAGACCGCGTTGGCCATGCTCGAGAATGCCGGATTCTCTTCGTTCCAGAGGAAGGGGACGTCGTAGTCCGCGAATGCGAAATTCATCTTTCGGACTTGAAGGTCGGTCACTTTCGAAACCTCGTCTTTCGGAAGGGGCAGGTTCGGTGGCCGCGTTCGGACGTTCCGAAGCCACAGTGACGGCAATCATACGCAGATCGACACTTGTGTATGTTCACATTCGGCAACAGAGTTTCGAATTGAGGTCTGGTGAGGCGCGGTAGGCGTTGTGTTAGCCTGTGGCTCTTGTAATCCGGATGGTCTGCGAGCTTTCCCAAATCAGGTTTTCAGCGTGAGTTCGGCGCGAGACAGCATGATTCGAGCATGGTTCGGGCGAGGAAGCGGCAGTGGCACGAAGGCGTGGGTGGGGCGGCAACCCGCCGGACAGCGACGAAGAAGCGACTCGTCGAATTGTCGACACAGCAGTCGATCTCATCGGACAAACGGGTTCGGCAATCAACATCGCGGACGTTGCGGAGTCGCTGGGCGTCATCCGTCAGACGGTCTATCGGTACTTCCCCAGCGTCGACGCCCTCATGAGGGCGGCAGCGATCGCGTCGGTCGACGGTTTTCTCGATCGGCTGACCCAGCACGTGCGCGGTATCGAAGATCCTGTCGACGCGATGACCGAAGGAGTGGTGTACACGCTCGCCGAGGTCCGCAGAACACCGCATCTCGGCATTCTGCTCACGGGAACATACTCGAGCCTCCACCCCGACGGCATCACCTCCGACGAGGCGCAGGCCTTCGGAGTCATGATGATCAACCGTTTCGACGTCGATTGGGAGCGTTACGGATACGACGACGCGTCACTTCGTGAACTCGTCGAATTCCTCCTCCGGACCATGCAGTCGTTCTTCGTATCGCCGGGTAGTCCGCCGCGTAGTGACGACGAATTGCGCCGGTACCTGCGCCGCTGGATTGGAACCGCGATTATCGCTCAAAAGGATCTGCCTGCAAGCTTTTAGGCGTGAGCTAATTTCGCCGCGGCATCGAGAGCGGCAAGGTAGCCGAACACGATTGCGGGGCCGATGGTTGCGCCTGGTCCGGCATAGGTATGGCCCATCACCGGCGAACTGGTGTTGCCGGCCGCGTAGAGTCCCTCGATGACCGTTCCGTCGTCACGCAAAGCGCGAGCCTGGCTGTCGGTATTGATCCCGCCTTTGGTACCGAGGTCTCCGGGCACCATCTTGGCCGCATAAAACGGTCCGTTGGACAGTTCGCCGAGGCTGGGGTTGGGCTTGTTGGTGATGTCACCGTAGTAGTGGTCGTATGTGCTTGCGCCACGGCCGAAGTCGGGATCGCTACCACTGCGGGCGTGACCGTTGAATCGGTTGATCGTTTCCGCAAGCGCAGTCTCGGGCACGCCGATGTCGAGAGCGAGTTCGACAATCGTTTCAGCGGTAACGATTGCGCCCGATGCCAGCCATGAGCGTGGCATCGAACTGCGCGCCGGCAGTCCCGCAAAGAGGTATCTGTCGCGGTAGGTCTGGTCGAAGATCAGCCAGGCCGGGATGTTCTCGGCCGGTCCGTCGCCGCGGCCGAATTTTCCTCCGAACATCGCGTGAGTGGCCTCGACGTAGGGGAGCGATTCGTTCATGAAGCGCTCACCTCTGGCGTTCACCATGATGCTGCGCGGCAGCGAGCGTTCCGCCAGCGCGAACCACGGTCCCTTCGGGAGAGGTATCGACGGTGCCCACCAAGCGTCGTCCATGTACGAGATCGCGGCACCTCGTTGGACTGCTGCTGTGATGCCGTCGCCGGTGTTCGTCGGTGCACCAAGGGTCCATTCGCCGCTACTCGGTTGCCGCTGGTACTTGATTCGCATCTCGTTGTTGTTCTCGAACCCACCACAGGCCAGGACGACGCCGTGTCGCGCGCGCATGGTTGTCTGAACTCCTCCGCTTTCGAGGTTCACTCCGACAACTCGATCATTGTCGGTGATCAGATCCACCATTGCGGTGTTGAGAAGTACCGGTACACCGGCCGCCCGGACTCCGATCATCAGTTCCGCCATTAGCGCGGACCCAAGCCCGATCAGCTTCTTTCGCCGCAGCTTTCCGACCATTGTTCGGGCGCCCACCTGGAGCATGCGCGCCGGACCTCGCCAGTGGCGAAGGCCGGTGCTCAGCCACCGATAGTCCGACTGCTTGACGACGACGTTGAGTGGGGTTTTCATGTACGACGGATGCAGCGTGGCGAGATCGTCGCCCAAGGCGCGCGCATCGAAAGGTAAAGGCTCGCAGGAGCGTCCGGAAGCGCGACCGCCGGGAGCTTCGGGAAAGTAGTCGGAGTATCCCTCTACCCATTCGAGCTTCAAGGCAGAATTGCGAATGAGGAAGTCGAGTGCTTCGTGGCCTCGGTCGATGTAGGTGTCGATGCGTTCGGTATCTGCGTCGTCGCCGACGATGCTGTTGAGATACTCTCGCGCAGAATCGAGTTCATCGACCGGCGCCTGTTGGCGGAGTACCGAATTTCCCGGGATCCATACTCCGCCGCCGGACCGCGCGGACGAGCCGCCCCAGTACGTGGACTTCTCCACGATGACTGTCGAGAGGCCATTGGAGGCAGCGGTGATGGCTGCGGACATGCCGGCTGCGCCGGATCCGACAACGATCAGATCAACTTCGGTGGGGATCGGGCCATTCGGAATTGAGTTCATCAAGCGTGGTGTCCTTTGGGGTCTTGGGCGTTCGGTGTGCGCCAACGGGTGTCGAGAACGGCGTCGAGTGCACCCTCGACGCAGACGGGCAGGGAAGCTTCTCGTTTCTGGGGACTCCGAATCCACTGGCGATAGCCGAATTCTGCTGCGGCCAACATCAGGTGTACGAGAAGGCCTGGGCGACTGTCAGTTTCGGGATCACATTGCATTCGTTGGGCCACGAGCTCGACAAGTCGGTCGCGATGCTCCGGTGCGATCAACGCGACACGATCCATCAGGTGTGGGGCCGTCCGGAAGGCTGCTCGCCAGTGCTCAACCTCGGCGGAATCGAGAGTGCTGGACCTTTCCAGGATTGCCCTCGACACCGCGAGGTCTGCGGGTTCCGATTCGGGGCGAGCCTCGAGGAGCGCCACAATCCCCGCGCCACCGTGTCTCACTGGATCCAGGAGGAGGTCTTCTTTGTTGCGAACGTGCCGGAAGTACGTACTCGCGGACACTCCGGCTGCGGATGCAATCTGGTCGGTGGTGACGTTTTCGAATCCGTCTCGGGCGAACAGGGTCAATGCTGCTCGTTGGATCTCTGCTCGTACTTGCAAGCGTTGCCTTGCGCGCAATGACATCGGGAGCACCCCTAAGTAGTGGATTGAATCTGTGGAATCTGACCGCCTAATGACAGCTTCACTTAATGTGATAGTCACTGTCAAGAGGCAATTGGCTGTCACGTTGATGAGCTTTCGAGTCTTCATATGTGCGTGTATGTCCTGATTCTGGGTACGCATTCGAGGAGGGGCGGGTTCCGCCTCTCGTCGATGTGAGTACAGATCTGTCAGGCGGCCACGTTTCCCCCGGTCGCGAGACTTACGCGAGACCTATAGGGCGGGACCGTGGTGGAACCTTTCGACGTCAGGAAGTCCGAAGAAAATAGTTCCGTAGAGCATATTTCGAGCGCCGAATATTTTCCGTTGTCCGCGGCGCAACGAGCGACCTGGTTTGCGCAACAATTTGGGCCCGACGTACCGATTTCGATTGCGCATTACGTCGAGTTGCGCGGAGAACTCGATGTTGACCTGTTGCGAAAGGAAACCGTTGCGGTTGCACACGAGTTCCAGTCGCCGTTACTCAAGGTGGTCGAGGTCGATGGCCGTCCGATGCAGTACGTGGACGACACGATCGATATTCCTGTCGACTTCATCGACTTTCGTGGCGCGGCCGACCCGGTTGCCGCTGCACACGAATTGATGAATCGGGACTACCAGGGGCAACTCGATCTCGGAGTCGATCGACTGGTAGAAACCTCGATCCTGTGTGTGGGGCCGTCGCATTACCTGTGGTACAGCCGCATTCACCATGTCGCGCTCGACGGATACGGTGCCATGACGATGATGAACCGCATCGCGCACCGCTATTCAGCCGCGGTCGCCGGCCGGGAACCGGATTCGAATCATGCTGCTACCCAGCGTGAGCTGTACGAGATCGACGCCCGCTATCGATCGTCGAATCGGTATGCAGCAGATCGGGAGTATTGGGCGGCACGAACTTCGGCTGTCGAAGGATCGAGCCTGTCCGACGTTTCGGCACCCTCACTAGCGAGGAGCAGAGTCGAAAGTGCCATGCTCTCCGGAACGGCGTGTGCCGGGCTCGAGGAATCCGAGCGGCAGGCCGCGACCGTCGTTGCCGCCATCGCCTGCTACCTGTCGCGGATGACATCTAAAACCACTGTGCTGGTGAATGTTCCACTATCCGGACGAACAACGTCAACGCTGCGCAATTCCGGCGGCATGATGGTCAACGTTGCACCGCTGGCGATTTCGGTCGACGAAGGGGATACGGTATCCGGCCTCGTGTCTTCAGTTCACCAAGAGCTGCTGGGTGCATTGCGACATCAGCGGTGCAGTCTGGACGATATTCGCCGCGATCTCGGTCGCAGTGGGGACGGACTGTCCGGACCCATGGTCAACGTCATGCTATTTCGGCAAAACATTGCTCTGGGTTCCATGGTGGGTGAGTACCACATCGTCACGTCCGGTCCGGTCGAAGATCTCCTGGTGAACGTGTACCCGAGCGGCACGCAAGGAGAGATTCTCGTCGACTTCCGGGCAAATCCGAATCGGTACACGGACTCCGTGCTGCGGACTCACCACACGCAGTTCGTCGATTTGTTGGAAGAATTCATTGCGTCAGAACCGAACTCCAGGCTCGACACAATTCACCGGGCGACAGCTCTCGAAGGCGAGCGACGACGTCGAGTAGTTGACCAACTCGAATATTGGAAGAATCAGCTTTCGGGGATTCCGGAGCTGCTGAAATTGCCGTCCGATCGGGCCCGGCCGGCCTCACAATCCCTGCGAGTCGATGGCGTCGAAGTCCAGATCGGCGCTGATACCCACCGCAGAGTGATCGACGTGGCCTCAGAGCACGGCACCACTAGTTTTGCAGTTCTGCATGCGGCTTTCGCCATGCTGCTGAGCAGACTTTCGGGCACATCCGACGTGGTGGTCGGAACAGTGGTCTCCGGGCCCGCGGATATCATTGTGCTGCGGACCTGCGTCGAGATGGAAATGTCCTTCGCGCATCTCCTGTGTCTGGTTCGGGACACTGATGCTGAGGGCTTCGATCACAGCGAGGTTCCTTTCGACGAGTTGGTTCGGTCGCTCGAGATGGGCGGCTCTTCGGCATATTCCCCGATCGTTCAGGTGATCTTCGATTATCACGAAGCGGCAGAGTGTTTAGGGGACAACGGAATCGGGCGCTTCGACCTTCGGGTGACCGCGTCGGAGGGTTTCGATGCAGTCGGCAATCCTTCCGGCATCACGGTGAATCTCGGGTTCGCGACAGATCTGTTCGATGCGGACACTGTTCGTGGTCTCGGGACGAGATTTCGCCGCATTCTGGAGGCGGTCACGATCGCCCCCAGTATTGCGGTAGGCGACGTCGATATCCTCGTCGATGCCGAACGTCACACTCTCGTTCCGGTTCAGGGCGCAGTGGCACGCTCGGAACGCACGCTACCGGAACTGTTCGAGGCGACAGCACAGGCGAATCCCGACGGTGTCGCCCTCTCGTATTGCGGTGTCGGGTTGACTTATCGCGAAGTCGACGAGCGCTCGAACCAGCTCGCGCGAGTGTTGGTTGCGCAGGGCATTGGCACGGAAAACTTTGTAGCACTGGGGATTGCACGCTCGATCGAGTCAGTCCTGTCTATGTTGGCGATAGCCAAGACTGGCGCGGCATTTGTACCGGTGGATCCGAGTTATCCCGCAGACCGGGTCCAGCACATGTTGGATGATTCCGGTGCCGCTGCGGGTGTGACTGTGTCTGCTGATCGTCCGCGACTGCCGAATTCGATTCCGTGGCTGGTGCTCGACGACCCCGAGTTTCGGACGCAGTGTTCGACGCGACCAGCGTCCGCGATTACCGACGCTGAACGTATCCGGCCGCTCCACCTGGATAATCCCGCCTACGTGATTTACACGTCCGGTTCTACGGGCAGACCCAAAGGCGTGCCGGTCACGCACCGGGGTCTGGACAGCCTTGCCGCCGAGCATCTTTCACGCTTCGGTGCGACGCAATACTCGAGGACCTTACATTTTTCCACTCCGAGTTTCGACGCCTCGGTCTCCGAATATCTGCATGCCTTCGGTGCCGGAGCGACAATGGTGATCGTTCCGCCCACGATTTACGGTGGGGAGGAGTTGTCCCGGCTTCTGAGAACAGAGAAGGTTACACACGGATTCATTACCACTGCTGCGCTCGGAACTGTTGAACCGGATGGGCTTTCCGAATTTCAGAACGTGGTGTTCGGCGGTGAGGCGTGTCCGCCGGAGTTGGTGAAGCGGTGGGCGCCGGGTCGGAGGTTGTGCAACGCCTACGGGCCGACTGAGGCAACCGTCATGGCGAACATCAGTGAACCGATGTCACCGGCGGACGTGATCACGTTGGGTGGACCGTTGCGAGGATTCTGCGAGGTCGTTCTGGACGCACGGTTGAAGGCGGTACCAGTCGGGGTCGCGGGGGAGCTGTACGTCTCGGGCGAAGCATTGGCTCGCGGGTATCACGGAAAGTCTGCTATGACAGCAGAACGGTTTGTGGCCAACCCCTTTGGTAACCCGGGTGAGCGAATGTATCGAACCGGGGATGTGGTGTGCTGGAGAGTTGATCGCACCCTGGAGTACTTGGGGCGTAGCGACTTTCAGGTGAAGGTACGCGGGTTCCGTATCGAATTGGGCGAGATCGATACCGTCTTCCACGCTCTTCCACACGTCAAGACTGTATTGACGATGCCCCGGCCAGGGCCGTCGGGCGACACGATGCTCGTTTCGTATGTATTGCCGGTGTCCGGCCACGTGCTCGCGGCTCCCGAGCTGATGGAGTATGCCGCAGAACAATTGCCGACATACATGGTTCCGGCCGCGATCGTCGTACTGGACGAGATGCCGATGACGGCGGTGGGGAAGCTCGATCGTGCAGCATTACCGGCGCCGCAACTTTTGTCGGCTGAGGCGGAGTTCCGCGCCCCGGCAGGCCCTGTCGAGCAGACAGTTGCGCAGGTATTGGCCGAAGTTCTGGGAGTGGCTCGAATTGGCCGGGGTGACAGCTTCTTCGACCTCGGAGGAAATTCGCTGATTGCAACCAGGGTGATTGCGCGTCTCAATCTGGCTCTTCGCGTTGATCTCAGTGTCCGGACGCTCTTCGAGGCTCCGACGGTTGAGGCACTGGCAGAGCAGATCGAGAAAGCCGCGGTGTGGCACCCCGACCGGCCAGTTCTGACAGCACGATCGCGTCCGGACAGAATTCCGGTTTCGCTGGCGCAGCAGCGTATGTGGTTTATCAACCAGTTTGACACCTCTTCGTCGGCCTACAACATTCCGATGGTGGTGCGACTATCCGGCGATCTCGATGTGGAGGCCCTCCGGGCGGCACTGGGTGACGTGATCGAACGGCACGAGTCGCTTCGGACTGTCTATCCGGCATCTGCAGACGGCCCTCATCAGGTGATCGTTCCGTCGACTCCGGTGGTTCCGGATCTGACACCGCAGGTGTGCAGCGATGTTGAAGCGTCGATCGCCGAGTTCGCTTCCGAGGGTTTTGATGTGAGCAAGACTGTGCCCGTCCGGGGCGTTCTGTTCCGGACCCGACCCGACGAGCACGTCCTCATGCTGGTGGTTCACCATATTTCGGCCGACGGAGCGTCGCTGGCACCGCTCGCTCGCGATCTGGCAATTGCCTACGACGCGCGGGTTCAGGAGAAGTCACCAGATTGGAATCCGCTCGCGGTGCATTATGCCGATTTCAGCCTGTGGCAGACGGAAGTTCTTGGTAGTGACCAGGATCCCGACAGCATCATGTCGGCGCAGTTGGAGTACTGGAAGTCGGCATTGTCAGACCTCCCCGGCCCGATCGATCTTCCCCTGGATCGGCCGCGTCCCCGGGACCGTTCGTTGCAGGGCGGGATCGTCAAATTTTCGGTATCTCCGGCGTTGCATCGGGACCTTCTCGCGCTTGCACGGCAACACAACTCCACATTGTTCATGGTCATGCATGCAGCGCTGGTGGTATTGGCTGCGCGTCTGAGTGGGTCCACGGACATCACCATCGGGACGCCGATCGGAGGACGAGGGGAGGAGGCGCTCGACGATCTGGTCGGGATGTTTGTCAACACTGTGGTGCTGCGGACGGCCGTCGACCCGGGCACGACCTTTGCACAGACGCTGTCCGTAGTGCGGAAGGTCGACCTGGAGGCATTCGGCCACACCGAGGTGCCGTTCGAGAGAGTGGTGGATGCGCTCTCACCGGATCGCTCGACGTCACACTCTCCGCTGTTTCAGATCCTGCTGGAGTTCCAGAACACCGCTGCCCCCAATCTGGAATTGCCGGGACTCGCGGTCGAGGTGGTTGACGTTGATGCCGGAGTGTCCAAGTTCGATCTGCAGTTGACGCTGACGGAGCGCTACGACGAGTTGGGTGCTGCCGGTATCTCCGGAGCGTTCACCTTCGCATCCGATGTGTTAGATCGGCCGACTGTGTCGGAATTCGGGGAGAGATTCCTTCGGATTCTGGAAGGTGTTGTTGCGGAATCGGATCGGGCTGTCGGCGATATCGAGGTTTTCGGGCTGGGTGAGCGGGAGTTGGTTCTCGACTCGTGGAATGCGACGGGGCATGAGTTGCCGGGGGTGACGTTGGCGGATCTCTTTGATGCGCAGGTGGCGCGGACTCCGGGTGCTGTTGCGGTGGTGTTCGAGGGTGCGGTGTTGTCGTACCGGGAGTTTGATGCTCGGGTGAATCGGTTGGCCAGGTTTTTGAT
>NZ_JALGQH010000022.1 GCF_022810305.1 Rhodococcus sp. ARC_M6
CTTCCTCGAACAACGCTACCGCTGTGACCCGCTGCTTCTCGGACAGTGAACTTCGTGCATGCATAGAACTGCTCCCCGGACGTTGGAACTGAATTTCTCAGTCCAACTTCCGGGGAGCAGTTCAATCAGCCGCGGGGTCTCTTGTTCTCAGCTACCGAATAGGCTGCCCAGGTCAGCGCTGCTGGAGCTTCCGCTCGATCCTGAAGACCCGCCGTCAGGGGAGTCGACAGGAAGGAAAGCCTCGATCCCGCCGCGAAGTGGGGGCATCTTGTGGCCCTCGGGTAGTCGAGGGTCGATCGCTGCGCGTGCGGGTTCCACCGATGAAGTTCCGATTGCGCCGTAGCTGACGACGATGAGACGGTTCAGAGTGTTGGGGACCGTGAATCCGTCGCTCTCGCCGGATTGGGGCGCGAGGACTTTTTCGATCGAACCGGTGGCGGGGTCGATCTTCACGAGCCGGAAGTCCGTCGCTACGAACGGAGCAGCGTTGGGCCCCAGCGGAACGTGGTAGCCGACCGAGATGGGTGCGAGCAAGCCGTCATTGGTAAGGGTTGGCGGTCCGCCGACAATCCACGTGGGTTCTCCGACCGTCGGGCTGATCGGAAGGACTTCCTTCGCGAGTGCTGAGAAGTCGGCACTCCAACGCTGTTGGCACTGTGAGTTGTAGGACGTCATGCTCGTGCCCTGATCGCCGAGCAGGTAGATGTTGCCGTCGGGGCCTGCGGTAGGCGAGCCGCCCTTGCTGTCGGCGTCCACGCTGCAGCGGACGGAACCGTCGTCAGTCCCTGCCGCATAAAGGATTCCGGCATTATCCGTGACGTAGACAGCATTTCCGTCGGCGGAGATCGTCGGACTGGAACTGCTACCGGAGCCGACGGCTGCGCTGAAGGCAAGTGCGATTGTGCCCAGTGAACCACTAGTTCCTGGTACGTAGTCGATTCCGTAGACGTAGCCCTGTGTCGTGTCCGAGGAGACCGCAAAGATTCGGCCGGTCTTGTTCGATACCGACGGAGTGTTGGCCTGCGGCATGGTGCCACCCCAGAACAATTCCCAGGTGGGGATCGCGAGCTCGGGATCAAGCAGGCCGCTGCCGAGGAGCGTGGGCGGTTTCGGCTGGTCAGCCGGACTTGATGCCGTTGCCGGCAGTTGCGTCACGGGTGCTCGAAGAGCGCCGGTCTCGGGGTCGACCACGACGACCTTGTTCCAGGTCGTGATTCCCATGACCGAGCCGTCGGAGAGGAACTGAGCGGTGACCAGCGGCCGGAACGGGGTCGCGCGGGTGCCCTCTTGCCACGGGGATCCGGGGGAAGCATCGGGCAGCGCGACCTTCCATTTCACTTGACCGTTCGGATGGAATGACCAAAGTTGGTTGCAGTCACTGACATACAGGTCGCCGTTGCGAGCCACCAGCGGGCTCTGCAGGACGGCACAGCTGTCGAAGTCGTCAGAATTCTGCCATTCGGCGGACTTCCATTTCAGTTTTCCGTCGGGTGCATAGGCGTACAGATTGGACTGGCCGGGTGCGAGGCCGGTCGTGACATAGGTAGTCCCGTCCGGCCCGACCACGGGAGCTGTGAGCACCGATGCGTTTTCCAGTCCGGACCAGGTGGACTGGTACTGATCGCTCGGCGAGACCGGAACAGTCTTGCGGTTGCCGGCATCGCCGTGCAGAGTCGCCCAACCGGTCTGGGCGTAATACGAGTCGATCCCGGCCGGAGCGGCGCCCGCCTGCGGTGCGAGAACTGCGCCGCCGGCAAGTGCGAGGCATACGAGGACGGTGGCGGACCTGCGAGTGATCCATCTCGGTCTAGACAACTGTGGCCTCCACTACGATCAGGCGTTACAAGGTGTATCGCCTGATTGTGAAGCATGTAGCCTCAATCGCAGTGGTGTCAAGAGGGAGTTTCGTGGCGCAAGGACGTACTACCCACACGCTGGGACCGCATCAAGACCCGGCTGTCGACGCGGCGGTACTGGCCGCGACTCGTCGACTGCTGGTCGAAGTGGGTTATTCCGGTATGACGATCCACGGCATCGCTGCGGCGGCAGGTGTCGGCCGCCCCGCTATTTATCGTCGATGGCCGTCGAAAGCTCATATCGTGCACGAGGCTGTGTTTCCCCCGTTGACCCCCGAATGGGTCTCTGAAAATCAGATCGAAAATGAGGTCAGGAGACTCGTTTTCGGTACTGTCGCCCTTTTCGGGGACCCAGTGGTCCGTGAAGCTATCCCCGGCCTGATGAGCGAGATGCGGGCGGATCCGACTCTGCAGAAGATGCTGGACGAGCGTCTGCAGGCGGGTGTGCGCGACAAACTTACGCAGAGCCTCGCCGATTGGACTCGAACTGGGCAAGTGCGTCCGGAGATCAAAGCCACCACCCTGCTCGACGTAATGGCAGGTACTGCGATTTTCGCATTGTCGATCCGCAACGTGGACGACCTCGAAAGCGTCGCCACGTCGCTGACGGACTTGTTGTTGCACGGCATTTTGGGGTGAGTCAGGAGTCGGTGTCGGCAGGTTGCCCTACGGTGTTCGAGTGACTTCTCCGTGGACAGTCGGGCAGGTGGCGTCGGTAGCTCCCGACGCGGCCTCGTTGGCTGCTGCGCGGAAACTGGCAGGATCCTGGACGCTCACCGGTCACCACGAGAATGCCCTCTGGGGCCTGTGCCAGGGCAGTGGATCCAAGCCCTATCAGGCAATAGTCGACGTCAGTGGCCCCGCGTACAAGTGCTCATGCCCTAGTCGCAAGTTCCCGTGCAAACACACCTTAGGTCTGCTCGTCGAATGGTCCGAAGGGCGCGTGTCGACGGTATCGGAGCCTGCCGATTTTGCCGCCGAGTGGCTGGACCGCCGGGAGGAGAAGGCGGAAACCACCCGACCGGCTGCGACGAAAGCTGTCGACCCTTCCACCGCTCAGAAGCGTGCCGAGCGGGTGGCCGGTGGACTCGTCGAACTCGACCTGTGGATCACCGACCAGATTCGGGGCGGGCTGGCAGCGATGGACAAATCGTGGGAGGCGTTGGATGCGGTAGCCGCCCGTATGGTCGACGCCCAAGCCCCCGGGGTTGCGGGAACGCTGCGTACTTTGGCGGGCATTGTGGCGTCGAACGAGAACTGGCCTGAAAAGGTGCTCGACGAGCTCGCGCGCCTGCATCTCCTGGTCGCCGCGCATCAGAAGATTGCCGAACTTCCTGAATCCCTTCAAGATTCGGTACGCGCTCATGTGGGCTATCCGGTCGGTACGGAAAGCGTTCTGGAGCGTCCATCCGTTCGCGATCACTGGATGGTGATGGGTACTCGGGTCACAGAGGAAAAACGGCTCTTCACCCGTACCGTCTGGTTGTTTGGCCGAGTTACCGGCCAATGGGCTGTTCTGCTCGACTTTTCGCACGGTTCCCCCAACTTCTCCGGAGTTGTCCCGCCCGTTGTCGGTTATCAGATTGACGTCGATCTCCATTTTTATCCTGGTGCGGCGGCACTGCGGGCGCGACTGGGAAACGTGCACAGTGAAGCGGAACCGTTCACGACGGTGCCACTTGGCAGCATCGACGACGCCTTGCAGAGCTATACCGATGCGGTGAGCGCCGATCCGTGGCTGCGATCCTGGCCGGTGATGATCAGCGCGGTGACGCCATCATACGTCGACGGCTCGTGGTTCCTGGTCGATGGAACCGGTACTGCGCTTCCGGCAGAGGGTGATTCGCTCTGGACCCTGCTCGGCATTTCCGGCGGATGTCCGGTGACGGTGTGCGGTGCCTGGAATGCCCACGCCGTCAGCCCGATTTCGGTATTCACGAGCGGCCAGGTGATCGCACTGTGAGCAGCTTGATTTCGACGGCTCTGCTCGGAACCTCGCGCACGGCTGTAGCTTTCGAAGATCTTCCCGCTGATGTTCGCGGCGCGGTGGAAACGCGAGACGGTGACCCGGCTGCAGTTCTCCTTGCCGCGGCAGTCCTGGAGCGCGCTTACCGCGCCGGGGGAGCGGGTTCCACCGCGGCAGAAGTGCCTCCGCCCGCTCCGGAGGATTCGAGATTGATGCTCCCGGAATCGTCGTCCGCGCACCTGCTGTCCATGCTCGCAGCCAAGGCGACGCTGCTTGACGACTGGTTTTCGTTGGCGATCGAGCACAACTTCCGGGCGCCGGATCACCTTGTGGCCGAGCTCCTTTCCTATGCACGCACCAGTGAGCTCTATCGCGAGAACATTCTGCGGATTGTCGGTGAGCGTGGACAGTGGCTGGCTGCCCGAAATCCCGAATGGTCCACGCTGATCCGCCACCGGGACGCCAGCCCGGGACCTTGGCGTCACGGCACTCCCGCCGAGCGGCTCCAGTGGTTGGCCGATATTCGTCGAAGCGATCCCGCCCTGGCCTTGGCCGAGTTGGCGAAATCCTGGGAAACCGAACGGGGAGAATACAAAGCAGCATTCATCGCAGCACTTTCCGCCGGCTTGTCGGCTGACGATGTGCCGATCCTCGAACATGCGCTTGACGACAAACGGAAAGATGTACGACGCGAAGCGGTCAACGTGCTGCGACGACTGCCGGGGTCGCCGTTTGCGGAGCGGATGGCGCAGCGAGTGCAGGTCTGGGTTCGAGTGGAACCGGGCAGGATCATCGTTGATGTTCCGGAGGAAATTGACGCGGCAGCCCGCCGCGACGGCATCGAGGACCGGCCGAACCCGCACACTGACTACCGGTCCGAGTATGTGCGGCAGGCAATCGCTGCGACATCGTTGACGCTGTGGAGCACCATGATCGGTGAACCTGCCGCGGTGTTGAGTTCGATCACGGAAGCCATCTGGGAACCAATTCTGCATGATGCGTGGTCCACTGCAGCTGTGTTGCAGCATAACTCGGAGTGGGCCGAGGCGATCTTTACCGTCCGCGGGTTGTCGACCGACAGGCGCTTGCTCCCCTTGATCCCGGCGCGTGCGTTGGCTGATCTCCTTCTGTCCGGAACCGGCGACGCTAATGTGCTGCATCCGGACAGGGCGGCAGTTTACGAGGCGCTTCCTCGCCCGTGGCCCGCGGACGTCACCGCGTCCGTCATTGCGCAGTGGGAACGAGTGGCTGCCCGACGCGCGGACGGCGGCGCCCGCGCCAACGAGTTCTCGCGCTACAAGTATGCAGCCTCACTGCGTCTTGCGCAGGCAAACTTTCCTTACAGCGCAGTGCCTTTGCTGAACCGGGCGGCCGAGCGCGCACGAGATATCGACTGGCAACAAGCTTTCATCAAGGCTGCCACCACAATTGTCCACCGCAAGACCCTGCTCGAGGAGCTCACATGACGGCTACAACCGATCCGACCTCGTTGATGCGTCCGCATGCCGAGCAGGAGTACGCGCACGAACTTGCTGCACTGGCTGCCGCCGACACGCGACCGCGCCCGCCGTCGTGGAATCTCTCACCGTGGGCTGTGGTCACGTACTTGCTCGGCGGAACCTTGGACGACGGTACCGTCATTTCGCCCAAGTACGTCGGGCCACGTCGGCTCATGGAGGTGGCTGTCGCAACTCTTGCGACCGACCGCGCGCTTCTCCTTCTCGGCGTTCCCGGAACAGCAAAAACCTGGGTATCCGAGCATCTTTCGGCCGCTATCTCCGGCGCCTCGACGCTCCTGGTTCAGGGAACGTCGGGCACGCCGGAAGAGGCGATCCGGTACGGCTGGAACTATGCGCGGCTCCTGTCCGAGGGACCGACGGCCGGCGCGCTCGTGCCCTCTCCCGTGATGACGGCAATGGAAACCGGCAAGATCGCTCGCATCGAGGAACTGACCCGTATTCCGGCCGACGTACAGGATGCACTCATCACCATCCTCTCCGAGAAGACACTGCCGGTCCCCGAGCTGGGCACCGAAGTGCAGGCTTCCAAAGGATTCAATCTCATTGCTACAGCAAATGATCGAGATCGGGGGGTCAACGATCTCTCCTCCGCTCTACGTCGACGGTTCAACACCGTGGTGCTGCCGTTGCCGGCCAGTGAGGAAGACGAGGTTGCCATCGTGGCCCGTCGCGTCGAACAGTTGGGTGCCGCACTGGAACTTCCCGCCGTGCCGGCTGCTGCCGACGAAATCAGGCGCGTGGTCACCGTCTTCCGTGAACTACGTTCCGGCACTACGTCTGACGGTCGAACCAAGCTCAAATCTCCTTCCGGGACACTGTCTACGGCTGAAGCTATTTCCGTGATCACCAGTGGGCTCGCGCTATCGGCACATTTTGGTGACGGCGTACTTCGAGCTTCCGACGTTGCCGCCGGCATCTTGGGCACGGTCGTCAAGGATCCGGTTGCCGACAAGGTTGTGTGGAACGAGTATCTCGAAGCCGTGGTACGTGAACGAGGTGACTGGTCCGACTTCTACCGGGCGTGCCGCGAGGTCACCGGGTGAGTCTGCCTATCCATGATCGGTCCTTGCGAGACAGCAGGGTTCGGGTCTTCGGAATCCGACACCACGGACCGGGTTCGGCCCGGGCGGTCCGGCGTGCGCTCGACGAGTTCTTGCCGGACGTGGTGCTCATCGAAGGGCCTTCGGACGCGGATCCTTTGGTGATGTTGGCTACGTCGGACTCGATGGCGCCGCCGATTGCGTTGCTCGCGTACGTCACTGGTGAACCGTCGAAGGCTGCCTTCTGGCCCTTTGCCGTGTTCTCCCCGGAATGGCAGGCATTGCAGTGGGCTGCGCACAACGGTGCTGCAGCACGTTTCTGTGATCTGCCCGCGTTCAATCTTCTGGCGGAGTCGGACGCGCGCACTACGCGTGAGGGTGATACGTTGGCAGAGTTGGCAGCGGCGGCGGGGTACGACGATACCGAGCGTTGGTGGGATTCGGTCGTCGAATCAGATTCTGGCACACATGCTTCCGGCGCCGAAGTTTTTGATGCGATCACCGATGCCATGATTGCGTTGCGTGAAACTGTGCCGATCGACGAGGAAACTGCTCACCGCGAAGCGTACATGCGCCAGGTGCTCCGCAAGACGCTCAAGGACGGTGCGCAACGCGTAGCAATCGTGTGCGGGGCGTGGCATGCACCGGCTCTGGTGGGTCCGCTCGGTCCGGCCGCGGTGGATGCGCGAATCCTCAAGGGAATGGCCAAGATCAAGACTTCGTTGACGTGGGTTCCCTGGACACATTCGCGACTTTCCTCGGTGTCGGGTTACGGAGCCGGAATCACCTCTCCCGGTTGGTATCACCACCTCTTTACTGCCACCGACAACACCATTGCGCGGTGGCTCACAAAAGTCGCCCGAGTGTTGCGTGCGGAGGATCTACCGATTTCGAGTGCGCACGTCATCGAAGCAGTGCGATTGGCAGATGCGCTGGCTGCGTTGCGGTCCCGGCCGTTGGCAGGCTTGTCGGAAGTGACCGAAGCGACGCGCTCGGTGATGTGCGAGGGCAACGACGTCCTGCTGGATCTGGTCACGAGGAAGTTAGTGGTCGGCGAAGCTTTGGGTGCTGTGCCGGAAGAAACACCGACTGTTCCGTTGGAAGCGGACCTGCGGGCGCGAGCAAAGACACTGCGACTCAAACAGCAAGCCGGCGCAAAGAACCTGGATCTTGATCTTCGTCGCGATATCGACATCGAGCGCTCGCATTTCCTTCACCGATTGAGCATTCTCGACATTGGTTGGGGTCGGCCGGCGGACAGTGACATTCAATCCACCGGCACCTTCCGCGAAACGTGGGAATTGCAATGGAAGCCGGAATTCTCGGTGTCGGTGATCGAGGCATCCCTGTGGGGTACGACGGTATCCGGCGGCGCGGGAGCTAGAATCGCAGCCAGGGTGAATACGCCGGGAGTTACGCTGGCCGAGCTGATCGAACTGTTGGAACACTCGCTCCTCGCGAACCTTCCCGATGCACTGTCCGAAGTGCTGATGAGCGTCAAAACTGTTGCAGCTCTTGATCATGATGTGTCACACCTGATGGCGGCGCTGCCGCCGCTGACGCGAACCCTGCGGTACGGCGACGTACGGGGCACCGACGTTTCGGCGCTCGTCGACGTCGGTGACGGACTGTTGATCCGGATCTGCACGGGACTGCCCGTGGCTGTGACCGGCATGGACGATGCCAGTGCTGCGGAGTTCCGCGCTCTCGTCGACAACGTTCACGGCGCCGTGATGATGCGCAACGACTCCGACTCCACCGCGCAGTGGCTCGGTGCGATGCGGAATGTGATCGACCGGGACGACGTCAACGGGATGTTGGTGGGAAGGATGGTTCGACTGCTTCGTGATGCTGGTTCGATCACGGAAACCGATGCGGCGGAGCGTTTGTCGCGAGCACTGTCCATCGGTAGTGCCGCCACCGACAAGGCGGGCTGGGTGGACGGGTTCCTTGGTGGCGGCGGCCTGGTCCTCGTACATGATCGTGCGCTACTGGACTTGATCGACAATTGGGTGCGCGAACTCCGCGAGCAGGATTTCATCGACACACTGCCACTGCTGCGGCGAACGTTCGGTGCATTCGAGGCAGCGGAGCGACGTGCGATCGGGCAGGCAGTGCGTGGTGGTCGGCAGGTGGAGTCGGCAGTGGAGACCGATGCGCGAAGGGGTCGAGCGGCGATGGGTGTCGTTGCCACAATTCTGGGGGTGGGTGCATGAGCGCAAGCGATGACGACCAGCGGCTACGTCGATGGCGATTGATGCTCGGAGAGTCCGCAGACGAGTCACTGGGCGGGCTGGGACAACCGGGCGACAACCAGATGGATGCGGCGCTTGGCGCTCTTTATGACAACTCCGGCCCGAAGAAGGGGAGTCGTCGCTCGGCCGGTTTGGGTGCGTCGGCGCCCAAAGTTGCACGTTGGCTGGGCGATATCCGTAGCTACTTTCCCAGCACCGTTGTGCAAGTGATGCAGAAGGACGCAATCGATCGGCTCGGCTTGACGCATTTGCTGCTCGAACCCGAACTACTCGACGCCGTGGAACCCGACGTACATCTGGTGGGGACGCTCCTCAGTCTCAACCAGGTGATGCCGGAGGCCAGTAAGGCCACGGCCCGCATGGTCGTCGGCAAGGTGGTGCGCGAAGTCGAGGAGCGTATTGCCCAGAAGACCAAGGCGGCGGTGACGGGAGCTCTCAACCGGTCGGACCGAACATCCAATCCTGCACTGCGCGATATCGATTGGAATCGCACCATCGCCGCCAACTTGAAGCACTACTTGCCGGAGTACAGAACTGTGGTGCCGGAGCGGCTGATCGGATACGGGAGAAAATCTACGTCGGTGCAGCGGGACGTAGTCTTGGCCATCGATCAGTCGGGTTCGATGGCGTCGAGTGTTGTCTATGCCTCGGTGTTCGGCGCCGTCCTGGCATCGATGCGAGCATTGAAGACATCGCTGGTGGTGTTCGATACCGCGGTCGTGGATCTGACCGAGAAGCTGTCGGATCCGGTGGACGTTCTGTTCGGAACGCAGCTGGGCGGCGGCACCGACATCAACCGGGCGATTGCCTACAGTCAGTCGTTGATCACGCGGCCGGCGGATTCGATGTTCGTGCTCATTTCCGACCTGTACGAGGGTGGCACCCGCAACGAGATGCTCCGGCGCATGGCCGCCATGAAAACGGCCGGCGTGCAGGTCGTGGTGTTGTTGGCGCTCTCCGACGACGGGGCGCCCTCGTTCGATCACGACAATGCGACTGCGCTGGGTGCTCTCGGCATCCCGGCGTTCGCGTGCACCCCGGACAAGTTTCCGGAGTTGCTTGCGGTTGCGTTGGAACGAGGTGATGTCGGTGCGTGGGCGGAGCAGTTGAGCGGGTGCTGATGCTTCGAGATGCATCGTGGTGGGTACCCCGCCACGATGACCCGTGAGGTTTCTCCAACGCAGGTAGGTTCAGGCTTGGTCCTCGCGGTGTTGGCATGTAGCCAGTTCCTGATGACTCTCGACAGTTCGGTCATGAACGTTTCGATGGCCACTGTTGCCGCGGATGTCGGCACCACCATCACCGGTATCCAGACCGCCATCACGTTGTACACGCTGGTGATGGCGACGCTGATGATCACCGGCAGCAAAGTCGGGTCGATGATCGGGCGTCGAAGAGCATTTGCGCTCGGACTGATCATCTACGGGGTGGGTTCGCTTACGACGGCGCTCGCACCCAATCTTGCTGTGCTGCTGATCGGTTGGTCCTTCCTCGAGGGGGTGGGGGCGGCGCTGATCATGCCCGCGATCGTGGCGTTGGTCGCAACCAATTTTTCGGCCGAAAAACGCCCCGCCGCATATGGATTGGTTGCAGCAGCGGGGGCGATGGCTGTAGCTGTCGGACCTCTGCTCGGCGGGGCCGTCACCACTTTTGCGTCGTGGCGCTATGTCTTTGTCGGAGAAGTGGTCCTGGTGGTCCTGATTCTGGCGGTTCTTCGCAAAGTCGCCGACGTGCCGCCCGTCAAGTCGCGACTGGACGGGGTCGGTTCGGTTCTGTCGGTGGTGGGATTGGGCATGATCGTGTTCGGGGTGCTGCGTTCGAGTGAGTGGGGATGGGTACAGGCAAAGCCCGGAGGCGCAGAGGTTCTCGGACTCTCACCTGTTGTGTGGTTGCTGATCGGTGGGCTGTTGGTTGTCTACGGCTTCCTGCGGTGGGAGACGCGACTGGTAGACGCTGGACGAGAGCCGTTGATGGATCCGGAGATGTTGCGAAACCGGCAACTCAGCGGTGGTCTTTTCATGTTCTTCGTTCAGTTTCTCGTGCAAGCCGGGGTGTTCTTTGCCGTTCCGTTATTTCTGTCCGTAGTTCTCGAATTGAGTGCCCTCGAGACCGGAATCCGGATTCTGCCGCTGTCTGCAGCACTTGTGTTGGCGGCGATCGGAATTCCGAAGCTGTTGCCGAAGGCAAACCCTCGTCGCATCGTTCGAGTGGGATTGCTGTCGATGATTATCGGAATTCTATTGCTCGTCGCCGGTATGGATCCGAGTGCAAATGCCGCAGTCGTGATGGTCCCGATGTTGTTCATGGGGTTCGGGCTGGGAAGTTTGTCGTCCCAACTCGGTGCCGTCACTGTGTCGTCCGTTCCGGATGAGGAGAGCGCGGAAGTGGGAGGCCTGCAGAACACAGCTACTAATCTCGGAGCGTCACTAGGGACTGCGCTGATTGGTTCGGTGCTGATCGCTACCCTCACTACATCGGTGATCGCGGGTATCGAGGGCAATCCTGCAGTGCCTGTGTCGGTGCAGCAGCAGGCCACGACGGACCTGGCCTCGGGCGTTCCGTTCTTGTCCACCACCGAACTTCAGAGCGCACTCACCACGGCTGGGGTCAGCGAACAGGCCATTACGGCGATTGTCGACGTCAATTCAGAAGCCAGGCTCGAGGCGTTACGGGTCGCGTTCGCAGTTGCGGCGCTCCTCGCGATTGCGGGATTGTTCGGGACAGGCCGGGTTCCGCGAACTCCTGTTGGGAGGGATTGAGTAGATTGAGTAGAAGGCAGCGGCTTCGAAGCGAGCAGTGGTTCGTGACCTCTCGGTTCGATATAGGGTGAACTTCACCAAAGGGATTTTTCGGGAATGGCAACGGGGGTTGCGAAACAGTCGCCGAGTCGGGAAAATCGCCCGTAACAGGTAACGCACTCGATAAGGGCAACGGAGGGGGTTCGGATGTTTGAAAACCGGCGTCCGACCGCGGCTGCGTTGACCTGCGACGGAGTCAGGTCACCTGAATGCTGACGAGTGTTAGGCAACCTGGACGTCGATCCGCGTTGTCAGCATCCGAGCGCGGAGATTTCTTTCGCCGCCAACTCGACGAGACCGCCTCTGTCGCACCGCTCTCGAACATGGCGTTCATACTCGGTATCGGTTCGGTAATCGTGTTCGTCATTCCGCCGGAACAAACAATGGTTCGTGTGTTGGGTGGGATCACCATCTTGCTGGTTTTCCTCAACTCGACTCGCGTTGCAGTTTCTCTGAGAGTGCCGCGATGGAAACAGTCGACGCGTTTCGATTACATAGGGCTGATGCTCGAAGTCGTGGTGATCGCGATTCTCGACGTCGTACTGTTCTCGAAGTTGTTCACGACGATCGACTCCAACTACGACGTGGTGATCATCGCGACGATGGCCGGGGTCATGGGTGCCGGCACCATCAATTTCTATACAGTTCGCTCGGCCAGTCTCTCGTGGATATACATCCACGGACTGGGCTTGATGATTGTGTTCTCGACTCATTCCGAACCGTATTTGCCTGTGCTCGCGATCCAACTGGCGATCTACATGTTTGCTCTCACCGTCGGCGCGATGTATCTCTCGGCGTCATTTCAGCGACGTTGGATGGCAGAATTTCAAGCCGATTCGGAACGGCTGACGGTGTCGCTACTGCTCGACGATTTCGAAGGCGGGTCGAGAGACTGGCTGTGGGAAGTCGACACCGACGGACGTTTTTCGCACATATCTCCGCGGTTGACTCAGCTCACCAGACTGGCTGCGAGCGATCTGCTAGACATGACCTTCGGGCAATTACTCAATCATTTCGACATCACCGCCAGCGATGAGGGCAAGGTGGCTGCGGAACTACTGGTCGACAAGTTCGAGCGGATAACACCGTTCCGGGACGTAGTGGTTCCCGTTCGGATAGACGGGGACCGACGGTGGTGGTCGCTGTCGGCAAATCCCCGCGTGTTCGACGACGGTGAGATCCATGGTTGGCGAGGTGTCGGATCCGATATCACCGAGCGCTACGTCCACGAGCAGGAAATTCTGAGACTGGCAGCAACCGATTCCCTGACGGGTCTCCCGAACCGGAGAGCATTCGGATCGGCGTTGGAACGAGCGATCGACGTACGCGGCAACCTCGATCGCGTGCGCGTCGGAATTCTCGATCTCGATAACTTCAAGTCCGTCAACGACACACTCGGGCATCCTGTCGGAGACCGATTACTCCTCGCCGTCACCGACCGTCTTCGAACGGTTGTCGGCTCTGATGTTTTTGCGCGAATGGGTGGCGACGAATTCGGGATAGTCGCGCATGTCCCAGCCGGACGAAACTCGTACATCGGATTCGAGCGATATCTCGACGTACTGCAGGAACCCTTCTACATTGCGGGCAATCGCATCGAAGTCCGAGCCACAATCGGGTACGCCAACAATCCCGACGACTCCGGGGACGCCGACGAATTGGTGATGCTCGCCGATCTTGCACTGAACGAGGCCAAATCGAATGGACGCAACAGGGTGGGCAGGTTTTCGCCGGCATTGCGTGCCCGGGCTTCGGAGAGGGCCACAGCTCAGCAGGAATTGGACCGGGGTATCGCGGCCGGCCAGTTCGAACTTCACTACCAACCGCAGCTGAACGCTGTAACTGGGCAAGTTGTGGCGTTTGAAGCCCTCCTCCGATGGAACCATCCGGTCAAGGGGCTCATCGGGCCGAGTCAGTTCATCAGTGTGGCCGAAGAGACCGGCATGATCATTCCGCTCGGTGCCCAGGCAATGGCGCTTGCCTGCGCCGAAGCTGTGAAGTGGCCGGCGGGAATACGTGTCTCAGTCAACGTTTCACCGGTGCAGCTGCTCTCGATCGATTTCTGCAGAATGGTTGAAAATGCGCTCGACGTGACTGGATTGGACCCCGAGTTGTTGCAACTCGAAATTACCGAAACCGGCGTTGTCGAAGACCAGGCAATCTCGGATCTCCACACGTTGAGGTCCCGGGGAATCACCGTCGCTCTCGACGACTTCGGCACCGGATATTCGTCTTTCGGGACACTTCAACGGCTACCCATCGATGTCCTCAAGATTGATCGTTTGTTCATCGTCGACTGTGCTGATCAGCAGATGGCCGTCGTGAAATCAGTGGTGGAACTCGCCTCGCTCCTGGGCATGGTGTCACTCGCCGAAGGTGTGGAAACACCGGTGCAACTGCGTCGAGTCCAAGCAGTCGGGTGCGATCTGATTCAAGGGTTTTACATCAGTAAGCCACTTAATGCTGCTCAACTCGAGGCGTATCTTGCTGTCACAGCGACTTCGTCCGGGCAGAACTTTCACCCGCTCGATTCAGATTTCAGTCGTCCGTAATCCGTTTCCGCCGGCAGTCTTCGCTTGATACATCAGCGAATCCGCGACGTTCGAAGCCAACGAAATTGCGGGCGCCCCGCCGGCCCATGTCTTCGAATCGGTAGGCATGATGACTCCGCCGACGCTCACCGTGGTGGGGATCGAATCCTGATCGTCGGACAATGCGGCATTGGTGCTGTTGATCAGGTAGGCAATTTTGTCCGGCGCCCCGGATATGACTGCCAGGTATTCTTCGCCGCCGACGCGCCCGATGACCCCGTAGTGACCAAAATGGAGCGTCAAGCGGCTTGCTGTTCTCTGGATGACATGGTCACCTTCGGAATGTCCGTAAACATCGTTGACCAGCTTGAACTTGTCGATATCGATGACGATGAACGCCAGGCATTCTTCTCTTGTTCTGGCACGCTCGAGCAGTTCGGCGATTGCGGCGTCGAGTCCGCGCCGGTTGTACAGTCCGGTGAGTGGATCGCGATCTGAATCGCGGGCGTCACGGTACAACGCGCGCCAGGCCAAGTGAGAAAAGATCGGCATGAGCGTCACGACGCCGAATAGGACCGTCGCTCGTGCCAGAAGGGTTGTCGTGTCTACTTCGCCTTGCTGATATGCGAGTCCGAAGACGATGGCAGTAATCGTCGTAGCCCATAAAACGTGCGCTATCAGCCATTTTGCGCTGACGAACAAGGTTGCGAAGGTGCCGCCCACCGCAAAGATAATGCATCCGAAGGTGCCTGAGTCACGGTCGGTGACCATGAGGACTGCCAGGCCGATACCGAGATCGGCGAAAATTCCGTAAGCGAGAAGCCCGAATCGGCCGGGAAACGGAAGAGCGAACCAGCACGCGGTAACCACAATGCACGCTGTGATCATGACTACCGAAAGCGATTTTCCGACGAGGGTCGGCGGTGTATCGGGTCCGATCAATTTGAAGAATGCGGAAAGCCCGAAAATTATCGTCATCACACCGATCAGCGCACTGAAAATGGGTTGAATCGCGCGGCTCGAGCGTTGGTGCTTTATCCACTCGTAGTCGTGAGGCTCGTAGAACCACTCCTTGATCGTGTACCAAGAACTGTTCCCTGTCGGTCTGGGAGCAGTGTCGGACATGAGGTCCATCTTGGCATTGAAATGCAGTACGAAGAAAATAATTCCCTAGTCGGTTTTAGATCTCCGCGGTGCGGAGGCCGTTTCCACCGGCGGCCTTGGCTTGATACATCATCGAGTCGGCAACATTCGACGCGACCGAAATCGCAGTTGCCCCGCCGGTCCAAGCCTTCGATTCGGTCGGCATGATCACTGCGCCGACGCTCACAGTGGTGGGCACGGTATCCGGATGGCCGGAAATTGCCTCGACAATGCCGCCGATCAAGACGCTGATCAATTGGATTGGTCCCGATATGGCAGCGAGATATTCTTCGCCGCCGACCCGGCCGATGACCGCTCGCTGACCGAGGTGAGAACTGAGGCGGTCGGCTGTTCTCTTGATTACCTGGTCACCCTCGAAATGGCCGTGAACATCGTTGACCAACTTGAACTTGTCGATATCGACAACAACAAACGCGAGAGACCAATGCTCGGCCCGGGCGTGCTCGAACAAATCCAAGATCGCAGGCTCGAGTCCACGGCGATTCAACAGTCCGGTGAGGGGATCCCGATCCGAGTAGCGGGCGTCGCGGTACAGCGTGCGCCATGTCAGATGGGAGAAGATCGGAAGAAGGGTGACTGCGGTGAACAGGACCAGAGCCCGCGCTATGAGGGTAGTTATGTCGGCATTGGTCTCCTGGAAGGCCAGAAAAAACACGATGGTGCTGACGCCGGTCGCCCATACGGCATGGGCCAAAAGCCACCGGGCGCTGACAAACAATGTGGCGTAGGTACCGCTGACCACAAAGGCAATACACCCGAAAGTTGCCGATTCGCGATCGACAACCATCAGAACCGCCCCGGCGAAGCCGATATCGGCAAAGACGGCGAATGCAATCAGTCCGCGCCGTCCCGGAAAGGGTTGGGTGAACCAGAACGCGGCGACGAGAAAGCATCCGACGATGACGCTGACCGCAAGGTATTTCCCGATTTGGGTCGGCGGTGCGTCCGGTCCGATCAATTTGAAGATGGCGGTAATCCCGAAAATCATCGTCATGAACCCGAGCAGGGCACGGAACAGTGGCTGAATCGGACGGCTGGACCGCTGCTGCCCCAACCATTCGTAATCGTGCGGCTCGTCGAACCATTCTTTGAGTGTGCGCCACGGATTGCTCCCGGAAGGTGAGGGAACCTGGCGCGCCATGGTGACTATCTTGGCACCGAATTCGGACAAGAGAAAACTAAACATCCATCGCGTCAATATGTTCGGCATTTTTCGGGGAATTGGCCGAAAAGTATTGTAAGTAGCTGACACATTGCAGGTTTCGATACCAGTGCAATTCAGCTAGAGGCGGGTATCCCCGCTCGTGCCGCAGCCGAACCGGCCAATGTTGCGCCGCCGACAGTGATCAAAGCGCCGAGAAGAATTGCTGCAGGCTCACCGTTTCCCAACACTCCCAGTTGTGAGCCCACCGTCACCGCAGCAACCGGAACGCCGAGTTGCGCCGCCGACAACACGCCCAGCGAAAGAGGTAAACCCGTGGCACGCAGCGCCGAGTGGACGATCAGGGTTGCGCCGCCCAGAGCTACCCCCAGCCCAACCGACGGCGGATGGCTGACCAGATCACGAAGATTGATCGAAGCCCCGAGCCAGACGAAGAACAACGGCGCGAAGAAGCCGTCGGTGATCGCAAAGAGTTGTTTCGCGAGGCGTCGAGGTTCCCCGATCGCAGCCAGGATAAGTCCGAAGGCAAAGCCGGCGAGCATGACGGATACGTGAGTGCTCGCCACCAACGCGGCCAGCGAAAACAGGATCACCAGATTGATGCGCAGTTCGAGCGCAAACTTCCGCTTCTCCGAAAACTTGTGTAGCCGTCGCCAATCTCCGGATCGATGCAGTGCCCGCAGTACGAAGAATATTGCTACCGCTGCGACGGTCACCACCAGCGCACCGACCGCGGCCCGGACGGCATTGCCCGGATCGATGACGAGTGGCAGCACGACGATGCACACAGTATCGGCGATGGCGACCTGCGCTGTCATCTGCAGAACCGACGTGCCGCCGAGTGCAAGCGAATCCACGATCGGAAGAATGAGCGCAGCCGACGACGACGCGATCAGAACCGCATACAACGCCGCATGGCCGGTATCGAACACCGTCGACACCCCAAAACCGGCCGCGGCGGCAAGTGCGCCGACCACTACCGCGCGGCCGGCCCCTTTGCCGATCGCGGCGCGCACCTCGGGGTCGCGAACCGGCACATGTGAACCCGCCACCAACATCGTCAGAGCAAACCCGATATCCGCCAAGAACGTAAACGTCCGATCCGCGGAGTCGAGTAGACCGAAACCCGTCACTCCCAAAATGACGCCAGCGGCCAATTCGCCCACTACTACCGGAACGTGCCAGCTCAACCGTGCCGCCAGCAGTGGGCCGAGGAGGCCGGCGAGGGCTACCAATGCAAGTACTTCGAACGTCACCGGCACCCCCTTTTGTGGTTTGGCTCTGCCGCTCCGGGGTAATCATTGCACCGGGGAGCTGATGGGGGGCTCTGACGAGGAGGCCGAACCCATGAAGCGGGTTTGTGTGGCAACCGCTGCACTATTTCTGTCGATATTCGCGTTGGGCGGGTGCGGTGACACCAGTAGCGGCTCGACTGAAATTCAGTCCGTGTCGATTGTGGAAGCGAACGGGATGGACAGTGCGGCGGCGCCGACGATCAGCATCAACGGTTTCGAATACCAGACACCGGACTCCGTCGAAGCTAGCCAGGTTGTCGCGGTCCGCAACAACAGCAGCGCCCAGCATTCCGTAACCTCGGATATGTCCGGGCTGTTTTCCGTCACGGTTAACGAGAACGATTCCGGATCTTTCAGGGCACCTGCTGAATCCGGGTCATACGCCTTTCACTGCATCTATCACTCGAACATGAATGGGACATTGAACGTGAAGTGAGGCAGGGATCCCCTTCTTTCTGCGCGAACGGTAGGCTCGTCGCCTTGGATACGCCGAAAGGTACGTTCGCTCGCAAAGAGTGAGCAGGTCCGGATCGGTGGATGTCAAGCGGTCCATTTCTTCGCCGCCGTCGCAGCGGCACAGTGACACCATGATCGATGTGGGGGTTCGGTGAAGAACCCGCCACATCGCCCCGGAATCGGCCCAGCGCGAAAGAGTCTCGCGATCATTCTCTCCGCCATCGGCACTCCTGACTCAGGCGTTTGCCCAGCTGTCCGGTCCGAAGACCTCGTAGTGGATATTCTGCGCCGGAATGTCACGTGCGATCAAGGATTTGCGCATCGACAGCATGAACGGCATCGGCCCGCACAGGAAGGCCTGCGTATCGGGGTCGAGTTCGATGTCGCGGAGATCCGCTCGCCCTTCGCTGACAGCCTCGCGCGATGAGTGCACTCCCAAGTCCTCGTACCAGCGATGCAACTTCGCTGCCGGAATCTTGTCGACGAGTGCACTCAGTTCGGTTCGGTGTGCATGATCGGCGATGGACCGATCGGCGTGAATGACCGAGACGGAGCGCGTTGCGCCGGTGTCGGCGAGATGATTGAGCATGCCGATCATCGGAGTGCATCCAATGCCGGCGGATGCGAGCAGTAGCGGCGAATTGTCGTCGGGCATCGTGAGATCGCCGAAAGGTGTGGTGACGGACAGGGTGTCACCCTCGAAGACGTTGCTGTAGAGGAAGTTCGATACCTCGCCGTCGAATTCTCCGAAGATTCGCTTGACGCTGATCCGCCAATCGGAACTGCTGGGCGTCGAGCACAGGCTGTACTGGCGTATTTGACGAGCGCCGTCGGCCAAGACGACACCAACCGAAAGATATTGTCCGGGAGCAAAAGTTGGAAGTTCAGTGCCGTCGGTCGAGGCTAGTGTCAGCGACACGGTATCGGCGGACTGTAGTACGCGTTCGGTGATTCGAACTGTGCGCCACACGTCACCCGGCTCGACGCCGGCCAATTCGTAGAGACCACGTTCCATCGAGATCAGTGTTTCTGCCATCAGCCAGTAGACCTCATCCCAAGCGGTGGCGACCTCGGGAGTTATTGCCTCGCCGAGTATTTCGACAATTGCCGCGAAGAGATGCTCATGGACGACAGCGTACTGATCAGGTGTAATGCCGAGTGATGCATGCTTGTGTGCGATGCGGGACAGGATGAGATCTACCTTGTCCTGATCGGGTTCGATTTGCAGCGTAGCGAAGGCGGCGATTGCACCGGCGAGAGCCTTTTGCTGTTCGCCTTGCTTCTGGTTGGCGCGATTGAACAGATCGCGCTCGAGTTCCGGGTGGGCTGTCAACATTCGCTCGTAGAACCGGGACGTGATGTCTCCGATGGCGGCGCCGACCACGGGGAGGGTGGCGCGAATGACCTCGGTTGACTGTGGGGAAAGCATGAGATGCTCCGTTCGGTCGAGATTCGTTGGTGTTCAGCCTGCTTCGTTACTCTGAGTGGTGAGACGAAGGAGAACGGTCTTGGACGGCTGGCGTGTCACGTCTGCGATCGTGACACCGTCGAGTGAGGTGAAGAACGCTTCTTGCGCGTCGTGCAATGCGCTGCGAAGAAGGCATCCGCCGCGCAGGGGGCACGGCTTGTTGCCTTCACAGTCGACGACCTCGCCGGGCCCCTCGAGGCGCCTGGCGAGCCATCCGATGGTGGCGGTGCGGCCGAGTTCGGTGATGGAGAGTCCACCGCTGCGGCCACGTTTGGTATTGACGATGCCCAGTTCGCCGAGGCGCGTAACAACCTTGGTTGTGTGGGCGTAGGACACATTGAGCTGCTGGGCAATCAGCCGGGTGCTGGGGGAGGCGTCAGCGTCGAGTACGGCTAGCCGCATGACGACGCGCAACCCCAGATCGGTGAACTGCGTCAGTTGCATATCTCGAACCTACATAATTCGCATCTAAAATGACTATTAATGTGAGGTGGCTCTCAGTCCCGGTGGGCGGGGCCCGATGGCGTCGCGTGAAAAAATCGCGGCACAGGCAATGACCTGCGAGTATAGGCGTCTACTACGTTTTGTCGTATATTTCGGAATTTACCAACGGGGGCGAGCGCGATGGCGCTTCCGCCGAACCCGCCGCCGGTCATTCTGGCGCCCACGGCGCCGCCCAGGCGCGCGGCTTCGACCGCGGCGTCGAGTTCGGGGCAGGAGACTTCGAAGTCGTCACGCAATGAAGCGTGAGAACTGTCGAGGAGCGGGCCGATCTCACTCACCCGGTTCTCACGCAAGAGCTTCCCGACGCCTCGCACCCGCTCGTTTTCGGAGACGACGTGGCGTGCCCGGGACCGAAGGACTGCGTCGTCCAGTGATTCGACCTGGTCGAGGGTTGCCTCGCGCAAACTACTGACGCCGAGGAAATGCGCTGCGTCGGCGCACTGGGCTCGGCGCACTCCGTATTGACCGTCGGCGAGGGAATGTTTGACCCCGGTGTCGATGACGATGAGTTCGAAACCGGTGGATGGTAGGTCGAATGGGATGTGCTCGGTGGAGTTGTCTCGGCAGTCGAGGAGAAGTGCTGTTGCGGGCCGGGCGAAGAGTGCGATGGTCTGGTCCATCCCGCCGGTGGGGGCTCCGACCCCTTCGTTTTCGGCACGGATACAGGCTTCTGCGAGTTGATGGCGGGAGAAGGGATTTCCGTGAAGTTCGTTGACAGTCAATGCTACTGAGCAGGTGAGTGCCGCGGAGCTGGAGAGTCCGGCGCCTACGGGTACTGAAGAGTCGAGGTAGAGATCGATGCCGATGTTGTCGAATCCGAGTGCCCACAGAACTGCTGTGGGATAGGCAGCCCAGCTGTGTCCGATTGTGCCGCAATCACCTTCGTGGGCGGTTGCGGATTGCTGGCTGTGGATCCGCACCAGGTTGTCGGCGCGTAGTGCGGCGGCAACGTAGGTGCGGTGTTCGAGGGCTATGGGTAGGCACAGTCCGGCGTTGTAATCGGTGTGTTCGCCGATCAAGTTGACGCGGCCGGGGGCCGACCAGGCGCCGGTCGGTTGGTAGCCGAAGGTCGAATAAAATGATTGTTGCACAGTACTTTTCAGTGAGTTCACAGTGCCAACTCCCTCAAGCGTGCGGCCACGTTTTCGGGCACGGCGTCATTGACCCATGCTCCCATTGCCGATTCGGATCCGGCGAGATATTTGAGTTTGCCAGGCGCCCGTAAGATCGAGAAAAGTTGTAGGTGAAGGCGACTCAGATGGCGATTGATTCGAACCGGCGCCTGATGCCAGGCCGCGATGTAGGGAACTTGATCGACTTCCGGATAGAAGTGGTCGATGCGGCGCAGGAGATCCTGGTAGACCACTGCGAGTTCTGCGCGCTCATCCGTGTTCAGTGCGGGGAGGTCCGGGACATCACGATGGGGAGCCAGGTGAATCTCGATCGGCCACCGTGCTGCTACGGGTACGTAGCCGGTCCAGTGTTCGCCGCTGTAGACGACGCGAGTGCCGGCGGCACGTTCGAAGTCGAGTACGTCGCGGAGCAGTGAGCGACCAGTGCGCTGAAAGTGCTTGTCGGCCTGTGCGGAAATGGCTTCCGTTCGGGGTGTCACATACGGATACGCATAGATCTGGCCGTGGGGGTGACGCAGAGTTACGCCGATCTCCTCGCCTCGATTCTCGAAGCAGAATACCTGCTCGACTCCCGGCAAAGCGGAAAGCTCTTCAGTTCGAGCTATCCATGCCGAGATGATCGTCTTCATGCGGGCGAGTGGGAGATCGCCTACGGACGCAGTGTGATCGCTCGAAAAGCACAACACTTCACAGCGGCCGTCAGCGGGACGATCGAGCAGACCCAGACGCGTTCCGTTCGTGTCCGTCTCCGCGCCGAACGCGAAGCTGGGAAACCTGTTCTCGAACACTGCGACGTCGTACTGTGCTTCGGGTATCTCAGTGGCCGTGCCGGTTTCGCTGGTCGGGCACAGTGGACAGTCGGCGAGGGACGGTAGGTGTGTGCGGGTCATGCGATGTGACGCGATGGTGATCCACTCGCCTACGATCGCGTCGAAACGCATAGCCGAGTGATGGGTGGCAGCCGGTAGCTCCCGCAGATCCGGGGCGTCATGTGCTCGATTGGTGCCGACGTCGTCGAAGTAGATGATCTCGCGGCCGTCGGCCAGCACTCGACGGGCCTGGTGATGCGGTGAACTCATGCTTCGACTTCCCATTCCAAAACGCCTTTGCTTACAACGGGTTTCCAGACCCCGAGCACCGAACCCTCTTCGAGGGCGCTCGCGTGAGCCGCCAACATTACCGAGACGGAGGCCCAGATGGGGCCGCCGGTGTCCCGGGATTCCTGCGCGTACTCAGTGACGCAGTTGTGCAATGCGCCCGCCCGAGTATCGACAAAGTAGTGATACTCGTCGAGGCCGGCAAACGGAAGGTAGGAAGGGATGAACATGCTTGCCGCAGTACCGGCTTCGTCGCCGTCACGCAGATCCATCTCGTCCTCGGCGTACAGTTCCACATTTTCGTAGATGGTTTCGTCCCACGCTTCGAGGAGGTTGAGTCGAATCTCTACGGCCACGTCGATGGGATAAAGGAACTTGTCGGGCAGAACGCTGCCGAGAAACAACCCGGTGCGATCGTCATGCGTCACACTGCCGTTCTGTATGCGGTACAGATCTTTGAGTTCCGCGGGCCAATCGAAACCGGTGGACGCCTCGTATTCGGAGATAGTGTTCTCGGACAATCCCGGTTGCATCGCGGCAGCCGTCACCGGTGCGTGAGTACGGCACCAGGCAGTGATCCGGCTCCACTCGTGTGCAACGCTCATACGCCTACGATACGTGCGCGTCACGACCCGTGAATCAGATACTGCAGCGTTTGCACCAGAATGGTGTCGGTCGAATCCGATCGGAGGTCAGCGATGCCTGAACGAAGGACCGACGAACCTTCGAGGACGCTCACCACTGTCTCGGCTCGCCCGCGGAGTGCGACGGAATCGAGGTCGGGCTGCGCGCGAGCGATAATGCGGTTCACGTGAGCGACATACTGCCGGTAGAAGTTTCGAACGACTGCGGCGATCTCGGTATCGACAGAGGCAAGAGACCACACTTCGACGTACAGCCGGACAGTCGCCGGGTCCTCCTGCTCGGAGAGCAGAACGATGATGAGCCTTTCGGAATCGGCCCGCGTGATCGGGGTATCGGACGCGGCCTCTGTCCAGGTGTCCGTCATCGCAGTGAGCCGTGCGAGCGAACGTTCGAGTGCGCGCGACATGATCGCGCGTATGAGATCTGCCCGGGTAGGGAAGTAATGTTGAAGATGGCCGACACGAACGCCCGCGGCAGCGGCAAAGTCACGCATCGCCGAGTGCGCATTGCCCGCAGTGATCAGGACTTCCTCGGCGGCGTCGAGAATCGCTGCCGTGCGGGCGGCTCCTTTCGAGAGTGTCATGTCCGCAATACTGCCACTCCGTGTTTCTCGAGTTCTCCGATGATGCGTTCCGGATGCGGAACCGATTCGGGGAAAGCGACTCCGGGATGCATGTCGTTTCCGAGGACGCGTCGTAGTGCGAGGTATCCACCCACTGCTGTCAGGTGTGCTTGACCGTTCGGGTCGACCACTACTGCGCTCGAGGCGCCATGAGGCCCGGACACATCGATGCGGACTTGCGCGCTGCCGCCGGTGCCGGGTGAGTAGAGGAGCGCACGGCGTAGTGGCGTGAATTTGTTGCCGCGGCCCCATCGGAACAGTCCGGCCTTCTTGGCTGCGAGAAGAAGGTTTGTGGACACGTTCGAGCTGAATCCGATTCTGGTCGTCGCTGTTTGGACGTTCATGGTCATGGGAAATGTGAGCTGCTCGGGCGTGTCGATACGCGCAACTTTAGTTCTGGATCCCGGAAATTCAACCCACGCGGTATCAGTCAGTGGGCTGACGGTGATCGGGTTGCCGCCCAGCATCACTTCGTAGTCCTGGCCGAGACGGTCTATGAAGTCGACTGAATCGCGGCCGGCACGATCGTTGGTGTCGTAGCGGATCGAAATGGTGATCTCGTCGGCGCCGCCGAGTTCGTGAACCAGTGCTGCAGCAACAAGATTGGTTACTCCGCCCATCCATCCCGATGACAGGTAGACCGGACTGGTGGGCGCCAGGTGCCCTGTCAGAGTTGCTGCCCGGGCGACCCTTCCGGTCCACCTGGTTATGTCGACGTACGGGACTCCGGCTTCTATGCATGCTCGCAGAACGCGGTCGTGTGGATCATTGACTGTCGAGACGACTGCGCGGACTGTGGCGTCGAAAGGCGTGGGGTCGCCGAGATCCCAGCGTCTTACCGAAACTCCGTGTGTTCTAGCGAGTTCGGCACCGCCAGCGGGATTGCGGCCGGCGAGCAGAATCGGAAATTTGGGCGCAGCAAGGTGTGTCAATGCGGTGCCGACGGTTCCGTACCCTCCGACGATCAGGATCGGTGCGTCGGATCTGTGGTGCAGGGAGTCGGTCATGGCTGCCACTTTAGGTCAATTGACCTAAAGTGTCGAGCGAGAGCAGTGTGGTCACCATTTGTGACCTTTGTGAGGGCGGTTTGAGTTGCTACTACGGGATACGCATCGCCAAACCTTTACTTCCGATTTGCGACAGATTGGAGAGTTGAGAGAAGCGGTAAATTCCTTTGTGCACCAGAGAGTTAGGTGATTTGCGACTACCGTCTACTTCCTTGTCGGCTGCGCTCGACGACGAAGGTCGCTGCGCTCGACGACGAAGGTCGCTGTGTTCGACTCGAACGGATATGCATCGCCCCATCGGTTGGGTAACAATCGGATCAAATGCGCGATATTCGAGTGTCTTGCCGATACCGTGGCGAGACATCCGACAATTCAGGGGAGTCAGCTTGATGGTCAATGTGCGCACATCTGTGTTGAAGGGAATCGCTGCAGCAGCTTTGGTGGCAGCGGCAGGGGTGGGACTTTCGCCGGCAACGGCGAGTGCAGATATCACACCGATCACGGTGGTCAACGGTGTTCTTTCCGTCTTCGGGGGGTGTCAATCCACAGTTCGAGAGGTGGTTGTGGTGTGCACTGGCGCCGAGGCCTTGACGCGCCGGTCGCCACTGCTACTCGACCTCAACCCGGCGGGGACCAACATCGTCGTGCTTGGCGCCGGACTGTTCGACGACGGCACGATGCGTCCGATGCTGGTCGAGCGACTGCAGGCTGCGCTGGAGGTTGCGCGTCAATATCCAGCGGCGCCGATCATCACCAGCGGCGGTGCGCCCAAGTCCGGCATTACCGAGGCCAAGGCGATGCGCGACTGGCTTGTTGCCAACGGTATCGATCCCGGAAGGATTACCGAGGAGGGCCGATCCGGGTCAACGGTCCAGAATGCGCAGAACACCGCGCAGATTCTGGCTGATCGCCGGGCGAGCGGTGTTGTCGTCGTCTCGAGTGCCAACCATGTCGAGCGGGCAATGATCGACTTCCGGATGGCAGTGGGAGGCGGCATTCCCGTCGCCGGCGTCATCGCTGCAACCTAGAGAGCCGCAACCCGAATCGCTCGCACTGGAACAAGCAAAGCTCCGCCCCAGGACGCTCGAGTGTCCTGGGGCGGAGCTTTGCTGTGGTTCGTTATCGTCGGGAGCTCACGTCTGCGGGGAGCATGCCGGCCGGAACCGCTCCTTCCGATTCGATATCGGCTTCTTCGGCAGCGGCCAGTTTCGCGGTCAACTGTTCGTCACCGCTCTCCGTTCGTAGAACCGTCTCCTTGATGAAGACGATGGCAAAGAGGCTGAGCAGGGCCAGAATTCCCGCGATGAAGAAGATTCGTGCGGTTCCGTCGCCGTACGACGCACGGACGACGTCGGCAACGGCCTCGGGCAGTTCCTTGAGGTTCGACAGCCCGGCGCTGGATCCGCCGGCCGAACTCACGTCGATACCGAGCGCACTCAAGCCGCTGGTGGTCAGGTTTGCAACATGCGTGGAAAGAACTGCGCCCAGAACGGAGACGCCGGCAGCGCCGCCGAGCGAACGGAAGAACGAGACGGTGGAACTGGCTGTTCCCAGATCGCTGGGTGCCACTGTGTTCTGTACTGCGAGTACAAGGTTCTGCATCACCATGCCCATACCGGCGCCGAGGACGAAGAGGAAGAATCCGACCTGCATCATCGGAGTTGTGTGATCGATTGTGGACAGGAGGAAGAATCCCACGGACATTGCCAGCGAGCCGACAACGAGGAAACCCTTCCAGCGGCCGAACTTGGTGATGAGTGATCCCGAGATTCCCGACGAGAGCAGGGAACCGATCACCATCGGGAGCGTCAAGAGTCCGGCGACGGTGGGGGAGTAACCGCGTGCGATCTGGAAGTACTGCCCGAGGAAGACTGCGCCGCCGAACATTGCGACACCGACGGCGATGCTGGCAAGCGTCGCGAGTGTGGTGGTGCGATCACGGAACAGTCGCAGTGGGATGATGGGTTCCTCGACTTTGCTTTCCACCCAAATTGCGACCGCCAGAAGAACGATTCCGAGGCCGACCAGGAAGAATGACATCCCCGACGCCCAGTCGAAGTTCTTGCCGGCCAACGTGACCCAGATGAGGAGCGTGCTGACTCCGGCGGCAATGAGCGTCGCGCCGGCGTAGTCGATGCTGACATCCTTCTTGACGACGGGAAGGTTCAGGGTTCGTTGAACGACGATCAGTGCGATGACAGCGAGGGGAACGCCGACAAAGAACGTCCAACGCCAGCCGAGCCAGCTGGTGTCGACGATGACGCCGCCGATCAGTGGGCCTGCAACCGTGGCAATCGACATGACTGCTGCGATGGGCCCCTGGTAGCGGCCACGTTCGCGGGGACTGAACATTGCGGCGATAACGATGATGACCAGTGCCTGCAGACCGCCGAGGCCGAGGCCCTGGATCGCGCGGAATCCGATCAGCATGCCCACGGACTGTGACAGTCCGGCCAGAACGGAACCGATGGTGAAGAGCGTGATGGACAGCTGGACAAGCAGTTTCTTGCTGACTAGATCGGAGAACTTTCCCCAGATGGGAGTTGTTGCGGTGGAAGCCAACAGAGTTGCCGTCACGACCCAGGTGTATTGGTCCTGGGTGCCGTGAAGCTCGGTAATGATGGTAGGCAATGCATTTGACACGATGGTCGAAGACAGGAATGCAACGAACATGCCGAGAAGCAAGCCGACGAGAGCTTCGATCTTCTGCTTGTGTGTCATCGGGGCTTCGGGTGGCAGTGTTGGTGACGACGGTGGGGCGTCCGTGGGCTTGGCTGTATCCATGAGTTTCCTTGCATCGGAGCTGACGACGACGGGTTCGCACGGTTCGCGTGTGACCATCGCCGACCCCTGTCTAGTTGAATATTGCAACTATAAGACAAGTTGGTTGCAGTACGCAACTGTTTCGAGGATTAGTTTTCCGAGTTGCCGAGACGTCGGAGCAACGACGTCAGTGTGACGATGTCCTCGGGCTTCCAGGTGGCCAGACGGGCACGCCACTCGTCGATCTGACGGTTCTGGATGTTGCTCAGTTTCGTTTTGGCCTCAGGCGTCAATGCCACCAGTTTGGCGCGGGCGTCGTCGGGATCCGGAATTCGCTCGACTAGCCCGAGGCGCTCAGCAGCATTGATCTGCCTTGTCAGGGTGGATTTCTCGATGTCGAGCGTCGAGATCAGCTCGGACATGCGAACGGCTTGGTTCCGGTTCAGGATGACCAAGACAGGGTAGAGCGCCGGATCGAGCTTCGGATGAATTGCCCGGGCATACTTCCGGGAGCGAGCACGACCCCGTTGCCACATGTCGGCGAGTTCCGTTTCCAGGCCGGTGATGGGATCTGAAACCACAGTTGCTACCCCTTTGGTGCGTTGCTTCCGGTGTTCATCCAACCAGAAGGTCGACCGTCGTGATTGCCGGGAATCCATTCCGAGCGAAAGTGCCGTTCGGCGCCTTGGATGCGCCGAACGGCACTTTCGCTCAATTCGGTGGTGGGGAAGCGGAAACGCCGACCCGTTCTAGCCGTGCCGCTTCGCCAACATCCAGCGGGATATCTTCATGGCGCGGGCTTTGCGTTCGATGGTCAACAGGTCGAGTGGGGCGCTGAACTTCTGTACGGCAACGGACTTGACGCTGCTGAATTCGCGCAAGCCGTCTGCCCCGTGAATTCTGCCGAATCCGGAATCCCCGACGCCGCCGAAGGGTAGCGCCGCGATCGAGGCGAACCCGAGGACCGAATTGACTGTGACAACGCCACATTCGAGACGTTCGGCAATTGCTCGCCCTTGTGCGGAACTTTTGGTGAACACGGAGGCACCCAAGCCGTATTTGGATGCGTTGGCACGCTCGATTGCTTCGTCCATGTCGGCCACTTTGTTCACGACAACGCTGGGCCCGAAGGTTTCTTCGGTGATCGCGGTGGAGTTCTCGGGCACTTCGGTCAAGATTATGGGGTCGATGAACGGGCCGCGGAAGGAATCGAGTCCGCCGAGAACGGCTTTCGCTCCCCGGTTGAGGGCGTCCTCGACGTGTCCTCGGACAATCGCGGTCTGCTTGCCCAGTGTCATGGGCCCGTATGTCGCGGAATCGCTGTCTCCGGCGCGTGCATCGGTCAGGGCTGCCGTGAGTTTGGAAAGAAAAGCGTCGTAGACCGGTGCCGCGACATAGATGCGCTCGACGCCGGCGCACGTTTGTCCGCCGTTGCCGACGGCGCCGAAGGCCGCAAAGCTGACTGCTGCATCAAGATTGGCGTCGGTGTTCACCAGCATGGGATCCTTGCCGCCGCATTCGGCGACCAGTGGGGTCAGGGTTTCGGCGCAGGTCGCCATGACCCGCTTGGCGGTCGCCGTTGATCCGGTGAATGCGATCTTGTTCACTCCGGATGAACACAGCAGCGCACCGGTCTGTCCGTCGCCGGTAATGGTTTGTAGGACAGGATGACCCGGTGCGGCGATGTTCCACAGGCGTGCCAGTTCGACGCCTACTCCGGGTGAGAGTTCACTGGGTTTGAAGACGACAGCATTTCCGGCAGCCAGGGCGTAACCGATTGATCCCATCGGAGTGTAGAGCGGATAGTTCCACGGGCCGATGACCCCGACGACTCCCATTGGGCGATAGCCGACCGACGCTGATTGGTTGGCGCTGATCAGTCCGGCACCGACGCGTCTGCGGCGCAGTACCTTCTGTGCATTGCGGGCTGCCCAATCGAGGTGCTCGAGCGCCAGCATTACCTCGAGGAGGGCGTCGTCGGCAGGTTTGCCGGTCTCGGCGGAGATGATCGCGGCCATGGCTTCTGCATTGTTCGCGATTGCCGCGCGGAAGTCCCGCAACACTTTTTGACGTCCGGAGAATCCGAGTTGATCCCACCAGCGGGCGGCAGTGCGTGCGTCGCCTACGGCACTGTCGACAGCGGTTCGATCCGCAACGGAGTATCTAGCGATGACAGTGCTGTCTCGGGGATCGAAGCTGGCGAAGGTGTTGTCGTCGGCGTGAGGATCGATCGATGTGCTCTGACTGCCGAGTTGTTCCGTCATCTGGGTGAGGCCTCCACGTTTCGACGCATCACATATATGTGATGTGATTTACTGTGCTGGGTGTCACAGTATGCGCCGAGAAGCGCAACGACAACCCCTCACGATCACACCACTGACGGAGCAGTCGATGAATATGGATTTCACGCAGGAGCAGTCCGATTTCGCCCGATCCGTCGCGGCATTCTGTAAGAAGGAAAGTGGCACGCGGGGTCAGCGCGACCAACTGACCAACTTCGGCGAACATAACCACAACCAGGCGTTCTACGAGAAGATGGCAGCATTGGGCTGGCTTGGCTTGACCGTCCCCGAGGAATACGGTGGATCCGCCGGCAGCACAGTTGACCTGTGCATATTCCTCGAAGAGGCAGCCAAGGGAATGGCTCCGATCGGCGGTCTCGGACCTACTGTCATCACGGGCGCGGCGTACGAGAAATTCGGTAGCCCGGCGCAGAAGAAGGAAGTGCTCGGAGGCATCGTTCGAGGTGCGTCGCAGTCGATTTCGATGTCGGAACCTGAAGCCGGGTCAGACGTCGGCAATCTCAGTTGCCGAGCCGAGAAGGTTGACGGCGGGTGGCTGATCAACGGTCAGAAGACGTGGTGTTCCAATGCCCATTTTGCCGAGAACATTCTGCTGGTGGCGCGCACTTCCCGGGGTGCCGGCAAGCATGAGGGCCTGACGATGTTTCACGTCCCGGCGAACATCGACGGGTTGACGATCAGCGGCATCGACACGATGGGCGGCAAAGAGGTCAACGACCTCTACTTCACCGATACGTTCCTGCCCGAGGATGCAGTAGTCGGCGAGGTGGGCAACGGTTGGAAGCAGCTGATGGCCGGACTCAATATCGAACGACTCATTCTTGCGGCCATGATGCTGGGAACGGCGCAGCGGGCATTCGACGACACTCTCGAATTCATCACCACTCGTAAACAATTCGGTAGGCCGGTCGGCACATTCCAGGCTTTACGTCATCGGATCGCGGACCTCGCCACAGAAATCGAATGCGGTCGGCTCCTGGTCTACAGCGTCGCGCGGATGGTTGACGCCAACCCGACGACGATGTTTCCGCGAGAAGCATCGATGGCCAAGCTCAAGCTCACCGAGACCGCCAAGAAGGCGGCGCTCGAAGGCATGCAGATGATGGGCGGGTACGGTTACGCCACTGAGTTCGACATGGAACATCATGTGCGGAAGACTCTTGTGTCTTCCATTTACGGTGGTACCAACGAGATTCAGCGAGACATCATCGGCAAGACGTACGGACTGTGAGGATCGGTTGTGGCAGCGCCTGCACGCTCTCGGGCGGCGAACCCTGTTCTGAGACGGCGTCCGCAGCTGTCCGAGGACGTCGCCAATCACGTTCGTAACGTGATCATGTCGGGCGGCGTGCGGCCGGGTGACTTCGTTCGATTGGATGAAACTGCAGCAGAACTCGGTGTGAGTGTGACACCGGTTCGGGAGGCCCTCGTTGCTTTGCGCGGCGAGGGAATGGTCGAACTGGTGCCGCACCGGGGTTACGTCGTGTGTCCTTTGAGCCGCCAGGACATCGAGGACATCTTCTGGCTGCAGGGTGAGATCGCGGTCAAGTTGGCGCTACGTGCATCCGACAGTATTACCGCTGAGCATTTGGCCGAATTGGTGCAACTGAACTCAGCGCTGCGAGAGGCGCTCGAGCGTTCCGACGCAACGGTGATCGAGCAGTGCGAGTTCGAGTTTCACCGGCTGATCAACAGAGTGGCGGGCGGCGCCAAGCTGGGCTGGTTCCTCTTCGGTGCCATCCGGTACACGCCGGCTCGGCTGTATGCGACTGATCCGGGCTGGGGTGAGTTGGCGGTGAAGAGTCACGACAAGCTGATCGAGGCCTTCGAGAAACGGGATCTGGGGCAGGTGGACCGGCAGATGCGAGTGCAGTTCTCCGACGGTGCTGAGCGACTCCTTGCCCATCTCGACAAGATCGGCATCTGGGACTAGTCCTGCTGATTCATCGACGGCGCGAGAAGGATTGCAGCGCAACCGGATATAAGTTCTTCCTCGGTGACGTCGATGTAACCGTCGAGCCAGGCACTGAGGGTTTGTGCGAGACCACCGACCAGGAAGGTGGCCGTCAGGGTCAGTTGTCTGCTGTCCCCGAGTCGGTAGAACGTTTTGGCGTTGCCGGCGAGGAGACCGACAAACGTCATCGTCGAATCACGACGCCTGTTGGCAAGTGTCGGGTTGGTCAGTGCGGTCGCGAACAGTAGGCGGCCGCGCCGGGGGTCGCGCGCGATGGTGTGGACGATATTCGCGATGCCCGCAAGTGCTTTGTCGTGCTCCGATTCGGCGGTGTCTACGGCGGCCTGGGTGGATATTGCGATGTCGGTGACAACACTGTCGTACACGGCTGACATCAGTGCGTCGCGGTCGGCAAAGCTTTCGTAGAAGTACCGGGCGGCCACACCGGCCTGCTTGCAGACGCCGCGAACCGTGAGTTCGGGTTCCGGGGATCCCATCAGTTCGAGCCCGGCCTCGATCAGGGACTCTCGTCGTTGCTCCACTCGACGTGCCCCGTCGACGCCGCCATAGGGGCGCGGTTGGTCATTCATGAATACCATCTTGACATCTTGTCGTTTCGAAGATTCACTAATCTGATCACGCATGTTCGCAGATATGGTCACCGAGGGAGCAGGAATGACGACGGGTGAGGAATTGACGCGAAGTGTCGACGTCGACGCGGAGATCGAAAAAGCGATGTCCGGCCTTGGACTACTGGCTGCCGGAGCGAATGTGATCATGCAATTGGGCAGGCCCGCAGTGGGTTACGGCGTCTACGAGAGCAAGGTCGAATCCGGGCGCTTGGATCGTCATCCCGTGAAGCGGACTCGGACGACGTTGACGTATCTGTCCGTCGCCTCGCTCGCCACTGACGAGGAGAAGAAGAAATATCGGCATGCCGTCAATGGTGCGCACAAGCACGTTCGCTCCGACGAGAACAGTCCGGTCGAATACAACGCATTCGATCCCGAGCTCCAGCTCTGGGTCGCGGCCTGCTTGTACCGGGGGTTCGAAGACGTCTACAAGATTTTGTACGGAAATCCGGATCCGGTAACGCACGAGGCGATCTATCAGCGCAGCGCGACGCTAGGTACGACATTGCAGATGCGTCGTGAGATGTGGCCTGCCGACAGAGATGCCTTCGAGGTCTACTGGAACGACAATCTGGAAAGGATCAGCATTGACGAGACGATCCGCGCGCACCTCTACGGAATAGCCTCGGCATCGTTCACTCATCGGATCCTTCATCCGGTGGTCGGACCATTCAACAGATTCGTGACTACGGGCTTCCTTCCGCAGACATTTCGCGACGAGATGCGGCTGCCGTGGAGCGCGAGGCGTCAACGCAACTTTGATCGTTCGATGCGCGTTGTCGCCCGAGTGAATCGCTACACGCCGAAAATCGTGCGGATGTTCCCTTACAACTTTTATCTCTGGGATTTCCGTCGTCGAATCGCGGAGGGCATTGCGCTGGTCTGAGTGAAGATTACGGGCAGAAAGTGATTGACACCACATTGAAATCGGACACATACTCATTCGATAGTTGAACTCGACGTCAGGTTTCATTCACACCCCGGAGGCTGCTCGTGATAGGTATCGAAGGCGTATGCGATCCGCGATTTTCCGAGCTGAGAAGTGCGCTCGAACGGAATATTGCTTCCGGCGAGGATGTCGGCGCGTCCATAGCAGTCACGATCGACGGTGAATCCGTCGTCGACATGTGGGGTGGGTGGATTGACGCGGAACATACCGCGCCCTGGGAGCGGAACACCGTCACGAATGTTTGGTCGTGCACTAAAACCGTGACTGCGTTAGCTGCGCTGATGCTGGTCGACCGAGGGTTGTTGGACATATACGCGCCGGTCGCGCAGTACTGGCCCGAGTTCGCAGCGAACGGCAAGGATCGGATCGAAGTCCGTCAGTTGCTCTCGCACACGTCGGGCGTATCGGGCTGGGATCAGCCGTTCACGCTCGAGAACATCTGCGACGACGAGTATGCAACAGCGCGATTGGCGAGGCAGGCCCCCTGGTGGGAGCCGGGAACCGCATCGGGCTATCACGCGCTCAATTACGGACACCTGATCGGCGAGGTTGTTCGACGCGTCGACGGACGCACCCTGGGTCGGTTCATCGAAGAAGAAATCGCCGGGCCGCTCGACGCGGATTTCCGGCTCGGCTTGCCGAAATCGGAGTACGGACGCGTCTCCAATGTCATTGCCCCACCGCCGCTACCGATCGATATTGCTGCGCTCGGGATGGACAGCATCATGGTCAAGACCTTCACAGCGCCGCCGGCCGACGCGACAGGTTCATGGACCGACGGTTGGCGCGCCGCCGAGATCGGGGCGGCCAATGGCCATTCCAATGCGCGCGCCCTCGCTCGGATTCAGTCGGTGATCGCGTGCGGCGGGAAGGTCGGAGACATTCGACTTCTGTCCGAGGAGACCATCGGCATGATTTTCGACGAACAGTCCTATGGCGTCGATCTGGTCCTGGGCGTACCGGTTCGGTTCGGTGTGGGATTCGGGTTGCCGACGCCGGAGTCCGTCCCGTTCATTCCGGAGGGGCGGATCTGTTTCTGGGGCGGATGGGGTGGTTCGCAGATCGTCATCGATACCGACAAGCGCATGACGATTTCGTACGTCATGAACAAGATGGGGGCCGGACTGCTCGGGTCGGAGCGGTCTGCGGAGTACGTATCGGCAGCGTACGAAGCCGTGAACTAATCGATCTGCAGTAGCTAACCCTTGATGTAGCTGAATGCTTGCTGTTTTCATCGATATCGGCGAGTCGATATCGGTGGGAACGGTTGGTCGGATTCGTCACGGTCATTATGCTGCAATATATGGCGGCATCACCATTGGAATCCTTCTGTCACGCGGATCGTCGGCGTATGCAGCAGATTTGCGGCGACAGAAATGTGGTAGCTGAATGAAAGCCCTGATCGAATTGGTCGCAGCGTGGTGGCGGCTTCCCGACCAGTTCAATACTTTCCTGCGCTACCTCGAAGACCGAGGACTTGTGGTCGCGTGCCGGCTTCTGGTCGGTGGAACTGCATTCGGAATGGGCGTCGTCCTGATCCTCATGCGTTGGAGCGAAGTGGGCCCGCAAGGAGCTCTCTGGCGATCAGTCAACCTGGGTATTTCAACGGTCTGCCTGGTCGCCGGTGTTATCTGGTGGTTTCGGCCAATCACGAGACGATGGTCGTACACGTTCGTTTTCGGCTCCGATATAGCGATAGCGTTGTCGGCGGCGTGCGATATCGACCCGCTGGCGCGACTGCTGTGCTGCGTGGTATTCGCATCGATCGGCGGTTACATCGCGTTCTTCCACAACCCGAAGCTGCAACTCGGCCACTTGGTCTTTGCAACTCTGGTGACCTTGGCTGCCGGGTGGACTCTCCTGTTCGGGGACAACACCGACTGGGGGTTGGGTATTGCAAAAATTGGTGTCACCCTAGCAACCATTTATGTCATTCCGGTGGTCTCGCAGATCATGCTGGCAATGTTCAGTTCCGATGCGACCACGTCGGAATTGGATCCGTTGACCGGCCTACTCAACCGTCGCGGGCTTTCCCGTCGCGCAACGGCCATCGTGGGCGACGAAATCAATGAATTGAATGCGCTACTGGTTGTGGTGATCGATCTCGACCGCTTCAAGAAGATCAATGATCTGCACGGCCACGATATCGGTGACAGCACGATCATTCGGACCGCGTTGCGTATTCAATTGTGGACGTCGAAATCGGCACTGATTGCACGGGTCGGAGGCGACGAATTCGTGGTGCTGGAACGGGTTCCCTTCGGTTCGGTCGCCAAACTCTCCACTCGAATATCTGCCGCAATGAATGGGGACAACGACGTTCCCGAGACAAGTGCGAGCATCGGAATCGCGATTCGCACAGTGCCCCAGGGTCCCGATGAGGCTGTCGACGACATGGTTTCTGCGCTCTTCCGTGTCGCGGATTCCGCCATGTATCAAGCGAAGCGAGAAGGCGGAAATCAGGTACGGGCAAGCGTTGTGTGACGGTGGGTCAGTTCTCGCCGAACGTCAGTCCACGTTCGGCGAGAGCTTCACCGAGAATGCGTAGCGCCTTCGGGCCCATACCGTGAAGCTTCGCCAATTCCTTCTCTGGTACCGACGCTAGTTGCGGCAATTCGGTGTATCCAGCGCCGAGCAAGGCGCGAAGCGCGGGTGCACCGACCTTCGGGAAGTCGTCTCCGGCCTGGGCTGCATTCGATTCGGTCAAGGCTCAACTCTCCTTTGGTGACGGAAATATGCGGGCTGCGATCATCACTCCGACACACGTTGCGACGGTAAGACAATCAGAAGTAAACCAGCACTCGCCCTGGTGTCGATAGAGGTATCGGAAGGAGAATGCGTGCCGACGAATGTAAAGTCTCAAGTGCGCTCGAGGTCAACTTCGAGCTAGCGCTGGGAGGCAAGATGATCCGCAAGAGCGACGAACTTCTCTCCATCGGGGAGGTGTCCGCCCGTACTGGTGCGGCCGTGTCGGCCGTTCGGTACTACGAGAGCCTCGGACTGATTCCGGCCGAGCGGACCGCCGGCAATATGCGTAAGTTCCCACGCCACGCGATCAGGCGGGTGTCGTTGATTCAGTTGGCCGTTCGGTTCGGTATACCGCTCGCGGAGGTCGCCGAGGTATTTGGCTCCCTCCCCGAGGGAAGAACACCGAACAAGAAGGACTGGAGCAAAATTTCCGAGGAATGGAATCAGCGACTCGAGGACCGTAAGCAGGCGATCGCCCGTCTCCAGGAACAACTGACCGGATGTATCGGTTGCGGATGCCTGTCTCTCAAAACGTGCAATCTTCTCAACCCGGGAGACGAACTGGGTCGAGACGGTCCCGGTGCCCGTCGACTCTGACGTGCGCCTAGATCAGTTCACGGGGCCGGGACCGAGCATTCCAGCGCCGGTTGCGTCGTTCGATCTCGATGGGATGAGAGAAGCATTCGCTGATGTTCTCCGTCGTGATCACGTCGTCGGCGAGGCCGTTTGCGGTGATGATTCCATCCTTGATCAGCAGTGCGTGCGTCGTCGTGCTCGGAATCTCTTCGATATGGTGAGTTACGAGAATGCTTGCCAGAGATGGATTTTGGTGACGAAGGTCGTCCAGGGCTGTCAGCAGCTGCTCGCGGGCGGCCAGATCGAGGCCGGTGGCAGGTTCGTCGAGAAGGAGTAGCCTGGGCTCGACCATGAGAGCCCGGGCGATCAGGGTGCGCCCTCGTTCGCCCTGAGACAAATTGGGCCACAGTGCATCCGAGCGCGGGCTCATGCCGAGTAGATCGATCAGGGTGTCGGCATGTGCTAGTTGTTCGGGCGTCGGTGACCATCGCGACATTATCTCGGTGGTATTGGTCAGGCCGGTGATGACGACGTTTCGGACGGTGATCGGAATCCCGATCGTGTGGCGCGGGTTTACGTGTCCGATGTCCATTCGCAGTTCGCGCATGTCGACGCGACCCAATTTGTGGCCGAGTACGAAGACGGAACCACGGGTGGGGTGCTCGGTCGCACCGAACAGGCTCAGTAGCGTGCTCTTGCCGGCCCCGTTTGCGCCGAGTAGCGCCCAGTGTTGGCCAGGCTCGATAGAAATAGTGATGTCTCGCAACAAGTATCGGCCACCGCGGACCAAATCCACATGTTCTGTCGAGAGGACTGTGCCGTGAGGATGTTGCACGTCGATGAAGCCTTTCTAACTATCGAGTACGCGCAGTTGCCGCAAGACCGTATCGATGTTCTCCCGAGTGGCAGCCATCGCTGCGTCCGGGTCTGAATCCTGCAGTGCTGTGAGTAATTGGTCGTGGGTATGAGAAGTGTCGGGAACTCCCACTTCGTGGGCGACCAATTCGACAAGCGTGTCGCGGAGAAGCGGGCGCACCGACTCGAACAGGGAAAGTAGAACGGCGTTCCCTGACAGTCGAACCACTTCGGTGTGAAAGTCCAGGTCTACGTCGACGAACTGCTCGACATCACCTTCGAAGTGGCTGTGGCGCACGGAAAGTTGGCGTCGAAGCCTCTCGAGGTCGGCAGGTTGTGCACGCTCGGCTGCAAGCCTGGCAGCCTCGACTTCCAAGGCTCGTCGAACCTCGAAAACTTCGAGGAGACGTGATCTCCGGAGGAGTCGGGTGAACTCGTCGGCATGTTCGAGGTCGGATTCCGCGGCGACGAATGTGCCGATGCCGTGCCGTACTTCCAGCAGTCCGTCACGGGCCAGCAGGCGGATGGCTTCACGGATGGACGAACGCCCGACGCCCAGTTCGGCGGCAAGGGCGGCTTCGCTGGGGATCCGTGTTGTCGGAGCCCATTGTGCCTGTTGGATTCTTGACCGGAATATCTGTTCCAGTTGCGGTACCAGCGGACCGCTGCGCAGTGCAGACCCTGCATGTTCGTCGGACACGGCTACCTCTCCGGTTGACTGCAGGGAGCCTAGCAACTCATCAGACGTCTGACGACAAATTTCGTCGTGTGTGTCGGAAATTTATGTGCGGGTAACTCCGAGTAGCAGTGCGATCAGGTCGAGGGCCGTTTCGATTTCCGCCTTCTCATGCCCGAGTAGCGGCGCGTAAAGATGTACGTCGCAGATGCGAACCAGAGCGCCGCCCAGAACCTGTGGCGAGAGAGCGATCGTGATGTGGCCGGCGTTGACCTGAGTTTGCAGGATCTCAGCTGTGATCGACGCGGGGATCGACTCGAAAGACCCCGGCAGCATTGCGAGTTTGACGAACAGCATCGGTTCACGCTTGATCAGCGCACGGAGTTCGGTGGACGATTCCACCGTGTGCATGACGCGGCCGAATACGTCGAGAATGTAGTCAGCGCCCTGGCCGACGGCCTGCGACATGGCTTTTCGGTAGGTTCGTTCGGTGGCTTCGGCAAGGACAGTACCGAGGAGCGTGTCGCGGTTTCCGACCCAGCGATAGAGCGTCGCGCGGCCTACCCCGAGGTGCTCGGCAAGTAATGACATGTCGAGCGGCTTCTCCGCGAGGTACATGCTCGCGGCAGTGTCGATCGCCCGTCGGCGCGCGTGGTCGGAAGGCATCGGGGGCATCCTCTAAGTTGGCCGGCGTTGCAACATCACGTATTGATCGGGCTGGGCTGTACCTGTTGACGAACCGCATGTTGTGAGACAAACTTTCACATTGTCTCATATTGGTGATGCCAATCACAGTCAGGGGTTTGATCGATGGGTTCAGTACAAACCGTTCGTGGGCCGGTGGATACAGCCGATCTGGGAATGGTGCTGATGCACGAACATGTCTTCGTGCTCGGAGAAGAGATGCGTCAGAACTTTCCCGACTATCCCGAACCGTGGGATGAGGACGTACGGGTTGCTGATGCCGTTGCCAAGCTCAGGGAACTTAAGTCCCGAGGCATCAGCACCATCGTCGATCCGACCGTTATCGGTCTCGGTCGCTACATTCCACGCATTGCGCGTATCAACGAGCAGGTTGATCTCAACATCATCGTTGCCACCGGCATCTACACCTACAACGACCTTCCGTTCCAATTCCACTAACCAACGCTCCTCTGCCGCGAACTCGCCATCTGTCGTACAACTCGCGGATCGGGTGCACGCTCGTTCCCAATTGTGTCGCGACCGCGCACGTGCCCGCACCTTCCTCGAACAACGCTACCGCTGTGACCCGCTGCTTCTCGGACAGTGAACTTCGTGCATGCATAGAACTGCTCCCCGGACGTTGGAACTGAATTTCTCAGTCCAACTTCCGGGGAGCAGTTCAGAACCGACATCCGTGCGTCGTTCCTCAAATGCGCAATCGAGGAACCCGGCCTCACGTCGGGCGTCGAGCGCGTGATGCGCGCAGTCGGAGCGGCGCAGGTCGAAACCGGCGTGCCGATCACGGTCCATACCAACCCACACACCGAATCCGGCCTGGTCGTACAGAAAGTGCTGGCCGACGAGGGTGTAGACCTCGCGAAAGTCGTCATCGGTCATTCGGGCGATTCGGCAGACCTCGATTACCTGTGTGCACTCGCGGACGGGGGTTCGCTGTTGGGCATGGACCGGTTCGGTCTGGATGTGTTGCTGCCCTTCGAGAACCGGGTGAATACCGTGGTCGAAATGGTGCGTCGTGGATATGCCGAGAAGATGGTCCTCGCACACGACGCCGCGTGTTTCATCGACTGGTTCTCGAGTGAGGCGAAAGATGCGGCCGTACCGAACTGGAACTTCACTCACATCAGCGATCAAGTCATCCCGGCCCTGCTCGAACGCGGAGTGACCGAAGAGCAGATCACGACAATGCTGGTGGACAATCCGCGTCGATACTTCGAGAGCTGATCATGGACTGTCTTTCAGTTCTGTTTCTGTGCGACCAGTTCTGTGCGATCGATCGAGCGCTTGAGGATTTTGCCGGTAGATCCCTTGGGTAGCGAGTCGACAAACTGGACGACGCGAGGAATCTTGTAGGCGGACAGATGGTCCCGCGCCCAGCCCGTCACGTCATCCGCAGTGACGGACGATCCTGGTCGTACCGCGACTACCGCCGCAACTTCTTCGCCGTAGTAGTCGTCGGGAATGCCGATCACTGCGGCTTCGATGATGTCGGGATGGCTGTAGAGCACTTCCTCCACCTCGCCGGGGTACACGTTGTATCCGCCGCGAATGATCAGATCCTTGACGCGGTCGACAATGCGGAGATCGCCATCGCCATCAGTCTCACCGAGGTCTCCGGTGCGGAACCAGCCGTCCGGCGACAATACGGCGGACGTGTCCTCCGGGCGCTTCCAGTACCCTTTCATCACGGTTGGGCCTTTGATGAAGACTTCGCCGACAATGCCTGCAGTGCAGACATTTCCGTCGTGATCCCGAACTTCGGCTAGTGTTCGCGGTACAGCTCGGCCGGTGTACCCGATCTTTGCGCCTCGATCGATGTTGTTGAAGGTTCCGAACGCGCTGGTCTCGGTCAGTCCGTAGCCCTCGAGGATGGTGCAGCCGAAACGCGCTTCGAAGGCGCGCGCAACTTCTCCCGGCAAAGAGGCGCCGCCGGAGATCGCGATCCGAAGCTGTTCGAAATCCGAGCTGTCCACATCGGCGGCCGCATGCAGCATGGCATTCCACATGGTCGGGACACCGGCCATGACGGTCAGTTGATCTCGGCGAACCATCTCGAGCATGGCAGCGGGATCGAAGCGTGGGAGCAGAGACAGCGATCCGCCGCCGATGAAGGTAGGCATCATCACGGAACCCTGACCGAAGATGTGGAACAGGGGCAGCCCGGTGCCAGTTCGATCCGAAGAATTTCCTCGACTGCTTTCAGCCCCGATTTCGCCGGCAGACAACAGGTTTCCCACGGTCAGCTGTGCGCCCTTGGGGCGTCCGGTAGTGCCGGAGGTGTAAAGAATCGCGGTGGTGTCGCTGCGGTCGCGGTCCGTGATCGATGTCGGTGTGTGCGGCCCCGTTGCAGATTCTTCGGTCAGTTCCCACACCGGCACGCCGCGGGCTGCCCCGGCGTCGTGGATTGCGGGCCCGAGTTGGTGCCAGGCAACGGCGAGTTCAATTTCGGCGTCCTCGAGTACGTATTCGATTTCAGGCTGCGCAGACATCGTGTTAACCGGAACTACGACGCACCCTGCCGCTTGAATGCCCAGATAGGCCACTACGAATTCGGCGGCCGACGGGGCAACGAGCAAAACTCGATCACCGATGTTCAACCCGGCGCCGCGGATTCGGCCTGCGAAAGTGAGGGACGCGTCGTGGAGTTGCCGGTATGTCCAGTGCTGCTGGGAACCACGGATTGCGATGTTGTCCGGATTGGCTTCCGCGTGACGAGTCACCGGGTCGAGGACATTGACCATGGTTGCGCCTTTCGTGAGGAATCGACCGATTGTGTGTCATAGGTCTCACCAGAGGGTACGCTTGAATCCGGCGTCAACATTGAGTTTGTTGTGAATGTCCTTCGATGACAGCGAACTTCAAGAAAGGGGAGCACTGTGTTTGATGACGATTCTCGGATATCGGCGCTGCCGCTCGCTCCGCCGGCGTTGCATCGCGATCCACCCAGCACGCAACGTGGCGCCAGGACCCGCGCAGCTCTGATCGCCTCGGCACGTGAGGTTTTCGAGACCGCCGGCTACCTCGATGCTCGCCTGATAGACATTGCGAAGGGAGCCGGGTGCGCCACCGGCTCTTTCTATACGTATTTTGCCAACAAAGAAGAGGTCTTCGCGGCAGTCCTCGACGTTGCACGTGAAGAGATGATGCATCCCGGGATGGGCCGGGTTGCCGGTACGGACGATCCGTATGCGGTTCTGGAGGCGAGCAATCGAGCGTATCTTGCTGCGTATCAGCGTAATGCGAAGCTGATGGGTCTCATGGAGCAGGTCGCGCATATCGACTCGGAGTTTCGTAGGATCCGCAACGAACGCGCCGACGCCTTTATCAGGAGAAATGCCCGGGGTATCGCCGATCTGCAGAAACGTGGCATTGCTGATGCATCGCTGGATCCACTGACGTCGTCGATAGCGTTGTCCGGCATGGTGAGCCGGTTTGCTTACAGCGTTTTCACGTTGGGAGAGGGTCTGGTGGGCGGGCGATCCTTGGATTTCGAAGACGTCGTTGTCACCGTCACAAAACTATGGGCAAACGCGCTCAGGTTTTCTGATCACGGTTGATTCCGCGATCAGGCCTTCTCGACGACTCGAGCAACCGACTCTGCAACGGCGACAGGCTTGTCCGAGCCTTCGCATTCGACTACCTGGTTCATGGTCAGCTGAATTCCGCCTGACAGTTGCTCGACAGCGACCACCGTCGCGCGCATCCGGAGTCGAGATCCCGCGGGTACCGGCGCCGGAAAGCGGACCTTGTTGTATCCGTAGTTGAGGCCGTGCGCGAACCCGTCGAAGGCCAAGAGTTGGTACGAGAATTGCGGTCCGAGCGAAAGGCTGAACAGTCCGTGCGCGATGGTCGTACCCAGTGGGCTGGATTTTGCCCGCTCCGGGTCGACATGAATCCACTGGTGATCGTTGGTTACCTCCGCGAAGGCGTCGACGCGATCCTGGGTGATGTCGTACCACTCGGTTGGGCCCAGTTCCTGCCCGATCAGTGCCTCGAGTTCGGCGAACGTGGACGGGCGGACCGGTAGTTCACGTGAGGTCATCGATTTTCCTTTACTCGCAGTTCGCGGTGCCGAATTCGGCGCGTTCAGCGGGAGGCTAGGCAACCTTGGTTGAAGTTGACGCCGGATTCAACTATACATGAGGAGAGACGTGGATCACTGATAGGAACTTCCGGTGAATGCAAGCGAGAGGAATCGAACGTGAAGGTTGCCCAGAAGGTTGCAATAGTCACCGGTGGCGGCGGGGGAATCGGGGGTGCGCTCGCCCGGAAGCTGGCAGCAGAGGGTGCCAGCGTCGTTGTTGCCGATCTCAACGCTGATGCGGCCGCTGCTGTTGCCGACGAGGTCAATGCGGCGTATCCGGGATCAGCTGTTGCCTCCTCGGGCGATGTATCCGACGCCGGCGTGATCGAGGGTTTGATTGCGCTCGCCGAAGAGTCGTTCGGCCCCGTAGATCTGTACTTCGCGAATGCCGGCATTACCGGTGGACTTGGCCTCGATGTCGACGAAGACGGCTGGGACATTGCCTTCGACATCAACGTTCGGGCTCACATTCGGGCCGCTCGTTTGCTCGTGCCCGGTTGGGTTGAGCGTGGAGAGGGCTATTTTGTCAGCACCGCCTCTGCCGCCGGCCTTCTCACCCAGGTCGGTTCGGCGGTGTACTCCGTTACCAAGCATGCCGCAGTCGGTTTTGCCGAGTGGCTATCGATGACCTACGGAGACAAGGGCGTCCGAGTCAGCTGCCTCTGTCCGATGGGAGTCAATACCAAACTTCTCTACGAGGGCAAGGACTCCGGTGATCCGCTGGGCGAAGCCGCGACCGGTGCAGTTCTTGCCGCCGGGGAGGTCATCGAGCCCGATCAGTGTGCCGAAATTGTGCTTGCTGCAGTAGATGCCGAGCACTTTCTTATTCTTCCGCACCCGAAGGTTCTGGACATGTACCGACAGAAAGGTGCAGATTACGACCGCTGGCTGCGCGGAATGCGCCGCTACCAAGCGTCGTTGCTTGCAGGAAGCCGATGAGCCCACGGCATTCAGCTTCGTAAATTTCCCTTTTCCCTCGCTATCAGGAGTCCGCATGTCATTCTTCGAGTTTTCGGATCGCACCAAGAAGTATCAGGCCGAGTTGAACGATTTCATGGACAAGCACGTCTACCCAGCTGAGGCCGTCTACGAAGAGCAGATGCGCGCCGCCGGCAATCCCCATTTCCAGCCGCCGATCATCGACGAGCTGAAGAAGGAAGCCAAGGCGCGTGGGCTGTGGAACCTCTTCCATCCCCATCCGGAATGGGGTCCCGGCCTGACCAACCTGGAGTATGCGCCGCTCGCAGAGATCATGGGCCGCAGCCACCTTGCGTCCGAAGCTACCAACTGCGCTGCCCCTGATACCGGCAACATGGAGGTGCTCACTCTCTTCGGCACGGACGAGCACAAAGAGAAGTACCTCAAGCCCCTGCTCGACGGTGAAATCCGCTCGGCGTTTGCGATGACCGAGCCCGAGGTGGCAAGTTCGGACGCTACCAATATTCAACTCCGCATGGATCGTGACGGTGACGAGTACGTCCTTAACGGACGTAAGTGGTTTGCCTCCAACGCATTGCATCAGAACTGCAAGGTTCTCATCGTGATGGGTAAGACCGACGTCAATGCTGCGACGCACCGCCAGCAGTCCATGATGGTGGTTCCGATCGACGCGCCCGGTGTCACCATCCTCCGTAACCTGCCGGTCTTCGGATATCAGGACCGCGAAGGACACGGCGAGATCACCTTCGAGGACGTACGCGTACCCGCCAAGGACATCCTCGCCGGCGAAGGCGAAGGCTTTGCCATCAGCCAGGCACGTCTCGGACCCGGTCGCATTCACCATTGCATGCGAGCCATCGGAATGGCCGAGCGCGCACTGGAACTCATGTGCAAGCGCGCATCCACTCGCATCACGTTCGGCAGGCCCGTCAGCGACAACGCCAATATTCAGGACTGGATTGCCGAGGCGCGTATCGAGATCGAGATGGTCCGGTTGCTCACGCTCAAGGCCGCATACATGATGGACACGGTGGGCAACAAGGAAGCGCGTACCGAAATCGCAGCTATCAAGGTTGCGGCGCCGAACATCGCCCTCAAGATCATTGACCGCGCCATCCAGGTCCACGGCGGCGCCGGCGTTACCGACGATTTCCCGCTTGCAATGGCCTACGCGCACATGCGCACGCTTCGTCTGGCCGACGGTCCGGACGAGGTGCATAAGCGCGCTATCGCCAAGCAGGAACTGCGCAAGTACCGCGATGTCAAGGCGAACTGAGATGTCAGGGCTGGATCTCACGGGTAAGACGGCGATTGTCACCGGTGCCTCGCGGGGCATCGGTCTTGCGACAGCGCAGGCGATTGCCGCGGCCGGCGGAAACGTTGTATTAACTTCGCGCTCAAAGGAATCCGCCGATACGGCAGCGGCTCAGATCGCTGGCAACGCGATTGGAGTCGGTGCACACGTGACGGATGAGGATGCAGCGCGCCGGTGCGTCGAGTTGACCATCGAACGTTTCGGAAGTCTCGACATCCTCGTGAACAACGCGGGCACCAATCCGTCGTTCGGACCGATCATCGATCAGGATCACTCGCGCTTCGCCAAGACCTTCGACGTCAACGTGTGGGCTCCGGTCCTGTGGACAGGCCTTGCTGCGCGAGCATGGATGAGTGAACACGGTGGCGTCGTGGTCAATACGGCGTCCATCGGCGGCATGGCATTCGAGGCCGGTATCGGTACGTACAACGCGTCGAAGGCTGCTCTCATCCACATCACCAAACAGCTTGCTCTCGAACTGTCTCCGAAGATCCGGGTCAACGCGGTTGCTCCGGGAGTCGTGCGCACTAAGCTGGCCGAGGCGCTGTGGAAGGAACACGAAGAAGCAGTATCAGCGTCGACAGCGTTGGGCCGCATCGGCGAGCCGGACGATGTCGCCTCCGCTATCGCGTTCTTGGTTTCCGACGCAGCGGGGTGGATTACCGGTGAGATCATGACTATCGACGGTGGTCAGTTGCTCGGTGATGCAAAGCCGTTCAGGCAAGGAGCATCTCTCGGTGGCTAGTGTCGAAGTAGTGGGGTTGGATCCCGGAGCTGTCACCCAGTGGATATCGGGATTGGGAATCGACGTCAGCGGCCCGCTGACTTTTGATCGCATTGGTCTGGGACAGTCCAATCTCACCTATCTCGTTCAGGATCAGGGCGGCGGGAAGTGGGTGCTACGACGCCCACCTCTCGGTCACCTTCTGGCGTCCGCGCACGATGTGGCACGCGAAGCTCGGATCCTGTCCGCATTGGAATCCACGGAGGTGCCGTCGCCCCAAGTTTTCGGGTTGACGGAAGACCCGGCAGTTACCGAAGTTCCTTTGCTGCTCATGGAATTTGTCGAGGGCGCGGTAGTGGACCGAATGCCCTTGGCAGAAGCGTTGTCGCCCGAGAGGCGCGGGGCAATCGGCATCTCGCTTGCCCAGACTTTGGCCAAAATTCATGCCGTCGACCTGCAGGCTGCGGGCTTGGACGATTTGGCCAGCCACAAGCCCTATGCGGCCAGGCAATTGAAGCGGTGGGGCGGGCAGTGGGAACAGTCGAAGACTCGGGAGTGCCCGGATCTCGATGACTTGACCAGGCGCTTGATCGCCGCGCAGCCGCAACACACCGAAACCACGTTGGTGCATGGCGACTTTCACCTGCGCAATGTGATCACATCAGTTGACGACGGCTCTGTGGTTGCCGCCCTCGACTGGGAACTATGCACACTCGGTGATCCGCTCGCCGATGTCGGAAGTTTGCTTGCGTACTGGCCGGCGGCCGGCGAAGATACTGGCGGAGATTTCCCGGCGTCGTCGCTCCCGGGATTCCCGTCGAGAGACGAGATGTCGCAGGTCTATCTCGATGCCACCGGTCGGGATCCTGCGGCACTGAAGTTCTGGCATACGTTGGGGCTGTGGAAGGTTGCGGTGATCGCCGAGGGCGTGATGCGTCGCGCGCGCGATGAGCCACAGAATGCGGCCGAAAGTGGTACACCCACTGTTGAACGTATCGATGCTCTGATTGCCAAGGCCAGAGAAGTTGCAGATCAAGCCGGAATCTGACGAGATCGCCGGTTTCACCACAATGTATTTGGAGGACAAGTGAGTCAGGAACGCAGAACGGCGATCGTCACGGGTTCAGCTCGTGGTATCGGTGCGGCAGTGGCAAAGCGTCTATCGGCAGACGGGTTTGCCGTTGCAGTACTCGATCTCGACGAAGCAGCGTGCGCGGGCACGGTTGACGCGATCAAGGCTGCGGGCGGTGAAGCGCTGGCCGTCGGAGCCGATGTATCCGATGAAGCATCGGTGGCCGCCGCGGTCGAAAGGATCGCAACTGAACTCGGTTCGCCCACTGTATTGATCAACAACGCCGGTATCACTCGGGACAATCTGCTCTTCAAGATGACCGTTGCCGAGTGGGATTCCGTCATCAATGTTCACCTTCGCGGCGCGTTCTTGATGTCGCGCGCTGTGCAGAAGTACATGGTGGAAGCCAAGTTCGGCCGTATCGTGAATCTCTCGAGCACGTCGGCACTGGGTAACCGGGGTCAGGTCAACTACTCGGCAGCGAAGGCGGGCATGCAGGGATTCACCAAAACTTTGGCCTTCGAATTGGGCAAGTTCGGCGTCACGGCCAATTCGATTGCTCCCGGATTTATCGAAACCGAGATGACTGCGGCAACGGCGGAGCGCATGGGCGTCGGCTTTGAGGATTTCAAAACAGCTGCCGCTTCACAGATTCCGGTCAACCGCGTCGGCCAGCCCGAGGATATCGCTCACACTGCGTCCTTCTTTGTCAGTGAGGGCGCAGGATTTGTCTCCGGCCAGGTTGTCTACGTTGCCGGTGGGCCCAAGGACTGAGCTTCACCCCCCCATCGCTCGAACTGTAGGAGTTTGCATGGCTTTCGATGAAGATGCAGTATCGCGTGATCTTGCCGAAAAGGTGAACACGCTTCTTGCCGATCATGATCCGGCGAAGACGTCAGTATCGAAGTTCCTCGGCGCACGATTCGACGCCGGATTGGCGTGGGTCCATTTCGCCGAAGGTCAGGGGGGTCTCGGTGTGCCGCAGAGCTTCCAGCACCGGGTTAACGCTCAATTGGCGGCAGCGGGTGCGCCGGGGCCGGATGTGGGCAAGAACGGCATCGGACTGGGCATGGCAGCGCCCACCATTTCCGCATTCGGCACGGAGGAGCAGAAGCGGAAGTTCCTGCGCCCCTTGTGGACTTCGGAGACGGTTTACTGCCAACTGTTCAGCGAGCCGGGTGCCGGTTCGGATCTGGCCGCAGTGGCTACGCGCGCGGTACGCGACGGCGACGACTGGATTGTGAACGGGCAGAAGGTCTGGACGTCGGGCGCTCAGAACGCGCAGTTGGCAATTCTGGTGGCCCGGACCGATCCGGAGCGTTCCAAACATGCCGGGCTGAGCTACTTCATCTGCGATATGACTGATCCCGGCGTCGACGTCCGTCCACTACGTCAGATCACCGGTGAGGCCGAGTTCAACGAGGTATTCCTCACGGACGTACGCATTCCGGATGCCAATCGCCTCGGCGCAGAGGGGCAGGGTTGGAAGGTCGCTACCACGACGTTGAACAACGAGCGTGTGGCCATCGGATCCGGCGCTCCGCGTGAAGGCGGAATGATCGGCAAGGTTGCGCAGGCTTGGCGAGAGGAGTCGCAGCTGCGTAACCCGGCGATGCACGACGAGTTGATGCGGCTCTGGACCGAATCCGAAGTTGCCCGTCTGACCGGGGTACGGCTCGGCCAGCAACTTGCAGCCGGGCAGCCCGGACCGGAGGGCTCCGGCATGAAACTTGCGTTTGCCGGTCTCGCCCAGCAGATTTCGGGCTTCGATCTCGAACTGCACGGTGAAGCCGGATTGCGTTACGACGACTGGACGCTCCGGCGACCGGATTCCGTGGACTTCACCGGACGTGAACCGGGCTACCGCTACCTTCGAGCCAAGGGTAATTCGATCGAAGGCGGGACGTCGGAGATCCTTCGCAACGTCATCGCAGAGCGAGTCCTCGGGTTGCCGCCCGAGCATCGCGTCGACAAGGACATCGCCTGGAAGGACCTACCCCGATGAGCGCCGATCTGCTGTACACCGAGACCGAACAAGACCTGCGGGCCAGTGTTCGACGCTTGCTGAGCGAACGCGCCGCAGCCGAGACTGTGATGACCGCGTACGACGAGGTGCCGGCAGACTTCACCGGTTTGTGGAAATCGCTTGCATCGGAACTCGGGTTGGCGGGATTGCTGATACCCGAGGAGTTCGGGGGAGCAGGTGCGTCCACCCGTGAGGCTGCGGTGGTGATGGAGGAGATCGGCCGCGCTGTCGCTCCCGTTCCGTTCTTCACCAGCGCAGTGCTGGCAACGACGGCACTGTTGACAGTCGGTGAGCGAGAAGTACTCGGGCGCTTGGCTTCCGGTGAGTCGACTGCCGCGTTGGTGATCCCACTGTCGACGGCGCCCGGTACTTTTGTCGCCTCGGTCAGGGCAACGGATTCAGGTCTCGTCGGCCGTGTCACCACGGTTGCCGGTGTTGCCGAGGCCGACGTTCTTGTTGTTCCGGTATCCGGCGGCGGCGGTCTCGAATTGCATACCGTGCGTATCGCTGATGCGAAAGTGACGTCGGTGTTGTCCTTGGACATGACTCGCCGGCTGGCCGACGTCGAGTTTTCCGGAGCGTCGTCGGTGCGGGTGGATGGCGGGAACGCTGTTGGCGCTGTGGAAGAAGCGTTGATCGTTGGAAGCGCGCTACTTGCGTCGGAGCAGTTCGCGGTTGCTCAGTGGTGCTTGGAGACCACGCTCGCCTATGTGAAGGAGCGCAAGCAGTTCGGTCGAGCGATCGGCTCGTATCAGGCGATCAAGCACCGTCTGGCGGACTTGTGGCTCGAAGTCAGCTCCGCCGGTGCGGCCGCGCGCTATGCCGCAGACACTTACGCCCGTAGTGACGAGGATTCGGCGGTTGCCGCAACACTCGCTCAGGCATTCTGCAGTGACGTCGCTGTTCACGCTGCCGAAGAATGTGTGCAGCTCCACGGAGGAATCGGAATGACGTGGGAGTACCCGGCGCACCTGTACCTCAAGCGCGCCAAGAGTGATCAACTGACGCTGGGTACGGCGTATCAGCATCGGGCGCGGCTGGGTGAACTCGTCGACCTTCCTGTTTCCTGAAACGCACAATTACTATCTGAGTGGAGAATTCCTGTGAAGGCTTGGCGCATCAACGAACTCGGTGAACCCCGAGATGTACTGAAGCTTGAAGAAGTGGCAGATCCGACGCCGAAGTCCACCGAGTTGTTGGTGAAACTCCTTGCCGTACCGGCCAACTTCCCCGATGTGCTGATGTGCCGCGGCGAGTACCAGATCAAGCCGCCCCTGCCATTCACGCCCGGCGTCGAGATGTGTGGTGAAGTTGTCTCGGTCGGAGAATCCGTCACCAAATTCTCGGTCGGTGATCGAGTGATCGGCAACCCGAGTCTGCCGGATGGCGGTTTTGCCGAGTTCTCGATTCTGGACGAAACCAACACGTACCCGGCGCCGGCCGCGCTGGATGACGCCGAAGCGTCTGCTCTCACCGTCGGCTACCAAACGGCGTGGTTCGCGCTGCACCGTCGTACGCAGTTACTCGAAGGTGAGACTCTCTTGGTGCATGCCGCAGCCGGTGGTGTGGGAAGTGCTGCCGTCCAGATCGGTAAAGCAGCCGGCGCCAAGGTGATCGGTGTTGTCGGTGGACCGGACAAGGTGGAGTACGCACGCAAGCTGGGTGCGGATTTGGTTGTCGACCGGCACAGCGAGGATTTTGTCGCAGCGGTGAAAGAATTCACCGGCGGTAAGGGCGCCGACGTGGTGTTCGATCCGGTCGGCGGAGACGCCTACGCGAAGTCGACCAAGTGCATCGCTTTCGAGGGGCGCATCGTGATCATCGGTTTCGCGGGCGGCACCATTCCGCAACCGGCTCTCAATCATGCTCTGATCAAGAACTATTCGATCATCGGTCTGCACTGGGGCCTCTACAAGGCGTACAACCAGCAGGCTATCGACGATTGCCATGTCGAGCTCACCAGGCTTGCGGATGCCGGATTGATCAAACCGTTGATCGGCGAGCGGTTGCCGTTGTCCGACGTTGCCGAGGGTGTCGGTCGACTCGGGGACGGCACAACCGTCGGCCGCGTGGTGTTTGTTCCCTGACTCCTGCTGTGCGCCTTTATTACCCGCCCGCGGTTAATAAAGGCGCACAGCACTAGGTTTGAAAGGTTTGATCAGATGAGCTTGTTGGACGGACTGTTCGACGTCAGTGGCAAGACTGTCGTGGTGACCGGTGGATCACGCGGAATCGGCTACATGATCGCTCGCGGATTTGTCGAGGGCGGCGCGACAGTCATCATCTCCGCGCGCAAGGCAGAGGCATGTGACAAGGCGGCGCAGGAACTCTCGGAGTTCGGCACCTGCATTTCACATCCGGCCGATTTGTCGACCGACGAAGGCGTCGCAAGTTTGGCGGCGAAGGTCGCCGAGGTATCGCCGACGCTCGACGTGCTGGTCAATAATGCCGGCGCGACCTGGGGCGCTCCGGTCGACGATTTTCCGGCCGCCGGGTTCGACAAGATCTTCGATCTCAACGTCAAAGCGATCTTCTTGCTGACGCAGAAGTTGTTGCCGCAGTTACGTGCTGCGGCAACAACCGAGGATCCGGCGCGCGTGATCAATATCGGTTCGATCGACGGACTGGTGGTGTCCGGCTCCGAGAACTTCTCTTATGGTGCGAGTAAAGCTGCCGTGCACATGTTGACCCGGAAGTTGGCGGCAACGCTTGCAGCGGAAAAGATCACGGTCAATGCGATTGCTCCGGGACCTTTTCCGTCGAAGATGATGGCCTTCCTTCTCGAAGACGAGGAGAGTGCTAAAGCCGTGGCCGCATCGGTTCCGCTCGGGCGTGTGGGTTCGCCGGAAGATGCTGCCGGGCTGGCGATCTTCCTGTCCTCCCGCGCCGGTGCTTATCTCACCGGCGCGGTGATTCCGCTCGACGGCGGAGTGAGCGGAACCCGCTGATCTGACTCAGCTGTGTGTCGGCTGGAGATACACGATCTCCTCCGTGATGGGAGCGTTGTCGTCGGGAGTGGGTTCCTGACGGCGACGCCACCAGATGGTGAAGGCAACAGCTCCGACCACCAGAAGGAACAGACCGGCTACTGCCAGCCAGAATTTCGGTCCGTAGTAACCGACCAGAACCATGCGCATTGCGTTGCGCGCCCAGGTCAGTGGCATCAGGGCGTGCAACCACTGCAGCGGCGCCGGCATCTGTTCGATCGGGTACACGGCGCCGAAGGCGAAGATCTGAATCATCAAGGCGCCCAGGGCGATGAAAGTGCCGTTGATCGCGCCGAATACGACAGTGAACAGTCGTCCCAATGCCACTGCTGCGGCACCCACGAGAATCATGACGGCGATCATTGCGACGACGCTCGGCGGGTCCACATTCGCGACGGTCAGCGACACTACCGACAGAACGAGTGCTGTCACCAAAGTGACGAGAGCCGGAACGCGGTACCGGCGCAGACCTTCTCGGACGACGGAGCTGTGTACTTGCTCCGAGCGGCCTCGGCGCGGGCGAACGATGAACCAGGTCAGGATTCCGCAGAGGAACAGGATCACAGACATGACGGCGGGTACTGCGCCCGGTCCGAAGCCGGCGGCAGGGTAGTTGTTCTGAGCGTCGACGGAGACGGGTGCCGAGAGCAGGTTGGCGGTGGTGGAACGTTCCTCTTCGGTGAACTGCGGAACCTGGGCAGCGCCATCGGTGAGTCCCTGCGCCAGTTCGTTGCTACCGGCGTCCAACTCACCGACGCCGGTGGACAACTCGCCCAGTCCATCGCGGAGTTCGATGCTGCCGGCTGCCAGCTGGCCGAGGCCGGAAGATAGTTCGTTCGCGCCGGAATCGAGTTGATGTGCACCGGTGGAAAGCTCGCCGAGACCACTACTCAATTCGCCGACGCCGGCTGCTGCTGCATTCAATCCGCCGCGGTAGTCGCTCTTCGGATCGGTGAGTTGGTTCGTGATTTCTCGGGCACCGTCACGCAGTTGGCCGAGTTGGCTGACGATGTCGTCTTCTGCCGGCTGCGCTGTCAGCGTGGCACGCAAGCCGGACAGTGCGTCGACGAGTCCGGCGGAGACGGGATCGCCCGCAAGGCGTAGTGAAGTGATCAATGAATCGATCTGGCCGACTATCTGTCCGGACGAGCCGACGAGGTCGAGGATCGGGGTGGTCACCATGTCGACCACTTCGCTGATCTGGCCGGCGCCGGCGCCGAGCTCATCTGTTCCGGCGACCAACTGCTTCATGCCGGCATTCAGTTCCTGTGCCCCGGCGGCTGCCTCGTCTGCCCCGGCAGCAAGTTCTCCGGTGCCCGCTGCGAGTTCCTTCCCACCCTGGTTCGCCTCACCGAGGCCTGTCGCCAGTTCCTTGCTGCCGTCGTGGAGTTGCGTGGTGCCGGCCAATGCCTGGCCGGTTCCGTCGGAAAGCTGTTTCGCGCCGGCTGCAGCTTCTCCGAATCCGGCGCCCAGATCGCCGAGGCCGATGAGGACCTGGTCGATGGACTGCTCGCCGATCGACTCGGAGACGGCTGAACGCACCTGCGCGATGACGCTTTCGCCGACAGGCGTTGCTACGAGGCTGTTGTAGTCGTTGTAGACCACCTGGAGCTGAGCCTTGCGGCCCGACCCGGTGGCAGCACTCGCGACATCGGCGCTGAAGCTCTCGGGGATCACCACGGAGAAGTAGAAGCTGCCGTCGTCGACACCGTCCTTCGCCTCCTGGGCCGTCACAACTTTCCACGCGACGTCACCGCTGTCGACCAGTCCGGAGACCACTTCGGTTCCGGCTTCGAGGCGAGTTCCGTCGAGATCGGTGCCGGCGTCGGCGTTGACGATCGCGACCGGCAATTGGTTCACGGTGTCGCCGGGGTTCCACAGCGCCCACATGTAGAACGCAGCCATCGAGAGAGGCGCAATTACGAGGATGGCGAGGATTGTGCGAATGAGGTGCGTTCGACGCGTAGAGACGTCGGAACCGGATGGTGACACTGTCTAGGCTCCTGTCGTTTGACCGGAGCGCAAGTGCGGTTGACGCCACGGCAAAGGTTGGACGTATGTCCAGCTGTGTCACAGTACAAAGAGATGGTCATCAGTGTGACCGTTTTCGGTCAATTGGTGTGGCAATGACGGGCAATCTGTAACTCTGAGTCGTGGCGTAGTTGGCTAAGCGGAGCAAACGGGTTGGCGGAGGATGGTTCGGAGCTTGGCCGGAACGCTCTTGCGGGCGTCACTCAAGTAGATCTCGTGGTGATCGCCGTTGAAGGTCAGTCCGTGCTCGGGCATGAACTCGGTGTGTAGCCGGGCGAGAGTGGGGGCTTCGTCGTCATAGGGGCCGATATGCAGGATCTGGACGCTGCGGCCTTCGGTGAATGTGACCGGACGCAGTAGATCGAGAGCCGGGAGATCCTTCTTGCCGGCCACCGTCACGCGGGCTTGCTCGATGTCGGCCCCGGTGATCCACTCCGGCTGCGCGATCATCATCGTCCAGCCCCAATCATCCTTGTTGCCGGCGACGAAGGCGCCCAGATCGGAGGCCCGCCACAGGCCTTCGAGTGGTGCGACCACGTAGTCGCGATTCTGTGCCTTCTTGCTGGTGAACTTGACCGTGTAAGCCACGGCGTACAAAGCCTCGATGGCGGCGGCATGCTCGGGCGATGTGTTCGGGTTGCCGTGCCCGTCGACTGCGATGTAGGTCAGCTCGGGCACATCGACAAAAACGAAGGCCTTGGTGGTCGGTGCGTAAAGCTCCTTGTGCGCCTTCTTGCAGTCGTACTTGTCCATGGCCGAGCCTTTCTGCTTTCTATCGGATGGCGAGCTGGATCAGCACGGGCTCGGTTCGTCGATCTTGACTGCGGACAACACTGCTTCGATTTCCCCGAACGGGCTACCCGCTGACGGCGTCTGATCGACGACGATCCAGTTCGAATCGACCACCTGGCGTCGGCCTGCGCCCGTCGCATCTGCGCTCCGGGAGAAGAAGACGCCGGCGGCCTGGATGGTGTCCTGCGCATCTTGGAGATTCATGCACATGACGTCAGGCATCGTCGCGGGCGCTGCGGCAGGTGTCACGACCGGGGGTGCGACGGGAGGAGGCGCAACAGGCGAGACAGCGGTCGTTGTCGCGACCGGGGCAGCTGTTGTCGTGGTGACCAGTGCGCTGGTTGTCGTCGGCGCTGCCGTTGTCGATGTGGGCTTGGTGTCCGCGCTTTCTCCGGAGCATGCAGTCAAGGCGGTTGCAGCAAACGCCGCGACGATCATGGTGCGCGTAACTGTACTGGAGGTCCGAAAGCGGAGGGAGCGTCTGGTGCGCACGAGGTATTCCTTGGTTTGAGGTGACCCGAAGTAGGGAACTCCGAGAAAAATACACATTAGATGAACGTGATCCGTTGCGGGTCCGTTCATCTATTTATGTTGCCATGCAACGAAACTCGTAGATATGTCGACGCGGACGGTTCGGAGAATGGATTGACATCAATGGTGAAGTTGTCGGCGACAGCGGTTGCCTGTGTAGTCGCGTCCACTGCACTACTCGGTGCGACGCACGCGCAAGCGTCTCCGTGGGACTGCAATGTCACCGGAAGCCTCGAAAAGTCTGGTGGGCCCACCAACCCGATTCCCTGGCTCAACGGGACCAACGGAAATCTTCCCGAACTGCAGGGTCGTACCTCGGCGGTCGAGTACATCACCGGCGCGCTCAGCCCCAACCAGACCGTCGAACGGTTCAATGTCCTGGGCACGGATCTCGGGATCATGTGGGACAACGGTGCCGGTCAGGTGCTGACGGTATTCGGCGACACAGTCGGCATCGGGTCGGATCTCCTCTGTAGCGGAGTTGTGGGGGACTGGCGCAGCAATGTCCTGTTCCGCAGTGGCGACGGCAATCTGTCCGACGGTATGAATATCGATTCCTCGCCTACAGACCGGCCAAATCACTCACGCGAGATCATCGGAAGCCTCAAGGTCACCGGCGTCGAGACCAGCAGCATTCCCACGACGGGCATTTCGGTGAACGGAGTGCAGTACGTCAACTACATGTCTGTGCGGGCATGGGGCGGATCAGGAGAATGGGCCACCAACTTCTCGCAGATCGCGTCTTCGCACGACAACGGTGAGACGTGGCAGGTCGAACCGTCGTCGGCGCGTCCAAATCTGCCGTTGACGGGCAACGCCAATTTTCAGATGGGGTCCTTCGTCAAAGACGGTGGGTACGTCTACAACTTCGGGACGCCGCCGGGTCGTTTCTCCGAAGCGAGACTTTCGCGGGTGAAGGAAGAAGCGATTGTCGACGCGGCAGCCTACGAGTATTGGGACGGAAAGGATTGGGTACCAAACAATCCCGACGTTGCTGTGCCCGTTCTCGATGGTGATGTGAGTGAACTGTCGGTGCAGTACAACAACTATCTGGGCAAATTCGTTGCCATGTACTCCGATGCATCAGGCTCGCTGGTGTTGCGAACAGCGGATCAGTTGACCGGACCGTGGAGTGCATCCGACGTCGTGATCGGATCGGGCGCCGTCCCGGGTCTGTACGGTGCGTACATGCATCCGTGGTCGCAGGGTCATGATCTGTACTTTCTTGCGACTACCTGGTCCGACTACAACGTGATGCTGATGAGGACGACGCTGTAGTAATAGAGTGCGTCGCTATCGTTGACCGGTGAGCACCGTCGACAACGCACCTCAACTGATCTCGGCTCTACGCGACGTCTTGGTCGGTCCGCTACCCGAGATCGGGAACCGGTTTTCGGCGCTGATAGCTGATACGGCACCACACTCGTCGCTCGTGATATTCACCCGCGAATGCACCGGTAGGCCGCGCAAAGTGGCTGGCGATCCGGCCGTCGTCGATCGGGTTACCATCGCTGAACTCGATCACATTCGCAGCAGTCTGGCTGTGGGACAGATCTTTCGGGGCGTCATGACGGTTGCAGGTCGTGAGCGGGAGGTATTCGCGATTCTTGATCGGACCGATACGCTGCTCGTGCTGACACCGCGTGCTGCGGCCGCCCGGAACGCATCGCTCGCGGTCGTGGCGGCGCTGTTCGGCGTTGTGGCGACAGGCATTCAATTGCAGGTCCGCAACGCCAGTCCGGCGTATCTGGCGGAGTCGAGAGCAGCGTCGTCGGAACGCGCACGCACGGTTGCCGAGATGACGGAAATCCATGCTGCGACGCTGGAAACCGTTCTTGCCACGTTGCGCTCGGATGATCTCGACGACACTCGGGCGCGAACGTCTGCTCGTGAGACAACCTCGTCGGCGTTGATCGGGTTGCGGTCAGCCGTCGACGTTCACCGTGAACTGGCAGAAGAAGCCATCACCACGGCGTTTGCGCGGATGCGAGGGGAGTTGCGGTCACTGATCAAACACCGCGAGATCGAATTGGAAATGGTGGAACCGCCCGTCGACGGCCGCGGCCTTCCCGGTGAAGTCGCCCACGGTGCGCGGGCAGTGGTGCGGGGTGCGGTGCTCGCATTGGCCGACCAGCACACGCTGTCCAGGATTCGTGTGGCATGGAGTGTGGACAGTTCTGCGCTGCTGCTCGATATTCGCGACGACGGGGGAGGTGAAGCGGATGTCGCTGATATCGAGCGTCAATTACGTTCTCGGGTAGAAACGTTGGGAGGACGGATCGATTCCGAATCGACGCCTGGTTGGGGTAGTCGAATCAGTGCTTCCCTTCCGCTCGACGTACACCTGGCGCTTCCGGTGGACCACACACTCGCGGAGTTGGCGCCGCGCGAATTCGAAGTGCTCGAGCATCTGGTCGCGGGGCGCCGTAACAAGGCGATCTCCGAACGGCTCGGTGTCAGTGAGAGCACGGTCAAATTTCACGTTGCCGGAGTGCTGAAAAAGTTAGGCGTCGAGAGCCGTGGCGCTGCCGCTGCCGTGGGTACTGAAGCTGGCATCAAGCCGGCACATTGAACATCTGACCAGGTTAAATGCAAATCTCGTTTACCTACACCCTGTCTTAGGTATGCCAACCCTAGGGGTAGCATCACCCGACGAAGGCAGCCGGGAGTGGTCCCGGCCACTACAGGACGGATGGATATGCGCAAGCGATTCGGACGGATTTCAGGGATTGCGTTGGCTACGGCTGCAGTCTTGGCAGTTGCCGCGTGCTCGAGTTCGGATTCGGACAAGACGACGGAAACCAGTGAAGCGGGTGCTCCCGAGTCGATCACGGTCTACAACGCTCAGCATGAGTCGCTGACCAAGGAGTGGGCCGACGCCTTCACCAAGGAAACCGGCATCAAGGTCGAGATGCGTCAGGGCAGTGACACCGAGCTCGGCAATCAGTTGGTTGCCGAAGGTGACAAGTCGCCGGCTGATGTTTTCCTCACGGAGAACTCGCCCGCGATGACCCTCGTCGAGAACGCCGGCCTCTTCACCGACGTGAAGGCTGACACCATCGCGCAGGTTCCCAGCGAGTACCGCCCGTCGAGTGGCAAGTGGACCGGCATCGCTGCACGCTCCACCGTCTTTGCCTACAACAAGGACATGCTGACCGAAGATCAGCTGCCCAAGTCGCTCCTGGACTTGCAGAACCCGGAATGGAAGGACCGCTGGGCGGCTTCGCCTTCGGGAGCAGACTTCCAGGCGATCGTCAGTGCCCTCCTCGAGCTCAAGGGTGAGGACGCAACCAAGGCATGGCTCGCGGGCATGAAGGACAACGTCCGCACGTACAAGGGCAACGGCACGGTCATGAAGGCCGTCAACGCGGGTGAGATCCCCGGCGGCGTGATCTACCACTACTACTGGTTCGGCGATCAGGCCAAGACCGGTGAGAACAGCAAGAACGTCACACTGCACTACTTCAAGAACGAAGATCCGGGCGCATTCGTCAGTGTCTCCGGCGGCGGTGTTCTGAAGTCCAGCTCGAAGCAGGATGCAGCGCAGCAGTTCCTGAAGTTCGTCACCGGCAAGTCCGGCCAGGAAGTTCTCCAGAACGGTACGTCGTTCGAGTACACGGTCGGCAGCGATGTTCCGGCCAACGCGAAGCTGGTTCCCCTGGCAGATCTGCAGGCGCCGAAGATCGATCCGGCGAAGTTGAACAGCCCGCAGGTGACGCAGCTGATGACCGAAGCTGGTCTGCTCTGAATCTCGGATTGAAGGACCGCGTGCGGTCGGAGCGAGCACAGGCTCGCCCGACCGCACGTCGGAACCGACCCTCGTTTCTCCTGGCCGTAACCGCCATTGTGGTGGTTGCGGTTTCGTTCGTTCCACTGGGCTACGTGATCGCGCAGAGTATCGATACAGGCTGGGATACCGCTTCGGCGTTGCTGTTCCGGCCGCGGGTGCTCGAATTGCTGGTCAATACGGTGCAATTGGTGGTTGTCACCGTGCCCCTGTGCGTGATCGTCGGTGTTGTCGCCGCCTGGTTGGTGGAGCGCACCCGCGTCTTCGGGGCCAAGATCTGGGCTGTTCTTCTTGCTGCCCCACTTGCCATTCCGGCGTTTGTCAACAGCTACTCCTGGGTGACGGCCATTCCGTCGCTCGGGGGACTGCACGGCGGTGTGCTGATCGCGACGCTGTCCTACTTTCCTCTGGTCTACATTCCCGTCGCGGCGACCTTGCGACGGTTGGATCCCGCCGTGGAGGAATCTGCCCGCGCGCTCGGACTCGGTCCGTGGGGCGTGTTCTTCCGTGTAGTCGTTCCGCAGCTACGGCTTGCTATCTCCGGTGGTGCGCTGTTGGTTTCGCTGCATTTGCTCTCCGAGTACGGCGCCTTCGTGTTCATCCGGTTCGACACCTTCACCACTGCGATTTTCGAGCAGTACCAATCGACGTTCAACGGAGCCGCCGCGACGATGCTCGCCGGCGTTTTGGTGCTGTTCTGCCTGACTCTCCTGGTGATCGAATCCGTCGTCCGGGGTAGCGCGCGATATGCGCGAATCGGTTCCGGTTCGGCCAGGCGTATGACGCCGGCTGATCTGGGTTGGCGGTACCAGCCAATCGCGCTCGTCTTCCTTGCCGCGACGATCATTCTGTCCGTGGGCGTTCCGGTTGCGAGTGTTCTGCGGTGGACCGTTCTCGGCGGGCGCGACGTGTGGAAGTTCGACGAACTGGCGTCGGCGCTCGGTCAGACTCTGGGCTTCGGGCTTGCCGGCGCTGTGGTTACGTGTGTGCTCGCGTTCCCGATCGCCTGGATCTCGATTCGTCATCGGGGGCGCTTCAGCCGCTTCCTCGAAGGCGCAACGTACATTTCGAGTTCCTTGCCCGGCATTGTCGTCGCCTTGGCCTTGGTGACGGTCACCATCAGATACGTGCATCCGCTCTATCAGACCGTGGGCGTGGTCATCGCCGCCTATTGCCTGTTGTTCCTGCCGCGTGCGCTGGTGAATCTGAGAGTCGGGCTCTCGCAGGCACCGACGGGACTCGAAGAAGCGGCTCAGTCCCTGGGCATTTCACCGTTCTCGGCATTCTTCCGCGTCACACTGCGTCTCGCTGCTCCCGCGACAGCAGCGGGTGGCGCATTGGTCTTTCTCGGAATCGTGAACGAGTTGACCGCCACTCTGCTGCTCGCGCCCACGGGAACTCGCACGCTGTCCATGCGATTCTGGTCGCTGAGCAGCGAAATTGACTATGCCGCCGCCGCTCCGTACGCGCTCATGATGATCGTGCTGTCTCTACCGATGACGTATCTGCTCTTCACTCAGTCCAAAAAGGTTGCCGGTCTATGACATACGCACTCGAAGTTGCCGGGATCGACAAGTCGTTCGGAACGACGAAGGTGTTGCGCGGTATCAGCTTTGCCGTCGAATCCGGATCCACGACCGCCATCGTCGGGCCTTCGGGTTGTGGCAAGACGACACTGCTCCGGATCATCGCCGGTTTCGAGAAGCCGGACCAGGGCAGTATTGCGCTGAACGGGCGCGCCGTCGCCGGCACCGGATGGGTGCCCGCACACCGGCGAACAGTCGGGTACGTGGCTCAGGACGGTGCACTGTTCCCCCATGCGAACGTCGCGGCCAACGTAGGTTTCGGATTGCCTCGGCGGGCCCGGACAAAGTCGCGGATCGCGGAGCTGCTCGAGATGGTCTCGCTGGACGAGTCCTATGCATCGCGTCGTCCCGACCAATTGTCCGGCGGGCAACAGCAGCGAGTTGCGTTGGCGCGTGCACTTGCTCGTGAGCCCGAACTGATGTTGCTCGACGAGCCGTTCTCCGCCCTCGACGCCGGACTGCGCGTAACCACCCGTCGGATCGTGGCCGAGGTTTTGGCGAAAGCTGGCATCACGACAATCCTGGTCACGCACGATCAATCCGAGGCGTTGTCCTTCGCCGACCATGTTGCCGTGATGCGCGCCGGCAGTCTGGCCCAACTCGGTTCACCGCGTGAAATTTACGACGTTCCTGTCGACGTTCCGACCGCAGAATTCATCGGCGACGCCGTCGTTCTGCCGGCGGTAGTGAGAGGATCGACCGCAACCTGTGCGCTCGGTTCCATCGCGGTATCGCCGAACTCCGCCGGAATCAGCGGCGCTGCGCGCATCATGCTGCGGCCGGAGCAGATCGAAGTGACGACCGACGTGACGGCAATGTCGGGGACCGTCGTCGATGTCGAGTATCTGGGCTCGGAGGCACTGGTCGGGATCCATGTCGACGGCGACCTCGCTGAGCGTGTGACGGTTCGCAGATTCGGAACGAGCGAACTGGCGGCCGGTGATCGAGTGGGTATTCGTGTTCTCGGTGCTGCCATCGCGTATGCGCCATGAGCGGTAGTTTGGTATTTAGGCTAGGTCGATCAGTTAGTTCGGCCAGGGTTCCGGTTCGGATATTCGGGCTAATCTCATAGTGCGTTTTATTCATCGAGCCAGGAGCTAAGAGCCATGCCACAGCAGGTACGCGGCGTCATCGCCCGATCCAAGGGTGCCCCCGTCGAGATCGTTCTCATCACGATTCCCGATCCCGGTGCAAACGAGGTGGTTGTTGCCATCGCAGCGTGCGGCGTGTGCCACACCGACCTGACGTACCGTGACGGCGGAATCAACGACGAATACCCGTTCCTTCTCGGACACGAGGCGTCGGGAATCGTCGAGAGCGTCGGCGCCGATGTCACCCACGTCGAGGTCGGCGACTTCGTTGTTCTCAACTGGCGCGCGGTGTGCGGACAGTGCCGTGCGTGTAAGCGTGGACGCCCGCAGTACTGCTTCGACACGTTCAACGCCGAGCAGAAGATGACCCTCGAAGACGGCACCGAACTGACGCCGGCCCTGGGTATCGGGGCCTTCGCCGACAAGACCCTCGTCCACGAAGGCCAGTGCACCAAGGTGGACGCCTCCGCCGATCCCGCAGTGGTCGGTCTCCTCGGCTGCGGCGTCATGGCCGGTATGGGTGCCGCCATGAATACCGGCAATGTCAGCCGCGGAGACTCGGTGGCAGTGATCGGCTGTGGTGGTGTCGGCGACGCCGCCGTCATGGGTTCACGCCTGGCCGGCGCCGGAACGATCATCGCGATCGACCGCGATCCGCGAAAGCTGGAGTGGGCCCTGGAACTTGGTGCCACCCACACGATCAATGCAACCGAGGTCGACGACGTCGTCGAGGCCGTTCAGGAACTGACCGGCGGTTTCGGCGCTGACGTCGTCATCGACGCCGTGGGACGACCCGAGACCTGGAAGCAGGCCTTCTACGCACGTGACCTCGCGGGAACCGTAGTGCTGGTGGGTGTTCCGACGCCAGATATGAAGCTCGAGATGCCGCTCATCGACTTCTTCTCGCGTGGCGGATCATTGAAGTCGTCCTGGTACGGAGACTGCCTGCCCGAGCGCGACTTCCCGTTCCTGGTCGACCTGTACCAGCAGGGGCGTCTGCCGCTCGAGAAGTTCGTCAGTGAACGCATCAAGCTCGACGAGGTCGAGAAGGCCTTCGAGACGATGCACCGCGGCGAGGTCCTCCGCTCGGTGGTGGTCCTGTGACCTTGCGTGTAGATCGTGTCATCACTTCCGGTTCATTCAGCCTCGACGGCGGAACGTGGGAGGTGGACAACAACATCTGGCTGATCGGTGACGACAACGAGGTGGTCATCGTCGACGCCGCGCACACCGCGCAGCCCATCATCGACGCTGTCGCCGGTCGCAAGGTTGTCGGCATCGTGTGCACTCACGGACACAATGATCACGTCACGGTTGCCCCTGAGCTGTCCGAGAAGCTCGACGCCCCGATCTACCTGAACCCGGCTGACGACGTCCTCTGGGAGATGACGCATCCCGGTGTCAAGCACCTGAGCCTGGAAGACGATCAGCGAATTGTAGTGGCGGGCACGGATATTCTTGCCTTGCACACGCCAGGCCACTCGCCGGGGTCGACGTGCCTCTACCTACCGGAAGCCGGCGAACTGTTCAGTGGTGACACCCTGTTCTCCGGTGGTCCCGGAGCAACCGGACGCTCGTACTCCGATTTTCCGACCATCATCGGATCGATCCGGGACAGATTGTTTGCGCTCCCCGCCGAGACCAAGGTTCACACCGGCCACGGCGACGGCACCACCATCGGCACCGAGGCGCCGCATCTCGAAGAATGGATCCGCGCCGGATCCTGAGCAATCTCCACGAGACCCGGTAGGCAGCGTTCAATACGCCTGGTGCCTACCGGGTTTCGCTTTGGCCTGTGGATGCTGAATATCGAACCACGCCTCGGTGGCCTGCCAGTTCGCATGATCGGGATCGATCACATCGAAATGATCGGTGTTGATCATCTCCAGGTAGGAAACCGGCTCGTCGTCGGTCATCGCGACGCGTATGTAGTTGCGACTGTGTTCGATCGGTACTCGATCGTCCTGGCATCCGTGCACGATCAGGCGTCGGTGACCGTGGGCAGCCTGCGAGATCGGCGAGGCATCGAGGTAGGCCTGCGGATCGGTATCGGGCTCCGAACCCATGAAGGGCAGGGTTGCGCTTTCGCCGAGTTCTTCGCGGACACACCGCGCAAGATCAGTGATCGGTGCCAACGCAACTGCCGATTCGATCAGCCCTTGAGCGAGCGACATCAACGCCAGATGTCCACCGGCGGAATGGCCGATGGCGACAGTCGGTAACCCGTCCGGTTCGAGTTCGGCAGCACCGATGGCGGCGATTGCATCCTCAACGTCGTTCATCGTTACGGGCCATCCCCCGGAATCATCGCCGGTACGTCGGTACTCGACGTTGGCAACTGTCCAACCCGAGCGATGCAGGTGAGCGCAGATCGGATCCATCAGATGCAGATCGTGTCGGTCTCGCCACCATCCACCGTGCAGCGCGATCACCACACCCCGTGGCGAGCTGCTGCCTGCAGCTCGCCAGATCTCGACGAATTGACTCGGCAGCTCGCCGTAGCGAATGGTCTCTCGAGCTGTCATCGTTCCATCTCATTCTCGGGCGTGGCTATCCAATGGGGGATTGTCGGTCTGGCTAGCCCTTCGGAATCCAGCGGGAATGCCGAGTCTCCGACACTCCGTCTCGGATCAAGGTCAACCGGGGCGGCGGACCGTCGGTGCGGCCGCTCGGTGGCTTGCGGCTACCGGCCTTGAACTGATCGGGCCACACGGCCCCGGGTCCCGAGTACTCCTGCTCCGCTGCTGCATGAAGCGTCCACGCCGGGTTGTACAGGTGCGGGCGACCTAGAGCCACCAGATCTGCACGGCCGGCAAGGAGGACCGAATTGACGTCGTCGTGCGATGAAATCGCGCCCACTGCAATAACTCCGACGCCATGCTTGCGTCCCACGGTATTTCGAATGCGGTCGGCAAAAGGTGTCTGGTAGCTACGGCCGAATGCCGGCGACTCGTTCTTGACGATCTGTCCCGAAGAGATGTTGAGGACATCAACGCCGTGCTCGGCGAATGCCTCAGCGATACGCACCGAATCGTCGATGTTGTTGCCGCCTTCGGCCCAGTCTACCGCCGAGATGCGCACGGAAATCGGCTTCTCGGCCGGCCAGACTTCACGGACGGCATCGAAGACGCTGAGCGGGAATCGAAGTCGGTTTTCGATGCTTCCGCCGTACTCGTCGGTGCGGGTGTTGGAGAGAGGTGAGAGGAACGACGACAGCAGGTAGCCGTGCGCACAGTGAAGTTCGAGGAGATCGAAACCGGCACGGTCGGCGGAGATGGCAGCATCGACAAATTGCTGTCGAACGACGTCCATCTCAGCGGCGGTGACTTCATGCGGGACCTGGTTGGCCGGCGAATAGGGCAATGCCGACGCGCTGAGTACGTCCCAGTTTCCTTCTTCGAGAGGCTGATCAATTCCCTCCCACATCAGCTTCGTCGACCCCTTGCGTCCCGAGTGGCCGAGTTGAACACCGAGTTTCGCGGTGGACCGCTCGTGAACGAAGTCGACGATGCGCTTCCATGACTCCTCTTGCTCTGCGTTGTACAGGCCCGTGCAACCGGGAGTGATGCGACCTTCAGGGCTGACGCACACCATTTCCGTCATGACGAGGCCGGCGCCGCCGAGAGCCTTGCTGCCCAGGTGCACGAGATGGAAGTCGCCGGGCAGGCCGTCGACCGCCGAGTACATGTCCATGGAGGAGACCAGGATGCGGTTCTCGAGTTCGAGGCCGCGCATCTTGTACGAGTGGAACATCGGTGGGCGCGAGGTAGTTTCGGTGGTGTGCTCGATTTCGATCTCGTTGGCCGCGTACCAGTCGTCGATGGCCTCGACAAATCCCGGATCGCGCAGGCGGAGATTGTCGTAGGTGATTCGACGGCTGCGGGTCATCAGGTTGAAGGCGAACTGCTGCTCGTTCTGATCGGCATACTGGTCGATGTTCTCGAACCACTCGAGACTGGCCTGGGCGGCGCGCTGCACCGACAGGACGACGGGACGTCGCTCGATCTCGTACGCTTCCAGACCGGATTCGAGGGTGTCGTGCTCGTGCAGGCATGCCGCGAGTGCCAGCGAATCTTCCATCGCCAGTTTGGTTCCCGACCCGATGGAGAAATGAGCGGTGTGTGCGGCGTCGCCGAGAAGGATGACGTTCTCGTGGCGCCAGTGTTCATTCCGGACGGTGGTGAAGTTGATCCACTTCGAGTTGTTCGCGAGAACACTGTGTCCGTCGAGGACGTCGGCGAAGATTTCGGTGATCATCGCGATCGACTTCTCGTCGTTCTCGCCGGGGCCGAACTCTGCAGCGGCAAACGCGTCGAATCCCGCTTCCTCCCAGACATCTTCATGCATCTCCACGATGAACGTGCTTCCCTGATCGCTGAAAGGGTAGCCGTGAATCTGCATGATGCCGTGCGGCGTTTCCTTGACGTAGAACTTGAAGGCCTCGAAGACCTTGTCTGTTCCGAGCCACATGAACTTGCTGTGGCGCTGATCGAGAGACGGCTTGAATGTGTCCGCATACGTGCTTCGGATCGCGGAATTGATGCCGTCGGCTGCGAGCACAAGATCGTAGTCGCGACTCAATTCCTCGACCGGGGGTGCGAGAGTCCGGAATCGAAGATCCACCTGGAGATCCAGGCACCGCTCTTGAAGAATGCGCAGTAGTTCTTTGCGTGACATCGCGGCAAAACCTTGTCCGCCCGACGTGAGAGTTGTTCCGCGGTAGTGGACGTCGATGTCGTCCCAGCGCGCGAACTGCTCGGCCATCTTTTCATAGACTGCCACGTCGGCGTGTTCGATTCCGCCCAGCGTCTCGTCACTGAATACGACTCCGAAGCCGAAGGTGTCATCCGGCGCATTTCGTTCCCACACCGTCACTTGGTGATTGGGGTCGAGTTGCTTCATGAGGGCCGAGAAGTACAAGCCGCCGGGGCCACCGCCCACTACTGCAATACGCATGGGATTTCCTTAGTTCGTTGTGGTCGTGTGTGTGAGCGAAGGTTGCTGCCGTCCGCCGGTCGCAAAGCCTGCTCGAATCTTTTCGGGCCACGGACTGGATCCGCCTTTGGCCCCGTCCGTATGAACGACGGTGAGGGCGCCGGCGGCGGCGACTGTTCCGTCGCGATCTATCAGAAAATCGAAAGTCATTGAACTGGTACCAATTCGAGAGACCGTGAGCTCAATGTGGACGCGGTCCTGATGCCACAGTCGATCGCGGTACGCCACCTCGTATTTGATGCGGGGGATGACCCCGAAGAGGTGAAGGCATCCCAACTGCTCGTACAGTGCGGCCTCGGCTGCTTCTACCCACCGGATGACCGTCGAATGGTGATAGTGGCCTGCCGCATCGGTGTCCTGCCAGTCGACGACCCGATCGATCATGATGGATGCGGTGGTCATGGTTGAGGTTCCGCAGCGCGTTCGTGGAGTCGAAATCGCTGAAGCTTGCCCGACGGAGTCTTGGGGAGTTCGTCGACAAAGGTGATTCCACGCGGGTATTTGTACGGTGCCGCAGTCTTTTTGACGAAGCTTTGCAGTTCCTTGATCTTGGCGTCGTCACGGGGGACGCCGGGAACAAGAACGACGATAGCGTGGACGATCATTCCGCGCTCGTCGTCAGGGAGACCGATGACACCTGATTCGAGAACATCAGGGTGCTGGTCGATGGCCCATTCGACCTCTGGTGCCGCGATATTGTAGCCGGAGGAGACGATCATGTCGTCACTACGGGCCTGATACCAGAAGTAGCCTTCTGTATCTCGAATGTAGTTGTCGCCCGTCATGTTCCATCCGTTACGCACGTAGCTCAGCTGACGGGGATCGGATAGATAGCGGCAGCCGGTGGGGCCTTTGACTGCCAGTAGTCCGGCGCTGCCGTCCGGTACGGGTTCTCCGTCGATATCGTGAATCTCGGCCAGGTATCCGGGCACGGCGCGTCCCGTGGAACCCGGTTTGATGTCGTCGTCGGCAGCGGAGATGAAGACGTGAAGCATCTCGGTGCCGCCGATGCCGTCGATGATTGACTTGCCAGTATGTTCCTTGACCTCGCGCCACACGCTTTCTGGTAGGTGTTCACCAGCGGAGATTAGACGCCGGACACCCTGTAGGGCTTTGGCTTTCCCCTCGCGCAGTATGGCTCGATATGCAGTGGGAGCGGTAAAGAGGACGCTGACGTTGTGTTTGACCAGGGCGTCGGCAAGTTCGCTCGGCGTTGCCCGTTCGATCAGGAGTGTGGATGCGCCGACGCGCATCGGGAAGATGACGAGTCCGCCCAAGCCGAAGGTGAAAGCCAAAGGCGGTGTCCCGGTGAAAATATCGTCGGAAGTGGGTTTGACGATGTACTTCGAGAACGTATCCGCGTTGGCCAGTACGTCGCGATGGAAGTGCATTGTCGCTTTGGGGACACCGGTGGTGCCGGATGTGGGGGCCAGCAGTACTACGTCGTCGGCTGCTGTATCGACGTTCTCGAAGGTGTCGAGTTTTGACGATGCACGAACGCGTAGATCGGTGGATTCGTCTGCGCCACAGGTGATGACCGGGATTGTGTCCGCGGCATCAAGGAGATCTTTGGCGAGAGCGCTGTCGGTGATGGTGACAGTCGGGGTGGTGATTGCGATCAGTTTGCGCAGCTCGGGTTCTCGAAGCAGCGGCATGGTCGTGACAACGACAGCCCCTGCTTTGACTACTGCGAACCAGCACGCCACGATCCACGGATTGTTGCTGCCTCGCAGCAGTACTCGATTGCCGGGAACGACGCCGAAGTCTTCGACGAGCACTCTGGCAATCTGATTGGAGCGACGCAGAAGGTCTCCGTAGGTCCAGATTTCAGTTGCGGTGCGAAGGCAGGGGCGGTCGGCGCCGAGAGTCGCAACGGTGTCGTCGAGGAGTGTAGTGGCGCAGTTGAGGCGCTCGGGGTACTGCAGGCTGGGGAGTTCGAAGAGGAACTCGGGCCATTGTGATTGCGGCGGCAAGTTATCACGGCAGAAGGTGTCGACGTGAGCCGATGCGGTGCGTGCCATTCTCGACCTTTCGGGTGTGGGTTGAGAACTTCAATGTATGCCGTTGTTTGAACGACCGCAATAGAAACGAAATAAAAACTTCAAGAGAATTCGCAAATGAGACACACTTGACCTGCAATATTGCGTTGAATTGATGTACGCAACGAAAAAGGCATAGATTCCTCGTCAGGTGGCGCGCATCACATGATGCCATCCGGTGTGTTCGCGTGAGAGACCTTGTCTCCACTACCGTCGGCTACTACGAAGGCCGCGTCGCACCGTTCGCCTCTGTTCTCGAGTCCCACGACCAAGGAGTAGGCATATGACGCGACCAGGATTATCGCAAGGATCGGAAACCCGAAAGCGCACCGGACTGGTGGTGTTGATCCTCTGTTTCACCACCATTGTGTTCGACGGATACGACTTGGTCGTCTACGGATCTACAGTGCCGACGCTGATTGCCTACGAGGATTGGAATCTCGACTCCGGCGGTGCCGGCCTGATCGGCAGTATGGCGCTGGTCGGCATGCTGCTCGGCACCATGGCCGCGGGATTTCTGACCGACCGGCTCGGGCGACGACGGATCATGTTGGCCTCGATCGTATGGTTCTCGACCTGCATGTTGGTCACCGTTTTTGCCCCCAATGAGTACGTATTCGGGGTCTTGCGCTTCCTTACCGGTATCGGACTGGGTGGTGTTGTACCCACGTGTATTGCACTGACTGTGGAATTTGCGCCGAAAGCACGTCGTAACTTCGCGAATGCCGTGATGTTCAGCGGGTATTCGGTTGGCGGCGTGATCGCGGCGGTATCGGCCATGACATTGCTTCCGGATATCAACTTCAAGTTTCTGTACCTGCTCGGAGCTCTTCCGCTGGTGACGTTGCTGCCGGTCGCCTACAAGTTCCTTCCGGAGTCAATCTCTTACCTTGCCCGGACGGGCCGAGACGACGAGGCGCGAGCTACCGCAGCACAGTTCGGCGTGGTCTACGAAGATGTGGTGTCGCCGGAACCCGTTGCAGTGAAATCGGATACGGGTGCGGCGCAGTCCGGTATGCGTGAGCTGTTCACGCCGCGCTGGATCCGGTCGACAATCTTGTTCGCGCTTGCGAACTTCTGCGGGTTGCTCCTGGTCTACGGCTTGAACACGTGGCTCCCGCAGATCATGCGGTCTGCCGGATACGCGCTGGGCAGTGCGCTCGCCTTCCTTCTCGTTCTGAACTTGGGAGCAATTGTGGGATCGATCAGCGCGTCGTACATCGCGGACCGGATCGGAATCCAGAAGGTTGTGATCACGTCATTCATCGTTGCGTTCGGTGCTGTGATGCTCTTGAGCGTGAATCTTCCGATGGCACTTCTGTTTGTCTTCGTGGCGTTTGCCGGACTGGGCAGTGTGGGAACGCAGATTCTGGTGGGCGGCTTTTGTGCCACTCACTATCCGCAGCGACTCAGCGCCAATGCACTTGCGTGGTCACTGGGTGTGGGGCGTATCGGTGCGATTTGCGGTCCGATTATCGGCGGCGTGATCGCGGACCTGGCCTTCGGGTATCAGGTCAACTTCTATGTTTTCGGCACGGTTGCCGTGCTGGGGGCTGCAATCGTGGCTTCGATACCTCGCAAAGCGGGCGTCAGCCAGTCCGGAGTGATGGCCGCATCCGATCGATCCGGTGCATCCGCGAGCTGACCCGGTGAGCGCGGCACCGACCACGTTCATGCCGCCACGACGGACTATCGTGGCGGTATGACGGTCGTGACGAAAGAACATGCAGACGGTGATGCTCGGACGAGCGATCCGGCGCCTCGTCAGCTGATCGTGACGCTGTTCGGCCTGTACGGCCGCGCCGAGAAGAACTGGCTGTCGGTAGCGTCGTTGGTGCGGTTGATGGCCGAACTCGGTGTCGACGGACCCGCTGTTCGATCGTCGATCTCGCGGCTCAAGCGCCGGGAGATTCTCCTGAGTTCACGGCACGGAACAGCGGCCGGTTACTCGATGTCGCCGCTGTTACTGGATGTACTCGCAGAAGGTGATGCTCGCATCTTCGGTCGGCGCCGCGCCACCGTCGACGACGGATGGCTGCTGGTGGTCTTCTCGGTTCCCGAGTCGGAGCGAGAGAACCGGCACGCACTGCGCACGGTGCTGACTCGATTGGGATTTGGTACCGCAGCACCGGGTGTGTGGATTGCGCCCGGAAATGTCGAGCGTGAAGTGCGAGAGACGTTGGAACGCAGGCAGTTACATGGGTACGTAGATATTTTCAGCGGCAACCACGTCGCGTTCGGAGACTTGCGCTCCAAGGTGCGAGACTGGTGGGATCTCGACGAGTTGACTGCGCTGTATGCGGAGTTCATCGACGCGTATCGGCCGATCCTTGCGGAATGCAGCAAGGGTGGTTTCACGCCCCGAGAAGCGTTTGCGCACTACGTGGCGATGCTGACCATGTGGCGACGACTCCCGTACCGGGACCCGGGACTGCCACTGGATCTGCTGCCGGAAGGGTGGAACAGCGTCGTGGCCGAGGAGTTGTTCCGGGAACTGAATACCGCATTGAGCGGACATGCCCGTGAGCATGCCCTCGCGACAATTCACGGTTGATCGATTCGCCCGGGTGAGGTGCACGAAAATCCCTCTCGCGCACCTCTATCCGAGTATGTGTTACTCCGAGATGTGTGCGATGCCCTGAATCTCGATGAGAGCTTCCTTCTGCCACAGTGATGTCACGCCGATGCCCGCCATTGCGGGGTACTCGGTGCCGGCCATTTCGCGCCACAGGCGGCCGATCTCGCGACCGTTGGCCTGGTAGTCCGGGATGTCGGTGAGGTAAATCGTGACGCTGACCAGGTCTGACGGTTTGCCGCCGGCCTCGATCAGCGACGTCAGGGTGTTGGACATCGCCTGCTTGAACTGCTCGATGATCCCACCCTCGACGATCTTTCCTTCGATGTTCAGCGCGGTCTGACCGGCGAGGTAGACCGCGTTGTCTGCCCGTACGGCATGGGCGAATCCCGAAGGCTTGAGCATCGTGGACGGATTGATCCGAGAAATGGTCATGTCTGTGTCCCCTGAGTAGGTGGAGGAAACTCTGTCGCAACCCCCAATATGGTGTTACATTGACTATCGTAATCAAAGCGCAACAGATTGTCACTCGATTCGACATATGGAGGCATGGGGGCATGCGGCTAATTTCGGTTCGCCTTTCGGACGGCCAGACCAGCGCGGCAGTCATGACGCCGGACGGAGCGAGGTTGATCGACTCCGCGGATGTCGGCAAACTTCTCGGTGAGGGGGAGTTTGCCGAATTGGTCAGTCGCGCGATGGAATCGGGCGAAAAAATCAACCTCGACCAGGTGCAGATGCTGCCGGTGGTGCCGGATCCGAAGAAGATTCTCTGCTGCGGGTTGAACTATCGAGCACATGTGCGCGAGATGAATCGCGAGGAACCCGAGTTTCCGACGCTTTTTGCGAAGTTCGCAGATACTTTGGCCGGCCCGAACGACGACGTAGTCCTTCCCGGATACGCCACCGATGTCGACTGGGAGGCGGAACTTGCCGTCGTAGTCGGCGCGAACCTCTTCCAAGCGGACGTGAGCGAAGCGCGACGCGGCATTGCCGGATATACAGTGGCCAACGACATCTCGGTGCGCAGTTGGCAGCGTCGAACATTGCAGTGGTTGCAAGGCAAAGCGTTTGACGCAACAACCCCGCTCGGGCCGGTGATGGTCACGCCCGATGAATTCGATCCGGCGTCGGGAGCCTCGATCACCTGCACAGTCGACGGGCGAGTCGTTCAGACGGGCACAACTGATGATCTGGTTTTCGACCCCGCCGAATTACTTTCCTACATATCCCAATTCACGAAGCTTGCACCCGGAGATCTGGTGCTGACCGGTACGCCGGGGGGTGTCGGTGCCGGTGCGGTACCGCCGACCTTCCTGGCCGACGGCTCGGTTGTCGAGGTCGAAATCTCGGGAATCGGCAAGATTTCCAACACGGTCCGGCTCGGGTAATCCCGTCGGGTTGAGTTTCCAAAACATTCAAGTACGAAGGAGCGCAGCGCATGTCGAACGATTCTGTCACCGAAGTTGTCCCTGTCGTGACCAGGAAGGGCCACGAGTACCAGGGCACCGCGCAATCGGGCGGAGCACATCGGGTGTCGGGAGTGAGCATCCAGCACACCCCGGCAACCAAGATTTGGTACGGCAAAGTGACCAACGAACCCGGCTACCGTTCTCTCCCACACCATCATGGTGAGGCTGAGACCGGTGGGTACGTCCTCACCGGCTTCGGGCGAATCTACTTCGGAGAGAACTACACCGAGTTTGTCGACATGGTCGAAGGTGACTTCGTTTTTGTTCCGCCGTTCATGCCTCACGTCGAGGTCAACATGTCGGTGACCGAAGAGTTGATCTGGCTGACGACCCGCACTCCGGACAATATCGTGATCAACCTCCCTGACGTCGATGACGCCTCACTCGAAGGGTACCGACGCGCATGAGTCGCACCAGTAAGCCGATGCTCTCGTCCTGGGATTTCGAACCCGCCGGAGAGAATGCGTTTATCGCCCGCCACCAAGCGATCCCGTCGGAACGAGCCTACGGCGGTGAGGTTGTCGCACAGGCTGTTGCGGCGACGATGAAGACGGTGACCGACGATCGCAGTGTCCACTCGTTCCACGGATACTTCCTACGCGCCGGCGATGTCCACGAGCCGACGGTCTACGAGGTCGACCGGTTGCGGGACGGCCGAGGGTTCTCGCAGCGAGCGGTGCGCGGAGTCCAGTCGGGCAAGACGATCTTTCAGGGCCTGGCTTCCTTCCATGTGGCATCCGACGGTGTGCGGCATCAGGATACGATGCCGACTGACCTGGGAAATCCGGAAGATCTACCGACTGCCGGAGAGGTGCTCGGTGATTCCACGGTGCGCGACGCGCAGTACTGGGCCAACGACCGTAGCTTCGACATCCGGCATTCGCCTGAAGCAATCTACACTTCCGCCGCCGGTGAGCGTACGCGTCGGCAGACGGTGTGGCTCAAGGCTTATGACCAGTTGCCCGATGACCCAAACGTCCATCGCGCCGCGCTGGCATACCTGTGTGACTACACGCTGCTCGAACCGATCCTTCGTAATAACGGTGCTGCCTGGGCGGACCCCGGTGTGATCACCGCGAGCCTCGACCATGCAATGTGGTGGCACAACGACGGTCGCGTCGACGAGTGGATCGCTCTGGTTCAGGAATCTTCTTTTGCCGGAAACGGTTTGGGGCTCTCGCACGGAAAGATCTACTCGAGTGAAGGCGTGCTGCTGGCAACGGTGACTCAAGAAGGCCTTGTCACGCTACCGAAGTAGCCTCTCTGATACGAATATTCATGCCCGGCGGCCGAATTGGTCGCCGGGCAGTCGTCGTCTCCGTGCGTGGGTGTTTCGTGTCTAGTGATGGTGCTGTAGTTCGCTGAAGATCAAGTTGGTCTGTGTATTTGCGATAGCGGGATCATTGAGGTGGGCGCTCACGAAGTCTCTGAGCCGGGAGGGTGATTCGCACGAAATGTGAACTAATAGGTCGCGATCTCCACTGATGAGAAATACGCGCTGAACTGAGTCTAATTTGCTGATCCGCTCGGCTATTTCAGTCATTCGGCTTCGGGCATGTGAGTGAATCAAAACGGACACCATGGCGGAGATCTCGAGGCCGAGCATCTCCAGGTCGATATCTGCGTGAAAGCCCTTGATGACACCCGATTCGCGGAGCGCACGCATTCGGGCAAGCGCGGTAGAAGGGGCAATTCCGACTTTCTCAGCCAATGCGTTGTTGGGAATTCGGGCGTCGTGAACCAGCTCCCGAATGATGGACGTATCGATCTCATCCAGCCGAACATGATTCGATCGAACCATCGCTGCGGCGCTCTCGATCGCATTTATCATTCAATTTCTCCCTCTGTCATCCAAGATGTTCAGTGACTATTGACCGCAGGTGTCGATGATTCTAACTTTTGCCGAGCACCCCGAATTATCGAATTGGCGATTCTCGTCACAGTTCCTGCGCTTGCGCGGAGAGGTCTCGATGCATCCAGTGAACAATCCGCGCCAGGTCAGGGAACTGATCGACATCAGTCCGGCTATCTCCGAGACCTCTCCGGTCTGGCCCGGTGATACCGCGTTCTCTCGGGTCTCGACCCTCGATATGAACGGCAATGACGTGGTCAGCGTCAGCAAGTTTTGCACGACGCCACACGTCGGCGCGCATGCGGATGCACCGGCACACACCCGTATCGACGGTGCATCGATCGGGGACGTCCCGCTCGAGCCTTACCTGGGTGAGGCGCTGGTGCTCGATCTGACGGCTTGTGAGGACGCACCCGGCATTGCCGACCTCGAGATTGCGCTGGCCCGAATCGGCGGATTATCGGCGCCGCGGCTGATCCTTCGAACCTACGAGCACTATCCGACCCAATGGGACAGCAATTTTTTCGGTGTCGCCGCGGAAATGATCCATTGGTTCGCGGACCGGGGTGGCCAGTTGATCGGAATCGACGGAGCATCGTTCGACCCGATGGCAAGTAAGTCCATGGACGCGCATCATGCAGCGAACGATCGGGGAATGTCGATTCTCGAAGGACTCTGCCTCGACGAGGTAACCGAGGGCCGATACGAGCTGATTGCCCTGCCACTGAAATTTCGGAACCTCGATGCGAGTCCGGTACGGGCCGTGCTGCGGACCCTGCCCTGATCAAGACCCTGACCTGATTGTTTCGACACCACATCTTCACTAGGAGAACGGCCACCATGACAGCGACAGAATTCCCCTCGCAGGCGGACTGCGTGCAGTCCGACCTTGACGATCCATTGCGCGCGTTCCGCGACCAGTTCGAGATTCCCGAAGGCGTGATCTATCTCGACGGCAATTCGCTCGGTGCAAAACCGCGCAGCGCAGCGGCGTGTGCCGAACGCGTGATTCGTGACGAGTGGGGAATCGGCCTGATCCGCAGTTGGAATACGGCCGGATGGTTCGACCTGCCGACCAGGCTTGGGGACAAGCTGGCTCCGTTGATCGGTGCCGGCACGGGTCAAGTGGTGGTCACCGATTCGACGTCGATCAACCTGTTCAAGGCGCTCGCTTCAGCGCTGACCATTGCGGAGCAGAATCAGCCCGGCCGGCGGGTGATCGTGTCCGAGCGTGACAACTTTCCAACGGATCTCTATATCGCGGAAGGCATCATCGGCTTCCTCGACCGGGGGTACGAGCTGCGTTTGATCGATGACCCGGCTGAACTGTCGACCGTCGTCGACTCCGATACCGCGGTCGTGATGCTGTCCCACGCGAACTATCGCACCGGAAATCTGTACGACATGTCTGCAGTCACCGCGCAGGTGCATGAGCGCGGCGCACTGATGATCTGGGACCTGGCACATTCTGCGGGCGCCCTCGAGATCGATCTGGTCGGCTGCGACGCCGATTTTGCGGTCGGATGCACGTACAAGTACCTCAACGGTGGACCCGGATCGCCGGCATTCATTTGGGTGAACGAGCGTAACCTGCATTTGGGTCAGCAGCCTCTGTCCGGATGGTGGGGCCATGCAAGGCCTTTCGCGATGGAGCCCGGATATGAGGCACATTCCGGAATCCGGCGGTTCCTCATCGGCACGCAGCCGATGACGTCACTGTCGCTGGTGGAATGTGGCCTCGACATTGCCTTGGGCGCAGACATGAGTGCCGTACGCCAGAAGTCTCTGGCATTGACGGACTTGTTCATCGATCTGGTCGAACAGCATTGTGGCGGGTTCGATCTGAAGCTGATCACTCCTCGCGATCACGCGTCTCGGGGATCCCACGTGAGTTTTGTTCACGCTGAGGGATATTCGATCATGAAGGCGCTCATCAGCCGCGGTGTCATCGGCGACTACCGCGAACCTGGTGTCCTCCGTTTCGGCATCACACCGTTGTATATCGGCTATGTCGATGTTTGGAACGCAGTGGATGTTCTTCGTGACATCCTCGAGAACAAGACGTGGGACACCGCAGAGTTCCGCGAGCGCGATGCAGTCACCTGATCGTCTGAAGAACCCCTGCGGTCCGGTGGAACCGCCTTTCCTAAGGAACAATTCGTGAGTGATTTCAAAAACATTCAGCAACGTGAATCCGGCTTGAAACAAGAGCTCGGCGCGCGTCAGATGAGCATGATTGCACTTGGTGGTGCGATCGGAACGGGGCTGTTCCTCGGTAGTAAGTTCGCGATCGGGTTTGCAGGCCCGAGCGTGATCATCAGTTACGCCATCGGCGGTTTGATCGCGCTGCTCCTGATGGGCGCATTGGCGGAAATGACTGTTGCGCACGCAACTTCGGGATCGTTCGGAGCCTATGCCGAGTATTACGTCAGCCCGCTTATCGGCTTTCTCGTCCGGTACCTGTATTGGTCATGCATTGTCCTCGCGGTGGGAACCGAAGTCACCGCTATCGGTGAATACATGCAGTTCTGGTTTGCGGACATACCGCAGTGGATCTGGATCGTGCTGTTCTCCGCAGTGCTGATCGGTGTGAACATGTTCAACGTCAAGGCGTTCGGAACGATGGAGTACTGGTTCTCGACCATCAAGGTGTTTGCCATCGTGGCTTTCATCATCATGGCCGCCTATGTTGTGTTCGGCAGCGGAAACCCCGACTACGGGTTCCACAACTACACCAGTGGTGGCGGATTCCTGCCGAATGGCTTCTCCGGTATGTGGTTTGCCGTGATCGTATCGATCTTCAGCTACCTCAGTATCGAGATGATCGCGATCGCGGCCGGCGAGGCGGAGAACCCGGCTGTAGCCGTCAAGAAGGCCTTCCGTGTCACGATCGTGCGTCTCTTCGTCTTCTACATCGCGACCCTCGGCCTGATCGTGGCTATCGCGCCGATGGACAAGATTCTCAGTGGCGGAAGCCCGTTCGTTACAGTGATGCAGGTTATCAACATTCCGGGCGCAGACAGCGTTCTCAACTTCGTGGTCATCATCGCTGCGTTGTCGGCAATGAACAGTCAGCTGTACGTGTCCTCGCGCATGATGTTCAGCCTCTCCCGCGCCGGTGATGCCCCGAAGATTCTGGGTAAGGTGCGTGCTAACGGTTCACCGGTCAATGCGTTGCTGCTGTCGACGTCAGGTATCGCTGTCGCGACCGTTGTCTACGTGCTCTTTCCGGAGCAGGCGTTCACATTGATGATCTCGCTGTCGATGTTCGGTGCCATGGCGACTTGGTTGCTGATCTTCGTCACACACTGGTTCTTCCGTAAGCGGATGCAGGCAGAGGGAACAAAACTGTCCTTCACGATTCCGGGTTTCCCCGTCGGCACCATTCTCGGTGGTGGCCTGATGGTCGCGATCATGTTGACAACCTTGTGGGTTGAGTCTTTCAAGATGACCTTGGTGTTCGGTGTGCCGTTTGTACTGGCTGCCATCGCCATCTTCTACCTCACTCGTTCACGGCGGGCACGCAGTCAAGCTTTGAATGCTGATCAGGTCGAGGATGAAATCACCGGGACTGTCGTCAAGCGAGTTCCCTGATCTGCCAGGGATTCACAGCGTCTTCGCGAAGAACTCCATCGTGCGCGACCAGGCGAGATCGGCGGCTTCAGGGTCATAGTGGCTAGAGGTGTCGTTGTTGAAGGCATGGTCGGCATCCGGATATCGGTACACCTGAGCAAGTTTCGAAGCGTGTGACCGTAGCTGCTCGACGCATTCAGGCGGAATGCTCGGGTCGAGGTCCCCGTAGTGTCCGAGCCACGGGACCTTCAGTTGCGCAGCGAGTTCGGAACCGGCCGGGATACCTTGCCATCGAGATTCGGCTACTGCACCGCCGTAATAGGTGACGGCCGCGTCGACGAGGGGCTCGGCCGCACACCACAGTGACACTGTTCCACCCATACAGAATCCGAGGGAGCCGATCGTATCGGCTCCCTCGGATTTGCAGTATGCGGCGGTGGCACCCACATCGTGGCTGATGTCTTTGCTGTTCAACGCCATGAGAGCTTCCTTAGCGGAAGGGAAATCAGTGAAGGACGTCTGAGATCCGCGATGGTAGAGGTGCGGAGCGACCGCAAGATACCCGGCGTCGGCGAGACGCGTCAGAATGCTCTCGATATGTGCGTTGACGCCCCACGCCTCTTGGAGGACGACGACAGCTTTTCCTAGTGACACCGCGGGATCCGGTGTGCTGACGGTCAGCGGTACGTCGGCCACGGTTGTTTTCGAGGTGCCCATCCTTCGACTAAACCATAAATGGCCGAACAGTCCGGCCCGCTACGATGACATTCATGATCCCGATCTCGCTTGGCAGCTGGCCGACACCGCTCGAACGCATCCCCCGGGCAGCGGAGTCATTGGGACTCGGACCGAATGATCTGTGGATCAAACGTGACGACGTTACCGGACTGGGCGGCGGCGGCAATAAGATTCGAAAATTGCAGTACAGCTGCACCGAGGCATTGGCGTCCGGTGCGACGACTCTGATCACTTCCGGTGCGCCGCAAAGTAATCACGCGAGATTGACGGCCGCCGCTGCTGCTCGGCTTGGGCTGAAGTGCATCTTGGTGCTCGGTGGTGCTCGGCCGGAAACGACGCAGGGAAACCTGGTGCTCGATGAAATCGCCGGAGCAGAGATCGTCTGGGCAGGCAGCGAGAGCGGATCGGTAGTCGCGAGTATCGCCGAGGACGTTGCTCGTTCCGGAGGGGTGCCGTTCGTGATTCCCTTCGGTGGCACGAGCGCGGTCTCGGCACAGGGGTATGTCGACTGCGCACGTGAAATCGAAGAACAAGTCGACGGCTTCGACCGTGTCGTGGTGGCCGTTGGTTCCGGCGGAACAATGGCCGGTCTGGTTGCCCATTTGGGTCCGGAACGCGTGATCGGCGTCGATGTCGGTGCTGTGAGCGATCCTGGCGCACTTGTTGCCGCGCTACTGGACGAAATGCCCGGGCCAGTGATTCGTGCCGAACAACTGCAGATCAAGCGTGATCACGTCGGGCAGGGCTATTCGACGTTGACCGACGGATCGAGTAACGCGATCCGTCGACTGGCCCGAACAGAAGGGATCTTTCTTGATCCCACCTACACCGGCCGTGCGTTTGCCGGTTTGACGGCGCTGGTCGCTGACAATGCGATCACTAAGGGTTCCCGGACGGTCTTCCTTCACACCGGCGGCATGCCCGGACTGTTCGGCCATCCCGATCTGTCGAGGCTCCTTTCCGGTGGGACTCCTGAGTAGTTTCGAATCGACTCCGTGCCGTGTGTGAGAACTGCGCCGGTGGGTACCACTCGGAGTATGAGTACCAGCAGCATTGTTTGGATTATTGTTGCCGTGGTCGTAGTGATCGTGATCGTGGCTGCGCTCGCGTGGGTCGCGCGAAACAAGCGTAACGAGCGCCGTCATGCCGAGGCGCAAGAGATTCGTGAAGACGTGGCGGATAGGTCGCTCCAGGTCGGTCAGCGGGAAGCGCGGGCCGAGGAGAGCGCGGCAAAAGCGCGCATGGTGCAGGCTGAAGCCGACGCAAAATCTGCGGAAGCTTCAGCCTTGCAACAGCATGCGGCCGAGCATCGGAGGGAGGCAGTCAGTTCGCGGGACGAGTTGAATCGGCTCCAGGACCATGCTGACACTATCGATCCTGCAACGTCGAAACATGCCGTTCCTGAACCGGGAGAGCCGCGATCGACGCAGGAGGGCCGACCAGGTGGCCCCGAGGAACCGCGCTAGCTGACGCCGGTCAATTCGTTGGGAGTGTGATCGAGTGTTGCCTGTGCGGCGATGCTGCCGTCTTCGAGGTCGACGGCGATCAGCTTCTTCGAAGTGGGATCGGTGACGTAGGCCGTGTGGTCGCGGACAAAGAGCGTTGGGCGAGGGTCTTGCCACTCCGTGGGTTCGGTCCATTCGCCGATTACCGCGATCTTGTTGATCACCGCACCCGAGTGTGGGTCGATGACGTGGATAGCGCCGTCGGTGCCGAGAATCAATGCTTCTCCGTGTGGTCCACGACCCAGTGACCGGAAGGTGTAACTGGTTCCGAGGTCGACCAGTTTCAGTTCCGAGGTCGACGTATTGGTCAACGAAATTCGCTGCGGGCGTTCGAGTTCTGCCTCGGGGTCGGTTTTGTAGTCACCCAGGATAATCTCCGATTCCTCGGACCCGGCCTGATTTCCGATCCGGCCGTACGGGTCTGGGCTCTGAACCTTGGTGATAGCGCCGTCCTTGTAGACGAGTAGTCCGTCCTGGCAGCCCAGGACAATTGCTTCACCCGCGCCAACGGCTTCGCCGTGGATGCCGGGGCACTGCTCGTTCCGCAGGATTTCCTTGCGGTCGGCATCGAGTACGGCAATACCGCTGCGTGACTCGGAGTTTCCGATAGTTGTCAGCAGATTACCGTTGGCCAGTACCACAGCTACCCCGTGGTGAGGCTCCGGCGTCGCGACGGTCTCGACGCGCGGTTGGCGTTTTGCCAATTGCGTCGGATCAAAAATTTCGACGAGGCCTGATCCGTCGTTGAACAGGACGGTTTTTCCGGCATGGTTGACGACGTGTCCGGGTTCGTTGGCGGAGAATTCGACGTCTGTCATCGCGGGATCAACTGTGTAGTAATGGGAATGGTCACCATGGGTCGAGGACCACGTGCCGGTGTCGAGAACCTTGAAGGCGTCGCCCGCGGAAACCATGACGTGCCGCCCGTCGCCGGCGGGATTGAGTCGGGTGAACCCGTCGATCTCCGTTTCGCCCACGGTATCGAGCGTGGTTGCGTCGAGAATGAGAAGGCCGCCGTCATAGGACACAGCGAGGCGGGGCATTGCCGATGCCTGTTCTTTGGGAATTGTTGCTGTGGTACCGGTTTCCATTGGTGGCGAGTTGTCGGTGTCCGACGCACATCCGGCTGTGAGGGTGAGTGAGAGGCCTACGGATGTGGCAAGGGCGAGACTCCGCGATGTGCGGGTGTTGAGTTGCATGACTATAGATCTAGCCCTTATTGCAAATGGTTGTCAAAGTAAATAATGCGTATAATCGCATGTCAAGTGGCGACTTAGTCTTTGCTCTCGAGAATTCGCGAGGCGATGACACCCAATGCTAGGCCCCAGAACGCGGCGCCGATGTTGAGCAGTTCGACGTCGGAGATCGTCACCAGAAATGCGACCAAGGCGCCGAAAGTGAATCGGCCGCCGAAGGCGATGACGAAGGCGCCCTGCAGTGGCTTCAGCATTGCCAAACCGCCCAGAGTGACGATGAAGGCTGCGGGCGTGGCCAGCATCATTGCCACGAATGTCGGTGCGAACAAGCCGAAGGCAACAGCAAGTAGTCCGCAGAAAATGCCGGCGGTGTATTGCCTTGTTCGCTCACCGGACGCCGAGAGCAGAGCATTGGTCGGGCCGGTGAGGCAGGTCGACACACATCCCACTGCCGCATTGACAAGTGAGAAGGCGCCGCAGGCAACTGTCACAGTTCCGATGGGAGGTTGATGCCCGGCCGTGCGCAACACCGCGATGCCTTGCCCGTTCTGAACCACGATGACTGTGATGGCCAGCGGCACAACCAATTCGACCATTGCCTGCCAGGACCATTGTGGAGTGGTCAGGACTGGATGCGCGAACCACTCGTGGGTGTTGCCACCGGAATTGAATCGCCCGGATACGGCGATCATGATCACGCCGACGATCAACGCGCCGAGGACGGGAGGAACGAAGCGGCCGACTTTCGTGAACGCGCTGAGTGCAACAAATGTCGTAATCATCGGTAGCGCGATGGCTGCGTCGTGTGCCGGTGCCTCGACTAAATCAGTGCCGAAATGAAGGAAAACCCCTGCAACCATTGCCATTACGATGGGCATGGGGAGCGCGGACATGATCGGTCTGATCCACCCGGTCAATCCGACAAGCAATATCAGAAGGCCGGTGGCGAAGAAAGCGCCGAGTACCTGCTCCCAGGGCAGGTGCTCCAATGACGCGCCGACGACTACGGTTCCCGGAATGGTCCAGAAGAAGGCCAGTGGCTGGCGATAGAGCCACGACGCGGTAATCGTCAGGATTCCGTTGACGAAGAATGCGCCGAAAAGCCAGGACGCCAACTGTGCTTGGCTCAGTCCTCCGGCCAATCCTGCAGCCAGGATCACGGCCACCGGGCCCGTCGCGGAAAAGACGATACCGATGACGGCGTTCGCGGCGTACATTCCGCCGAAGTCACGCAGGACTTGCCGCAGTCGGTGAACAGGTTGCGGCACAGGCTCTATTACGACGCGTGCCGGCGTTTGGTCAGCGCGGGTGTTTGTCATATTTCAGGTCCTCTGGTGCGGATCGGAGAGTCCACGCTCGCGGAAGAATGCCGCGAGCTCGCTGCGTGAACGCAATCCGAGCTTCGCGTACGCGCGGGTGAGGTGATACTGAATAGTCTTGACGGAGAGAAACAATTCACCTGCAGCTTCCTTGTTGCTCTTGCCTGCGGCGACGAGGTCGGCAACCGCACGCTCTTGCGGAGTCAGGTCGGTGATTCCCTTGTCTCCGCGAGAGAGATTCAACCCTCCGGCTCGTAGCTCTCGATCGCAACGATCCACGTACGTACCGGCGCCCAGTGCCAGATACAGCGAACGAGCGGCGCGGAGGACAACATCGGCGTCCCCGCGCTTCCCAGCCCTGCGGAGTGTCTGGCCGTAGGCGAAGTTGATCCGAGCGCGGTCGTAGGGAAGCGGTAGCTCCGCGATGCCCATGAGTGCCTCGTCGAAACATTCGCGTGCAGCATCGAGTTCGCCTCGCGCGCCATGGATTCGGCCACGTACGTAGCCGAGCCGGGCCGTTGCGGAACGGTGTTTACGCTTTCGGGCTGTCGACTCGTGCGGTCGCAAGAATGCGTCGGCGTCGTCCACTCGGCCGACCATGACCAGAGCGTTGGCATAGAGATCGACCCAAGGCCAGAATCCGGGTTCGTCGAGCCATCGCTGTGCGCTGCTCGATGTCAGCGGCGCCAGCGCCAGAAGGACGTCGGGATAATCCGCTGCCGCTTCGGCGAACTGGGCTCTCGCAAGAAGGGAAGGGACATACATGATCTCGTACGAGTGGGTACCGGCGTGCGCCCGACGCACGTGGTCGCGAGCCAGTTCCCAGTTTCCACGCAAGGCATGTATTTGAGCTCCGGACCAATGAACGAGTGGCCGAACTATTTCGATCTCGAATCGATCGAGTTCGGCACCCGCATTTCCGACCGTCGTCAGGGCATCATCCCAAGCGCCCAGCGCGAACTGGGTGCGAGCGAGCCAGGCCTGTGCCCACAGTGAGATCCGCGCCGAACCGCTGGAGAACTCGGTGGATACAGCGCTTTCCAGGTCACGGCGGGCAGATTCGGGGTGATCGAGTGCAAGTTCGAGCCAGCCGCGACCCATCTGGAACCGCTGGGCTTGAGCTCCGGGGCGAACCCGGTCGGAGAGCTCTTCGTATGCGGCCAGGGCTTGGGTGGCGTGCCCGGTAGCACCCAGCCCGAGCCCCTTGATTGCCTCGGACTCGACTGCAGCGGGATCGGCGGGGCCCACCAAGTCAACTGCGCGGTCAACCCATTCGACCAGGGCCGCTCCGTCCAGCCTGGCCAGGGAATGCAGGACCATGCGCTGAGCGATCAACGCCGACGTGCCAGGTTCGAGATTCGCCGGGCAACTATCCCAGGCGCGCATCAGCAATCCGTCGGCCTCGGTGGGGCGTCCGCGATGGATAGCGAGGTACCCGAGCACGGCGTCGCGAAGCGGCTTACGTGTGATGCTTTCGACTTCGGGTGCGAAGACCATTGCCCGCGGAATATCACCGGATCCGGTCAGTGCGTCAACCCCCCGAAGGAGGCGATCTTCGTGCTCGCTCTTGTCGACCGTAAGGCGGCTGGCCGTGACCAAAGCGTCGGCAACTTCGGACCAGGCACCTTCGACGGCTCGTAATGTAGCGTAGCCGACCAGATCCGAGGCGAGGTTCTCGTTGTGGGTGGTGCTCGCGGCAGCGAGGTGGAACAAGCGCTCGCCGTCGCCCCAGGCGATGTCGGCCGCGCGCAGGTGAAGTTGGTGCAACCGAGCGGGCCCCAACGTCGCGTTCACCGCAGCCGAGATCATCGGACCTCGAAAGGATACTTCGGTGCTGCCGCGCTGTTCGTGGATTGTGAGTAGCCCGCTCCCGCAGGCGCTGTCCAGGGCGCCCACGATGTCTTCGACGTCGGCTAACTGCGAGAGGTGGGACAACATGGTGCCGTCGCCTAGTACGGCAGCTGCCTCGACGAGCGTGCGCCCATCATCGCTGCACGTCGCGAGGTCATGAGCAATCGACGCAGCTCGGTGCCGTGGAAGCGGCAACGTGCGGTGCCAGCGGGACCAATGCGTCGGCGGTAACTCATCCAGAAGTGAGATGACATCCAGGGTGTTTCCTGCTGTGAATTCCTGAAGTTGTCGTGCGGCACCGGAACTCAGATCGATACCGTTGCGCACCCGCGCGATCTCGCTGATAGCGGAGGCGTCGAGTGGGCTGATGTGTAGACGCTGAGCCCAGTGAAGCTCGAGAATTCGACTGACCGCCTTGCTCAGGTGTGACGATTCCTCGGCGATGAAGATGATCAGTAGCCGGCTGTCCCGACCGCGATGAAGTGCCGACGTAACGGCTTGGAGTGACTCGACGTCACTGTGGTGAGCATCGTCGACCACAACGATGGTGAGACCTTCCGAAGCTGTGAGAATCTCGTTGGCCGCCGACACCGGATCGGCGACGGAGACCGGGTGTTCGAGTAGCTGCTCAACCACACCGAAAGGGGTCTGCGATTCCCACTCCAGCCCGCGTGCGTGCCGAAGAGTGTGCTGCGCCGTTACTTCGGTGAACCTGTTGACGAGTGTCGACTTGCCACTGCCGGCTTCCCCCTCTACGAGCACAAGCGTCGGCGCCCCCTGCTGCGCCGTCGACAAGGCCAGGCCGAGAGCTGCGAGTTCGCGCTCTCGGCCGACCAGCACTCCACGATGGGTCACCCCACCACCGTAACGCCGGGCTCACTGCTGTTTTCCTTTTCTACCGGTACCGCCGCAGCATTGAGATGCGGATTCTGCTTCGGGACGAAGAACGTGACAATGCAACCCAGTACGGCGATGCCTGCGAAGACGTAGAACGCTGATTCCGAGCTGATACCTGCGCTGATCAAGCTCCCACCGATGAGGGGCCCGAATATTCCGCCGAGGCGACCGAAACCTGCGCACCACGCGACACCGGCTGCACGGGCGGACGTCGAGTAGTAGTTGGACACAAATCCATAGATCAGGACCTGCGTTCCGATGGTTCCGACGCCGGCGATAGCCACCGATGCCAGGAGGACAGGCAGAGGGAAGCCGAAGGTGAACAGCAGCAAAGCAAGAGCGGCAAGCCCGAAGGTTGTGGCCACGACGCGTTGAGGTCCGGTGACGTCTGCGATCCGGGAGGCGAGAAGGCCGCCGATAATGGCGCCACCGTTGAGCACCAGCAGGAATGAGAGCGATCCCTTGGCGTTGTACCCGGCGTTCTCCATGATCTTGGGCAGCCAGGTGTTGAGGCCGTAAGTGAGGAGAAGTCCGGCGAAACTCATCAGGCCGAGGAGCGCTGTGCCCCAGACATATTGCTTACTGGCGAGCGCGCGGAAACCGACTTTCTCCGCGGCGGCTCCGCTAGGTCGAGTTACGTTGACAGGCAGGGGAATTCCGGTCTTCAAGGACACGGCTTCTGCCTCGTCGATGCGTCCGCGTGCGACCAGCCACACGGGTGATTCCGGAAGGCGGAACCACGCGAGCGGAAACAGGAGGAGGAGGGGGAGCGCTCCGATGAGGAAGAGTCCGCGCCAGCCGATGGCATCGCGGAGGACGATCGCCAGTATCGAGGCCATCACGCCGCCGGCCGGTACGCCGCTGTAAACGATGGCGTTGAAAAGGTTTCGGCGTCCCGGCGGCGCGAATTCGGCGATCATCGCGCCCGCCGTGGCGACGAGTCCGCCGACACCGATGCCGGTGAAGAATCGCAGTAGTCCGAAGGAGGTGATGCTGGTGGCGAATGACGCCAGCGCCATACCTACCGAGAACCAGACGATGTTGATCAGCATCATCTTTCGACGCCCGAAGTGGTCACCGATCGCGCCGCACGTCAGCGCTCCCACCATCACTCCGATAAGGGCGTACGAACCCAACGCGCCGGCCTGTGACGCGGACAGTGCGCCGATCTGTCCTGGATCATCCATTAGAACCGGCAGGATCGTGCCGTAGACGACGAGATCGTATCCGTCGAACAGGATGGCGATCGCGGCGATCGCGACCACCCACAGGACTGACGAGCGATGGCGGGCGCTTGCCCAGGAACCACGTTCGGTTGACGACATGGCGAATCTCCGTTCGAGAGATCAGGAAGAAGTGGGTGTGAGACTTCGAGTCCGGGTCAGCCGAGATCACCACCAGCGACGGGAAGTACCGTGCCGGTGATATACGACGCCTCGTCAGAGGCGAGGAAGGTGATGGCCGCGGCTTGCTCGTCGAGTGTGCCGTAACGCTTTTGCAGTGAAGAATCGACCGTCTGGTCGATGATTTGCTGGTACCAGACCTTCTCGTCCTCGGTCTGTGCACCGGGCCCGCGGGCCACGACGCGAGGCGGCGCCTCAGTTCCGCCGGGAGCTGTTGCTACAACACGTATTCCGTACTGCGCTACTTCCATGGCCAGTGCCGCCGTGATAGCACTGACGCCACCTTTGGCGGCCGCATACGGAACGCGGTTGACTCCGCGAGTCGCGACGGACGAGACGTTGACAACGGTGCCGCGTGCTTGTTCGATCAGGTAGGGCAATGCTGCCCGGCAGGTCCACAGCGTGGGAAACAGTGAGCGTTGAACTTCCGCCTGGATCTGTTCCGGTGTGTACTGCTCGTACGGCTTGGCCCAGATAGTTCCGCCGACATTGTTGATCAGCACATCGATCCGACCGAAGTACTTGTGCGCCTGGTCTATTGCTCTCTGTGCTCCCTCGAACTGTTCGAGATCGGCAGTAACGGAATGCGAGCGCTCGAGAGCCCCGGCCACCTCGTGTACGAGTTCCGCCCGGTCAACGAGAACCACCGAACCGCCTTCGGCGGAGATTCTTTCGGCAACACAACGCCCGATGCCCTGAGCGGCACCCGTCACGACGACAACGCGGTTGTCGAATCGGCCGGCGAAAATTCGCGGGCTCATTGCGCGATGCTCAGGTGATTGTCTGCGATGGCGCAGCGCATCGTGGCCTTGGCATGCTCACTGTGTGCGACGATCAACTCGCGTGCGGCGGTTCGATCGTTCTCTGCGAATGCGCGAACGATGTGCAGGTGATCTTCCGCAACGTGCTCGTCGACCCAATCTGCTGTTCGCAGTATCCGGTTCATGAGCTCGGTGACCTCGAGGCGGTGGTACGCCTGCAAGAGAATCTCGTTGCCGGTGCAACGGAACAGAAAGTCGTGGAACAGCGCATTGGTTTCGGTGAATGCCGCTGCGTCCGTGAATCGATCGCGTTCGATCGACGCGGCAGAGTTCTCGGCCAGGATTCGGTATTCGATCAGCTGCGCTGGGGTGAGTCGGCCGATGGTGAGTTCCATGGCACCAAGTTCGAGTGCCATCCGGGCATCGAACTGCGCGTCGGATTCGGCCACGGGTAGGTGTTCCTCACCGATCTCGTACGAGCCGATATCGTCCGTTGCAACGGACGCCAATACCGCTGGAAGTCCGGTCTCGGCAGCAGCTTTGACAGCTGCTGCACGCTCTGCTTCGGTGGGCTCGGTGGCCGCGGCCGGTGCAGGAGTTGCTGCCGTATTGAATTTCTCGAAGTAGAAGTTCGTGGGAGTGATCGACATGTCCTTGAAGTGCTGACGTACGGCTTCGACCATCGGCGGCGGACCACACAGGTAAACGTCGACATTTCCGTCGTCGAGATGTGCGGGTTCGATGAACCCGGTGACGTAACCCTTGTTCGGGGCGGAGCTGTCCTGATCGGCCACACAGTAGTCGAAGGTGAACTGCGGCAGTAGTTCTGTGTACTTGTGTAACGTATCCAGCTCCACGAGATCGGCGTCGGAGCTCACGCCGTAGATCAGGTGAACAGGCAACTCGGAGCCGTCGGCACGCATCTTCTCGAGGATCGAGAGCAGAGGCGCGAGGCCGGTGCCGCCGGCCAACAACAGGGCCGGACGTTGTTGGGTGCGTAGGAAGAAGCTACCCATCGGCCCGGTGAGTTCGAGTGTGTCGCCAACCTGTGCGCGTTCGCTGAGGTAGTCCGACATCAATCCACCCGGGGTGATCTTGACCAGGAACGACGCATCCTCGGCTGTAGGGCCGGTGCTGAACGAGTATGAGCGGGTCGAATCAGTACCGGGAACAAGAATATTCACGTATTGACCGGGCAGAAACACCAGATCGGTGCGGTTCTCGACAGAGACGGTGAACCCGACGGTGGTATCGGAGTGTCGCACTATCTCGGTGATCGTGGATACATACGAACCAGCGGCGGTCTTGGCAACTGCGGACGTGGTGGGAATCTGAAGAACCAGATCGGACTCGGGCACCATCTGACACGGCAGACAGTAACCCTGCTCGGCCTCGTCGTCAGTGAGGGCCTCGTCGATGTAGTCGCCTCCGTCGAAACTGCCTGACTCGCACAAGGACTTGCACGTTCCGCACGCTCCGTCGCGGCAGTCGAGTGGGATATTGATTCGTGCCCGGTACGACGCGTCGGCGACGGTCTCGTCGGAATTGCATTCGACGAAGCGTGTGATGCCGTCCTCGAAACTCAGTGCAACTTGAAAACTCATGGGAAACAGCTCGATTCGTGAAGAAGAAGTGCCGGTCAGATGTGGTAGACGTCCACCACGTGATGGATGTAGTCGTTCTTGAGTACGACCTTCTTCTTCATGATCAACGGCTGTTCGCCGGCGAAGTCGATCGTGTAAAACGACGTGCCGAAGTAGGTGTCGACACTGTTGTAGCGGCAGTAGAGGGTGAACCAGTTGAAGCGCACATCCACTTGGGTTCCGCGCTGTGAGGTCATCTCGACGTTGCTGATGTTGTGCCCCGTCCGAGGCTCGGGAAGGCTGGTCGCACTGGAGCGGTCGGTTCGAATTCGGAAGACGCGATCCTCGATACCACCCCGGTTGGGGTAGTAGATCAGTGAAATCTCGGTTTGCGGATCGGTGGTGAGTTCACCGTCATCGGCCCAGGCCGGCATCCAAAATTCGGAATCCGGGTGATAGCACTCGATCCACTTCTCGAACTCGCGGTCGTCGAGGTAGCGTGACTCGCGGTAGAGGAACTGCTCGATGGTGTGCTGGGTGAGCGTGGTGTCGGTTGCAGTGGTCATGATCGAGTTCCTCAGTTCGTCCGGGTGGAATCGGTACGCTGGGCGCCGGCTTCTTCGGCATCAACTGCCGCGAGCATGGCGTCGCGCCAATAGCCGTGCTGAATCGGGTACAAGCCCTCATCTTCGGTCTTGGCTCCACTGGAGAGAACTCGTTCCATGCCAAGATCTTTCGCGACATCGTTGGGGCCGACGACCTGGTGCGTGACGCCGCGGCTCAGATCGTTCCACGGTGCGCCGCCGGCCTGATAGGTCTTCTGACAGGAGCGGAACTCTTCGAGGTCGTCTGGAGTGGCCATACCTGATGCGTTGAAAAAATCCTCGTACTGGCGGATGCGATTACTGCGAGCATCTGCACTTTCGCCCTTGGGTGCTATGCAGTAGATCGTGACTTCCGTCTGATCGACCGAGATCGGACGGAAGTGCCGGATCTGGCTGCTGAACTGATCCATGAGGTACACGTTGGGATAGAGGCAGAGATTGCGTGACGCGCCGACCATGAATTCGGCTTTCTTGGAACCAAATTCGGCCTCCAGCTCTGCTCTGCGCTCGTACAGCGGGCGGTCCTCGGGGTTGCCCCACCACATCCACAGGAGAAGGTGGCCGTAGTCGTACGAGAAGTAGCCTCCCCCCTGCTTGCCCCAGGTGCCGGCGTCCATAGCTTTGGTCTCGTTGGCCGATTCACCGGCCGTGCGACGGGCGGTGGTTGCCGCGTAGTTCCAGTGCGTCGACGAGACGTGGTAGCCGTCAGCTCCGTTCTCTGTCTGCAGCTTCCAGTTGCCGTCGTAGGTGTAGGTGGAGGCGCCGCGAAGAACCTCGAGACCGTCTGGGGACTGGTCCACAATCATGTCGATGATCTTTGTGGTGGCGCCGAGGTGCTCTTCGAGGGGGAGAACGTCGGCATTGAGACTGCCGAAGAGGAAGCCGCGGTAGCTTTCGAATCGCGCCACCTTGGTCAGGTCATGCGAACCGTCCTTGTTGAACTGTTCCGGATAGCCGCCGGTACGAGCATCTTTGGCCTTGAGTAGCTTGCCGGAGTTGTTGAACGTCCAGCCGTGGAACGGGCACGTGAACGTGGTGCGGTTGTCGGTCTTGCGGCGACAGAGCATCGCGCCGCGGTGGCTGCACGCGTTGATCAGCGCACCCAATTCGCCTTCTTTGTTGCGAGTGATGACGATGGGTTGACGACCCATGTGGGTGGTGAAATAGTCACCGACATTGGGGATTTGGCTTTCGTGGGCGAGGTAGATCCAGTTGCCCTCGAAGATGTGGGTCATCTCGAGCTCGAACAGTTGCTCGTCGGTGAAGACGCTGCGCCGCACCTGGTATCGGCCGGTCTCCGGGTCCTCGATGAGAGCGTCGTCGAGGAATGCGCGGATACTCGAGTACTCGCTGGTGCTGTGGGCAGCGTCCAAAATATCCGTCATGGGTAACCTCCAGATCGAGTGGGCGATCAGCTGACAGCCGAGGGCTGTCGAAATCGGTGCTGGGCCCGCTTTCCGGACGGGGCTGCGTCCGGTACTGAATTAACCTTGACATTGTGTGGCCTGGGTCACACTAGGTAAATGCCTAGTCCTGACCAAGGGCGTGGGGTTCGTCGGATTCCTATTCAGCCGCGATATCCCAGATCAACGCTGAGTTGGTTGGTCTTTTCGACCAGGAAAGGTGCCACTTCGATGCGGAAAGCTTCCGGGGTGGTCCGTCCCGCCGAGGATGAGCACGCCGTTACACCGATGACGCTTCCGCTCGCGTCGCGGACCGGTGCCGCGAGTGAGATCAGGCCACCTTCCAACTCTTCGGAGGTGAGGGCGTATCCATGCTCGCGTACGACGCGAAGTGCAGTGTGGAATGCACCTTCGTCGGTGATCGTCGTGGGGGTGAGTGCGGCGAACGTCGAGTTGGCGATGACGTTGTCAACGATTTCGGTTGGCGCCCAGGCCAGTAGGGCGCGGCCCATTGACGTGGCGTATGCCGGCACTCGGGTTCCGACACTCACGTTGATGCTCATGATGCGTCGGACCGGTACTCGGGCGGCGTAGACGACGTCCACGCCGTCGAGGACGCCGAGAGAGGCTGATTCGTGGGTGCGCTCCGCGATTTCCATGAGTCGCGGCAGTGCAGCTTCGGTGAGGGCGTGTGATGCGGAGTAGTGCTGGCCGATGCTCAGAACCCGCGGGGTGAGGGACCATCGGCTGTTGTTTCCGGTGACGTACCCGAGTTTCTGGAGTGTGAGGAGTATGCGTCTCACTGCCGGTCTGGACAGCCCGGTTTCGGTTGCCAGGTCGGCTAGTGAGGGGTTGGGGCGGTTCTCGTCGAAGGCCATGAGAACTGCGAAACCACGTTCGAGGCTCTGGATGTAATCGCGATCTGTCTCGGTCACGGTATGGCCTTTCATCTGCGGAGATGTCGTCCGGTCGGGTGAGAAGTTTGACAAACCTTGTGACTGGGCGCACAGTACTTACGTACGCACAGCGTAACAGATGTACGCACAGCGTACAACCAGACTTCGGGAGTCGACTCAGCCCAGCAGTTCGGCGCCCGCCCGGTAACAGCCATTCACTTCCCGAGGAGGACCACATGACCACTTCCGAGAGCCCCACTGCAGCCGGTTCGGGCAATGCCGCCACCGACAAGTTCCTGCAGGAGCGAGTCTCCGCGGCCACGTCTCCCGAACGTCTTTCGGCCATCGCCAAGGATGTCCTCGAGGCACTTGCCGGGGTCATCGACAAGCACGGCATCACATACCCCGAGTACCGCGTGCTCAAGCAATGGCTGATCGACATCGGCCAGTTCGGTGAGTGGCCGCTGTGGCTGGACGTCTTCGTCGAGCACAACGTCGAAGAGGTCGCCTATCGTGGCCAGAGTGGCACCAAGGGCAGTATCGAGGGGCCCTATTACGTGGCTGATTCGCAGACGTTGCCTGCCCAGTGCACACTCCCCATGCGCGATAACGAGATTGGATCCAAGCTTGTCTTCGAGGGACAGGTTCGCGACCTCGAGGGCAGGGGGCTCGAGGGCGCAACGGTCGAACTCTGGCACGCAGACGACGAGGGCTACTACTCTCACTTCGCACCGCACATTCCGGATGGGAATCTGCGCGGAACCATCGAAGCCGACGCCGATGGTCGTTTCGAGATCACCACCATTCAGCCTGCGCCATATCAGATTCCGACTGACGGACCCACCGGTTGGTTCATCGAGAAGGCGGGCTGGCACCCGTGGCGTCCGGCGCATCTGCACCTCATGGTGAAGGCTCCGGGCAAGCGAACAGTCACCACCCAGTTGTACTTCTCCGGTGGCGAGTGGATCGAGAGCGACGTTGCCACGGCCACCAAGCCCGAGCTGATCCTGGACCCGAAGCCGGGTGTCGACGGAATTAACCGAGTCACTTACGATTTCGTGCTCGACCCGGCCTGATTCAGTGTCGCAACAAGAGAAAGTGATTCGATGACCGACCTGTCGATCGTCTCCATCGAGACGGCCATCCTTGACGTTCCTCTGGTGCGTCCGCACAAGTTCGCCACCACTTCGATGACCGCACAACCGCTCCTGCTAGTCGCGATCCGTACGTCCGACGGTGTAGTCGGATACGGCGAAGGCGTTGTTCCCGGCGGACCGTGGTGGGGAGGTGAGTCGGTCGAGACGATGCAGGTCATCATCGAGAAATACATTGCGCCAATGGTTGTCGGTAGGCGAGTTGATCAGATCACCTCGATCATGCTCGATATCGAGAAGGTCGTGGCCAATGCGCGGTTCGCGAAGGCTGCCGTCGACGTGGCGTTGCACGACGCCTGGGCCCGTAGCCTGGGAGTGCCCGTACACACGCTGCTCGGTGGGGCATTTCGTGAGAGTGTTGATGTTACTTGGGCGTTGGGCGCCGCTCCTGCCGCCGAGATCATCGAAGAAGCTCACGAAAAGCTGGAATCTCGAATGAATTTCAGCTTCAAGCTCAAGATGGGTGCACTCGATCCCGCAGTTGACACGGCGCGCATCATCGAGATTGCGCAGGCGCTCGACGGGCAGGCCGGAGTGCGGGTCGACGTCAACGCGCGGTGGGATCGACTTACCGCTTTGCGGTACCTGCCACAGTTGGCGGAAGGTGGCGTCGAGTTGATCGAACAGCCGACTCCCGCAGACCAAATTGAGGTACTTGCCGAGCTGAGCAGGCTGTTACCGATTCCGATCATGGCAGACGAAAGTGTGCAGACGCCGCACGACGCACTCGAGATCGCCCGTCGCTCGGCCGCTGACGTCATCGCGCTGAAGACCACCAAATGCGGTGGACTGCAGCGCAGTCGCGAGATCGTCGCGATCGCGAAAGCTGCGGGGATTGCATGCCACGGTGCGACGTCCATCGAAGGTCCGATCGGTACCGCAGCCTCGCTGCACTTCGCCTGCGCCGAGCCAGGAATCAACTTCGGAACAGAGCTTTTCGGTCCGCTGCTCTTCAGCGAGGAACTGCTGCAGGAACCGCTGAAGTACTCCGAAGGACAGTTGCATCTCCCCTCCGGACCCGGCCTGGGTGTGGAACTGAACATGGACGCCGTCAAGTCCTGGACCAGGAACTAGAGGAAAAGAACATGGCACTCTTTCACGTACGGATGGACGTCGATATTCCGCGCGATCTGGATCCGACTGTGCGAGCCGAAACAGTCGCTACGGAGAAGGCGTACTCACAAGACCTGCAACGGCAAGGCAAGTGGGTACACCTGTGGCGAATTGTGGGTCAGTTCAGCAACATCAGCGTCTTCGATGTCGAGTCGGCTGACGAATTGCACGAGATTCTCTGGAATCTGCCACTCTTCCCGTACATGACCATCGAGGTCATGCCGTTGACGCAGCACGGGTCGTCGATCAAGTAGCCGGCGATCTCCCGAGATGTGTAGCAATCGGTTATGGGTTGGGTTGCTACGACATGATGTGGGAAAGGCGTCGGGCGCTCTCCTCCAGGACACCCAGGGCAGTTGCCGTGTTGTATTCGACTTCGTCGGTTGCGCGCTGAAGATCTTCACCGGCAAGAGAATCTGTGATCTCGGGAATGAACTGAGCTCGTTCCCTGCGGCGGTCGTGCTGGGCCAACCACTCCCGCTTCTCGATGATGGTCTCGCAGGCTAAGACGTTCTCGCGATAGCGGAGCAATCCCTGTAGCCGTTGCGTGATCGCCTCCAATCTGCGCTGGTGCAATTGAGTATGGTGACGGAACACCTCGATCACGTCGCTGTCCTTTTCCAAGGCCTGTGGTGGTTTCGGCCCCAACTCCTCTTTGGCGCGCAGGAGACCGCGGGCACTGAGGGCTATATCCGTGACCTGGCGAAAGAGGTCGACATGAGTGTGGTGGCGTGCGAAGTGCGGATCCGTCCAGGCTGGGGAGTTTTCGATATCGGCGGCGACCACCGCGGCGGAATAGGCCAACTTGCCTTCGGTTGAATCATGCATGGAGCGAAGTGCTTTCATGTCTTCGTCGGACAGTCGAGGTGACCTGCGGCGCTCGAGTGTGGCTGCAGCCTCGGATTCCTGTGCCAAGCGCGTCGCCTTTTCGGCCTTGCGTATCGCCCAGATGGTCATACGACTGCGATCCGGTTCGGCCGACGCTATTTCTGGAGTACGTTGCCAGGCATCCACCGCGCAGGCGGCATACCGTGTGGCGGAGGGGGTACGGAGGTTGATCTGCCTGACGTGCAGTTCAACCCACCCGGGCATCGCGATCTGCTTGAACAAGGCATCAGGCCGCAGCGGCCGCACGTCTACGTAACCGTTCGCAGTCATCGTTTGCCCTCCTGAACCGGGGCCGTGGACACGGTCCGGTGTCCATTGTCTCGGTTGCCACCGACAGAAGTTGCGGAGGGCGCTTTCCGCACGCTCCGCAACTTCTCGGGAGTGTCAGAAGTTGATGACTCCGCGCAGGTTACGGCCGGCATGCATGTCCGCGAAACCGTCGTTGATGGTGTCCAGTGTGTAGCGGTTGGTGATCAATCCGTCGAGGTTGAGCTTTCCGCTGGTGTACAGATCGATCATCCAGGGAATGTCGGCGGTGGGGTTGGATGCGCCGAAGAGGGAACCTTGAATTCGCTTCTGGTAGAGGGTGAGTTCCAACAGGCTCACTGGTATCCCGATATCGGTCATCTTGCCGAGTCCGGTGACGACGCACGTTCCGGCCTTGCGGATCGACGAGAACGCCTGTGCCACATGTTCGCCGGTGGTGACGCCGACAGTCACGATGGCGGAGTCCGCGCCTTGGCCGTTGGTGAAGGAGCGGGCGATCTCGGTTGCTTCTTCCATCGTCGACACCGCGTGCGTGGCACCGAACTTCACGGCGCTTTCACGCTTGAATTCGACAGGATCGACGGCGATGATGTGGGCGGCTCCGGCATGAGCGGCTCCCTGCACGGCATTGATCCCGATACCGCCGACACCCATGACGATCACAGTCTGGCCGGGGTAGACCTCGGCCGAGTTGACCGCTGCGCCCCAGCCGGTACCGACGCCGCAGCCGAGCAGGCACAGTGTTTCCAAGGGGAGGTGCTTGTCGACCTTGACAGCAGAAAGAGTACTGACAGTGGTGTATTCGCTGAAAGTGGACAGACCGCAGGTCTGTGAAACAGGCTCACCGTCCAAGGACATGCGGAAGCTCTCGACGTCGCCGGGACGGCCACCCGTCATGATGGCTGCGCCGTTGTCGCAGAGGTTCTGGATTCCGCTTGCGCACCAGCGGCAGCGGCCGCACGCGGCGAGGAACGAGAAGATGACATGGTCACCTTCGGCCCAGCCTTGGGTGTGCGGGCCGACCTCGACGACGATGCCCGCGCCCTCGTGCCCACCACAGATGGGGTAGCGGCCGACACCGTGATCACCAGTGGCGATGTGGTCGTCCGAATGGCATAGGCCGGAGGCGACCATCTTGACGGTGAGTTCGTTGGTACGGGGTGAATCGAGTTCGAGGTCGACGACCTCGTACTTGCCGGGCGCTTGACGGATTACGGCTCCACGAGTGCGCAAGAGGGCTCCTGAGATAAGTGGTATTCAATTCGGGTACGAATGTTATGTACCCATGAATGGCCCATTACTTGGCGAGTTGTCTCGTTGATCGGAAACGTGATGGAAGGAAAGAGAGTTCGGGTTCAGGCGCGGGATTCGACAAAGTGATCGAGGCACCGCTCCGCGACAGCGGTAATGGTCAGTGCTGGGTTGACCAGAGCCGACGACCCCGGCAAGAGAGATCCGTCGACGACGAACAGATTCTTGTAGCCGTGGACCTGACCCTCGTAGCTGGCGGCCTGGCCCATCACCATGCCTCCGAGACCGTGCCAGGTGCAACCGGATCCGAAGTCCGCGAGCCGGGTATAGATCGGGACACCGGTTGCCGGGGAGCCGAACCGGGTCTCGGTGCGCTCGTGGAAACGGCCCGCGAAGTTGCGACCGCGTGCGTCGACGTCGCTGTCGGCCTCACCGTGCGGATAGTTCAACTCGGCCCGGCCCAATGCGGGGTTGTAGTCGATCGAGCCGCGCTCGTCGGAGATGACCTGGATCAGATTTGCCATCATCGATCCGCCGGCGATGTCCGGGAACGGTGAGGCCTCCCAGGACATCGAGATCGGGCCGTAAGGGTTGTCGTCGTCGTACATCAAGGCGACACCGGGACCGCCCTGCTTGGCGCCGCAGTCGCGGCGCAGCAAGCCGCGTGCGATCAGGAAATCGCCGTTGTTGCCGAAACCCTTGCCGACCTGATCGTTCAGCCGTGGCAGCGACCCTTTGGCTTTGGCAGTCGCGAGCAAGGAGGAGGTATGGAAGGAGCCGGCCGCCATGAATACGTAGTCGACGACGAGAGTTTTTGTCTCGAGTACCGCGCCGGATTCGTCGATCCGCTTGACCGAAACCTCGAACCCGTCCTGCCCGGAGATCTCGCGAATCTCCGTGACCTCGTGCAGCGGAAGGATACTCACGTTGCCGGTGGCCTCGGCAGACGGCAGATAGTTGTGATCGACGCTGTTCTTGGCGCCGGAGTTGGTGCCGTAAGGGCCCTCTCCGGCGGAATAGGAAGCGGGCTTGCGACCGGCAAGCTCTTCGCGCACAACATCCCAGTCGACGCAGAAGTCATGCAGGACAGGCTCTCCGCCGAAATCCTTGATGTAATCGAGCCAAGCTCGGGCGCCCTTGTAGGAAGGATCCGCGAGGAGATCGGCCGGTAGCGGCGAGGTGCCGAGCATCTTCTTGGCGCGCGGGTAGTAGGTCTGGTCGAGTTCGTCGTAATCGATCTGACTGGGGAATACCTGGGTGAAATCCTTGCGCCGGGGCTGCGGGGTGAATGCCCCGAAGGCCAGGGAGCCGCCGCCTACTCCGACCCCGTAGACGGCGTCGATGCCGTTGCCCGTGATCCGGTCGATGAGACCGGGATACCGGGGGATGGTCTGTAGCCGGGTCAACTGGTTGATGGGCGGGTGGTCGCTGAACCAAGCGGATCGACCGTCGGGCTCGTTGACTGTGCAGAAGGTGTTGCCATCAGCTTGGATCGGCCACCGTCGACCCCGTTCGAGGACTGTGGTCTGCACGCCTGCCTGGCCGAGACGCAACGCCGCGACGGCGCCGCCGAATCCACTGCCGACTACCACTGCGGTCTTGCCGGTCAGTTGGGTTGGGGAGGCCCCTGCCTTCGCAGACAGGGGTCCGAGAGAAGACAGCGGCCCCAGAGTAGAACCGGCAGCGACTGCACCGAGGCCGATTGCGGCACTGCGTAGAACGGATCGGCGGTTCGGGCGCTGCGCTGCGGTGCGGGTCATCTGAGGAAACATACGCGAAAATCAGATTTCAAGCATCGGAACTCAGGCGCTCGGGTTCGGCCGGGCCACGAGCGAGGAGTGCCAATTGTAGCTCTGTCAGGAGTCGTGTATCCGATTCGTCGAGCGAGATACCCATGATTTGCTCGGCGCGCCGGACGCGGTATCTCAACGTATTGGTGTGAACATTCAGCAGCGCCGCAGCCTTTTTCACGTCACCGAATGCAGCGAGATAAGTCGCGAGTGTGAACTGCATGTCGGAAGAGTTCTTGTCGTCGTAGGAAAGTAGTCGATCAACCCTCGGATCACGAAGTCGGTCGTGACTGCCCACCAAATCGAGGATCTCGCCGAGCAGGACCGCCGTGCGGGACGCCGCCAGTGTTGTTACCCGAGAAGGCTTGTCCCCGGGAACGTCCAGTACGCGGTCGACTTCTCTGCGGGCCTCGGGGACTCCGTACAAGCGTGGAATCATCACGGCGACCGCAGCACGCGCGACAACCTGCGAACGAATTTCCAAGTGCTGGATGGTATCAGCGGCCCATTCGCCGATCAGCGCGTCTTCTTCCGCGTGTGGGAAGAGTACATACACCCGGTCGACGATGTGCGTGGTGACGGCATCGCGTCGAAAAGCGCTGGCGTGCAGGCGCAGTGAGTTCGTCAGTCGCTGTAGATCGGCCGGTTCCTGTTTATCGGTCGAAAAACCTACAAGAGCTGCGGGGCCTTCGATGGATAATGACAGTGAGTCGGCCAGGGATGTGACGTCGATTCCGCCGCCCATGGCTCCGAACAAGCGCTGGACCTGTGTGTTCTCGCGGCTGGACGCGTCGAGCGTTCTGATCAGGATGCGTGACGCTACTGCCGCCGCGCCCCGCAGTACCTCATCGGAATCGTCGGCGAGTGGCTTGTCTGTGCTCTGTACCCAGATCGTTCCGAGATGCTGTTGTTGCGTATCCGATGTGGATTCAGCTCTTTGATCCGGACGTCGAATGCTCACTGCCAATCGTTGAGCGGCACCGATTTTCGGTTCAGCAGGTACATCTACGACGGCGTCCGAGCGTCGTAGATGTTCGAAGGTTCCTTGCTCGTCCAGCCATTGGGTATACGCGCTCGGCCATTCTCGACCGAGGATCGATCGTTGTCGCAGATCGTCCTCGCCCTCATGGCCTGCGGAATACGCCAGAATATGGAGGGCGTTGTCGTCGATTGTCACCAAACCGCCGGTCAGTTCTGCGACGGTTTCGGAGAGTGTGAACAGGTCGGAATCGCCGGTAGGCGCAGAACTCTCGGCGGAGCGCGAGCGATACGTGCTCTGCGTCAGTAACTTCTGTATCAGTGAATAGATATGTCCGGAGCTGGCTTTCGGGTGAACGGCTGCAAGGGCGATCCCTGATTTCTTTGCCGCATTCCGGAGCGCAACTTCTGGGCGCGCGTTTTTGACCAACATCAGCTTCGGGCGATGTTGGCGCCCTTCGAATACCTGCAACCAGGCGATCAATACATCAACGGAAATTCCGACCGGCAGATAAACATCGGCAATTGCCCCGATGGTTTCCGAATCTTCGATATCGCCAGTCTCGAGGAGTGTCATCGAGCGTATCTCGACCCCGAGACCGTCCGGGCTGTCGAGCAACTCGATCACGGAACTGTCGAGAGAGCTGACGAGCGTACCGAGGGTTGCGGCACCAGTACCGACTCGATTGTCGGCTGGTTCGTGCTCTGTCATCGTGACGGGTGCTGGATGCACTGGAAGCTCCTTGCGCGAGTGTTGCTTCAGATTAGCGCCCGCGCCGGGAATGTCGGCGATGATCGAGTGCAACAGCGGTCAATCAGGGATTGTGATACCCAATTGCTGCGCTTTGGTGGCAACGTCTTCGGGGAAGACATTCTTGAAGAGATAGAGGTCCTGGCCGATCACCCAGCCAGGAGCGAGAGCCGTTGCGTACCGCTCGAAGTACCCCAGTTGCTTGCCGAAAAGGACCAACTCCTCAGGACTCGCGACACCCCACTGCTTGCCCAGGTTGACGAGTGCCATGATGAGTTCGCTCAGCTTGAGTTCACCCAGATCACGTCCCAGAATCGGTGCCAGCGCGGTGACAACCTGTAAGCCGAGCTGGTCGTCGTCCACCTCGTAGTCCGTGGCATATCCCAAGGCGCGAATACCTCGTGCGACGCGGGCGAAATCACCGTCGATCAACGTTGCGCGGAACATATCCGAGAGGATCGTCCGCCACGTTTCGGGGAGAACGCCGACTATGCCGAAATCGAGCATCGCAATGCGGCCGTCGTCGAGCACCCACAGGTTCCCGGCGTGGACGTCGCCGTGAAAAGGACCGTGGACAATGACGGATTCGAGCCAGACTTTCACGCCGCGACGAACGAGCATGCGGGCTTCGTCGACGCCGTCCGGACCAGCGACAAATCGATCGAGAGGCACTCCGCGCATACGTTCCATGCAGATGACTCGGGGACCGCAGTAATCCCAGTACACCTCCGGCGTCGTAACGCCCTTGTTGTCGCCGAATGTTCCGATGTTGTTTCGGAAGGTTGTTTGGCGATCAGCTTCGACGGCACTGTTGAGCTCAGTCATCGTAGCCGTATGTAGATCGCGAATAATGGCAGTAGCGTTGGCAATTCGAAGAAACTCGACAAACTTTTCCAGAATATTCGCACCCCAGTACGCGGCCCGAAGATCGATCAACATGCGCGCGTAAATGTCTGGTCGTTGAATCTTGATGACGGCTTCGCGTCCGTCGTGCAGGACACACGCATGTACTTGGGCGACGGACGCAGCCGCGAGTGGATGGTCGTCGAATTCCGCAAAAAGTTCGGCGATCGAGTAACCGAGGTCTGATTCGACGATGCCACGTGCCTGGTCAGCGGGAAACGGCGGAACGTCGTCAAGGCAACGCAAGCACGCATTGGCCAGTGGGGCGGGAAAGATACCCGACGACGACGCAACGAGTTGCCCGATTTTGACGAACGTCGGACCGAGGGTGATGAAGCCGTCCACCAGTCCGTCAGAAGCGGCGTCGGCAATGGTGCGTCCACGTCTGCGGAACGGCCAGACGATCAAAGCCAAGATGATGGACGTCGACAGGACCACTGCAATAATGGCCGATCGCCACAACTGGGGGAGGCCGAAGCGCTCCAAGTCCGGCATGCGCACGTCGAGGGCACCGGCGGGCACGCCTGACGAGTAAGGCCCGACAGGACGTTGCGTTGGATCCGGCACGGCTCTCCCTCATTCTTCGCGGGTAGTCAGTATGCCAAGTTACAGTTAAATCTCGGAAGTGGAAGACCGGTGGCTCACATACTGCACCTTCCGGTCGTCTATCAAGTATGGACCAGTTCAGCGATCTGCCCGTTCGTGTCGATTCCCTCGATTGGCCGGCACTGATCGACGAAATCGAGGCAATCGGCTGCGCGCAGGGCGGGCCGTTGCTCACTGCGTCGGAGTGCGCGGAGATCGCGTCGTGGTACGGGGAAGCTGGTCGCTTTCGCAGCACGATCGACATGGCTCGATATCGCTTCGGCCAAGGTGAATATCGATACTTCGGTGAGCCTGTACCAGTACCGATCACGGCACTACGGGGTGCGTTCTACCGAAAGCTCCTGCCGTTGGCACGGGAGTGGGCATTCAAGCTCGGCGACCAGGCGCCCTGGCCGGATGCTTTCGACGATTGGATTGTGCAGTGCCACAGTGCCGGCCAAACGCGGCCGACGCCGATTCTTCTGACGTACGGGCCGGGAGATTGGAATGCCCTGCATCGAGATCTCTACGGACAGTTGGTGTTCCCGCTGCAAGTGGTAATCGGACTGGATCGGCCGCGAGTCGATCACGCCGGAGGAGAGTTCATGGTTGTCGAGCAGCGTCCGCGTGCACAGTCGAAAGGTACTGTCACAGTTCTCGAGCAGGGCCACGCACTGATCTTCACGACCCGTGATCGACCCGTTCTCGGATCTCGTGGGTGGTCGAGAGTGCCTGTGCGGCATGGGGTGAGCGTCGTACGATCAGGTTTTCGTCGAACTTTGGGGCTGGTGCTTCATGATGCCGAATAGGACGTATGTACTCCGGGGGCCGGATAACAAGCCATACGACAGCGAGACTCCCGGTTTGTTGGGAGGACACCGGAAAACCAAGATCTACGGCAGACTCGACTGCCGCGGCGCAGCGCAGGCCATTGCGCGAGGCGGCTACGTGGCGAGTCGTGTCTTCTTCGCAGATGAGCCGACCGCGATTGCGGCCGGCTATCGTCCCTGCGCAGTGTGTATGCCCGAAGCGTATGTGGTGTGGAAGACGCCCGCTAGGCCCCGAACCGATCCCGGTACTCGACAGGGATGAGCGGCTTTTCGCCGCGAACCTTCAATTGCTGCACAGCCCAGGTATTGCCGTCGGGATCAGCGAAACCGAAGAAGGTACCGCCGTCACGCTCGTCAAAGACGGTGACCTCGCTGGCGTCGACCCCGCGCTCGATGAGTTCCGCTCTCGCCTTCGCCGCGTCGGCAACCACGAGTTGGAGTCCCTTCAAGGATCCCGGTGCCATCTCGGTCTGTGACGGGAGGTTGCCGATGACTATCGAACAACCCGAACCGGGCGGGGTGAGTTGAGCGACCGTCATGTGCTCGTTCACCGTGTGATGATCGAGGTTGAAGCCGATCTGATCCCGGTAGAACGCGATGGAGCGTTCGAGATCGCTGACGGGGACGATGACAACTTCGAGGGTCCAGTCCATGAGAGTGCCTTTCGCAGTGAGTGTTCGGGCAAATAGTCGATCAGAGCTGTGTGACGATCTTGTCCAGACGCTCGTAACCTTCACGGACGCCGAGTTCCATGTTGCTCGCAATCATGCCGTCGCGCGCTTCGAGGCTCGGGTACACGGAATGGCCGGAGAGGCGAGTACGGCCGTTTCCGAGGTCTTCGAACGTCAGGGATTCGATGCTGACTACGTCGGGGAAGCCTTCGTATTCGAAAGTTTGGATGACAAATTCGTTGTCGCGAACCACGTGAAACACTCCGTTGAACCGGTACTCCTCGCCCGCGGGGTTGCGGTGGATGTACTTGTATCGGCCGCCGCTGGCGAAGGTGTATTCCTCGACCTCCATCTCGTATCCGTTCGGGCCGAGCCACTGCTTGATCAGGTCAGGATCCGAATGTGCCCGGAACACCGCACTGACGGGTGCGTCGAACTCGCGGGTGATGTCGATAAACGGCACTCCCTCAGGAGCCGTGATGATGACAGGGTTGGTGGTGGTGCCCATGGCTAACTCTCCTTCTGCGTGGTGTTCAGGATGTGATCGAGCTTGCGAAACTGTTGTTCGTGGACCAGTCGATAGCGATCTATCCAGGCCGTCAGAGCCTCGAGTGCGGCAGCGTTGAGATGTACCGGGCGCCGTTGGGCATCGCGACTGCGAGTTACCAGGCCGGCAGATTCCAGTACCTGAATATGTTTGGAGACAGCTTGTTTGGTGATCTCAAACGGCTCGGCCAGATCGTTGACCGTCAAGGGGCCCGTGCTCAGGCGAGCGATGATCCGCCGCCGTATCGGGTCTGCGAGTGCCATGAACGCTTTGTCGAGGCGTTCGTCGGCCGCCGGATCCAGGATCACTTATCAACCATCTCCTTTATCAACCAATCTATTGATTACGATACGAGTCGAGGTGGAGGACGTCAAGAGTTTGGGTAGCGTGGAAATCATGAATGCGCTGATTCCCCGTCCTCGGATGGAGGTGGCACCCGGGGCCGTCCACGTCCCAGGGTGGCTCAGCTCGGGTCTGCAGCGCACGCTGGTGAGCGAATGTCGGCGGTGGGCGAGTGCGCCCGTTCCGATGCGCTCGGCGGTTGTGCCTGGTGGACACAAGATGTCGGTGCAAACCGTCTGCCTTGGCTGGCACTGGCAACCGTACAAATACACGCGCACAGCCGACGACGTGAACGGTGCTCCGGTTGCGCCACTCCCTGATTGGCTGATCGAGTTGGGTCGAGACGCTGTGACCGAGGCGTATGCAGATTCGGGAAGGTTGTACATGCCAGATACTGCGCTGATCAACTTTTACGACGAGAACGCCCGCATGGGAATGCACCAGGACAAAGACGAGCGCACTGACGAACCCGTCGTGTCCCTGAGTATCGGGCAGAGTTGCATCTTTCGATTCGGGAACACGTCGAGTCGAAACAAGCCGTACATCGATCTTGAATTGCAGTCCGGTGATCTTTTTGTTTTCGGTGGGCAATCACGGTTTGCGTATCACGGTGTGCCGAAAGTGATTGCAGGGAGTGCAGATCCGGATAGCGGATTGCCGGCCGGGCGGCTGAATATCACTTTGCGATGTACGGGTATGTCGTGACGAAAGTCTTACGCTTCACCCGCAGGTTCAATGCGTCTGTTGTGGACAACTTTCGGGACAATAGACACGAGAAGCACGAAAGCTGCGAGAGCAAGAAACAGCGGAGTTCCTGATGATGCGTCGGATGCTCGGAATGCTGCCCAAGGCCCGAGTCCGACCAGCGTAAGGCCGATTCCAGCTAGGAGATCGCCACGGCGCGGCCGTACTGGCGGGTGCCCAGAATGCGGAATTCGTTGGCCGGCATTCTCTCGAAGAGTTCTCGACACCGACATGATCAGGAGTGTTCCTCCGACGATTCCGGTCAACGAACCGAGCGCAATCGGGGCGGTGCCTGTCCAGTTGGAGAGCACAGTGACGATCGTTGCGGCCACGATGAAAATGCTGGCTGCGATGGTTTTCCAGCCGTAGGGCTCGATCGGTGCCTCGGTTCCGGGGGCGGCAGCATGCATAACTCCAGAGTCTCACGATCTGTCGTCAAAAAAGACTATTTACCCCGTTTGGGGCGTCGGCATCGGGTCTCTGTTGGTGGTGAAGTTTCCCTTGACTCGAATAGATGTTCGAGTACAATTGGGGGCAAGGATGGGGGATCCGATGAGCGTCGATACCGTAGTTGCCGATGTTGTAGCTGGTTCTGCAATTAATGTGCGCGGCATGCTGTGGAAACTGCGGCCGTGCGACGTGCGGGAAGTCGCCATCACGGCATCAGCGGAAATCCTACGGCTGGAAGCCATCCGGGTTGCCGCGGTCGATGCGTTAGCCCTTCATCCGGACGAGCAAGTGCTGTGTTA
>NZ_JALGQH010000023.1 GCF_022810305.1 Rhodococcus sp. ARC_M6
GGATTTCGGCCCAATCTTCCACGGACAGCATCCCTTCGTCCCTCCTGGCTCGACTAAAGCCAGGATCGCCGGTCAGGGGTCAATATTGAAGTGCCGTACCTTGATCAGTTTTCACGTGCCGTCGACAAGAACTACGAGTTGCGAGGGACTCAGCGTGTGTGTGTCGTCCAAGCATGGCCACTCCTAACCGGTCCGGTACGGAATCTGGACCAGTTCGCCCGAAACGTAAATCTCCGGATGAAAGGCTCGGTGTGCGTTCGTATCTTGGATCAGCCCGGACGTCGTCGATTGCACGGAGAAGCAACACGTCGGGATGCATCAGTTGATTCAATCAGCAGACTGTGGTTGCCACAGTCCAGGAGACCCAGATTGCCATTACTTGACATAATGTAGATTATCGGCAAATTTCCGACCTGCGGATATAGGTGCTGAGTTCCATTCCCGTCCATCGACATACTTACCTGCGCCTGCGCCTGCAGCTGCCCGCCCTATATACACACGCGCACAGATCGCCCAGCCGGCTTCCGTGCTTAGTCCGGCAGCCGGCGTTGTCCGTCGTACCCAGATCTTCCGCCGAGTCAGATCCTTGGTCAGACGATCCCGCTGCGCATCCCATGCCCGTCCAGTCGCACGGCCTGGACGGGCATGGATGGATACAAGCACTCAGCGTCCCGATCCGGCAGTGACCCGGATCGGGATCGAAGTCCCCATCCCAGTGCCCTCACCTCAATACGTCACTGTGACGTATTGAGGTGCAAGTACCGGCGCGCATCATCGAACAATTCTGATGACCGACTAAGATCGGCGACATGCTTTGTTTTCGGCCCGCCTTTTCACGAGGTTTGCATCCTCAGTGAAACCTATACGCGACGTGGCCGAACGATGGCTGGCAGTACCTGACCAATTTGATCGATTTACCCGTTTTCTTCGTGACAACGGATTGCTGGTGACAACGCGGAATGTCATCGGGTTCATGGTGATTTCCATGGGCGTCACTATTCTTCTCAAACGCTTGGGTACTCAATCGTCGCAGGTAATCGACTTTCCCTTGGATTTGATCATCGGCGTACTCGCCGTGATCAGCGGGTTTGCATTGCCGACACTCGCAACCACTCGGGAACGCTCGTACCAGTTTGTCATCGCCAGCGATCTCGCCATTGCGATCATTGTGCTCACCGAAGCGAATCTTGAACAACGACTGATGGGTTCACTCGTATTTGGACTTGTCGGCTCTTACATCGCGTTCTTTCACAACGTGCGAGCTCAGATTTGGCACCTATCGTTCTCGACGGTAGTCATCATCGTTGCCAGCATCGGCGTGTTCTCAGATGCGCCGACCACTGCTTTCGATGTTCTCGGTCGAATCCTCTTTGCGATCAGCCTGATCACGATAATGCCGTTGCTGACTCAGATTGCGCTGGCACTTCTCAGCAACGACGCACAGAGTTCCGAACTCGATCCATTGACGGACCTGCTCAATCGGCGGGGCCTTACGCGCCGTACGTCGGAATTAGTACGGTCAAAATCCAGGGTCGGCCAGTCATTGCTGGTCGTGGTAGTTGATATCGATAGCTTCAAGCATTTCAACGACACCTACGGTCATGATGTCGGCGATCGCGTCATCCTCCGCACCGGGAATCGGCTGACCGAGTGGGCGCGACCGGACGCAGCCATTGCCAGAGTTGGTGGCGATGAATTTGTCGTCGTTCAGATCATGCCGCTGCATGCCGTCGGAGATTTGCTTTCCCGGATTCACGGTGTCATGAATGGTTCGATGGTCGAGCCGCGCTCGACCACGAGTATCGGAATCGCCATCCACAACGGTCTGTGGTCCGATACTGATGCGATGGATGCCGGAGTCGACGAACTTCACCGTCTGGCGGATTCCGCAATGTACGAGAGTAAGCGCCTCGGCGGAGATCATGTCCACACAATTGTGATGACGTCGCCCTGAGCGGCGCAGCCCTCGAATCGCGCCGGCCTAGTCCTCGATGATGTGAACGGCGGCTTCCTCTGCGGATGCGGCCGCACCGTCGACACCGACATCCTCGGCGACGAGTTCACTTTCCTCGTCTTCGTAGCGGCCTTCGTCTTCGGCGACGAGTCGGCCGGCGCGACGGTTGCCGACCTCGCTGTGGGATGGGAATTCCGATTCCCGCACGGGATCGTCAGCGTAGGCGGGCTCGTACAACGGATCACCGAGTTTCGCTGCTGGATCGGGTTCTTCTTCGGCGAGGCGTTGGTCGAGGGTCTCCCCCGCATCCGGATCGCCCAGAAGGTAAGGACGCTCGGGCGGTGAGATTCCCTCGTCGAGGATGTCGTCGACTCCTCGGTCGATCAGTGTGTCTTCGGGTTGTAGTTGATCGTCGGGATCGAGGCTGTAGCTGCCTTCGGCTGCCGCACCGGTGTCATCCGCATCATTCATAACTCCACGATTCCATGCGTCGGGGGCTTTCGCCATGTGAGCGAGTCATGTCAGCAGTTGCTCGGTGCAGGTTTGCCGTCGAATCGATCTTGGAGGTAATCGAATGCGTCCGGTAGGCCGAGGACTGCGGTGGTGAGGTGATCCGGACTGGGGTAAAGCTGGGATTCGACGGTAGCGCCCGCGGCGCAGTACCGGGCATTGGTGTTGAGTACCGAATCGACGGGAATCAAAGCGTCTGTGGGACTGTGCCATTCGAATATCGGCGCGGTGGGGATGCCGGGATAGAGTTCGACGCTGTTGTCGTTCATGACGGTGATGGCTTGGGGACTGGTCAGCATCGCTATCGAGTCGGTGACTTGGCGGGCGCTTCGACCGGCTCCGGCGAGCAGGATGTCGTTGGTGCAGGCATTGGTCAGTTGTACTTCCATGGCGCGGCCGGCGGCATTGAGTTCGTTGCTCAGTGGCAGTTCGCTCGGGTATTCACGTTCGAGTCCCATCGCGGCGGCGAATGCGAGGCCGAATGCGGGATGGGGGTCTTGACCGAGTGCGTTGGCCATTTTGGCGATGTTCATCGGTACGCCGCCTTGGGCGACGCCGACGAGGTTGATCTCGGGGGCGTAGGTGGGTGCCAGAGCAGCAGCCCACGCTGTTGCCATGCCGCCGCCGGAGTACCCGGCGATCGCGACGGGGCTGGCTGAGACGCGCAGTTCGGGGACTTTCTGGGCGGCGCGGATGCCGTCGAGGGTGATTTGGCCGCCGAGGCGTGCTGCGCCGTAGGCGCTGTTGGGGCCCAGATGGTCGGGTAGTGCGACGGTCCAGCCTCGTTGTAGTGCAACGTTCAGGGCTGGGGCTTCGCGGAAGACCTTGTTGGGGTCGGAGGTGTAGAGGGTGCGTGATGGTGCGCATTCTGATCCGAGCGCGTTGACGATGTGCTGGTAGGACAGCAGTGGGCCGTCAGGTTGCTGGTTGGCGGGCACGAGCACTGTGGTGACCGCAACGATCGGATTGTTCTCGGAGTTGGTCGAGCGGAAGCTGACCTGCCAGAACGAGGCGCCGGGGAAGGTGGGGAGGTCGGGAGCTCGGCGTACCGAAATCGGGGTTCCGACGGGGCCGGTCGCGGCTTCGGTTTGGGCGTAGAACGGGTCGGGGTCCGGGGCTGGGTATGCGGGCACAGCGCTTGCCGTTCCGTGCCCGGCTGTGAGTGCCAACGACAGCAACGCGGTTGTCAGCACTGTTCCGGTAAACCTACGTCGAGTTCTAGACTTCAATGGTTTCCCCTCCACCTGATGGACATCGACACATGAACTCCAATAGGTGCCTTCCGGTACCTACCTGTTGTCTCATACCCCGGAGGAACGGGTTTCAGACATCTTCCGCGAGTAGGTGGCGCTTGATCGATGCGGCGACGTGGGCGATCGGTCCGGGTTCGATCATCTGGTTGTGCCGGCAGTCCACGTCGTCGACTGCGATGTCGCCGCCGACAAATTCGCGCCATTCGCTGACGTCGTGGCCGTTGTCGGCGGATTGCCTCGCGATGAAGAACTGGACGTCTCCGTCGAAACGCGTCGGCCGGTGTGCGTTGGTCAGGGCGACGGAGCGTGAGTATCCGGCGCTGATGCGTTCGAGGTGCTGCGCTTCGACTCCGGTACCGGGGCCGAGGGTGCGTTCGAGGAGGGCCGCGGCGTCGGCGAATGTTTCGATCTCGGTTTCGTCGGACGGAAGTCCCAGTCCTGCAATGAGTTCGGTGACCGAGAGTTCTTCCGGTTGATCATCGCTGCTTGCCGGGAAGCTGTCGAGGATCGCGACGGTGGATACCGGTACGGATCGCGTGTCGAGTTCGTGGGCTACGGCGTGGGCGATGACGCCGCCGAGTGACCAGCCGACCAGGTGGATGGGACCGTCGGGTGCGAGTTCCAGAATGCGGTCGGCATAGTTCTTGGCTAGTTCGGTGAGTGTGTCAAAGGTCGGTCCGCCGCTGAGCGATGGCAACTGGAGCCCGTAGATGGGCCGGCCGGCGTCGATGTGGCTGACGAATCCTGAGTATCCCCAAGATAATCCGATGCCGGGGTGGATGAAGAACAGCGGCGGCTGTGTTCCGTCGGCGCGCAGGGTGATGACGGGAGCGAGTACGGCGGAGATGTCGGTCGGCTGGGTCTCATGTTCGATCAGGTCCGCGGCGCGGGCGACTCCGGCTGGGGTGGGGTCGAGGAAGATCGACTGCAGTCGTACGCGTCGGCCGATTCGTTTGTCGAGTTCGGCGGTGATGCGGGTGGCGACGATGGAGTTGCCGCCGAGGTCGAAGAAGTTGTCGTCGATGCCGACTGTGTCGTGGCCCAGTACGGAGGCGAAGATGTCGGTGACGACGCGTTCGGTGTTGGTGGTGGGCGGTGCGTAGGGCACGGTTCGGTGTTCGAAGTCCGGTGACGGGAGTGCTCGTCGATCGAGTTTTCCGACGGGTGTCATCGGGATCTTGTCGACGACGATGATGGCGGCGGGCACCATGTGTGCGGGTAGGCGCGCGGAGAGGTGGTGTCTGAGTTCGGCTTCCGCGACGGTGTGGCCTTCGACGGGCTGTACGTAGGCGACGAGGACGGTGTCGCCGGCCGGCGATTGTTGGCCGAGGGTCGCGGCGAAGCCGACTGACGGGTGAGCGGTGAGGACGGAGTCGATTTCGCCGAGTTCGATGCGGAATCCACGGACTTTGATCTGGAAGTCACTGCGCCCCATGTATTCGAGGGTGTGGTCGGCGCGCCAGCGGACGAGGTCGCCGGTGCGGTACATGCGGTGACCGGGTTGGCCGTACGGGTCGGCGACGAATCGGTCGGACGTGAGGCCGGGGCGATGGTGGTAGCCGCGGGCTAGGCCGGGGCCGGTGATGTAGAGCTCGCCGATGACGCCGACGGGTACGGGGCGTAGGTGTGCGTCGAGGACGAGGTCGGCGAATCCGATGGCGGGATGACCGATGTTGATGTTCTCCCCTGGCCGCATGGGTGTACTGACGCTGGCTTGGATGGTGGATTCGGTGGGTCCGTAGCCGTTGAACATGCGGCGGTCGCGTCCCCAGATGTCGACGAGTTCAGGTGTGCAGGCTTCGCCGCCGACTGCGAGTACACGCAGTTCGGGTAGTGCGGAGCTTTCGATGGAGCTCAGCGCGGTGGGTGTGATGAAGGCGTGGGAGACGTGTTCGTCGGCGAAGATGTCGGCGAGTTCGGATCCACCGAAGACGGCCGGCGGAATGATAACCAGGCAGGCTCCGCTACCGAAGGCCATCATGAGTTCGAAGACTGATGCGTCGAAGCTCGGTGATGCGAGGTGGGAGATGCGTGAGGTTATCTTGACGTTGAATCGTTGATGTTCCTCGGCGTTGAGGTTGGACAGGCCGCGGTGGGTGACGATCACGCCCTTCGGCTTGCCGGTCGATCCTGAGGTGTAAATGAGATACGCGGGGTGTTCGAGGTGGAGTGGGGATGTGCGTTCGGTGTCTGTGACGGGTGTGGCGTCCTGGGCGTCGAGAGTCTGCCGCGACAGTTCTGAGTCCAACACGATCCAGTCGATACTCTCGGGCAGCAGGTCTCGCCGGGAGCTGACTGTCAGGCCGAGGACGGCTCCGGAGTCGTCAAGCATGTGCACGATGCGGTCTTCGGGATAGTTCGGGTCGACGGGCAGGAATGCCGCACCGGTTTTGGTGACGGCCCAGATTGCGATTACTTCCCAGGCGGATCGCGGAAGGCCCAGTGCTACAAAGTTTTCCGGTCCGATTCCGCGCGCGAGCAGCACCTTGGCGAGTCGTGTCGATTCGGTATCGAGTTCTTCGTAGGTCAGGTTCCAGTCTTGGCTGGATACTGCTTGGCCGTTCGGGTTGAGTTCGACGGAGGCTGCGAGGATTTCCGGCCAGGTCTGTGCTCGGGTTGCACGCTCCCCCAGCGCCGGGACGAGTGCAGCGGACTCTTCGGTGCCGAGGATGTCGATGTCAGCGAGTTGGATGTCGGTGTCGGCCCCGACGGATTCGAGGATCAGACGCAGTCGCTGCGAAAACTCTTCGATGGTGCCGGGTTCGAAGAGGTCTACCGCGTAGATGAATGCTGCTGATATTCCGTCCGGTTGTCCGTCGGCGTCGAAGGATTCACTGACGACGAGTTCAAGGTCTTCCTTGGCGGTTTTGGAGTCGGTTCCCACAGCTTCTACGGTCAGGCCGGGGAGTTCGAGTACGACCTTTTCGTTGTTCTGCAGTTCGAGTGCCACTTGGAAGAGCGGTGAGTACGAGGTGGACCTGGTGGGGTTGATGACGTCGACGAGCCGTTCGAACGGCAGGTCGGCGTGCTGGTAGGCGGCGAGGTCCGTCTCTCGTATCCCGCGCAGTAAGTCGGTGAATGTTTGATCCGGGTCGACTGGGGTGCGGAGGACCAGTGTGTTGACGAACATTCCGACGAGGTTCTCGACTTCTTCTTTGCCGCGGCCGGCGATGGGGGTGCCGATGCTGACTTCTTCGGCGCCGGAGAGTTTGGCGAGTAGGACTGCCAGTGCGCCGTGCAGTGCCATGAACATGGTGACGCCCTGTTCACGGGTCAATGCGGTGAGTGCTCGGTGTGTGTCGGCGTCGATGCGGAAGTCGAAGCGGTCGCCGTGGAAGGTTTGTTGGAGTGGGCGTGGGTGATCGGTGGGTAGTGCGATGACGTCGTCGAGTCCGGCGAGTTGTTCACTCCAGTAGTGCAGTTGACTGCTGATGATCGACGTCGGATCTGTTTCGGAGCCGAGGACGTCCTGCTGCCACAGGGTGAAGTCTGCGTACTGGACCGGTAGCGGTTCCCACGCGGGCGAGGTGCCGGCGGTGCGGGACAGGTAGGCAATCATGACGTCGCGTGCGAGGGGCGCCATGGATGCGCCGTCAGCGCAGATGTGGTGGACGACGACGAACAACACGTGGGTCGCTGTCAGTTCCGGTGGGGTATCGAGTTGGTACAGCGACACCCGTAGTGGAAGTTCGTTGGCGACGTCGAACCCTTCTTGTGCGAGGGCGGTCATGCGTGGGAGTAGTTCGGAGTCGGTGACGGAAACGGTACTGATCGTGGGCAAGGCATCGTCGACGGTCAGGACGCGCTGTACCGGTTCACCGTTGACGGTCGGGAATACCGTTCGCAGGCTTTCGTGTCGGCCGACGACGTCGACGATGGCGGCTTTCATGGCGTCGACGTCGAGATCACCGGTGAGGCGGACGGCAAACGGAATGTTGTATGCCGCTGAGCTGGTGTCGAATTGGTTGAGGAACCACATCCGCTTCTGGGCGAGCGAGAGCGGAATGTTTCCGGTGCGTTCGGCTCGGGTGAGGGGTACGTGGATGCTGGTTGTGGGCGCTGCGGTGAGTTGCTCGGCGAGTTCCGCTGTGGTGGGTGATTCGAAGAGTGTTCGCACTCCGAGGTCCAGTTCGAGTGCCGTGTTGAGCCGCGAGACGACGCGGGTGGCGATCAGGGAGTTGCCGCCGCGGTCGAAGAAGTTGTCGTCGATGCCGATCTTGTCGACGTCGAGGATTTCGGCGAAGACGGCTGCGATTTGGCGTTCCAAGGGTGTGCGCGGTGCGCGGAATTCGGGGGCTGTCGCGGTGAAGTCCGGCGCGGGCAGCGCGTGGCGGTCGATTTTGCCGACGGCGTTGCGCGGTAGTTCGTCGACGATGGTGATGCTGGTGGGGACCATGTGCGTGGGCAACCGGCCGGACAGGTGGGAGACGACGGCTGCGGGGCTGAGGTCGGAGCCGTCGGTGATGGTCAGGTACGAGGCGAGTACGGTGCTTCCGCCGGGCCCTTCGACGCCGAGGGTGACGGAGTTGGTGACGCCGTCGATGGAGGTGATCGCGGTGTCGATCTCCCCCAGTTCGATGCGGAATCCGCGGACCTTGATCTGGAAGTCGCTGCGTCCGACGTATTCGATGGTGTGGTCGCTGCGCCAGCGGACGATGTCGCCGGTGCGGTACATCCGGTCGCCGGGCTTGCCGTAGGGGTTGGCGACAAACCGTTCGCTGGTCAGGGCGGTGCGGCGGTGGTAGCCGCGGGCGAGTCCGACGCCGGCGATGTAGAGCTCTCCTTGGGCGCCGACGGGTACGGGCTGCAATCGGGTGTCGAGGACGAGTTCGCTGACTCCGCGGATGGGTCCACCGATGGTGATCGGTGCGCCGACGGTCATGGGGGCACTGATGTCGGCCATGACGGTGGTTTCGGTGGGTCCGTAGGCGTTGGCCAGTTCGCGGCCGGGTGCCCAGCGCGTGACGAGGTCGGGTGGGCAGGCTTCTCCCCCGACAACGACGTGCCGGAATTCGTCGAGTCCGACGGGGCTGACTGTGGCGAGGGCTGCGGTGGTGATGAATGCGTGGGTGACGTGTTCGCGTTTGATGAGGTCGGCGAGTTCGGTGCCGCCGTAGACGTCGGTCGGTACGAGGACCATCGTGGCGCCCACACCGAACGCTTGGAGGTATTCGAAGATCGCGCCGTCGAAGCTGGGGGTGGCGAAATGCAGTGTCCGAGAAGTGTGGTCGGCGTGGAAGCGTCGTTGTTGGTCGAGTGCGAAGCTGTCGAGGCCGGCGTGCGTGACGACGACGCCCTTCGGTTTTCCGGTCGAGCCGGAGGTGTAGACGATGTAGGCGGCATTGCTCATCTCGAGTGCACCGAGGCGTTCATCTTGGCGCATGGGGAGAGTGCAGGCGAGGGATACGTCCCGGTCGAAGGGTTCTTCGTCGATGACGAGCCACGATGCGGTGTTCGGCAGTGAGTCGACGGCATCGCTGACGGTGAGGCCGAACAGCACGTTGGAGTCGGTGAGCATGTGTTCGATGCGGTCGGCCGGGTAGGTGGGGTCGACGGGTACGAAGGCTGCTCCGGTTTTGGTGACAGCCCAGACGGCGAGTACGGATTCGATCGAGCGGGCGATGCCGATGGCGATGGAAGTTTCGGGGCCGGCGCCTCGTTTGACGAGCTCCCTCGCCATTTGGTTGGAACGCCGGTCCAGATCGAAATAGGTGAGAGTGCTGGTGCCGGCGGACAGTCCGGTTCGGTCCGGCGCGGACAGTGCGATTCGATCGGGGAAGGTTGCGGCGACGTCGGCAAAGATTTCGGGAAGGGTTCGGGCCGAGCGGCCGGGGGCACCGAAGACGGGGACGAGGTCGCGGGTCTCGAATTCGGTCAGGAGCGACACTCTGGCCAGGGGTTCGTCGGGTGTTGCAGCGATGTGTTCGATGGCGATGAGGATGCGTTCGGCGATTGTCGCGGCTTCGCGTTCGGTGAACTGGGTTGGTTGGTACTCCATCTTGATGTCGAGGGTGTCTTGTTCGGAGGCGACGACGGCTAGGGGGTAGTGCGCGGAGTCTCGTCCGTCTATCCCCATGACGTGCATACCCGCGATGTCGGTGCCGGCGGAGAGTCCGGCCCGATCGACGGGGTAGGACTCGAAGACCGTCAACGTGTCGAAGGATGCGGCGGGGCCTACAGCGGCGGAGATGTCGGCGAGTCCGACGTAGTGGTGGTCCAGTACGTCTGCCTGTTCACCTTGGATTCGAATGCACAGCTCGGCCAACGATTCTCGTGCATCGAGCCGAATTCGAACGGGAACGGTGTTGATGAACAGTCCGACCATCGACTCGACCCCCGCAACTTGGGGTGGGCGTCCGGAGACTGTGCCGCCGAAGACGACGTCGTCGCGGCCGAGCAACTCCCCCAGCACAATCCCCCAGGCGACCTGGACGACGGTGGGCATCGTCAGTCCGTGGGAGCGGACGAAGGTGCGCAGTACGTCGGTGTGGTCGGCCGGCAGACTGACGGAGACAACTTCGCTCACGCGTTCGGCGTCGTCGGTTGTGGGGGCGAGCAGTGTCGGTGTGTCGATCCCGTGCAGGGTCTCTCGCCAGGCGGTGAGGGACGCTTCGGCGTCTTGTTCGCTGAGCCAGCTCAGGTAGTCGCGGTAGTGCGGGGCGCGCGGGAGGATTTCGGGATCGCCGTCGGTGGCGTAGAGGGTGAGCAGATCACGCAGGACCAGGGGCGTCGACCATCCGTCGAGGAGGATGTGGTGGTTGGTGATGACCAATCGGGCGGAGTCGGGTCCGGTTCTGGTCAGCATGAATCTGATGAGCGGCGCTGTTTCCATATCGAAACGCAGCGTGCGGTCGTCCTCCAGGATCCGCGTCCAGGCAGATTCTTGTTCCGCAGCTCCCAGGTCGGAAAGATCGAGTTCGGTCCACGGAACGTCGACGGCGGACCGAATGATCTGCAATGCCCGTCCCCCCGGTGCAGCGATGAACCCGGCTCGCAGGCTGGGGTGTCGATCCAGCAGAGCCTGCGCGGCGCGGCGCATCCGCTCCGGCTCGATCCGACCACCCAGTTCAAGGGTCAACTGCACCATGTACGGGTCGATACCCGTGTCGTCGAACCGGGCGTGGAACAGCAATCCGGATTGCAGGGGCGAGAGTGACCAGACGTCGGTCAGATCGGGGAACCTGCGCGAGAGGTGTTCGATCGCGAGTTGGTCGAGGCTGACGAGGTCGAGATCCGACGGAGTGAGTTCGCGGCGGTCGGCGCCCGCGGTGTACCCGGCGAGTGCAGTCAACGCCAGAGTCCACAGTTCGGCGAGTTCCGACGCGTCGTCGGAGGTCAGGATGCCGCGAGGGAATGACCAGGTGCTGCGCAGAACGGGTCCGGCGGCGGTGTCGGTGGTGACGGTGTTGATGTCGAGGACCGAAGCTGCCGGCAGGTCTCCGCTGTGAACTTCGTCGAGCGTGACGCCGGGAACCGGCAACCACGGCACCTCCCCGGCTCCCTCGTCGGCGCCGGCGAAGCGGCCGAGGTAGTTGAAGGAGATCTGCGGGGTGGTCAGCGCGGGCAGGGGCGCCGACTGGTCGAGATACTTCAACATTCCGAAGCCGATGCCGTTGTCCGGAATCGCGAGCAGCGTCTCCTTCACGGACTTCACGGCTGAAGCAATGGCATCGCCGCCGGACAGTGCGTCGATCACGCTGATCCCAGCCAGATCCAGACGCACCGGGAAGATGGTGGTGAACCATCCGACGGTGCGCGAGAGGTCTGCGCCCGGCACGGCATCTTCTTCGCGGCCGTGGCCTTCGAGGTTGATCAGGACGTCGGTGCCTCGTTTGCCGTGGGAGTGTCGCCATCCAGTGACGGCCAGTGCGAGCGCTGCGAGGAGTCCGTCGTTCACGGATCCCCCGAACGTGCGTGGGACAGCGGTCAGGATGGCGTCGGTGACTGCTGTCGGAATGTCCACGGTAATCCGGTCGACTGTGGATCCGACGTCGACGGCGGGGTCGATGTGCCGTGAACCGAGCAAGGCGTCCTTACCGGCGGTGTTCTTCCACAGGGCCAGTTCCGTGCGCCGGGTGGGCGCGTGTTCTGCCAATCCGGTGGACCACCGGCGTACCGAGGTCCCCGAGACGGGCAATGGGGCTGCTGTGTTCTCGAGCGCGGCACCGTACGCGACCGCGAGGTCGGGCACGAGGATCCGCCAGGACACCCCGTCGACGGCGAGGTGATGAATGACCAGCAGCAACCGGCCGTGCTCGCGGCCTCCGACGGGGTCGAGCCAGACGGCTGCGATCATCACGCCGTTTGTCGGGTCGAGCCGTCCCGACGCTTCGCGCATCGCACGTTCTGCGGCCTCGATGAAGTCGGGTCCGCTCTCAGAGGTGATTTCGACGCGCTGCAGAATCTCTTCGGCCCGGACACTGCCCGGTTCGGCCACGATCAGGCGATGCGGTCCGTCGACGTCACCAGGTTCTCTTCGCTGTCCGACGTCGAGTCGGCTGCGCAATGCGTCGTGGTGATCGAGTAGCGATTGCAGGGCCTGTTCGAGCGCACTCCCGACGACGTGACGCGGCAACGACAACAGTGCACTTTGGCTGTAGCTGCGGATCAGTTCGAGATTACCGCCGCTTCGTTGCAGCAGCCATTCCATGATCGGTGTGAGAGGCATACTTCCGGTTCCGCCGCCGGGCAGTTCTTCGAGCGTCGGCACCGCATCGGTGGGTTCGAGCGAGGCGACACGCGCCAGGCCGGCGACGGTCTTGGCTTCGAACACGTCGCGCGGAGTGAACGTCAACCCCGCGGCCTTGGCGCGGGAGACCAGTTGGATCGACATGATCGAATCGCCACCGAGCCCGAAGAACGAATCGTCGATGCCGACACTGGGCAACCCGAGAACATCGGCGAACAAATCTGCGAGCACCGATTCCGCTGCGCTGGAAGGACTTCGGCTTGAATCCGAGCTCGTGGCCAGCACCGCGAAATCCGGGGCGGGTAGAGCACGCCGATCAAGCTTTCCGTTGACGGTCAACGGCAACGCATCGAGTACGACGATGACCGTCGGAACCATGTAGGACGCCAACTCTGTCGAGACGGAGTTGATCACCGAGGCCGAATCGATTGTTGTGCCCGCTTCGGCCACCACGTACCCGACTATCCGCTCACTCGAGCCTCCGTCACTTCGCACCATCGCTACCGATTGCGCGACGCCCGGGCAGCGGAGCATGGACGCTTCGATTTCACCGAGTTCGATGCGGAAACCGCGCACCTTCACCTGGAAATCGCTGCGACCTAGATACTCCAGCTGCCCGGCGCCGTTCCACTTCGCCAGGTCCCCACTTCGATACATTCGATCCCCCGAACCACCGAAAGGATCAGGTAGGAACCGCGTAGAGGTCAATGCCGGCCGCCCGAGGTAGCCGCGGGTGACCTGATCACCCGCAACATACATTTCGCCGACGACACCGGGCGGTACGAGGCGTAGCCGCTGGTCGAGGACGTAGACGTTCATCCCGGGCAGGCCGCGGCCGATAATGCTGGCGGCGGCGTGATCCGCGTCGTCTCGGGTGAGTGCGATGCGAGAGACGTGGACGGTTGTTTCGGTAATGCCGTACATGTTGACCAACTGCGGCGACCCGGCAGTATCGATCTGCTGCGACGCAGTGGCCCGTCGGCTGTACCACTTGCGGAGTTGGCCGAGGTCGAGGGCTTCGCCACCGAAGATGACGTAACGCAAGGCCAGATCGGGTTCTTGGTCGCTCGGACGGTGTGCGCGATCAGCTTCGGCCAGTTGGTAGAACGCGGTCGGGGTCTGGTTGAGGACAGTGACGCGTTCGCGGCGCAGCAGTTCGTCGAACATGTCCGGGGATCGGGTGGTGTAGTAGTCGACGACGACAAGGCGTCCGCCGTGCAGGAGTGGTCCCCACAGTTCCCAGACGGAGAAGTCGAAGGCGTAGGAGTGGAACATCGTCCACACGTCGGTGTGATCGAACTCGAATGTCGGCGATGCGTTGTCCATCAGGGTCAGGACGTTGCGATGGCTGACGAGTACGCCCTTGGGCTGACCCGTCGATCCCGAGGTGTAGATGATGTACGCAATTGACTCGGGGTGCAACGGCGCCAGGCGATCGGTATCGGTGATCGGGGACGGAGACAGGTGATCCAGCTGCACCGCGATCGCGCCTGATCCCAGTTCGATGACGGAGAAGACCGAATCGACTACCTCGGTGGGCAGCATGCCCCGGAATTCGTCGGTGGCGATCAAGCATCGCGGCGCGGCGTCGTCGAAGAGGAACCGTACCCTCTCGGCGGGGTAGGTGACGTCGATCGGTAGATACGCGGCGCCGCTCTTGATGACGGCGAGTAGTCCGATCACGAGATCGACGGTGCGCGGCAGCGCCACCGCGACGAGGGACTCGGGACCGATGCCCTGGGCGATGAGCAATCGGGCCAGGCGGTTGGCGCGGGCGTCGAGTTCTGCGTAGGTGATGGCGGTGTGCTCGTCGCCGAGCGCGATGGCAGCACTGTGCTCAGCCACTCTGGAGGAGAATCGGCTCGAGATGGTTTCGGTGCCGGTGAGTTCGGCGTATCCCGGTGCATTCCACTCGGTCAGGACAGCGCGGCGCTCCACATCGTCGAGGATCTCGATGTCGCCGAGTGCGACGGTCGGCTCCTGCGCTGCCGCCGTGAGTAGTGAGGTAAAGCGGCGTGCGTAGGTCGCCATGAGGTCTGCGTCGAAAAGGTCACGGGCGTAAATGAATTCAGCAGAAATTCCGCCGGGTTCACCGCGTTCGCCATAGTGTTCGGTGACGGAAAGTTGCAGATCGAATTTGGCGACGGGTAGATCGATCTCCACTCCGGAGACGGTCAGACCGGGCAGGGTGAGCGTCGGCTCCACGTTGTTGCGGAATTCGAGGAGTACCTGGAACAGCGGAGTCTGCGACGTCGAGCGGTCGGGATGGAGGGCGTCGACCAGCCGTTCGAAGGGCAGATCGGCGTGGTGGAATGCGCCGAGGTCTACCTCGCGTACCTGGTCGAGGAGATCTGCGAAGGACGAGTCGGACGAGAGGTGGGTACGCAGGACCAGTGTGTTCACGAACATTCCGACGAGGTGGTCGAGTTCGGCTTCACCGCGTCCGGCGATGGGGGTGCCGATGACGATGTCGTCGGTCCCGGACAAGCGTGCTGCGAGGGTCGCCAACGCGCTGTGCATGACCATGAACATGGTGACACCGTGCCGACGGGCGACGTCGGCGAGTAGGCGGTGTGTGCTCGCGGGAATGTCGAATGATGCGACGGCTCCCCTCATCGACTGCTGAGCCGGCCGGGGAAATGAGGTGGGGACGGTGATCGGTTCGGGCAGGTTCGCGAGTTGGCGTGTCCAGTACGCGAGTTGCCGCGTGATTTCCGAGGTGTTGTCGTCCTCGCTGCCGAGGTGTTCGAGCTGCCACAGCGTGAAGTCGGCGTACTGGATCGGTAGTTCCGCCCACGTCGGTGCTGCGCCGACGCTGCGGGCTGCGTAGGCGGTGGCGACGTCGATGGCGAGGGGGTTCATGGAGAAGCCGTCGGCAATGATGTGGTGCGCCACGATCACGAGGACGTGTTGGTCCGGAGCCAATTCGAAGACTGCGCTGCGCAGCGGCACCGATTGTGAGACGTCGAAGCCGGCAGATCCGAACTCCAGGATCCGGTTGATCAGATCCCGTTCCTCGACGTGTTCGGGGTCGAGGTTCAGTGGGACGTCGGCAGCGGCGAGAATGCGCTGGGTGGGGGTTCCGTCGATGGACGGGAACACTGTACGCAGGCTTTCGTGCCGGGCGAGAACATCCTCGATGGCAGCGGCCAGAGCGTCCTGATCGAGATGCCCGGTCAGCCGGACAGCGAGCGGAATGTTGTACGCGGGTGAGGTGATGTCGAACTGGTTGAGGAACCACATCCGCTTCTGGGCAACCGAAACCGGAATCGGGTCGGGGTACTCGCGTCGGGTCAACGGTGGGCGCGGCGCGCGGTCGGGGTCTGTGGTCTCGACGTGATGGGCCAGTGCCCGCACCGTTGGGGAATCGAACAGCGCGCGCACGCCGATGTCGGTACCGAGGGCAGAGTTGACTCGGGCGACGACGCGAGTCGCAGTGAGCGAGTTTCCGCCGGCGTCGAAGAAGTGGGTGGAGATGCCGATCGGACCTGTTTCGAGCACCTCTTCGAAGGCGGCTGCGACCAATCGTTCGAATTCCGTAGTGGGTGCAATGAAATCTGTTGCAGCAGTATCGAACTGGGGTTCCGGAAGTGCTGCTCGGTTAACTTTCCCGGTTCCGGTCAACGGCAGTTCATCGAGAATCATGACGCTCGCCGGCACCATGTGTGCGGGCAGTTGCCCACGGGCTTGCGCCGTGATGTCGTCGACGGTCACTGCTGCTTCACTGCCGATGAGGACGTACGACGCGAGTGCAGTGAGTTCGGCGGGACCCGCCACAGCCACGGTGATGGCGAACTCGACTCCGGGCATCGAGGCAAGCGCAGTGTCGATTTCCCCGAGTTCGATACGGAATCCGCGGATCTTGACCTGGAAGTCGCTACGGCCCAGATATTCGATGGTGTGGTCGCTGCGCCAGCGCACCACGTCGCCGGTACGGTACATCCGGTCGCCGGAGTCTCCGTACGGATCTGCGACAAACCGTGCGCTGGTCAGGGCGCGGCGCCGATGGTAGTTGCGGGCAAGCCCGGCGCCGGCGATGTACAGCTCCCCCGGTACTCCCACGGATACGGGTTGGAGCCTGCGGTCCAGGACTACTTCGTGGACTCCGCGAATCGGTCCACCCAGCACAACGACGCCGTCGGCCGGGATCGGGTCGCTGATGTTGGCGCCGATCGTGGTTTCGGTGGGTCCGTACAGGTTGAAGAAGGATCGGCCTGGCGCCCAGGTACGGAGTAGTTCCGGTGGGCAGGCTTCACCGCCGACGATGACCGATGTCAGCGAGTCGATTCCGCTCGGGTCTACCGAGTTGAGGACAGCGGGAGTGAAGAAGCCGTGGGTGACCGCGTTGTCGCGAAGCACGGTTGCCAGTTCGGTCCCGCCGTACACGGTTGTCGGGACCAGAACCATCGTTCCGCCGTTCGGGAACGCCAGAAGGTATTCCAGCACGGAGGCGTCGAAACTCGGCGAGGAGAGTGCAACGGTGTGGGAGTGCTCGTCCACCCCGTACATCTCGCGTTGTGCGTCGGCGAAGTTTTCCAGTCCGGAGTGTGTGACGACAACGCCCTTCGGTTGCCCGGTGGAGCCGGAGGTGTAGATCACGTAGGCGGCGTTGTCGAGACGAACCGGGACCAGGACCGGACCGCGAGATGGTGCGACGGAGACATCGTCGAGGATGATCCATCTGATGCCGGTAGGCAGGTTCGCGGCAAATTCGCCAGTGGTCAGTCCGATGTGGGCGTCGCAGTCGTCGAGCATGAACGTGATGCGCTCACGTGGGTATGTGGGATCGACGGGGACAAACGCGGCACCGGTCTTGGTGATCGCCCACATCGCGACGACGGATTCAACGGACCGGCTGATACCGATGGCCACCCGATCCTCGGGCCGGACACCGTCGGCGATGAGAACGTGTGCGAGTTGATCGGACCGTTCGTCGAGTTCCGCATAGGTGAGCCGGCGATTACCGGCGGACAGCGCGATCCGCTCCGGGAACTGCGCGGCGGTGTCGGTGAGGATCTGCGCGAGAGTGCGCGACGATCCTCCTGGCCGGCCGCGGGCGGGAACCAGCTCCCGCACTTCGCTCTCGGGCATCAGTGAGAGGTGTGCCAGCGGCGTTTCGGGATGGGAGGCAATCAGTTCGATGGTCCGCATCAGCCTATGAGCGATGGAGTCGACGTCTCGGTCGGCGAGGACACCCGGGAAGTATTCGAACTTGAGCCGGAACTGTCCGTCGGCGGTGGAGGCGATAACAGCCAGGGGGTAGTGCGCGGCGTCTTCGGCGTCGTGGACGTCGAGGACGTGCATTCCGGCAATATCGGTGCCGGCAGATAGTCCCGTCCGATCCACCGGATACGACTCGAACACCGTCAACGTGTCGAAGGTGGCAGCGGCGCCCACCGCGGTCGAGATGTCGGGCAGCCCGACGTAGTGATGGTCGAGCAACGCGCTCTGCTCGTCTTGGACTCGAACACACAAGTCGGCCAACGATTCTTGCGCGTCCAACCGAACGCGAATGGGCACGGTGTTGATGAACAGTCCGACCATCGACTCGACACCGGCCACCTGATGTGGACGCCCGGAGACAGTGCCGCCGAAGACGACGTCGTCGCGGCCCATCAGGTCCGCCAGTACAATTCCCCAGCCGACCTGAACGAGCGACGCCATGGTCAGCCCGCGGGAGCGAATGAACTCGCGCAAAGCCTGTGTGTGGTGTTCGTCGAGCGAGATCAGCGTCGACCGTGAGGTGGCGGACAGTTCCCCGACGGAACGTGCTTCCGTGAGCATGGTCGGCTCGTCGAGTCCGTCCAAGGCCTGCGACCAGGCGCGCAGTGCCGTTTCGGTGTCCCGGTGCGAAAGCCAGTCGAGATACGCCCGGTACGGGTGCACGCGTGAGAGTGCACTGGTATCGGAATCCGTCGCGTACAGCGTGAGCAGGTCGCGCACCAGCAACGGCATGGACCAACCGTCGAGGAGGATGTGATGGTTGGTCAGGATCAGGCGGTAGGTGTCGTCGCCGGTGCGTAGGAGCAGGAAGCGGAGCAACGGCGCGGTGGCCATGTCGAATCCGCGGATTCGATCTGCCCGCATGAGGTTCTGCAGTTCCGCTTGCTGATCACCGGCGGGCAGTGGGGAGATATCGATCTCGGTCCACGGCACGACGGCATCGCTATGCACGATTTGCACGGAATTGCCGTCGTCGTCCGTGACAAACGACGTCCGGAGGTTCTCGTGGCGGTCCAGGAGCGCCTGCGTGGCGCGGTGAAGTCGAGCGGGGTCGACGCCATCGAGTTCGAGAGTCAACTGGACGGTGTACGCGTCGACGGTGTGCTCGGCGTACCGCGCATGGAACAACAATCCCGCTTGCAACGGCGAGAGTGACCAGATGTCGGCGAGGTCGGGGATCTGCTCCTCGAAGCGTTCGATCGCGCTTTGACCGAGGTTCACGAGGGTGAGGTCGGACGGGGTGAAACCGCCGTGTTCGGTGCGCTCGGCATGCTCGGCGAGCACGCCGAGGGCGCTCACCCACAGATCAGCGATTTCGCGGACGTCGCGTTCCTCGAGCATCTCCGACGGATACGCCCACGTGGCAGTCAGGTGTGGGCGTCCGTCGATATCGGTGACCACGGCATTGACGTCGAGGACCGAGGCGAGCGGCATGTCCGATCCGTGTGCGGACGCCTCGAGATCGATGTCGGATGTCAATGCCCAATCGCCCGTGGTGTCCTGATCTGCGTCCCCGCCGCCGAAGCGGCCGAGGTAGTTGAATGAGACCTGCGGCGCCTGAAGGCCCGAAAGTTGCTGTTGCCCTTCGTCATCGAGGTATCGGAGCAGGCCGTAACCGATGCCGCTGTCCGGAACGCTGCGGAGCAGTTCCTTCACGGACTTGAGTAGTGTGCCGGCGTTTCCGCTCCCGGCCATGACAGCACCGACGTCGACCCCGGAAAGATCGACCCGCACCGGGAACACCGTGGTGAACCAGCCGAGCGTGTGCACGATATCGGCGCCGGGAACAACGTGAGCTTCACGGCCGTGGCCCTCCATCGAAACGAGCACGTCGTTGGTGCGCACTCCCCGCGAGGAACGCCACTGCGTCAGCGCCAGTGCCAGAGCGGCCAGCAGTCCGTCGTTGACTGATCCCCGGTACCGGGCGGGCAGAGCGGTCAGCACGGTCTCGGACACGTCCGCGGAGACTTCCACCGACACTCGGGCCTGCGTCGACGCCGTATCGCGGCGCGGATCGAGCGTGCGTGCACCGATCTGTGGATCGGCGCCGGTGAGCATGGACCGCCACAGGCCGATTTCGCCGCGGCGAGTGGGCGCGATCTCGGTGAGTGCCGTACTCCACCGCCGCAACGACGTCTCGGCAGTAACGGCTGTTCCAGGAGGGGTGTCTGTCACGACGGGAGTGAGACCGGCGTCGAGCTGATGGAACGCCGCGGCAAGTTCCGGTACCAGCACGCGCCAGGAAACACCGTCCACCGCGAGGTGGTGGATCACCAGCAGTAGGCGTCCGGCGCCCGAGGTGCCCACCAACCAGGCCACGCGGACCATCGACGCGTTCCGCGGGTCCAGTGCGTCGCGGGCATCGTTGAGTGCGTCCACGATGGCCGCGTCGAAGTCCGCGGTTCCCGGTTCGGCGTTCACTCGCACTTCCCGGCAGACGTGGGCGGCGTCGATGCTGCCGACGTCGCCGACGATCAACTGCCGAGTCGGTGTCAGTTCGAGCCGCGCGCGCAGTGCGCCGTGCCTGTCGAGAACAACTTGCATTGCCGCTGTGAGTTGTTCGATGGAGTGAAGGTCGGCTGGTGCGTTGAGCGCGGTGGCTTGGGAGAACGAGTCGAGACCGGCTGGATTGTCTCTCACGGTATCGCCGAACCTGCCGAGCCACCACTGTGCCACCGGTAGCAGCGGCATGGCGCCGATGTCGCCGCCGTCGAGCTCGTCGAGTACGACCGGCGCGGTGCCTTCGTCGAGTTCGATGACCGCCGCCAACCCCGCAACGGTTTTGGCTTCGAACACATCACGGGGGGAGAACACCAATCCGGCGCTGCGAGCGCGCGCAACAAGTTGGATCGACATGATCGAATCTCCGCCGAGCGCGAAGAAGGAATCGTCCACGCCGACACTGTCAACGGCCAGGACGTCGGCGAACAACGCCGCCAGGGTCGTTTCCAGTTCGGTTTCCGCACTGCGGGAGCGTGGGTGCTGGGCGGCGAAATCGGGTTGTGGGAGTGCTCGGCGATCAAGCTTGCCGTTGGATGTGCGGGGCAGTTCGTCGAGGATCACGATCGCCGACGGGACCATGTGCGGCGCGAGGTGTGCGGTGACCACCGCGATGATGTCGCTGGGGTCCAGCGGCGCCGCTGCAGGATCGAACGGCACGACGTAACCGACGATGCGGACGGGCCCGTTGTCGCGAGTGAAGGTGGTCGCGACGGATTGCGCCACACCGGGGCACTGAGCGAGTGCCGCTTCGATTTCGCCGAGTTCGATGCGGAATCCGCGGATCTTGACCTGGAAGTCGCTCCGGCCCAGGTATTCGAGTTCACCGGACGTGTTCCAGCGGACGAGGTCGCCGGTGCGGTACAGGCGCGATCCGGGAAGTCCGGCGGGGTCGGCGACAAAACGTTCGGCGGTGGTCGCCGCCCGGTTTCGGTACCCGCGTGCCACACCGTCGCCGCGCACGTACAGCTCCCCCGCCACTCCGATCGGGACCGGATGCAATCTGGCATCGAGGACGGAGCAGGCGATCCCGAGTGAGGGGCGGCCGATCGTGACAGTGCGTGCCGGCGTCAACGGCCGCGTGATACTCGCGACGACAGTCGATTCCGTGGGTCCGTACGCGTTGATCATGATGCGGCCCGGGCGGACCCACGCGGCGACGAGTTCCGGTGGGCAGACGTCGCCGCCGGTTCCGACGGCTTCGAGCTCGTCAAGACTGCTCGCGTTCACAGTGGATAGTGCCGCCGGGGTGATGAAGGCGTGTGTGACGTGCTGATCGCGCAGCAATGCCGTGAGTTCGTCGCCGCCGAGAATTGTCGGTGGCGCAATCACCATCGCTGCGCCGGCGCTGACCGCCATCAGCAATTCCAGGATGGAGGCGTCGAAGCTCGGTGAGCTGAAGTGCAGGGTCCGTGAGCGTGCGGTGACACCGAAGGTGGTGCGTTCCTGCTCGGCGAGCGCCGCCAACCCGCGGTGGGTGACCATGACGCCCTTGGGGAGTCCCGTCGAACCGGAGGTGTAGATGACGTAGGCGGGGTGGTCGAGGGAACGTGGGGCGTGAAGTTCGCGATCCTCGATCGCGCCGCCGGACGTGGCGGCGCATTCTGCGCGCACATCCAACGAATCGAGCACGAGGGTGCTCACGCCGTCCGGAATCGCGTCCTCGTGGGCGGCGACGGTCAACACTGTGAGGGCGCCGGAATCGGTGATCATGTGCCGAATGCGATCCGCTGGATACGCCGGGTCGACGGGAACGAACGCGGCACCGGTGCGTGCGAGCGCCCAGATTGCCACGACCGATTCCACCGATCGCGGCAAGGCGAGCGCGACAACTGTTTCCGGACCGGCCCCACGCGAGATGAGTACTCGCGCAAGCTGATTGGCTTGGCGATCGAGAATCTTGAACGTGATCTCGGTGTCGCCGAAGACGAGGGCGACGGAATCGTTGCGGTAATTCGCTTCGAGGATGTGGTGCAGCAGAGCGGGTTCCGGGGCGTTTCCGCTGGGAGTATTCTCGGTGCTCTCCACCAACTCGATGTCGCCGACCGGCACATGCGGCGATTGTGTGACGGCGTCCGCGATGCGGATCAGGTACTGCGCGAACCGCTCGACACTGGAACGGTCGAACAGTGCGGTGGCGTAGGTGAAACCGGCGTCGATACCGGCCGGTTCACCGTGTTCGTCGAATTTCTCGGCGAGCGTCAACTGGAGGTCGAAGTTGGAGACCACTGTCGCCAGATCAAGGACGTCGACGTCCAGGCCCTCGAAACTCAGTGTCGGGTTCTCGGTGTTCTTGAACTCGAGCATTGCCTGGAATAACGGAGAGTGCGACGTGGACCGTTCGGGCGCCAACGCGTCCACGATCCGTTCGAACGGAATATCGGCGTTGTCGAAAGCGTCGAGGTCGACGCCGCGCACCTGGGTGAGCACGTCGGCGAAGGAACGTGCCGGGTCGAGTCCCGTGCGCAGGACCAAGGTTCCGACGAACATGCCGACCATGCGGTCGAGCAGTGCGTCGCCGCGCCCGGCGATCGGCGAACCGATCGCAATGTCGTCCATCCCGGACAGCCGTGAGAGCAGGAGTGCGAACATCGCGTGCGCTGCCATGAAGAGGCTGCTGCGATTGTCCTGCGCCGTCATGATCAACCGCCGGTGAACATCGGCAGAAATCTCGAACGGCACCACGGCACCGGACAGATCCTGCACGCGGGGGCGCGGGTGGTCCACCGGAAGTTGGAGCAGTTCGGGAAGCCCAGCCAGTCGTGCGCTCCAGTAGTCCAGTTGACCGGACAGCACGCTGGTGCCGTCGGTGATTTCCCCGAGCGCCCGCTGCTGCCACAACGCGAAGTCTGCGTACTGAACGGGCAACGGATCCCAATCAGGCGCATTTCCCCGGGTACGGGCGGAGTACGCGGACATAACGCCTCGGGCCAGCGGTGCCATCGAGAAACCGTCGGCGCAAATGTGATGAACCACCACGACGAGGACGTGCTCGCGTTCGGAGACCTGGATCAGTTCCGCTCGCAACGGCGGCGCGCTCGTGACGTCGAATCCTCGCTCCGTCAGCTGAGTTATCCGGTCCGACACTTCGTCTGCCCCGGCGAGCGAGAGCGGAAGGCTCGCCAACGCGTCGTGGGGTTCGACGACGACCTGGGCCGGAATTCCGTCGATCATCGGGAATTGTGTGCGCAGCGACTCGTGCCGCGTCAGGACGTCGCCGATCGCGCTCTCCATCGCGCTGCGAACGAGTGTGCCGCGCAACCGGATGGCGATGGCAACGTTGTAGGCGGAGGAGGTCGTGTCGAACTGGTTGATGAACCACATTCGCTTCTGTGCCAACGACAACGGGATTCGACTGGGGCGGGGCATCGATTCGAGCGGAATGCCGGCCACCAGGGTGTGGGAGCGTTCGCAGATCGCCGCCAGTTCGGTAACTGTCGGTGCATCGAAGATATCGCGGATCGAAAGATTCAGTGCAAGAGCATCATTGATGCGGGCGATCGCACGCGCTGCGATCAGACTGTTGCCGCCTCGCTCGAAGAAATTGTCGTCGACACTGAGCGCGTCGATACCCAACAGTTCCTCGAGTACGTGCGCCAACTGCGTTTCGACGGGTGTGCTCGGCGCCAGATAGGTGCGGACGCCGCCGAAGGAGGGAGCGGGCAAGGCTGGTCGATCAAGTTTTCCGGTGGAACCCAACGGGAAGCCGTCCATCTCGATGATCACGGGCGGCACCATGTACGCGGGAAGTTCCGAGCGGAGAACACGGCGGATCTCGTCGTGATCGAGTGTTTCCCCCTTCGCCGCGATCACATACCCCACCAGTGAATCGCCGAGTGTGGCGTCGTGGTGCACGCGGGTCGCTGCCGCAATGACACCGGGGGCGCGCAGCATCGCCGCTTCCACCTCGGGCAATTCGATCCGCAATCCGCGAATCTTGACCTGGAAATCGCGTCGACCGATGTAGTCGAGTTGACCGTCGGCGCGCCACCGCACGATGTCTCCGGTGCGGTACATCCGCGTCGAACCTGTCGGAGTGAAGGGATCGGCAACAAATTTGTCGGCCGTGAGATCACTTCGTCCGAAGTAACCGCGGGCCAACTGCACGCCCGCGAGGTACAACTCGCCGTGGATCCCGACTGGAACCGGGTGCAGGCGCGAGTCCAGCACGTACACCTGTGTGTTCCAGACCGGGGCACCGATCGGAACCGACGCGCCGGGTTCGTGCAGGAACTCGGCCGCGGTCACGTCCACGGCCGCTTCGGTCGGTCCGTACAGGTTGTACAGGTGCGCATTGCTGATACGGGTGAAGTCATGGGCAGTTGCCGACGGTAGCGCTTCACCACTGCTGAACACCTGGGACAGGCTCGCGCATTCGTCGCGCGACGTCGCGGCAACGAACTCCGCGAGCATCGACGGAACGAAGTGGGCTGTGGTCACGGCGCGCTCGGCGATCAGAGTGGACAGGTATAGCGGGTCGCGGTGACCGTCCGGTGCAGCGATCACCAATCTCGCCCCGGTGTTCAGGGGCCAGAACAGTTCCCACACCGACACGTCGAAGGTGATCGGCGTTTTCTGAAGGACGACGTCGGACGCTTCGAGAGAGTAGGTTCCCTGCATCCACCGCAGACGATTGACAATCGAACGGTGCGATACTGCAACACCTTTCGGACGTCCGGTCGAACCGGAGGTGAAGAGGACGTAGGCGGTGTTGTCGGGCCGGAGCGGTGAAATTCGATCAGCGTCGGTGACCGATCGCGCAGTCTCCTCCGGTGCCAGGTCGACATCGATGATCTCGATATCCGTCGGCAGGTTTCCGTGGCTACCGGCCATCGCGAGGACACACACGGGGTCGGCTACGGAGAAGACGTATCCGATCCGCTCGGCCGGATGATCCGGATCCACCGGGACGTACGCGCCGCCGCTGCGAATGACCGCATGAATGGCGACCAGCAGTTCCAACGAGCGCGGCATTGCAACTGCGACGCGCTGATCCGGGCCGACACCGCGTGAGATCAACGTTCGTGCGAGCGCGTTCACCTGATTGTCGAATTGTGCGTAGGTCAGAACTGTGTCGCCGAACTGTAGTGCCGGCGCCTGAGGTGTCCGCGCTACCTGAGCGCGAACCAGATCATCAAGAGTGTATTCACCCAGTTCCCGGCGGGTTGCGTTCCACCGCTCGAGCACCAGGGCCCGCTCGCCCGGCGCACACAGATCGACGTCGCCGACCACGGATTCCGGGTGTGCGCTCACCTCGTCCAACAGGGAAACGAACCGGTCCGCCAACCCCGACATAGTGTCGGAATCGAACAGATCACTGGCGTAGTTCAATCGGCCGTCGAGGTGATCGGACTGCTCGGTGATGATGACCTGAAGATCGAATTTAGCTGCGCCGGTTAATAGTTCCTCCACCACGACGTTCAGCGACGGCAACGCCACCTCCGTCGGTGGGGAACCTTGCATCACCAGCATGACCTGGAACAGCGGTGAATCACTCTCCAAGGCGTCAACCAGCAGGTCGTAGGGAATGTCGCTGTGCCGCAATGCCGCCACGTCCGTCGCGCGGGTACGCGAGACGGTGTCCTCGAAACTCGCGTCGCCGTCGATGACAGTTCGCAGCGCGAGCGTGTTCACGAACATGCCGACGACGTCGTCGAGGGCACGTTCACTGCGACCCGCGACCGGCGTGCCGATGACGACGTCGTTTCCGCCGCATTCTCGGGCGAGGAGTACCGCCAGAGCGGCGTGGACGACCATGAACACGCTGGCGTCGTGATCAGCAGCGATTGCTGCTATCCGCTGATACGTCGGTGTGTCGATCGTGAAATCAAGGTTATGGGCGCGCAGAGCGCCTTGCGCCGGCCGCGGATGATCCATCGGAAGTTCCGGCAGTTCGTCGCGGGCATCGAGTTCATTCGTCCAGAAACGCAATTGTGAGCCGAGGATCGAATCCGGTGTCGCCGCATCACCGAGCGCGCGCCGCTGCCACTCGCTGAAGTCGCCGTACTGGACCTCGAGCGGTAGCCATGCGGGTACGCGCCCCGATACCCGGGCGGTGTAGGCGACCATCACGTCACGGGCCAGCGGGGCCATCGACAATCCGTCGCCGGCAATGTGGTGCACGACCAGCACCAACACGTGATCCTGATCAGACACTTCCAACAGAACCATTCGCACCGGCGGAGCGGACGTGACGTCGAACCCGGCGCGTGCAACTTCGTCGGCGCGGGCACGCACCGCACCGGCCGAGCACACCTCGACAGTGAGTTCGGATGCCACATCGTCCACGTCGAGAACGTGCTGTACCGGGCCGTTCGCCGACGCCGGGAACACCGTGCGCAGTGACTCGTGCCGGATGAGGACATCGCGCAATGCAATCTCGAGTGCCGAGAAATCAAGGTCACCGGTCATCCGCACGGCGATCGGAATGTTGTACGCCGGCGACGCCGGATCGAGTTGGTTGGTCAACCACATCCGTTGCTGCGCCAACGACGCCGCAATCGGTTCGGGTCGTGGAATCCTCGTCAGTGCCGGCAGATGAACTTCCCGCGAGTCGGAATGATCAGCGCGTGCAGCCAATCCTGCCACGGTCGGGGCCTCGAACAGGTCGAGCACACTGAGCGAGGTGCCCAGCGCGCCGTTCACGCGGGCTACGACACGCGTCGCAACCAGTGAGTCGCCGCCGAGTTCGAAGAAACTGTCGTCTGCGCCGGCGCGGGTGATTCCGAGCAGGTCGCAGTACACGGCGGAAATTCGCTTTTCGGTGGAGCTTTCGGGGGCACGGTACTCGCGGGCCCCCACCGCTGTGTCGATGGACGGCAGCGAATTCCGGTCGATCTTGCCGGCCGGAGTCAGGGGAATCGTGTCAAGCACGACGATGCGTGAGGGAACCATGTGCGGTGCCAGAAAGGCCGCCGCGTGCGCTGTCAACTCGGATACGTCGACACGCATCCCGGGTGCAGCCGTGACGTAACACGCCAGCAGCGTCTCACCGCTGTTGCCGGTCACTCCGACGGTCACTGCCTCGTCGACGCTCGGATGCCGACGGACAACTTCGTCGATCTCACCGAGTTCGACGCGGAAGCCGCGGATCTTGATCTGGAAGTCACTGCGGCCCAGGTATTCCAACTCGCCGTCGCGGTTCCAACGAGCCAGATCGCCCGTCCGGTACATCCGCTCCCCCGGCAACCCGTTCGGCGCGGGCACGAAGCGCAAGGCCGTCGTGGCAGCGCGTCCGTGATAGCCGCGGGCCAAGCCGACGCCGCTGACGTACAGTTCCCCGGCGACACCCACCAGGACGGGATGAAGGCGAGAATCCAGCACCATCGCCGACGCTCCCCGCATCGGAACTCCGATCGTGACCGGAACGTCGCGGTGGAGCGGTCTCGACAACGTGGCAACCACTGTTGTCTCGGTGGGCCCGTAAGCGTTGAACATCAACCGGTGGCCGGCCCACTGTTCGACGAGAGTCGGCGAGCATGCGTCGCCGCCGGTCACGATCACCCGCAGAATCGGCAGGTGGTCCGGATCCACCGTCGCGAGAGCTGCCGGAGTGATGAAGGCGTGCGTTACCTGCCCGTCGCGCAGGACATTCGCCAGTTCCTCCCCGCCGTACACCGTGGGCGGCGCGATCACCATGGTGGCGCCGGCGCCGAATGCAAGGAGCAACTCGAGAACGGAGGCGTCGAAGCTCGGGGACGAGAAGTGCAAGGTCCGTGAATCTGATGCGATACCGAACCTGATCCGCTGCTCGTCCGCGAAACTGCTCAATCCGCGATGAGTGACCACGACGCCCTTGGGCAGACCGGTCGAACCCGAGGTGTAGATCAGATAAGCGGGGTCGTCGATTCTCAGCGGCCGGATGCGGTCGGTGTCGTCGAGGGGCTCAGTCGAATGCTGCTGGCCTCCGGGTGCCAGCCACAAGGCGTCAACGCCCCAACTGTCTGCGACGCCGGGCAGGCAGATCCCGACGCGCGTCCCGGAATCGGTGAGCATGTGCTCGATACGGCCGGGTGGATAGTTGGGATCGACGGGTAGGAATGCGCCGCCGGCCTTGGCCACAGCCCAGGTGGCGATCACCGATTCCATCGAACGTGTCAGTGCAAGTGCCACGTACGTGCCCGGTCCGACGCCTTGAGTGATCAGTTCCCGGGCCAGGGCGTTCGATCGGCCGTCGAGTTCACGGTAGGTCAGAACCTGATCGCCGACGACAATCGCGTCGGCATCCGGGTTCAATTCGGCTGCAGCACAAAGTAGCTCGTCCAGGGTTTGGGCTTCCGATGCGGGCGAGCCGGACACCGAGCGCAGGTGCTCGAATTCCGTGTCGTCGAGAATCTGAAGATCACCGACGGGGGTGTCCGGGGCTTCGAGTGCGGCGGCCAGTATTCGCTGGATCCGAGTGCACACCAGGTGAGCGGACTGTTCGTCGAGAACGCTCTGGTCGAAGGCGACCGCGAAGGTCAGCGTTCCTTCTTGCTCCACGACATCAATTTCCAGACTGATGTCGATTGCCGGACTGAAGTCGTCGCGCCTGACGTCGGGACTCCCCTCGTTCAGTGCTACATGTATTTCTGCCGCGTCCACTGCGTCAGGGCTGACATGTCGGCGGATCTCGTCGTCATGGGCGGCAACAGCATTCAACAGATCCGTGAAGGGCCGATCCGGGGTGATCGTGATGCGCACCGGGACCAACTGCGAGTCCGACCCGAACCGAGCGCCGAGCACGATGTCGTCGGTATTCGTGATGTGCGAGAGCATGACCGCCAGTGCGGCGTGAACGACACTGAATACCGTGGTCTCGGTGTTCCGGGTCATTGCCACGACACGGTCGTAGACCTGTGGCGACATCAATGTCCGCACAGTGCCGAAATTCGCCCGCAACTCCGATGTCCGGGGACGATCGAGGACTACGGAGGCACCTTCGGGAGCGTCCATCAACTCGTAAGCCCAGAACGCTTCGAGTTCACGATCCCTCGTGATCTGCTCGCCGGCCTTGGCGCTGGAGCGATGCACCTGATCGAGTGGTGTTCCCGGGCCGGCTGCGATCAGTTCACTGACCAACTCCGAGAAGTTCGCCTGATGCTCGTCGAGCTCCTCCCGGGTGTAGCGATCGGGATTTGCTCGGAACTCGATCAAAGTCTTGACCGAAGTTCCACTCTGATAGATGTTGACCAGCAGATCCTCGACCGGACCCGACGTCACGATGTGGTACTCGCCGGTCATCGAACCCAGCGTGATTTCCTGGTGGAAGAGCATCACGTTCATCATCGGTCCGGACAACCGCGTGTCCTCGGCGGACAATCCGGCGTCACGTCGAATGTCCTCGAGGCTGCACCGTTGATGTCGCAGAGCGCCGAGCAGTTCCAACTGCACCCGCCCCACCAGATCGTCGACAGTGTCTCCAGGGCGTACCTCGATGTGCAGGGGCGCGACGTTCACCAACATGCCGCCGGACCGTTGTAACGGCGCAGTAGTTCTCGCCGAAACCGGCAGATTGATCAGGACGTCTCCGTAGCCCGTACGACGCGACAAGTAGCAGGCCAACGCCGCGATCAGTACTGCCGCCGACGTGGCGCCCGAACGTGAACTCCATTCGTCCAAGGAGGCTAGCGAATCTTCTGACAGCTCCCCGGTCACCACCTGCGAGTGGGCTTGCGGTGGCGCTTCCCGATCCGAAAGCGTCGAACCGTGTTCCACGCCGGCAACGCGCTCCGCCCAGTACTCTCGGTCCGCATCGAAGCGACTCGATGCACGGTACGTCTGGTCCAATTCGGAGAGCTTCGCCAGATCAAGGGCCTTGTTGACGGCGGGTTCACGGCCTTCGAGTTCAGCCGTGTAGAGCGCCGCGATCCGGTTGACGATGGTCATGCCGCTGTAGCCGTCGAGCGCCACATGGTGAATTCGTGTGTACCACAGGTAATCTCGATCCCCCGTTTGCAGAATCGTCATCTCGACCAACCGGTCCCGGGTCAGATCGAGAGTGGTCGCGTGGTCGTTGTCCATCCACTCCGACGCAGCTGCGCGGGGATCCTCATGGTTACGGAAATCGAAGTAGTCGACGGTTGCATCGATCGTGGGGTCGACTATCTGGCACGGTTCCCCGTCCGGGTACATCAACCGCAGGAACGGCGATTCGAACTCATGCGCCGCCGTCACCGCAGATCGAGACAACAAGCCGATATCCAGATCGCCATGGACCTCGATGTACTGCGCGACGAAGTACGGAACCGCCGGATGAAGCTGCTGCGCGAACCACATGCTCCGCTGCACCGCAGACAACGGGAAAGCGCCGGCCGGGAGTGTTCTCGGTGCAGACTCTCGGGTACTGACCTCGTTGTTCGAATTCTCGGTGCTCATCACAACCACCCCCGGCTGGTGTGCTGGGTGTGGAGTGGAGAAAGTGTGGTTCGGGGATTGAACAAGTACATCGCACCGCCTCGATATCGAGAGTGGAAACCATGTGAACGATCCTTGTGAGCCCTGCCGGTGAGGTCATCGACCACGAAAGTGGGTCGGCTCGGAGTTCGAACCTCCCCGAAGGTCCGAACTAGTAAGGATTTGAGTTGTGTTTCGTTATGTGTCCGGCACGCCGCACTGGCGCGGTGCCGTGCACACAGCTACAAACTGGTTGCCCAGGCTAGCGTCATCGGAAACGTTCCGCTTCGCGGGCAAGTGCAGTCAACTGCTCGCACATCGAAATGAGCTCGGCAGTATCGGCACCTTCCGCGACCGCAGTCGCGACATCTTCCGCAGCGCAGCGCACTTCGAACATCCGATCAACGAGTTCGGATGCCTCGCCGGCCGTCAAGATGACAGCGTCAGCGGGAATTGCGGTGCCTTTCACAGCACTACGCTGCTCATACGCACGCTGACGGCACGACTGGCAGCAATACCGCCGCCGCCGTCCAACTCCGACCGCCGCAACCGCACGACCGCACCAGACGCAGGGATTCCCGGCGCTTCTCGGTCGCATGCTGGTCGTCATGTCTGCACACTTTACTCGAGATTCGGAGGCCCTCAATGTGCGCGTGCAGTAACCGGTAAGATGGGGAGGTTGCGTCTTCTCGCCACACGGGAACCAATCGGGGACTCGTGGCGTTGTAGATGAGTGTGAGCGTCTACGCCCCAACACCGGGCGCCCACCAGCGGTGACGAACGAAGAGAGGACACCACCATGGCAGATCGCGTACTTCGAGGTAGCCGTCTCGGAGCTGTTAGCTACGAGACCGACCGTGACCATGACCTCGCCCCCCGTCGTATGGCGAAATACAAGTGCGACAACGGTGAGATCTTTGACATCCCGTTCGCCGACGAAGCCGAGATCCCCGGCGTCTGGATGTGCCGCAACGGCCTCGAGGGTGCCCTCATGGAGGGAACTGCTCCCGAAGCCAAGAAGGTCAAGCCGCCGCGCACCCACTGGGACATGCTGCTCGAGCGTCGTTCCGTCGAGGAGCTCGAAGAACTCCTCAAGGAGCGTATGGACCTCCTCAAGGCCAAGCGTCGCGGAGCTTGATTCTCTAGCGCTCTCCCGAGCACTTCGATCAAGACCGTCCGGTTGTTTACCGGGCGGTCTTTGTCGTTGGATGGGGTACTGCAATACAGACAACATCTGCGAGCCCTTCTCTGATACGAACTCACTCCGAAACTATTTCATTCCAACAACGTTCACCAATCAGGCATACACCCGTGCCGGCAGGTGTCAGGCGTGAAGATCGCGCAAGACAACTATCGGCACGGATGAATGAGCCAGTGTTTGCTGTATCCCCCGGTCCACCCGCAGCCAAACACCGCAGCCAAACACCGCAGTCGTTAGCAACCGGACTGGATAGCGATCACCTCTAACGGCAACGCCTACGTCGTCAACTGGACCACCACCGGCACGGTGACGGTGATCGCGCTCGACCGAGCAGCTTCGGCTCGTAAATAGCCACCCCGCATGAAGCTGGCACCGTTTCTGCACAGTGAGCTCTGTATTCAGCATGCTGAAAACAGAGCTCACTAGAGGAAAAGGGGCCTAGCTTCCGTGACCCGGCCGAACACATCGCACCGAACAACGCCACCTTGCGGTCTATGTCCGTTATCTTCCTCGATAGTGGTTGCATTCGTGGCCGCTCTGTATCCCGTGCAGGGATTCAGTCACCGCGATAAGGGAGTCCGTCTGTGAATGTTCTCGAAGCGCCCACTCGTTGGTCCCGGACCGCCGCGGTACTCGGCACCGGCGCACTCGCTGTCGCGATCACCCTGGGCGGTCCAGTCGGTACCGCATCAGCGGACAGTCCGGTCACCGATTTCAACACCAACTTGATGTCGTTGCCCAACACCGCCGACACCGTCGTCACCGCTACCGTCACCGTTGATCTCCCGACCGCGGAACGTCCGTTCGCGGTGACGATCACTCCTGCCGGTGCCCTCGGCGACGTTGCCGACGCGGTCAGCACCTACCTCACTCACGCGGTCAACGACGCGATTGCAGCGCTCGCGTTTATCCAGGCTGGGGCGCCGGCAGGTTTGCTCGAGAACCTCGGATCACCGGGGAGTTCAGGGTGGTAGTGAGCGGAAGCTGGCACAGTTCGTGCACAGTGAGCACCGTTTCCAGCACTCTGGAGTCGGTGCTCACTAGAGGAAAAGGGGCCTAACTTCCATCGCTCTCAGGAAGAACGCGAGCAGCTATGCGCCACATGATCACATAGGCAATCGCACCGACGACGATCAGCGCGACACCCACCGCGGTGGACACCGAATCCGTCACCAATCCCGCAATTCCGGTGATGACTACAAAAACCGGTAGGAAGTCGAACAGTCGAGCGATCGGTTGCGGCGGATCAGTCGGCACTCCCAGAGCCTGGAGCGCTTTGTTCGGTGCGTACTCCGGATACCACTCGGTGAACGAGACCGCAAAGATCATGCCGCCCAACTGCAGGATCCACCCGGTCCAGAAATTGCCGCTGGAGCCCAACACGGCGTCGCCGTAGAACCCGACGATCGCAGACCACAGGAACGACAGTGCCCATACCAACGTGATGGTGTAGTTGATCCGCAGAAAGAGCGGTGTTGTCCACGTTTCCGGTGGTGCAGACTCTTTCGCGTACTGCATAGTGAACGGATTGCGCAGAAGCATCGAACCGAATGCGAAGACAACCAAGGCGATGTTGGTCATTTCGCCGCCCCACAGTTCGAACCATCGGATGGTGTCGGCCGACGCGAACAAACCAATTGCGGCGAGTATCCCGAAGTACAGAATGTCGAACATTCCCAACAACTTCAGTTTGCTGCCCCGACGGTGACTTGCAGCGGCGATCAGCAGCGTCAACCCGAGTGCCGCTGCGGCGGACGCCTCGAATCGGCCTGGTCCGGACACCAACGACAGCAAAATCCACGGCGCTAATCCGGCGAGCGGAGAATTGAGAACAGAATCGACAATGCTGGGCTTGCGGACGGCGTTCTGCACTTCGGTCATGGACGTTGCCTCTGTTCACTCGGGGTGGACTTCCACCGCCGAATACCCACAAAGTGCAACAGTCACCGCCACAAAGAAGAATCGGCGCATATCCCGCAGTCACGCGATGTTCGGGAAATGGATTCTTCAAGGATACTGGTCGGATTGTTAGCGGCAGCGGTGCTCTCGGGATGTACTACGTCCGACCCTGAGCGGGAACTGATGCCTCTACCGACGTTGTCCGCCGAAGACTTGGGGCCGTCGGATCCGCGAGATATGAACTGTCGCGTCGATCAAGCGATCCCACCGACCGTCTGGCTGATCGACGATCAGACTCGGGATGCGGCCGGTGCTCCCGCTGGGACGGTGCGGTGAATTCAAATGGGACGCCATCGAGGCCGGGAAAGCACTACCGGTGACCGAGCGCATCGTGCACCCGATCCCGGTTACGCCCGAACAAGAAGCTCAGTGGACCGATATTCCCGGCTAGGCGAGTCCTGCCTCAGCGACGCTTCTTCGGTGCCGTCTCGCATTTCCCGGAGTACTTGTCGAGTCCGATGCCCTTGTTCGCCTTCTTGCTTCGACCCTTCGGACCCGATTTGGGACGCTGCATCCACTGACCATCGGTGTCCAGGCCAGGCATCCGCTCGCTGAGCGTTTTGCTGTATCGAGTCTCACCGTCGACGGTCAGAACGCCGTCTTGAACGTCGATGTGCGCGATCGTCGCCCAGAACGAGTTCTTGCCGTTGCCGACGAAGACAAGGATTTCGTCGGCGTCGGGGCCCGGTAGACCGTCCTTACCGGCCTTGCCATAGCGGATTGCGACGCGCGGTTTGCCGAACGTGTCGATGGCGCCGGCCCCGTTGTCCACGCTCTGATACACGTTGACCAGCAGATCCCCGTTCTCGTGCGGGATGACGCGAACCTGCTCGACGGCAGCCTTCTTGCCCTTGCCCGGTCCCGCACTGTCGCCGTAGTGGTAGATGTGCGGCCAGGTTTCCAGTCCGCCACGATGATTCGGTTCACCACTGATCACGACGTAATCGTTGGTGTCCTCGTTGCGGCAGAAGAAGTACACGTCGAGGTCGCCTTCACCGTACTTCTTGACCTTGCCGTTGTCGTCGTATTTTGCGCCGCGGCCGTCCCATTCCAGACCCACGGTCAAGACCCAACTGGGGTCGCCCTGACTTTTACGCAAATCGATACGTGCTGTCTTGTCCGGGGAGTCCTTGGTGAGGCTGACGGACACCTTTTCGAAGCTGATGGTCGGCGCAGGACTGACCGTGGGCTGTTCCGGTTCCGGAGCACTGCTCGGCTCGTCGTCATCAATGTCGATACCGTGTTCGGCGGCAAAGGCTGCCAGGCCGGCGCTGTATCCCTGCCCGACGGCATCGAGACGCCACCCGGTGCCGCGTCGATACAACGCCACCAACTGCAAGACGGTTTCCGTAGTCAAACCTGTTGGAACGAAGGATAATTGCTGCGAGGCTCCGCGCGTGTCCACTTGAATCGATACCACGTCGGAAAAGTTCTTACCCTGCGCCTCGGTACTGCCGGTGATCAGGACGCGGTGAACGTCGGCCGGAAGGGCAGCAAGGTCGACGGTGATCGCCTCATCCGATACGAGTGCCACGCCCGACGCTTTCGGGTTGTTGAAGAACACGAAGTCGTCGTCGGTGCGGACCTTGCCGTCTGCCCCGAGGAGAACTGCCGCAATGTCCACCACACCACCGGTGCCGATCGCGATGGTGTAACTCGCGTCGAGCAGATCGGTCTTGGAACCCTTACCTACCTCGGTCATTGCTGCTCTCCTGTTTCGGGAAGTGTGCGTTCACGACGCCGGATAATCACTGCCATCGTGATTGCGCCCGCCGCGAGGAGACACAGCACTACCTCGGGTGCGGGGCCCACGCGCGAAGCCACCGTTTTGTCTGTCGACAGCGGTACATCGGCAACGAGGAATTCGGGGACAAAAAGATCGGTCTGCGAGGTTACGGAACCGTCGGGAGAAATGATCGCGCTGACGCCACTGGTGGCTGCCACGACAACGGCGCGGCCGTGTTCAACGGCTCGAACGCGGGACATCGCCAGCTGCTGGTACGTCATCTCGGTGTCACCGAAGGTGGCGTTGTTGGTCGGTACGGCGAGGAGTTGCGCTCCGTTGCGAACGGATTCCTGGAACGCCCGGTCGAAAGCCACCTCGTAGCAGGTGGCGATACCGATCGGCACGCCCGCGGCTTGGACGACGCCGTTGCCGTCACCGGGGACGAAGTTGCCGGCGCGGTCTGCGTATTCCGAGAATTTCCGGAAGAAGTCTCGGTAGGGCAGGTACTCGCCGAACGGTTGGATGATCTTCTTGTCGTGCTGCTCCTGCGGGCCTTTGTTTCCGTCCCAGACGATCACGGAGTTCGTGGTCGTGCGGTCTGCATTGACGAGCACGGTGCCGACCAGAATCGGTGCACCGATCGATACGGATGCTCGGGTGATGTCGGCGGCCGCATCGATGTTGCGGAGCGGATCTATGTCGGAGGCATTCTCGGGCCAGATGACGATGTCGGGTTGTTTGACGCGTCCGGCGTCGACTTCCGCCGCCAACCTCAAAGTTTCGGCGACGTGGTTGTCGAGAACCTGCTTGCGTTGCGAGTTGAAGTCCAATCCCAACCGCGGCACGCTGCCCTGAATAGCTGCGACGGTGATCGTGCGATCACCGGAATCCATGGTGGCAAGAAACGGTGCAACGACGCCAGCCAGAATGACGGGAACGATCGCAGCCGCAACTGCGCCGAAAAATCCTCGGTCCCGACGTTTGGCAGCAACCGCAATCGCTACTGCGGCCAACCCGGTTCCGGTCAGTGCCACCGCAAAACTGAGTAGCGGCGCACCGCCGATGCTCGCGAGAGGTAGCAGCCACCCTTCGGATTGACCGAATGCGAGCCTGCCCCAAGGGAAGCCGCCGAACGGAACACTGGATCGGAGCCATTCTGTCAATGTCCACACGGCAGCAATCCACAGTGGCGCCCACGGCAACCGCGACACCAGTACGGCCAGCAGCCCGAACAGTCCGATGAACAGCGATTCCACGGCAGCGAGCGCTATCCACGGCACGGCGCCGACAAACACTCCGATCCAGGGCAGTAGCGGCACCAGGAAACCGAGGCCGGCGAGGTAGCCGTATCCGAAACCTGCACGCAGGCGCAGGCCCCCACGGCCGAAGTTGGTCAGCACACAGGTCAGTAGTGCAATGCCGACGGGTGCGAGAAACCACAGAGGCCTTGGCGGAAATCCCGCGAAGATCAGATACCCGCCGGCCGCCGAGTACAGCGAACGCAACCACATCGAACCGGTGAGCACCTCGACTAGCCGCGTGCGGTCACCGGTCGACTGTTCAACGCTCATAAACGACGCGTCCGCGATGCACCGATCGAACGCATGTCGGGGCTGAAGCGTCGTCGCTCAAGCGCGGCAACGCCGGAACCCGTGAGCGCGGATCGGTAGACCAGCGCTGCACCGAATCGGCGGGTGCGCTCACCTCGAGATCGCCGGCTTCCCAGATGACGTACGACGCCGGAGCACCAGGATTGAGCGTTCCGGCTGCGCCGTCGCGGACTCCCCCGGCGCGCCATGCGCCACGAGTCGCCGCCGAGAAGGCTGCGCGCGGTGAGATGCCGCTGCCGTCGGTGCGGTGATGCACTGCGGCCCGGACCATCGCCCACGGTTCAACCGGAGTGACTGGCGCATCTGAACTGAATGCCAGTGAGACACCCTTGGCAGCGGCCGGGGCAAACGGGTTGAGCGCGACTGCGCGCTCGGCGCCCAGACGCGTTGCGTACAGGCCGTCGGTGCCGCCCCACAGTGCGTCGAAGACTGGTTGGACGCTGGCGATGACGCCCACTGTCGCAAATGTTTCGGCGTCGGTGATCGACATCATCTCGGCATGCTCGAGGCGATGCCCGAGTGCAGCGACCTTGGGTCCGCCGAGTTCGTCAGCGACCCGACGGAATGCTGCCGCTGCCGCGGAGACTGCGCCGTCACCGATGGCATGGAATCCCGCTTGGATTCCGGCGAGAGTGCAGGCGCGGATGTGCGCAGCGATGGCGTCGACGTCGAGGTAGGCATTGCCCGTCGAATCCGGTTGATCTGCATAGGGTTCGAGCAACCAGGCGGTGTGGGATCCAAGGGAACCGTCGATGAAGAGGTCGCCGCCGAGTCCGTGAGCACCGGTCTTGTCGAGGAGGGCGCGTGCATCTTCCTCAGTGCTGACGTGCTCGCCCCAGTAGCCGCGAACCTCGACGCCGTGATCGTGCGCGAGGAGTTCCTGGAAGTCGGTGAGACCGGAGATGTCCGGGCCGCCACACTCGTGGACTGCGACGATTCCGCGTGATGCGCACAGATCGAGAGCTGCGGTGCGGGCGGCGGCACGTTGTTCGGCGGTGAGGAGGTTGCGAGCCGACGCTCGCGCAAGATGGTGAGCGTCGAAGGTGAGCGGACCATCAGCGGAGTACCCGGCCTGGGACGCGAGCCCGTCGATCCCGTCGCGCAACGCACTCGAGCAGACGGCCGAGTGCACGTCGATCCGCGAGAGGTACACCTTGCGGCCGGGTGCTGCGGCGTCGAGATCGGCCGTTGACGGCGCGGTCGGCTGCGCCCATTCGGTGTCGTCCCAACCGTGGCCCCAGATGACGGCGTCAGGATTAGCGTCGGCGAATACCGTTACCCGCGAAAGACATTCGTCGAGCGAGGTAGTTCCGACCAGATCGAGTCCGACGATGGTGAGGCCCAACGCAGTGATGTGGACGTGAGTGTCGACAAAACCGGGAGTGACAAACGCACCGCCCAGATCCTCGATTTCCGCGTCGGGATGAAGTGCACGTCCAGCGCGGTCCTCGCCCACCCAGACGACAATGCCGTCGGTGATGGCGAGCGAGGTCGCGTCAGGTGCAAAAGAACTGTAGATCCGGCCGTTGACCAGCAGACGAGTAGTCACGAATGCCAAGTCTGCCTGCTAGTACTGCGGACCCCGCGAACGGGTAGGTGTATCAGTGTCGAGAATCTCACCTTCGAGAACAAGTTCCTTGCCGTTGCTGCTCACATATTCGGTGGTGGCTGTAGGTGTTTCGACGATGATTTCTCCGTCGATAACTTCACCGTTGCCGCGCATCCGCGCTGCGTAGCCAACCGTTCCGGCAAAGGCGTCGCCGCCAGCCGCGAAGGCTGCCGCGCGCTTGCCCGCCAGAAGTACTGCCAGTGGACGCAGAGCCCAACGCGTCGGGGGAATCAAGAGGAGCAGACCCAGGACGGACGTGACAAGACCAGGGACGAACATCAATGCCGATCCGGCTGCGACCAGGGCTCCGTCAGCGACAGCGAGCGTGGGGGAACCTTCGCCGCGTGTTGCTTTGCGGAATCCGTCCATGACTTTTCGCCACTGCGAACGCATGAGCACCAACCCGACCAGCGAGCCCGCGAGGAACAGCAGCACTGTCCAGGCAATGCCAATGGCGTTGCCCACAAGAACGAGTGCGGCGATCTCGACGATGACGTAAAGCAGGAACACGGCGGCAATCATGGACGTCCCCTTTCAGACTGTCTAGGGATACAACGTACGAGACCTCGATTTTTCTCCCGAGATTCAATGGGACCGTGCACCCGTTTCATGTCTTGGGTCACAACCCGACGCTTTGATTGTGCTCGTCGTTAACTAACGCTCCGCTAACGATTCTAACCCTCAAGTTGACGTTTAGACTCTGCGCGTGATGGAGTCGCTTCAGGCCGGATTTCGTCGGCCGTCAACGTGAAGGAGCCCGACATGAGCCGACTCCCCGGCAAGAAGCTCGTCCGCCGCATTCCCGCTGCACTCGTCGGTGGCGCTGCCGTCGTAGCCCTGACCGCAGGATCCGCACTGTTCGGTGCCGGAACTGCCGCAGCAGCACCTCTCGACCTCAATGGACTGATTGCACAGGCCGCCGCAATTTCCCCCGATGCGACCACGGCTATCCAGCAACTGATCGGCACGGCGGCCGTCGACCAGATCAACAATGCGCTGGGACTTCCGGCATCCGGGAAAACCGAAGCGCAGAACTTCATGTATCCCGCACCAACACTCGGTTGCGGACTCGACGGCACTCCGGCGACAGTGACACTCGGCACTGCCCAGGCAGGCCCGAACTTCCCGTCGATACCGTGGGTAGCCGCCGATCAACTCCGCTTCCAGGCGATTCCCGCCTACCCGTCCCTCCCCAAGATCTCGGGTTTGAGTGTCGCGTGGATAAACACGACTACATTCCAGGGCGGCATCGTGCCCCTGGACGACGTGATCCCCATTCTCAACACTCCCCTGCTGTCCAAGGTGGTCGACACCGGCGAGGGCAAGGTGCTGGCCACAATGTTCGGAAATGTGGATTACGTCGACGGAAAGTCCTGCACGGTACTTCCGACGGTCGGATCCTTCGACGCTTGAGTGGTAGCTGGCCTACGCGCTCGGAGTCACCAATCCGGTCTCGTAGGCCAGCACCACGGCTTGAACGCGGTCGCGGAGATCCAGCTTCGTCAGAATTCGTCCGATGTGAGACTTGATCGTTGATTCGGATAGAAATAGTTGCTGCGCGATTTCTGTGTTCGATCGTCCCGTCGCAACTTGACCGAGAACCTCACGCTCACGGTCGGTCAAGACGTCGAGAATGATCGGATCACGCCGAGGTGCCGGTCCGTCGACGATGAATCGCGACAGTAGTCGCCGCGTCACCTTCGGCGATACGACGGCATCGCCGGCTGCAACACTGCGGATCGCTGACACAAGGTCCTCGGGCGGCGTGTCCTTGAGCAGGAAGCCACTGGCCCCGGCGCGTAACGCCCCGAGTGCATGTTCGTCGAGGTCGAAGGTTGTCATCACCAGCACTCGAGATTCGATTCCCGACGCCAAAATCTGTTCCGTTGCACTGACGCCGTCGACGATCGGCATCCGTACGTCCATCAGGACGACATCCGGTTTCAGGGAAATTGCAGCGGTAACCGCCGCGGCCCCGTCCCCCGCTTCGCCGACGACAGAAATATCCTCGTGCGCACCGAGGACCATGTTCAGCCCCATCCGCATAAGTTCCTGGTCGTCGACAATCAGCACGGAGATAGGCACGGCGTAAACCTATCGGGCGGACGGCGACGATGCCACCGACGTCACTTGTGCCCACGGAGACTTCGGACTTACGTCGGTATCACGGTTGGCCGTTACGTCTGATGCCCAGGCTCGAGCCCTCGAACATCGGAGTAGGTGATCGCGTCGTCTAATTCTTCAGGGGCAAAACCTGTTTCGGGATCGAGCAGGAAAGCTACATGATCGCCCATGTCAATTCTTTCGATGATTCGCCCCACAAACCAGGCGGCAGCATCCTCGAGAATGGGTAGTTCGTGCGGGCCTCGGTGCCAGGTGCAATGAGCGAACTTGTCGATGTCGTCGCCAGTGGATTCTCCGAACAACTTCGCGATGTCGCCGCGCCGACTGGGAAGAAGATGAACGGCGAGGTATTCCGCACTCAAGGCGGTCCGATACGTACGGTTGTTTTTCGACAGACCAACAAGGAAACGCTGGGGCGTGATGCTGATCTGAGATGCAAACCCGACGAGGCACCCCGACTGTTTGCCACCTGCACGGGTAGTGACAACAAACATCGGGTAGTCCAGCAATCCGACGATCTTGTCGAAGGCGCTGCTGACTACCGGTCGTGGACCCTCATCAGGAACTTGCATCTTGTGACTCCTCGGTTCTCTTCGGCAGTTTTCCGACGCTACGCCTCGCCGAACTGCATGTGTGAGAAGGTGAAACGTATACCGATATCACTACTCCGGATAGATGCTGAACCAGTACGCATGACCCCGAGGAGTAACGATGCTACTTCGTCTGCCAGGCGTATACCCACCGCAAGAAGACACATGGTTGCTCGCCGACGCCATGGCGGCTGAGAGCCTCGGGCCCGGCTCACGGGTTCTCGATATCTGCACCGGAGCAGGCGCATTAAGCGTGCAAGCCGCCTCGGCCGGCGCCGGATACGTCACTGCGGTAGATATTTCCCGACGCGCACTGGCCACCACCTGGATCAACGCCCATCTGCGCCGATTGTCGATCCGTGTCGTACACGGCGACCTGACGTCGCCCGTTCGAGATCAGCGTTTCGACCTAGTGGTTTCGAATCCTCCGTACGTTCCGGCACACGACGACGTCCTGCCCACTCGGGGTATCGAGCGGGCATGGGATGCCGGAGTGGATGGGCGAATGCTTCTGGATCGAATCTGTGTGCAGGCACCCGGGGTGCTCACGGAGTCGGGCATCTTGTTGATCGCGCAATCGGTGCTGAGCGGGGTCGAAAAGACCCAAGCCATGCTGGAAGAACAGGGATTATCAGTCGAAATCGTTGCCCGAGCTGAAATACCTTTCGGGCGTGTACTTTCCGCACGCGCAGCACTGTTCGAGGCTCGCGGACTCATCGCTGTGGGGCAACGCACGGAAGAGATCGTTGTCCTTCGCGCGGTCCGATCACATGTCGAGGCCAACCCTTTACCAACGGGCACTGCGCAATGAAGATTGCCGGAATCCGTCCGTCGGCCACTGCTAACGATGTATCGGTAGAAGTGGCAACGTTCGTTCGATCGATGGGCGTCCCGGACGTCGTGATTGAGATGCCCGGCGAGCGAAGCGACCCCGCCCACCTGTTGGTGTATCGCATTGCCGACCACATCATCGCCGCCTGGCCGCAGGAAATCTATGATCCACCCTGGTTGCGCGAGTTCACCCAGAAGACGACGTATGTCGGCGGGATCAGCCGCTTCCGGCCAGCACGTCGGTAGACGCGCTGGCCGAGTCAACTGCGACGGCACCTTTATATTTCGACCTCGTATTGCGACCCCGATGACTTACGGCTGTGCGCCGCAATGCCTACCACGGAAGCCGGAAAGGCCGCACCCGCTTCGGGTGACGATCGCCATCCGAGCCGCTAGTGGCAGCGATGCGGACATTGCGAGCCTGCGGTGGGTGTGACGTCCGGTCGTGTTCGTACGCGACAAATTCCCCGTCTCGCAGTGTGTGGTAAATACCGTTTCCCGCAATCTCGGTGAAGTGCACGAAGACACTCGGGCCACCTTCCGCAGGCACGATAAACCCGAATCCATGTTCGCAGTTGAACCAATCGACGACACCACGCTTCGTGGTTGTAGCAGTGAAATCACCTGGCTCGGATACAGCTATGTCGGGTATCCCCGTCTCGGTAGTCATCGCGGCTCCTGTCGCGGTTCGCGTCGTTGAAGACCGCCGCCCATTCCCAGCGCAGCAGTAGCGAGGCCAAGAACGCAGACCAGTGCTCCCACAACCGCATTGGACCAGATCATGGAAGTGCTGGTATCGACACCCGCAACAATCCACGGGGAGACAATCAGCCACATCCCGAGTAGTGGTGCAACGAATGTCATGCCGTGCGTGCGACCGTACGCGGATCCGAATGCCACGGCCAGCAACCCGATCGCAGCGCCACAAATCAAGTTAGTGACGCTCAGATTGGTTTGTCCGGCGAAGCCGATGATCCACGCGGACGCCGCTGCATACAGTCCGGACAGCAACATCAGCCCTTCGACGACTTGGGCGGTTGGTTGTTCGGCCGCCTGATCGTAGCGCTCACGCAGCGCCATGATGTCAGGGTGAGTGTGCATCGGTGCGTGGGTAGATGATGACATGTGAATTCATCTCCTCGACCGGAGCGGAGGGCAAGGCAGTCCTTCCGATCCGTATAGATGTATCTAATGGAGTACGACGCTGCCCGAATCGGTCATCACCTCGTCGGAGTCGCCGAAATCGGTGGAGCGCACTCAACCACCACATACGTACCCAGTCGGGCATCGAACAATGCACTAGTCGAAGCAAAAAATCGAGAAGGTGTCGGTGCGCGGTGCGGTCACGGCCGGAAGACCCGCACGCATCCGTCCTTCTTCTCCTTGAACAATTCGTAACCATGCACGGCGTCGGTCAGCGGCATGTCGTGGGTGATCAATACCGACGGGTCGAGGTCGCCCGGCAGCACGTAATCGAACATTCGTGGCATATACCGCTGCCCTTCCGGCACGCGAGGACAGCTTGACGCAGAGAAGTAGCACGGTCGGTTTCCACGGGCAGTTGTTGTTTGGCCCGGTCGTACAGTTGTTGGATCCCGGTGCCATGGCCTTCCATACCAACGGCGTCGATGCACGAGTCGGGGCCGCGACCACTCGTGGTTTCACGCAGGAACTCAGTTCCGTGAACCCGCCTCACTGAGGTGTTTCCCGCTCCGTTGTTCATCCGAACGATGCTGCCCTTCAAGAAATGTCGCGACGACCGCCGACGAGTACCCACTGGCCTTGACCTCGCGCCCAACGGACAACTCGTCGATGGCCGGTGCACTACCTGGACGTCGCAGCGACTGAGCCGCGCGGCGTTGAGCGCAAGGCCTGGAAAAATTGCTCCTCCACACCCTTACGAAGGATCCAGAACGAATTAAGACCAGGCGATCAGTCGAATACGTCGAGTATCAGAAGAACGGCAAACACTAGAAACCCGACCGCGATGACACCACCGCTTGGCGCTGGCTTGCCAACGGATATGCACTCGACGGCCATCCTCCACCAGAATTATCGGGTGATCATGGAGCTTTTGATCGAAGCTTGAAGAAACACGAACACTGCGGCGCCTCGGATCCGCCGCGATTGGTTCGGAACCTGCACCCCGAGATCCTGTGGCTCCCCGGGAGGACTGAGGTAATTCGGACGCATGATCGCCGGACACCTTGCTCATGTCCATTCGTCATCATGCGATTCGCCACCCGCACACACAGGCTGAGTGTTCTCTGACGAGGAGTTGACAAGCCCTCATTTCCCAATGAACGCGGCAAAAAGTGGAAGTCAACGACGCCCCGTTACCTTCGATTGCCGCGAGGTCTGCGCAGGTGCGTATGGACTCGAACTGACAATTACTGCTCCCGCCGCGTTCGGATCCTTCTCCTACGCTTGTCGGACTTTCTCGGAGGATGGCGGATGCGAAACGTGATGTGCAGCATCCCATTGCGGTGTGATCCAGCGGTGTCAGACGGTGGGTGGCACATCGAAGCGCCCCCACACACGGTGTCTCTTGAGAAGCTGAGTTACTGCATCGAACGCCGTTTCTGCGTCAGCGTCGACGATGACGCCTGGTGCAGACTCGTCGATGCCGGCAGCAGCAAGCGCGCTCGCGCTCTCGCCCCATCCACCGATTGCCTTGCTGTGTCGGTACATTTCATTGAGAAGCGTGTCGACACGCGGATCCAGCTTGCCTTCGTCGAGACGGGAAACGTCACCGCTCAACAGGACTGCGTCGAACTCGATCGAACGAGCTGTGAGGTACGTTCGCTGCACTGTCACCGCGTTCTCTCCCCCACCGATTTTCCCTCCGTGCGGTCCGAGGATGAGTGGCATGATCCCGGCGTCGACAATCTTCGCCCGCACAGCGGCAACGGTATCGAGATCGGAGTTCTCGTCGACTAGCAGCGCGATGGTCCTGCCGTCGACAGGCCATTCCGCACCCACTTGGGAGAGTGCCGGGCTCGGTGCCGGATCCTCCAGTGGCTCTGCGGGTTCCGGCGTCGGCAGCCCCAGTCCGTTCGCGACAGTCGCCGCAAGACCGGGGTCGATGTTCGCCAAGATCCCCAGATTGCGGGTCTTGATGTTCTCCTCGAAGCACTTACCCAACTCGAAGGTGTACGCGTCGGCGACGTGCTTCTGCTCGACCGGAGAGATGCTTCTGTAGAAGAGTCTGGCCTGAGAAAAGTGATCGTCGAATGTCGCCGGCGCCTGACGCACCTTGCGGCCTGACACTTCTTCGGGCACTTCGATATAGGCGGCGCTCTCCGCAGATGCCAGGAAGGGACAACCACCGTCCAACGAGTTGGGGTGGTACGGCGCTACACCGGTGTGCACTCCGTCCTGGTGGAAGCCGTCGCGAAGCATGTCATTGACGGGTGCATGGGGACGGTTGATCGGGATCTGATCGAAATTGGGTCCGCCGAGCCGCGTGATCTGGGTATCGAGATACGAGAACAAACGTGCTTGCAGGAGAGGATCGTTGGTGATGTCGATGCCGGGTACCAAGTGCCCCGGGTGGAATGCGACTTGTTCGGTCTCGGCGAAGAAGTTGGTGGGGTTGGCATCGAGAGTCATCGTCCCGATGATCTGCACCGGTGCAATTTCCTCGGGAACGATCTTGGTGGGGTCCAATAGATCGATGCCTTCGAACATCTCGTTTTCGGTATCCGGAAACACCTGCACACCGAGGTCCCAGGACGGGTAGGCACCTGCTTCGATGGCGTCGGCTAGGTCGCGCCGATGGAAGTCGGGGTCTACACCGCCGGCAATCTGTGCCTCTTCCCATACAAGCGAGTGAACCCCGGCCGCGGGCTTCCAATGGAACTTGACCAGATTGGTGCCGCCGTCAGGGTTCACGAGTCGGAACGTGTGTATGCCGAAGCCCTCCATCATGCGATACGAGCGAGGAATGCCTCGATCGGACATGTTCCACAACGTGTGGGCGGTCGCCTCGGTGTGCAGGGAGACAAAGTCCCAGAACGTATCGTGAGCACTCTGCGCCTGCGGGATCTCTCGGTCCGGGTGAGGTTTCGCAGCGTGAATGACGTCGGGAAATTTGATTCCGTCTTGAATGAAGAAGACCGGGATGTTGTTGCCTACCAAGTCGAAAACGCCTTCATCGGTGTAGAACTTGGTGGCAAATCCGCGGGTGTCACGAACAGTGTCTGCCGAACCTCGTGAGCCCAGCACGGTCGAGAATCTCACGAATACCGGGGTTCGCGTACCCGACGTGAACATGGCTGCTTTGCAAATGCTTTCGGCGGCTCCGTTGGCAAGGAAGGTTCCGTGTGCGGCGGCACCACGCGCGTGGACGACCCGCTCGGGGATCCTTTCGTGATCGAAGTGCGTGATCTTCTCACGAAGGTGGTGGTCCTGAAGGAGTGTGGGACCCCGCTCACCGGCAGTGAGTGAGTGATCAGTCTCGTACAGTCGCGTACCTGTTGCCGTAGTGAGATATTCACCTCGCTGCCCGCGACCGTTGCCCTTCACCGTCCCCTCTGCACCCGCAACAGTACGCACCTGAGGCTGCCTCTGGTCGTCTTTGGGAGGCAGCGGTTGGCGCGGCTCGACAGGCTCGTGCAGATCCGGCGTCTGTGGAGCTGGCGCACCCGGTACAGATTCAGACGAAGGCATGGAACAACTCCTCTTGATCACGGGATGGTTGTGCGAATTACGTTGTGCTGTATCGGATAGTTCGGTCGAGCCACCGAGCACCCTCGACTCAGGTACGCCCAGAGCCGAGGGCGACGAGTGCGCCTCGACTATTGTTCGGACCGCTGTCGTGCTTCATCCGCGGCCGCTTTCGCGCGAGCTTTCTCGGCTGCTGCTTCCTTCTCAGCGACTTCTCGCTGACTCTCTGCCTTGTCCTGCTGGGCTCGCCCTTCCCGAGACAAGCTGTCGTTACCGGTAACCGCACCAACAGCTTCCTTCGCCTTGCCCTTGACTCCTTCGACGACGCCCTTGACGCCTTCGCTCGGACCGCTCTTGTCGTCTGGCACGTGATCCTCCAGTTGTCGTTGCGATACGTATGTTGCGATTCGTACATTCAAGGCACTACCCGCAGCGCGATCTGACAAACATCCGTGCACTGACGGCACGCCAGTCAGATACCGACTGCGCCGATTTCGGTATAATCAGTATCTCCCGTTTCACTCACGGCATCGCCGGACGGGAAGAGAAGCGACATGTACGGGGTTGTTTCATTTCCCTCGCAAGCGAAGGGTAATGAGATTGGTCGTTACAGAATAACCATGCCGGATGGTTCCACTACAGATGAATTATTCGAATCGGACAATGAGGCTATCGGTGCCGCAATCCATGCGAACCTCGTTGACAGCCAAGGGATCACAGTGGAACGTTAACGTTATACGGATGACGGAGATCTCCTCGCGACGCACCTACCGGAGGTCGGGTATCAGGGAACAGTGCGGCAGCGCCGTCAATAATAGTGCCGCCGCCCACCTACCGCGCGACCCGTCGACCCGAGCAACATCAAAATCAGTCCGATCACCAGTACCACGATCCCGATTGTCCACAGGATCGAAATTCCGAACACGAACCCAACGATCAGCAAGATAATTCCAAGAATAATCATGACAAACTCCCATTGCACGAGCCTCACAAGACCCCGCATTATCGGCATACCCTCATATAGGTGTCACAAACGCTGATCACGCAGCCAGATCAAGTACTTGCGGTGTTCCAGAAAGTACCGGCACGCACCTCAGCGTCGCTGCAGGATCTTCACGACGATGTTGTCGACCCCCGCAGCGGCGGGGTATCGGTCTCGACAGGTCGCTGTGCTCGCCGTATATCTCGGTGGCTTCGCAACGAGAGGCGTCCGACCGCTGCCGCGCCGAAGAACAAGATAACTGCACCGAGTCCTTCGAAGAAAGCCAGTTGCTGCAAAGCCGCGATCGCGGGTCTGCTCGCTGTGGGGTTACCAGGGTTTTCGATGTCGACAGATTCACTCAACTGAACAATCCGAGTAGCCCGCACCGAAGTCTCCGCCTCGAGCGAAAGAATCAACCGCACACCGACCAGATTGACCCCGTCGTCAACCAACCCGGTAATACGACGCAAAGTTTCCAGATCCGACTCGCTGTACCGACTCGTTCCGCCACCAGTGCGCGTAGGCGTCAACAACCCCCGCCGCTCATACAAATGCAACGGCTGAGGGCCGGCGCCGGTCAACTCCGACATCACCGAGATCCCGTAAACACCAGGCAGTGAGCGCGACTGAGACTCCAACGCCACGGCCCACCGCCTCGTACCCTCGGCAAAGATCCGATCTTTGCATCCGATATGAAAGAATCTATTCCAATACATACAGATTTCTTTCAGTCAAACGGATACAATCATTCATGCTCTTGCTTAATCGCATTTGGCACGAAACCTGTCGTTACCCGACGGAGCAGCGTGATGTTGCACTGCAAACGAGTATGTGACAGCGAGACCCAATGAGCAGGACAACGTCCACTGCATGATCCATCGCGCCACATTTGGGAGGGTCACATGATCGGCCATCGATCTCGATCGTCCGAGGAACACGCCGCCACGGTTTACCTGGTAGCACACCTTTGCGGCGCGATGCTGGGCCTGCAACTCGCGAGATCTCTCGCAGATTCCTACGGATCGTGGGCCGAGGGGCGTCTGGACTCCCTGCCGAGTGAGTTGGAATACGAAATCGGGCAGTTGCTGCAACTGATCGAAGACACACACGAGATTTCACTACCGCGCTATCGGCAGATCGACGCGGGGCTGAATCGACTGAGACGACTCGTCCACATCGACGTGTTGTGGCAACGCCGTCTCGTGCGCCTTGCCGCCCTCGAGGTCATGCGAACCGCACTGTGCGGCAAGAGCGCGATGTGGGAAGTGCTTCGCGACATACCGGCGGGCGAGACCGAGGAACAATATCGCGAACTCAATGCTCTGGTTTCGAAACAAATCGAGACAGTGACGGATCTGCACCACCGTGCCGCGACAGACGCTTTCAATCCGCCTGAATGAGGGAGAGTGCGCCACTGACATTGCGTCACGGGCTTGCAGTTCAGTGCGTCGCGCGCCTGCAGTCCGCGAGGCCTGTCAGGGACCGGCTTCGAATCCAGATCAAACCGGGACGTGAAAGAATATCTATCGCTTGTGGTACAAATTATATGCATGTTCTGAATCGAATCCCCGAGCTCGATTCGGCCTCCCGACTTGTCGGGTAGCGAAGCCGGGCCGAGTAGCGAAGCCACTCTGTCTGCGCCCGAGCCGCGCCGCAGTCGCCGAGTTGTTCGTCGTGCCTTCCAGTGGGTATTCCCGAAGGCACCGCAGCTGTCCCACCCTGGAGGGCGGTCCGAGTTCAGAACGCGGTCTCGCCCCCGCTCGTCGGCACTGCACAAGCTCGTAGACACCGCACGAGCTGAGATCAGAAAGTGGAGGATGAATATGCCCGACCAATACGCAATGCAGGATCCCACCACGCAATACCCCACTCCGTCACGTGAACAGCAACCGGAGATCGCGCACCCTGGCCTCACCAACGAATTGAACTCCACCCCGGACCACGGGGAACACACCTATCGGGGTAGCGGACGCCTCCACGGAAGGCGCGCGATCATCACCGGCGCGGATTCGGGCATTGGACGCGCAGTAGCGATCGCCTTCGCTCGCGAAGGCGCCGATGTGGTTGTGAGCTACCTCGACGAGGAAGAATCCGACGCACGTGAGACGGTCCGCTGGATCGAGGAAGCCGGCCGAAAGGCGATCACGATGCCCGGCGATATACGTTCCGAAGAGCATTGTTCCGCACTGGTACAGACAGCGGTGCAAGAACTCGGCGGTCTGGACATTCTCGTCAACAATGCAGCGTTTCAAATGGTCCAGATGGGCGGTATCGCCGATATCACGTCCGAGCAGTTCGATCGTGTGATGAAGACGAACCTGTACGCCCTCTTCTGGCTCTGCAAGAGTGCCGTCGCCGTTATGGAGCCCGGATCGACGATCGTGAACACGTCATCTATTCAGGGTGCCGACCCGTCGCCTGAATTGCTCGACTACGCAACCACCAAAGCTGGCATCATCGACTTCACGAAAGGGTTGGCTGCAGAAGTGGCAGAGAAGGGCATCCGAGTGAATTCCGTTGCCCCCGGCCCGATCTGGACCCCTCTGATTCCGGCAACGATGCCTAAGGAGAAATTCGCGACCTTCGGAGAGAACGTGCCGCTCGGCAGGGCGGGACAGCCGGCTGAACTCGCGCCCGCATACGTGTTCCTCGCGTCGGGCGAATCAAGCTACACCACCGGAGAAATAGTGGGCGTGACCGGCGGCAGGCCGATTACCTAGAGCGTTCATTTCTCTCCGGGCCGTCGAACTTTCCCCTTCTTGTGGGTGCCGTCACAGAAGGGCGGAATTCCCGTGCCACCGCAACGGCACAACGCTGTCTTTGCGTTCGACGATCTGTTGGCAGAGCACATCACCGGTTGTTGGGATCGAGGCGAGACGTCACTACGCAGTTCACCCGCGCGAAACTAACGTCCGGCGAGAGTCATCTGACCGCGCGGATCACCACGATCTCTTCCGTACGCTGCCCGGTATCGATGAGTCCACGATCCTCGAAAAGTGCCGCACGCGCCGAAAGTACACGCCCGAAAGGTATTTCGACCCGGTCAGCGATCTCGACGGATAATCCCTGTTCTTCCAACATCGCCTGGGTCTTCTCGACTCCGCTGAGCACAGACTGCGCGATCAACAGGACCCCCGACTGTGCGAGCACTGCAGGCGCCTGCACGCAGATTCTATCTAAGAGTATTCGTCCGTCCACGCCCGCATCCCACGCTCGTTCGGCACCGCGGGTAGGCAAGACGTCATCGAGCGCGGGCACATACGGTGGGTTCGACACGATCACGTCGAAAAGCTGCCCCCGTATAGGTTCGGTCAGATTTCCGCGCATCACGCGAACCGAATACCGTCGCAGACGGGCATTGATCCAGGTGGTGGCCAACGCTCGACGAGAGATGTCCACTGCAGTGACATGGCCGGCGCCCGCTGCGGCCGCGCACAGGCTCAATACGCCCGTCCCGGTGCAGATGTCGAGCACGCGCGAGTGAGGTCCGAGGTTCTCACCTGCCAACGCGCCGGCCAGTAACCAGGTGTCCTCTTGCGGCGGGTAAACGCCTGGCAGTCGCACTAACATCGGTGTCTCCTCGAAAGTCGAGCGTTCTGCGGTTAGTAGCTGTTCGAATAGTGATGAGCGGGCATCCGCTGCCCTTTCACGGGTGCGGTGCAGGTGAAACGAACAATGCTACGTCCGCCCGCACGATCAGGAGTTACAGCAAGCATTGCATCCATGCGTGATATTATCTGTTTCCACGGATGCAGATTGCCCTTTCCGGTGCGGCCCGAAAGTCACCCCTCGACCAACCTGTCGAGACGACCCCAGGAGGCACGATGATCGACGAGCAAGCAGGTTCGCGCGACAATTCACCCGATGACGTCGAGACGGTGACGCCCGATTCAGGGCCCGACCATGACAACGCGGACAGTGACGTGCAGTCCGACCCATCCAGCGACCAAACTTGGTCCGATGAGGGCGGCGCCACGAAGCAGGGCCCGGCAACCGATCCGCACGACGGGTAAAGGTCGGAACACTCTCGCCTGCACAGCTCAGGCGCCATTTTCGCCCAGCATCGAAACGTGATACACAACCGTCAAGGAGTGGTCCGCTATGCCACAGAAGAGTTCACCGCCCCAACTCCAAGACCAAGACCTTTACTCGAAGCTACGGGAAAAGGGCGACTCCAAAGAGAAAGCTGCCCGCATATCGAACGCTGCCGCGAATCGCGGACGTTCCAGCGTCGGAAAGTCGGGCGGCCAATCGCCGCCGTACGAAGACTGGACAGTGAAGGATTTGAAGAATCGCGCGAAAGAACTTGACCTCCATAACTATTCACAGCTACACAAGGAAGAATTGATCGATCTATTGCGGCACCATTGATGCTTCGGGGTGATATTCGGGACCGTTCGACAACAGCGCTGCGGTATTCACATGGCGCTATCAGTTCGACCGCCGACATCCGACAACGATCGTAGTCGGTACTGGTTCAGAGAACGGAGAAGACAGTGACTGAGGCAAAAGACAACTTGCCGGTTGACGACGCGCATACCAATCGATCGCACGTGGGCGAAGGGATCGCGGACGGACGCAATTATCCCGGTTACATACTCATCGGACTTGCACTCGCCGCACTCGGATTAGCCTTGGTGGCTGCAGGTTACGGATTCAAGGGATGGGCACTGATCGCCGGGATAATCTGCGCGGTGACACTGGTAGGCGGGGTATCGGCCGTGCTCCTCGAACGGCGACGCGTCAAGCGCCTTGAAGGTTTGGGCCTCACGGACCAAGAGGGTCATTGACGTTTCCGCTAGCACTCCAAGCCGGTTCGGTTGCCGAGCACGGGTGCAGTCCCGTTCGCCGTCAAGAGTTTGCTGTGGTTGGCGATCGGGGGTCATCCTGTTTGTCGCGACTGCGGTATGGGGATGGCTCAAGCGCAAGGCCACATAGTTTCCACCTGTGTACAGGGTCTGCAGCACGGATAGGTGATATCTGATCTGCGGTGCCGAGAGGTTCTACTGGAAAGGCATACAACATGGTCGACGTCACCCGAAAGTTTACCGCTGAGGTGCCGATCGAAAAGGCTGCCGAGTTCCTCCGAGACTTCGCCAACGCCCCCTCGTGGGATCCGGGAACCCAGACATGCCGGCAGATCTCCGATGGCCCGATCGCAATGGGAACCCAGTGGCACAACGTGTCCACTCTGTTCGGTATCACTACCGAACTGACATACACATTGGTCGCCGACGAGCCGACTCACGTTGTGTTCGAAGGAAAGAACAAAACTGCGAGCAGCGTCGATGACATCACACTGACCTCGCTGGGTCCGAACTCGACCGAGATCGACTACCACGCGCACGTGGAGTTCAATGGCGCTGCGAAGATCGCCTCTCCTCTCCTGAAAGCGGGATTCGAGACCAAGGTTGCCCCCGAGACCGTGAAGAAAATGACGGAGGCACTGGAAGGACTCTGAACGAGCACCAGCTGGCTGCAGCGGTAACACGCCAGTATGCTGCCCGCTGTTCTTGCTGCCTGAAAGTAGGAACCCATGAGGAGGATTCCCGTTGATGCACGCTCGGCGTCGCAGCGGCTAGCCCGGGTATTTGATCGCACCACGGCCATACCCATCTGCGACTCGCTGGACTGACGGTGACGGTTTGGGTTGAGCCCACCTCAGAGTCGACTGCCACTTGTCCGAGCCGCAACCAGCATCCGCCAACTTCGTACTCCACGACACCATCAGCCGGTTCGAGGTCGACCCCTGAGAGCTCGAGCACGTCCTCGTACCATCGCTTGGACGCTTCCAGGTCCGACACGGAAATACCGATGGTGACGCCTCTCAACCCAGACCGTTCCCCAGAACAGATTGCCACAACACCCAATCATGGTGCCGCACAGAATCGTTCAACGTCGCTCCGTCTAACCGCAGGTAGCCCGTCAGGATTCGGACCAGACACCGAGCTCGTTTCCACTCGGATCTGTGAAGGTGAACCGGCGCCCACCCGGAAACTCGTACGGTCCAGACCTGACCGTTCCACCGGCCTGCTCGACCGCGACGACCGACCCGTCCAGATCATCGGAATACAACAACACCAGCGGTCCGTTCCCACCAGGAGCTCGTGTCGTGGTCAGTCCGCCGACTTCGCCGTCACCATCGACTGCGCGAATGCCGGCGTAGTGAGATCCATACTCGGTGAAGACCCAACCGAACGCGGCTTCGTAGAAGGCACGAGTTGCCGGAAGGTCGATCGCTCCGAGCTCGATGTAATTGAAACCGTGATGTGTGTTGTCCATTGCGTCATGGTGGACTACCCCACCGACACGTGCGTTGACAACCGATGTCGAGAGAATAGCTCCGGGCCCGCCGGTGTCCTTTACCGCGGACCCGGGCGCTCCGAGGTGGATGATCCAATGCCCACTGGGCGCCTGAGCACCAGAGCGCACACGCCGAGCACCAGAGCGCACACGCCGAGCACCTCCGCACCTTTCATCTCGCATCGCGTCGGGGAGAAGAGAAATTCGAGTTTCAGCTACACGATCGTTGCCGTGTCCAGTCCGAGTCCATGCGTGTCGACGGAACTGTCCCCGATGCTGGCACCTCTCGGCCGACCAACACGCATCAAGAAACAATCCCGGGGCGGGGCGGGCGTTTCGTTCGTTGATGTGGGGGAATTGCCCACCGGCGGCAAGCGTGTGAACGCGGTGTGCCAGTGAGCCATAAGCATCGATCCGAAACGATACGCAGTTCGAAGCCCGCCCTCCGAGTGACGGGCAGAAGGCGGACCAGGCGCAGCGGAATCGACCCGGACGGAATCGCCGCCGGCGCTCCATCCAAGTTCTGGAGGAACGGTTCAGACGCGGTGGTCGATACCGTCAGACTCGAAGCCTGTGGCGGTTTCTCCGACGTTGCCGACCGTGCCCTGCAGGCGCATCCGACCGTCCGACAACGTGTACGTGACACCGACGATCGCGCACGTACCCTGGTCCACCTTGTCGGCGATGATCCTGGACCTCTGCAAGATCAACGAGCCGGTCTCCACGACGTGGCGGCCTTCGAGTTCGTCGACGGTGGTCAAGCCTTCGTTGCGGCCCATCAGGATGGACGGAGCAACACGCTCGACCACGCTGCGAATGAAACCGTCGGGCACCGCATTCTGGTCCAGGGCGTCGAGCGTTGCCTTCACAGCACCGCACCCGTCGTGACCGAGGACGACGATCAGCGGCACATCAAGGATGTCGACGGCGTATTCGATCGAACCGAGCACCGAATCGTCGAGTACGTGACCTGCGGTGCGCACGACGAACATGTCGCCGAGGCCCTGATCGAAGATGATCTCGGCCGCTACACGTGAATCGCCGCAACCGAACAGAACCGCAGTGGGATGCTGCTCGTTGACCAGTTTGGCGCGATCGGCGATTCCCTGGCTAGGGTGAATGGACGCGTCGTTGACAAAACGCTCGTTGCCCTCGCGAAGGGACTTCCAAGCAGACAGAGGACTTGAACGTGGCATTCATTCATTGTCCACACGACCATTTTCGCGTTTCCGTGGGGGTCGAAGCAACGCTGCCACCTCAGCTTCTGTCGACTAGGTTGAGATCCGACGAATGATACGAGCTTTCGCTAGGTCAATTCGCTTAGGCTGCCCGCCGATACGACCACGAGCTCGAGCCGCTGCCAAACCTGCTGCCGTGCACTCCTGGATGAGCGTGCGCTCGATTATGTGGACAGATCGTCTTGCGACACTGTTCTCGCGACGCTCCGCTGGAGCTATTGAAGCTCCGATCGCTGCCGGCAACCGGACGCGGACTAAGCTGCTGGGCAATGCCTGTCACTGTGCCGCGCGATCTTCCCGCCAGGGCCATCCTCGAGGCGGAGCGAATCTTTGTCATGTCCGACGAGCGTGCTGGACATCAGGATATTCGCCCTCTGCGGATCGCCATCTTGAATCTGATGCCGATGAAAATCAGCACCGAGACGCAGCTGCTGCGGTTGCTCAGCAATAATCCGCTGCAGATCGAGATCACTCTGCTGCACATGGCCAGCCATGTCTCGCAAACCACCTCTGCAGAGCATCTCGAATCGTTCTACTCAACTTTCGATGACGTGGCCCACATGCACTTCGACGGCCTCATCATTACCGGGGCGCCGATCGAGAAACTCGACTTCGAGGACGTCGACTACTGGCCGGAGATGACCAAGATCCTTGACTGGGCCCGCAGCGCCGTGCAGTCGACTCTGCACGTCTGCTGGGGTGCGCAGGCGGCCCTCTACCACCACTACGGTGTCCGCAAACACGAAGTCCCACAGAAAATCTCCGGTGTATTCTCCCATCGGATCACTGGTGCGCGGTCGCCGATCATCACCGGGTTCGACGACGAGTTCCTAGCGCCACACTCACGGCACACCGGTGTCCACGCCGCCGACATCGAGGCAACCGGTGAGGTCGAGGTGTTGGCGGTGAGCGACGAGGCCGGGGTCTACTTGGCAGCCACCGCGGACAGCCGCCAGGTCTTCGTGACCGGTCACCCGGAATATGATGCGGACACCCTGGCACGTGAATACCGCCGCGACAGCGACCAAGGACTGCCGATCCCAGCTCCGGCGCACTACTTCCCCGGCGACGATCCCACCGCCATCCCGCTCAACCGATGGCGCGGCCACGGACACCTGCTGTACTCCAACTGGCTAAACTACTGCGTCTACCAGAAGACACCGTTCATTCCAGGCGAGGTCTGACCGGCTAAGCCAGTCCCCCTCAACAATTCCGATATGCGCATGGCTATCCGCCGGTGGCGCTCGGCCTCACGGTCCCAGCCTTGCCCTTGGACGTCGGCGATGACCTGGTGCTCAATCCCTAACAACTCACTTGCTTCCACACGGCGCCGATTGTGCCTGCACACGCTGCGATCGGCCCAACGCCCACCAACAATAGGGTCTCGTCGACATCATCGGCGTCGGCATGCCCCCAGTGCGGCCACGTGCCCGGGCTGCGGCGAGACCGACCTGGGTGCGTTCACGGATCATATTGCGTTCGATTATGTGGACACCTCCTCGAATTCAAGTCGCACAGCATGTGTTGTCTTCGCGGATCGACTTTGCCGACAAGGACTACTGATATCGCCCGTTCTTCCGCGGACCTCCCCTGCCTCTCTCAACTCGCCGTGGCGCGCAGAAGCGTCTGGTGCAGTGGCCAAAGACTCCTAATGCTGTGGATTCAGCGGAAACCGATCGATAACGCGCTGTGGGTCGACCGAGTGGGTCGGGAGTCGCCGAAGTAGGGCGTCGAGCACCATTCCGTCGAGCGCGGTTGCGAGCTCGGTGGCATCGGAGAGTGCCAAGCCACGGTCGCACAGAACGGCAATGAGGCGGTCCCGGCCGCGAACCAGTTCCGCAGCAAGCTCGGCGTCGTGAAATGAGGCGATGACAAGTTCGTAGCGGGCCGGGTTCGACCGGCCTCGGAGTCGAGCCACCGCGCAATCTGTTGGGTGGGGTCTCATCCGCTACCAGTCAAGGACGTGGGTCGAAGAGGCGTGACATGGATCGTCCGGAGTTCCGCAATGGCTCCGAGTACCAGCTGACGAAATTTGATCAGCGTTGTACGGTCACGTCGATCGGAACAAATGCGGACGGGCGAGGCTGCCTCGGGGCGGGCTCGTCGGGTGTCGGCACCGCACCATCCGGGCCACCTTCGGGTTCGCTCCCCTGACCGCCGTCCCGCCCGCCGAGAATCTTGTCGAGAAACTCACGCAACCACGCCAGGAGCGTCGCTGCATGTCCGGCGAGAACCGCAGCGGCACCGACCTAGGTGAGGCGCTGACCCGTGTCTAGCCGAGTTCCGTCCGCAGGGTGGGTCCGTCGCAATTCTCGGTCTCGGGCCGATCGGCGACATAGCACTCCCTCACAGACGATCAGTCGAATACGTCGAGTATCAGAAGAACGGCAAACACGAGAAACCCGACCGCGATGACACCTACAGCCATCATTGTTACGATCCCCGTTGGGGGAAACATTCGACTGGTGCGCGGTTCTGGCGCCGACAGGCCTGAGGTTTGACCCGAGTCCGGTGGTGTCGATCCAGGCCTTACCCCACCGCCTTGTTCAAGATCAGGGGTGTTCGTGGGATCCGGGTCCGGAGGTGGTGCAGTCATGCGAGCAACTCCTTCGCGGTTTCGACATCGACAACTATCAGAATCTCTGCATTGGTTGCCTACCCACATGCACAACCCTCACACCTGCGGGGAGGTCGGTATCACTGACCGTCACCTCAACCCACCGTCACATGGTCATAGGAACGGAGAAATCACCTCATTCGTGCCTTCAGCGTGACTCGCGCGTAGCGAGCAACCGGCTGCGATGTCACGCTGCTCCCGCTACGAAGGTCGAGGTACTCGACTTCGCGTCCCGGAATTCGGATGCCGAGGCAACTCACCCAGAGCCCCTATTGATGTCGGCGCTGCCCGAACTCACGTCGGCGAGATCGGCGCAAAGGGCCGGATTTCACCACCCTCAGGCCGGACCACCCCAGCCGAGGACTCCGGAACTTCATTCCACGCGCCTTCGAGGTCGCCAAGTGGCTCTGAGACCACGATGCGAGACCTACCGCCGAGGCGGTGCAGGAGCTCGACGTCGGGGTGGAGTGCGCGCAGTTTCGCGACTTCGGTGGAGAAGAACAGCGATCTTGATTGCCGCTCGCTGGAATAGCGGAATATCCAGAGGGTTTCGCCGTCGGTGGTCGCGACGGTCATCTGAACCGGAGCCTCGACCCCGTGCGCGCGCCCGACCTTCTCGACGAAGCCGACGGCACGGGCAACTGCATTAAGAGGGTCATCGACCAGGCCGAACGTCAGCGCCAGATAGAATAAAGTTTCCGAATCCGTGGAACCCTCGATGTCAAGGAACAAGGTCGGGTCGACCGCCATCACCAACTCGCGCCGGGTCTCGTGGAAGCCCCGCACGAGACCGTTGTGCATCCACAACCACTGACTGTGCCGGAACGGGTGACAGTTGCTGCGCTGCACGGTAGTTCCGGTCGAGGCGCGCACATGCGCGAACAACATAGGTGTGCGCACCTGGCCCGCGACCTCTCGTAGGTTCGGGTTGTTCCAGGCCGGCTCGATGCTCTTGAACACCGCCGGTTCGGTACCTTCTCCGTACCAGCCCAGACCGAAGCCGTCACCATTAGTGGTCGTCGCGCCGAGCTGCGAGTGCAGACTCTGATCGATCAGCGAATGTTGAGGGCGGAACAACAAATCCGCAGCGAGGATCGGCTCACCCGAGTACGCCATCCACCGGCACATACATCAATTCAAGCAGAACCGACTCTGTCTGCGACAGCCGTGCGTGGAAGAGATATCCTTGCGCGCAATCACTGCACTAGCGTTCGGGCACGAGGCCGAAACAGCCGCCAGTCACACATGTCTTCACGGGTTTTGGGGTGGTACGGCAGGCTCCCGTCTGCACTCTGTCCTGGTGGAATCCGTCTCGAAGTATGTCGTTGACTGGGGCGTGGGTGCGGTTGACAGGAATGTCGTCGAAGTTGGGTCCGCCAATGCTAATCCTGATTGACGATCAGCGAATCAGAAGCATTCGGATACCGGTGCTCGGATTGGCTTCGAGCACAACAGCGTATCGATGTGGAATCATCGCCGCATCCTGGCCGCGATCTCCACGGCGGATGACCGCTCGACCACCCGGCGCCTTCTGGACGCTCTCAACGGCCTTGCACAGCGGCACAAACGTTTTCGATCGACCCGCACATCAAATTGGCTGCACCGGCCGATCTCTAACTCGACACCGTGATCTCTCCGCGCGATGCATTTTTTTTCACGTACCGATATGATTCCCCGCGAACAGTCACCCCGTTGTATCGGTGGCAAACCACTCGCGCCGTATCCACCTGGGATTCCAGTCGTCATGCCGGCGAACGCCTGAACAAGGAGGTAGTTGACTACCTGCAACCGGCGTACATGCGGGGATGGCAGTAGCCGACGCGACTGATACTTAGTTATAGAATTCTCGAGTGGTGGCGTGACTACCGCGCGCTCGACACCGAGCAGTGACGGCGGAGCCGAGCGATACGTTTGCCTGCCTCCGCTTCGGGTATGCAAATCTTGCTCTCGGAAGAAGTGTCATCAATCATGGAAAACTACAGAATCACCTTGCCGGACGGTACGTCGATGGTAGCAATCTTCGACTGTGATCGAGAAGCGATCGCATACGCTGTGTCGTTGAACTCCGGATGTAGCGACAACGTCTCGGTCACACGCATTACCGACACCGGTGAGGAACCCACAATGCTGTGTTCCGCTCGGACGACCCACGTCTCCACTCTCCCACGACGAGGTGAACGGCCTGGCAATACGCTCCTGTAGAAGCCTGGTGCGAATGTGTGAGTCAACCAAGAAATGGCCTGACTTCGCCGTCACCCTTTCGTATCAGGGCAGCCTCCTGGGTCACACCAATCCTGACTTTCACTGGCAGAGTTTTTGTTTTCAGAAACTCGACGAACGGCATATCAAATGCACAGGAGAACGACCATGAGCGACGATCCACTACAGGACCTTCCCACCGACGCAGATCTCGATGCACTGTGCGAGCAACTGGCCGTCATGGCACAAGAACGTGGTCTGACTGTAGCGACTGCCGAGTCTCTGACTTCCGGAAACATCGCCGCGCGCCTCGGCAAAGCATCGGACGCTGGATCATGGTTCAGCGGTGGCGTCGTAGCCTACAGCCGTGCCGTCAAGCATTCCGTGCTCCACGTACCGGACGGCTCCGTTGTCTGTGAAGAGGCCGCGCGCGTCATGGCGCGCAGCGTGGCAACTTTGATGGGAGCATCTTTGGCCTTGTCCGTCACCGGAGAGGGTGGCCCGCATCCACAAGAATCTGAACCTCCCGGCACTGTCTGGTTCGGAATCGTCGACCACGGCACGGCCGAGACCGAGAAACACGTATTCTCCGGGACGCCGGAGTCCGTTCTCACTGCGACGGTGGAACATGCGATACGACTGCTCGTGCGCCATGCATCACCCCAGACGAACTGCGAAACTACTGCACGCTGAGAACCGACGAGCTCCTGCACAATGCCTCCCGGGCATTGCGTGCGGAAGGGTCCGGGCTCCCACTTCGCACGGGTGATTCTCACGAGACGGAGTTTCAACTTTTGCTCACGTGCTCGATTGGGCACGTCATGGTTCATCAAGCCCGCCTCGGGGTACCGCCGATCCATGAGCGGAAAACGGATAGTTGTCACCGGTGCCACCGGAAACGTCGGAAGCAGCGTCGTGGAAGCATTGAGCGCCCACGAATCAGTCGGCTCAGTGCTCGGCTTGTCCCGACGGGCCACCACATGGACGGTACCCAAAGTCGAGTTCGCGGTTGCCGATGTCTCGAAGGACAATCTTCATCGTCACTTCCAAGGAGCTGACGCAGTCATCCACTTGGCGTGGTTGTTCCAACCGACGCACCATCCGGAAGTTACATGGGAGAACAACGTCACGGGTTCGATACGTGTCTTCCAGGCCGTCGCCGAGACCGAAGTCCCAGCGTTGATACATGCCTCGTCCGTCGGCGCGTACTCACCGGGCAGTCGACAACCCGCCGTGTCCGAGCAGTGGCCGACGCATGGATGGCCCGATGCTGCCTATCCGCGCGAAAAAGCCTATCTGGAGCGGTGTCTCGACGCTTTTCAGGATCGCCATCACACCAGAACTGTGCGTATGCGCCCCGGTTTCACGTTTCAGAAGAAGTCCGCCTCTGCGCAACGACGACTGTTCGCAGGCCCACTGCTTCCCGGCTCCCTCGTTAAACGCCCGTGGATCCCTGTGTTGCCACGACTACCCGAATTGACGATGCAAGTAATTCACTCGGCCGACGTTGCATCGGCTTACGTGGCCGCGGCACTCGGCCCACACGCTGGAGCATTCAATTTGGCGGCAGATCCGCCGGTCGACATGGAAACCGTCGCAGAACTGCTGGGCGCTCGGCTGATCGATGTACCCGAACGCATGATCAGAACGGGCATTCGAGCTGCCTGGTACGCACACGCAATACCGGCGACGCCGGGTCTGTTCGACACTGTCATGAGGATTCCGAAGATGGACTGCACTCGCGCGCGTCTCGAACTCGGCTGGCTCCCCACCTACACGCCGACCGAGGTTCTCCAAGAATTTTTCGACGGTCTACGCACTGGCGCCGGAGGCCCGACCGCCCCGCTCGCATCTGACCGGCCGGCGGGCCGGATCCGGGAGTTCACCAGCGGAATTGGGGCGCACGCTTGATCGGTCGACGTCGACCTCGCGAGCCACTGTGTACCGTACCGATTCGAAGCGGTCGCACTGGTCAGCGATGAAGCCGGTATCGATTGACCGGGCCATTGCTGGTTGGGCAACACTTCCCCGGTGAAGAGCGGTTTTTCTGGATCAGTTTCTCGGACGACGTTTCTTCCCTCGGGTAGCGTGACTGGCTCCGGCCTGGGTAGTAGGAATCAGGTGCCCGTTCTTTGCGTATCGTTCCACGACAACGTTGTCGCTCACCCCGAGATTAACTTCTGTGGCGCAACTGATCGCGTCCTTGTCCGACTCGAACGATTCGTCGGTCCAGGAGCCGTCGGGCATCGTGATCTTGTATCGGTCCATGTCAATGACCTCCTTATCCCTTTCTGACGACAACTTCCGGAAGGGCTTCCGTGTCGCATCGAGCGAAGACGACGCCCCAGCGACACGCGTCCGCGACGCACTCACAGGAGCAAGTCGCGGATGCCACTTGTTCGCCGATCAGCATCACGCCTAACCTTCTCGTGGCCTATAGGAAACGATGCTCAGCAGGGGTGAACGTAACCGCCAATAGCCGCCGTAGTGCCGAGACTTGAAAGTGTGCTGAGGCGTCAAGGGCACTATCGGATATTTCAATGTGCATCGTCCATCCGCCGTGGATTTAACGATAGCTGGACGAGAGGTCTACGAACAGGCAGGAGGGGTTTTCCGGCGACCGCTCCGGGTACCCCGAAACGAACGTTGAGATACCAGAGAGGAATAACGTCATGCCCCGCAAGGGATCCGATCCCCATCTCAAAGACCAGGAACTATATGAGGATCTGCGAGAGAAGGGCGACTCCAAGGAGAAAGCAGCCCGCATCTCGAACGCCGCAGCCAGCCGCGGACGCAAGAACGTCAGCAAGAAGGGCGGTCAGGCAGAGTCATACGAAGATCGCACGCTAGCTGACCTGAAGAAGCGCGCCAAGGAAATCGGCCTCACTGGCTACTCCTCGATGAAGAAGAGCGAGCTGATCGATTCGCTTCGAAATCACTGACCAACTCGACCGATTCCTACGTCGACTCGGGCCGTACAGAGGAAATTCCGCAATCGCTCCGGTACTACCGCACCGCTCGGTGCAGTGGCACCCACCAGCGCTTCACCGTCAGTTTGACGCATAGTACGCCGGGTAAGCCGAGTTGTAGGCGAATCAGCCGAAGTTGAACAAAGGAAAGGAATGGCTATGTCCGACAACAAATCAGGACCTGCAGAGGGTCTCAAAAGGCGTAGTAGAGGGAGCCAAGGGTAAGGCCAAGGAAGCAGTGGGGTCCGTCACCGGAAATGACAGCATGACCCGTGAGGGTCAGGCTCAGCAGGACAAAGCCGATGCCCAGCGTGAGGTTGCCAAGAAAGATGCAGCCGCGGAGAAAGCTCGCGGCAAGGCCGGGGCCCAGGAAGCACGCCAGCGCGCCGAACAAGAAGACTGACTGCCGCCACGGCACGAGCCGGAAGCTTACGAGTCGATAGGGCGCAGAACACTCCCCGGCTCATCACCGAGCCTGACGCACTCGCCGCTCGCGTCCAGGCACGGCGACACGAGCCATCTCGATTCCTCGTGATCCCTGACAATCTCCGCCGTTTAAGCGAGTTCTCCGTGACAAAAGCTCGTACAACCAGTCCCGATGCCGCGCGAACTCTGACGTAGCTCCCTCAGATTCCCGCACACTGTCACCGTCGTCGACCAAAGGCTCGGCCTGAGCTTTCGATTGCGCGGACTCAGCCGGGCGAAAGCTCGACATCTCGAGAGGGTGACTCGGTTGCGCCAGTGCTTGGCCACGAGACGCAGCGATACGACGAGCGTGTCCATCCCATCCCGGATTTCAACCGACCGCGCCACTCGGCCGCGAGGAGCCTCCGAAGGCTGCTCGCCTGTGATCTCCTGTGGAGGCTGGTCTGGTCGACGCGTGCGATTCTGCTCGGTGGATCGGCGGGGTGCGGACGGTTGGGACTTACCTCGGACAGACGTCCGAGCCACTGGCTTCACAGTGACTTCGGATGACCGCGCACGTCCTGGGGATGCGGCACGGTCGGTGTGGTCCCGCCCATTCTCCCTCGTGCACACATACATCCAATCTACCCACCGGGAAATCTTCAAACCAGGGCGGAAGACTTCCCGTTTCACCTGAACGTCGTGGTCGTCCTTCTCAATGACCTTCCTGATCGAAGAGCGCTTGACCTTCGAGTTCCTTGACGCGACGGTGGCCCCTCATAATGACGAGCACTCCAACTACGAAGGACACCACACATACGACCCCAGCGATCAACGCCCAGCCCCGAAATCCGTAACCTGCTGCTACCAAGGCCAATCCGAGCGCCACCAACCCAAGTCAGCCGAGTCGAGTCCGCGCCGATCGTCGACCACGCAGTACTCCACGCGGCGTGCTGGCGAGCTGCCCGCGACGGACTCTCCCGATGCGGGCTGGACGTGACCAGGAAGCGCGTCTGGTGCTCGCTCTCCACTTGGTCCGCCGGCTTCGGTGCTCGACCACAGCAACGGGGCTATCGTTCAACGCCGCACGCTTGTTCGAGGCCCGCGGACTACCTGCCGTGGGGCATCGCACGGAAGAAATCGTTGTCCTTCGCGCGGTCCGATCACATGTCGAGGCCAACCCTTTAACAGCGGGCACTGCGCAATAAAGATTGCCGGAATCCGTCCATCAGCCACCGCTATCCGAATCTCAACTAAGAACCCACGGTCGAATGCTCGAACAAGCTGTAACCGCAGGGCCCCGCGAGCGTCTCTGCGGCTTCAGCCCTGATCACCCGATACCGCCGGAATCGGGCAACACACGACTGGGATAGGATCAATTTCAGTTCTTCGTCAAGCTGCGGCGATGGGCTGCCTTCACCCCGGCCATGCGATGTTGCATCGGCCACGTCGAACAGATAGGCAGGCCATGCCCCTTACGGTGAAATATTCCGAAACATACAACGATGCGCTGATTGCGTTGGCAGCAGCTACCCATCGCCCCGCCAGCGTTGTCAATGTGGCCGGCGACTACGCGATCCGTGTCGATCTGGAATACAACCGCTACGTCGTCGCCACTAATACACGCCTCGGCTTGACTGACGAACCCGAAACCAGCGACTCCTGGAGGGTTCGTTTCATTCAGGGCAATATCGCCGGTGAATCGGATCAACTCCTCGCCGAAGCAAGCCACCAATGGCTCATCGACGCTTTCGATTCCGCGCTCGAATCCCTTGAAGCCGACGGAAACAAGATCGTTGCCGACGCAAACTTCGGGGACATCAGCCGTTCCGAAACGTCGACATCAGCTGATGTCCACGGCCTCGGAGATCAAGCCTGACCGTCAGCCGATTCGCTCAACTGAGCGATCCGCGCCGCAAGAATTGAATTCTCAGCTTCCAGCGAGAGAATCAACCGGATTCCGACCAAATTCACGCCGTCATCGATCAACGCCGTGATGCGAGTCAGCATGTCCAGATCCGATTCGCTGTACCGACGGGTTCCGCCGTCAGTGCGAGTGGGGGTCAACAACCCTCGCCGCTCATAGAGTCTCAATGTCTGCGGTCCAACTCCGGAGAGTTCCGACATCACCGAGATCCCGTATACGCCGCGCAGCGAACGTGACTGAGACTCCAATGTCACTGCAAACCTCCCAGGCGTAATCGGCGACCACACGACCTTAGCATCCAGGCGCATCGAATCTAACTTCCGAGACATAGGTTTCATGTAGGTGGACGACGTCCATCGGATTTCGATTTTTCAAATAGTTGGCATAATGGCTGATCAAGGCCACAAATGCGGCGTTCAGGCAATCCTCGAACGTCAATTTTCACACTTTCCGTGTTGCCAATTATCTTCATCGGCTGGTATAGATTTTAGGGCGCCTTGAACGACATATACCTACGGAAGCAAACACACATTCGGGTGCTTCGAGTCTGCAGGGCACGACGCCAAGGGGACCGGTACACCCGATTCCCTCTGCACACACCCCTCCACCACGGGAGCAAGATGACGACGATCGACATCCCGCCCGCTCAGAGCGGCGAGATCAGCACCGCAAGCTCCACCTTGGCGACGGCTGAACTCAAGCTCCGAATCGCGCTGATGTTCGGGGATCCCATATCGGAGGAATTGGCAGACCGCGTCGCCTGAATCGACAGGCACGATCTTTAGTGACACCGCAACTACCGCACTTGACCGGTGCAGACAGTTCGCGATTGCAACGAGAGGAAGACACATGTCAAATTTCACGGTTCCGGGACTGAGCACTGAAGACGGCACGAGTGTCGCCGCAGTTCTTCAGGAACGACTCAGCGCTTACAACGATCTACATCTGACTCTCAAACACATTCACTGGAATGTCGTGGGCCCGAACTTCATCGGCGTACATGAAATGATCGATCCTCAAGTTGAATTGGTCCGCGGATTCGCGGACGACGTCGCCGAACGAATCGCTGCACTGGGAAACTCCCCCAAGGGCACCGCCGGCGCCATCGCCGCCGACCGCACCTGGGACGACTACTCAGTCGGCCGTGACGACGCAACCGCACACCTCGCCGCACTGGACCTCGTGTACACCGGCGTCATCACCGACTGCCGCGCAGCGATCGAATCCGTCGGAAAGATCGATCCGATCACCGAAGACATGTTGATCGGCCAGAGCGCTCAGCTGGAAAAATTCCAATGGTTCGTCCGAGCGCACCTCGAGAACTCTGGCGGAAGACTTGTGCACGAAGGAAGCTCGACGGAGCTCGGCGCAGCCGACAAGGCTCGCCAAAACTAAGCCCACCACTGCTCGCGGGTTCGACTGGCCGAATACCACCGACCGAACCCGTCCACCGCCGATACGTGAGGAGGACCCCCAACCATGCCGCAACGCGAACATCGCATCTTCCAACTACAGCAACGGTTGCTGTTGGGTTCGATTGTGGTGGGAACATTGCTCGGCGCCTCAGCGATCGCGTCCCTCTGACGAGACGCCACCCGCATCCAGACAAACACGCGTGTGATGAACTCGAGTAGGTAGTACAGCGCTTCAAGAGCTCGTGTTGAGTCGGTCGGTTCCTCGGGAACGCTTGGTGTCCCCCCAGTGTGCAATGCCTGGAGATATACGAAAGTTATTCATATCCAGATTGTTTGACGCAGGTATTCGGAAAACAGCCGTACTCAAAAGACAGAGGAATTCACGCAATGAGTGCAATGTCCAAAGCAATGTACAGACCACTTTCACTTGCAACGAGTGTTATTGGTGGGATCGCCGCCGGGGCGGTGTTCCAGCAGGTCTGGAAGCGCATCGGACACAACGAAAAGGCCCCTGATCCACAAGACCTCAGCAGGTCGAGCAAAGACGTGCTGATTGCGGCAGCGCTGCAGGGAGCAATTTTTGCAGTAGTGAAAGCAGCAGTGGACCGAGCCGGCGCCAAGAGCTACCGGGCACTCGCTCACGAGAATCCGATGTGAGGTTCAGCCATCAGCGTGGCCGACAAATCGTACGTCGCAGGTAACGCACAGAACAAAGCTGATCAACACTTACCCGAAAGGATCACGATCACCATGGCTGATTTCCTCGACAAGGCAAAGCACAGGGCCGAAGAACTCATCGGTGAAGCAAAAGAAAAGATCGGCCACAGGACGGACAACGACGACCTCGCCGCCGAAGGCACCAAGGATCAGATTTCAGGCAAGACCAAACAGCTTGGCGACGACATCTCCGATGCTGCAAGCGATCTCAAGAACAAGCTCACCAACTGAGCCGCACCTCAACCACTTGCCGAGTCCGGTGAACCGATAGATCGGTCCCGGTTTACACAATCCGTAGATCAAGAAACTTCCGGCACAACGAAAGACGAGGATTCACCATGATTGTCCTGGGCATCATATTGGCATTGGTCGGCTACTTCACCGCGATCAGCATTCTGACCACGATCGGCATCATCTTGGTGGTCGTGGGCGCAGTGTTGACACTCCTCGGCACCACTGGCCGCGCGGTGGGCGGCCGCAAAGTCTGGTATTGAACCACCACATAAATGCTGCCCTGGTGGGGCGCTCTGATCGCATTCGGTCGGAGCGCCCCACCAGCACGAACCCAACAAGTTAGTCTGCGCAGGCGTCTTTCGAGATGCCTGCGCTTAACGCTGCGCCAAACGAGACACCACTCACCCCCGGCAAAGCCGCGCTGCGGTAGCCCGCGAACAGCGAGAACGTAGAATTCGAACCGTTCGATGCACGTTTGGATGAACGGAAGACCTGAGGTGTATGGCGATGGCTGGGCTCGATAACACACTGAAAGAACCCGCAGCGGTGTTCGCGGCGTTGGCACAGATTCTCTACTCCGCAGAGGATAGCGCCGAGGTGTACAACGCAATTTGTTCGGCCGCTGTCGAGTTGATTCCTGGTTGTGATCATGCCAGCTTGATGCTGCGCCGGGGAAAGACCAACGTTACTGTCGCTGCAAGTGACGAGATTGCCGCTTACGCAGACGAACTGGAACGCGCCACGCAAGAAGGTCCATGCATCGACGCTCTCGAAACGGCCCTCCCACAACTCGAATCCGATCTCAGGACTCCGAATCAGTGGCCCGAATTCGCGCAGAAAGCTGTGTCGGAGACACCGATCCGCGGGTCGATGGGTTTCCGACTGATGGTCGACCGTCGCAAGTTTGGCGCCCTCAACCTCTTCTCCGATACACCCGGTGCCTTCTCGAAAGGCGTAGCCGACCAGGCGGTCGTTTTGACTTCTTTCGCGTCTGTCGCGGTCACAGCACTTTCGCGAGGTGAGGATTCGGATTCGCTGCGGCGAGGTCTGGCGAGTAACCGTGAGATCGGCCAGGCTGTCGGCCTGTTGATGGCATTGCATCGAGTATCCGAGGACAAGGCCGTCGACACCCTGATACGAACTTCTCAGGAGATGAACGTCAAGGTCGCAGACCTTGCTCGCAAAGTCATCGTCGACCATCGTTCTACTCTCGATTAAACGGGCAACTGGGTTCGGAATGACGTTGTATTGCAATGTGATTGGGGTATGACGGACCGTAGGCCCGCCCCACCGAACATTCACACCTTGGATTCCAGCCGTCGTCGCAACCGCCAGTATGAGAGGTTGCGACGACGGTATCGTTTTCGGACCACTGTGGATTTGCACCCCCTAGCTGGGATGAGTGCCCTCTCAACCAGCCTCAGGCTGTGCACCCATCATTCGACGGTCCCACTGCGCCAGTTCTCTCACCCCCATGTTGCTAATTATCTATGTCACCTGATATAGATTTACGGCACGTAAAATCGCACAGTAGATGGAAAAGACCGGCGCACCCCTATCGTTGGAGCAAGCATGTTGACGTTGATTGACGCTCAGTCCACGCAGAGCCACAGGGCCCACTTCCGCAGCTCCACATTGGGCACGGCCGAGCTGAAGCTACCGATCGCACTCGTCTTCGGCGACCCCATCGCCGTGGAGATGACCACCAGAACCAACTGAATCAACAGGGGCGAACTCCAGTGACAATGTGGCAGCCGTGCGCACGGGCCATAATCACATCACTCCGCTCGGTTTCACATCCGCTCACCACGAAGAACGCAATCGATCATCCAGCCAAGGTCACTGCGGAAGCCGGCCGCTGCCAACACACAGCAGATGTCGTCTTGGTGATCGTTACTGCGATCATCCTGGGCGTCACGGTCAGTGCCTTACTGGTCAATGTTGTCGCCGGCGTGATAATCGGCGCCGGAACGGCAACGGTGTTCCGGTTCATGCTGCGGACGATCAACCCTCGAAGATGACTGATGGGGCCCTCACCTCTTCGCTTAAAATCTTCCTTCAACGGCATAGATAAGCTATATTCGTTTCGGCTTACTTTCTCCTCAGATTGCTGGACTCAAGTAATCGCAGGAGGCATGATGACCGGTCAGCGAGCAACACGCCGGACAGCGCCCAACGGCTCACACCACGATCTGGAGCCAGCCTTCACCGACGAATGAGGGACTTTTCATGAGCAATTGGGTTTCCCTGCCATGGGACGTAGTGCGATTGCAAGACAAGATGATGCGGTTTCCGCTGACAGTCCTCCGCCGCCTCGTCGTACACGCGTTCGACACTGACGCGCCATGTCGAATCACCTACCAAGAGATGGTCGACTCGGTGGACCGGAAAGACGGAACGATTCTCGGTGACCACACCATGGTCCTCCGGGCACAGACCGAGCTATTACCGCACGCCAAAGAACTGCCGTCGTCGCCGGCATGCGTCCTGGCACCCCCGAAACCTGATTCGGAACCCCACCTACCAACCGAATCTCCCGTCAACGTGCGGCTGAGGAAACACCACATGGTGTATCGACCCCAGAGTCTGCCGGATCGATCGTCGGACGATCCGGGGACGGAAAACCAAGAAGGGCCACGTCACCCAACCGAGAGGATCAGATCACCATGGCCGAAGAACTCATCGGCGCAGCACGAGGGGAAATCGGATACACACCCGACAACGACGGCGTCATCACGGAACTGGTCTCGGACAACGGCATTGTCGTCGGTACCCGAGTCCAGGTGATCGCGGCCGCCGAATCTCAAACCGACGATGCCAGAACTCAGATCGGGTCCGTCATCGAAGACTTCGCCGACGCGGTCATCGTCCCCTCGGGGACAGGCCGGGAATGGGCACCGGCGAAGCGGTGGGCGATCGCACTCGACGACGGCCGATTGGTCTTCGCCGCCGAGGGCGGACTCAAACTCGCCTGAAACCTCCCATTTCGCGGCCAGCGACACATTTTTCTGACGAGTTATTCGACAAGAGAATTGAGAAGGCATCATGTCCAAGAAGGTGGTTGAGAAGAACACCGTTAAGAAGAACCCTCCGATCCCCGGCTCCCCCGGACCCGCGACACCGCCGCTGGAAGAACCGGTCGAGCCCAGCGGTCCATTGCCACCGAAGGCCGATCAATCCTCCCCACAGCTTCGCACCGCAACAGCCACGGCTGTCGACGGACCTGAGTCCGCACGCGGACAGCAAGGTGAATATCTGACCACCGCGCAAGGCGCGCGCCTCCGCGATACCGATCACTCCCTCAAAGCCGGACCACGTGGGCCGACACTGCTCCAGGACCATCATTTGAGGGAAAAGATCACCCACTTCGATCACGAGCGGGTCCCCGAGCGTGTCGTCCATGCCCGTGGTGCCGGAGCGCACGGAGTATTTCGCGCGTTCGGTGCCGCTGAGAAGGTCACAAAGGCAGGCTTCCTCCGTAGAGGAGTCGAGACCCCGGTGTTCGTTCGCTTCTCCACGGTCCTCGGCTCACGCGGTTCAGCGGATGCAGTGCGAGATACTCGCGGTTTCGCTACCAAGTTCTATACGGCCGAAGGAACTTTCGACCTGGTTGGTAACAACATCCCGGTCTTCTTCATCCAGGACGGCATCAAATTCCCTGACGTCATTCATGCTGCGAAACCGCATCCGGACCGCGAGATTCCGCAAGCGCAAAGCGCACACGACACGTTCTGGGATTTTGTCTCCTTACACACCGAAGCCACCGCACACACTCTCTGGAATATGTCCGACCGCGGCATTCCGCGGTCGTATCGGATGATGGAGGGATTCGGCGTTCACACCTTCCGGTTGCTCAACGACGACGGTGAAACCTCACTGGTGAAGTTCCACTGGAAGCCGCGACTGGGTGTGCACTCAGTTGTCTGGGAGGAAGCGCAGTTGATCAACGGGTTCGATCCCGATTTCCATCGCCGCGATCTAGCCGACGCAATCGAAGCGGGCGCCTACCCGGAATGGGAACTCGGCATCCAGGTCTTCCCCGACACTCCGGAGCAGGTGTTCGAAGGCATCGACCTTCTGGATCCCACCAAATTCGTTCCCGAGGAACTGGCCCCGGTTCAGCCGATCGGGGTGATGACTCTCAATGCGAACCCAACCAACTTCTTCGCCGAAACCGAACAGATCGCGTTCCACCCCGGCCATCTGGTTCCTGGTATCGACGTCACCGACGATCCCCTACTGCAAGCACGACTGTTTTCCTACTTGGACACCCAGATCAGTAGATTGGGTGGCCCCAACTTCGGTCAGATCCCGATCAACCGTCCGCATGCACCGATCAACGACACGTTCCGCGACGGAATGCACCAGAGCGCAGTCCATTCCGGCGTCGCCCCCTACAAACCGAATTCCTTGGACGGAGGCTGCCCGTTCGCGGCCGGCGCAGAGTCCGGGGCATTCATCGAGGTACCGGTAGCGCTGGAGGCCGCGACGAAACTCCGGGCATCTCCAGCCTCCTTCGACGACCATTTCTCGCAGGCGCGACTCTTCTACAGCAGTCTCAGTGATATCGAGAAATCTCACGTGGCGCAGGCGTACACCTTCGAGCTGGGAAAGTGCTACGAGCACCCAGTCAAAGAACGCGCCCTCCTCGTGATCGCAAACATCGATGCCGGGCTGTGCGCGACTGTCGCAGCCGGTCTGGGCCTACCGGCCCCGAAACCGTCCGTCCCATTCGACGACGCGCCGACACCGAGCCCCGCTCTGTCTCAGGTAGGCGCCGAATGGCCCGTTGCCGGCAGAGTGATCGGCATCGTGGCCGATGAGAACTCGGACCTGGCCGGCGTCACAGCAGTAGTGTCAGCTCTCGCCGCCGATGGAATGGTGCCGCTGGTGATCGGCCCCCACGGCGGCACCGTGGACTCGGACTCAGCCACTGTCGCAATCTCGCGCACCTTCGACACTGCCCGATCTATCGAATTCGATGCACTTCTTCTTGCCGGGGCGCCGACGGATCCGCGGCTGGACATTCTTCTCGCCGAAATGTTCCGCCACGGCAAGGTCATCGGCGCATGGAACTACGGGACAGTGCTTCTCGAATCCGCTGGGCTCACTGCGTCGGACGGCATCATCATCGGCGAGGACGGTCCGTCGGTACTCGAACAGGTAGTCGCATTGCTCAAATCCCATCGTGTCTGGAGTCGACTCTGAGACATTGCCGGAGAGCGGTCGGTGTTCAAGTGTTCCGCCACTGCGGACCTGTAGATCGAACAAGGAGAATGGTCGATGCAGTTGAAATCTCCCCACAATGTGCGGGGCGTCGTCACGGTCATACCCGCCCATAACGAGCAGCAACTGCTGCCGGCCTGTTTACGGAGCCTCCGGCGCGCGGCCGACTCCACACCGATTCCGGTGACGACTATCGTCGTGCTCGACTCATGTTCGGATGGTTCCGCATTTGCTGTCAGTGACTTCGCGGACGTCCTCGTCGTGGAGTACGGCAACGTAGGAGCCGCCAGAGCCGCGGGGTTCAGCGCCAGCGCGAGCATCGGCCGCGAGGATGTCTGGTTTACGACTACGGACGCAGACTCGACAGTTCCCGAGTCGTGGTACGTCGACCAACTCGACTACTGGCCACACCACGATGTGGTCGTGGGCAAAGTCCGGGTCGATTGGTCCACACATTCGGAGAGGACCCGTCGGCGATACGACAACGCGTATCGCCTTCGCGGGAACAACAATCACGGCCACATCCACGGGGCCAACCTGGGAATGCGGGCCGACCTCTACCACCGTGTCGGCGGATTCCGCCCATTGGCCGTCGCGGAAGATGTCGACCTGGTGGAACGGATGCGCGATGCGGGGGCACGGATCGCGTGGGATGAACGGAATGTGGTGACCACGTCCGATCGAAGAACGCCTCGAGCACGCGGCGGATTCGGCGATCATCTCCGCGGTCTCGAACACGACTCCCAGACGCACAGTCCAGTCGCAGTCGCGGAGCACCCGTGAAATCCATAGCGGTGCACCCATCGGTCACTCCCGATGAGGCGGCCCAGTGGCCACTCCCTGGATCGGGCTGCGCCCGCGAGCGGTGGCACAAACTCGCCGACGCGGCGCGAATCGACCTCGTCGGCGCCCGCATGCTCGAAGCACACGCCGATGCGGTCGCCATCCTGCGGGAAGTGTCAGGCACGGCCCCACGATTGGGCGAGTTCTGGGGTGTATGGGCAGCCGATCCCCCACATGCGGTGGTCGTCGCACGAAAAACGTCGGAGGGCATTGTCCTCGACGGACGGAAGCTGTGGTGTTCAGGCGCGAGCATCTGCACTCACGCACTCGTCACTGCACGCTCCGGGGACGAGTCGGCACTGTTCGCAGTCGACCTCTCCGCCGCCGGGATCAATCCGGTACCGGACAGCTGGCCTGCCGTCGGCATGGCCCGAAGCGATTCCGGTGCAGTAGATTTCACCGCAGTACCGGCTGAACCCGTTGGTGCGGCAAGCGACTATCTCACCCGCCCCGGCTTCTGGCATGGCGCAATCGGCGTAGCGGCGTGCTGGTACGGCGGGGCTCAGGCAGTCGCCGACACGCTACGCGCAACCACGAGCGACGACCCCCATCGACTCGCGCACCTGGGCGGCGTCGATGCCGCCCTGTACGCCGCCGGCAGCGTCCTCGATGCCGCCGCCATCGACCTGGACCGACGCCCACTCGACCGTAGCGCCGGGGAGATCCGGGCACGACGCGTCCGGGCTGTCGTCGAGTCCTCCGTGAGCGAGGTACTTGACCGTGTAGGCCGAGCCCTCGGCGCCGCACCCCTATGTAACGATGCCCGGCATGCCCAGCTCGTCGCAGACCTGACGGTTTACGTGCGTCAGAGTCACGCCGAACGAGACCTCGCCGATTTGGCCCGGGCCTTGCGAACGGAAGTTGCCGACTGATGACGAGTACGCAACGCTTCGAAAGTTCACCGGTCGCGGACGGGGGCACCCCCGAGAGTCGTTGGGCGGGGCACACACTGTTCGATCCCTTGGACGACCGGCAATGCCCGGCGCTGGTCCTGGTAGCCCCTCACCCGGACGACGAAGTCCTCGGCGTCGGCGGGTGGGCGTCCCAATTGTCGGCGCGAGGTGTGCCGGTGACGATCCTGTCGGTCACCGACGGAGATGCCTCCCACCCGGATTCTCCGACGGTGACCCGCCATGAGCTGGCAATCCGCCGACGCGGCGAATCCAACCGGGCCGCACGATGCCTCGGGCTGGATTCACCGATCCGCCTGGGCTTGCCGGACGGGGCAGTTGCCGACCATGAAGACGCGCTCGCTGCACGGATTCGTTCCTACTTGCAGGCGGGTTTCTGGTGTGCAGCCCCGTTGCGCACCGACGGCCATCCCGATCATGAGGCCGCCGGTCGCGCTGCGGCACGCGCTTCGCACGAGGCCAGAGCGGTTCTTGTCGAATATCCGATCTGGCTGTGGCACTGGTCTTTTCCTGGCGACCTATCAGTTCCTTGGATACGTGCCCGGAGCGTCCCGCTTGTGAGGGACCGACTCGACGCGAAACGGGCAGCAGCCCGAATGTTCGCGAGCCAGATCACCGATCTGTCGGAGCACCCGGCGGACCGGGCAATCCTCCCCCCACACGTACTCGCCCGGCTGATACGCAACCACGAAACGGTGTTCGTCCCATGAGCAGAATGCCTGACGACTATTTCACCCAGATGTATGCGCAGAACCCGGATCCATGGGGGTTCGACGAACGGTGGTACGAGCACCGCAAACGCAATCTCACTGCCGCGATACTGCCGCGCGCGCGATTCCGTCACGCGTTCGAACCAGGCTGCTCCATCGGCAACCTCACCACCGTGCTCGCGCCAAGATGCGACCGCCTGCTGGCTACCGACATCGTCGATTCTGCCCTCGTTTCAGCTCGGTCGCGGTTGGAGCGAACTCCCCATCCCGACGTGACATTCATCTACTGGGCGCTTGGTGATCCGTGGCCGGCCATCACTTTCGACCTGATCGTTCTCAGCGAAGTGTGTTACTACGTCGAACCGCACGCTCTTCCGCGCGTCCTGGACGACGTTGCGGAGCACCTCACGACGGACGGCGTGCTGGTGGCGGCGCACTGGCGGCATCCTGTGTCCGATTACCCGATGACGGGCGACGAAGTGCACGAGACCCTTTCCCAGCGGCAAGCCCTCACACGCACAGCCCGATACGAAGACCCCGATCTGCTTCTGGAAACCTTCGTGCCCGTCGGTGCAACGCCCGAATCCGTAGCTGCGACCGAGGGGCTCGTCACCTGACCATCGGTGAGATTCACCCACTCGGATGGATACCCGCACGGATGTCCCCCGACTCCATCCAAACAGGAGTCAGGGGACTTATCCGGTAGTTACTTCTTGGAGACCCGGATCAATTTCTTGTTGACAAATTCGTCCATTCCCCAGGGGCCTAGCTCGCGCCCCACGCCGGATCGTTTGACTCCGCCGAACGGGAGACCGGGCAACGTCGTGCCGTGTTCGTTCACAAACGCCATTCCGACGTCGAGATCGGCAGCAACCGAGCGCGCTGCGTCGAGGTCGGCGCTCCAGACCGACCCACTCAATCCGTAGACCGACGAATTAGCAAGCTCCACAGCCTCTTTCGCGGACTTCACCTTGTAGACGACGCCCGCAGGGCCGAAGAGTTCTTCGCTGTACGCGCGCATCTCCGGGGTGACGTCTGCCAGCAGTGTGGGTTGAACGTATGCGCCCGGACCTTCGATCTTCTTCCCTCCTGTCAGCAATGTCGCACCCTTGTACACCGCGTCCTCGATCTGCGCGATCAACGTGTCAACTGCACTGTTCGAAGACAGTGGCCCCAGAACTGTACTTTCTTCCGAAGGGTCACCAGCGGAGACGGATTCGAATGAGGCAGTCAGTTTGCGTGTGAAGTCTTCATAGAAATCTTCGGTGACGATGAATCTTTTTGCCGCGTTGCATGCTTGACCAGCGTTGGACAAGCGTGCCTTGGTTGCCGATGCGACTGTGGCATCCATGTCGTCGGAATCGAGGACGATGAACACGTCGGAGCCACCGAGTTCGAGGACTACCTTCTTGAGGTTGCGTCCCGCGGTTTCCGCGACGCTGGTGCCGGCGCGCTCACTGCCGGTCAAGGACACACCCTGCACTCGAGGGTCGGCGATCATGTCAGCGATCTGTTCGTTGCTCGCGAAGACGTTGACGTACGCGTCCTCAGGTAAACCCGCTTGCCGCAGGATCTCTTCCATCAACAATGCGGATTGCGGACAGTTGGACGCGTGCTTGAGGATGATCGTGTTACCGAGCATAAGATTAGGCGCTGCGAACCGGGCGACCTGGTAATAGGGGTAGTTCCACGGCATCACACCCACCAGCGCGCCGATGGGGCGCCGGTACACCACCGATTCTTCGGCTCCGGGAACGTTGAGTCGCTCTTCGTCGAGCAACGCCGGGCCGTGGTCGGCATACCACTGGTAGATGGCGGCGGACAGTTGCACTTCGCCCTTCGCTTCGCTGACCGGTTTGCCCATCTCCAGTGAGATCATGCGCGCCAACTCGTCGGCGCGTTCGATGTACAACTCGGCAGTGCTACCCAGTATTTGCGCGCGCGTCTGCGGTGCAGAATTTCTCCAGCTCAGATAGCCGCGATGCGCCTTCTTCAGTGCGGCTTCCACTCCCGCGTCATCCAAAGTATCGAACTCCCTGACGGTTTCACCTGTCGCGGGATTGACTGTTTTGTAATTAGTCATAGTTGAACAACGCGCGGGACGGTCTCGAAGGTTCCTGGATCACGAGATTGAAAGTGAATCAGCTCAATAGGTTTCAGATGAATACGTGTTGGGTATCCATCCCTGCGCCCTTCACTTCTGACGACTCTGATGCCCCGACAACCGCGCTCACCCTGCCTCGAGGTCAGAGTAAGTACGAAATGGATGCCGCTCCGTACACCACAGTCAGGCCCGCGAGAACCCATCCTAAATAGGGCCTGACGCACAGGCGCTGCATGCGATGCCATCGGGGCGAAGCTCGCAAGAATGCACCGACAGTGCCCAGTGCCAGCGTTGCGCTCGGCAAGAAGACCAACAGACGCCGATCCTTCCGCGAGCAGATCAGTGTGTCGGCACCGAAACACTCGCCCCGGCGAGCACCCAGCCATGCAATCGCAATGATCATCGCAGTCACAGCCAAACCGACAGAGATCCCGTAAGTTATTGTCCGCCTGTTGATTGTCTGCTCGTTTCCCAGCGCAGAACTGGGTTTTCCAGTCATCGACGAAACCCTTCAATGCCCTTTGGAAACCGCTCCGGATATGCACTTCGAGCGACAACGATCTTCATAGTGCACGGACAGAACCGAATTCGTACAGCCACAGAGAGCCGTCAGGTGCCGGTCGATTAGCTGTCGGCGCGAATCAGTGACCTTCCTGATCTAGAAGATTTCGACCTTCGAGACGCTTGATGCGCCGTCGCTCCATCAAAACGGCAGACACTCCGAATGCGAAGGACACCACGCACACAGCCCCAGCGATAAGTGCCCATCCGCGAAATCCGTAGCCGGCTGCTACCAAGGCTAATCCGAGTGCCGCAAGACCAAGCCCGATCAGAATGTATCCGGGATAGCTACGTTCGTCGGCGATCGCTTCACCGACATGCGATCGATTGGTATGTGCGTGATCAGTTGGGAGGTCTCCATCGGTATCGGACACTGCACTCTCCGTTCTCTGAAGTAATTCGGACGCCCGTCAGTACACCGGAACACCTTCACCCCGGAAACAGTTAATCTATATCAGAGGATACAGATAATATCGTTGCCTGGATACTCTTCATTCAGATCTTGATCCCTGCGTGCATTTCGTTGATCACTCAATCGGCGCTGAACAGGACCGAAAAGGCCCAAGCCGTGCTGGAAGCAATGAAGACTCTCCCCGCTCCCAGCTGCCCGTAATGTGCTCGGCCAGTAGATCATCGAACACCAGACATGCTGCAGCGCCGAATAAAATATTCCTGCCCATGGCAGGATCCTGCTCAGCGAGCCCTCCCGCAAGGTCACGAACCGCGATCTGCTCGTGAACCGAGTCGGCTTCGACATGCTCGTCGTAGAACAAAGTGGCGCGAGCGTCTAAACCGAGCCTTCGCAGGCCGGCGCTGTAATTCTTGCTCGGAAGCGAGGAGGTGGTCTCCACCGCACACAGATGGCCGACCAAAGCCCCGAGATGGCGTCTGTGCAGGCCGAAGAACGAAAGCACGTTCAGTCCTGCCAGAGTAACTGCCGGAACGACTTCGAGGTAATGCGCATAGTGATCCGAGAGGCCGAGTTCGCGCATCGTCGTCGCAAAGAGCGTCGAGTGCATCCGTTCGAGGCGGCCTCCTCCGTACTCGTCTGCCTGCACCTCCACCAGAGCAGCCTTCGGCGCCCCGGCGAGGCGAGGTATGCCCAAGGTGTGAACGTCGGATTCCCTCAGTTGATTGAGCGAACGGTGGACAAGCACCTCTCGAAACTGGTCCCAACTGGCTTCTGTTGCCATGAACTTGGACATACTCGGGCCAGTCGACGGGGCAGTCATCGCCCACAGTTCGGACACCACATCGCCATCCTTGACCTGCTGCGTGCCCACGACGTCACGCACCGCTGCTTCGAAGATCGTTTCCAGTGCGGCACGTCCTGCGAGAAGGTCGAGGTTCCATTCCCAATCGTCGGACACACCGTGAAGCCCCTGTAGATGCAGTTCGTACAGCAGTGTCAACGTCAACTGTGCGTCCTCGTCGAACAGGATCGATCGTCCATCGTGTTGCTCAGCCAACCCCCGGACGGCGGCATTGAAGGCCGCAGGGTTAGCGTCGGAACCGGACAGCACCGCGATCAACCTCGCACTGACCGATCCTCGCGCAGCAGGGATCGGCATGCGCGTACTGACGTTGGTTGTGTGTGATGGTGCTCGATCAATCTCTGTGGAGGACATGTGAGCTCCGTTTCCAATCCTGGATGTGAGGATCGCGATGTCACGATCACGGTATGCCCGGACGGTCCGCTGCTCGTACGCGGCCCGGCGACTCTGATCGACGCCGACGGCAACCCGATCAACCGCGAACGAGCCACTGTAGCGCTCTGCCGATGCGGCGGAACATCGATCCCGCCCTTCTGCGACGGTACGCACAAGAAGCGAAAATCTCGACGTCCCTGAGGGGCCAATTCCTTCCATGCGACGGGCAAGAGCCGGCGAACTGGCCGAGACTGTCAGGGACGCAAGCGATTCAGTCGTCTCCCACTGACTGGGTCATTTAATTCTCGATCCGCTGAAACACCCCTACTGTGACTGGCACCACTCTGATGCCAGTATCGACAACAGGAGAACCGGATGAGCGCACGCGTACCCGTCACAGCCATCGATATCGCTGAGATCGATTCCTTCGACCACGAAACCGATGTCCTCGTTTTGGGTTACGGCTGCGCCGGCGCTTCTGCCGCACTCGAAGCTGTGGAGTCGGGGGCCGACGTGATCCTCCTCGAACGGCAGAGCGGCGGGGGTGGATCATCGGCGCTCTCCGGCGGCGAAATGTATCTCGGCGGCGGCACCCCCATCCAAGAGGCGTGCGGCTTCGACGACACCGCCGAAGAAATGGAGAAGTTCCTCCTCGCCGCCCTCGGACCAGACGCGGACCGGGAGAAAGTAGGTCTCTACAGTCGCGAGAGCGTCGCCCACTATCAGTGGCTGGTCGACCACGGTGTGCCGTTCAAACCGTCGCTGTGGGACTCCCCCACCTGGGTTCCGCCCACCGACGACGGCCTGATGTGGATGGGTGAGAACGCCTATCCCTTCTACGAGATCGCCAAGCCCGCGCCTCGCGGACACCGCGTGACCTCTGACGGGTTCGGCGGCAAGATCCTGATGGCTGTGCTCAGCGAGGCCGTCGAGAAAAGCGCCATCGCAGTCCACTCCGACACGACAGCGCTGCGGCTGATCACCGATAACGGCCGGGTGGTCGGCGTCCTCGCCCGACACTTCAACGAGACGGTCACGTATCGAGCCCGTCGCGGCGTCGTCATCACCACTGGCGGCTTCGCCGACAACAAGGAGATGCTGGCGCAGCACGCACCACAGTTGGTGGGCCTGAGTGTCAACAGCGACGGCGGCGACGACGGCCGCGGCATCGTGATGGCGCAAGCTGCGGGCGCGGCAGTCAAGCACATGTCGGCCGGCCAGGTCGGGATCTCGTTGGTGCCCGGAATGATGGTGCGCGGCATGATCGTCAACAACGTGGGCCAACGATTCATCAACGAAGACGTTTATCCCGGCCTAGTCGGACAGGCAGCGCTCTTCAAGCACAACCTGAAGGTGTGGGTCATCCTCGACGAGCAGGCGTACGAGGAGGTACCAGTCGACGAACGATGGGGCGTGCAACCACATTTTGTCGCCGAAACCCTCGAGGAGCTCGAACGAGAGATCGGCATGCCGGAGGGTGCACTACAGAATACCGTCGGTGAGTACAACCGCTTCGCGGCCGACGGCGAGGACCCGTACTTCCACAAGTCCGAGCGTTGGCTGCGACCGTTGCGGTCGCCGTTTGCCGCGATCGACGTCCAACGTGGCATGTCCCCACCGGAGCTCGGCGACAACGGCACCGACGGCGGTGGCGCCGCGGTATTCACCATCGGCGGCTTGCACACCACCGTCGACGGCCACGTCCTTGACCTCGGCGGCGACGCGATCCCCGGCCTGTTCGCAGCGGGGCGCGCGACGTCGGGCCTGCACTCGTGGGGCTATGTCAGCGGGACCTCACTCGGCGACGGTACATTTTTCGGCCGCCGAGCGGGCATCGCCGCGAGCCGGTAGCCGCGGATCCCGGGCAAGGGGAATATCCCGTCGCACGTGCTCGTTGTACAGGCTGTCGGAGTCCGATCCATTGCCCCGGGTACCACCCCAGAAATGCCGCTTCGAGCGGCCACTTGCCGAGAGGCGCAAGGCGGATGCCGACCCTGACATAGCCGCTGGATTCCCTTCGGGGCCGGCGGCTTCGTCATGTGCGGATGGCGTCGGCAATGCCACAATGACGTGTGGACTTCGACAGCGCGGCCGACGATCTCTACGGGCTCGAACCCGCGGAGTTCGTTGCTGCCCGAAACTCCTTCGTGACGCGAGCCAAGGAAGCTGGCGACAAGGCACTGGCAAAGGAACTGGGCAGTCTGCGAAAACCCACAACGACGGGTTGGGCCCTCAACTTGCTTGCTCGGGCTGAGCCGGAGAATCTCGATCGGCTCCTCGATCTCGGGGCAGCGCTGCGCTCGGCGCAGCAAGCCCTACGCGGTGACGAACTGCGGTCGCTGACAATCCGCCGCGCCGCACTCCTGTCTGAGCTCACCGACAGCGCAGTAGCCGCGGCCAAGGACCGCGCTCACCAGTTGCCGGAGTCCGTGCTGCGCGAGATCGGCCAGACGTTGTCCGCGGCGCTCGCCGACCCCGATATCGGAGACGACCTGCGCCGCGGGCGGATGCTCGGTGCAGTGTCCTACAGCGGCTTCGGACCGGCAACCCTCGCATCGGTGCCCGAGCCGCCAACTCCGACCGAAGACACCATCCGCGGAGCCGACGAACAGGCGCGCGGTGAGGCACATTCTCGCGTCACGGATGCAGAAACCACTGTGGGCCAGACGAATTCCGAGCTGAACGGGGCGATCGAACGAGCAGAAAAGGCGACGCGCAGAGTCGAAGAACTCCGGGACGAACTCTCACGAGCCGAGACGGAGAGCCGGTTCGCCGACTCTGCTCGCCGCTCCGCCGAGCAAGCTGCCGAGCGTGCAACGGCGGAGTTGGCGCAGGCCCGACACCTCGCCGCCGAGTTCGACGCTTAACTTGTCGCTGACGACGCCCGGGGCAGATCAGGTTGCGGCGGTCTTCCGCGTCCGACTACGACGCACGGCCTTGGCTGGAGGCGCCGATTTCTCGGGTGCCTCGGACTTCGAGTCGCTGGACGGATCGTCGCGCCAGCTGATCTCGATCTCGATCTCGCACTTGTCTCCGTCGACCTCAATCTCGAGCTCCCACTGGACCCGATCGGCGACAACGATTTCAATCGAGTCTCCACCGGAGCCCAATTCCACCTCGGAACCGCTCGCAAGTGCATGTCCCAGCGCAATAAGCCTCTCAGAGGCCTCTTTCCGGGAAAGTTCGGACTTCCGCTTGATCTCCAACTTTGGCACGACGGACCCCTGACCTCGAAGCAATGTCCATTCACCGTAGCGGCCCCAGCGCCGATAGCCGACCCGAACCGGAGAAAGTGACGAAATTGGGTCCGTGAGAATGGAGTTGAGCGCGTAGGCCATTCATCCCGACCCTGCGCAGCCCGGGTCCGGGAAGTAAAGGCATGACGCAACAAAGGCAACGACTGCGATCGCTCCCACAGCACCGTACGTAGACGGACCCCAGCCGTCGAGGCCCACCCATACGAGAGCGGCGATGATCACCAGCGCGACTGCCATGCCTGTTGCACCACCGAATGCGAGTCTCCAACCCATCAACCGGCGGCCCGTCGCGTTCTGCGGCATGAAGGCGAGTACGGCCCTTCCGGCGAAGATCGCAACTACGCCCAGTAACGCTCCCGCAGGAAGCGAGCACAGGATGCCGAGGAAGATCCCCAGGAGCCGCGTCGTGAAACCAGGAGCCGCGAATTGCCGTGCGACGTAGATCCCGCACAAGGCGCCGCTGACCAGTGGCCACATCGTCGCCGTCCTACGCCACGTCCCGCCTCCCGGGCCTGTCATCTTCCAACCCTACGACGGGTACTGACACCCTCGGCACTCTCGCAATGGAAGCTACGGACGCAGACACGGGCATCTCGTAAGCCGGCATCTGAGCATCCGTCCAGATTCTGCGAAGCTTTCAGAGCCAATTCTTTTGGCCTGCAAGGAAAACCAAGGCGGTCGGTCGACAAGAACCGGCCCACAACACACCCGAAACTCCCCCCACCGGAACCACCCGCAGCGGTCGTTCGAATGTCACAAATCGCTCGAAATCAGCTCACATCAGGCCAACAAAGACCGTCACAAAAGTGATCTGCATCACATGTAGGTGCAATTCTGTAACGTTTTCCGCGCCCGATTAACGGCAATTGACCTGCAAAAACACCAACTGATGCACATCCGTTGCACAAAACTGCGCAAACACGCCGACCCGTGACCAATCCGTAATCGTTCTCTATCGTTGTTCTCAGCCCGAGCAACCGGGCAGCACCGAATCGCCGGCGCCACATCCCACCCCGCGATATCGGACAACATCATTCCTAGTAGTGGGAATTGAGACGGTCACCGTCTTCCAACGGCGGGACCCGAAAGGATTCACCCCGAATGACCAAGAACACCGTTACCCGCACCATCGCAACCGTCGCCGCAGCCGGAGCACTCGCAGCAGGAGCCCTCGGACTCAGCGCCGGCACCGCATCTGCCGCCACCCACGACTGGTCCGGCGTCGCAGAATGCGAATCATCGGGCAACTGGGCTGCAAACACCGGCAACGGCTTCTACGGCGGACTGCAGTTCACCCAGAGCACCTGGAACGCCTTCGGCGGATCCGGCAGCGCCCACAACGCCAGCCAGGCCGAGCAGGAACGCGTCGCCGAAAACGTCCTCGCCGGCCAGGGCGTCGGAGCATGGCCCGTCTGCGGTCAGTACCTCCGCTGATCCCAGCCCTCACTACTTACGTCACTGCCGGTGACCGTCGACTTCGACGGTCACCGGCAGTTTTCGTCTCGGTCGACATCTCATTCCGAGAAGGCGCATCACCCGAGGGGAATGTCCTTGAACCACAACAGGTTCGGAAATTGTCAGCGAGAAGTCGTACCGGGGACCCGGTCGAGGTGGCGAGCAAAGAACCGAGCCGAGCTCTCGCGCTCGTACTCGGGCACCGGGTAATGCCGGCCCGAGTAAGCGTGCAATGTCTTCTCCTTCGACGCGAAGGCATCGAACAACGCGATCCCGGATGTACGGTCGAATTCCTGGTCATCCCACGGAATCCGATACTCAACCGGGACGGTGACCTTACGTGCCGCCTCGATCAGTGCGTCGTCCACGAAAACCCCACCGAAACTCACGGCAACGATTCGTGGTTCGACCGCTGACAACATCAGCCCCGTCACGACACCCAACGACACACCGCCGTAACCGATCGACGCTTCGGCGCCGATCTCGGGCAATGCCTGGAGAGCATCCAAGGTCACTTGCCATTCCGGAACCGCGCGCTCCGCCAGCGACCTGCTGTAGTCGACGACGATCGGGATGATCGGCTCCCCTGCCGCCCGGGCCTGATGAATCTCCTCGGCCCACCGTTGATCCTGCACGTTTCGCGGCCGGTCACCATGACCAGGCGCGTCGATAGCGGCGACGGTGTACCCATAGGTGGCCACGCTGTGGAGAGGCTACCGACACACCACAACGCCTATTACGTCCATTTTCTGGCGCCGTCCGGCTCGTCGGCCCAGCCTAGGGGAAGTTCACGATCGCCAGGTTAAGCGGCATTTCGCTTGTCCGCGACTCCGGCTTCGGCAACTTTCCCTGCAGAAACGTGCCACTCAGGTAGTCATCTGCATCAGCGATCTGCTGCGGCGCAACCTGCCCGTCGTAACCAAAGCTCTTCAGTTCATACGGCAAGGAATCCGCCTCGAGCAGGCTCGGTCCGTTCATCAGCTGAAAATGCAGATGTGAAGCATTGGCGTTGCCGGTGTTTCCGAGTCTTCCGAGCACCTGACCTTCGGTCACCTTGTCGCCGGGCTTGACCGTCACCGACCCGGAGATCATGTGGGCGTACATTGCGTACACGCCGTCACCGAGATCGAGCACAACGTGATTCCCATCGACATTCTCGACAGTCAATTTCGCCGCTAGCGCCGGATCGCTAGCAGGCAGAATGCCCGGAGCATTCGCCTCCATGCCGTCGAGGATCGAGACCACCGTGGCGTCGGCAACGGCAAGAATATCTGTCCCGTAGTCGACGTAGCTCTCATTGTCGGTCTTGTCACCGGCATAGAACTCGCCCTGATCGTTCGTGCGCTTCCAGTCGATCGCGAAGCGCTGACTGTTGTTCAGTTTGCCGTTGACCGACATCACCGAACTGCGATGCGGAAAACCCGGTTCGCAGCAGCCGTTGAGCGCAATCCAGTTGTCACCACGCACCGGCGGCGAGATCACCGGAACGGTCTGCGCGGAGAAGGCAACCGGCATTGCCAGGTAGTCGATCGGCCCGGGCGCACCGAATGCCGGTGAGGCAGCGCCGGTTCCGTAGAGGTGATGCAGCACAGCCTTCGGTGCCTGGTCGAGCGAGTCCAGAGTGAAGTCGATGAACAGGACCCGACTCTCCTGCGGCGGGATCGCAGCGCTGTCGACGTAGCCCGCGGGCAGGTCGCGCAGTCGATTGCAGTTGCCGAAGGCGCACGTCGGGTCAACCAGTGCCGAGCCGGAGAAACTGGCAATGATCTTTGTCGGATCTGTTCCGTCGACTACATCGATCTTGTCCAGGCTCGCCGGCACCTTGGTGGCATTGGTGAGTTGCAGATCGTAGGCAACGTGATATTTGCCGTCGGTTCCCCGGAACGGCAGGGGCGAATTCCCGATCGTGTTGAACGTGAGCGCGGTGAACGCATCCGGAACGCTCACACCGGCGACGGAACCGGCCGGCGGTGACGCGTCGGCTGTGAGCGCCGAATCAGAGTCGGAGTTCGACGAACATCCGGCCGCGACGAGTGCGACTGCGGCAATGAATGAGACGAATAAGATCGGCACGCGGCGGATTGTCACGCTGGAACTCCGTTTCTTCAGTTCGAAAGAACGTACCAGGCAAAACGGACTCATCGGACTCGTTTGAGGTCACGACTTACCGGTGATCAAGACCCATTGGTGGCGACGACCAACTTGCACCGACCACACCCCGCGTGCAGGATGGGCGCGACACCTAGTCACCAGAGCGCTGGAGGTATCCGTGATGAAACTTGTTCGCCGACTTACCATCTGCACGTCCGTCGCCATCGGTTCCGCTCTAGCGCCGGTGTCTGCCGCCTCCGCTGCAGACACCGTTCCGTTCCAGATCAACCCGGCACCGTTCGGAAACCCGAACGGCAGCTTCGACGTACCGCCGATCCGCTGTACGGCCGTGGTCGGCGAGCAGCCTGGCGCGGTGACGATCACCGGCGGCAAGGAAGACCGATGGGGCTGCCTTCTCTCGTCCGAGGTGCTGTGGCTGAACCTCTCGACCGGGGCATCCGGCTCCGCTCGGCTCTCGGACGGGCTGAACGGAATTCCGGCCGCGGCGATCCTGCCGACCGGCGCCGGGCAGGTTGCAGTCACCGTCATACCGGCTGTTGGCGGAACGACCATCCCCGGCGTCGCAACCTTCTATGTTCCGTAGATGACCCGACCCAAGCCATCTGACGTCATTTGCCGTCGGCACGCTCATCGTTGTGCGAAGGTTCGCGGATGACTGACGATAAACGTCCGGCGTCCTGGTGGACCGCGCTCACCTGGTTCACAGTGCTACTTGTCGCCCTCGCCTGTGGCGTTATCGTGTGGTCCTTCATGCCGCCGGTCGTGTTCTTTCCGATCTTCGCGCTCGCAGCATCGACGCTCGCCATCGTGGGTGTTGCGTGGTTGGTACTCAGCCTGGTTGGCTGGATCAAGTACCGGGCACTGCGTTTGAGTACCGCTGCACCGGTACTCGTGCTGATCACCCTCGCCCTCGTGATGTTGTCCGTCCCGTCACGCGTTGCGTTCGCGGTATCCAAGGACTCCCTCGCCGCAATGGCCGTAGATTGCCAGAAATCTTTGGACGCCCAGAGGATCGGCGTGTACCGGGTGGTTCAGATTTGGCCGGACAACAATGGGTGCCGCTTCCAAATCGAGGGTGGACTGCTCAATTCGATCGGCTTGGCGTACCTGCCCGACGGGGCGCCGTATCTCGGCGAGCCGCGACGTGAAGGCGACACCGGTTACGAAAAATTCGACGGCGACTGGTACCTGTTCGTCAGAGGATTCTAGGGCCAAGGTGCAGACGACGCCGCAGCGCCTGTGCCAGAATGGATACCGTGGCCTACCTGGTAAAACCCGGACATCGTGCACCGCCGGTCAGTGCGCCTGTGCCGGTAGACCCGTCGCTCCCTCGGGTGTGTGTCATCGGCGCGGGATCATCGGGCATCGCCGCGGCCAAGGCGCTGTATTCCGCCGGCATTCCGTTCGATTGCTTCGAAAAGGGCAGCATGATCGGCGGCAACTGGGTCTACAACAACCCCAATGGCCAGTCCGCTTGCTATGAGACGTTGGAGATCAACACCTCCTGCCCGCGCATGGCGTATTCGGATTTCGCGATGCCCGCCGATTACCCGCCCTATGCGCGGCATGAGCAGGTCCACGCCTACTTCGAGTCGTACGTCGACCATTTCGGGTTCCGGCACACGATCACTTTCAACACCACCGTCGACGATGTCCGGCGCGAGTCCGACGGCACCTGGTCGGTGCGCACCAACGGCCCCACCGGCAAACGCGTCGAAATCTACGACGCCGTCCTCGTCGCCAACGGGCATCACTGGGACGCGCGCTGGCCCGAGCCCGCCTACCCGGGCGCATTCACCGGCACTCAGATCCATGCCCACGACTACCGCAGCCGAGAGCAACTCGCCGACCGTGACGTGGTCGTTGTCGGTATGGGGAATTCGGCGCTCGACATCGCAGTCGAGGCATCGAAAGTTGCTCGCAGCACAACCCTTTCGGTACGGCGCAGTCAGTGGGTACTGCGCAAGATGCTCTTCGGCAGAGCAGCCGATCAGGTCGCGCTTCCCGGATGGATGCCGTGGTGGGTGACTAGTGCGAGGTTGAGGCTCGGCGCCGTCGCCTCCGGCAGCCTCACCCGTTACGGTTTTCCCCGGCCAACGCACAAGCCGGGCCAGTCGCACCCGGTGCAATCCGAGCAACTGCGCGCACGACTCGACGCCGGCGCGATAGTTCCACGCCCGGCAATCGACCGATTCAACGGCGACACAGTAGTTTTCACCGACGGAACCAGCACACGAGCCGACCTGATCGTGTGGGCCACCGGCTACCGGGTCAGCTTTCCGTTCCTCGACCCCGACCTGATCCGTGCCCGTGACAACGACCTTCCGCTCTGGAAGCGAACAGTGCACCCGGATCTTCCAGGCCTGTACTTCATCGGACTCCTTCAGCCCGTCGGCGCAGTAATGCCACTAGCCGAAGCGCAATGCGCCTGGATCACGGACATCCTCACCGGCCGATACGTTCCGCCGGTAGACGCGCAGATCCGTAGGCAGATGGCACGCGAGCACAACCGCAACAAACGCCAGTTCTACACCTCGCCTCGACACACGATGGAAGTCGACTTCGACCACTACCTCTGGGATCTCTCCCGGGAGTGCAAGCAGGGTGCCCGCCGCGCCCGTGCAACACACTTATCCCCCCTCCGTTAGCGACCTACGGTTGCGTACGGATTCTCTTCTGGGGCAGGCTTCTAACATCGGTCTATTGCGGTAGGAGAAGCTGTGAGCCACTACAAGAGCAATGTGCGCGACATAGAATTCAACCTTTTCGAGGTCCTCGACCTGAGCAAGCTACTCGACGCGGGCGACTACGGAGATCTCGATACCGATACCGTTCGGAACATTCTTGCGGAAGTTGCAAGGCTCGCCGAAGGGCCAGTTGCGGCGTCGTACGTAGACGCCGATCGCAATCCTGTGGAATTCGACGCCGAAAACCATCGCATCATCGTGCCCGGTCCACTTCGGAAAACTGTGGCAGCTGTCAATGAGGCCGGATGGTCCCGGTTGGGACTTCCGGAAGGCGTCGGCGGCGTTCCGGCCCCCGCGCCCCTGGTCTGGGCGATCGGCGAGATGATGGTGGCCGCCAACGCGTCGGCCAGCTTCTTCAACATGGGTCCACTGATGGCCAGTGTGCTGTATAACGTGGGTACCGAACAGCAAAAGCATTGGGCCAAAACCGGGTTGGATCGCGGTTGGGCGGGCACGATGGTGTTGACCGAACCCGATGCCGGCTCCGACGTCGGCGCCGCCCGGACCAAGGCAATGCAACAGGACGACGGAACGTGGCACATCGAAGGCGTCAAACGATTCATCTCCGGCGGCGATGTCGGTGATACCGCCGAAAACATATTCCACCTGGTGCTGGCACGTCCGGAGGGCGCAGGTCCGGGAACGAAGGGCCTGAGCCTGTTCTATGTGCCGGCGTTCCATTTCGATCCCGAGACACTCGACCTCGGCGAACGCAACGGTGTGTACGTCACCGGCGTCGAACACAAGATGGGGATCAAATCCTCACCGACGTGCGAATTGACATTCGGTGCCACGGAGGTGCCCGCAGTCGGTTGGCTGGTCGGCGACGTACACAGCGGTATTGCCCAGATGTTCCAGGTAATCGAGAACGCCCGGATGATGGTCGGTACCAAGGCTGCCGGAACTCTGTCCACCGGCTATCTGAATGCTCTGGAGTACGCCAAGATACGTATCCAAGGCTCGGACCTCACCGAGATGGCAGACAAGACGGCGCCGCGGGTGCCGATCATCAATCACCCGGACGTCCGCCGAAGCCTCGCGATGCAAAAGGCGTACGCCGAAGGTCTGCGCGCGGTGTATCTCTATACGGCGGCTCATCAGAATGCCGACGTAGCTCAGCATGTATCCGGAGCAGACGCGGAACTGGCGCATCGAGTGAACGATCTACTGCTTCCGATCGTCAAGGGCGTCGGCTCGGAGCGAGCGTACGAGTGGCTCACCGAGAGCCTGCAGACGTTCGGCGGCTCTGGATACTTGCAGGACTACCCCATCGAGCAATACATCCGCGACGCGAAAATTGACACGTTGTACGAGGGCACGACAGCCATCCAGGCGCAGGATTTCTTTTTCCGCAAGATCGCGCGTGACCGTGGTGTCGCGCTTGCCCATGTTGCCGGACAGATCAAGGTTTTCATCGACAGCGAAGCGGGCAACGGGCGACTCAAAGCGGAACGCGCGCTACTTCGCACGGCGCTCGACGACGTCCAAGGTATGGCCGGGATCCTCACCGGTTACCTGATGGCCTCGCAAGAGCAGGCCGGGGAACTGTACAAAGTGGGACTGGGCTCGGTGCGGTTCCTCCTTGCTGTGGGTGATCTGCTCATCGGCTGGCGACTGTTGGTGCAGGCCGAAGTAGCGATGAAGGCACTCGATAGCGGTAGTTCTACCGCAGACGGGCCCTTCTACGAGGGCAAACTCTTGGTGGCGTCGTTCTTCGCGAAGAACGTCCTACCAACACTGACGTCGACGAGAGAGATCCTGCGCGATATCGACAACGACGTCATGGACGCGGACGTGTCAGTTTTCTGATCCGTGAGATGAAAACATCTGACAGGATTCCCCATATGACTACTGAGCGAATCGAAGTACAACGGATCATCCGCGCGGATCCCGCGTCGATCTTCGAAGTCCTCTGCGATCCCCAAGGACACGTTGCCATCGACGGCTCCGGAATGTTGATGGATGCGGACGGCGACACCGTGACGGCGGTCGGCGACAGCTTTGTCGTACACATGGATCGCGAGGCCCTCGGTGACATTCCGATGGGCGAGTACGACGTGACCGTGAACATCAAAACCTTTGTGCCGGGACGTGAAATCGCCTGGACTATCCTGGGAACGATTCGACCTGCGATCGGGCACGTCTACGGCTATCGGATCGAACCGACCGACGCCGGTTCCCTCGTGACGTCGTACTACGACTGGTCCGCCATTGACGCCAAATGGCGTGAGGCAGGGATCTTTCCAGTCATCGCCGAAACGTCGTTGAAGTCCACCCTCGGGATTCTCGCTCGAACAGTACGTCGAGGCTATCCGCACTGACCGGATCCCATTGCCGACCCCGGTGAGCTGCAAACCGCTTGTGATTTGTACCAGGCAAGCAATGTCTCTGGTATCGAACTGGCCGAGAAGCTCACTCAGCCTGGGGATCTCGTTCGTCTTGAAGGCCATCCTCGACCTGCCCAATCACGACGCCGCTGGCCTGGTCCATCGCCGACAGAAGGGACGTGTCAGTTTTCTGACACTGTGGTGACGCCGAAAGGCGGATCACAGAACCGCACTCTGCCCTCCCCGGCAGAGTGCCGGTTCTTCCCTTTTTGCCGACCACCCGATCCGGCAGTCGCAAGATGGTCACCGAGACTCGGCCGAAACAGTCGAAGCCTCTCACCACTAGGTGAGAGGCTTCGACTGTTCCTGTCATCTCCGGAGGTGTTTGTGAAGGGCTAACTGTATGAGGCGCGGACGTTGGTGACGCGGTGCCGGCGGTAAGCGGCAGGCGGTCGTCCTCCGCGTGCTGAATGCGGTCGGTGATAATTGTAGTGAACGTTCCAGATTTCCACGGCGGTGCGTCGTTGCTCCTCGCTGGTGTACTCGCGGGAGTAGAGCAGTTCTTCGGCGAGGATGCGGTTGTAGCGCTCGACTTTCCCGTTGTGTTTCGGGGTATACGGCTTGATGCGGTAGTGCCGCGCTTCTCGCAATGAAGATGTGAAATCTGATGCCCGATAACATGATCCGTTGTCGGTGATCACGCGCTCGATACGGATGATTCGGTGCGCGGCGAAGAAGATGCGGGCGTTGTTCATGAAATCGATGGCTGTTGCTGCGGTTTCGTTGTCGCGGGCCTCGGTGTACGCCAGCCTTGTGTTGCCGTCGATCGCGGATGCAGGTAGGTGTAACCGATGCGGGCCTGCTTGTTCTTCGTTTTCCGTTGCTGGGATCGTTTGGCCTTGTCGGAGCCGCGGCCGTGGGCACGCCAACCGACGCAGTCGGGGATCTTTCCGACTTCCTTGATGTCGACATCCACCATCTGCCCTGGCCGTTTCGCGATGATGACCTGTGGTTTTCGGTTGGTTTCGCCGTTCGGGTCGATGAACCGGCGGCGGTGCAATCCCAGGTTCCGCAGGATTTTCGTGACCGTTCGACGAGCAATAACGATGCCGTCGGTGCGCAGTTCGAACGTGATCCGTGAGGCCGACCATTTCCGGGTCCGTCGCATCGCTTCGATCTCGGCCACAAGCCCTGCCGCTGTGGCGGCCGGGTGATGGTGCGGTGCGCTGGATCGGTCCTGTAGTCCCAGGTCACCGTACTTGCGATACCGGTTGACCCACTTGGAGGCGCATTGGCGGGAGATGCCCATTTCGGCCGCTACGTGGGCGATCGGACGGCTCTGGCACCGCTCGATCAGGCGGCGTCTTCCTTCCACTGTCAGTGGAGCATTACGGTGTGTCACAGGGCTGGTCCTTCTTGGTCGAGAACGGCTATGTCGCAATTCCCATTCTCGCGCCGAGGACCAGCCCGTCTACTTCAGTCCCGCGTCATCAACGTCCGTACCCACAACAGCTAACTCAACTCATATCAGCTTCCGAAACTGAAAGATGAGCTACCCAGGGAGCCGAGCGAACCGAGGGATCCGGTCGCCGGCGGATCGACCACCGGCGGCGCAGCCGCGACAACGACGGTGACAGTGAGCGTCAGGTCAGGATCGACACCGTTGGCTGCTCGGAGAACGAACGTGTACGTCCCTGCAACGGTGGGGGTTCCGGACAGAACACCGTCGGTGAAGGTCATGCCGGTGGGCAGCAGCGCCGCGTCGACCACGGTGACGGTGGGGGTGGGGTTTCCGGTGACCGTGAACTCGCGGGTCAACGGCGTTCCGGCGATACCGTTGAGGGTGACCGGTCCGGCGTCGGTGAATATCGGAGCTGCCGGTGCTGCCGCAACAGTGAGTGTGACAGTCAAGGTGGCGGGGGTTCCGACACCGTTGTCTGCGGTGATCGTGAACGGGAACGACCCTGTAGCGGTGGGTGTTCCGGTCAAGGCACCGGTGGTGGGGTTGAGGGTGAGTCCGGCCGGGAGTTCGGTCGCGGTGAGGGTCGGGGCCGGGTTACCAGTGACCGTGAACTCTCGGGTCAACGGCGTTCCGGCGATCCCGTTGAGGGTGACCGGTCCGGCGTCGGTGAATGCGGGGGCAGTCGCCTTCTTCAACGCCACCGAATGGAAGCCGCCGGCGGCGACGGCGGTGAAGCCGCTGCCGGCGGGGGTGTTCGTGACCTGCTGGTTGCCGTTGTTTCCCCAGGAGGCGATGGTGCCGTCGGATTTCAGCGCCACCGAATGACCGCTGCCGGCGGCCACGGCGGTGAAGCCGCTACCGGCGGGGGTGTTCCTGACTTGAAAGTTGCCATCGAACCCCCAGGAGACGATCGTGCCGTCGACTGTGAGCGCCACCGAATAGAGGCGGCCGGCGGCGACCGCGGTGAAATTGCTACCGGTGGGGGTGTCGGTGACCTGCTGCTGGCCGTCCTCTCCCCACGAGGCGATCGTGCCGTCGGCTTTGAGCGCCACCGAATGGTCGCCGCCGGCGGCGACGGCGGTGAAGCCGCTACCAGTGGGGGTGCCGGTGACCTGCTGGTTGCCGTTGTTTCCCCAGGAGGCGATGGTGCCGTCGGATTTCAGCGCCACCGAATGGCGGGTGCCGGCGGCCACGGCGGTGAAGCCGCTACCAGTGGGGGTGTCGGTGACCTGCCCGTCGTCGTCGTATCCCCAGGAGACGATCGTGCCGTCGGTTTTCAGCGCCACCGAATAGTCGCGGCCGGCGGCGACCGCGGTGAAATTGCTACCGGTGGGGGTGTTGGTGACCTGCTGGTTGGCGTCATCTCCCCAGGAGATGATTGTGCGGTCGGCTGTGAGCGCCACCGAATGGGCGTAGCCGCCGGCGACGGCGGTGAAATCACTGCCAGCGGGGGTGTCGGTTACCTGCTGCCTGATGTTGTCTCCCCAGGAGGCGATTGTGCCGGGGGCTGGGGCCGGCGTATTGATCGGCACACCGACGGGTGCTGCGGCTGCGGTGGTCGCGGCGGCGAGCGCCAAGAATCCGGCGGCCGCGAGAGCGGCGAACCCTCGACGGTGTCCGTGTCCGTGTGGCCGGCGGTGCTGATATTCGGTTCTTGTCATGGTGTTGGCCCTTTCCGGGCGGTATCCGCACAAGGTGCGGTGCGGCTACCAGAAGCAACCACGCCGTAAAAGTACAGGGCATTCCCCCTGTTGCCGACAAATTGCTCAAGATTGCCCGCACCGACAAACGCACAACCCTCACCGATACAACCCGCACTCTGCCTTCCCGGCAGGTGCGGGTGTTTGCTTTTCGTCCTCGGATCACTCGCGGGGAACACGTCAGTTCGATCGTGTAAAACGAATCGGCAACGCGCCGCTATTGAGCGTGGCAGCCAAGGTCGATGCGGTCTCTTCCGTGAATGACCCGGTTATGGACGTCGGAGAACCCGCCGGAGTCGCACCCTGGATCGTAGGTGCACTGACGATTTTCGAGTCGATGACGAACGCAGCCTGACGGCCGATGTTGACGGAGGTGAATTGAGCCCACGTCTGACTCCCCTCCGCTGTGAAGTCCACGCCGAGTTCAAATCTCTCCTGCTGATCGTTATAGGAGGCACTCGGAGATTTCAGGCTGTTGCCGCTCAGAATGCTCGGTCCCAGAAGGTAGATACTGGTTTCGGAGCACGCCACAAGCGGCAAAGAAGGATCGTCGTTGCCTTGCAGGGGATCAGGCGCTGAACAATCGATGGTTGCGAAGCACCGTGCTCAACCCTCCTAAGATATCGGCACACACCACGCAATCGGTATCGGTCGTTCGTACAGAGTTCGTGTGCCTCAATCGCGAATCTCAAGCGGCAGTTCCGCGTACACGCGCCAACTACCGTCCGGGCGACGACCGGTTTCGAGAGTGCCGTGCAAGACGTGGACCCGCTCGCGCATCCCGACCAATCCGTTGCCCGAACCTCCGATGAATGCTGATCTCGCAGAGCCGTTGTCAATCACTTCGAGCAGAACTGCGGTCTCGGTGCGTCGCACAGTTACACGCGCTTTCGGATTTGCTCCGGCGTGCCGCAATACGTTGGTGAGCGATTCCTGAACAAGTCGGTGGATGCCCAAACTGACGGACGGGCTGATGTCGTCGAGTTCTCCGGTCAACTCCAGCCGTACCTGCAACCCCGTCGCGCGCATCATGTCGACAACTTTGGCGATGCCGGCAGTTCCGTGCTGAGGCATCGCGTCGTCGCTGACTTCGGATCGCAGGAGTGAGACGGTGCGACGCAGTTCTGCGAGCGCGTCACGGCCGGTACTCGAGATGTTGCCCAATGCCTTCTTGGCCAGCGCAGGATTGGTATCAACGGCATAGGAAGCGCCGTCGGCTTGGACGATCATCACGCTCACCGCATGGGCAACTACGTCGTGGAGTTCGCGGGCGATACGCGTGCGCTCAGTTGCCACAGCTTCTTCGGCGCGTCGATCACGATCGTATTCGGCAACTTTCAGACGTGCCGCCACTTCCTCGTCGTATGCCCTTCGTGCACTGAAGAATTCAGCAGTGATCCAGGCAAGGGCAAACAGCAGTGCGGAAATGATGATCCCGAGGATCACGTCTTGTCGCACAACCAACGAGGACAATATCGTGTCCACGACGAGGAGACCGAGGTAGACGGCAGCGGTGCGCCGGTCGACGTACGCCACCAGGGTGTAGAGAGCGACACCGAGTGCCAGGAGGCCCGGATGCTCGGCTGCAGCACTGTCCGTCGTCCACATGATGAACGTGCTGGTCAAAGACATCAGGAGAATCGCGGCAGCCGACACACGCGGATACTTACGTCGCCACACGACTGGCAGGCAGATCAGAAGTCCGAGAAAAAGCTGTGGCCAACGCTCATCGCGATCAGAACCCACGAACGAAACAATTTCAAGGATAAAGAAGAGCAGCGCCAGCCCACTGTCCGCGATCAAGGGTTTACCCCGCAGCCACAGGCTGAACCTCCTCATGCGCTCAAGACTGTCACAACTGTGAAAGAGTCACCGCCGTGGATATCGCGGACTGGGGCCTACTCATGACAGCTGCAACTGCGGCGGGTTGGGTAGATGCCGTCGTCGGTGGTGGTGGTTTGATTCTGCTCCCGGCACTGTTCCTGGTGGCGCCCCAGTTGACGCCACAGGCCGCGCTGGCCACCAACAAGCTGACCGCGTTCACCGGCACCAGCGCCGCTGTCTGGACGTTCTCTCGTCGGATCCCGATGCAATGGCGTCAACTCGTCCCGGCAGCAATCTTGGCCGCAATCACCTCGGCGTGCGGCGCAGCTGCAGTCTCGTTGATCGACAAAAAATACTTCATACCCATCGTCATGGTCGTGTTGGTAGGCGTCGCGTTATTTGTGACGATGCGCCCGAGTTTGGGGACAACGCTGGCGACCCATCGCCCGACCCAACGAAAAACAGCGCTGGTGATCTTGCTGTCGGCGGGCCTCATCGGGCTTTACGACGGTTTGCTCGGCCCCGGCACGGGCACTTTCCTGATCATCAGCTTCGCGACATTTCTGGGCACGGAATTTGTGCGCAGCGCCGCGATGGCGAAGGTGATCAACTTGGGATCCAACTTCGGGGCGTTGACGTATTTTGCCGTCGCGGGCCATGTGTGGTGGAGCTTGGGACTGGCGATGGCCGTGTGCAATGTGGTGGGCGCGGTCATCGGATCTCGGATGGCGCTGAGCAAGGGCTCCGGCTTTGTGCGGATCACACTGCTGGTTGTGGTCATTGCCATGGTGATTCGTCTGGGATGGCAGCAGTTCGGCTAGCGTGATGACGGTGACCGTCACCCGAGATGTCGATGCAGATTTCCTCGCCCTCCCCCTCAATGCCGTTGCGGAGGCAGCGCTGTCCGCAGCCCGCGCTGCCGGAGCGCAGCACGCGGATGTCCGCGTTCACCGCCTGCTTACCCAGTCGATCCGGTTGCGCGACGGCAAAGTTCAAGCCGTCTCGGACAGCGACGAAGTGGGATTAGCCGTCCGCGTCATCGTCGACGGAACGTGGGGTTTCGCTTCGCATGCCGAGGTTTCGCCGGAAATCGCAGTACTGATCGCCCGCCAAGCTGTCGAGGTTGCCCTCGCATTGCGCTCCCTCAATCGCGATCCGGTCGCTCTGGCCGATGAACCGGTCTATGCCGACGCAACCTGGGTTTCGCCGTACGCGGTCGATCCGTTTGCAGTTCCGACGGCAGAAAAGGTTGATCTACTTGTCGACTATTCCGGGCGTCTGCAGGCATCCGACGGCGTCGACCACGTCACGGCCAGCGTCTTGCAGGTCAAGGAACAGACGTTCTACGCCGACCTTGCCGGTTCCTCTATCACCCAGCAGCGTGTGCGCCTGCACCCCGAGTTCGAGGCAACTGCCGTCGACAAGTCGGCAGGCAGTTTCGAGTCGATGCGGACGTTGGCTCCGCCGGTGGCCCGCGGCTGGGAGTACCTGGGCTCGGAAAGCACCTGGGACTGGTCCGACGAGCTGGCACACATCCCAGCGTGGCTGGCCGAGAAGGTCAAGGCTCCGTCCGTCACACCGGGTCTGACGGACTTGGTGATCGATCCGACAAATCTGTGGCTCACGATCCACGAATCCATCGGTCATGCAACCGAATACGACCGCGCGATCGGCTATGAAGCCGCGTACGCCGGCACCTCTTTCGCGACGCCCGAGAAGTTGGGCACACTGAAATACGGCACACAGATCATGCACGTCACCGCTGACCGAACCGCCGAGCATGGCCTGGCCAGCGTCGGATTCGACGACGACGGGGTTGCCTCGCAGCGGTGGGATCTCGTGAACGACGGCACCCTGGTCGGCTACCAACTCGATCGCGCGTTTGCGCCGCGCCTGGGCTTGGAGCGCTCCAACGGTTGCTCGTACGCCGACTCCGCGCACCACGTTCCGATCCAGCGGATGGCCAACGTGTCCCTCTCGGCGGATCCTGAAACTGATACGTCGACGGCCGAGTTGATCTCACGCATCGAAAACGGCATCTATGTTGTCGGCGACAAGTCATGGTCAATTGACATGCAGCGCTACAACTTCCAGTTCACCGGCCAACGATTCTTCAAGATCCGTGACGGCAAACTCGACGGCCAACTCCGCGACGTCGCGTATCAAGCCACGACCACAGACTTCTGGGGATCCATGGAAGCGGTCGGCGGAGCATCGACGTGGAAACTGGGCGGCGCCTTCAACTGCGGCAAAGCTCAACCGGGGCAAGTTGCTGCCGTCAGTCACGGTTGCCCGTCTGCACTGTTCCGCGGAGTCAACATCCTCAACACCCGTTCGGAGGCTCAACAGTGATCATGGCGCAGCAGGTAGTCGAACGCGCATTGGCTGCGCGGACTGTCGACGAATCGATAGTCATCGTGACCGACGCCAGCGAAGCGTCGTTGCGGTGGGCCAACAATTCGATGACCACCAACGGAGTGTCACTGTCTCGCACGTGGACAGTCATTTCGATTGTGCGCGACGGTGATGTGACCCGCGTCGGCACGGTCAGTTCCAGCAGTGTTGATCCCGAGCAGATCATCACTCTTGTGAAGGCCAGCGAGGAGGCTGCTCGCACAGCAACACCCGCCGACGACGCATCCGATCTCATTCCAGCAGGTCCAGCCAGTTCCGACTGGGATCTGGCCCCGGTACTCACCGATATCAATGTCTTTGCGCAACTAGCGTCGGATCTTGCGACAGGTTTCGACGGTGACGATCAGCTGTTCGGCTTTGCCCACCACCAACTGCACACGACGTGGCTGGGTACCTCGAGCGGAGTGCGTCGACGCACAGTCCAGCCCACCGGTTCCGTCGAGATCAACGGCAAGCGCGGCGACGCCAGCGCCTGGGTCGGATCCGGCACCGTCGACTTCACCGATATCTCCACATCGGACTTGTTGTCACAGTTGACCACTCGCCTCGATTGGGCAAAGAACTCGGTGAGCCTGCCGGCCGGACGCTACGAAACCATCCTGCCCCCGTCCGCTGTCGCCGACCTCATGATCTACCTGATGTGGACCATGGAGGGTCGCGGAGCCGAGGAAGGTCACACGGCTCTCTCCACTACCGGCGGAACGCGGATCGGTGAAACCCTCGGCAATCTAGCGTTGACCCTGACATCGGACCCCGAAGCTGACGGCCTGGAATCTGCGCCGTTTGTTGTCACCACATCGTCGAGCGAATCCGTCTCCGTCTTCGACAACGGCCTGGATATCGATCGCGTCGACTGGATCAAGGACGGCATGATCGCCGCTCTCGCGTATCCGCGTCACGCTGCTCGAGAATTCGGTCGGCCAGTCGCCGTTCCCGGCGACAACCTGCTCCTGACCGGCGGTGACAGCAGTTCCATCGAGGACATGATCGCCAACACCGAGAAGGGGCTCCTTCTCACGACGCTCTGGTACGTCCGCGAAGTCGATCCCACAACGCTGCTGCTCACCGGGTTGACCCGTGACGGGGTGTATCTGATCGAGAACGGCAAGATCGTGGGAGCGGTCAACAACTTCCGATTTAACGAGAGCCCACTCGATCTGCTGAGGAGGGTCACCGAGGCCGGTCGCACCGAGGTCACACTCCCCCGCGAATGGAAGGACTGGTTCACCCGCACCGCAATGCCGCCGCTGCGGATCCCCGACTTCCACATGTCGTCGGTCAGCGCGGCGCAGTAGAACGCTTTCTTCCTATTCACAAGGTTGGTGTCGATCAGAAGCCGCGGTTCATCCCGTCAGCAGGGGATCGACCCAGAGCATCGACCGCGGCGATCAAACCTGCGACCGGGGCCAGTGCACAGAAGATAGACCAAAACCGAATATCGCGCGAAAGCTTCGCACAATCAGCCAGCCGATGCGAAGCCTACACTCATGCGCGGATTCGAGAATGAACAAAGTCCGCGAAATTCACTGTCCATCTCAGCACGCCGGCAACTTATCCACTTAACGACGGAGCGATACGCTGATGATGCAGAGAATACGATCCTGGAAAACGAAATAATTTCGATAAATGTTCAGGAAATATGCAATGTGCCCTGCAGCATTTTCGACCCACCATCCTGTCGTCGACGACTACTGGTGCTGCGCATACCCGCTGAACAGGTGATACGCAGCACCATTCGTCACTGAGGTTACTGCGGGATCTCCGGAGTCTCCGGCGAGTCCGATGAAAATGAATCAACGAATGCGATCAACTTTTGCAACAGTACCGAGATATCGAAATCTTCCAAACTACCCATTTCAATCTTCCCTTCGCTGTGATCTTGAATCAATCCTTACAACACCGAATGTAGATCACATTTTGTCAACGCGCACGGCAACTCTCCCACGATGTCGACATTGCGGCAATCAGCAAGATCTCGGTTAATATTGCGTATACAGCCAGCTCAATGGACCGTAATCCACATGCCTACCCCGACAGAAATGCAAGGTAAATACATTCAAGCTAATTTTGGGAAAAGTTTATCGGAATCCGAGAAAATGGATGAAATCTGGTTGTGCACCAGCCGATGAAACCTCCCCGGAGTCGATCGTCAGCATCATCTACCCCGCCCTGAAGGACCAGGTTTGCTGCTCACCAACCTAACCTCAATCTTGCATGAGAGGCCGCTGCCGGCCTGAGCGGTTCGCCGATCATGTTTTCACGGCCCGAATCAGTATCCGAATATGACCGGTCGACCCGTGTGCAGTCGGGATGCTGCCGGATTCCACAT
>NZ_JALGQH010000024.1 GCF_022810305.1 Rhodococcus sp. ARC_M6
CATTCTTCGATCCGGAAGGAAAGGATCTGTTGGCGGCACTGTTCCTGGCTGCGGCACTCGATCGCCGCCCGATCACACAGGCATATACGTGGGTCACGGACGTGCAGAACCAGGAAGCGGTGAAGATCCTTCGCCAACATGGGTACGGATTGCAGGCGGACGGCCTGGCCGGGCAGTACAACGCACCCGACAAACAACGCGGCGGTGTGTTCGGTACTGCCAAGAAGATGATCCGCTCGCTCAAGATCAGGACGATTCATCCCTGGGTGACGTCGGACGGTTTGTCCGATCCGCGGCCGCATTTCGATCCTCGTGAATTCGTTCGTTCCGGAGGCACGCTCTACAGCCTTTCCCGCGAGGGCAACGGTTCGGCCGGCCCACTGGTTACGGCGTTGACCGTCGCCGTGATCGACGCAGCCGAAGAACTCGCGACCACCTCGCCGAAGGGACGTCTGCCTGTTCCTCTCGTCGCTCCTCTCGACGAGGTGGCCAACGTCGTGCGCTGGTCCAAGCTGCCTAGCCTCTACAGCCACTACGGTTCACGCGGAATCATCATCATGGCGATCTTGCAGTCCTGGTCACAGGGCGTGGAGGTGTGGGGCGAACGCGGGATGAAGAAACTGTGGTCGGCGGCGAACGTCAAGGTCTACGGCGGTGGTGTCGCCGTCGATGACGGGGTGTTCCTTCGGGACATGTCCACCGCGATCGGTGACCATTGGGAGATCACCGGGTCGGTCACAGCCTCCTCGCAAGGCCGATCCACTTCCAAGCAGCGCACCAAAGTTCGTACGTTCACCGAATCCGAACTCGAAGCACTGCCACGTGGCCGGGCGATCGTACGTTCCTCCGGTAACCGGCCTGTGATCGTACGGACGGCGCCGTGGATGGCCGGCCCGCACGCCGACCAGATCAGGGCGTCAATCGAAGCCCACGATCCGGCAGCCCCGGCGACGTTGGCGGAAGCAGAAGAAGGCCTGTCCGAATGGCTCAAGCCAGACCACGCGGGGGCTGCGTGTGAGGCGGTGTCGCTGTGAACGCGCCGTTCGAGCCACCGCCGGAGGACGATTTCGATCCGGGCGAGGCTGACTATCTGCCGCCGGAAGATGCGGACTATCCACCCCCATCCGCGTACACGCCCCTCGGCGGGGGAGATGAACCAAATGTCGAAGCGCCGCTGAGCGAGAACCTCGAGGCGATGGTCGGCAAGGCAGTTCTCAAGCGCATCCAGAAGGAAGCCGACGCGATCGCTGAAGCGAAGTGGTCGGAAATCCTCACTCCGGAGCTGTACGCGCGACTCGAAGCCGCGGCGGCGGCGCGGTTGCTGGCGCAGCTCGAGATTTCGCTCGCCGATCCGGAACCGGAGTCGGAGCAGCCGGCAGAGCCGGAGCTGGTGTTCGGATCTGTGGAGGAGTTCGTGCGCGAACGGATCGCCCCTGTCTATCGGCGTGAGGTGATCGAGGGGTCGTCAAGGAACTGGTGCACGCAGTGGTGGAAACATGCCGAAGCTATCTCCCGGTTGGAAGCCCTGTGGCGCGCATGGGAGCGTCTGCGCCTGGATCCCTCGACCGGGATGAGTGTGTGGTGGCGCGATCACGCCGACCACCACATGGCGCAGCTTTTCGATCCAGAGGGCACGTTCAAAGCGTGCTCGGTCCGCAGCGGTCATGCCGGCGGCGACTTCGCGATCGTGCCCTTGCCGATTGAACCCGCACCGTCGTCGATGTTCCCCGACCTGCGTCTCTCCCCTGAATCCGCGCCCACAGCGGCGTCACCCCACAAGGAAGGCAACAACTGATGTCAGAGCACGACGAAATCGGTGAGGTTAATCAAGAGCTCACGCGCATGTTCCGGGTCGGTTTGCAGTCTGCGTCCCGTCTCGCAGAGCAGATGGGTCGCGCACGTGAGAAGCAGATCCGCGACGCCGAAGCCAAAAGCGTGCAGGCTGCCCGTGAACTGCGTGAGCGGCTCGTCGCTGAGCGCAGTGCGATCGAGGCGCAGCTACGTCCGGTGATGACGGACCGCTGGTGGGAGGACGCTTCCCATGCGCAGATCGCCGACAGCTGGCAGCAGGCCCGCGGCTGGCAGGACCACTCGCAGCCCGCGGCCGATGCCGCAGATCGCATCCGCAAGGAAGTCCAGACACGGTACGGAATAGATGCGGCCGCCCCCGGGATCGACCCGCGAGAAATAGAGAACCTGCTCCAGGCCGCCGAAGAAGCCAAGCGGGCCGCTGCCGCCGAACAGGAACTCGCCGAACGCGAGAACGTGAAGGCCTCAGAGCTGATGGCTGAGGCCGATCGGCTCGACAAGACGGCGACAGAGGCCGAAGGTACGCCGGCCGAAACTGAAATCGCCGAAGACGCAGACGCTCATCGGGCGGCTGCGGAAGCCGAGTACGACTCGGCTGAACGGCGCGATGCCCTCGCCGCCGACATGAACGCCGGAGGAGTGGACAAGGAAACGATCGGGGCCCGGATGACGGCCGACCTCGACCAGGCTAAGCATCCCCGAGGAGCGGTGCAGACCGGGACCGGTAAACCGCCGGTCGCAAGGAAAGGACGTCCGAGCAAGGGCCGCAGCCAGGAACGCCAACACGCCGGCCGATAGCCGACCACCCCGCGATCTACGAAGGAGACCGACCGATGTGGCCGTTCAAGCGACGAACAGTGCAGCAGAAGATCGACACACCATCATCCGAAACGAGCCCGCCGCCAGTGGCCCCGGAGCCCCGACCTGTCTCGGGGCCATCGAGGTGGCCACGCTTGGCGGCCCCGGACACGTACGGCCGATTCCTTACTGAGGAGGTCGGGCTGACTTTGATGATCGGCACGTTCAATCACGCGGTCATGTACCCGCATGGCGACACCGCAGTACGAGTACCTGCCATCACCTTGTCAGTGCCCCCAGGCTCCGGTTTCGACTTCGCCCACCCCGAGTACGGCTTCGGTGGCTGGATCGACCCGCCCGCTGAGCGCGTCCTTCGACTCTGGGCCGACGACCTGCTGACCATCTCGCACGGCGACGTGTGGCGATTCGTGGTTGCCGGGGAGGAACCGTTCGACCGTGAATGGGTCGAGACGATGTTCCCGCCGGCTCCTTCCGGTGACGACTTTATTCCCGAACGTGCGCTGGTCGTCGTGCAATTCGGTGACGCCCGACAAGGCGAGTTCGCATTGACGGAGCTCGAAACGTCACCGATGACGCTGACATATCTCGAGGACCTGAGGACAGAACCCTGAGATTCCTCCACCCCTTCATGACTCCGACTTCGGGATCCGTGCACAAGCGCGGATCCCGAAGCTTTGCCCGTCGACCGACCTCAGCTGCTGCCATCGGCGCGTTAGAGGAAGGCCGTAACTACTAATCGACACGGTTTGCACGTCTCACCGCTGAACAATCAGATTTGTCCGTAGAGTCACGGAAACTTCACTAAGTGCGAGGAGAAATTGCATGTCAGAGATCATTCCCGAGGACCCTTGCGACGAACCGAACGTCGATGACGTTTCACTGGACGAAGACGAGTGGGCAGCGATTCTCCAAGACCACAAAGATTACGAAGCGCGCAAAGCGCGACAAGCAGAGGCAGAACTATCGCTTACTGAATTTTCCGTCACGTGGGACACCATCACGCCCGACGACGTCGACGAATTTCGCCGCGCGCTCCACGACGCGAAAGACGAACGGGATATGCAGAAATTCTTGTCCTCCCGACCCCACCTGCTGGTGCAACCGCTAGCCGGTGGCCACGGGAGATGGGTCATTCCAGAGAAGAAATTCGGCGATCATTTCAGAAGCGACTACATGATCGCGGAGAACAGTTCACTGGGGTTTGAGTGGCTCGCGGTGGAGCTCGAAGGCCCGCAACGCAAGATGTTCAACAAGGATGGCCGCCCCAACACATGGCTTCTCCATGCCCTCCAACAGATCGACGACTGGCGCGGATTCATGGAGAGCAACCTCCAGTATGTAAGAAATCCTCGGCACAAGGATGGCCTCGGGCTCGTCGACATCCATTCCAATGTGCGTGGCCTTGTGATCATCGGTCGTCGCCACGAGACGCCTCCGCGTACGAACGCAACCCGACGGAGGCTCGCCGCCACTCGCAATGTCGACATCCACTCGTGGGATTGGCTCGTCGAACGCGCTCAAATGCGCTCAGATGAGCTGGAGGGCGGGCGTAGGAGAAGGGCCGAGGAATCGGATTAAGCCCGAAGGCCATAACAAGCCAAGGAGTCGATAGTGGTTGCCGACCGAAGAGTTGATTTCGGGTATGAACACTGCTGGATCATCTGTCCTTCCTGCAGGGATAGAACTCGGCTGACCTTTGAGCAGTACGTCACCGGTGAGCGAGTACGTTGCGTTCACTGTGGTGACACGGTTACAACGGAGGACGAGCACGATCTGGCAGTGTCAGCGCCTGACGATGTCGCTCTCGATCCGAGCGCTCTGTCGGGTGTGGCTTGGTACCACACCTCCACGTACCGCGAGTGGCCTCCGATGAACGACGAACCGACGGACTCGGCGATCCATCTTGGAACCTACGAGGCCGCTATCGAAAACATGTTGCGACGGATGCGTAACGAGTCAGATGCTGACTCCCAGTTCCACCTTCACAGAGTCACGCTTTGCGTCGATCCCAAAGACGTGACAGATGTGCGTGGGGAGGCCAGCAACTGGGTCGGTCTCACCGCTCAGTCGGTAGTGCGAGCGAACGGCCATCGTGTGCTGCGGTATATCAACCGCCATGAGCACAAGGGGTCGATCTCGCTCGCTGTCGTCCCCGCGGTGATCGCGACAGTGCAGACGGTCGCCATCCCATTTGCGACGTGCGATCGTCCGTGTGCGGCCGCGGCACAAGCAGCAATCGCGTATGCGTCCGAATGCGCCGCGATCGAGGCTGCACGTCCGGACACATCTGGAATCGGAAGGCTCGAGCGGCGATTCCCTAAGACCGCCAAGGACCCGAAGGTGGCCGCTATCGCTCACGCTGCAAAGGCCTGCGACGATGCCTCGTCGCAGGCCTTTGCGCAGTTTTCTAAAGCGTTAGAGGATTCCTATCTTGCAGGAATAGCGGCGCCCGTACGAACCATGTTCGTTGGTGCTCTTCAGTCCAAAAAGTTCGACAGCGCTACAGACTGGAACGAAACTTTCTGCCGTGTCGCTGAACTTCTCACTGCACCCGATCGTGTCATTGCGGCGCTCTCGACAGCACCGACTCGAGTCCCAACCGGTGACTAAAGGGCGCCTGGATCCGTCCGCCTCCTGATCTCTTTTCGCGCTAACGCTCGGTGCCGTGGTCCCGGTTCTTTCCCGCTCGGGCTTGTTCTCGTTGAGGATCGAGTCGGGGAGCAATCGGTGATGGACCTCGCTTCGCGGCTTCCCGTGCTGAGACAGGGAAGTCGCCAGCTGCGAGTGTTGCCGCGTCATCGGCGGTCGGTTCCGGCAGAGTGGGTGTCTCCGTCGTGATCTCGACTTCTGCAATCGGTCGTTCGAGGACCGTAACGCTACCTTCGGTCGCGACGTGCTCGACCTCCGAACGAGACTGCGGCATCTGCCGGTGGATCGCTTCGAGTTCCAAGCGCGAGGTCATCTCGAGGTCACGCGCCCGGCTCAAGTCGCCGGCTGCGCGATGTGCGGCGGCGATCGCTTCAACTGACTTGATCAGTTGACGCATCAGCAGCGCGTACGACGCTGCCTTGCCGAGCTGTGGGCTTGTTTGCATCAAGATCAGCGCCGCACCCCCGGCGGAGACGACGCCCGCCTTCTTCGGTGCATGCTGATGTGCAGGGATCTGTGAGGATCGGGCTAGTTGCTTCGCAGCGTGGGCAAGGGGTCCGGGTGTGGCCTCGGTGCGGACTGACCATGCGTCGAAAACGCCGGCGGTGCGGCCTGCCGCGCGTGCCCATTGCGCTCGGTCGGTGGCAGGAATCGAAGCAAGGTATTTGTTCCAGGCTGCGATGTCGCGGGCAGCTCGCTCCAATAGCTTCGGGTCGAGCATTTTCGCTTCACGTCCGGGGCGCGCGGCGGGACGCTCGCGCCGTGCGCTGCGCCATTCGTCGACGGCTTCCGATGATGCCGCAGGGGTGTCTTCCCATTCCTTGCGGAGCCGCGGGAGGGTCAAGTCTTTAGCCAGGTGCCCGCCGCCGTAGAAGATCGGTTTGGCATCGGCTCCGGTTGCATCGCGGTCGGGTCTGACGGCGACCTTGTATCCGACTACGACGTCATCGCGTCCGGAGGCGAAGCGAGGACGAACGATCAAACCTTGCCCGCGAAGCCGGCGTACGAACTCCGCTTCGGACTTCGACGATGTCGCGCAAGCACGCACGCGCCGTGCGAGGAGATCGCGGTCGAGTTCGGTCTGCCCGTTGCGTACTGCGCGTGCATTCTCGGCGCGGTGGTAGCCGCGTTCGCCGGTCTTGCTCTGACGGGATTCGATGACAGCGAGGCCGTGTTCGCGTTCGATACGTGCGGCCGCGTCGCTCGCTCGTTTCCAGTCACGGTAGAGGTTGACCTTCGTTCCGTCTTCGCGCACGGCGGAGGCGGCGATGTGGATGTGGTCGTTACCTTTCGCGGACACCCCGTGTCGGACGGCGACCCACCTCGCGGGGCTGCGCCCGGAGGTGTCGGTGAACCCCATTTCGTCCATGAACTCAGTGGCGATCTTGTTCCACTGCTCGTCCGTCAGCTCGCCTTCGGCGGCCTTGAGCGAGAGCGAGCAATGCCAGACATTGCCGTCGCGGTACGGGTCGATCGGGTCGCGGACCTTCTTGCCGTGACTGTCACGGACGTCCTGGCCGGCATCGTCGCGTAGGTAGTTCGGGATCTTGATTTCGGTGCCGAACACTTTGCGTGGCTGGTCGATCTGCTTGCCGATCGCGAGAGCGTCGACGCCGCTGAGTTCGTTGTCGTCGTGCCACGCCATGATCGCGTAGTCACCGGCGACCAGGTGCGGGTCGGTGTGCTCGTTGCTCTTGCCCGGACCAGCGAGGTACGACATCAGTCCGGTGACTTTGGCGCCGCGGGAAATCTTGACGATCACGGCGCGGACATCTCGTCGAGGGTGCCGTGAATTCGGTCCGCCAAACGCCGCACGCTGACCAGTGCGCCGTTCAGTTCGGCCGGGATCTCTCCGGTTGCGTTGGTAGCTTTCGCTATCTGGTTGATGTTGATCGAAATCGCCGACAGCAACCGAAACGCGGAGAACAACTCCGCGGCAAGATCGCGCCGATCGGTGGCAGTTTCCCCGGAGTCGGACAGGGCGGACTCGACCATCAACCGCGCCACAGTGATGCGCGCTTCCTGCGCACGGCGCAGCAACTCGGACTCCTCCTCGGGAGTCACCTTCACCACGTGCCGGCCAGCTCGACCGCCCGGCACATTCTCCCGGCGTTCACGACGGAACCGGCGGGGTCGATTGACCTCGTCTTCACTCATGTCCGTCGTGCCTCCCTTCGGCCCAGCGCAGCGCCCCCACCACGTGGGGCTACACGCCAGTGTCTCAGGTCCAGAGCGCAGCGGCAAGACCTGAACCAACTTAGGGCACCTAAGTTGCTATCTTGCTCTGCCGGTGCTTAGATTTAGGGGTCACTTCCGTCCTGAGTCTCGTCCCCGAAATCTCAAAAGCGCCAGGACGAGCCTGCGAGTTCCTCCGGTCTCGAATTCGTCCCCATTTGGGGGCTGGTCCCGATTGTGGGTGCCTGAGACGCAGCGGAGCGGAGAGGGAAATCTCGGGCATCCACATGAGGATCGGAGCAGTCCCGATCTGTGGTCGAATCTCGGAGAAAAGAAGATGCGCCGCGCGGAGCGCGTCGATACGCAGTTCGGGTAGTTGATGTTGCCCACAGGTAGGCACCGGGGTTCTCGGCATTGGGCACACACCAGATTCCTCCGCTCCGCGTCTGGTGTGCACACAACGCCGCCCCGGACACCCACCCGTGGACAACGGGACGAGTCTCGGCGAGTTGCGCTTAGCGCACGTTCAGTGGTGCACAGGCGGGCGAGATTTCTCCTACGATGTAGCGCATGAACACGACACCGAACACACCAGACTTCGACGCACTCGATGCAGCTATCAAGGCGGAAGCCGAAGAGAAGATGAAGATCATCCGTGTGGTGGCGACCGCACACAAGGAACTGCTCGATACGCGCGAGGAGTTCGCCCGCAAGGACGCCGCGAATACGGGGAAACTCGATGCGGCCTTGACCGAAGCGCTGCGCGTCGGATTCACCGAAGCCTCGATTAAGCAGTGGCGTGTCACTGGTGACCGTAAGACTGCCGGAAGGCGGTCGAGCACGAAGAGGGTTTCGTCGAAGAAGTCTGCCGATTCGGCGGTCGCGGCACCGGCAGTCAGCCCGAAGAGCAACGAGTGACAGGCGGACTGCCGAGAGTCGCCGAAGATGAGGTTGGCTCTCGCAGTTCGATGCCCCCGCGGCCGTCGCGCCGTATGGCGCTACATCTCTGGCAGGAGCGAGTACTTCCCGGGCGTGTCTTCGATCGCTGTTTTATTGGTGTCGCGCTCGGCGTGACGATTGCGCTGTCCGCTACCGCTGTCGCCAATCCGAAGATCGACATCATGATCCTGCTGCCCCTGAGCGGCGTCGTATTCACTGTTCTCGTCTGGGAGTCGCGAAAGTCTGGATCCCGACGACCGAAGTTTGATCGTGGTGAATGGTCTCGAACAGGCCGCTGGATGTGGGTCGGGGTTCGGAGATCTCTGAAGTGGCTCGGGTTCGTGGTTCCCCGACCGTCTTCGCGCTCTCCAGTGTGGGTGCGAGTAGCTGTGTGGGGTGTGCTCCTCCCTTCGCTTCTCGGTTTGGGCTTGTTTCTGATGTGGTTCGCGATCGGGTCCCTCGATCCTGAGCTGTTCACTGTGACCGATCCCGAACAGATTGCGGCGAGACAGCAGCGACGTGATCAGTACCTGCGAGGAGGAATCCTCACAGCACTGGCTACAGCGTTCATCGGTGCGGCACTCGCGGAGGAAGTCATATTCCGGTCAGTCGTGTTGGCGGTGCAGCGTGCGCGACCCCGGAACTGGGTCCTCCTGACAGGGATCTCACTGCTGACCGTGGTGGCTTTTGCGCTCGTTCATTCAGACTTCGGTACCGGCAACGTCGTCAACGCTGGTGTGAACGCAATAGCGTTTACGGCCATCGCGCTCTACACGCGCTCGTTATGGCCGGCGATCGCAACGCACGGCGTCTACAACGCGATCATCATGGTCGGGAACTATCTGACGATGTGACTACTGCCCGATCTTCACGTGGAGTTTGATGTACGACCGAAAACGAATCGAAAGGATCTGAGTATGGCTGAGGAGCACACCATCAGTACCCGCTCTGCATTGGAGTCGACGCTGTATCAGGCAACGAAGCATCTGCGTGTGATCACTGCTGCGGATCTCGCGGCCGTCGTCGACGGTCACACCGTTGAATCTGAATCGGCAGTGCCGATCGACATTGCGTTTCCACCACCGGGGAACACGGAGCATTTGTTCAACTGACATCCGGTGCGCCGCGCTGCAATGGTGGCGTACCGAGATACTGGCGCAGCGCTTGTTCGGGCTCGATGCCCGAACAAGCGCCACCGCATACGGGAGCGGCCCCGACTTCTTCGCGAAGTCGGGGCCGCTGCCGTTTTTCAGCTGTCGAGGTTGTCGACGCCGACGCCGAAGGATCGCGCTGCCTCCGCGCTGATCGCGTGCAGCTGCGTGGTGACTGCGGCGGGCGAGACCGCGTGCTCGAGTGCAAAGTCGAGCAAGTTACGCAGCGGGGTGTCGTGCTCGCCGTTGCCTTCGATCACTGCGGCTTGCGCAGCCTCCAGCGCGATACCGGTACTGGGTCCGTCGCCGCTGATGTATGAGCAGTACGCCGCGACGGTGAGAATCTGAATTCGAGCGTTGCCGCGTACCTGGCGGGCGATGGTCGCGAACGCATGGGCGGCTGCGTGCTCGTTTCCGTTGGCGGTGAACAGCAGGGCATCACGTGCGGTGGGGCTGATCGTGGCGCACAGTCCGACACGGCCGGCCAGCTCGGCGTCCGGGTTGCCGCGTGTGCGGATGAGTGTCACGAGTTCGGTGACGGTGTGGCGAACGAAGTCCGGTCCCTGTGCGTGCAGCGCTGCGTGTGCGGGTGCGGTGTCCGCTTCGACGGTGACGGCGTAGCGGGCGGCGATGTCCTCGCGTGAGGCTGCGGTGCTGCGGCCCTCTTCGACGGCGTTGTGAATGCTCAACGTTGAGGCGTTCGGGTCTTCGGTGAGTCCGGTCGCGTACGTGTCGAGGTCGGTCCACAACGCTCCGGCTTCGAGCGCGGTGACGTGCAGGGCGAGCATGTCGTGGATTCCGGCGTCACGGAATCCCTGGCGCAGGATCGCGATCTGGTCGAGCGCGATGACTGCGGCGGCGTCTTCGGCGACGGCAACGCAGATCGTGGCGGTGGTCTCGGCGCGTGCGGCGGCTTGGAGGTACGGTGCGGGATCGAATTCGGCACCCTCGCCGGTGGCGGCGTCGGTGCGCGTGACAAGGGCAATCTGTTTGGTGGTTCGGCCGTCGACGATTTCGTCTTTGAGCATGATCACGATGACCGATGCGGTCGGGATGAATCCGAGCATGGTGGGGATGGAGGCGAGTACCTCGGTGGCGGTGTTCAAACGGATGCGCTGCATGTCGTTCCCCTCGCTGATGAAAGTGACCGGGCCGGGTGCCCCGCCAATTTTTTTCGCCTGCTGGCAAAGGAGAATCGCGTCGGCATGAGGGGGCCGGAGTGCCACCCCTGGGCCGAGAAAATTTCGGCGGGAGCTTGCGAGTGACGAAAATTTCTCGGAGCCATCGGCCGGCGCTTGCGCCGCCAGGGGTTGCGCGCAGGTCACCGCCGACGAGAATCGGAAGGCCAGAAGGAGAACAAAAAGATGTTCTTCATCAGGACGTAGCGCAGCGGAGTTCATTTCGGGGGACGCCGAAGGTGGCCGGCCGCCGGGCAGGCGTCACCTTTGCGCCGGCCGCGCGCAGTCGCAGCACTCCCACTGACCACCGACCCGGGTACAGGTGCGGCGTTGCTCGCACAGCCAGCATCGTTGATTGCGTCGGGTCAACTGCTGCGGTCCGGTCGCGGCGGGCCGTGGGGGTTCGGTGGTCTCGGCGCGCTCTCGCTCGGATACGGGCCTGATCATGTCGCCGAAGATGCGACGGCACTGCGAGCAGATTTCTCCGTCCTCGGCCACGATGTTCGAGCATCCCGCGAGAACGCATCCGGTGAACATCTGCGGATCCACCATCGCCTCTGCCTTCGGGGCGCTCACCACCGGAACCGGATTCCGTGCGGTGCGGCGGCGCGCTCGACTCGGCCGTAAACCCGATTCACGCGTGAGGGTGCGATCTGTCCGGCGTCGTAGGCGCGGCGGGTCGCGACGGCGAGCAGGGCGACGGCTTCGCGGGCGCTCACTTCGTGCGCGAGGGTGAGCCACCCGATTTCGGCTTGCATCCCTACCGCGCTCGTGGCGGCGGTGATCTTTGCGGTCAGTGTCTCGAGGATCTCGGCGGCCGCCATTCCTGAGGGTGTAATCGCGGGGTACGCGGCGTCGATGGTGTTGCTGTACATCGTGTCGGCGCGCAGCTCGTCGGTGGTGGTGCTCATGTCGTTGCCCTTTCGTAGACTTTCGGGTGCGACACCGGGCGGCCTCTTACCGCCCGGTGTCGCACTGCGTTTGCGGGGTGCTGCCGTCTATGCGGCTGCGGTGTCCTCGGCTTCGTCGGCGCGGGGTTCGAGTGCCTCGGCGAGGGTGTGGACGGTCGCCAGGACTGCGCGGGCTGTGTCGGTGATGACCTCGAGGTCTCCGTTTCCCCATCCGGCGATGTAGCCGATGCTGTAATCGGTGGTATCCAGTCCGAGTAATCCGGCCAGGACGTAGGCGACGGATTCGGCTTCCACTTCGGCGCGGCCTCGGTGCAGCTCGGCGGGCTCGATGTCTCCGCTGGCGTGCATGAGCGCGTGAGCGGCTTCGTGAATCATCGTTTTCGCGGCTTGTGCGTCGCTGATCGTGTCGTCGACGATGATGCGGCGTGATCCGTCGAGGCTGGTGCGGCCGTTCGATTCTCCGGCGATGTGCTCGCGGGTGACGGTCCATCCCTGTTCCGTCATCACCTGTGCGATGCGGGTGTAGATGGCGGCGGGGTCTTCGCCTTGCAGTCGGGTGGTGATGGTCTCGGCTGCTGCTGCGGGGTGCCCTTCGATCGGATCGGTCTGGGCGATGTCGAACACGGACAGGATCGGGAACCGTGCTGCTCGGCGAGTGGTTTCCTCGCCGGTCTCGGTGTCGGTTTCGGTGATCTTCTTGGTCGAGTAGCCGAAAATCTTGATCGACTTTTCGCCCTTGCGGACCTGGCGTCCGAGTTCCTGCCACTTGCGGAATCCGGCGACCTGGCTCGCGTCCGGCGCCTGCGAGAAAATCAACATCACGTTGTTGAAGCTGTACGCGTGGAACGCTGCTGCGGCGGTCAGGTAGGCGGCCCATGCATCGGTGTCGGTGAGCTGGGCAACCTTCGCGGTGATGCTCTCGTGCAGTGCGGCGGCCTGCTCGCGGCGCGCTGCGCTCTTGTCCGCCGTGGTCTTCGCCTGTGCGCTCATAACTGGAACCTCCGCTGATCCGGTGGCGTCCCCCTGCTCGGTGGCCGCCAATTTTTTTGCCCTGCTGGCAAAGGAGAATCGCGTCGGCATGAGGGGGCCGGAGTGCCACCCCTGGGCCGGGAAAATTTCTCTGCGAGCGTGCGAGTGCGGGTTGAGAAAATTTCTCGGAGCCCTCGGGCCGGCATCGCCGCCAGGGGTTGCGCGCAGGTCACCGCCGACGAGAATCGGAAGGCCAGAAGGACAAACAAATCAACGCTTTTCGCTGGTGCGGAGCGCAGCGGAGCTCAATTCGGAGGACACCGAAGGTGGCCGGCCGCTGGGCAGGCGCCAACACACCGCCGCAACGGGCCTGGCGTTCGCACCTCCCACTCGGTGCGCTGGCGGGGTGATTGTGCGGGAGCGACGGAGGCCGGCCACGTGTGGTGTCGCGGTAGCTCTGCTCTCGCGGTGAGTTCCCTGAAGAGAAACGGCCTATTTAAACTCGCTCGTATTCTAAGAGGGGATATCTTTTAGCCCTTGTTAGTAAATACGCCACGATGCACCCAGCTTGGAGTGCCGGAGCATTATTATCGTGTCTGTACGGGCAGCTGAGAGCCAATTCTTGCCGGGTGTATCAATTCAGTCTCGCGACTCCGGGAAGCTCGCAGATTGTCGGTGTGACCTGGTACGATTGCTCTACCTTCTCGAAAAATCGGGAAGGCCAGGAATCCCAGAAAGAACGGAAGTGCACCAGAAGTGTGTGGAAATTCTGATTCAAAGGGGACATATGTGAATTGATACGAAAGGACACTCACATGAATAGAAGTAATGAGTTACATGAGGAAAACGGATCTAGTCGAGAGAATGCATCTGGACAAAGGACTCGATCTCGTTGGTGGTCGGATGAGTCTTTGGCAACGCAGGTGTGGCGCGGCGATCGGTCCATGCAGGTGATCGGCAAGGCAGCGGATGCCGTTTGGGGTCTGATCAGCGTGGTTTTCCTGCTGATTCGCGTCGTAGGCTGGCTGGGGTATGAGGTTCCTTTTGGGGATCCCGCTGCGCTTGAATTTGTGAAGTCGGCAGTTTGGATCCCTGGATTCAAAGGTTTGGTGCGTCGGGTGTTGATTGTGGCGTTGGCGTTGCCGCTGATTCTGGTGGGCTGGTTGGTTCGATGGGTACGAAGAGCGTGAGGGCGCTGTTCGTAGGCCCTTAATCGCAAATGGAGATGAGGATGGTCCGACCCTGAGTCGGGCCATTTCTCTGTCCGGGGGTTGTCCGTCGGGGGTCGAGGCTTGGTCGCGTTTCGGCTGGTCGGACGTGCGTTTCGGATCTTCGTCGGCGGCGCTTGGTGGTTGAACGCTGCTAATTTGGGCGTGTCCACAGGTTGATGCGAGGTGGGGGAAAAGTTGATGGATAGTTGGAGTCCGGATTTTCGGCCGCGGAAGTGGGAGCGAGAAAAGGAGCAGTTCGCGGCATGGATGGCCGGCGCGGACGTTCGTGGGCTGTGGAAACGTCGCCGTTTCGGAATCTGGCGCGAGGAGCAGTTTTCGGCGCGGATACGCGTTGCTCGCGACGCTGAGCAGAAGCGTCAAGCGGAGCTGATGGCGAATCCCAGTGCTGAGCTTGTTGAGGCATATCGGGAGTTGCAGGCTGCGGAGGCGGCGTCCGGTGCGAGGATCGGTTGCGCGCGGGGCGGCGATATGACTGACCCGAAAACGGTTCGGGCTCTTGCTCGGCTGTTGAGTGATCCCGCCGAAAAGTTTCAGTAGGAGCAATTCACGGGCCGCATTTGTGCTGGTCAGTCCGCTTTTGTTTGGAGTTTCAGTCGCGGCCGAGGTCGTGGGCGCGTTTCGGTGTCTGGGTCCGCGAGGTTTCCGGCCCGGTCGTCCCTGATTCCCGTGAACCCGTCGGTGGCTGTGACGGGTAGTCGAGTAGGCGGCTGCGTATGAGGTCGCTGAGTTCGTTGGGGTTGTAGGGTTCGCGGTTTCCGCTGCGTAGATGCTCGATCATCGCTTTGTGGTGCTCGGCCACCTCGAGGTGGATGACGTTGCCTTGGGTGCTGGCGAGTGTGGGTGGTTCGGTGTTGTTGCGGTGTACGCCGGGGGTTAGGACGTCGCGGAGTGGTGTGTGGGTTGCTTCCATGGCGACGTAGCGGGCTGCTTGTACTGCGGAGGCGTGGACTTTTTGCCAGTCGATGGTCCAGCCGGAGGATTTGAGGAGTTCGTCGAAGAAGACTCGTTGTGTTCGGGAGTTGCCGTCTCGGAATGGGTGCAGGACGGTGGTTTCGCCCCAGTGGTAGGCGAGTCGGTCGACGGCGCGGTCTTTCGGGAGTCCTTGGGGGAAGTTGTCTTTGGCGATTCCGCGGAAGATGAACGCTGCTTGATTTTCGATGTGTTCGGGTCGGCAGTGTGGGAGGTTCATGCCGACGGCGCCGGTGTCGCGGGTGCGGAGGGTGCCGGCCCAGTCGTAGACGTCTTGCAGGATGAATTGGTGGATCTTTTTGAGGTGGTCGAAGTCGAAATTGCCTGGTATGGGCTGTGTTTCGAGTTGCAGGATTCGCTGGTAGGCGGCTGCTCGTTCGACTACTGCGAGTTTCGCGGGGTCGGTGATGCCGTATTTGTTTTTGAGGACGCCTGGGGCGATCTCGTACTCGTAGGGGTCGTTCACTCGGGCTGTGCTGCCTCGTATTCGGCGAGTGCTGCGGCGACTGCGAGTTCAACGGCTTTGTCGCCGGTGATTTCTCCGCGTAGTTGCCGGCGGCCGATTTCGACGTCGGTGGCGCTGGGTTCCATGCCGGCCATGCGGTGTCCGGCTGTGGCGGCGGCGATGGCTCGGTCGATCTGGGCTTCGGTCATGTGCGACTGTGCGTTGCGTGCAGTGGTCACCGGTGCTCCTTCGTCGACTCGGGCGAGTGTGGTGGTGCGCAGGGGAGCTGCGCACCGTTGTCTATTCTACCTGATCATTGCCTGTTTCCTGCGGTCAACAACGGTTGTGGAGCGGTGCCTGAACAGGGTGTTTCGGTTTTGTGCGGCGGCCTTGTCGGTGCGCTCCTCGAGGGGGGCGTCTGCGAGGGGTTGCACTGCTAGCTTTGCCCGCTGTACCGGCGCCATACGTAGGGGGTGGCGGCGACGAGAACCAGCAACAGCGTGACCAGGGCGAGGATCATGCCGAATTGCCACGGCTTCATTGCGTCGGGAAAGAACAGCCAGCCGATCAGTGTTCCGAGTACGAATCCGGCTACTGCTGACGCGGCTCCTGCTTTTGCGACTGGGGCAACGATGGTGGCGATCTCGTTGTTCATGGCGTTCCTTTCTGTCGTTTCCGGCGATTGTGCCTGGTAGGTCCGACACGGACCTACGGACGGGTGTTCAGAACAGAGTGTTTTGGGTTTGTGCTGCGGCGTTGTCGGTGCGTTTCTCGTAGGCGGTTGCGAGGGTTTGTGCGGCGGTGGGGCTGCATCCCATTTCGGTGCCGATGTCGTCCCAGCTGGCTCCGTGGTGGTGCAGTTGCCAGGCGTCGTGTTCGTCGTCGCTCATGATGGCGTTAACCCTGTCTCCGGCGGCCGCTGGTCGAAACTTGCTGGCGGAGGGGTGAGATCTCGCGTCCATCCGCGATCGCTGAGCACGTTGTCTATGCGGGTGATGTTGGCGAGTTGTGAGCCTCGCAGTGTGACACGAAGTCGGTACGAAGGTTGACGCCAGAAAGTGATCGAGTGGCACATCGGGCCGAGTGCGTTGACCGCTGACGGATAGTCATTGATCCAGTGCTGGCGTTCGGCCAGACTCACCCGCCGTCCTGGTTCCGCTTTCCGGCGTTCAAACCAGAGAACGGCCTCGTCGGGCATCAGGTCCTTACCGTTCGCTTCGGTCATGTTCGATTCTCCTTGGCGTCTAAAGGTTTCCGGCGGCTGGCGGCTTTGGCGAAGCTGTAAACGGAGGCGGTGAGGGCGATGATTCCGGCGGTGATCACGTGTTTGGTGCCGATCGTGAAGTCCAGGGCCGCAACGGCGAGCGCGAGGACTCCGAAGATGCTGTGTTTCACCACACCTGGCTTGTTGGTCATGCTCGGCCTTCGCGGATGGCTGCGAGGCGTTGGGAGGCTGCGCGGCGTTCACGGCCGATGCCGAGCAGGTGCTCGAACAGTTGGTCTTCGGGGAGCTCTTCGGCGGCTTGGGCGAGGGATCGTGCTGCTTCGCGGAATCCGCGGCGGTATGCCTGGGTGAGAACTGCGGCGATGTTGTGCTCGAGTTCAGCGGACGGGACGCCGATGGTGGTGATGTCGGTGAGTGCTTTGGTGAGTTGTTTCCCGAGGTGCCCGCTGGTGCGGCCTTCCTGCTGCAAGGTGGTGAAGACATGGGCACTGTTGTGAGGTTTGCCGGCCAGAGCGAGTTCGGAGATGGCGGTGAACAGTGCCGCGTTCACGGGTCGGTAGAAGTCTGCGCTGGTCAGAGCTGCGACGGCACGCTTCGCACTCTCGGCCGGCGCCCAGAGCAGCGAGCACAGGAGCTGAGCTTCGACGTCGAGAGCGGTGCTGTACTCGTCGATCTCGTCGCTTTCGCTGGTGAGGTCGTCGAAGTCGGGGACGGTGGCCAGTGAGAGTGTCACGTCGGGGTCCTTGCTGTCGCCGGTGGGCATAGGAGTCAGGGTCGCGGTGAGGTGAGTTGCCGGTGACTGCGCAGGATCTCGGTGGCCGCGCGGAGGTTGCGGGCAGCCTCGGCGAGATGAGTTGCGATGTCCTGGTCATGGGCGGCAACGTCTTCGGCGGTGTCCGCGTCAGGGGCGGTGTAGAGGGTGTGCAGCTCTTCGCGTGCATCACTGATTCCGGCGAGGGAATCGTCGAGGGCGGCGAGCATGGTGCGGAGTTTGCGGTCGACGGATTCGCTGTCGCAGCGGAGCTCGGCGTCGAGTGCGCGGTCGACGAAGTCTGCATCGGGAGTGAAGGTGAATGCTGCTGCGGTCATGGTGTCCTCCGTAAGTTGTTGGATGGTCCGGAAGTGCTGGGTGTGGCTGATGGTGTCCTGCCTTATGTGGCTCGAAACGAGTGGCCGCCCAGCGCTTCGGGACGCCCTGGCTGCTGATTGAAAAATGTGCTTCGAGTGCTGTTTACGGAGATGACGGTGGGGTGTTCCTCGGGCCTGACATGAGTAGGCGACATGGAGGAGCGATGAGAGAAACTCACACCCACGCATGGGTTGGAATCGACGCCGGCAAGGGCCATCATTGGGCGGCAGTGGTCGACGAAGCAGGGTTGATCGTGTGGTCGCACAAGATCATCAACGACGAGACCGCGATATTGCACGCGCTGAGCGAAATTCTGGCCTTGGCCGACGAACTCCATTGGGCGGTAGATATTTCCGGTACCTCCTCGACGTTGTTGCTTGCTCTTCTCGCCGCGCACGGACAGAATGCGGTTTACGTCCCTGGTCGCACCGTCAACAGGATGTCCGGCGCGTATCGAGGGGAGGCGAAAACCGATGCCCGCGATGCCTATGTGATCGCGGAAACTGCTCGACACCGACGCGATCTGTCTGTGTTGATTCCACCGGCCCAGCTGGCCGCGGAACTCGCGCTTTTGACCTCGCATCGGACCGATCTCGTCGCTGACCGAGTCCGGCTGATCAACCGTCTGCGTGACACTCTCACCGGTGTCTTTCCTGCGCTCGAGCGGGCTTTCGACTTCGGGCGTCACAAGGGCGCGTTGGTGTTGTTGACCGGTTTCCAGACGCCGCGCGCCATTCGGCGACGCGGACGCGTTCGTTTGAGCTTGTGGCTCGGTAAACGTGGGGTACGCGGGGCGGACGGTGTCGCCGAGATTGCGTGGGAAGCGGCGTCCGCGCAGAATGTGGTCCTGCCTGGTGAGGCTGTTGCGGCGCAGTTGGTGGCCGATATCGCCGACAGAGTCCTCGCAGTGGACGTCCAGCTTGCTCGTCTCGACGCGCAGATCGGTGAGACCTTCCGCCGCCATCCACAGGCTGCGGTCATCGAATCCATGCCCGGTATCGGTCCGATCCTCGGCGCGGAATTCGTTGTCGCTGCCGGTGATATGTCGGCGTACTCCGATGCCGGTCACCTCGCCTCGGCAGCGGGGTTGGTTCCGGTCCCCCGCGATTCCGGCCGCCGAACCGGCAACATGCACCGACCCAAACGCTACAGCCGGCGACTGCGGCGCGTCTTCTACCTCTCCGCTCAAACCTCCATCATCAAAGATGGACCGAACCGCGAGTTCTACCTCAAGAAACGAAGTGAAGGAATGAGACACGTTCAAGCGGTGATCGCCTTGGCCCGTCGACGAGTGAGCGTGATCTGGGCATTGTTGCGCGACAACCGACTGTTCGTCGTTGATGCACCCGCCGTCCGAACTGCTTGATTTCCTCATTGAAACTCGCTTCGCTGGTGAAAGTGTGTGGTCAGGCGGCCGGGGTGAGCTTGGAGATTTCGTCGGGACGGAATCCACTCCAGTGGTTTTCTCCTGCGACGACGACGGGGGCTTGCAGGTATCCGAGACTCATGACGTAATCGCGGGCCTGTGCGTTTTCGGTGATGTCGATGACGTCGTATTCGATTCCCGCTTTGTCGAGTGCGCGGTACGTGGCATTGCATTGCACACATGCGGGTTTGGTATATACGGTGATCGCCATTGTCATTCCCCCTTGTCGGTGATTCTTTATTGATTTCATTCTATCGAACAATGCGATATAAGCCAATACTTTAGCGGGCATTTCTTCGATTAGTTTCCGCGTTAGCTAATGACATCTTCAATCATTTTCCGCATTCTTTCACTAATCCAAACCGTGATGTACACAGCTACTTGCATGCGCCCTACCAGCATTTTCTCCCCTCCCCCGGTATGTGCCGATATTCTGGTCTCGGCGGGAGCGGGTCAAGGTGAGTGTAGGAAAAAATATCGCAGCGCCGTTGTTCGAGCGTGCGAGTGGCGCGTGTGGATATTATTTCTGGAGCGGCCTTGATGCGCGAGTGTCGGGATAGAAGAATGTTCACACCGGGGCGGGTCGGTTCCTTTTCCTTGCGCTTTTGTCGTGGTTCGTGGCCCGCGGCCGGGTGCTTTCTCGCGTGTCGGTGGTGGTGTCCGCCTTCCGCCCTTCCGGTCCGCCGGTGGCTCTTTACCGCCGGCCGGGGGCGGAAGGTGCGGGGCGGAAGGGCGGACGATCCCCAACCCTTTCGGGCCGGGGATCGCCGCTTCATCGGGTCAGTCGATCGCGACCTCGTCGAATGTGAGCTGTCCGGTGATGATTTCCTCGACGGCGGAGAGGGTGTAGCCCTGTTCCATCAGGAAACTGAGGTACTGGTCGGCATTCTTGGGCTTGGATCGCCATGCGTCTTTGACCATGCGGGACTCTTGCGCGGCGATCACCAGCGCGAGGAGCAGCACCTGAGCGCGAGCCTCGGACGCCTTCGCCACTTGCTCGGCCAACTCTCGGCCGGGGTAGTAGCCCTTGAATCCGAGCAACTCACCGAGTGATTCCGCTGCCTTGTATTCCGAGATCAGCCCGGGATCGCGGGCGAGGGTGGTCGCGACGTAGGCCGCTGCCGTTTTCGGTGGGGTCTTGCGGGCGAGCAAGGTTGTGCGCAGGAACTCGCGGCGGACGGTGGTCGCGGCCTCGGCCTGCTTGTTCAGCTCGCGAACTCGTCGCCGTTCCTGCTTGTCCTTCGCTTCCTGCTCGCGCACTGCCCGAGCTGCCTCGGCGGGGCCGTTTCCGCTGCCACCTGCGGCGGCGGGAACCGCGTCGATGATCGGACGCGGCTCGAGTCCTGCGCCTTCCTGGTCGATGCACCAGTATTCCGGTAGGTATTCGGGCCGGTAGTCGACAGTGTTGGCGTGCCGTAGCCCTTCGTCGGGTACGGCGGAATCGTCGTCCTCGGTGTCCCAATCGACGTCGTCGTAATCGACGCGCTCGCCGGTGGCTTTGTCGAAAAAGGCGTCGTTCAATCCCAGGAACACTGCCCAGAACTGCGGGGCTGCGTCGATCATGTCCGGGGTGACCTCGTCGCCGTCTGTGGTGACCAGGTCGGACGGGGACGGCACATCCTCCCCGAAACTGATGTGATCGTGCGGAAGGATCGTAAATCCCTTCTCCTCGAACGGGGCTGCGGCGCGGGCGTATGCCTCCCGTTCTTCGCGCAACCCGCGTAGTCGCTCCGCTACGTGGTCGAAGTCGTAAGACCGTGTGGTCAGGAGCTTTTCGACGGCTTCGGTGTCTCCGGCTTCCTCGAACTCGGCCACTACTGCCGCATGTGCGAGGTCGAGCTGGCCGGCGTCGAGGGCGGCGCGGGCTGCCTCCGCTTTCCCTACCGCTGCCTGGGCTTTCACATCCTTCTTGTCCATCGCGAGGGTCTTGGACACCTTCGTGATGGATGCGCCGAATTCGAGCATCTGCGCAACCCCTCGGGTGTGCTGAGCTGCGGTCAGCCCTTCGCGGTGCCGGTTGGCGGTGATCTGCTTGCCGATCCGGTCGACGGCGCGGGCCTTGTCGCTGCCTGCGGTGTCGGGGTAGATCACGACAGGGATGCTGGTCAGGCCGGTTTCGCGGGCGGCGAGGGTGCGGCGCTGGCCGTCGCGGACGACGATCGTTCCGTCTGCGGTCCGGACGGCGCTGATCGCTTCGAGTACTCCGTTTTCGCGGATGGATTCGACGAAGTCGGGGGTCTGCGCCAGATCGACGCTGTCGCGGACGTTCTCGCCGATGTCGAGGGCGTCGGGGTGCAGCTGTGCGACCTCGAGTGCTGCGGCGGGGGCGGTGTGTGTTGCGGTCATCGCGATTCCTCTCGTAGACTTCGGGACACGACACCGGGCAGATAGCAGCTGCCCGGTGTTGTGTTGTTTCCGTGGGGTTTTCGGTCTCAAGCGGTGGCCGGTTCCAAGATCACTTGATCGGCCGTGGGGTGACGGTCTCGGCAGCTATCGGCCTCGATGTGCGCGTCCATCAGGGCGGAGGCGTGGCCGTGGTAGTCGAGCGCGATGAGCAACTCCACGAACACGTCGATTTCCGAGCAGCAGTTGTGCTCGACGACGCTGGCGAGATACTCGGCTGTCTCGAACAACTTCGCCCAGGCATCCGCTTTCTCGCAGATGTTGTGTAAGTCGTATCCGTACATGGGTTTCCCTTTCGGTTGGGTTGGTGTCGCCGGTCATGCGGCGAGCAGTACGGAGGCGTCTGCGAGGGCGTTCTCGGCGTTGGCGAGGTGCCCGCTGCGGACGCGGCCGTGCGGGAGCCTCTTCGCGTGTGCGATTTCCGCTGCGGCCCAGGTCGCCAGACGGCGAACCTGCTCGTTGCGTTCCTCGTCGCTCAACTGGCGGGGGCAGTTTCCTCGAGGTTGATGATTGCGGTGCTCATGCCGGTGTTCCTTTGCTGGTAACTGGTGGTCGTCAGTTGGTGGGAGTGGCGGCGGCGTCGATGTCCTCCTCGGGGTGTCCGGCGTCGCGGGCTGCGGCACGAGCTGCGGCGAAGGCGTCCACCAGGGCTGTGATGTCGGTGAACCCTTCGCGGCTTCGGTCGAACATCGCTGCATCCAGGGCAGCGGTTGCCTCGACAACGGCGACCAGTGCGGGCGTGAGGGTCGGGGTTTCGGTGCTCATGTGGCTCTCCTTTGTGGTGGTGGGCTGGTTGTCGTTACTCGGCGTTGACGCACTGTGCGGCGTCGTTGTGCATGCGAGGGCAGGAGTAGTCACCGCACCCGCAACTGAGTCCGGCGTAGTGGATGGTTGCCGCGCTGTAGTCGTCGCCCTCGGTGTAGTCGTAGTCCTCGCTCATCGGTGACCTTTCGTTCGTGGCTGGGGACCAAACCCGTGCCCCGCCAATTTTTTTCGCCTTCTGGCATAGGAGAGTTGGACCGGCATTAGGGGGCCGGAGTGCAACTGGTGAGCGGAAGAGTTTTTCTGCGAGCGTGCGAGTGCGGGTTGAAAAAGTCTTTCGAGCCGAAGGCCGGAGCGAAGCGGAGTCAGCGGTTGCGCGCAGGTCACCGCCGGTCAAAATCGGAAGGCCAGAAGGAGAAACAAATCAATGTTTTTCACAGAACGGAGCGCAGCGGAGTTCTCTTCGGGGGGGACACCGGAGGTGGCCGGGCCGCCGGGCAGGCGTCAGCTTTCCACCGCCGCGTGCAATCGCAAACACCGACCGCCTAACTGCGGTCAGAACCCCGGTCCGCCGACCAGGGTTCTTCTAGGACTTCTTGCTATCTGGGGTGTTCTTGTCGCGCAAGCCCCCCCCCAAGCTCAGGACTGCCGTCAGCAGTGCTCCGCAGAGCAGGAATCCGACAACCCGTGTGCTGCGTTCGGCGCCGCTAAGATCGGCCCAAGTCAACAGTTGCGCCACGACTGCGACGAGGTAGAGCAACAGGGTTGCACTCGTGAACTTATGGGTTAGGTGGTGGGGCAACCGGGTCATCGCGGGTTTCGTTCAGTGCGTTGCGCACCGCGGATGTAGCGAATTCGGGCTTGGGTTCTCCTGCAATGTATTTTGGGAGACCGACGAGATGGTCATTCATTTGCGTGAGTTGACGCCGCGGGTCATTGATATTCGGTACGCGAATGCAGTCTTGTTCCATAAGTTGGGTCACAGGGCTGGCCCAGAGCCCTTGTTGCATGAGTTGGGGCTGACCCAGGGCCGAGGCTGCGGATCCGGACGAGCTATGTACTGCTCGGATCCGCAGATTATGCTTCCCAAAGATGAGCATCACCTAACCCCTGCCCTGAAGGCAAGCAAAGCCTCCGACTCCGCGCCCCCTTAGTTGCCATCTCAAACATCGATTATCTTTGCGAAATGACGATGTCACGTAGGGATCGGTTTCGACTCAGGACACAGCTCGTAGAAGCTCTGAAGGGGGATAGCTGGTCATACGAGAGAATAAATTTGCTTCTTCAAGATTTCAAAGTTAAGCATCTCGACGAACGGTACGACGGGCCTTCCATTGCTGAAATAGTGGCAACAATGCCAGACTCCACACTTGTCGAAGCGTATTCGATCGTCTTGGATCTGGAACCCGCTGAAGTGACCGACATCGTCGAAACAAACGTCAATACAGGCAACTGGAAGCCCGGTTACCTGCGGTTATTTCTCTCGCACTCCGCCGCGCATAGAAAGTTCGTCGGAGATGTAGCCGACGAACTAGCTGTCATGGGAATCCACGGATTCGTCGCGCACGACTCAATGGCGGTAAGCAAGCCATGGCAGACTCAAATCGAACATGCGCTGCGCTCGATGCAGGCGTTTGTCGCTTTAGTGCACCCTGAATTTAACGCTAGCACATGGTGTCAGCAGGAAGTCGGATGGGCTTACGGACGTCGAATTCCGCGATTCGCAATACGCATTGGTACTGATCCTGCGGGATTCATCGGGAGTCACCAGTGGCCCTACACCGATGGAAATGAACCGAAGAAAGTCGCGGCCTTAATCAGTTCTTGGGTTGCCGGTCTGGAGAAATTGGGCGATTCAGTTGTGGACGGCCTGCTCAGCGCCCTCAGCGAAGTCGGAGATTACTACAGTGCCGAAGCAGCTGCGAAACGCCTGGTAACGCTTGATCGTCTAAGCGACCTACAGTTTAACGAGTTAGATCGTATTTGGTGGAGCAACGATCAACTCCACGGCGGTGTCCTCCCCACACGGGTGATGAAGCCGTACTACTTAAGGAACGGGCGGTCCTGGCCGCCTCTAAAACCAGATGAGGAGGCGCGACCCTAACGGGTAGAGATCAGAGACGCGACCTTGTTGCAAGCCAAATCACGTGTTCTCGGCTGATCGCTTCCTCAGCGTCGTCGACCTCCCTCGCCCAAGATTCCTCAGTAACCGCAAGCTGGAGCTTCGCCTCGGCGCTGGCAAGATCTGCAACTGCAGCTGCATAGGCACGCGCATTCGCGTCGTGCTGCTTGGTCTCGGTCCACGCAACCACTCCAACAACAAGCGCCGCAATCGCTGGCGCCAACGCCGTTACACTTTCAGAAAAGGCTGCCCACAGAGATGAAGCCACACCTGCAAGCTCAAGTGTGACGAGTGTGGACCGCCACCGTTTGGCGCGGCTCCTGTTGTAAGAGGCTTTGCGTGCGTACCAGCCCTTCTGGTCACTGATGCGGGCAGTCAGATAACTTTGCCGTCGATCCTCCAGCGTGGAATCACGTTGGAGAACCATCCACTCCGAGATCAACGGGACATCTAGCGGTGTGAGCTGAAGGTCGCGGAATTGTTCTCGCACAGAGTGCATCCGCTCTAACAAGGCTTGGGCCGCGTCTTCGCCTGAGAGATCAGCAGGGAAGGGTAGCCCGCAAACTGCGAACTTCCAAGCGAGCGTCTTGGTCGATTCGGCCACCGCCCGCCCGTCGTACCAGGCCTTATCTGGACGCTCACGCCACAAGTTGCTGTCGATCAAGAGCGCGGCCACGAAAATTCCCATGCCGACGAGTGCAAAGACATCAATTCGAGCAACGCCAACACGCCACGTAAAGATTCCCAGTAGTGCGGCTGCTCCAAGCAGCAGAAGACGGTTTCGTGTGCCGCCGACATACGCCTTCTGCGCTTCCAATGAAGCCTGATCTGCAGCCTGGAATAGCTGTGGCATATCAGTGTCGGCCACTACGTCTACAGTCGTCATACCTGCATGATCAATGTTGACACGTCCGAATGCCGTCTTTTGACCTCTGGCGTGTCGCTACAACTACGGAGAGTATTCGACATGGGGCATTACGAGCAGAGAAAACTCGAAACTCTAGCGGCACGGGCAGCCTCGAGAAAGTTCGACTCGACCCGCCACAAGTGCTTCATCTCGTACCACGCCGAGGATACCGCCGAAGTTGCCACATTCCTCGACAACTTCGGCACCGAGTTCATCGCAAAAACCATAGGTGTAACAGACGAAGACGACTTCATCGACAGCGATGACACCGGATACGTAATGGACCAAATCCGGACCAAATATCTTGGCGATTCATCCGTGACGATTCTCCTGGTCGGCCAGTGCACGTGGGCTCGTAGGTACGTTGACTGGGAAATCTACTCATCATTGCGAGACAGCAAGCACAGCAAAGTGAATGGGTTGCTCGCTATCCAACTTCCCAGCGCGGCTACTGCCGGTGGTAGGCTCCCAAATCGGGCTAGCGACAACGTTATTCGCGATGGCAGCAACGTGGACATCGGATACGCGCGGTACAAAAGTTACCCGACCAGTACGCAATCTCTTCGAGGCTGGATTAGCGACGCATTCAGCGCTCGCACGAGTCGGAATCATTTGATCGAGAATGCCCGCGCCCGCAGGCTCAGAAGTGCCAGCTGCAGTTAGTTCACCGCGGCCTTGATCAAGAGCATGAGATGCCCGCACCACCCAGCGCAGGGATCACCTGGTTGCGACAACGACCAAGACGACCGTTGTCGACTGCAATGCGCGTTGCGTTGACCGGTCACCGTTGTCGACGACCACTTCAGTTTCGAATGTGATGCTTAGCCTTTACACATCGATTCCGACTCGCGACTCTTCTTGAGGCCGACTAAGAGCCAGAGGGCGACACGCGGGACAAGGGGAACCTGATCCCTGATCAGGTCAGGCAAACTATTCAGATGACACAGCTGATGACCGGAGTTCTGGTAGTGATCGCGTCGCCAGGCGACACCTCCGAAGAGCGGGCAGCTGTGCGCGATCAGATTAACGACTGGAACATCAACAATGGCCGGCGCGCGGGTATTGCGCTTCTACCTTGGCTGTACGAGCGCAGCGCTGTACCGTCCCTCGGCGGGCGTCCACAGTCCATTATCAACGCGCAGGCCGTTGATCGCTCAGACGTTGTGATCGCATTCTTCGACAGTCGTCTCGGCACTGCAACTGGCGTCGATGTATCGGGGACTGCAGAGGAGATCCGGCGCGCACACCAACTCGGAAAGCGGGTACATGTCTACTTTTCGAACGAGCCGATTCCGCGGGACGCCGACCTGGACCAGCAAGTAGCCCTTCGCGCGTTCCATGACGAACTTGAGGCAGAGGGCCTGCTCGGCGACTACGACGATCCAGCAGATCTCGCAGGCCAGGTTATCCGAGCGCTCGAACACGACATCGATGAGGCGGGATGGTCTGAGGGTCCAACTAATCGACCTGCTAAGGCCTCTGGAGCAAAGTTAAAATGGAACCACGATCATCGGAAAGAACAGCAAGGTCTCGATAAGAACGGGAAAATGAAGTACCGAACTATCAGTAACCGGCTGGCGGTCACAAACTCGGGCGATGTTGCCGCAGAGGACCTCACCTTCGAGGTGACGGGTCTTGAAGATACTGAGCTGCACGTCATTCCGCCATCGGAACCGGTCACTATCGAAGCGGATTCCTCACGCAGTTGGGTTGCAATTCCCCTGTCGAGCGGTTCGATTCAGATCGATGCGTCGTGGACTGAGACAGGCGACCCGAAGACCCAACGTTGGACGATAACTATCTAACTTGGGGAATTGCCCGGGTTCCACAGGTGTGGCCCCGTCATCGACAACGAGCCAGCCAGTGGCTCTGTGTCCCGCGCTGTTACCCGCGTCGTCCTAGACCACTGTGGAGCATGATCTTGTCGGTGCGCGCTCCTACAGTCAGCTCGGGTAACAGTCCGGATCGAGTGTCAGGAGCAGGCGATGACGTTCGTGAGCGCTGCTTCATTGCCGCTGCCCGGCATGCCCGACAACACGCCCGCTCCACCGGCGTTCCAGATGACGTTGATCGGGCAGCCCCAGCCTGTACGCATTCCCGAACGTCTGTGGCGTTCCTGGATCGACGACCCTGCAGTCGTTTCTCGCTTCGAGTCCAAGCGTTACCGCCGCCGGAATCAGTGCTGGCCGTGGATCGGCGGGGTGTCGTCGACCGGGCATGGTTCGTTCCGCGCGGCGAGTCTGCCTGGGCCGTCTCGCCGCGGGACCGTGCCGGCGCATTTGTTCGCCTACCAGCTCGAATACGGTGTCATCTCGAGGTTGGGCTGGTCCAACACCGACGACGCGGTGCTGTGCCATCAATGCGACTTCGCCGGCTGCACCAACCCGGCACACATGCGGTTGGGAACCAATCGCAGCAACCGCAGCGAATACGAGCTTCGGCGACGCAACATCGCCAGCCCCCTCGCCGACGTTCGAGGACCCGCGGGTCGCACTCGCGCCATCGCTGCCGCGATCCGTACCGGGATCGAACAGCACCTGGACGTCGACACGGTCGAAGAGCGCATCGCTGCGGCCGAGGCTGCAGGACGTCCGCTCTCACTCTGGTAGCGACGCTGCCGCGCTATCGTCAATGCGCATTTACGGATAACGTATTCTGTTACAGCGCAACATATTTCATCAACTGGGTGACATAATATAAGTTATCGGCGAACGTATGGGCGGCAATCTATTGACCGCAACACATCCGGCACATTCAACTTTGGCGATCGAACGCGAAGCGCCGGCGACGGCATTCGGTCGCTGCCCCGGAACCCGATCCGTTAGAACATCGGCACGTTCGCTCGTGGCGCGAGTTTTCCAATCTGTAACTTTCGATATCTGTGACCCGGCGGGACAGAAAGGTATACATATCTCATGTGCCCGGCTAACGACAAGGAGACCGATGAACATGCTGGACCTTTTCTCGTTCGTGATGCCTCGATGACTGCCTCCGGCGTCGCCGCGCCTACACACCGAGGTCTTCCCACCACATCCGGCAGGAAAAGCCCCGCTACCACCACTCGCACCACCACGACATACGGCTCGGATACGCGATGACCATTCTGCCTGCAGCGGCGGAGCCCCGATGAGCAGTCCTCGCCGCATCGCGCGGCTCTACTCTGCCGCGAACAGTCACGAGGTGCCGCCGGCACACCAACTGAACGCACGCGCCCGGCGCACCCGAACGGCCCCGCCCCCGGACGTCATGGCCGCCGTAGAATTTCTACTCGCAGAGCCCGATGCCTACCTCTACCGGCGTCGCTACCTCGACCTCATCACCCACACCCTTGGCCCGGACGGCACCGCCGTCACCGACTACACCGCCGCCGAAAAATACCTCCTCACCGCCGACAGATGCAGAAGAGCAATACAACGTACGACCGACCTTTACGCAGTGCCGACAAGAAAACCCGGAAACGACGCGTCCAGGTAGGCGCAATTCGCGCCCCCACCAGGCAGCGAATTGAACAAGCCAACGGCGAGCCCACAAATCTGGAAATGATCTATTCCCTGACCGTCACCTGCTCCTGACGCTCGATCCCGGACTGTTACCCAGGACCACGAACCCCAAGCCACGGCGCCGAACCTCATCCAATGCACTCTCCGGAGTATGTGCGCTAGGGCACACCCCGCCGATATAGGCCGCCCAGACGACCACAGCAGGGGCAGCACTCGATGCTGGTTGTCGATTCCATCCCCGCAGCTCACCGTCCCCGTACATTGCTGCCTGTGGATAGAGGGAGACTCCGGACCGCGTACTCAGCGCGATCAATGCTGCGAGGGAAACCGATCAGCTGCGGAGAGAACGTGCGGCAGGCACATCGGTAGGACTGTTGACGGCAGGAAAGCGGCGTACCAGTTGCTCAACCAGAGCGTGCACCCCATGAAGGTCCTTGCGCAGAGCCGCCGCATCGGTGCGCGCAGCCGACGCCAACACCGGTGCGACCGGACGCGCACCCCGCACCAGCCGCAGCGCGGATTCGATGCGCTCCGACAACTCGTCGATCTCCGAATTCAACAGAGCCAGAAACACTCTCGCCTGCGCAACATCGGACTCTTCTGCCGCGGACACAGCCATTATGAAGCGACCAGCGAGGAAAGTTTCTCACCCGCCATGCGCTCGACGAGCAGAGGAACAAAATCACGCACCTTGTGACCGTCGAAATGAGCATGAGCAGACGCAACAGCGTCCGCAACGACATCAGCCGATATCGACGGATACTTCACCGACAACCGCGTCACCGCATGAGCGATCAGTCGTTCTTCCTCTTCGGTTTTCATCGGTAAATACTGCGCCCCACCTGCCCATAGTTCAACAGGAGACGACTATCGACTACGCGCAACGATCAGCACCTAGTCACGCTGCGCTGCCACGAGCCGAAACCGACCGCCGAGGTCGCCCCACACCGGCGACGGGTGCGCGGAACCGGGATGCGATCCTCACGCAATCTCTCACCCTGAAACCATGAGCACCGTCCCGTCGTCGTGACCGAACACGGCCGCAACGCCGCGTTCTGCGACCTGATGGCGCGCACCGGCCTCCGGTTGGGGGTGTACAGCCGGAGATATTTACCCGGTTCGATCACGTCTCCGACTGCCGCCACGGACGGCACAGCGCTCTGCCGATCGCGGATCGGCTAGAGGGACACGTCAGGGACTGTCCATCTGAGGGCCTTGTTGGTCTTCGTGTGTAGTGGGCGCGGTCGCCGCCGAGGCGTTGTGTCGGGGGGTCAGGAAGTGGTCGATGTCGACGATGAGGAACAGTGCGGTGGCGGTAGTGACCACGTGGGCGTGGTTGTTTTCGATGGTGGCTCGCAGGTGTAGTTTGCGGCCTGCGCGGGAGTGGATGTGAGAGCGGAGGGTGTAGGGGGTGTCGAGCAGGACCGGGGCGAGGTAGTCGATAGCGAGGTGGCGGGTGACGGCGAGCTCTCCCACGGTGTAGAGCAGAAACCCGAACAAGTCGTCGAGGACGGTGGCGACCGCGCCCCCGTGGGCAATCGCTGGGGCGCCGACATGGCGGGAATCGAAGCTGTGGTGGGCGTAGACGCCGTGTGCGTCGCGTCGGACGCGCAACTGGTGGCCGTGAGGGTTAGCCGGTCCGCAACCAAGGCAGTGGGGGTGGTGAGGCGGCAGGTCGACGTGTTCGGGCGGCGCCACAGCGAAGGTACGGATCCAGTCCTCGGCCTCGAAAGGTTCGGGGCCGGCGGTCTCGGGTGTGTTGGTGTTGGGTGTGTGCTCGGTCATGGACGCCTTCCGTAGGTGTCCTCACCATTAGCAATGAGGATGTCGCAGTGGGCTTTGTGGGCAAGCTCGGCCGGCGAGGTGAATAGCAGCCGGGCCTGTGGTGACCGGTGGGGGTTCGCGGTGATGATGAGGTCGTCGGCGGTCGGGCCGGCTAGGTGAAACAGTGCGCGGACGGTGGGCTCGGGCAGGATGCGAGTTTCGATGTCGACGGCGCCGTGGGCGATCGCATGTTGGTGCGCGGTGCGCAGGATGGCGTCGGTGGGTGTGGTACCTCGCAGCCGGTCGACGTCAGTACCGAGTGCGCGTTCGTCGATGTCGTGACGGGCGCAGATGATCAGGAGTCGGGCGTGGGTGACGTGAGCCAGCTCGGCGGCGTGGTCGACCACGCGGTAGGAGTAGTCGGATCCGTCGGTGTCGACGAGGATCGTGCGATAGGCCGTCATGATGGGGCCTCTTTCACGAGAAGGGGGTGTTCGAGCGGGGAGGGGTGTTCGTGTGAGTGCGTGACGCGCGGGAGCGGCGGGTGGTGGGGCCGGGAGAGAGGACTGCCAGCACGATCGCCCCGGCGGCGGTGAGGGCGGCCAGCGTGAGCGCGGCCTGGCTGCTGCCGTGCACGAACGCTGCCTTGGCGAACTCGGCCAGCGGTTGGGCCGCCGGTCCGGCCTGGTCAGCGACCTGCAGAGCAGCGGCCAGGGAATCGGCGACCGGGCCGCGGGCGGGCTCGGGAAGCTGGGGCAGAGCGGGCTGGATGTGGTGGGTATAGCCTGCGGCGAGCACGCTGCCAGCCACGGCGATCCCGATCGCGGCGCCGATCTCGCGGGCAGCGTCGTTGACCGCGGCGGCGACCCCCTGTTTGGCCGCAGGGGTGTCGGCGACGATGGCGTAGGTCGCCGGGGCGGTGCACAATCCCAGACCCGCGCTCATGATCAGCAGCGGCCACAGCAGGCCAGGATAGTCCGCGACCACGGTCAACCGGCTTACCAGCACCAGTCCGGCAGCGATGGCAAGCAGTCCTGAGACGGTCATCACTTTCAACCCGACGAGGCTCGACAACCACGGTGCGATTACCGAGATCACGACCAGCGGCACCACCATCGGCGCCAACGCCAGTGCCGAGGCCAGCGGCCCATAGCCGAGGATCAGCTGCAGGTACTGCACCAACAGCAGGAACACTCCGAAGGTAACCAGGAACTGGATGGTCACCGACAGCGAGCCGGCACCGAAACCGCGGCGGGCGAACAACCGCACGTCCAGCAGTGGCGCAGAAGACCGCAGCTCTACGATCACAAACACCACCGCTGCCAGGAGACCGACCCCGGCGATAGCGGCGACGAGCTGGTCGGCCCAGCCCCGCGCGGGAACCTCGATCGCGGCGAACACGATCGCCGCGATCGCGACGGCCACCACCGCCGCACCCACCCAGTCCACCGGGGGATGCTCGCTCTCTCGGGACTCGGCGATAGTGCACGCCAACCCCGCCAGCACCACCCCCGCCACGGTCAACCCGACGAACACCGAAGGCCATGACCACCGCTCGAGCAGTACCCCGGCGCCGAGGATGCCCAGCACTGCCCCTGACCCCGCAACTCCGGCCCACACCCCCACCGCCCGGCCACGATGGGCAGCGGCGAACCCCGCGGTCAGGATCGACAGCGTCGAAGGCATCACCAGCGCCGCGCCCACCCCGGCCAGCGCGCGCGCTGCGATCAGCCACACCGGGTCGGCCAGCAGCAGCGGCAGCGCCGACGCGACCGAGAACACCGCCAGCCCCGTGACCAGCACACCGCGACGCCCGTAACGGTCACCGATTGCTCCGGCAGGCAGCACAAGACACGCCAGCACCAGCGTGTAACCGTCGACGATCCAGGTCAACTGGGCTTGCGTCGCCCCGGTCTCGACCGCGATCTGCGGCAACGCCGAGTACAACGCCGCCATGGCCGCGACCACCAGCGCCACCGCCAGGCACGACACCGTCAGCATCCACCACTCGGCCCTGGTCCACCCGTCGATCTCAACAGCGCCCGTCCCAGGTGTGTCCACCGGCGCCTCCCAACTCAAAGACCAACAGTCTCGGTACGAGACCATTCGTATCATAGTGGTGGGGGCTCGGGATAGAGTCGACACATACGCCCAGGGCTGAACGAGACGAATCGGAGGAGCGCGCTCCCATGACCGCCCCGGACCACGCCACGACCGACTCACTCACCGCAGTCGACGAGCAGGCCGATCCGCGGCTAGCACGCTCACGCAACCGGTTACTCGACGCGGCCGCGCCCAACTTCGGGGGTGTCTTGACGTGCCCAAGCAGGCGTTCTCGAACAAAGGTGGTCGGCTGGCGCTCCGGCCCGCGGCCACAACTGCCGCAGCACCTGCCTTCAATCCGGAAAATCTAGGTTCCCATGCGGAGCTGTCACTTCCGAGAAAGATGATCATGCCCGAGCACATGCCCATGCCCACACAGCAGGCATAACCCCTCGCTTTGGCTGCAAAGTGCCCACGTCGACGCGGATTCCACCACTGATCACGCCGTTGCGGTGACCCCGAGACTCAGGAAGATCCTGTCGGACCGAAATCTTGGTCGGCCCCTGGAGTACCACTGATCTCATGCACTGGGAACGGCCCCACACTGATTTACCGCATCCGCCAGCCCCCTCAACCCGTCGGAGACCGGGCGGCTCAGCGTCATGGATGCCGGAACTCGTTCGGAGAGCGGCCGGTCCATCGCTTGAAGGCGTGTGAGAAGTTGGTGAGGTCACTGTATCCGAGCTCCGTGGCGACCTCAGTCACCGACATTGATCGGTCGAGTAGCCGCAGCATCGCACGCTCGCGCAGGAATGACTGGCGCAACTCGCGGAAAGTGGTCCCCTCTTCGGAGAGGCGCCGCTTGAGTGTGCTGACGGATATCGACAACTCGCGTGCGACCCAGTGGATACTCCCCTGTGCGGGCTCCTTCTCCAGCAGCCGTCTCGTCTTCTCCGAAAACGACGTGGTCCTGCCCCGCTGGTCGAGAGTTCGCTGCAGATCGCCGATGGCGAGTCGGTATGTGAGGGGATCGGAGAACCGGCAAACCTCGTTAAGCGTGTCCGCGGGAACATGAAGGAAGGACATCGGAGCGCCGAAAAACAGGCGCCCGGCTATTAAGTCCTCATGATTGGACAGGAGGGGCGGCACCGGCCAACTCAAGTGGAGTGTGACGGTAGGCATGTCGCCGGCGAGCATGTCAAGCAGTCGCAGTAGCGCCGACCCGCAGTAGGCGACGACCAGGCAGTCCAGGGCCGGATCGCTTGTGTGTGCGGTGAACCCGATGGTGAGGCCGTGGTCACTTGGATGGAACTGTGGACTGAGAGCTGTCGAGATCAACGGCAGATAGGTGAGCAACTCCACGATCTCGGCTACCGAGCCTGCGCTGACCAGCGGAGAACTCAACGGGCCGAAGGACGTCAACTGGGCCTGTTCAGCGAACGCAAAGCCGAGCAGTGTTGCCTGGTCGACGTCGAGTTCGGGGTAGACCTCCCGAAACCACCGTATGGGGGCCTGAACGTCGCGCTGAATCAGCGTCGCCTCGTCGGTTCCTTCGCGAGACATGATGTTGCGAAGCCGCGCGACGGCGTCTGGGTCGAATGCTTGGCGCTCGAGCAATTGCACGAACAGGAGCGGGGGCACACCCTCGTCATCGAGGATCATTGGTTCACCAGATCCCTTTGAGCCGAATTCACAAGTTTCTGACTCCGCAGAACATAGCCGTAGCGGTCATCCCCGACGACACTTTGATCAAGTTCCCAAGGCGAGGACAACGTATCAGGAGTTGGTTATGGCAGTTGTCACCTTTGTCTCACACGACGGCAAGAAGCACGAGGTCCCTTTCCAAGAAGGACAGTCGCTGATGCAGGTCGCGACCAACAATGCAGTGCCCGGCATCGACGGCGACTGCGGAGGCGAGGCCGCGTGCGGCACCTGCCATGTGATCGTCGATCCGCAGTGGTCCGAGGAGGTGGGCCTCTCCGGCTCCGACGAGGAGGAGATGCTCGCGATGAACCCTGAGCGTCAACCGACCTCTCGACTGTCCTGCCAGATTCCGGTCTCCGAGGCGTGGGACGGCCTGACCGTCCTAATGCCTGAGTTTCAGATGTGACGACGAGAGAGACGATAAGACGCAATGAAGTTTTCTGAGGCAATCGCCGCTAAGGTTCAGTCGACTATCCCGATGGAGCGGCAGATCCAGGGCGCACAACTGTACGACAAGACGCGGCGATGGGTGACCGGAGCGAACGGAGAGAGGCTTTTCATCGAGAGCCCCATCCCTCCTGTGGAGGACGTCGAACTCGCCGACATCGACCTCAGCAACCCTTTCCTCTATCGCCAGGGGCGCTGGCAGTCGTACTTCGAGCGCGTACGCAACGAGGCTCCGGTCCACTACCAGCCTAACAGTCCGTTCGGGCCGTTCTGGTCCGTCACAAGGCATGCCGACATAATGGCCGTCGACAAGAACCACGAGGTCTTCTCCGCCGAGCCGTTGATCGTCATCGGGGTTCCACCTCGTTTTCTTGATATCGAGATGTTCATAGCGATGGATCCGCCACGACACGACGCGCAGCGGGCCGCTGTCCAAGGCGTGGTCGCACCGAAGAACCTGCGTGAGATGGAGGGTCTGATTCGATCGCGCGTCCAGGAGGTGCTGGACAACCTGCCCGTGGATCAGCCGTTCGACTGGGTCCAGAACGTCTCGGTCGAGTTGACCGCTCGGATGCTTGCGACCCTCCTGGACTTTCCCTACGAGCAGCGCCGCAAGCTCGCTTACTGGTCTGATCTCGCATCCTCGATGGAGCAAGCCAACGGCGGCCCCTCGGACAATGACGAGGTGTTCCGCGGCATGCGCGACATGGCGCGAGGTCTCAGCACTCTCTGGCGCGACAAGGCTGCCCGGACAGCTGCCGGGGAGGAACCCGGATTCGACTTGATCACCCTGTTGCAGAGCAACGAAGACACCAAGGATCTGATCGACCGACCGATGGAGTTCCTGGGCAACCTTGTGTTGCTGATCGTCGGAGGCAACGACACGACGCGGAACTCGATGAGCGGCGGTGTTCTCGCGTTGAACCGGTTCCCTGACCAGTTCGAGAAGCTGAAGGCGAACCCTGACCTGATCCCCAATATGGTCTCGGAGATCATTCGGTGGCAAACACCGTTGGCCTACATGCGCCGGATCGCCAAGGCCGACACCGTGCTGAACGGGCAGTTCATCCGCAAGGGCGACAAGGTAGTGATGTGGTACGCCTCAGGCAACCGTGATGAGCGGATGTTCGATCGGCCCGACGACTTCATCATCGACCGGGCCAACGCTCGCAACCACATCTCCTTCGGCTTCGGTGTCCACCGCTGCATGGGCAACCGACTGGCGGAATTACAGCTGCGGATTCTCTGGGAAGAGTTGCTTTCTCGCTTCGAAAAGATCGAGGTCGTCGGCGAGCCCGAGTATGTGCAGTCCAACTTTGTCAGGGGCATCAGCAAGATGATGGTCCGTCTCACCCCGAAATCCGACGTATGACCTTACATCGGGCCCTCGTCGTCGGGGCCAGCCATGCCGGAGCCCAACTCGCGGCCAGTCTTCGACAGGAAGGGTGGACCGGCGAGATCGTTCTCATCGGCGATGAGTCGACGTTGCCCTACCAACGCCCTCCTTTGTCGAAGGCGTACCTGGCCGGGAAGAGCACACTCGACGAGCTTGCGATCCGCAATGCCGATTTCTATAGCAAGCAGGGAATCCAAGTCCTGAATGCGACGGTGGAGGCGATCGACCGCTCGGGTGGTCATCTCTCACTGAGTACCGGCGGCGCACTAGCTTACGACCAGCTTGCGCTGTGCACTGGCGCCCGCCCTCGGCGACTCCCCACCCCGGGAGCCAACTTGGCCGGAGTCTACTACTTACGCACAGTCGCAGACGTCGAGATGATCCGAGTGGCCGCCCACGCAGGACGTCGGGCAGTGATCATCGGCGGCGGTTACATCGGACTGGAGACGGCTGCCTCGTTGCGTGCACTGGGGCTGGAGGTCACCGTGCTCGAGGCGACTGGGCGCGTCCTTGAGCGGGTCACTGCCCCCGAAGTATCAGCGTTCTTCGACCGTATTCACCGGCAGGAGGGCGTGAAAATCCGGACGGGTGTGCTGGTCGAGGTTCTGTCCGGCGAGGACAGGGTCCGTGAAGTAGTTCTGTCCGGTGGCGAGTCAATTCCCGCTGACCTCGTCATTGTCGGCATCGGCGTTGAGCCGAACACCGATCTTGCCGCCGCCGCAGGTCTGGTCATTGATAACGGCGTCGTGATCGACGACCAGGCCCGGACCAGCGACCCCGACATCGTGGCCGCCGGGGATTGCGCAAGCCACAGCATGGCTCGCTACAGCCGCCCTCTACGCCTGGAGTCTGTGCCGAGCGCGCACGAGCAAGCCAAGGTCGCTGCCGCGACGGTGTGTGGGAAGTCCAAGAAGATAGCGGCGCTTCCATGGTTCTGGTCGGATCAATATGATCTCAAGCTCCAGATCGCCGGTCTGAACACCGGTTACGACGAAGTCATCCTCAGCGGAGACCCGACCCGAGACCGCGACTTCACCTGCTTCTACCTCCGTGAGGGAGAGCTTATTGGCGCCGACTGCATCAACCGCCCCCGTGACTTCATGTTCAGCAAGCGGGTAATCACGCAGCAACTCCCCATCGACCGAACTGAACTGGCGCTTGCCAGCTCCGCCTGAGATGACGGGTCTTCGGGCGATGGGTACGAAATGGTGAGTGCGGGCTGCGTTTCGGAAAGGAACACAAGTGACGAACATTATCCATCTCCCGCTGGCGAAGGGTCGTGAGCGACTCTCGTCGGTCCTCATGGTGCCACTGCCGAGTCGGGTCGACGCGGCCCTGCTCGGGGCCAGTGACCGGTGGCCTGTCCGAGAGCTCGCCCCGCCCCCGGCGGGGTCAGGCCTCAAACCGGTCTTAGGGACCGCTGGCATGCCTCTGCTCGGTCACACCCTGGACTACATCCGGTTCGGATCTAACTTCTCCCGGGCCAGGTACCAGCGGCTAGGACCTGTGTCGTGGATGGGCGCCTTCGGCACGAAAATAGTGGCGGTTGCCGGACCGGATGCCATACAGGAGGTGCTGACCACCAAGGCGAAGTCGTTCTCCCAGGACGGGTGGACCTATCTCATCGATGCCTTTTTTCATCGGGGCCTGATGTTGATGAGCTTCGACGAACACAGGATGCATCGGCGGATCATGCAGGAGGCGTTCACCCGCGACCGACTCGCCGGCTACGTCGACCAGCTCGGCCCGACGCTGGAGGCCAGCATCCCAGGGTGGACAGCGGGACAATCCACCACGCGCATCTACCCGCTGCTGAAGGCACTAACTCTCGACGTCGCCACGAAGGTCTTCATGGCAGGTCGGGGGGGTAGCGAGGATACCGATGCCATCAACGACGCCTTCGTGGCCACCGTGCGTGCGGCCAGCTCGATCATCCGTTTCCCGTTACCGGGGACTCGTTGGCGAGCGGGAGTCCGTGGGCGCGCGCTCTTGGAGGACTACTTCACCCGGCACCTGCCGGCGGCTCGAAGTGGCCAAGGAGGCGACCTCTTTGCGGGGCTGTGCCATGCGCGCACGGCCGACGGTGAGGCGTTCACCGATGAGGACGTCGTTAGCCACATGATCTTCTTGATGATGGCGGCCCACGACACATCGACCATCACCACCACCGCTGCCGCCTACTTCCTCGCCAAGCACCCGGCCTGGCAGGAACGGGCGCGGGCCGAGTCCGACCGACTCGGTGGACGCCGCCCGGACATCGACGACCTGGACTCACTGGAGACTCTCGACCTGGTGATCAAGGAGACACTCCGTCTGGTGGCGCCCGTGCCCATCGTGATGCGCAAGACGGTCGAAGACGTGGATATCGCCGGCCACCACATCCCGGCGGACACCCTGGTGGCCGTGGCTCCGTCGGTGAACCACTTCGACGAGTCGTGCTGGACCGACCCCGACACCTTTGACCCTGACCGCTTCAGCGAACCGCGGCGTGAGGACCAGAATCACCGCCTCGGGTGGATCCCCTTCGGAGGAGGGGTACACAAGTGCATCGGTCTGCACTTCGGCACCCTCGAAGTCAAGGCGATTCTGCACCACATGCTACGCACCTACACCTGGACGGTCCCCGATCAGTATGAAGCGAGGTGGGACAACACCTCGCTCCCCATTCCGGTCGACGGGTTGCCGATAACTCTGGAGCGCAGATGAATAAGGCACCGCTGGCGCACTCGTGGGCGACCGACTTCCTCGACATCGAGCACGAGTCCGTCCGGGCGTTCACCGCCGCCGCGGTTGGGGATGCGGGCACCGACCGGGACAAGGCGAAGCGCCTCTTCGCCGCCGTCCGCGACCAGATCCGGTACGACCCCTACACGGTGTCGGACGATCCCGCCCATTATCGAGCAAGCTTCGTCCTCGAGACCGGGCGCGCCTATTGCGTCCCGAAGGCGGTGCTCTTGACCGCGGTGTGCCGTGCGGCAGGGATTCCGGCGCTACTGGGGTTTGCCGACGTCCGAAATCATTTGCAGACCGAAGCGTTGCGAGCGCTCATGGGCGGCACAGACCTGTTCGTCTATCACGGCTACAGCCATCTCTACGTCAACGGCCGGTGGATGAAGGCGACCCCGGCGTTCAACACCGAGTTGTGTGCCCGTTTCGGGGTGCCGCCGGTGGATTTCGACGGCGAGCACGACGCCCTCCTGCACGCCTTCGCCGCCGACGGAGCCCTGCACATGGAGTATGTCCGCGAGCGCGGCGTCTTCGACGACCTGCCTTTGAACACGATCTTGACCGAGCTTCGGCATACCTATGGACAGCGAATCTTTGAGCGCACCCACGTGCTCGCTGACGCTTTCACCGACACACCCGACAGATGCACCCAGCCCGACGGGATCGCCCGCGGGCTCCACTCACTCCCGGAGGCCCGATGAGCACGGCGACCACAGCGGATGCCCTGGACGTACGCAACCCCGCCGACGGCCGGCTGGTCGCAACCGTCCCCATCGATACCCGCGAGACCGTGAACAGCATCGCGGCCGATCTCCGCCGCGCTCAGCTCGGGTGGGCTCAGGCAAGCCCGCGGCAACGCTCCCGATGGTTGCATCGCTGGCGAGACTGGATCCTGGCTCACACCGACGAACTCACCGATCTGCTGCAAGCCGAAACAGGCAAGGTGCGCCCCGACGCCCTGGTTGAGACGACAGCATCGTGCGAGTTCATCACCTACTACGCAAACCATGCCGAGAAGTTTCTCGCTGACGAGCAAGTCCGATCCGCAGGTCTGCTAAGTCTGCCGAAACGGTTGTCCAAGACCTACCACCCGTACCCGGTTGTCGGGCTCATCACACCGTGGAACTTCCCGATCACCCTCTTCCTCATGGATGCAGCTCCTGCGCTGGCTGCCGGATGCGCAGTCCTGGCGAAGTCCTCGGAAGAGACGCCACTGACCTGTGCACGAGTCGTCGAGGGCTGGCACGAGATCGGCGCCCCACCGGTTTTGGCGCATGTTGTGGGTGCTAGCGAAGCAGGTGCTGCGGTCGTGGACGCCGCTGACTTCGTTCAGTTCACGGGCTCGACAGCCACCGGGAGGACAATCGCGATCCGCTGTGCCGAGCAATTGAAGCCTGTGAGCTTGGAGTTAGGCGGTAAAGATCCGGCGATCGTGCTGGAGGACGCCGACCTTGCTCGTGCTGTGGAGGGGATCGCGTGGGGCGGTCTGTTCAACGCGGGGCAGGTCTGCATCTCAGTCGAGCGGGTGTATGTGGTCTCTGAGATCTACGACGAGTTCGTGGCCCGGCTGGCTCAACGAGTACGGTCACTTACCCAAGGTGCCGCGGCAGGTGACGACGTAGGTGCGATGGTCACGGCGAGACAGGTCGAGATAGCCGATCGCCACGTCAGCCAGGCAGTAGCGGCAGGTGCGCAGGTACTGGCCGGCGGAACCCTAAGCGCGGTCGGGAACTACTACGCTCCAACCGTTGTGGTCGGCGTCGACCACACAATGGCCTGCATGACCGAGGAGACCTTCGGCCCCACGATCCCTGTGATGCGTGTCGCGGACGAGGACGAGGCCATCCACCTGGCTAACGACTCGGCGTTCGGCTTGTCTGCCACAGTGTGGACCCGCGACCATGCTCGTGCGCGGCGTATCGCACAACGTCTGGACGCGGGTGCAGTCAACATCAACGACGTCTTCAGCAACCTCTTCGCCACCACACTGCCGCACAGTGGATGGAAGGCCTCAGGTATCGGTGCGCGACTAGGCGGCGCCTACGGACTTCACAAATACTGCCGGGTCCAGTCCGTGACCGAGCCGCGGATCCCTGTCCTGACACGAGAACTCACGTGGTACCCGTACACCTCCCGACGTACGGCCATCGCCGAAAAAGTATTGCGTGCAGCAGCCGGTCGCGGTCTACGACAACGCCTCGGCCTGAACAAGGAGCACAGCAAGTGACGACACACAATCCCCATACCGCCGCGAAAACAGTGGCGATCACCGGGGGAGCCCGCGGCATCGGCTACCAGACCGCGAAGGAGCTGATCCGACGAGGTCACCGCGTGGCCATCGGCGACATCGACGAGGCACGTGCTAAGGAGACCGCCGCCGAACTGGGGGTTAAGGTTGTCACCCGCCTCGATGTCACCGACCCTGACTCGTTCAAAGACTTTCTCGACCTAGTCGAGGGAGACCTCGGCCCCCTCGACGTGCTGATCAACAACGCGGGCATCATGCCCACCGGGCACACCCACGAGGAAGACGACGCGGTGACCCGGCGGCAGGTCGAGATCAACGTCCTGGGAGTCATCTTTGGGACCAAACTCGCCCTTCAACGGATGCTCCCTCGTCGTACTGGACACATCATCAACACCGCATCACTGGCCGGCGAGCTCGCCGTCCCCGGTCTGGCGACCTACTGCGGCACCAAATTCGCGGTCATCGGATTCACGGAGGCGGCGCGACTGGAATACCGCAAGTCAGGCGTGCGGCTGTCCACAGTGCGGCCCACGTTCACCAACACCGAACTCGTTGCTGGGACAGCAGGAGCCAAGGGACTGCGCAATGCAGAGCCCGAGGAAATCGCTCGAGTGACAGCCGAACTGATCGAGAAACCGCGGCCCTTCGTGCGCGTCACTCGCCTCGCCGGGAGCATGGTCGCAGCGATGAAGTTCGTCCCCGAACGGCTCGCCACCAGGCTCGGATCGGCCCTGGACACAGACTCTGTATTCCTCGACGACGTGGACATGGGGGCACGTCAGGCCTACCTGGACAGAATTCGGAACAACTGACCTGGTCTTCGAACCCACCACCCAAAAAAGGAAGATACATGCCCCGCAAGATCCTGATCAAGGACTACCCCCATCAGATCGGGGGGCACTGTGGTTCTGGCGCAATGCGGGATCTTCTGCACTGGCATGGACTGGGGTGGGAAGGGCCACCCGATGAAGGTCTGGTGTTCGCACTCGGCGGCTCGCTGGGGCTAGCGTACCTCCGATCGAATGACCTGGTTCCACCATTGTATTTGGTGGGACGAGGGGCCGACTTCGAAATCGATCTACCCCGCCGGCTAGGCGGACAGGTCCACGTTCTCACCACCGACGATCCCAGTGAGGGATGGTCTTGGGTTCTCGACGAGATCGACGCAGGCAGACCCAGCCTGGTGTGGGGCGACATAGCCGAGCTACCGTACCTGCAGGTCCAGTTGCAGATGAGTCGCCACGACATCGTGGTGATCGGTTACGACGAAGCTAAGGGGATTGCCTTCGTCGTAGACAATGATCGCGCCGAGGTGCAGGAAGTCCCGCTCGATTCGCTGGCTCGGGCGCGTTCCTCGACGTCCTTCCCTCAACCGACGCGCCACTGTACATACCGCATCACCTGGCCGAGCGCGCTGCCAGACATGGCAACAGTGGCGGCAGAGGCATTTCGCCAATCCGCGGCCAACATGCGCCACCCGTCACAGCCGGGGATCGTTGATCTCACGACCATGGAGGCCGGGGCCGAGGGGCTAGCTGCAGTCGAGCAGTTGGCGGCCGACCTTCGAGCCTGGGCAGACCTTCCGACAAGAGATCTTGAGATCTTCCTGTTCAGTCTGGGCGCTTTCATCGAGAAGGCGGGCACCGGCGGCGGCCTATTCCGCCGGTTGCTCGCCGATGGCTGCGCGGATGTCGCACGCCTGACCGGTGATCTAGCCACCGCCGACCTCGCCGTCGCCGCCAGCCGTTGTGCGCAGGCATGGACCGAAACTGCACGTGCCGGGACCCAACGCGACATTGATGCGCGCGCTCGCTTAGCGGCGGTGGTCACGGCGGCTAGCCGACTACCAGAACTCGAGTCGAACCTGGTCGAGTCCCTGGAATTGGCTTCAACCTCACTTACGGCTGCAGGTCTCTGACAGCCCGCTGTTAACCAGGACGCCCGGTGAATTGATCTGCGGATCGCTGTTCGTTCGCAGGCAGTATCGAATGAAGGAATGGTATGCAGAGCACGATGATGAACTTTCCCTTGACAACTGCGGCGATTCTGCGCCACGGTTCGAGTGTGCATAGCTCGGCAACCGTACGGACCTTGCAGTCCGACGGGAGCGTTAAGGTCGGCACTTTCGCCGAAGTCGGACGGAGAGCCGCACAGTTGGCCAACGCATTGCGCGGTTGCGGGATCACAGGCGATGAGCGTGTTGCGACCTTTATGTGGAACAACCAGGAGCATGTTGAGGCCTACTGTGCGGTGCCCTCGATGGGCGCAGTGCTGCACACCCTGAACCTACGTCTCACCCCTGATCAACTTGTCTACATCGGCAACCACGCCGAGGATCAGGTCGTAATTCTCGATGGAAGCCTGCTGCCCTTGCTGGCCCCTGTACTGCTGCAGCTCACCAGCGTGCACACCGTCGTCGTGACCGGCGAAGTGGACCTTACCCCGCTGCACCGTGACGGGGTCAGGGTCGTGGGGTACGAGGAGTTCCTCGCCTCTCAGTCCGATACGTTCGACTGGCCTGATCTCGATGAGCAGTCCGCAGCCGCTATGTGTTATACCTCGGGTACCACCGGCAACCCCAAAGGGGTCGCCTACAGCCACCGGTCGACGTACTTGCATTCGATGGCGGCCTGCGCCGCCGACGGACTGCGAGTCAGCTGCGATGATCGGATCCTTGCCATCGTGCCGATGTTCCACGCCAACGCTTGGGGACTAGTCTATGCCGCCCTTATGTCGGGCGCCGACCTACTCATGCCTGACAGGTTCCTGCAGGCTGAGCCGCTGGTGCGGCTCATCGACGCGCAGAGGCCGACCGTCGCGGGCGCAGTTCCGACGATCTGGAATGACGTCTTAAACTTCTTGGAGGCAAACTCCAGCTATGACATCTCCTCTCTCGGTCTGGTCGCCTGCGGTGGTTCCGCAGTACCCCTTCACCTGATGGAGGCCTTCGAGGAGAGGTACGGCGTGCAGGTCGTCCAGGCATGGGGAATGACCGAAACCTCGCCGCTGGCCGCCATCGCACGCCCACCGGTATCGCTCGATGTGCAGGAGCGCTGGCGCCTGCGCGCCACCCAAGGCCGCCCGGTTGCAGGGGTGGAGCTGAGGATTGTCGACGACGAGGGCAATAAGCTCCCGCACGACGGCGAAGCGGTCGGTGAGTTGCAAGCACGCGGGCCCTGGATTACCGGCTCGTACGTCGGCGAGGAGCATGACAGTGAGAAGTTTCAGGAAGGGTGGTTACGCACCGGCGACGTCGGGCGGATCGATGCACGCAATTTCGTGACGCTGACCGACCGCGCCAAGGACGTGATCAAGTCCGGCGGGGAGTGGATCTCCTCGGTCGAGCTCGAACTGCTGCTTGCCGGTCATCCAGACGTGCTCGAGGCATCTGTGATCGGAGTGCCGGACGAGAAGTGGCAAGAACGCCCCCTCGCGGTGATCGTTCCACGTGAGGGCCGCGAGCCCACACCTGCTAATCTGCGCGACTTCCTCGACGGCAAGGTCGCCAAGTGGTGGCTGCCCGAGCGTTGGTGCTTCATCTCCGAGGTGCCCAAGACCTCAGTCGGCAAGTTCGACAAGAAGCGCCTACGCTCCCTGCACGCCGAAGGAGAGCTCGCTGTCATCGAAATCTAGGAAATTTTTTTCCAACCGGAGTTCTGAATAGGACGAGGCAGATGGAACGCGGGGCGGGAAGTTTTTCACGACACCGGCGTCCATCGCAGACTACGGCACTGGTGAAGGAGATGGGGTCGTGATCTCCCGTTGGGCGGGACACCTCGCCTGACCAACGTGGAGTTGAGCGAAGGGCTGCCACCGCACTCTCCGGAGTGCGCTCAGGTGTATTTGCATAACGGTCACACTCGAGACCGGCATTAAGCGCGGTTTCATCGACAGGAAGGTCGGACCATGGGCAAAGCTTCGGATGCGGTCGGGGGGTCGGTCGACCCAGACATGGAGGACTGGGTGCGCTCATTCCGGCCGCTGGAAGAATCTAGCTCGCCTGAGTTGCCACCCCACCACCCCAACTGTCTTGGGTGCGGGCCGACGAACCCGCACGGGCATTACCTGTCGGTACGGCGTTGCCGAGACGGCGTCGTTGCTCACCACCTCTTCGACCAACGTCACGTAGGGGCGCCCAGGATAGCACACGGCGGCGCGGTGGCGACCGTAATCGACGATCTTTTCGGTTTCCTGCTCTACACGGTCGGAGAACTCGGCGTGACGCGCCATCTCGAACTCGACTACCTCGCGCCGGTTCTGCTTGCCACGCCTTACACCCTGCACGCCGATACACGGTCTCGCGATGGCCGGAAATTGAATCTCGCGGCCAGGATCGAGGATATAGAGGGTCGATCGGTCACCACGGCGACCGCCCTGTTCATCCTGGTCGACGTCGAACATTTCCTGCAGTCACAGGCGAATACTAAGAGGCAAGCATGAATGTACCGACCGAGAGGGAACTGCTCCTGGACGCCTTACTCACCGATCACGGCGCAGCCGGACCTTACGAAGCGTTCCGACGGCTGCGAGAGACGCGCCCCGTCTTGGTTACGCGATCGGGGGTGCTGGTATTGAGTCGCTACGACGATTGCGCGGCGGCGCTCCGCGACCGCAGACTCGGCAAGGCCGACGAGTCGCTGGGCTTCGGCTTGTCCGAGATCCCTGACGAGCTGCAACGTCGGGCCATGCATCGATTCCGGCGCACCATGCTGTTCCGTAACCCCCCTGACCATCACCGGCTGCGTCGACTGGTGGCCGACGTGTTCACCCCTCGACACATTGACGAGTTGCGCAGCCGCATCATCACACAGATCCATCACCTACTTAACGTCATGGAGGTACAGGTCTTCGTCGACATCATCACCGATCTGGCGCTCCCGCTGCCTGTGAATGTGATAGGCGAACTTCTGGGAGTTCCCGCGGCCGATCGGGCAGTTGCCGCGCCATTGGTGCGTGCCCTGCTCGCCTCACTGGAACCCGGAGCCAATGTTGAGGCTCTGACCGCCGCCTGTGAAGCCGAGAACCAACTTGCCATGTATTTCGCTGACCTGTTGGCGGTCAAACGCGCCCGCCCCGCCGATGACCTACTCAGCCGACTCGCCGTCGCGCACGGCGACGACATCCTGGATGACGACGAATGCGTCGGCACCGCGATTCTGTTGTTCGCCGCAGGGTTCGAAACCACCACAAACCTCATCGGCAACGGTGTCGCCGCGCTGCTCGCTCACCCCGACCAAATGCGCGAACTGGGTGCCAGGCCCGACTTGGCGAGCAATGCCGTCGAAGAATTGTTGCGTTACGACTCCCCCGTCCAGACCAACGGGCGCACGGTGCTCGAGCCGACACGGCTGGCAGGAGTCGATCTACATCCCGGTCAGATCGTATTGACCTTGCTCGGGGCGGCCAACAGAGATCCGGACCGATTTTGTGACCCGGATAAGCTCGACATCACCCGAACCGGAGTCCCACCGTTGTCGTTCGGCGCCGGCATTCACTTCTGTCTCGGCGCGCCGCTGGCCCGGCTCGAAGGATCCCTACTGTTCCCGATCCTGGTGGCTCGTTTTCCCGGTCTCCAGCTCGTCGAACAGCCTCGCTGGCGTACCGGGCTGTCCTTCCGCGGGCTATCGAGTTTAAAGGTGGCAACCAGATGAGCCCTCCCCTACCCCCCACCAGAAGGGCTCGAAGTCTCGGGAGTTGAACCCGACCGAACCACCTCGCGGTAAACGGCGCATCGCACTGTGCTGCAGCCGCCCGCGCCGGATCGCCCCAGGCGTGCGGAGGCACCGAACGACCGAAGAGTTGCCGGACGGAACAGTCGGACGCCTCTCGGTGGACGCTGCATCGATGCCGTGTCGTTACTCGGCAACAGACCCTGATCCTGCCCCACGCCGACAACAATTCAGCCCGCCGACGGAAGCCCTCGATGTTTCGCGGTCACCATTTTCGGCTCGACGGCCGCGTCGTGTGCGCTATCGGGCCGGGAGGTGCGTTGAGTGAGAAGACTCCCGCTCGTGGTAATCATGGCGGGGGCGAGCGCGCCGACCGGTCGGACGAACGCCCGACCGGATGCTGCGGTGCAGGCCGAGCGCGCGAAGACGCGACAGACTCGGCACGGTTTCACGACAGAGAGGTCCGACCATGAAAAGAATTCCAGACGAGGTCAGCGGGTCGGCCGGCCCCGCTATCGAGAACTGGGCGCGCTCGTTCTGGAGCACGACTTCCGAGTCGCCTGATCTACCGCCCCACCACCCCGACTGTCTTGGTTGTGGGCCGCAGAACCCGCACGGCCACGCCCTGTCGGTCCAGCGTGACGAGAACGGCGTGGTAGCTCACCATGTGTTCGACCAGCGTCATGTCGGGGCACCCGGGATAGCACACGGCGGCGCGGTGGCGACCGTTCTCGACGATCTGTTCGGCTTCCTGCTCTACACAGTGGGTGAGCTCGCCGTGACGCGGCGTCTCGAGCTCGACTACCTAGCGCCGGTTCTGCTCGGCACTCCATACGTATTGCGTGCTGCCGTTCGGTCTCGTGATGGGCGCAAACTGGATCTCACGGCCACGATGGACGATGCGCAGGGCCGCTCCGTAGCCACCGCTACTGCCCTGTTCGTGGTAGTCGAGGTCGAACACTTCATGCAGTCCCAAGCCCGAGCCCAACTCCGGGCCACAGACACGAATCACACCGAAGAATAGACACCCTGACCGACCTTCACCGACGTCCATCACCCGCGGTGGCTGTCGTACGGCTGCGTCTACCTGGCGCAAAGACGGCGAGGACGAGTGCCCCAGCGGCGGTCAGCGCCGCCAACGACAGCGTCGCCTGACCACTTCCGTGTACGAATGCGGCTCTGGCGAACTCGGCCAGCGGCTGACCAGCTGGTCCTGCGCGGTCGGCGACCTGCAACGCGGCGGCCAGAGAATCGGCCACCGGACCACGGGCAGGCTCGGGTAGCTGGGGCAGAGCCGGCTGAATGTGCTGAACGTAACCGGCCGCGAGCACGCTACCGGCTACCGCAATCCCAATCGCGGCACCGATTTCGCGAGCTGCGTCGTTGACCGCGGCAGCCACCCCGTGCTTGGCCTCAGGAGTGTCCGAGACGATGGCGAAAGTCGCAGGGGCGGTACACAACCCCAAACCCGCGCTCATGATGAGCAAGGGCCACAGCAGGTCAGGGTAAGTTGCCGCGACGGTCAGTCTGCTCACCATCACCAGTCCCGCCGCGATGGTGAGCAGACCTACAGTGGTCATCACCCGCAGCCCAACAATGTTCGACAGCCAGGGTGCAATCACCGAGATCACGATGAGCGGCACGACCATAGGGGTCAACGCCAACGCGGCGGTGAGCGGTCCATAACCGAGAATCAACTGCAGATACTGCACCAACAGCAAGAACACCCCGAAGGTCACCAAAAATTGGATACAGACCGACAGTGCGCCGGCACCGAAGCCACGGCGGGCGAACAACCGGACATCGAGTAGGGGTGCCGAGGAACGTAGTTCTACGACGACGAACACCACAACTGCGAACAAGCCCACCGCAGTGCTGATGGCGACGAGCGAATCCGACCAGCCACGGGCCGGAACCTCGATCACAGCGAAGACGATCGCCCCGACCGCGACAACTACGGTCACAGCGCCCACCCAATCGACCGGTGGATGCTCCTGCTGGCGGGACTCCGCGATACTGCATGCCAACCCGGCCAGAACCGCTCCGGCGACGGTCAACCCGACGAACACCGAGGTCCACGACCACTGCTCGAGCAGCACACCAGCCCCGAGGATGCCCAGGACCGCCCCGGATCCAGCAACCCCGGCCCACACACCTACAGCGCGACCGCGATGCGCCGGTGGAAATCCCGCGGTCAGTATCGACAGCGTCGAGGGCATGACCAGCGCCGCACCCGCCCCAGCCAACGCGCGAGCAGCGATCAGCCACGCCGGGTCGGCGAGAAACAAGGGCAATGCCGACGCGAAAGCGAACAACGCCAACCCCGCCACGAGCACCCCCCGGCGACCGTACCGGTCACCGATCGCACCGGCAGGCAGAACGAAGCACGCCAATACCAGCGTATAACCGTCGACTATCCAGGTCAGTTGAGCTTGCGTCGCCCCTGTCGCGACCGCGATCTGTGGCAACGCTGAATACAATGCCGCCATTGCGGCCACCACCAACGCGACTGCCATGCACGACACAATCAACATCCACCACTGGGCACCGCTCCATCGAGCGACGCTGGCAGAGTCGGATCTACGTTCGTTCAACGGCCAGCCTCCCAGTTTGAGACTGATCGTCTCGGTGCGAGACTATTAGTATCATAACTTTGCGGGTGTGACAGAATGGTCATGCTAGGACATGTTTTGTCAGTCAAAATGGAGCGGAGCCCGTTCATGGTCGACCCTCTCGTTGCGGCCGAGGGCCCGGCCGACCCCCGGCTGGCGCGCTCACGTAACCGGTTACTCGAAGCGGCGGGCCAGCTGCTAGCCACCGGCGGTGTCGAGGCGGTCACCGTGGAGGCGGTCACCCGCATGTCGAAGGTTGCGCGTGCCACTCTGTACCGACACTTCGGAAGTACCACTGACCTGCTCGCTGCAACCTTCGAGCGACTACTACCCCCAGTCGACACCGATATCGATACCGGTCCGCTACGCGAACGTCTGATTTCGGTGCTCACCACCCAGGCCGACCTCATCGACCAAGCTCCGGTGCAGATGACCACGCTGGCCTGGCTGGCAATGGGACCCGTCAACAGCGGCGACGCCAGCCGGCGCGATCTCGATCCTGGCGCGGTGGTCTCGCTTCGGGCCCGTGTCATAGAGCAATACCGCAGGTCCCTGGATCAGATCCTGACGGCCCCTGACGCCCGCACTGTGCTCGGCGAGATCGACACCACCTTCGCCCTCATTCAGCTCCTCGGACCGATAGTGTTCGCTCGCCTCACAGGACTGCGCCACATCCACGCCGACGACTGCATCCAAATCGTCGACAACTTTCTCGCCGCCCATGCCGCAAGTGTCCGATCGAGCACTTCGCGCGACAACAGCCGTCCACGGCCGGCCGCGACGCTAGACCCGCAGCTCACCGACGGCCAGTAAAACTTGATGCGAAATTTCACTATCAATGCGCTATCCAGTCAGGGATCGCAGCGCTCACTGGATAAGGCCGGACGTGTGCTCAAGAACTCGGAGCTGCACTGCAGTGCACTTCTGACATCGTGCAGCCGTCTTCTGAAACTGACAATTCATGTCATTTTCAGAAGTCGACTGCACGGTGTCCTGCGATTTCGGCCTTGCGTGCAGTTGTCTTCTGACATTCTGTGTTCAGAAGTGCAGTGCACTCGGCAGCTGCGCTCGAGGCCATGCTGCGGAGGCGTGTCGTGGATGCGGAGAGAATCAGCATCGTCGAGAGCGGCGTACTGACAGCGTCGGATGAGCAGTGGGAGCTGGCCCGGTCGAGGTTCGCGGTCTTGGCGCCGTTGGCAGGGGTGGACACAGTCGGTTTCGCGGCGGCCGACGAGGCTGCCGAGCGGTTGCAGCTCTCGCGCCGGCAGGTATACAGCCTGATCGATCGGATTCGCTGCGGATCAGGGACTGTCACCGATCTGCTGATCGCACCGCCTTCGGGTGGCCGCGGCCGGGGCCGAGTGAGCGCCGAGGTGGAGGAGGTGATCGCCGATTATCTCGCGAAGGAGTTCTTGAAGCGGCAGAAACTCAGTGTCGCGGCGATATACCGCCGAATTGCGTTGGCCTGTCATCGATCAGGATTGCGGGTGCCGGCGCGCAATACGGTGGCAACGCGGATCGCAGCGATGCATCCCGGAACTGTAGCCAGGTTGCGTGGGGGCCAGGATGCTGCGCGGCCGCGCCAAAGCGCCGGCGGTGTCCCTCCTCCGGTGGAAGCGGTACTCGAGCAGGTGCAGATCGATCACACCGTGGTGGATCTGATGATCGTCGACGAGCACGACCGCGAACCGATCGGCCGCCCGTATCTGACCATGGCGATCGACGTATTCAGCCGATGTGTCCTCGGTTTCGTGGTGACGCTCGAACCGCCGTCCGCGGTATCGGTCGGGTTGTGTCTGGGCCGGGTGGCCTGCGACAAGAATGGCTGGCTGGAGGCGATGGGGTTGGCCGGGCAGGTGCAGTGGCCGATGGCAGGAAAGCCGCGGCGGCTCTATCTCGACAACGCAGCGGAGTTCAAAGGTGAAGCGTTGCGTCGGGGCTGCGAGCAGCATGGCATCGATCTCGGATACCGACCACCGGGTCGCCCGCATTACGGCGGCATCGTCGAACGCATCATCGGAACCGCCATGCTCAGGGTGCATGAACTACCCGGCACCACGTTCTCCGATCCCGCTGCTCGGGGCAGCTACGATTCGCAGGCAGCAGCGGTGCTGACCCTGACCGAGCTAGAACGATGGCTGGTTATTTCGACATCCTCGTACCACGGGAGCCTGCATTCGAGCCTCGGTCAGAGCCCGGCAGCGAAGTGGTCCGACAGCATCACCACACTGCGGAACCCTCCGCCTGTGGTGGTGGACGAGACTGCGTTCGTCGTCGATTTCCTTCCGGTAATTCGCCGGAGATTGACCCGCACGGGATTCACCATCGATCATGTCCAGTACTTCTCGAACACGCTCAAACCGTGGATCAGTCGCCGGGAGCAGTTGGGTACATTCGTCATTCGGCGTGATCCCCGCGACATAAGCCGAATCTGGGTCCTCGAACCCGACAATGGTGCAGGGTATGTCGAAGTGCCGTACCGGACGCTCTCGCATCCGGCGGTCACGTTGTGGGAGCACCGCGCTGCAGCCGCCCGGTTGCGTGAGCGGGGCCGCACACAGATCGACGAGAGTGCGTTGTTCTCGATGATCGAGCAGATGCGTGAGATCACGACCGGGGCGAAGAAGGCGACCCGCACCGCGCGGCGTAACCGCGCCCGCCGCCAACACCTACCCGTCCCGGCAACCACATCATCCGGGGCGATGAGCACTCCGCCGCCGGACGATCCCACCGCTCCCAGTGATGTCGTCGCGGCGTTCGACGACATCGAACAGTGGTGACTTCATGACCGAGCCTGCAGACGATGATCTGACACATCTGCATCACGCGGCACAACCGCTGGCGATGCTCCCTGCGGCGCAGCGTATTCGGCATGTTCGGGCCGACCGCTGGATCGGCTATCCCCATGCCCTGGCGGTGATCGAACAGCTTGAGGTGCTGCTCGCGTGGCCCGATCGAGGGCGAATGCCGAACGTGCTGCTCGTCGGTCCGACGAACAACGGCAAGTCGATGATCATCGAGAAGTTTCGCCGCGCTCACCCGCCGGTCAGCGTCCCCGACCGCGAGCAGATCCCGGTGTTGTGTGTGCAGATGCCTTCGGAGCCGTCGGTCAGCCGCTTCTACGTGGCATTGTTGGCGGCGTTGGGGGCTCCGCTCCGTCCGCACCGAAGAGTCCACGAGCTTGAGCAACTGGCACTGACGTTGCTGCGCGCCACCGGTGTGCAGATGCTGGTGATCGACGAACTGCACAACCTCCTGGCCGGCCGCGACGGTGTTCGCCGCGAATTCTTGAACCTGCTGCGCTACCTCGGCAACGAACTACGAATGCCGCTAGTGGGTGTCGGGACCCGCGAGGCCTATCTGGCGATCAGGGCCGACGCGCAACTCGAGAACAGATTCCATCCGACGATTCTTCCGGTGTGGGGCAACGATTCCGATACCCGTTCGCTGCTCGCGAGCTTCACGGCCAGCTTTCCGTTGCGCAAGCCCTCACACCTGACGTCGGAGGAGATGACCGGATATCTGCTTGCCCGCAGCGAAGGCACCATCGGGGAGCTGTCGATGCTCCTCACCGCTGCCGCGGTCGCCGCGATCGAGACCGGCGAAGAAGCGATCACCCACCACGTTTTGACGATCACCGACTACACCGGCCCCAGTGGGCGGCGCCGACAGTTCGAACGCGACCTGGCATGAGCAAGGGGGTCGAGGAGGTGCAGCGATGGCCCCTGCACCCGCAGCCTCAAACCGGTGAAGCACTGACCTCCTGGCTTCGCCGAATCGGAAACCTCTACGGGATCAGCAACATCGTCCAGCTCGTGAGCGAACTCCACCCCGATGGCGCGGGGTCGGATCTCGATCGAGACATCCCCGATGCCGCGGCCCGAATGCTCGCTGCCCGCAGCACCGTTGCGCTCGATCAGCTACAACAGATGAGCCTGTCGGGCTGGGTTCCGTGGCTGCTCGACAGCACCGACCCAGAGGAATGCGACTTCGACACTTACGTCCACCAACTCTCGGTCCTGATCCCACCGCAACTTTCGAAGGGTGATCGCCCCCGCCGCGCTCCAACAGAACCGGGATGGCTGCCGTGGGTCACCGACACCCCCAACGACCGCGTATGCCCGGTCTGCATCGGTGCCGGCGACGCGGACACTGTCATCGGTGTGAAGTTGATATGGCAGCTGTCGCTAGTGGCGAGCTGCCCCGAGCATCGCTGCCGCCTCGAACCCTGTCATGTCGTACCTGGTCAGATCGTATTCTGGGACAGGAGTGTCTGTGCCCTCGGTAAGGACCTGCGCCCCACCCCGGTGCACAGTACGGTCACCGCCCTCGATCACCGCACCACCGCTGCCCTGGCAGAAGGCAGCGTGCTGTTGCCCCGAGCTCGTGTGCACGCGGGTCTGTGGTTCCGGATGCTGCGCACACTGATCGACGAGATCTGCATCCCGCTCAGCAAAGCCGGCACATATGCCCGCGATCTTCGGCTGATCTGGGAATGCGCCGATGACCGGCCACCACGTGCACTCACTCGCCCGTTCGAATATCTGAATCGGGCCGATCAGAGTCGGATCCTCGCCGGAGCCGCTGCCGCGATCACCCTCATAGAGGACGGCACGATCACCGCGGCTGGAACACACGGCGATCTACTCAGCCCCTACCCGGCTGATGCAGTCTTCGCCGGAATACCCTTCCCACCTTCGGTACCAGCGCCGCCGGCGCACACGGACACCGCATCCAGTGCGTGGGAAAAGTTGCCCGCGCTGATCGACGCCGTTGTTGCCGCAGCCCGAGAAAACGCCGACACCGCCCGATCCCTACACGCATTCATCCTGCTCGGAGCCCGCACCGACCAGCAGATTCGCAAGATCGACGACACGTTCAACGAGCTGGGCATCGACATCGGCAACCGAGATCGGTGACACGATCGCCGCGTCGAAACAGGGGTCTGCAGGCATCGCTGCGCGTCACCCACGGTCGGTGTGCGGTGACCGACGAGAAATATCGTTCCCGCACCGTCTCTATTGAAAGCGCAGTTCAGCAAGTTTTTCGTTTAAACGGATGTGTCGGAGGGCGTGGCTACTGTTCCGGCTATGAGGAATGAGCAGTTCACCGGCTCCCACCGCGTATCCGTCCCTGCTGCGGTGGGCACTGAGGCGGTGTTCCCGGATCTGCCCGACGATGTCGCCGCCCGGATCGGGCGATCGATGGAATCCGCTCGCTCCGACGGCACCCGGCGGGCGTACGAATCGGCGTGGCGACGCTTCGAGCACTGGTGCACCGCCCACAGTCACAGTTCATTGCCTGCGCATCCGGTGACCGTCGCTGCGTATCTCGTCGCGGCCGCCGACACCCTCACTACCTCCGGGACCCGCGCTTACGCCCCGCCCACATTCGCCAAGTGGGTCGCCGCGATCGCCGACCGCCACCGACGTACCGGGCACGAGTCCCCGACCTCGCACGAGATCGTGCGCGGCACCCTCGCCGGGATCCGCCGCGACTACGCCGCCGCCGGTGATCGGCTCCGCAATCCGCGGGCCCCGTTGTTGACCGCCGACATCACCGCCATCACCGCCGCCGCCCGAGATTCTGTCGCCGGTTGGGCGGACGAGGTTCTCGAACGCCGCGACAGTGCCCTGATCCTGATCGGCTTCGCCGGGGCGTTCAGACGCAGTGAACTCGTCGAATTACAGTGTGGGGACGTCAAACTCGACCGCCTCGACGGTGTTCATGTTCGGCTGCGGCGCTCGAAAACCGATCAGGACGGCACCGGAGCGGTCCGGGCTCTGCCGTTCACCGCCCGCCACGAGCACTGCCCGCCCTGTGCATGGGCACGGTGGGCGCAGGTCGTGGCAGCGTTCGATACAGGTGGACGTGTCGGGGTCATCCGAATACTCACGACATCCGGCCCATTCGATGCGCACGTCTGCCGCGGCGCCATCCCCAAGATGAGCGCGCAGGCACCGTTATTCCGGTCGATCCGCAAAAACGGGAACCTCTCCGACACCCCGTTGTCCGGGGCAGCGGTCCATGCCGCGATCCGCCGCCGCGCCACCGCAGCCGGCTACGACCCTGCCGTGGTCATACAGTTGGGTGGGCATTCCTTGCGGGCCGGTTTCGTCACCCAAGCCTTCCGCAACGGCGCCGACGCCCACGCCATCATGCGCCAGACCGGGCACACCACCCCCGCCATGGTCGAGGTGTACGCGAGAGAAAATGCGCCCTTGATAGGCAATGCCGTCAACGATCTCGGCCTATGACCACCCACGTCGATGCAGGTGAGGACATGACCACCGAGTCGAGCACCATCGATAACACCACCAGTGCTACCCATCTCGCACCCCAACCTCCGGATTCGCAACTCCCGGCACGGGATCGGCACACCTGGATGTTGTTCACGGACTGGTGCGCCGCCCACGACCAACCGTCGTTGCCGACAACGCCGGAACTTTTGGCCCAGTTCCTCTCCGCCCACCCCGCAGGTACGGTCACGCAGCGCCGGCGTATCTCCGTCATCGACACAGCCCATCACCGCTATGGCTTCCCGGCGCCGGGGCGCAGCGACAATATCCGCGCCGCCCTTGACGCGACGCGCAGGGCACGCCTCGACAATCTCGCCGCCCGTACCGGTGAGGTGATCTCACGGCTTCCCGAAACGGGTTGGCCGGCAGCGTTGTTTGCCCGCCGCGACGCCATGATCCTCACCCTCGCTCCTACCGGACTGACGTACACGCAGATCGCGGCGCTGCGTATCTGCGACGTCACCGCCGATCCTGTCACCGATGCCCTACACGTCGACGCGGTCGACCGTGTAGCGGTGATCCCGCCGGGGCTCGTAGCAGCCGGGGCCTCCCCGGCGCGGGTGTATCGGCGGTGGATGGAAGTTCTCGGATTCTCGGACCGGTATTTCAGCACCCACATGCTCGCGGGCCTCATGGACACCGGCGACGGCAACGAACTCACCGGACACGACGGACGCATCGACCCGGCCGATCAGCGGCCGCTACTGACCCCGATCGACCGATGGGGCCACACCCCACTGACCGCCACGCCGCTCACCGCTCGCGCAGTAGCCGACATCACCGCCGCGCACCTATCCGGTCAGGCACCGCGACACATCCACCCACCCCAACGAAAGAGCCCCGAAAACAACAGCTCAACAACGCAATCGGATGCTATAGAGCCGCTCGGCGACGACTACTACGAACACGGAATCGCTGCCCGCAAACACGCACACCACACCCTCGGCAGTGTCACATCGGCCCTCGACGAAATCGAGGACCGAGCCGACCGACTCCTCGCGGAGCTGCTCGAACTCATCGAAGGTCCCTTGTGAAGAGACATCCATGAGCGGTAGTGATGCTCTCGCCGAGAGTGCAGTCGTCTTCTGAAACTGACACCCTCGAAAAGGCTCGTTGGGTAGCGTGCGTTCATGAGCGTGGAAGAGAACTGGCTGAGGCTTCACGATTGGTGCTTGCGGGAAGCCCCGATAACGGCCGCGGCGATCGACCCACCAGCGGGCCAAAGTTTCGTGGACGAGGTCGAAGCATTGACTGGCAGAAAGTGGCCGACCGAACTACGGACATGGTTCGGTCTCCAGAACGGGAACCCGGACGGAAGGCACTCCGCCCTGATATTTCCGGAATACCAACCGCTACCGTTGGATCTCGTCGCATCTCGATGGGCATCGATGACGGAAATGTGGGCAGATACGACGGCAGCAGTCGGCGGCCTCAGTTTGCTCGACGAGCCTGCGGGGGAGGTCTCTGGAACTTACTTGTCCGCGTATATCCCGATCGCCTTCAACATTCGAGGCGATCTTTTGTTCGTCGACACCCGAGCTGGCCACTCCAGTGGATGCGTACGCGGATTTATGGGAGAAGACAACGATCAGGGCGAAAGTTGGGCATCCATCGACTCGCTTCTGGAGGAGGTTGTTGCTTCACTCGAGGATGGACGCCCGTGTCGCGGTTGGGTTCCGAGCATCGACGAGGGCTGGCTGCACTGGGAATTCCCTTAGGACTCCACGATGTCTCACCTGACACTGTCTCGACAACGAACGATTGATGGACCCGGTGGCTTCGATAGGAACACCCGATCAATTCCCCGACTCGAGGTTCAGCAGTCAGGGAATGACTCAGTGATGATGCTTCCGCCGAACGCGCAGTCGTCTTCTGAAAAATGCAGTCGTCTTCTGAAACTGACAGCCGGCAGACCCGGCGCCCCGGACTCGACAATGCGATCAACGCTGCCCGGGAAGGTGACGTCTTCTGTGTGACCAAACTCGACCGGCTCTCTCGGTCCGCGAAGGATCTTCACGAGACAGTGGGGCGACTGGCAGACAAGGGTGTTGCGTTGTCGATCGACGGGAAGATCTACGACCCATCGGATCCGATGGGCAAGATGTTCATCGGTGTCCTCGGGTTGATGGCCGAATTCGAGTCCGACCTGATCCGGAGTCGGACCAGGGACGCCGTGGCGGCAGCCGCAGCGGCTGGCAAGATGAAAGGCCGTCAACACAAGCTCACACCGGAAGAGCGGGCATACCTGTTGCAAACGTATGAGACGGGGCAGTTCAAGATCGAAACACTGTGCAGGAATACAGGTTTGAAGCGCTCAGCGTTGTACGCGAATATCGAGTTGGCGCGCACCGAGCGGGAAGCTGGAATGCTTTCGGCACTCTGAACTCGCCTGTCGCAAGGCCAAAAAGACACTCACAAGGGCATTGGCGGCGTCACGCGCGGCGGTCACGGACGTCGCGCCAATCGATGATGGGACCGGTGATCATGTCGAGACGCTGGGTATCAGGGTTCCAGCGGATCGCAGTTTCCGGCGCGAGGGTCTGTTCGAGGATTCGAGTGATGTGGGACTGAAGCCGCCAATCGATGTATTCACGTCTTTGGAGACTATGCCACCACTCGACCGGGTGGGTGACGATCATCGGTTTGCGCAGCCAGCGGGTCTGGATCCTCGCGCTCTGGATCTCGCCGGCACGGCACGTCGAGTCGCACATGTGGCAGAACCAACCATGCGGTGCACGGATCGCCCACGGCAGGAGTTCACCCCTGGTTGCGTCTCGGAGCAAGACCGACAGGTCATTCGACCATGACGGTACGGGCACCGCCGCTGCGGTAGGTGCGGGTGACGGCATCCACTGGTCGAGCGTGCGCATTCCCGAACGTGGCGCATACCAACGGCGCGCCTGCGGGTCCCACCGGGCACCGAAAGCCTTGGCCGAATCCTTCTCCCGGTAGGGAACGTCAAGCCATAGCCGTTGCATCGTCGCCGCTCCCACTTCCACTTGACGTCCTCCCCACGCTTACTCACAGCAGAGGTTCCCGGGTAGCTCATGCTACCGACGAGCACTGCCGCTCAACTACGCTCACGGAGAGCTAGTCGGGGCGGTCGGCGGTTTTCGTGGCCAAGAACGACCTTGGCCTCAACAGGTCAACGCACTCTACTTATGTTTCTCATCACCGCCGATTTGCCGCCTTTGAGCTGCAGGTATAAGGTTACTTATATATGAGGAGGTAGTCATGTCCGATGTCTTAGAACACCAGCTAGAGACGACCATGACAACATCTAAGGCACGTGGCGTTGTCGATCGCATCGTGTTCTTACGCAGCGTGCGCCAGCTCCACGAACAGAAAAAGTGGACTCAAACACGATTGGCGGAGGCCAACGGGGTCAGCCAGCCAGCGATTTCGCAGTGGTTGAAGATGTCGCGCATTGATGCGCCAGACGTACGCCCAGACATGGCTGGCGGAACTCCGTACGAGATCGCGGCTCGCTATGCCGCTAAGTTGCTCGATCGAGAGACGATGCTCAGGCAGCTGTCAGCGTGGATCTACGAGACGGCCGAGGGCGCATCGCCCAGCCAGGGCGACGTACCGCCGCTGAGCTTGGCGGGATTCAATCTGCAGGTCGGTCGGGCATTGGACGATCGATTCATCAATGAGACCGATTACGACCGCATCCTTGAGGCAGTAGCAGACTGACTTGAGACACGAAGAAGCAGAGGACCGCCGGGCGCGGCTGGAGAGCTTGTCGACGCCGGGTGGTCCGCTCAACATAGATGCCCCGAACGCGACCGTCATGGTCAAAGCTCACTTTCGCAAAGTGGATCGCGAATGGGTGCCTACTGCATCTCGCCGGAGGATGCACACTTTGCTACTCGACCAGTGGCGATCTACCGCTCGTACCCCGCGGCGGAAGCGCAAAGCAACGCTCTTCGCCGGCCCGCCCGCAGCAGGTAAAAGCACTCTGATGGGCGCACCGGCTACCGATCTTGCAGAGTACCGCCAGATCGACGCAGACGACTTCAAGACGCTGCTGCTTCGGTCCGCAGTACTCGATGGCTCGATCTCAACCCTGCTCCCAGAGGCCCTGCGGGGCAACCAGAAAGAACAGTTTCATCCCCTCGAACTCTCCGCCTTGGTGCATCACGAGTCGACGATTCTGCAAGCACGTGCGTTGATCGCCGCGATGCGGGCTGGTGAGAATGTAGCCATCGACGGAACGTTGGGGTACATGCCATGGGCGACGGAATTAGTCGGCCAGCTGGGTGACTTCGGCTACGAGATCCACGTGATCGACGTCGAGGCAACGCAAGAGATAGCACTCGCGCGCGTCATCGATCGCTGGCGAGCAGGCTACGCGAGGGCTACGGCCTTCCCATCTGATCCGGTTGCCGCGATGGGCGGCCGGTGGTTGCCTGCCTCGGCAGTAACCCGGCTCTTCACCGCGGCTCCCGAGGTGGCAGGTACGCCGCTCGTAGCCGGCTGCTCGACGAGCGAGACGAACGCGCATCAGCTTGCCGCCGCATTTCCTGAGGTTGTGAAGTACGACCTGTACAGAACCACTGCCCTGATGGAACCGCCGAAGCACGAACAGTCCTGGAAGAGAACGGGCAGCGGAGACTGGGCGACCTTGTCGATCCAGCCCTCGAACACTTGAGTGTCCGTAAGGCGAATCGGTTACGCGTAGCCGGAACATGTCTGACCGGCCGGATCGGGTGCGGGCAATAGAGTATCTAGTCGGGGTCGAGCGTGCGCCCTCGCCGCGCGAGATTTCAACGTGCCACTGGAACGAGAGGTCAACGCTCGACATCTCGTCGTGTTCTGCGTGCCAGACACTGGTCGCTTATCCGCGGCGATCCTTGTTGGCCGGGTTACTGTAGTCCCACCAGCCACCACGATTGGCTCGTCCCAGGCCATCATTACGGTTGGGCCAGCCGTTGTTGTCGACGGCCATCGTAAGCTCCCCACTGGCGGCCATTTATGGCGCATTTTGTGGCCATGGTTTCTCCCCGCGTACGGCCAGATAGTTCCCCACCTGCTGTGAGTCAGATTCGGTCCCGGCAACGCTGGGTGGATGAAATCGAGCAGGGAGATCATGGAAATTTTGGAGGCGTACGACCTCACGGGTAGTTATCGGGCGGCGGCGGAGCTGGCTGGGTGTGATCACCACACGGTGGCCCGGTATGTGCAGATGCGCGCTGCGGGGCAGCCGCCGGACCGCCGGCGGCATCGAGCGCGGGCGATCGACGACTTTCTGCCGAAGATCGAGGAGTTGGTGGTCCGCTCGCAGGGCAAGGTCCGCGCGGATGTCATCCACGAACGGATCGTCGCGCTGGGGTTCACCGGCGGTGAGCGGACCACGCGCCGGACGGTCGCGGAGGCGAAGGCCCAGTTTCGGGCTGGTCGGCGGCGAGTGTATCGGCCGTGGGTAACCGAACCTGGGCTGTGGTTACAGTACGACTTCGGTGACGGGCCAACGATTTCCGGCCGGAAGACGACGTTGTTCTGCGCATGGTTGGCGTGGTCGCGATTTCGGGTGGTGATCCCGATCTGGGACAAGACATTGCCGACGGTGGCGGCGTGTTTGGATGCGACATTCCGCCGCTTGGGCGGGGTTCCGGTCTATGTCCTCACCGACAACGAGAAGACCGCGACGATCGATCACGTGGCCGGGATCGCGGTCCGCAATCCGGAGATCGTGGAGGTGGCACAGCATTACGGCACGACGCTGCGGACGTGTTTACCTGCTGATCCGGAGTCGAAGGGAGGAAGTGAGGCGACGGTGCGGATCGCCAAAGCCGACCTGTTGCCGAAGGAGGTGAACCTGCGCGAGCAGTATCACTCTTTCGGTGAGCTCGAGTCGGCTTGCCGGCAGTTCTGCACCGACGTCAACACCCGCGTCCACAGCTCTACTCGGCGGCGGCCGGTCGAGCGGCTGGCCGAAGAGTTGCAGCGGCTGCATCCGCTGCCGAAATCTCCGTTCACCGCGGTGTTCGGCACCACCCGGCGGGTGAACTGGGAGTCGACGATCTCGGTGGAAGGGGTGCGGTATTCGGTGCCGCACACGTTGATCGACACTCGGGTCTGGGCCCGCTTCCATGGTGAGGAGCTGATCGTGACCGCCGTCGACAATGATGGCGGTGCAGTCGAAGTCGCGCGGCACCGCCGCGGCCAACCCGGTTCACCGGTCCTCGACAACGACCACTACCCACCCCGCCCAGACCGCGACGCCGCCGACCGGGTGCCCAAGCCTCGTACCGCCGCCGAGCTCGCCTTCCTACAGTTGGGCCAGGGTGCCAACAGCTGGCTGGTCGAGGCTGCCGCCGCGGGAGCGCGCCGCATCAGGGCGAAGATGGCCGAGGCCGTGGACCTTTCGAAGCTGCACTCCCCGGACGCAGTCGACAGAGCGTTGGGGACGGCAGCGATGACCGGCCGGTTCGCCGATCGGGACCTGATCTCGATCCTCGACTACCAAGTCACCCACGAACACGCTGATCCGGTCCGTCGCAGCGAGAACCACACTCTGCAACCGGGCACCGCCGCCTGGTCCACCTTCGGCCAGACACCAGCGCCGGCCAGCCCAGCCACTACTGACGATGAAAGCGATGACGCCTGATGAGCACCCCTTTGCGCACTGTTACCAGCGCTAACGGCGACCCGTTGGCCGAGGCGATCGACCTGACTAAACGCCTGAAACTGCCCCATATCCGCAGGTCCTTGAGCGATATCATCCCGACCGCGAAAGCCCAACGCTGGGACCCCGCCGAAGTCGTGCGGGTTCTCCTCGCTGAGGAAGCCGCCGGCCGGGACCGGGCGAACCTGCACACTCGCCGCAAACGCGCGGGTTTCCCTACCGGCAAGACCTTCGGCGACTGGGACGAAACGAAATCGTCGATTCCCCGCGCCACCCAGGACGCGCTCCGCACCCTGGAGTGGGTCGGGCGGCGTGAATGTTTCTGCGTCTGCGGGCCTTCGGGAACTGGCAAGTCTCACTTCACCGAGGCACTCGGGCAGGCCGCAGTCGAAGCTGGGCTGGCGGTGTCTTGGTTCACCATCGAAGACCTCGGTGCCCTGGTCCGCCGGCACCGTGCCGACGACTCCATCGCCCGAGCCCTGACGAGGATCATCCGCTCCGACCTGATCATCGTCGACGACATCGGTCTGCTCCCGGTCTCTGAAGACGCCGCCGAAGGATTCTATCGCCTCGTCGACGCTGCCTACGAACGCCGAGCGATTGCCGTCTCGAGCAACCTGCACCCCTCCGGCTTCGACGAGATCATGCCCAAAACATTGGCCACCGCCACCGTTGACCGGCTCCTGCACCATGCGCACGTCGTCGTCACCGACGGCGACTCCTTCCGCCTCACCGAAGCCACCACCGGCAAGGGGGTGAAGCCCTTCAGCTAACCCAAATCAGAAAGCGGGTGGGGAAAAACAACTGGCCGCCACCGGGGAGAACCCGTGGCCACCAGCGGGGAGAACTACTGGCCGTCAACGGGGAGAACTTCGTGGCCATTGACACCGGTACGGGAAGATTCCGAATGAGCTGAGACTCAATGCTTTACGACGTAGTCCCATTGTCTTCTCCTGAAGCTCTGGGTGTTCCGATAGCTCGACCCCTTGTCTGGTGCAGGTGCTGCCGGTCTCGATGTAAGAACTATCGTTGACAGGGTCGCTTCCATTACCGAGAGCGCTGGACTACGTAAGAAACTGGGTGCAATTCAGTCTATTAATGATTCGACACTCGAGAGCTCTTTGACCTGATCAGGTGCCGTGTCGCCTGCGTCGGCACGAGCCGTATTGAAGAACTCAACCAGACGGCTCTCCTGTCACACGGAACTCCTTAAGGGCGGTCCCATTCAGGATGGCGCCCTTCGCGTTGTCTCCGAGCTATAGATCGCAATCAAGATGGGTTGCAGCCCTTATATGGGCTGTGGCGGTGTCTTCGATGCGGGTTGCGAGGTCGATATCTTCGCGTAGGGAGGCGGATGCGTGGGCAGCTCCGAGGGTGCCAGCGCACAGGGTCCATGCGAGGCGGTGCGTGGTGGGGGTGTCGTTAAATTCGCCGTCGGTGATGGCTGTTTCGATGATGTCGCTGATGGCGTCGACCCAGTGTGCGAATGCTGCGCCGTTGTTGATGGTGGGTTCGCAGGTGAGTTTCATGCCGGCTCGCAGGTTGGTGTTCTCGGTGACCTGACGTGCGAGGGAGATGAAGATCGCTGCGAGCTTCTCCCCTGCCGTGCTGCTCGAACCGGGCAACGATGCTTCGCTGATGGTTTCGGCGAGGGTGTGGTTCCAGTCCGAGATGAGGTGTTCGGCGATCGCTTCTTTGGATGGGAAGTGGTAGTACATCGCGCCTTTGGCGAATTTTCCGGTGTGGGTGATGGTGTTCATGCTGGTGTGGCCGTATCCGTCGGTGTCGAAATGACGGGCGGCGACGGTGATGATCGCTTCGCGTGTTCGCACTGCGCGGTCCTGCATTGCCGAGTTCTTGCTGCCGGGGATGCGCCCGATCCGAGGTCGGGTTGGCGTGGCGGCAGTGCTTTCCGGAGTGGCTGCCGGTTCGTTGGGGCTGTTCACAGGGATGCTCCTTCGACCATGCGTACGGCGGCCGGGGCGGTTCCGCGCCACATCAGCAGCAGATCGTCGACTCGTTTGGTGATGGTGTCGTTTTCGTCGAGGCTAGCGGCAACCTGTACAGCGCCGACGAATCCGGCGCAGAGAGTGTCTGTGAGCCTGGACATGCTTTCGGCGCAGTCGAGGGTTCCGGAACGTATTGCGTCGACGACGATCGGGGTAATCGCGTCGGTCCACGCTTCGTAGGTGGCGCACGCATCACTGAGCGATTTGTCGACGGACAGGATGAGTCCAGCTCGGGTGATCGCTTCGGTTTGGGTACGGCGGGCGAGTTCGCGGTAGATCATGATCACTTGCCGATCGGCGGGTTGACCTGTCGCTGCGGCCTTCCCCACTGTCTCCGAGACGACGTTCTCCCAGCGATGCAGCATTTCTTGGGCGATGGATTCTTTCTTCGAGAAGTGGAAATACATCGCGCCTTTGGTGGTCTCGGAGATCGCCAGGATGTCGTTGATGCTGGTGCCCGCGTACCCGGTTTGGCCGAACAGGGTGGCGGACACCTCGAGGATCGCTTCTCGGGTGATTTTCGCTCGTGGCTGCATAGGTGCTCGGCCGGTTTTACCGTGGTCGATGCCTTCGGATCGGTCGGTATGATTGTTCATGGTCACAGGTGCTTTCTGTGGTCATCGGCCCTGACGGTGTTCGTAGCACTGTCGGGGCCACCCCTTTTATTGGTGTGTGTGGGTCAAACGGTGGTGAGTTCGCTGCGCATCGGGTTCTCGGCGGCTCGCAGGTCGGGCAATGGTGGACTGTCGAAGCCTGCTCCTCGGGCTGCGGTATCGAATTTCTCGTACCGTCGCCATGCGGTCGATGTCGCGACAGGCGGCTTCGATTCCAGAGCGATGGTCTCCCACGTGAGGTTCGGGTTTGTCAGCTTGCGGACCGCTGTGTCTTTGACGTTCTTCGCGAGATTCGACCGGGCGATGAAGGCCATGAGGTCGTCTATGTCGGCATCCGTGTCGCCCTGCGCTTCTTCGGCGTTGCGGCGGTCTGGGAACTCCGTAGCGGAGTCTTGGGGGTCGAGGATCTCGTCGAGGTCGTTCATCGTTTCGTCCACGGAAAACGGCTCCGCAAAGTCCGCAATAACGTCGTGCGGGTCGGTCTGCGCCTCCGCTGTTGCGGTGGCCTCGTTGCGTTCCGCTTCTAGTTGTTCCGCGATATTTCGGGCAACCCGATCGCGGAGGCGAGGGTTTCGGATCGGCCCCCAGGCTGCGGTCAGATCAGATGCAGCAGTCTTTGCATCCTCACTGTCGGTGGCACTTTCGACGATCGCACGGTAGGCGGCGTAGGCCATTCCGACTGCCTTCACCAAGATCGTGATTCCGTGTGTGAACGCCAAGACCAGGGCCGGCGGAATGATCGCTATGGCCGCTGCAATGGCCGGCGCCAGTGGAATGAACCCGAGGTCTCCCCCACCGTCGATCGACTCCTGTGCGGCGATTGCTGCGTGATAGGCGTGGTAAGCGTTTCCGAGAATGCTGATCACGACGACGCTGACTGCAAGCGCTATGTAGAAGCCTCGGTCGCGCTTGTTCATGTTGAGCTTGCTGATGATGACGATGGCGATGGTGGCGCCGAGGATTGCACTGTCGACGATCGCCGGGAAAATCCAGGTCAGGTGTTCGGGGATCAGCGCTTGCCGTGCAAGGTCTCGTTGCACGGCGAAGGAAAGTACGAATGCGCCGGTGGTGATACCGAGCGCAATGACGATCGCGAGTGCGAGTGCAGCAAGCAATGCGCCTAGCTGAACACGGGCAGCTCTGAGGCTAAAGTCGTTCATGATCGGGTTTTTCCTAATTGGTGTGTAGAAGCACGGACCGACGGAGCGGTAACGCTCACGCTGCTCTGGTGTTTCTGCGGGTGCACTGCCCGGCGGACTCCAGGGTTTTCCCGGCGCATGCGACGCCTTCTGGAAGAGAGGCAGCGCCGGGCGGTGCACCTTCTGGCGTGGTGAGATGTCGTGGTACGAGCCCGCCGCAGGGGTGATCTCTTCTTCTGTGTTCCCGAGCCGTGAGCTCTTCGGCAGATCGAGTGCCCTGCGGTGCGCTGGTGTCACGAACGGCTGGTGAGATGACGGACCGTCGAGTCCTGCAATTAGGTCGCCGCGTGCACCACACGGGTTCGCAACCTGCACATCGAGATTGGGAGGCGCGGTGGGACTGTACTGCGGAATCGATTGGGCCGAAAACCATCACGACTTCGCGATCCTCGACGACCTGGGTGACGTCGTGCGCCGCGGACGCGTCAGCAACGACGCCGTCGGGTTCGCCCGACTGCTCGAGGCGTTCGCCGAAGCCGGCGACACCGCCCAGGATCTGATCCCGGTCGGGATCGAAACCGATCACGGCCTGTGGATCGCCGCGCTCCGTGCGAGTGGCCGGGTCATCTACCCGATCAATCCGCTGGCCGCCTCGCGGTACCGGTCCCGGCATTCGGTGTCCGGATCGAAATCCGATTCCGCCGACGCGGTCATGCTGGCGAACATCGTGCGCACCGACGCCGGCGCACACCGTCCGTTGCCGGCCGACACCGACACTGCGCTGGCCATTCGGGTTCTTGCCCGCGCCCAACAGGACGCCGTCTGGTCTCGGCAACGCTTCCAAAACGAGATCCGCTCGCTCCTCAAGGAGTACTACCCAGCAGCTCTGGTCGCGTTTCAGTCTCTCGAAGACGGATTGACCCGCCCCGATGCCCGCAGCGTGCTCGCTGCCGCTCCGACTCCGACCGCAGCTGCCGCGTTGACCCGGCCCCAACTTCGGGCGGCGCTCAAGAGGGCCGGACGTTCCCGATACATCGACCGCGACGTCGAACGGTTGCGGGGCATCATGCGCGCCCCGGAGCTTCGCCAGCCACCGCAAATCGAAGCGGCGATGGGAATCAGCCTGATGACGTTGCTGCAGCAATTCGATGCCGCCTGCGCAGCTGCCGAGACCCTCGCCGAACACGTCAGCGTGCTCTTCGCCGAGCACCCGGATGCGAAGATCATCACCAGCTTCCCCGGGCTCGGCACACTCGCCGGAGCCCGAGTACTCGCCGAGATCGGTGACGACCGCACCCGATTCGTCACCGCCCGCGGCCTCAAGGCGTACGCCGGCGCCGCCCCGATCACCCGCGCCAGCGGGAAGAAAACCTTCGTCCTGCACCGGCACGTCAAGAACCGGAGACTGGCTGCAGCGGGAACAATCTGGGCATTCAGCGCCCTCCAAGCATCCCCCGGAGCCAGACGGCATTTCGACGCTCGCCGCGCTGGCGGAGATTGGAACCATCAAGCTCAACGACATCTGTTCAACCGATTCCTCGGCCAACTCCACCACTGCCTCACCACCCGCGAACTCTTCGACGAACTGCACGCATTCCCACCTCCCCTACCGATCGCGGCTTGACTCCTACACCCCGTGAGATGTCTTTCAGCGGGGTTCCCGGTCTGGAGCCTCGTCGGGTGCATCCGGCGGGGCTCCCTTTGCGTTTCAGATCAATCTGCGCGCTCGTTATCGGGTGCTGCGTCCGTGCTTTTTGTAGTGTTCGGGGTAGGTCGACTGAATTGCCTGCTCGATGATCGAACGGATGCTGTGCCCAGTTTCGTCTTCGACGGCGTCGATAGTTTCCCGGAAGCTCAAGCCGAGCCTGGTCGAGAACTGGATGACGGGTTCGGCCTTTTCCTTCTTCGGGCGCCCTACCGGCCGGCGTGCGGCTGGAACCTCTGCCGAATCGACAGCCTCGTCGACGGCCGGACGCGGCCCTCTCCGTGGGGCACTGAGGTCAGGTTCTGTGCTCATTAGTTCATTCCTTCGTTCGGTAACTCATGAGTTCATGCATTGCTGCATTCGTTACGTAACTCACGCATGAGTTAGTGCATTCACTCATTATTGCACGCGTGCATGAATTAATTAAGTCAACTCGTGCACTCATGCGTTAATGAATGCGGAAAATATCTGCTGGTAAGCGGCCAAAACCGGCTCACCCTTGTCGAATTTTCCGTACCACTCGCCGGTCATTCGCGACTGGTCGACGATGGTGCGATTCGGAATGATTGGTGTGAGAACGAGGCCCGTTTCCCTCAGTCGCTCCAGCGCTTTCACTGACACTTTCGTCATCACCGTCTCCTTGACGGCGCCGACGACAATGCCTGCCTCGGTGAGACGGCAGGGGGCACCAATCGCTTCGCGGCTTTTGCGGAACTTTGCGACGGACTCTTGCGCGCCTTCGACACCGTCGATGCCGTCTTGATTCGCGGTTGCGGCGTAGATGACCTTGTCGCTGGCGGCGAGCGCATTTTGCGTGAGCGTTCCGCCTTGGCGGTTAGGGCAGTCGATGATGCGGATTTCCGCTGTGTGCCCTTCCAATGCCGTTGCGAGCCTCAGTTCGGCGTGATCTTCATAGTCCCTCTCACGGTTCGACAGTGACCTCGAGGACGGAATGATGCGCAGATTGTCGTCCCACCCGCTGTCGATGGCGAGATCTTCGGCCCACCCTTCCGGGTTTTCGTCGGCCAGGATCGCGCCCACGTGCTGCCACGATTCCTCGGGATAGCTGCCGATCCATTTAGTGGCCGCACCTCGGGGATCTAGGTCGATGAGAGTGGTCTTGACCCCGGAGAGGGCAGCCACCATCGCAAGGGAGACCGCGGTTGTCGTCTTGGTGACGCCGCCGGCCTCGCTGTACACCATGATTGTCGTCATGCATGAATGCTAGCACTAATGCGTTAACTCTGTCTGTAGTTAATGAGTGCATGCATGCATTAATTAATGAATCGTCGTCAACTTGGTTCGATTACGGCAACACCGCTGGTGAGAGAGTTTTGCGGCACGCCGCACTTCTGTTCCCACAAGACTGTAATTCCAGGCAGAGACGCAAAAAGCGCAAAATGTCGAGGTTCCCTAGCTTTGTCTTCCCGCACTACATTTAGCCTTGCACGCGACAGGGACGACGTTCCTCGCCGCCGCCGCCAGGGGACATTGAGCACCGCCCACTCAGCATCGCGTAGACCCAGGAAATCAAGCTGCAAGCACACTCTTCGGCGACTGGTAATCGGTGACGATGCGTCGAGCTGCGGCGTAGTCGGCGCGGCCGCCGATGGTGGGGAAGCGGCCGTAGCGCCCTCGCGGTGTTGTTTCGATTGGCAGGGCGACGGATCCGGATGCGTACCTTCGGGGACCGCTACGTTTCTTTCCACGGCTACGCCGCCACTCCAGCTCGTCGGTCCACCAGGCGAATAGCTCGCGCTCCGTCACGTGACGTAAGGCTCGGGTTGCAAGCACCCCTGAGACGCCTATTTGCTGAGCCGCTGTGTGGAGTTGAAGCCGACGAGTCTGGGCTGTGGACCGCGATGTCGGGAGTAGGTGGAGCCGCGCAAACGCCTTCTTTGCCGCTTCCACTGTCCTGTGTGAGTACCCGGTAGCTGCCGCAAGACCAGGTGTGTCGTCAATCCCAGAGATCAGGTGCAGGTGGATTCGAGCGTAGGCAGGGCCTAATCCGGGGGCAGGTGTCCAGAGGTCGTGGGCGTGGTGAGCGAGGAGCGTGTCCGACGGGGGCGGGCCGGGGGCGTGTTCCACTTGTGTTGCACCTGTGCAGTACTCAGCGGGGGGTGGATTGAGCTTCCATGTTGCACCGGCGGTTCCAGAACCTGCCTGGACCTGACTGACCCACGCTGCCGCTTCGAGTGCCCTCATCCTTCTGGAAATGGTCGATGCGTCCAAGCCTGTGGCATGGGCTAGTCGCCGGCAGTCAATGTCCAGGGTCGTGGTCCGGGCTGTGCGCGCGAGCTGAACCAATGCATGGAGAATCCGTTCGTCGCTCGGGCCACCTGGACGCGCGAACGCCGCCGAGTGCCGGTGCAGGGTGTCCACGATCGTGTCCAGCTGAGCATCGAGCTCGTCCCACGCGGCCGAATCGACGTTGACCACTGAAGGAGCGAACACCGCGGCCGCTTCGATTGCACGAGACCAATGTTTGGCAAGTGTGAAGCTGTGACCGGCGTTCTTGTCTTCATGGAGGCGGATCAGCCCTGGTGCGGTCAGGGCTGCCTCGACGTCTTTAAGGGTGCGGCCGGCGCGAGCCATCCCGAGGAGAATGCTGAAGGCAACGGTGCTGCGGTCGCGGTCGTTGCTGAGCGGGGTTGCCATGAGAAGCCTCGTCCGCGCTGACAGCGAGCGCCTTGGACGGTCCAGACGAGGCCCATCGGCGGACTCGATGATCCGGATCGGTGTCGACCGGTTAGCGGCGCCGGATAGAGCAGTGGAGTGGGGGTGCCTGGCTAGGAGCCAACCGATGACATCGGAGGGGGTTCCGGGGCGCATGGCTGCCAGCGCCTCGGAGAGCGCGTGACCACGTAGGGAGGGGAGTGCATACCCTCCTGCTCTGTGTGGAGCACCTGGTCCTCGGACCGCACCTGTGACCGGATTGCACAGCGGGCTGATGTCGAGACTGGGATAGTGCGCGCTCAGCGCGTGGGCAAGCGTCTTCACGTCGCCCGGTTGGGTCGCCTCGCTGAGGGAAACCCAGAGATGTTGTCCGCCAGTCGGTCCCGACGTCGTGCGGAGGTGTCGTACTCCGAGTTCGGTCAGTTCGTGTGCCAGGCGGTCGGCGTCTGCAAGTGCCACGCCCGGACCGTGCGTGGCGGTATCGAAATCGAATGCCAGAAGCTTGTATTGATTGTTCGAATCGGCCAGGTGAAGCGCCCATGGAACATTCGGCGGCGCCGTCGGTGCGACGACTGTTGCGCTGTAGTCGTGGGTGCTGGTCGGGTCGATACGAAGGCGAGTCCGCGGTGACATCCACATCGCAGCCGCGTACAGGTTCGTCAGGAGCGCGTCGTCATGATCGACGACACGCAGATTGATCGTAGAAATTTGATCAGGGCATGAGTTACCCTGAGACATGTCCTCCAAGACAAGTCCCTCCGGGGATTAGCAGCACCGCTGAGAAACGAGCTGGTAACTCGAATCTCACTAACTTCGATCAACCCTCGGCCTAGCTCGCCGGGGGTTTTTCAATTCTCAGCTAATAAGCGGCACCACAGAGGTTGTGGCAGTCAGTGAGTCAGACTTGGTGAGGTCTGATCACGGGCGCTTTTATGCAGAGATCGGCAGCACCCCCTGGCGAAGCTCTTCGGCGAGTTCGGGACGTCCAGCGTCCAAGCAAATGAGATCGGATATGTAGACGCTCACTGAGGAACAACCGCGTGCGGCAGCGAGCGCCTCGACGTCAACGCGAGCCGGGACGCGTGCTTTGTACTCACCGCGCTCGCCCTTGCTTCTGCGACCCATCGCAATCTTCCTTCCGCCAGACACTTCGTTTTCTGGGACAGTTACGATGGTGCAGCACTCACGCCCCGCTGGGGGTTCGACACGCCGTAGACGTATCAACAAAATCTATCATCGTAGATTTTAGCTGCACGATCTGAGGATCAGCGGGAGAGTCTTCGTTATCTTCTGCGATTGGCCAAGGCGGCTGTGCGCGCCTGCGCGACTTCGTCCAGAGAAGCCTCCGGCGAGCTTCCACGTTCCAGACCAGCAGCGAGGGCGGTTGCTACAGCCAGCGCATCGCCGATCGCCTCCGTGGCGCCGCTTCCAGATGCTGGGGAGGCTGCGTGTGCTGCGTCCCCGATAACCATCGTCCGCCCACTTCTCCAGCTAGGCATGTTGTCGTGGGCTGTCGCATTCGCTACGAACACTTCGCTCGTGCGCTCCAGCAATGATGGCGTGAGTTCTGCGAAACCGAGTCTCTGAGTAAGAACGCCTGACCAGTTCTCGACGGGCTGCCGCCCGCATTCGCTCTTCGGGAGTGCCCCCTCTGCGGCTAGCCTCGCGAACCAGAAGAGCCCTTGACCGTCGTCACCGTTCAGATATCCCAAGGTATCGTCGCCAAGGCCTCCGTCGAACTTCTCCTTCAAAAAGGACAGAACGCCTGCTTCTTCGACTGCGTTAGCGGTTGGAATGTGGGCGTAGATCACTGTCTGCCCCTGATAAGAAGCGTCAGGGCCGGTCAGGGGGTTGCTCAAGCGCACCGTCGACCCGACACCGTCACAGCCGAAAACGAATTGAGCGTGGATGTCTCGCCCACCGGCGGACACTGTTGCGCGGTCCCCATTGGATACGACCGAGACAACGTCCACACCCGTCTCGATCTTGGCGCCGGCCTCGGTCGCTGATTGCGCCAGGTAGTCGATCAGGTCGGCTCTCCACAGGTGTCTGAACTCAGTGCCTGAATCCGTGACAGGCAGTGGTGCGCCGGATGACTTTCCTGATCCCGCTCGAACGATTTTCTTGACGGCTACGCCAACGTGACGAAGTTCTTCGCTGACTCCAATCGAGATCAGTTGGTCGATCGCCTGTCCCGAGATTGTCAGGTACGCCCCTCCCTGCGAACTCAGGTCGGTCCGTCTCTCCAAGACAAGCACTTCGATATTTCTCTGTCTGAGTGCTGTGGCCAGAGTTAGTCCCGCGATTCCGGCACCTACGATTACTATCTGGTTCATGCTTTTCCTTCGGCTGCGGAATAGAGCAGGGAGAATTCGACGATGGATTTCACATCTTCATCGAAGGAATCACCATCCGGGGCAACAATCAGGTGAACGGGGACGATGATCTCTAACTCGTCAGGGCTTTCCAGAAGTTTACGAATTTCTCTAGCGTTCGCGGTTGCGCCGGCTGCGGCGTAGTCCTCGGGAACGATACTAGAACTCAGACGGATCAATCCGTCCCTGATCTCTATGAACATTCTATAGTGACGAATCATCAAAGAAGTGCGTCTTGGAAGTATCGACACCAGGGGGCCTGAACGCTTTTTCAACTCATGCCTAGGGAATTTGTTGGACAAGTCGTCCCAGAGGGCGGTCATCGCCGCAATATCCTTTTTGTATTTTCTTCGTAGCGCCAACTGAGCCTTGCGCTGTAATATCGCAGGAATGCAGATACCCAGGATAAATAGCAGTATCCCCAGCGACATCCCGGCACGACCGAGTACCCTCAAACTGTGCGGCATGTATCCGTCTTTGGCCAGGTAAACGAGTTGCAGCGTCAGAATGAGTTCGGCTGCTACGAGGACAAATGATCCAATCGACAGCACTTTCAGGCCCCGCGATAGTGCTCCTTTGGATATCTTGGCTGCGCGGAACGAGAGCATCGAAATAACGAGGAATCCGATTGGAAAGAAGATCTTGGAGGAGAAATAGAATCCGACGACGCCGGCGGAGTCGAATTCGAATACTTCCGTCCCTGCTGGCACTACCCATGTGAAGTACAGGCCACCGAGGACGGATGCCAGAAAGGTCGTTACGGCTACAGCTGCATAGGCATGTCGCGCCTTTGGATTCCCCCAATAGTAAATGAAGTACAGAGCAGTGCTGAGGATAGCGAGCATGAGGAACATCGACTGCAACCAGGCGAACAGATAGGTGTGCAGTCCGCCATTTATCACATCGACTTTGGACGCGATCTCCAGAAGAGCCGAGATTCCGAGCAGTGCGATTGCCCATACGACCATCCATTCAGATGACTTACTGGGCCGTCTCCACAATGCCCACGCACGCCATAGGGCCACTCCGAAAATGATCAAAGTACGTGCGATTATGAGAAACCAGATCATATCGACTGAATCCTGTCCTGCAATGCCGTCGCGAGGTGACGCCCCTGTGCACTGCTCTGTACAACTGGAGCTATCGCGTATGCGAGGTTTACCCAGCTCATGACGAGGGACGCTACGACTTCTGCATCATGCTCGATGACGTTGGTGTAGTCCCCTCTCCGATGTGCGTCGAAGAGTTCCTCGTCGGGGTTCTCCATCAGAGAGCCACAGACCAGGTGACCCAGCTCGTGTGCGACGTTGTGTACCTGATGCACGAGGGTCGCGGCTTGTTCGAAATAGATCACGATTCCCTGGTCATCGAGGAGCGTGGCCGCAAACGGTCCACGCGGCGACAGCGAACGAGCCTCAAGGTCAATAGGGGATCCGATGAGCTCTGAAATTCCCGAAAGAATCAGTGGCGCTTGCTTATAGGGGTCGACAGCTTGGACGTCGAGGCCACGCAGGAATTTTCGCGTGCGGTGCACAAGTCGGAGGTGCCGGAACGCTGCGTCCTCCGGTGGCACTTCGATGAGCGCGGGGTATGCAACTGGCTTCATAGGGCCAGCGTAATTTGCTAGCTACTCTTCCGGCAGGTCAGGTGGATCGAGTGGTAGACCACGCCGCTTACGAAAGGAGCGGATCAGGTCGTTGACGACCTCAAGATCGCCGCTGTCCAACCCCGCCAGCCGGAAGGCGACAGCATGGACATTCGTATCCGCCCGCAGTCGCGCGTAGTCGAGTTCGGTCTTGGTTCGTGTGGCAGTTTCCTCGTCGAGGAAATAGCGGACATCCACTCCGAAGGCTGCGGCTATACCTGCTGCCGTCTTCAAACTAGGGGACTTCGCCCGACCTGTTCGAAGGTGGGATAGGTAGGTCTCACTGATGGGGTATCCCATCTCGGTAGAGCGGCGGGCCAGTTGTCCCAAGGTGTAACGCTTGCCGTCTGCATTTGGCACACCGGCGAAGAGCTGTTCGAGCCGCTCAGCGAACACGCTGGAATCTTCAGCAGGCTGCTCCATTGCGCACCGACTCCTCACCGTTTTTCGGGATCACGACATTTCGAGCACACACCTGTCGGATTCCAGTGCTATCGTACTGCCGAACCATACGATAGTTATCGAAACGATGAGAACTTGCGTTACCGAGACGCCACACCCCCACAAGGACCGAGCATGGACCCGCAGACGAAATCATGGGCTCTCCCCGATTCCGCGGTTGCGCGCCTTGTCGTAGCCAGCTCTCACGGCCTCAGCGTCCACCCCAAGTGCTTCAGCCAGAACAGCAGCACGCTCGTCGGTCAGGCGCACTTCCGCCCGCTCCAGCGCCCCGATCGCTGTCGTACTGATGTTGGTGACGCGCCCGAGCTGCGGCTGAGTGAGGCCTGCAAGTATCCGGAGATCAGCAAGACTGCGAACACCGTCCGGCACATCGACAAGGTCCGTGATTTCACATTTCAGCGCCTTTGCAACTTGCACGAGCGTGTCGATCCCAGGAGTTCGGCGCCCCTTCTCCCAGTCCGCGATAGCAGTCACGCTGACATCGGCGAATCGCGCAAGGTCAGGTCGGGACATTCCCAGCGATTCCCTGCGCTTCTTGAGAGCGTCAGGGACGAAGTTACGCAGGATTCGCCTGCTCACGCTTTGCCTTCGTCCACGGTTGTTCATTCTTCCAACCTAGTAACCGGAAGTCACAACGCGCGGAGTTTCATAGCGGGCACCATGCGCCCATTGGCTGCGCGGGTATAACGCGCTATGCTAGGGGATGAAAAAGCATGTGATTCATATGGTTACTGAACGAAGTAGCTGAACAAAGAAAACCCCAGGGCGTGACTCTGATTGGCGTCCGAACACTCCCCGGGGTCCCACTGCGGCATCACCCAGCTGGATGACTTCACAGGTCTTCGAGTCTAGGCGGCGTCGTTGAATACGCAACCATCCGGAGGCAACCATGGAAAAGATCTCCAGCCTTTCCATTGAATCTGATCCCCGCGGTTTAATTCCCGCCGGCATTTCCGATCGTCCGACCTCGGCTGAATACTTCGTCGTTGCCTCATATCGCGTTATCGAACCTGTGTTGTGCGCAGGCCGGGCCGTCGGTCACACATGTGTACCCGCCCTCGTGGTCGGCGCACGACTCTGCCCGGTCGGACATTCATTGATTCCTGCGGGCTCCCTCGTTATGGCGCATTTTTCACGCTCCATCGAACTTCCCGGCGCTGTTGCGTCGGGATCGAAGGCCGCGTAACTCTCGCATTTTGTGCGGCCAAGCACGTCCAATGTTCCGTTAGTTGTTGAACCACAACAAGTTTGAAGGGATGTCATGAAGCAGTTCAAGAAACCACGGTCCGGTGGCCGCCACCGGTCACCGTCGACGGGTGCGGTCGCAGCCGTGACGTTGGCGGCGATGGTCGGAGCCGCCTTCGTCAATGCCGGAGTTGCGATCGCAGCGCCGACCCAGCCGGGCATTACCGCTCCGTCGCAGCCGGGCATTACGACGCCTCCACCTGCGTCTGAGCAGCCGGGTATTACTACTGCCCCTGAGGTTCCTGCGCCGACGTCCGATCGTTCGTACTGGACTCCGCCTCCGGCTGAGTACGACAACATTCAGTGGAAGCCTTCGCCGTCGACGCAGCAGTCGTCCCCGAACAATGCAGGCGATAGCAGCGGGAACTACGTTGCGCCGGCGTATTACGGCGACCCGATCGACGTGGGGACACTCCATCTCCCGACCGAAGTCGAGATCATCGCTCCGATCGAAGCACCGCCCCAGATGTTGCAGCTGGGTGATTACGTCGGGCCGAAGCCCAATTGGATGTCCGACGAGTATCTCGAACGCACCAATAACACTGCATCTGTCGGTGTTTCACAGTTCGCGACATTCTGGTCCAGTGTCGGCGTCGACGTCGATCGTTCACAGCGTGTCTCGGCTGCAACCTTCGGCGGAGCCGCAGCAGGTGCCTTGGCTGCCGGAACCGCAGGGTTCACAGTGGGCGCATTGGGTGGCGGCACAGTGGGCGGTTTGATCGGGGCCGGTATGGGCGGTCTGGTTCCGCTCCCGCCGCCGCTGCCGGAAGCGACGACAGGCGTCGTCGGCACGGCGATCGGTGCCGGTGCAGGTGGATTGCTTCTCGGGATTCCCAGTGCCGCGGCTGGAGCTGTGGTGGGCGGTCTGACGGCGGGAGCAATCGGTGCCGGTGACACCGATGCCGAGCCTCGCCACATCGACGTGCCGAACCTTCCTGAGCCGGACGCACCTGCGATCACCTCCCAGACCAGTGACGCGCTGGCGGCGCAGGCCCCGCAGATCGCGCAGGTCGTCACCGATGCTGTGGCGTCCGTTCCGCAGATCACCGAGAACGTCAACGCGCAGCTCACTACTGCACGTGAAACCGTCCTCGCTCAGCCCGGTGGCGATCAGGTCATCGCCGCACTCGACAACGCGGCCGTCGAAGCGAATTACGCCTTCGGACCTACCGCCGATCTGATCGGCCAAGCCCTCGGCGCTGCTGCCGCTGGAGCGACCCCCGCGTAATCACTACCGCCGCCGGGGTCGGGGCTTCGGCCCCGGCGGTGTTAGTCGAAGTTCTTTTTCTTTGCACGAGAGGAAATATCGACATGTCAGGTCAGAACTGGTTTCCACCGTTGGACCCGACCGAGTTCGCCGACGAAGTGGACACGGGAGAGCAAACCCCAGACGCCGACGTACATTCCGAGCCCGAGTCCGAAAACCCCGATGAGGAATCAGAACCCGACTCCCTACTCGACCATGCCGAAACTGTTGAGAGCGAACCGGTTTCCACCGGCAACGCTTCCTCGGCAGACGAGACCGTTGTCGCTGCGGTGAGCCGACCTACCCAACACCTCACTCCCACATTCGAACTCGCAGATGAGGACAAGACCGGACCGGCGACCGATCCGATCGCCGGGTCCGTCGGTGTTGTCCGCACGCTCCCGGTCGTCACTCTCGCTGTCAGTGATCTGAATACACAACCGGATTGGGCATCGGAATGGGAGCTGCCGGCCACCGATCCGGAACCGACACCGACCGCCCCGGATGCGGGGGAGCGGATCGGTATCCCCGAACCTCTCCCTGGATCCGACCGGTCGCGTGGCCGGACCCGCCGCACGAAAGCCGCTGTCGGGGGAGCCGCTGCGGCCGTGCTGGCCGTCCTCGTCGGCGGAACCGCAATCGCGCTGGCCTCCGGTTCCGACGAACCGGACGCTCCAGCCTCCCTCGAAGTACCTGGAACCACTACGGCCCCGCCAGCGGCGGGGACGTCTGTCGCCGGGGCGCAGGCCGCCTCGTCCTGGTGCCCGAGCAGCGTCAAGGGTGACGTCATCAGCGGGAATGGCCCTGGCGGTACCGGATCTGGCCCTGATGCGATCCTCGGATTTCAGCACGCCTTCTACGTCGATCGCAATGCGGACAAAGCGCGAGGCTTCGCCACTCCGGAAGCTGCGGCCACCCAACTGGCGACCTTGCAAGCCGGCATCGACGACGGCGTCCCGGTCGGCACCGAGCATTGCGTTCTGATCCGCCCGTCCGGTCAGCCGGGTGTCTTCGCCGTAGAGATGGTCCAAAAAGCCGCGGACGGCGCGATCGTGCGATACGCGCAAACCATCAGCACGACCGTGCGTGACGGAAAGACGCTGATCGCGGCCATCAACGAGAGCGTAGGCACGCCGTGACGTGGGCAGGGGACTGGCTGGGCGGCGAGCCGACAGAAAACAACGAATCCGACGAGAAGCCGTCGGCACCGGTCGACGACACCGCACCGCCGCTCGTGCCCGGATCCGAGGCAGAAGCCCCGGTCGATGAAGTGCCCGAGCCAGAAGATGCACTGATTCCGCTGGCACCGCCTTCTGCTGTGCTGATCGCCGGGGTTGCCGGTGGAGTCGGAGCCACCACGACAGCGGTCGGCCTGGCGAGTGCACTGCACACCGAACTCGTCACTGCTGCCGCCGTGGATACGACCCCCGCCGGCGGTGACCTGTCCGGCCGTGGCTGCGGGCGCGAGCTGAACCCCGGCCAATGGGTCTCCGAGCACGGGGTGCTGTGGGGTCGCCGCACGCTCGGGGAGCTGAGCGGCGACGCTGCGGCGCTCGAGTCCGTTCACTCACTCCTGACCGCGTCCGGTCATTTTCCGATCTACGACGCCGGAAACCCCTTGCGTGCACAGCATCTCGCTCCGCTCCTGGCCGATGCGTCGGTCGTGATCGTCCTGGTGGTGTCCAGTCGCGGCGACTCCGTAAACCGTCTTCCCTCCGTCCTGGAATGGATCGAGAGCACCCTCGGCGCACACACGTTGGCATCGGTCGTCGTGGCCGTCGTCGAGGTCCGTCCCGGTTCGACGCCGGTGGCCGATCACCTCAGTGCCCATATGGCGGGCCGGATCGGAGCGGTGCGCCTGATCGGTCACGACCGGTCGTTGGCCGCAGGAGGACCGATCGCGACCTCGGCGATGGGCAGCGGTGTCGAGCAGGACTTCACCGCTCTCGCCGCCGACGTACGAAACCTCGGTGCAGCCGCGCCGACGCAGTGAACAAACACATCCGAAGGGAAATCCGCATGAGATATGCGAGAGGGATCACCACAGCGGTGACGGCCACGGTCGTCCTCGCACTGGCAGGAACCAGTCTGGCGAACGCCGCACCCACCTCAGGCGACTCCGCACCGATGCCCTGCACCGCTCTGGGAGTCTTCGGTGTTCAGGGGACCAACCAGTCCGCGCCGGATGCCGACCCCACCATCGACAGCGGCTTCCTCGGCATGTCGGTGATGGTGCCCTTGCTCCAGTCCGCTGCCGGTGAGGTCTCACGGATGCTCGTCCCGTACGCCGCCGACTTCGGTTGGCGGGGAGCGACGTACGAGCAGTCGATGACCGAGGGGGTCGACAAGACCAGCCAAGCGATCGCCGATTACGCCGATAGGTGCCCCTCGTCGATGATCGCGGTGACCGGATATTCGCAAGGCGCGCAGATAGCGGACACCGTCATCCGCAATATCGGCAGCGGCAAAGGCCCGATCACAGCGGACAAGCTCGCCGCCGGCGCATTGTTCTCGTCCCCGAATCGCCCGCAAGGTGCCAGTACCTTCCCCGGCGGCTCGTCCGGGCAGAGTTCACCGACACCACCCAAGGGCGTTGCCACCTCTGCCTTGTCGGATCTGACGGTGACCACCCCGACCCCTGCTGACGGCGGCGGCATAGCCCCGAACTACGCCGCCTCGTCCGGGTACGGCTCTGTTGCCGGCCGTGTCGCTTCGTTCTGCACCGACGGCGACCTCGCATGCGCGACACCACAAGATGCGACGCTGGCCCGCACGGTCACCAATATCGCTGGGCAGCTGCACCTCGAGCAGCAGGATCCGCAGAAAACTCTCCTCGACCTCGCGGGCGCATTGGGTGGGGCGACAATTCGTACCGCCGCCGACGTCGTCAACGACGACATCAACTTCTCCAACGGCCGGTTCACCGTGCAGTCTTCCGGAAAGACCATCCTCGGGCGCCTGTCCACGAATTCCGATCCGCGCTCCGCCACTCCGGACGCGGACGCCGATGTCATCCGGGCAGTCATCAAAACCGGTGTCATGGGATTGCAAGCGGGCATCGCGGTCGCGAAGAAAGTCCTCACACTGGACACGATCGGCACCCTCGCCACCGTCGGCATGGCCAATCCCCCTGCTGCACTGGGCATCTTGGCAGCGAAAGTCGGGGACGCGGCAATGAGTCTGTTCCCGCCGTCCACCGGCACCCAAATCCAGAAGTACATCTACAACGAAGTCCAGCGCGGCATTTCCGACAACAAGGACCTGCTGAAGATGGCAACGCAGGTCAAATACTGGGACACGGCCCGCAACCACGGCACCTACGACTCGATTCCCGTGGGAGGACAGGGACAGACCCCGGCGAAGTTCACCGTCGAGTGGTTCTCCACCCTCGCGAAAGAACTCTCGTCCGGATCCACGTCGGCCGGGGCGAGCACCACGAAAACAGCCTCGCCGACGACTCGTCCGAGCGGGACGCCCTCTGCGGCCCCCTCGACGCCGCTGACCAGCTCGGTGTTCGCCACGACCTCGGCGGTTTCTCCCGAAATCGTCGGGCCGGGCGGAGCGTTCGCGCCTGCCCAGATCCCGACTCCCACCCAGGCGCCGGCCGCCGCACCGCCCGCGCAGTGATCGGTCGGCGGCGCACGGAACTCCTCTGCTGCGCCGCCGCCCAGCAAACCCCGGGACGCACTGACGTCCCACTCCAACCGAAGGGACCATCTCGTGTCAGATGACAGCAGCAGCGGAGGCGTCGGCGGCACCATCGCCGTTGTCGGTGCCGCAGCCGTCGCGTTCCTTCTGATGATCATGGCCGTGGTGGTCGTTCTCGTTTCCGAGGACGAAGAGTGCGCTCCCGTCGAAAACGGGGGCGGCCAGGTCGCCGCTGCTGGTTCGCTGGTCAAGCCCACCAAGTCGTCCGAAACAACGGACACCTCTCCGTTCGGTCCGCGATGGGGCACCGAACACAAAGGACTCGACCGTGCAGGTCCGGTCGGTACCCCGATCTACGCGTTCACCGACGGCCGCATTCGGGAAGCCGGTCCCGCTGACGGCTTCGGGAACTGGATCATCGTCGATCACGAAATCGAGGGCCACGTATACAGCAGCGTCTACGGGCACATGTTCGACGACGGTGTGATGGTCCGCGCCGGAGAGCAGGTCCGCGGCGGTCAGCAGATCGGGGCGATCGGCAATGCCGGCGGCTCGACCGGGCCGCACCTTCATTTCGAGGTGTGGGACGGGGGTCGTCTACCCGACGGCGCCGGTACCGCGGTGGATCCGCAACCGTGGATCGACAAGGCCGCCGAACCCGGCGAGGCTCCCGCTGCGCCGGCACCGACTTCCCCGGGCTCGGGCGATGCGGGCGATGAAGGTTCCGGGTTCGGAGGTTTGGACGGCCGACAGTTGGCGATCGCGAAGCAGATCGTCGCGGTCGGTGAAGTCATGGGCATTCCAGATCGCGGCGTCGTCGTCGCGCTCGCAACCGCAAGCCAGGAATCCGGCTTTCGCATGTACGCCAATGACGGCACCGATCCTCGCCTCGAAGCCGATCAGAAGGACGTGGGCCGATCCCTGGACTTCCCACACGATGCTGTCGGACGAGATCACGGCTCCGTCAATCAGTTTCAGCAGCAGTACCCGTGGTGGGGAACGCTCGAAGAACTGATGAACTCTGCCACTGCATCACGCAAATTCTACGAAGCGCTGGCCAAGCAGAGCGGGTGGGAATCGCTACCGATCACCGTCGCAGCACAGAACGTTCAAGGATCGCTGTACCCGGACGCGTACGCCGACGACGAGCCGATCGCCACCACGTTGGCGGCCAAGTTCAAGGGCGCCGGGGCGAACATGTCCGAAGCCGACCTCGCATCCATCGCAGCTGGTGGAGCCATCGCCGTCGCCGACGGCGGCAGCGCTGCCTGCAACGATCAGCAGCCCGCACCCGGTAGCGGCGGCGGCGAGGGTCCAGCCAGCGAGTTCGGACGAGCCGTCATCCTGGCTGCCTCGCGCTGGATCGGTACCCCGTACGTCTGGGGCGGTGGCGACACGAACGGCCCCACCGGCGGCGGATTCGACTGCTCAGGTCTGACGCTGTACGCGGTCTACCAGGCATCCGGCGGACGAATCAGCCTGCCGCACTTCACCGGATCGACCGCAGATCCCGGACAGCTCTACGACTCACGCGGCGCAGAAGTCCCCATCGACCAGAAACAACCCGGCGACCTGATCTTCTTCGGCCCCGCCTCGAACACGCACCACGTCGGCATCTACTACGGCCTCGAGAACGGCGAAGAAATGTTGCTTCACGCTCCGACCGAAGGCCAGACCGTCACCATCGCTCCGTTGTCAGGGATGTCGGGAGAACAAATGCACGTCCGCCGCTTCGGCGCATCACAACCGCAACCGCAGGAGGCACGATGACACACCGGACTGACCGCAGACCGATGAGGTTGACCGCATTCGCAGCCATGACCTTCGCTGTTCTCGCACTTGTCGGATGCGGCCGCAGCAATGACCACGACCACCCGATGGATGAGGGCGGCCCCACCCAATCATTGACTGTTCCCGCCGATCCAACTCTGCCGGAACCGTTTTCCTCGGTCGATCAAAGCGATCCGGAAGCCGTGATGGTCGCGGCCGCGCAAGCTCTGTTCTCGTACACCCCCGGGGCGGACACCAACCAGATCGACGCCGCGAACCGGGCAGCACCGTTGCTCGACGAGCGGTACTACACCGACAACGCGTCGTCCTTCATTGCTCTGGCACCGATCACCGGCCGCCAATGGGAGTCCTGGCGTGAGCAGAACGCGGTGGCCACGGCCACGGCGACGGTGACCGCCGACAATCACCCCGAGGACAAGCCCGCAAAGGTCTCACGAGTCGTGGCAGTGACGGTGACCGCCGTCGATGCCGGCGGCCGGGAGATTGATCGGGTTCCGTTCGCGGCGTACATGACCGCCACCAAGCTCGGTGTGTGGCGCGTGAGCGCGGTGATGGTCCGATGACCAGCGCATATGCCGATGTTCCGCGCCGCGGTGCTCCGATGCCGAGCGGTCCACGCATCGCGGGGGCTGTGATGCCCGGGATCGATGAATCCGCTCCGATCTGGGAAGGCCCAATCGAACGTGAGGCTCTGACCCCGGCCCGGCCGCTTGTCTGGTTTCTCGGAGCTACCGGAGGTGCCGGAGTCTCCTCGCTGACGCGTTCCCTCGCATACGCGGGGGACTGCCAGCGCGGCTGGCCCGGATACATCGGTGACCTACCGGGCGCGGACTCGCCGCTGGTGGTGCTCGTTTTTCGCACGACGATGCACGGCGTAGAGCGTGCTCATTCACTGCTTCTGCAACACGCCGCCGGTGGCACGCCGGAAGGAACACACATCCTCGGCGTCGTGTCCGTCGCCGACAGTGATCGCCCACTGTCCAAGCCGGTCCGGAACCGTCTAGCCGTCGTCGAGTCGCTGGCGCGCTCGCTGGCCGGGCACTGCTGGGACGTGCCGTGGCTCGAACCTTGGCGGGTCATGCCTCCTCGTGAGCTTCCCGAGTGGTCTCCGTCCTCGACGTTGCCGGCCGACAAGAAAGCGGCGCGTGACCCGACGAAATACCCCGTCGCCCCGGTGATCGCTCTCCACGACCAGATCCGAGTCGCAGCAGCAGCTCGGGTGAAGGAAATCAGTTCTTCCGCAACATAACTCGAAAGGCACCTTCTCATGAACGCACTCCACACCATCAACACCTACATCCTCGCTCAGCAGCCCGCGCCCTTCCCCTCGCCTGGACAGGGCGGGGACGTGATCGACGTTCAGATGACCACTCCGCCGTCAGGCGACAAGTTTCAGATCCTGCTCGGCGTCGGCCTGTGGGCGGCAACAGCTTTCCTGATCGGACTGGGAATGATGGCCGGCGTCAAGTTCGCCCAGTCGTTCGCCGACGGCACCGCCGGACGCGGCGAAAAGATGATGGTGGTCGGTGTCGCCGTCGGCGCGATCATCACGTCCTCCGCCGCCTCGTACGTCACCTGGTTCATGGAGTGAGTACTTCGATACTGGCCGCAGGCGGCGGCATCAAGATGCCCGGCGAAGACGTCCTGGTCCCGCTCGGGCAGATGCTCGGGGTGTTCCTGTGGTTCGTCGCAGCCGGTCTGATCGTCGCCGCGATGCGCGCCGGTGTCGAAGTCGCGCACCGCTTCGACGACGGCGAAGTCACCGGCCCCGGAATCCGGCGGTTGATCGCGATCGCCATCGGCGCCATCGTCACCGCCTCCGCAATCACGTGGGCGGGATGGCTCCTCATCTAGCCCGTCTCGATTCCACTACTCACTTTGCGAAAAAGAAGGAAATCATGGCAATTCACCGTTACCGCCTCGTCGGCGCCCTCGTCGCCGCAGCTCTCGCGCTGTCGGTGGCCACCGCGTGCGGATCGTCGCAGGAGGACCCCGGAACCGGCACCGCGGCGGTCGACACCAGCGCAGCGCCGCAGCAGGTGCAGTGGGAGAGCTACCGCGGTGTCGCTGTCCCTGTCTCCGCTGTCGACGGACCGACGAGCGTTTCGGCGAAGATCCCGTTCGGATACAGCCGAACACCCCAAGGGGTGGTGATGGCCGCCATTCAGGGCCAGAGCCGTCTCGCACTCGCACCGGACGAGACCTGGGCGCAGACCGCACAACTGCTGACCGCCCCTGGCCGGGGCCGTGACGCGTACGCCGTGGCGCGGGTGATGACCTCCATCACCACCGAAGCCGATCCTGCTCAGACAGCCCAGTTCGCCGGATTCCGCATCGAGGACTACAGCCCAGACCAAGCCGTGGTGTGGCTGGCCACACGGATGCCGGACGCTGCGCTGTCTGCGTCGCCGACCTCGCTGATCTGGCAAAACGGCGATTGGAAGATCACTCTCCCTGATCCGCAGCCCGAGACCTCCGAAGCTGCGCCCACCGATCCAGTGCCGTTGACCTCGCTCGACGGATACACCGCCTTCTCCTACGCCGACTGATCTTCCCCCGACTTTTCAGGAGCCACCCGTGAGTAACCGCACCGAACCCCGCGAGACGACAGAAGGATCGCGCCTTCGCCGCACCGGCGAGTGGTTGGCGACCAGCCGCACGACCGGGATTGCCGCTGCCGTGTTCTGCGCGCTTCTCTCGGTGGTCGTGGCCGTGGCCGTGTTCATCGCCGTCACCCGCGACGACGATTCCGCCGGCGCCGGCGCCCCCACTGCCACCCAGCCGCCCGCGACGGCACCAGCAAAACCCGACAGCGGCACTGCATTCGGCGTTCCGTCGGCGGATCTGTTCGGCCGCGTGATCGCCAACCCCGTCAACCCGCGTGGTCAGGCGTTGCCGCAGTCGCCGGCAGATCGCCCCTCGTTCAAGGAAGGTGACCCGGTCCCCGCTCCGGAGGGGTTGATGTGGCAGCAAGTCGGTCCGTTCATCCTGCCGTTCTCGACCTCCGACGGTCCCACTCGAGTAGATGGCCCATTGGCCACGGGTTTCGCTCGCACCCCTCAGGGCGCTGCGCTCGCTGCCTGGCAGATCAGCATGCGGACGGTCATGGACCAGGAATCACTCGATGAGGTCTTCGACAACCAGATCGAACCCTCGACACGTGGGAACAAGGCGTCGTGGGCGCCGAAGAAGTGGATCGACTGGAGCCAGCTGCCCCCTCAGTACATCCCGGCGGCATTCAAGATTTCCGGTTGGAGTGCTGACAACTCGTTCGCGGTCGTGGAGGTCGCGGCCCGCGACAAGACTCCGGGCTCCTGGTTCACCACTCGCTTCGAGGTCGTCTGGCAGGACGGTGATTGGAAGATCCGTCGCCCGTCCACCCAGCTGCCGCCGCAGACGATCACTTCGCTGACGGGGTGGACCCAATGGTGAAGCGTCTGGCTGCGATCGCGGCTCTGCTCCTGGCTGTGCTGGTCTTCGGGCCAGTCGCGCTCGGGCATGCCCAGCCCCCGGCAGATGATCCGGGCACTTCGGAAACCGGGCAACCGCCGGCTGACGACGACATGTATGCCGGTTGCCGCGACGTCGGTGATTCCGTACCGGTCGTCGGTGGGTTCCTCGAGCGGTTCTGCGACTTGGGCACTGCTGTGGCCAATCCACAGGACGCGGCCGGCGAGTTCGCCGACGGGATGTGGAAATCGGGCGTCGGCAAGGCCGCCGAAGTGTTCCTCGACGGTTGGAAAAAGGGCATCACTTTCATGCTGACGTGGTGGATGACCAACTCGGTCACCGGCGCGGTCGGAAACAGTGACACCGAGAACACCGTCTGGCAAGTGCACCAATTCTTGCGAATATTCCAGATAGCGGCGTTCATGATCTCGGTCGGGATCTCCGCACTCAAACTCGCCTGGGCCAAATCGCGTCTGGCACAGCAACATGCCGAAGAAACGGCAATGATGTTGACCCGCACAGTGTTCGCGTCCTGGACTCTGGTTCCGCTCATCCTCGCCGGTGACGAACTCTCCCGAGCAGCGGGTGTGTGGCTGGTTCAAGCGATGGTCGGAGAGAACATCGACGAAGCGGCGAACAAACTCCTCGCCGTCGCCGAAGTCGGCCCTCTCCTGGGTCCGGGCTTGATTTTCGTCTTCGCGATCTTGGGCATCGTCGGAACCGCCGTGCAAGCGGTGTTCATCATGATGCAGATCGCGATGCTGCGCCTCGTCCTCGGATGGGCGCCGATCGCGGCCGCCGCATCAGGAATCGGCAGCGCCGGAATGCAGGCCTGGACGAAGCTACGGAATTGGGCGGTGGTGTTCGCACTGTTCCCGTTCGTCGCTTCCAGCGTGTACGGGATCGCTTTCCTCTCGGCCGCCGGTGCTACCGACGCACAAGGTGTCTTTGCCGGAATGATCCTGCTGACACTCTCGTGCCTGACGATGCCGGCGTTGGCGAGGCTGATCGTTCCTGCGATGGGTTCGATGGCCGGCGGCAACGGCGGCGCGGTGCTGGGCGGAATGCTCGCCGCGACCGGCGCGAGTATGGGCGCTTCGATGATCCAGTCGATGTCCTCCTCGGCTGAACAGGATTCCGGGTCCTCTTCGTCGTCGAGCGTTCAGGGCGGCCCGAGTACGGAACCGACCGGCTCCAGCACCCCCTCATCCGGGTCGAGCTCACCGGCGCCCTCGGGCGGTGGCACGGAAGCTGCATCGAGCGGTCCCTCTGGGGCAGCGACCGCGAGCGGTTCGTCCGGAGCAGCATCCGGTGGCGCATCCGGAGCAGCATCCGGCGGTGCAGCTTCCGGCGCGGCCGCGGCCGCTGGTCCTGTCGGTGCGGCCGTCGCCGTCGGGCAGGAAGTCTCCGACCGGATCGGCAGCGCTATGGGCGCCGTCGCGTCGACGATCGGCGACAGCGCCGCCGGAGCAAGTGGGGGCGCGGACGTTCCGGACGAGCCGCAAGGTGGGCGGTCCGGATGAGCGCACACCGCACCGCACCGTTTGACCTCATTGATTCCATCCTCAAGGAGCAGCTATGAGCACCGAAGCACCGGCCCGCCCGAACACCTACGGTGGTCTTCACGAAGCCCCCTCGACGTACCTGTTCGGTGTGTCGAAGAAAATGTTTTACGTCTTCGCGTCGGGCATCGTGGCCGGCATCGTTGCACTGCTCGCGGGGTTTTTCGTCTCCGGAGCGGTGATCCTCGGCGTAGTGGTGCTGACCTGGGCGCCGCTCGCTGCACGCATCGGCGGCAAGTCAGGGTACGAATTCGCCACTGAACTCACCGGGTGGCGCAAGCAGCGTCGGCGCGGCCAGCACATCCTGCGCGCTGGTTCTCTCTCGAATGCGCCCGGAGGCCGAACCCGAGTCCCGGGAATCGGCGCTCCGATCGAAATGTGGTGGGGAATCGACAAACTGGGCCGACGATTCGGAATGAGTCATCTACCGAAACTGCATCAGTACACGATCAGGCTGCGTTGCTCTGTGCCCGGATACAAGGGTGTCGAACAGGGTCAGGTCGACCTCGACGTCGCCAACTGGGGCGAGTTCATCAACCTCAGCGGACAGACGCCGGACATCGAAGCGATCGCCACCATCATCGAAACCCTCCCGGAGACAGGCGCGCGGCAAGACGCGGAAATCACGCGACTGTGCAAACCCGGCACCTCTGAACTCGCACAAGCGGTGGTCCGCGAATCGGGGACCGGCGTGCGTCACGGAATCCAGTTGCACACCCACATGGCGCTCACCTTCACCGCGAACACGGAAGCCAAACGCAAGGATCCGATGGCGATGATTGCCGATCTGGCAGAACGTCTTCCGTCGATCTGCGCGAACCTCGGCACATTCCGCGTGACCGCTGTCCCGATGTCCGATCACGAAATCTCCGCAGTCGTGCGCCGCGCATACGATCCCCGCCCGGTTGTCGAAGCCGAGGTGGAATCGTCACTGCGCAGCGGAGAGATGTACGTCGACTGGCTCGATGCCGGCCCGATGACGGCCGAGGAAACCAAAAACACCTACTTCCACGAGGGAGCGGCCTCGCGGACCTGGGTGATGAACGCACCCCCGTCCGGTGCCCGCAACGAACGGATCCTCAAAGCACTTCTCGAAGGCCACGGCGACGTCCCGCGCAAGCGCGTGACACTGATTCACCGGCCGATGTCCCCGGCCGACGCCGTGAACGCAGTCGAGAGCGGCTACGTCTACGCAGTCGGTGAACGCAATGCCCAACGCGGTATCGGGTCGGTCCGCGCAGACCTCAAGGTCAAGGCAGCAGACCGTACTCGCGTCGAGGTCGGCAACGGTGCCGGCGCGACAGCGGTCTCGCTGATCGTCACCGCGTCGGCAAGTACCGAAGCCCAGCTCGACATTCAGGCCGACACGATCGAATCCCTGGTCGCCGGGTGCTCGACGAAGGTACGGCCCGCATGGCGATACCAGGCAGCGGCATTTCTCTCGGGCGTCGGAGTCGGGGTCTATCTCCAAGACCACGCAACGACGGCGAAAACCTTGCAGGCCTGAACCGGCCGACCACCACCGACAGGAGAAAACGATGAGTGTGATGTTGCGCCGCCGGATCGCAGACCTGACCGGCACGTACGAACCCGGACGCAAGAAGCAGAATGCTTCCCTACGCGATCCGATGGCAGCGGCACGCAAACGCCGCCAGGCAGAGGAAAAACAACGCATCGCAGACGAGAAGGCAGCGGCGAAAGCCGCCGAACTCGCACGCGACCCTTCCCGAACCGAACCGAAATGGCGCCGCGCCCCCAAACTCACCGACCGCGGTTTCGCCGGCCACGGCGGCGGCAAGATGGGCGTCGTACCCAAGCCGCCGGAGTTCCGCGGCACCAGTGTGCAGGCATGTGGGCTCTCCCCGTGGGTAGTAGGTAGCACCTATCCGATGGTCGGAACCCCGCTCGGGAAAGATCCCGACGGCATCTCGTTCCACTACGACCCGATCACCGCCACCTACCGTTCACGCCGACAGAACACCCCCAGCGTGTTCATGCTCGCCCTCCCCAGTAACGGCAAGTCCACGGTGGGCCGCAAACTCGTCAGCGGCGCCGTCGCCCAAGGTCACATCCCGTTCGTGTTCGCCGACACCAAACCCGACTTCACCAAGGAAATCGAAATCATCTGCGGCGATCGCGGCAAGATCGTGCGCCTGGGACACGGCGAGGGGTACCTCAACCCGCTCGCGATCGGAGCTCTCGGGTCGGTGATTCCGCTGCTCGCGGACTTCCCCGACTTGCAGAAGAAAGTGATCAAGCAGGTTCACCAACGCCGCAAGCGAGTGATGCAGTCGCTGTGCGAGATTGAGCGCGGAACAGCGCTGACACAGGCCGAACGCAACATCATCACCGCGGCGCTGCGCCTACTCGAAAAGGACCCCCGTTTCGGGTACGACAATCCGCCGCTGATCTCGGATCTGCTCACGTTGATCGAGAACCCGCCGGAAGAGTTGATGCGCAAGGCGTACACCCGCGACAAGGACAAGTACCTCGCCAAGGTCGAATCCCTCCTCGAGACGCTGTCCGCGCTGCTCGACGGCGATCTCGGTGAGGTGTTCTCCCAGCAGACGACCACCCCGATCGACTTCACCGGCGAGGATCGACCGACCGGTGTGTGCGTGGACATTTCAGCGCTCAGCCACGGTGACACCAAGCTCGAAGCTGCGGTGATGGCCGCATGCTGGGAGGACGGATTCGGCGCCATCGAAGCCGCACACGTCCTCGCCGATTGCGGACTTCGCGACCGGTTGCTCTTCCTGGCGGTGCTCGACGAATTCTGGCGAGTCCTCGCCGGCCCCGGAATGGTCAGCCGCGTCGACGCCCTCACCCGCCTGACCCGCACCGTCGGAACGGCGCTGGTGATGATCACCCACACCGTCAAGGACCTCGAATCACTCGAAATGGACTTCGACATCATGAAGGCCAAGGGCTTCATCGAACGCGCCGGAGCGTTGATCGTGGGCGCCTTGACCTCGGACGAAATGGACAAACTCGACTCCATCATTCCGTTCACCCGCGCAGACAAGGCATGGGTCTCCGCGCTGTCGTCCCCAGCCGGCTACGACGCCCAACTCGAAAAGCCAGGACCACCCCCAGGCCGAGGGTTTTTCCTGCTCAAACAGGGCACCGAACGCATTCCAGGGCACCGTTTCGAGACCGTCCTGACCCCCACGGAGCTGAAATACCAGTGGCACGACACCGACAGTCGGTTCGTCGACGCCACCGACGCCGGACACGCGGCACAGACAGCGAAGGACAACGCGGCATGAGCGGCAAACGCAGCACCCGCGGCAACCGCTACGGAGCAGAGGTGCGCAGTGCCACAGTCGCTTTGGTCGACAAGCTGCGCCCTCAGTATCCGTCTCTGTGGGCAACGATTGAGCGTGTCTCCGCCGATACCGGCATCCACACCTCCACCGTGCGGGCATGGTGGCGGCAGCGGGAAGGCGCAGACGCCGTGAAACCGCAACCGTGCGCCCCGGATTCCGAAATACATTCCCTCCGCGTCGAACTCGAAGCACTACGCGAAGTGAACCGTGAACTGATCGCCGCGAACAGAGGCCTGTAGATGACGCATATCTTCCTTTACAGCACCGCCACCGAAGCCGGTGAGCCGTCCGCTGCGCTGCAAAGCGCCGTACAGAAGATGCACGACCTGGTTGCCGACCTCGAAACGAAACACCGATTCGTTGCAGTACAGGGCCATTCGCACACCGTCATCCCCGCTCAAGTAACGGGAACATCGTTGACGGGCAGACCACGTGCCGGTTACGCCGTCACTTTGACCACCGTCGTCGAGATACCGACGGACAACACGTAAATCCGACAGTTGGGAAACAACATCATGTTTGGACGATTCGCGAGTGGATCGAGTGACGGACAAGCTGGTGCGCTTTTGGAGAGCGCCATCACCGGCCTGACCATAGCCGTTTTCGTGATCGCAGCAGTCAGTGTGCTGTTCGGACTAGCCGCGATCGCCGACGCAACGTACGTCCGCAAGACCGGCCGGAAACCGCGCATATCACCGAACGTCAACGGCCCCCGCCTGATCGTCTTTTCACTGACCGCAGTCGCCCTCGTCGTCCTTCTGCGCCTCATGTCCTGACCGGAGTAATCAACCCACAGCTATGCCCAACAATTTTCCGCCGAAGTTCTTCTCTGTAAACAGTTTCCGACACCGCAGGAGGTAAATCATGAGTAAGGGTTCCGTGCGTGATCCCAGTCAAGGTGACGTGGCGTTCGAGGTGCTCGGTGTGTGCGCCGGGATCGCGGTTGCCGGCGTCGTCGGCGCCTCCGTCGCGATGCAGTTCGGCACCGAGCAGGATGTTCCGGTCAATCCGATGGCGATGGTCGCGGGCCTGATCAAGGGCGATCTCGTGTGGGAGTCCGGTGCGAGCGTAGTGGCGATTGCCTTCGCCTTGGCGTTGATCGTGCTGGTCGCAGTGGGCATGTGGTTGTTGATCCTGCGCAAGCGGGACAGCACCCGCGTCGACGAGCTGGCCAAGTACATGGGCCGCGGTCGCGACATCGCTTCGTTGACGGAACAGGCATGCCGGGCAAAAGCCGAATCCTTGCAGGTGCGGCTCCGTCCCGATGACGTTGTCGGCATCCAGCTCGGGTACCTGTTGCTGCCGAGCAAGCCGGTGTTCGGGTCGGCCCCGATGTTGCGCGGCAGCTGGGAGGACCTGCACGTCGATATTTGGGGTCCTCGCACCGGTAAGTCGACCAGTCGCGTCATCCCCGCAGTTCTCGATGCTCCCGGCGCAGTCCTGACGACGTCGAACAAACGCGATGTCGTCGACGCGACCCGCGACGTTCGAGAGGCAATGGGCTCGCAAGTCTGGGTGTTCGATCCGCAGAGGGTCGCCAATGAGGAACCGAGTTGGTGGTGGAATCCGCTCACGTGGGTGACCGACGAAGTCAGGGCCGCCGACCTGGCCGATCATTTCGCCTCCGGTGACGACGGACTCGAAGCGAAGACGGACGCATTCTTCGATCCGGAAGGAAAGGATCTGTTGGCGGCACTGTTCCTGGCTGCGGCACTCGATCGCCGCCCGATCACACAGGCATATACGTGGGTCACGGACGTGCAGAACCAGGAAGCGGTGAAGAT